>CAWDXS010000003.1:0-1693162 GCA_963806385.1 Candidatus Bathyarchaeota archaeon | reverse complement strand
ATCCCGGTTGTCTACGACGTCGTTGGTGAGTTTTTCGATTGTTTCTTCGAGGCTTTTCATTTTGGCTTGGTTTTCTTCCACCTTCGCTTTCGCGTTTGCACAGAGGTCGCTGGAGTTCTGCATGAGTCCTTTGAGGTTGCTTGCTTGAAGTAGTTTGATTTGGCTTGCGTTTTTGACGTTTTGGATTTCCTGTTCCAAAATTGCAGTTTCCGTGAGCAACTGCTCAATTAGCGATATGCTGGCTTCGTTCTGGGCGATTTCGCGTTCGAAGCCTAAGCGGTCGGTGAAGGCTGTGTTGTTTTCCTGCTTCAGTTTCTGCTGCTGGTCGCACTCTGTCTGCAGCTGGTTCTTGGTCGCTTTGGTTTCGGTTTCGATGTGGGTCAAAGTTTCTTGAGCTTTATGCTTGTCTGCTTCGAGTTCTCGGACTGTGGCTTCGCGGCGTTCCACTTCCGCCCAGAGCAGTTCGCGTTCCAGAAAGCGCCGCTTGGTCTGCATCTGCTTCTTCTCCTGGAACTTTTCGTACTGTTCTCGCCAGTAGTTGAGCGTCTGCTGTGCGCTTTCCAGCAGTTTGTCTACGGATTCTTCTTGGCTGAGGATGCGGGTGAGTTTCTGCTTGGCTTGCAGCACGTTTTCTCGGAAGGGTTCCAGTCCGACGGCGGCTTCTACCATGCGGAGTTTTTCGATGTTGCTGAGCACGGTGAACTGCTCCACCATGCTCTGGTGCATGATGATGAGCATGTTGTCAGGGTCCACGCCGAACCTGCCTAGCAGGCGTTCGATGTCTTGTTTGCCTGCGGCTCGGTTTTCCAGTTCAAACCAGTACTGCCCGTCTCGGCGGAGGTAGCGGGTGAGGAAAATCTGGTCTTTGGCGTATTTGGGTACGGGGCGTTTGCCGCCGCGTTTCGTGTTGTCGAGGACGACGGTGACGCGGGCTTGGTCTTTTCCCCAGCGGATGAGGTTGCTGAGTTTCTTGCTGCGCTCCGTGTACGTCTGCCCCAACGCCACGGAAATCGCCAGCAGCAGCGAACTTTTGCCTGCTCCGTTGGGTCCGACGATGAGGTTTACGCCTGGTTTGAAGGCTACTCTAGCGTACTCGTAGCTCATGAAGTTTTCAAGAATGACTTCTGTTATCAGCATGTTGATGGTTTGCCTCTTTTGGAGTGCGGATATTAGGTGAAAACACTCTTATTAAAACAAATTGCACAGTGCAGAGAGAAAGAGATATTGCGTTAGAGGTATAGAGAGTTACATAGAACGATGTGTTTTATGGGTTATAGTATATGCTCATGCAAATATATTGAAGATAGAGGAAAGATGCAAAAAATTAAGCTCCTTACGCGGGTAGTCTTTTCTGAGCTTAAAGAAAGCCTTTTGGAAGACCTGAATAAATTGACAGGTTTGATGCAAAAATGTCAAAAATTTCTAATGTCTTGAAAATGGTTTGCGCACAGTCCTTTTAACCGTAAAATGTCTATTAAATGTCACTTTTTATTAGGTTTTTCCCTTAATTTTTTTGAGGTCACGCTAAAATAGACGTTTGGCAATATTGTTTTTTGGCAATTGCCGACTGAGGATTAAACAAGTTAGAAGGGTGGTCAGGTTGGTTTAGCCCCATGTGAGACCACTCAACTAACTTGCCTCGGTTCTTTTTAGGCATTAATTTAAGCGTTTTTGCTTAAATTCCTTCCTTACTTTACCCTATCGCTAATTCTTCATATAAAGTTGATGTTATTTTATTTGACCCTCCGTACTGTAGCAACAAGGTCTCTATGCAGTTAGACGCAAAAACTAAAAGCTGACCCTATACCGTAAGGTTAGCCTTTAAAGGTGAAAGACTCAAAAGCAATCGTCAATTAGAACTTCTCAAAATATCTCGTTTTTGTTCTTTCGTCATTGAGTTAAACTTTTGGTCAAGGCTTGGGTCATTCTGCAAATCTTCAGTCACCAATCTCTCTAAAACGTTCATATTCTTTTCGCCTAACTTCTGTCCTCTTCTCGAATTGAGTTTTTGATAAAATCTCAACCAATAAAGTCTACCTAATGGTGAGTATCCTCTATACTGCAATTCAAGTTTCAATTCCTCTCTTATTTCTTTCTTTTTCTGTTGAAGTTTTAGTTTTTCCATCTCAATATTTCTGTCAATCGCATCAATAATTTTAGTTCTGGAAGCACCACATTTAGGACAAATTTGGTCACTTGGTTTAAGCAATGTATCACAATAGTTACAAGGAATAGAAGGAATTTCTTTTTGTTCTGGAAGGTTGATTATAATTGTTGTATTCCGTTTCTTTATTTCCTCTTCATGGTCAACCATAATGTGATCTAAAGCAATATTCTCAGCAAGATTCTTCCCGTATGTTTTGCCAAAAATTTCTCCAACCAACCTTACGGTCTCTGTGTCGTGTCGAAATTGCCTATGGGAACCAGCATACTCTCTCGAAGGGTCATCTAACCAAGAATGAATATCTCGACCTTCCACGCCATAACTTTTTAGCGAATGTCTGCAATGCTCTTCCAGATTAGGCATTCTTTTCACTCAGTAAATACTCATTGTTCCAAGTGAGATTAATAATTTTAGGGAAACATACAAAAAATTAAAACAGCATTAAGTAGAACAATTAAAGACTAATCAGAATAGTGATTGACAGATGAATTATGAAGGTATTCAGACCGATGCAGAAAAGCAGCTTTGGAAGGAAGCCTGTGTTCTCTTCAATGATTTATTAAATGAACTAAATTCAAAGCATCTTCTCAGAAAAGGAATTTCACATGAGGATAGAGAGAAGTTGATGTTAATTTGGAAAAACAGTTATTATTCTGGCTTGGCTTTAAATGAAATGCAGAATAAGTTCAAATCTGAGAAAATACTTCTTGAGTGCGCATCTAATTCAGGCTTGACGGCTGATGCATTAGCGTATGCATTAATTGCTCAACTAATAGGGACAGGTCTAATGAATCTTGAGTCAGTTTTTAAGACATCTTTGCTCTTCTTTCTTGAAGAAGAAAAGGGTATAACTCGCAGAATGACTCTGGGCGCATTACTTTTTCACATTAGAGACAAAATCTCTAAACCAATCGGAGAACGTCTCATTAAAATGATTGATAACGACATACGAATTTCCTTGGCGCATGGAATTTTTTGGTTCAAAGAAGATGGTCAAAAAATCTTCTTAGCTAAGAACAGTTATTTAGATGAAGTTAGGGAAATGCAATTTTATGAATTCTGGATTGAACTAAAAAAGATTAACATTATCTCCGTTGCCTTCACGAATGTTCTGCATGAAAAGATTTTAGCAGGATACTTCCAACCATAACTCCCCCGTTCCAGATTTTTATTAAAAAATAGTCTCACTTAAATAATCTCTTGGAGAATAAGCCTTGATTCAAACGGAATGCAGATACTTTAAACAATGTTCTAAGACAGTAGAAAGAAATAACGATAGAATTCCTTTTCCAGCAAGTATAAAACTGCATCCTGAGATATTGGAAAATTGCCCTTCATGCGTTAAAGAAATGTTTGAGAAAAAAGAAAGAGTCTAATTATATCATATGCGTTTTATGAGGCATAAACCCCTAAAACCCCAAACAACCTACGATTTTACAGTAAGTTCCTATAGGGGGAGGTCGCTATTGGCGTTTTTCCAAGCCAAAAACATGTTGAAGAAGGGGGAATGGCTCGTTTCTGAGTGTTTGATGTCTTCTATAAGTTGTTTGAATTCTTCGCGATAGATTTAAACGCGGATTAGTGCATATGGATTTGTTGAGGCTTCAGGTGTGAGCACTAAGGTTCTAGAAGAAATCCGCGAGGAACTGCAGGAAATCAAGCTTCTCTACAAGGAGTTAGTTGAAAAGCTTATTCCCGTGGAGAAACCGACCAAGGAAGAAAAAAAAGCCATGGAGCAAGAAGACGAAGTCGCTGAAGAAGACGAACTGATGAAAGTTCTTGGCTGTAAACGCGATGTTCAACATTAGAATCAAAAGAGAAGCCCTCAAAAAACTCAAAAAGGCAAACGACAGGCAAAAGAAGGACATAGAAAACGTTATACTGATTTTGAAGAACGACCCGATTCCCTACAAGAAAACAGATATTGTCAAATTAGAGGGATACGACAATCGCTACAGAATCAGGACAACAGGAAACCAAAGAATAGTCTACGAAGTTCTGTGGAAAGAAAAAACCATACTGATCCACTACGTGGGCGCAAGAAAAAAAGCCTACGAATAACCTGTGGAATAGCGAAAAACAGAAAATCGGGCATCGCCAACGCGATTCAGGTTTTCCAAGGCATCACCTGCCGAGTCAGTTGTCAATTTGTATATTTATTTGTAAATTGATAAATTTCGTGAGGGTTCATAAGCGGCTGCTGGCTACGGTTTTCCAAAGGAGTGCAAACCCAATGCAGCACGGAGGTGGAAACCAGAGCGGAAACAGCGTTTTCTATGCTATTCTGAGAAAGTGCATGTACTGGACAGCCTTGTCTGCATGGAACTGCAGGCACTCAACGGCAAACGCATACCCAACAGCAATCAACAGCGCACATGTGCAGACCAAAAACAACGCTTCTATAGAAGAACGCAGAAAGCGCCAACAAGAAGCCTCCAACACTCGGACTATAAATAGAGGGGCTATAGTCTGCTCCGAGCAACAGTGCCCTAACGAAATAGCGTAATATACCTTCAGCGACTTATGTTGGCTCCCTAATGGGGAAAAGAAACCCTCAAACAAACACACTAAATGGTCTAACGCATGGATACTTCAGCCGTTTTCTTGCCATCTTGGTTAGATGTGTGTTTTCTTGGTTTCCAGAACTTTGAGAAATTCATTTACTACGAGTGTTCTGGTTTTCTCGCTTTCTTCCATCTTGAGTAAATGCTTGTCTCCGGCTTGATTCTGAACCAAATCTTTCTCTTCACGCTCATGAATGAAATGAGACCATTAATCGCCAACGTGCCCACCAAGATAAGATTCGCCACCGTGACGCCTTCAGGATTCAGAGCAATCCACGCGCCAACGGACACAGAAAAATAAACAGATACGCAACCCATCAGAAACTGAACCGAATGCACCAGATGTCTTCCCTGATACGCTTTCGACTTCAACCAGTTCAGCGCCGAAGCTGTTACACTTGAAACATCAGGCAAGTCATCCAGGACAAGAGCCATGCCGCCCAAAATGAAGAATCGCCCCGCGTTGATTCCAATATCAGTTATGTTCCCCGTGACCAATCTGAACAGAGAAACCGACGTGAACATCAACAATAAAGCCGCAGAAGCAAACCACACAAAGAAACCGTAAACGTAGTGATGAAACCACAGCCGTCCAGTCTTCACTTTGCCAATGTGAGCGGCTGGAAAAATATTCACCACCGAAGCCACAATAATCAGCCAAAACAGATTGCCATTAATGACGAAAGGAAAGTAAAGCACCCAATTTTCTAAGTAAAAGCCCGCCAAGAGCCCAATCGCGTAAGATATGCAAACCAGAGAATTGAAGATTAGGGCTATACTGAACAATTTTCGCCCATACGCTGCAAAACCAGCCATCACATTGTCACCGTATCATGAGCCTTTTTTGCTTTGGTACTTGTCATTTACAGTTTTTGTGCATTCTGGTATTATATTGTTGCGGTAATCCACGAACCCTAAAGCATGGTTTTTCCAAGAAAACTTGAAGAACAGCCAAGCGCAGCTGACCAAGCCCTTAAACTTTTATCTGGAACCACACAAATAATGCAGTAGGGAGAACCTATCGGAGAATAACCAAATGAAATACGAAATCAAGTACAAACCCTCCTACGCCATGCTCGTAGTAACCTTAGACCAAGGCGAAACCATAACCGCAGAATCAGGCGCCATGACCTACATGGACCCCAGCATAGAAGTGCACACCAGAAAACGCGAAAAAAGCCTCCTAGGCTCAATAGGCTTAAGCATCATAGGCGGACAAAGCTTCTGGGTCAACGACTACACCGCAACCCGCGGCCAAGCAACAGCGGCTTTCGTTGCAGCGCCAGTCGGCGATATAGAAACGCTCCAGTTAGCACCAGGAAACGGCTACATAATACAGAAATCAGCATACATAGCGTCATCACCCGCGATAGACTTAGACGTCAAATGGGAAGGCTTCACAAAAGGACTATTCGGCCAAGGCTTATTCATGCTGAGGGCAAATGGGGCAGGAATGCTGTTCATCAACACGTTCGGCGCCATCGACAAGCACACCCTCATGCCAGGCCAGACGCTTATAGTCGATAACTTCCACCTCGTAGGCTTCAGCGACACATGCACCTACAAAGTCACAAAGTTCGGCGGGCTAAAAGAAACGCTCCTGAGCGGAGAAGGCTTGGTCACGCAGATAACTGGCCCAGGCGACGTGTACATTCAGACGAAGAACATGAAGGAATTCGTGGACTGGCTCTGGACGCTGTTGCAACCCAAAGTTCAAAGCAAAGCCCGATAACCTGCATTTTCCTCTTTTTCTTTTTTTACCGCTCAAGCATGAAATGGCTATCGCGCTGCGTCTTAGCGGGAAACTGGCCCAGCAACATGCGCTCCTCAACTTTCCTGCTCAAAACCACAGGCTCAACTTTCTTCGCCAACTCCAGCGCCGCCGCAAGTTTGCTGTTCTTCTCTGCGTAAACCTCAAAAAGCACCCCGTCCTTCGCCACTGCATCGCCAATCTTCGCCTTAAGCATGATGCCAGCGCCCTTCTCCTTCGGCGCGCCCGCAGCCCGCGCAACCTGCACGATGCCGTCAGTGTTAATCCACATAACTCTTCCTTTCTGCTCCGCCCGAACCTCCGCCCACTCGGCGCCCACAGGTATGTCCTCAGGCTTAACGTTGGGGTTTCCGCCTTGAGCCTGAATGATTTCACGCAGTTTGCCCTCAGCCTTCCCTGACTTCAAAATCTCATCCGCCTTCTGGTAGCCGCCTTTCACTCCAGCCAACTCGAAAAGCATGCCAGCAAGAGTCACCGCCTTTTCACGAACGTCCGCTGGTCCTTCACCCATTATCGTGTTCAGCGCTTCGCGTGCTTCAAGCGCAGGACCGATGCCGCATCCCAACGGCTGGTCGCCGAAGGTCAAGGCGCACTGCACCTTCATGTCCAAGTGCATGCCCAAGTGCACAAAGTCAGCTGCCAACGTGTAGGCTTCCGTGGCGGTTTTGATTTTGGCGCCCGTGCCCGTGGGAATGTCAATTACCACGTGGGTGGCGCCGATGGCTTTCTTCTTGCTCATTATCGACGGCAAAAGCAAAGGGTCAATTCCCAGCGGATACTCAACTTGGATGAACAGGTCATCCGCAGGCGCCAGCTCCAACGCTCCGCCCCACACGAGGCAGCCGTTCGTCATCTTCACCACCTCGCGGATCTCATCTATTTCCAGCTGGACAGGGCAGAGGGTTTCCACGCGGTCCGCTGTCCCCGCAGGCGAAGTGACTGCACGTGAAGACGTCTTCGGAATGGTGAAGCCTGCTGCTGCCACGATGGGCACAACCAAGATTGAGGTTTTGTCGCCTGGGATGCCGCCGATGCTGTGCTTGTCCAAAATTGGTGCTTTTCCGAAGCTGATGCTCTCTCCAGTTTCTACCATTGCGCGGGAAAGCGCCTCGGTTTCGCTCATGCTTAACCCGTAAATCTTCAGCGCCGTCAAGAACGCGGAAATCTCGATGTCGCTGAGGTGCTGTTCAACAACGTCTTTGACTACGGTGTAGATTTCCTGTTCCCGCAACCGTTCTCCCCGCAGTTTCGCCCTAACGTGGTTTAATGATTCTGGCATGGGAGCCAACTGGACCTCGACGGTTTCTTCTCCTGTTACGCCCAGCGCTTTGGAAACTTCAGCGAAGAGCCAGATGCGGTCAGGTGGAAAATTGGCAGCCACGTTCGCCAAAGCAATTATCTCCCGACCGCCGTACGTTAGTCTTATTCTGTCTGAGGAGTGTACGCCTAGTTGGCTCGCGGTTTCCTCATCCAAGATGGCTATGCGTTTGCCACCTGCAGTTATGTTTAAGACTCCAACGACAAGCTCCATGCGGTCCACACACTTCGTATGATAAGCAAGGCGATAGTTAAAGATTTTAAGGAAACCTCGCTTCACTTTTGCAAGTACAGGAGACCGACTGTTTTGAAGTACTTGGACTTCGTTGATTTAACGTACAAGCCGAAGCCTTCCGACTTGATTTGCACGTTCACGCTTGAACCCGACGGCGTCAGCCTCAGAGAAGCCGCAGGAGCGGTCGCCGCTGAAAGCAGCATAGGAACATGGACTGAACTCACCACGCTGAAAGCCTATGTGGAGAAGCTTGCAGCTCGCGTTTACTGGCTGGAAGGCAACACGGCGAAAATAGCTTATCCACTAGAACTCTTCGAGGCGAGTAACATGCCGAACATCCTCAGCAGCGTGGCAGGCAACGTTTTTGGGCTTAAAGCGCTCAGCAACCTGAGGCTCATCGACATCGAACTGCCGAGCGACCTGACGAAGACCTTCCAGGGTCCGAAGTACGGCATCAGCGGAATCCGCAGGCTCCTCGAAGTCCCCGAACGACCGCTGGTAGGCACGATAATCAAGCCTAAGTTGGGGCTTAAAACCGTGGACCATGCGAGAGTGGCTTACGAGGCTTGGAAAGGCGGCTGCGACATCGTGAAGGACGACGAGAACCTGAGCAGCCAAGAATTCAACCCGTTCGAAGACCGCATCTCGGAAACGCTGGACTGCCGAGACCAAGCAGAAGCGGAAACGGACGAGAGGAAAGTTTACATGGCAAACATCACCGCCGAGACCAACGTCATGCTCAAACGCGCTGAGTTCATTCAGGACCACGGCGGAGAATACGCCATGGTGGACATCTTGACGTGCGGGTGGTCGGCGCTGCAGACGCTCCGCGACCAGGACTTTAAGCTGGTGATTCACGCGCACCGTGCGGGGCACGCGGCGTTCACGAAGAACCCGAAGCACGGCATTGCGATGCGCGCCATAGCCAAAGTCGCCCGCGCCATAGGTGTAGACCAACTGCACGTAGGCACCGTGGTGGGCAAAATGTCCGAAACCAAAGAAGAAGTGCTCGAGAACATCGACGCGTTGAAAATGGAGATGCACGGGGTAAACCAGGTTATGCCTGTGGCTTCAGGCGGCTTGCACCCCAGACTCGTGCCCGCCCTAATCGCGACTTTTGGCAAAGACGTTGTTATCCAAGCTGGCGGAGGCATCCACGGACACCCAGACGGCACAATCGCGGGAGCCATGGCGATGCGGCAGGCAGTTGACGCCACGCTGAAGGAAACCAGCTTGGAAGATTACGCGAAAACCCATAAAGAGTTACAGGCGGCGCTGGAAACGTGGAAGGCTTAGCGGGTCAGTGGAAAACCCACGGATAGACCCGATGGACCACTTCAGCCACTGAATGTGGCGATACGATGCCTTCTTCGCAGATTATGCCGTGGATTAAGTCGCGGGGGGTAACGTCAAACGCGGGGTTCCGCACGTTAAGTTCCGCGGGCGCTTCTTTCCAGACTTCGTCTCGGCTGCGTTCCTCAATCCGCTCGTACTCGCCATACAACGTGGCATGGTCAAACTTCAGCAGCTCCGAAACCACATAAAACGGCTTCCTTGCCTCACGCGCCAGCAGGGCGATGGTGCCTGTGCCGATTTTGTTGACGACGTTTCCTTCTGAGGTTATGGCGTCGGCTCCGACCATGACGAGGTCCACGTTGTTGATGAACGAACGTGCTGCGGAATCCACGATGAAGGTTGTTTTCACGCCGAGCGATAGCATTTCTTTGGCGGTTATTCTGCCTTGGAGGGCTGGGCGGGTCTCGGTGCAGACGACCTCAAATTTCCTGCCTTCTTTCAACGCTTTGCTGAGCATGTAGGTGACGGTGGATGAGTGGCAGTGGGTGAAAACAACTGCGCCGTCGCGGATTCTTTTGGCGCCTATTTCGGCTATGCGCTCTTTTGAGCCTTGCAGGCTTTTCTGGAAGCTCTGCGAGCTGCTGGAAACCAGGTTGGCTAGTTCGGTGACGTTTCTTTCGTCGCTGTCCTCCACCTGCGTGATGACCCATCTGACGGCGTTTCTCATGAGCGGTTCAGTTTCCCTCGCGGCGAAAAGCAGTGCCTTTGCTTCGGAGAGTTCTTGGATGAAGTCTTTTCGTGTTTTGGCTTTTGTTGCAGTCGCAAGGGACTCTAGGGCTTTTATGGCTGCTATGGCTGCGTTTCTTGCTCCTTGAACTTCAAGTCGCCGAATCCGCTCCGCCGTTGCTTGCACAGTTTCGTTCATGGCACTCACTTAGGAGAAAAGAAGATGGTTGGACACATTAAAGATTTTAGGTTAGAAACATCCAAACGTGCGCGTTTTCATTACCAAAAATAGATTTCGAAGACCAGTTCCGCCTACTCCACGGCCTCAGCGACAACCCAACCAACAAAAATAACAGGCAGTCACCAAAAGTTACTGAAAGTTATCAATTTGCTTTTTCAATAGGCAACCCAACCGACGGCGAAGCATATAAGGCAATTGAAACACCTGTCTAAGCGGAAATGTGCTCCTGAAATGTTGCCTGAAGCAGAAAACGTCAACAGCATCCTGAAGCCGATTATCGGTCCATGGTACGAGTCGCTGGAGAACCCGCAGAAAGCCCAAGAACAGGTGCTTTATGATCTGCTTAAGAAGTACGGAAGTACAGGCTATGGAAAAAGCCACGACGCCCTCCAGATCAACGACGCAGCAGAGTATCAGGCAAATTTCCCAATCATAAACTACAACGGACTCCTGCCGTACCTCGCGCAGGCAAAAAAAGGTAACTACCAAGCGATTCTGCCTGAACCCCCAGAGTGCTGGGTGATGACGCGGGGCTCAACGGGAAAAGCCAAAGTTCTGCCCGCCACCCCGACGCACCTCAAGCAGATATTTACCTGCGGCGCCCGAGCATTGGTGCATTTTGCGTTGAGAAAGCAGAACTTTGACTTGTTCATGGGCAACATACTGAACCTGAATTTTCCCGGCAGCGTCCACACAATGAACTCCGAAGGAAAAGAAGTCACTTACGGCTACAGTTCAGGAACCTACGCGCGGCTTAACCCGATGTTCGACAGAGTCAGCCTCCTCCCACGGCAAGAAGACATAGACAGGCTCGGCTCAGGAATCGGCAGAAAAGACTGGGAGAAACGTTTCGAACTGGCGTATCAGCAGGCACTGGACAAGAACGTGACGGCAACCATGGGCGTTACACCTGTGGTTTTAGCGTTTGCGAAATACGTCAAGCGAAAACACGGCAAGAAACCAGCCGACCTGTGGAAGTTCCAAGCGTTGTTCTGCACAAGCGTGCGGAAAATTCAGTTCAAATACGCGCCCATTCTCCGCAAGTACTTCGGGCAGGTGCCTGTGGTGGAAATGTACACTGCGACCGAGGGAGTTTTCGCCCAACAGTACGATGATTTGCCTTACGTAACGCCCAACTACGACGGCTACTTCTTTGAAGTCGACACGGGAAAAAAAGTGAAAATGCTGCATGAACTGAAACGAGGCGAATGGGGAAGGCTAATCATATCTTCATGCATGTTTCCCCGTTACGACATCGGCGACTTAGTAGAGTCAGCTGGAAAAAACTACTTCCGCATATTCGGGAGACGAAACGCCTCAACGCTACTGGAGCATAGGCTGTACAGGTTCTTCTTAGGTTGGCTCCTCTAAGAAGGAGGAGTGGGGTGGCGACGCCGCGCCATGGTTGAGAGCCAGACAGCCAAGATTATTATTGCTACGCCGATTATCAACAGCACCAGCGGACCCTCAAATTCATAACTTATGAACCTCATAGCTCGCGAGTAAGCTAACACGCCTATAATTATCAGCACTAATCCGCCTATCAGCCAGCCGACAAAACCCATTTGGCCTTTCTCGTGCTTCTCTCCTTTTTCAGGCTCGTTTTTCTCGTGTTTCTCGCCTTTCTCCTGTTTCTCAGCTTTTTCGCCACGCTGCGGAGCTTGCGGTGGAGGCGGAGTAGCCCTCGCGGTTGTCTCCATTTTCAGTGATGCGCCACATCGCGGGCAGAAAGTCATCGTTTCGTCAACTTTGTTGCCGCATTTTGGACAGTACGACATAAACTTCACCTATAACCTGCAATTCTCTATTAGAGAATAAGTATTTAAAACATTTCACCCTGCGAAAAATGGACAGGAAAAAAAAGTTATATGCTGTACCTGCACATATACTGATGAGGAAGGCAAGGAGAGAAATTAGTTGGACCAAAACCAAAATCGCCACATGCGCCGACGCGAACATGGCGAAGGCGTAATAACTGCCATAGCCGTGGGCGGAGCATTCATCATCATTGGAATGCTTTTTCTGGTTACGCCAGATCTTGGAGGAAAAATCAGCGCGTTCTTCGGCGACATAACCTCGAGATCCTTCTACTTCCCAGGAAGCACCACCTCAATGATAAGCCTGCCAGTTCCAGCTAATCCTGCAAGCCACTCTATTCTGTTCATGGCCATAGCGCAGTTCTGCATCGGCGTGGGCATCCTGCAAATATTAATCTTGGCGTTGAGGGCAGCCGTGCGCAGCCGCATCGGGAGAATAGCGGAGACAGTGGGCAACCTCATTTTCTGGTTCGGAGCCGCTTACCTTGTGACAGTCTTTCTCAACAGCGCAACCACTTACAGGGAATGGTTCGCTTTCTGGTCTTCACTGCTGATACTCATAGGCGTAACGATTATAGTCAGAGGAACAATTCTCTTCGCGAAACGGCACTGAACAAAACCAAGGTGAGGACTACTCTCTTTTGAGGCGCCACCAGAGATTAACCACTTGCTTCCCCATGTTGTAGCTGTCTTTGAAGAGGTTCACCTTAGTTTTTCGCCCACTCTTCCACTCCACAGGAATCTCTTTTATAGTGTAACCTCTGCGTGCAGCTCGGACGAGGATTTCGGTGTCCCAGAACCAGTGGCGAGCACCAACTTCGTTGATCAACTGCAGAGTTGGCTCGCGCCTGAAAGCCTTGAAGCCGCACTGGTGGTCTCTGAGTTTTGAGCCAAGCATGTGGCGCACCAGAAAATTGTACGATTTTGAACTTATGCTTCTGCGTAGCGTGCGTTCCACTTTGCTTTCAGACATCATCCTTGAGCCCGTGGCAAAGTCGAAGCCTTCAACCGCAACTGCTTCAACCAGAGGCTTCAGAAACCTTAAGTCGGTGGCTAAGTCTAAGTCCATGTAGACAAGGACTTTGCCTCTGCTTTGCCTGAAAGCGTTATTCAACGCGGTTCCCCTGCCAAGACGTTTTTCCCCGTGAATATGCTTCACGTACGGGTACTTCTGGGCAAGTTCTTCTGCGCGTTCCGCGGTGCCGTCGGTGCTTCCGTCTTCAGCGATGATTACCTCGTAAGAACGCGTGAACTCGTTGAGGGCTTGGGTGACCTTCTCCACTGCAGGCTCCAAATAGTCCACTTCGTTGTAAGCTGGAAAAACCACCGAAACTTCCACTGATTTGTCTGAGCTGTTTTGGGCGGTCATGGAGCGAAGTACCATCCTGGGAGCCATTTGAGGTTGTGTATCCACGACGTTGATGTGGGCGCACCTGAAATAACTGGATAGAAGACTACAAACATTACCACGACGCTTGCAAAGAAGATTAAGGCAGCAACTTTGCCCCACTTTGTGTTCCAGTACTTGTTGATGAAGTACGCCGAGGACAAGCAGAGGAAAGGCATGGCAACATAGAAGTGGTAGATGAACGTAACTCTTGAGATTAACACGTAGGGAATCCACGAGAAAAAGAACACCACAGCAATGAAAATGGCAACTAAATCCCATTGTCTATCAGCAACTAAAACAATCTTGGATTTGCTAACAGCCCTTTCCTCTATGAAGCTGAATACATATGGTAAAATTGGCAGTTTCTTTTCGAAACTCACTCTTTTAGTTATATTCTTCCAAAGCAGGCTAGCGAATCTTAAGCCTTTCGCCATAATTTTCTCAAGTTTTAAGGTTAATTTATTCCAAAGCTCTTTTCCGCGTATCGCCCTTTCTGCAACCAGCAGCATACAGGCGAAGCCAACCCACCAGACCGCAGGGTTCCCCATGACCGAGATGGTTGAGTCCACGTTGTTCGGCAGGTATGATATGGCAAGCCACAGAGGTGTATACGAACCATGGGTGGGATTCAACATAAGGGGCCAACTCCACCACGGCGAGGCAAAAGCATGAGTAGCCACAAGAGTCGCATGGTACTGGTACATCTTGAATTGCAGGTTAACAACGCCGATACCTGCGTCATTTGGACCGCCCAGAGGAAACGCAATGAAGGGGCGACCGATCACCATGTCAGGAATGTAAGTCAAGAAATAAATTACCGCCACGACACCGACGAATCCAAGCATCAAAAGGAACGGGTGGTCAAAAAAAGCCGCGTACCTGTTGCCTAAGCTCCCTTTCAGTTTAGCGATGTCTTTGATTCTGAGACCGATGAGGAGCGCTAGCATTCCTAGAGCACCATAAAGCACCAGCCACTTCGTGGAGAAACCCAACGCAAAAAAGATAAACGCCACAAACAACGGCAGAACCGAAGTTTTCCAGCCTTTCTTGAGAACGTTCAAGAAGTAGACTAGGAAGAAGAGCTGCGAAAGCAAGGAAAAGAAAACCACGTAGGTGTCCGCGGTTCCCATCCGAGCCATGGTGAAATGCATAAAATCAAAAGTCAAAAGGAAAGCTGAGGCGAAGGCGCCTATCCAAGTGCCGAACAGCTTCTTGCCAAGCAGGTACATCACAGGAATCATCAGCGTGGCAAATAAGACGCCTACGAAGCGCCATCCAAACGGGTTGAGGCCTAAAACTTCGATGCCGCCCGCTTGAATGAGTTTTCCAAGCGGCGGATGCGTCCACTCGTATGGCCACTGAAGGTGCAGGTACTGTTCAGCCGTCCTGACAAAATAGATTTCGTCAAAGTAAGTCTGAGACATATACGTGGCTGGGTACTGAACTAGACTTTGTTCATCGATGAGGTTGGGTAGGTTCGTGATTTCCGAGTCCACCGCATTGATAGAGGCAATTGCCAACCTCTGCCCCGAAGGATTAACCAAGGCTATCTCTGCGATTATTGCGCTCTGTTTGTCTTTTTCAGTGAAGAAGCTAACCTTAACGTACTGCGTGGTCTGTGGTGTGAAAAACTGGACCTCATTCCACTTGTAGTAGTCTGAGAAGGCGCTTGGCTGCGAGACCGTTGTGCTCCAGTTGCCTAGAGAACCAGGTGTGACGGTTAGGTTGTACCCGCCGTCTTCCAGCAGGAAATTCACGGACTTCACAGTCTGGACAGAACCAAGGTCAACGTAGAAGCTTTGCCCAGTTGACAACTGCGCTATGGTCACGGGAGTTTGGGTCATGCCGAGGTCCCAAGTGGCTACTGAGAAGAAAATGACCGCCAAAACTACAATTGTCAGCAAATCCCGCTTGTCTAAATGCAATATTCGCCACCTTCCCCTGAAGCAGCTGCTAATGTTCCCGCTGGGTTTTGGCTTTGCCTCTTTTTGCCTTGCAACTCTCTCAGCATCAGCATTATGACGTATACGAATGCCAATGAATTAATCAAGCTTACTATGAAAACCACAGGATCTCCAGTTAAGTTCGCGCCAGAAGGATACGCAGCCACAAGAGCGTTAAGAACGTAGGCTTGGTTGACAAAGCAGGTAGCGGTCAAAGCTACATACAATAGCCTTGTCTTTTTGAGAAAGGGGAACATCAGAGCCAGCATGCTTATGGCTGGGAAGAGGTAGCGTTCATGAATCCTCGTGGGAAGCATGAAGAAGCCGAAGAAAAGTACGAACGCGGCAAATATTACGAGGAGTTCGTCAGACACGCTGTACCGTTTGTGAACGTAATATACGGCGAAGGCAGCCAGTGCGCCGAACATCACCCAGCCGATTATGTTGAGTCCACCTGTGTCAGGCACCCACATTCCGCCGAAACCCCAGATGTTGAAGGCGTTGAGGGTGGTGTATTGGTAGCCGCTGTAGGCGCCGAAGTAGATGTTGCTGAGCCAAGTGACTGGGTTGCCGTTTGTCCACTCAAACGGAAGAATGACTGCGACGACCGTTGCGGCTGCAACACCCAACGAAACCAAGAAGCCTTTCCAGTCAGTTTTCCTCCAAATCAGATAGACAAACAACGGCGCTAACGCTATGCTCTGCGGCTTCGTCAGAATGGCCAGCATGAAAGCGACAACCGCCAGTTTAGTTTTCGATTCAAGCACTAGATACAGCGAAGAAACCAGGAGAAACGTGTAGATTGCGTCGAATTGACCCCAGACTGCAGCGTTAAAAATGACAGCTGGGTTGAAGGCGTAAAGCGCAGCGACCGCCAGGCCCCATTTGAAACTGAGTCGCTTGCGGACAAAGGCGAATATGACGAAGGCGGTTGCCATGTCGAACAGGTTGGGTGGAAGCTTCATAACATACGTGAACAGGCTCGTGCCGAAGACTGCGAGGCTTTTGGCGAGCAAGCCGAATATCCAGAAGAAGTAGATATTGAACGGTGGATAATCGCACCAGCCCACGACGCTGTAGAAAATGCGCGGACCAGAATTCGCTGCCGTCTGAAACCAAGAACTGAAGTCTCCTGTGTCTACTTGGTATCCTTGGTTAGAGAAGAAGGCGAACCTAACCATGAAAGCCAAGAACAGCAAGCCGAAGAGTATGGCTAACTCTCGTTTTACGAAAGGCAGCTTCACAGCAGCTTTACCCCATTAGACTCCATTTCAACGTGTCTCTGGATAAAAGATTTTTTGGAATAGCCTCGAGTTTTCCTCATGGATGATCCGAGCAGACGCATGTCATGGCTCCTGAAATTCTTGTGCTGATGGGTTAGAATGCCCAAACACCTGTCGTCGCGAAAAGCACGGTGAAGAAGCACAAAGTCACCAAGAAAACAGCCCCAATCAGCAGTGTGATCGTTTTGCTGCGGGAGACCGAAGCCAGTAGGATGAACATGGGGAACATAGCCATAACGTAGCGGGGAACACTTATCCACCAACCAGTGGACACTGCCAGCATCCAAGTCAACAGCAAATACATGATGTAGGAAGGGCGGAGGCGACGCAAGAAACCGCCCGCAACTGCCAAGATGCCGCCCAAAGCGAATACTATGGGTGCAGCGCCGATGGTGATATTTCCGGGGAAAGGGCTGCTCAAGGTTCCGAAAGCCAGCGTTAACCCCGTTAGAGGGTCGATTGTGTTGAACCAGTGTGTCCTCTCAATTTCCAAGAAGGTGAAAGGGCTCCCCGTGACTTGGTTGTTTATGTTGAGGTAAATCAAGAAGCCCATAACAGAAAACAAAACCCAAAGAATATTTGCGTCAATCTTTCGGATGTCCATTTTGCGGAGTCTCCATCCTTTCTGATACAGATACTCAACCAAAAGCGCAGGCAAAAGCAGGAGCCCAGCAATTCTCGTCAGCGAAGCTAACATTCCGAGGATGCCTGCCAAAGGCCACTTTGCCAGCCTCGCGTAGTAGACGCTGGCGATGACTAGGGCGAAAAAGAGACCTTCCGTGTACGGTGCAGACAGGAAGTAGGCTGTGGGAAAAATGCTGAGGAAAAGCACGGCTTTCTGCGCTACGCCGTCATCGAAGTCCAGCTTAGTCAGCTTCCACAGGTAGATGAATGCTGCTATGGAGCAGACGTTGGATACGATAAGCGCTGACAACCCAGTGTACGCAAAGTCTAAGGTTGTCAGTCGGATGAGGATGGGGTAGAGCGGGAAGAACACGATGAAGTTGTAGGCGTCGGCGTTGGGGTTGCTTACGTACCAGTTTTTGGCGAGGTCGATGTAGTGGGGTGCATCCCACCTGTTGAACTCGTTCATCACTATTGTTAACGGCGCCGCTGGGCCTTCGTTCAAATACGTAGTAGCGTACCCGATGGAGAAAACCAGAAGCTTAGCCAGAAGCACGATTAGGAGGGCGACTTTGAGTGAATGAGGAATTTTGTGGAATATTGCAGTGACTTTGCTCATGTTTCCAACCGTGCCCTTAGTTGCCTAGGTATCAGTGTGCAAATTATATAAAATCTAGGGAACTGGAAGCAAAATCGAGTATGGTACTTTTAGGTGAAGTAGTTTGTCTGCACCGCAGACTGGACGGTTGAGACCGCGATGAGCGTTGTGTTCATGTTCTGGTTCCACTCGATGGATGAGTAGCGTCCGTTAGCGGTCCATTGGCAGCTGCCGTCTCCAGTGGCGCCTGTGGCGTTCATCATGTTGAAGAACGCGATGTAGAATTCGCTGGCGTCGCAGCCTGTGTCCCACTTGATGTTCCAGGTGAAGAGGAAGTCGCTGCCTCTTTCGTAGTATGTGAAGTTGTCTCCGCCCCAGCCTGTTGATGCCTGCACTGCTGTGTTTTGGTTTAGCCAGTTGGCGAGCATGATTTGGATGAAGTATTCTCCGTAGGTGTTGTGGTTTTGTCCTCGGTCAGTTAGTGCGAGTTGCCAGTTGTTTTCTGCGAGAGTAGGCGCTGACACCTGTTTGGCGGTTTCGTTCGCGAAGTACTTGTCTGGGTAAATTATCTGCTCGGTCGTGTCGGGCGTGTAACCTCGCACGTAGGCTTGGTTTATGGTTGTGAAGCCGCCGTGCTGGTAGAGTGTGCTCACGAAGGTTTTGCCTTGGTCATAGGGGAAGTAGTTGAGGTCCCAGAGCGTGTCAAGCATCGGGTGAACATTATCCGAAAGCTGGCTTCCCAAGAGGTAGGTTGGCACGTTGTCAACGCTGGCTTCAGGAACGTTGGCTTGGGCTTTAGTTTTGTTCATGTAGACATCGCCCATGTAGGATGCGTCTCCTTCAACCAAGGCAGTGTGCGCCTTGTCCTGGTCGTACGTGGCAGGCCACTGGAGGTCGGGCTGCCAAACATGCGTGAGTTCATGGACGAAGGTGGCTTCTGCATCGGGCATGCGGAAGGGGTCGAAGTTTTCTTTTATAACGTAGACGTCGTTGCCGACGGTGGCTGCGCCCCAGTTGGCTGTCCAGTCTTGGTTTGCTTGGTACAGGCTTTCGTTCTCAGGCATGAGGAAGAGTCCCTTGTAGATTTTTTCTTGACGGTAAATGTTCGTTAGGTCTTGGCTGCCTGAGGGGCTTCCCCACATAGCGACCGCATCCGCCTTGGTTATGACATGAAGGTTTGTGATTGGGAGGGTTATGTTTCGGATTTGTTCAACTTCCAGCTTGGCGGCGTCAAAGATTTTCTGCGCCTGCACCGCGTAGTCCTCGATGCTGGGGCTGTAGAGGATTTTAGCCACTGAGATTGTGCCCACGAATGAAGCGGCTATGATAATTAAGACGAGTATGAAGCCTATTTTCGAACCCATGCGTGGCACCTTGCGGCTAGTGGATTTAATAGTAAGTTCTAGCCTGCGAGCAGAAATAAAGGTTGCCGTAGAAAAAGCAAAAACCGCAAATGCGGATGAAGCGCAGATTTGAACCTATTCGGCTGCGGTCTCTGAAAAGCGGGCGCTAAAATCTTGTGAGGTCAAGCTAGTTTGCTGTTTCCTTTTTCCTGCGTTTCCTAAAATGGAAATAAACCGCTAAAGCTGGAATGGTAATTACTGCAATTACAACGGCAACTATGCCAATGATATATGGTAGAGGGCCAATGCCATCTGCAACTGGAAGTATGGTTGGTTTTGCTGATTGAGTAACGTTTGGTTGCTGTGTTGGAGAAACAGAAGGAGATATTGTTGGGGTTGGGCTTGGAGACGGTGAAGGGGTTGGAGTCGGTGATGGACTTGGGGATGGCGAAGGCGACGGGCTTGGGGAAGGCGTCGGTGAGGGAGATGGAGTTGACAGGTCAGGTGTTCCGTACCCGATTGGCGTATACTGCTCATTGACTGCACTTGGAGAAAACGTGCCGACAACCCAGTCGTCAGCACTGCCACCTCCAATTGCGTAAAGCGTGTCATTTACGACAGCGACTGCGAAATTGATTCTGTTTGTAGGAACATCGGCGCCGTATGTCCAGCTGTCGGTTTTGGGGTTGTAAATTCGGTTGGTTCCGGGTGGTTCGCCCTGTCGGAGATTTCCATTCTGTCCCAGCACGTAAACCTGCTTGAGTGTTAAGAGTCCCGTGGTTGCGCCTCCAGCTCCCTCGCCAACTGCGTTTCCAATACTTGTCGGCGGGGACGCTCCGAAACTCCAAGTGTCAGTTGATGGGTCGTATATCTGGTTAAGATTATAATGTTGGTCAGATGAGAGTCCGCCTATGACGTATATTTTGTTGTCAACAACTGCGGAAACGTAGCCGTCAAACGCATAGTGGGGCGCTTGGGTTTTGTTGGTCCACGCGTCTTTAGCGGGGTCGTACTCGTAGTTTGCCCCGTAATAGGTTAGTACATAGATTTTGTCGTTTACGACGTTGGCTTGCAGTGGGAAATCGGGTGTCGGAAAGGGCGCTTTTATTTGCCAAGTGTCTGTTGCGGGGTCATAGACCTCGTTTACTGCGGTGGCAGTGGCTCCGGAGTAAATATTTTCGCCTGTGGCTCCGCCTATGCAGTAGATTTTGTTTTGGCAGGCGGCTATGGCGAAGTTGAATCTCGGCGTTGGCATTTGTGTTTTTTGGGTCCATGTGTCGGTGACTGGGTCGTATTGCTCGTTTGTGCCCACTACTCCGCCAGTAACCTGACCTGCAAGCCCCATTGAACAGCTCCAGAATCCGCTAAGCGTATCGCCGCCAATGGCGTAGATTTTGCCGTTTACCGTGGCAACCCCCAGCCGTTCTCTTGCCTGATGCATCGGCGCTTTTGATGTCCAAGAGTTTTCGGAAGCCTTCACGGGTTGAATCATAATTAGGCACGATGCTGTTACTAAGACGAGAACGAAGGCGAGCGGGATGCTTCTTTGTCTTTTCATTCCACATCAATCAACACTGTTGTTTTCTTAAGGTAAGAGCTTTTTTGTCAAGGTTTCTTGACTAAAATGGAATGCCGTTTACCTTTGCTGCTCTCCCTGAAGAACAGTATGGTTCTCCCAGAAGAACACATAGTTTCTGTTTTACTCGGTTGTACCTGCTGCTGATAGCGTTTAGTCAGTTAGCCTCAGCTCATCCAAGACTACTTCGCCCATCTTGACATCTACGACGGTGGTTACTGGTCCCAAAGCCCAAGCGTCACTCATAGTGTCCCAATCTGAACAGATAGCTCCTCTCAGGGTGCGAACTTCTCCGGCATGAAGCACACCATCAAAAGGTTCATAATACGCACTGGTTCCGATGATTCCTGGACCATAAAACATGGTCTCTGCTTGCAGGTCAGTGCCGTTGATGTCTAACATTCTGATTTCTATCGTTAATCCTTTCACAAAACTGTTTTCCAGGTTGTGAATTGTTATGTTAAAGCCAATAGCCGCCACTACCCCGTATGGCGCTCCCCATGTGCTGGTCCACTTAAACTCTGCAATCTCTACATTATAGGTTTGGTTGGCTGGACTGGGCGAGCTACTCGGGGTTTGATTCGCATCGGTCGGCAGGCTACTTTGGGTTTGGTTCGCAGCACTCGACGAGTTACTTTGGGTTTGGTTTGAAGCAATCGGCGAACCACTGGGTGTATCGCCGCCATCACCGTTAGGTTTCTGTTCTCCAGTTTGGTTCAGGAGCAAAATGCCGCCCAATAGTGTGACTACTATTATTAGAAAAACTACGAATACGATCTTGTTCATTCCCAGCACCTCCGTGGCTTAATTAATACCATTGTTTTCTTGAGGTAAGAGCTTTTTTGTCAAGGTTTCTTGACTAAGCGAAGAAGGCTATTTGCTTTATTAGCTCTCCCTGAAGAACAGAACCGTTCTCCAGCAAGAACACTTTTTTAAATATTCCAGTTAGTTTGTCTCTTTCTTTTTCCTGAATTTCGCGAAATAAACCGCTGAACCAACAATGGCCACTATTCCAACAGCAACTATACCGATGATATATGGAAGAGGATCTATGCCGTCTACAATTGAACCAATAGCTGGCTTTGCTGATTGTGTAGGTTCGAGCGTTGGCTGTTGTGTTGGGGAATCAGAAGGATTAGCACTTGATGAACCTATACTTATCATAACCGAGTGAGTGCTATGGTGATAGGTGAAGTAAAGAAGCCAGCAATCACCTTGAGACTGAGCAGTGTACTCAGTTTGGTTGCCGTCCAAGTATACTTTTAGATCGGTAATATCGTTTATCAGAGATTTGGGAATGTAAACATCAACGTAGCCTGTTGTTCCAGTGTCCCCAGATACACTAAAACTCAATTCTTTGCTAGTCGAATTAAAGGATAATTCTGAGATGGTTGAGTTTGTGGTTACTGAGAAAGCGCTTTGTTCTTCGTAAGGTTCTATGGCAAAGTTAACGATGTTTATTGCGCCTAAATAACTTTCATTTCCTTCGTAGACAGCTTTAATCATATAGTTGCCTGTAACGGATGGCAACCACAAAGCCGAGTAGCTACCGTCAGTACCAGTATTTACAAGGGTTAGGTCTTGCCAAGACTTCCCGCCAGTTACACTGTAAGAAAGAAAAATGGGCACGCCTGAAACAGCAGTTCCGTTAAAGGTCAAGTTACCGTTAATTTGGGCGCTAAACCTTGACGCAGATGCTGAGCCTCTGCACGAAGTGATAAGAGATGGTTTCTGCAAATTCTGGGAAGTAATTGAAAAGTCGTCAATCATATGCCAGCCGCTAGCACTCCCATTAGCTCCACTAAATCCGAACCCAGCGTAAGTTCTGTTTAGCATTCCGTTCCATTGAAGGACTAAGCCTTCGTCAACAAAAACGCTAACCGAAGACGCTTGAACGTTTACAGAAACGTTATGCCAATTGTTGTCGGCAATTCTTTGGTCATTAACATATGCTAAATGGTTGCCAACATAACCCTCTATTAACGCAATGTGATGAGCAGAGGGGTCGCCTGATGTATTTGGTAAACTTCCAGGCATGCTTTGGAAGTCTCCAGCTATATTTTGCCAGCTATCAAATTCGATTCCGTATCCAGGGACAATTCCGGAAGGAGAGCTGAAACTTAGACTCCCGCCGGTATCCAGTGTTGAGTATTTCTGCTTGTAAAAGAATATTGTGAACCCGTCTCCTCCATCAGATTTGTAGCTGAAGTTAGCTGTGAAAGAGCCTTGAATTAGGGCATTGAAAAAGGCAACTCCTCCCCGACTGCCGTCATTATTAGTTAAAACTAAATACTGGTTTGTTTGGTCCCGGTATGTGCTCCCCAAATACTGCCATGAACCCGAATCTATGCTGAAATCGTCTGAATATGATTCAATAGGTTGTTGTTGAGCTTTTACTGGTTGAAAGATAGGCCCAAAACATAACAAGCCTGCTATCAAAAAGACGGCGAAGAGAACGAGTATCCAATTTTTCCTCATAGTTCTCCCTCTGCCTCTATAAGAGCTGAAATGATTATTGCCGTCAAGATTGCTTTCTTCATTTCCTCTCAGTACAGTATTGTGCTAAGTTGCTTTTAGCTCTCCCTGAAGAACAAACTGTTCTCTCCCAAGAACACCCCAAAAAAAACGCGAACATAGGAGCCTAATAGAAATACTGTGCAGAAACCTATAGGAGGAGGTCACTATTGGCTGAAAAACAAGCCAAAAGCATGTTGTTTTCTATAAATAAGGGGGCTATAGATGTTCCGAGCACTAGAGCAGCAACTAGGAAATCTTCCTCACGCAGTCTTTCCTCAAGAAATCCGTGATTTTCCATGGCAATGTTCGTTTCTGGCTAAGGTTTAAACTCTCCAACTAGCAATACTTACAGACGCCACAAAGGAAAACCCACACATGTCTCTTCCACATCGCGCACGCGGAGTAAAAATTCTCAAAGCCATTTCGTCACCGCTCAGGCTGCAAATCCTAAACCTGCTCTTCGACAAAGGCGCACTCACCTACACCGAACTAATGAACGCCCTGAAAATGAACCCAAGCCGCGACGCAGGAAGATTCGCCTACCACCTCAAATTCCTCCTCAAAGCAGACCTCGTGGAGCCAGACGCAGAAGCAAAAAAATACTGCCTAACCGAACTCGGCAAAATGGTCATCGACGTGGCAGACCGCGTTGAGAAAAAAGCCGTAAAACCCAAAGGAATGCTTGTCCGCACTTCCCACTTTACTTTGGAAGAGTTTGACGCCAACAAAATCGCACACTCGCTGATAAAAGAGGCAAAAATGCCAGCTGACCTTGCCCAGAAAACCTCCAAAGAAACCGAAAAGCTCCTGCTTAAAGCCAAAACCAAGTATGTCACAGCTCCACTAATCAGGGAAATCGTAAACGTCATCCTCATCGAAAAGGGACTGGAAGAATACCGCCACAAACTCACCAGACTCGGCTTGCCAGTCCACGAAGTCACCGCATTAATCGAAGCAACAGACAGCATTGAAGATTCAGAGACCCTGCTTTCGACAGCGGGAAAAACCATATTCAGAGAATACACCCTCCTCAACGTTTTCCCCAGAGACATCGCAGACGCACACGCATCAGGAGCCTTACACATCAACGACCTAAGCACGTGGGTTCTGAAGCCAAACGAGGTAATTCACGACCTCAGGTTCTTCCTCCAAAACGGCTTAAAAATGGATAATTTTGATCCGCTGAAACTTTCTGGAAAACCTCCAGAAACCTTTGAAGCTGCATTAGCTACAGCATTCAGCGTCCTCCTGCTCACTCGCCATCAAGTAAACGAAACACAAACATTTGACTTCTTCAACGTGTTCCTCGCACCGTACGCAAAAGGGCTAGAGCCAGCGAGAATAAAGCAAAACCTGCAACAATTCCTCTTGAACGTGAACCAACATTCAAACGCTGCAATTGCATTGGAACTCAAAATTCCAAAATTCTTAGCAGACATGCCAGCCATTGGTCCTCAAGGAAAAATCGCAGGCAAATACGCAGACTTCTCCGAAGAAAGCCTCCTGTTGGCTTCACTTATAATGGAATTGCACGAAGAGCAAAGCTCAACGAAGCCAGTTCTCAACCCGAAAATAATCATCAAAGTCAACAGCGAAGCTGCAGCTGACGAAAAAGCAACCGCTGTCCTCCTGAAAGCCCACAGCATCGCAGCAGGCAAGGGAACACTGTACTTCGCTAACATGCTGCAAAATGATGGCGCAAACATTGCTTTCTCCGCTTCAGGAGTGAAATTGGAAGCAGATTTGACGGAAGACTGGGAAACTGACACGCTGAGAACAGGCTGCTTGGGATATGCAACTGTCAATTTGCCCAGAATAGTTCACGAAAGCGAAAAAGACAAAACCAAATTCCTCGACCTCTTGAAAGAAAGATGTGAACTGGCAGCACGCGCATTAGGAATCAAACACAGGGCACTTAAACAATACGGGCAGAGCACTTTGCCTTTCTTGATGCAGGGCACTAACGGTGACACATATTTCAGGCTGGAAAACTGCTCCAGCATAATAAACCTTGCAGGACTAAAAGAAGCAGTGGAAAGCTTCACAGGGAAAAACGCGAACCAAGAGGAAAGCATGAAGTTTGCCCGAGAAATCGCCGACAACACGCAGACATTTATACATAAAATAGGAAGAAAACACGGCAAACGCTTGTTTGCAGCCATTCTGCACACTCCCGAAGCTTCCACGAGGTTGGCACAACTTGACATAGAAAAGTACGGAGTCGCAAAAGTAAAGTTTTCAGGAACACGAGAAAAACCATTCTACTCCACAACTCGAAGACTTCAGCTTCAAACTGGCACCTTCCCCTACGTTCCCACGGATTCATTAGACTGGGAAACGAAACTGAAGAGCCTAAACTCAGGCGGAAACCTAACCATCATAGACATGAACGAAGCAGAAAGCAAACCTGAAGAACTCCTGAAACTGACAGTGCAGCTAATGCAAAAACAAAACGCAACATTCCTCACGTACAACCGCAAAGTCACATACTGCCAAAACTGCCGCAAAAGCTGGTTCGGCGAACTCCACAAGTGCCCATCATGCGATCCATAGGCATGCTGGCGACTTTGGACAGATTCAGCGACACGTAGAAAAAAGGCTACTTCACGGCACCCAGAACCAATGCTAATAATGCCATTCTGACGACTATGCCATTCCAGACCTGCTGGAAATACCGCGCTTGCGGTGTGCTGTCAACTTCTGAGGAGATTTCTTCCACTCGTGGCAACGGATGCAGAATTATCAAATCCTTCTTAGCGTTCCCAAGGTTTTTCAGGTCTATTCGGTAGGTTCCTTTCACCTTTGCGTACTCCGCTTGGTCAGGGAAACGTTCCTTCTGGATCCTCGTAATGTACAATACGTCCGCTTGCGGAATTACCTTTTCAAGGTTTTGGGTTTCCGAGACAGGAATTTTGCTCTGTATCTTCCTGAGCACTTCACGACGCATTCTAAGAGACTCTGGCGAAACCAGAGTGAGTTCAATGTTGTACTGTGAAAGCGCGTAGGCAAGCGAATGCACCGTTCGGCCATAGCGCAAGTCGCCGACAAGAGCAATTTTTAAGCCATCGATTTTTCCTTTCTCTTTCTGGATGGTGTACAAGTCCAGCAGCGCTTGAGTTGGGTGCTCTTCAGAACCGCTTCCCGCGTTGATAACTGGGATCTTGGAGAATTCCGCTGCGAGTTTAGCTGCGCCTTCAAGTGGATGCCGCAAGGCGATTATGTCGGCGTAGTTTTCCACGGTCCGTATGGTGTCTGCCAAGTTTTCGCCTTTTTTGACTGAGGTGTTTTCTGCGTCGCCGAAGCCTATGGTGGAGCCACCTAATTTGAGCATGGCAGATTCGAAGCTTAGTCGTGTGCGTGTGCTTGGTTCAAAGAATAGGTTGGCGAGGATTTTTCCTTTAAGCATGTCTGAGCCTTTCTTGGCAACAGGTTCCATGGCTTGGCTTATGTTTAGAATGTAGTTGATTTCTTCTCGGTTGAAGTCTTCGATTGAGGTGATGTCTCTTCCTTGGAACTGCAAACAGGTTGCCCCTGAAGAAGGATGCTTGTCTCTGCTAAATAACACTTTACCAAGAAAGGCATCTGTGTTTTAATATATTACCGTGAAAGTTGCGGCGAGAAGGAACGGTAAATAACTTCGGGGTTTTTCTCCTCAATCTGACTTTAATGTTCATTTTACCTTCTTATGGCATTAAGAAACCTTGAGAATCTTTCGAGCAAGTCTTCGCGAAGGTTGTTCACGAAGCGCCATGATAAGCCCACCACATTTTAAATTTAATGCAAAAAATTGAAAAGAGGCTAGGCTGTCCCAGTTACATCATTGGTTTCAACTTCTACCTTCTTCTGAGCTTTGAAATGCGGGCAAGCTGACCCTTTAGAGTCCAAATTGGTAAAATGAAAAAATCTGCAGGTTCCATTTTCAAAGTTAGCGCAATCTTCATGCTTATTTTTCAAAAAATCCATTTTTGGAACCCCACGCCGCAGCCGTCGCAGGGCATTCCGCACCAAACTTATTCTTGACACCTTCCACGTATTTTTCTGTAACTATCGTCATTCGAGACGTATCTATTTACCTTTTTCGGAAAGGAGAGAACTAAAATTTAATCAGATATGCTGCCCGCGATGTTCTCTTAACCTGTTTTCTCTTACAGATTATTTCCCCTGATAGTATTGCTGCCATTAAGATAAGAATAGCCATGAATGATGGAAACTCCAGAGATGACACTTTTCTGCGTCGGTTCAACCGTTTATAATGTTATGTTGTTGTACAACGACTGTAACAAGTTCTTAATAACATGTTCATGCAAGTTGATGAACAACAAGCAAAAAGAGTTTTTGAGGTGTTTTGATGCAAACTGTCATGAACCCATCCAAACAACAAAAAACATATTCCCGAAACACTCCTTACAAGTATAGACGAAGAGTCTTCGAAGTCCAATCTCCCTGTCAATGGCTGGAACACTGCCAAAACGGAAAATGCCCATCTTTTCAGCGAATTGACGGCAACTATTACTGCGCACGAGAAGGAATGCGGTAATGCCGAGAGCTCTGGTTTTCATGAACACTCGGTCAGATTCAGCTGACCTGCACCATTCGAGTTCCTTTTTTCAGCGCTTGGATTGCTTCTTTGACGGTCCCTTAATTTCCGCCGAATTGAATCTCTGCTGAGCATGTTAGACCTGTTTTTAAAAGTTAATTAGTCCGTTTCAACAACGCCGTTCTAAAAGGAGAACTCAACAGTTGCCACCAGCGGAATTTGTTGACTTAAGAAGTGACACGGTAACCTTGCCAACTGAGGAAATGCTTGAAGCAATGAGGCATGCGAAATTAGGCGATGACGTTTTCAGGGAAGACCCAACAGTCAAAGCTCTAGAAGAGTTGGCTGCCGAGCGTATGGGTAAGGAAGCGGCACTTCTTGTGGCGAGTGGAACGCAGGCGAATCTGGTTTCGTTGATGAGCAACGCTAAGCGTGGGGAACTTGTGATTTTGGAGTCTGAGTCTCACATTTACTGGTATGAAGTTGGCGGTGTAGCAGCAATTGCTGGGCTGCTTCCGTGGACTGTGAAAAGCCAGTTCGGAGTGCTTGACCCTGTGGACGTTGAGGCTGCGATTCGTCCGAGGAATATTCATTTTCCTGAACCTACGCTGGTTTGCGTCGAGAACACGCATAATCGCCATGGCGGCACGATTGTGAAGCCTGAACAGCTTGAGGCAGTCGGCAGAGTGGCGAAGGCGCATGGCTTGCGGTTGTACATGGATGGGGCGAGGGTTTTCAATGCTGCAGTTGCGTTGGGGGTGGATGTGAAGGAGTTTACGCGGCATGTAGATAACCTGATGTTTTGTTTGTCGAAGGGTTTGAGTTGTCCTGTGGGTTCGCTGGTTGTCGGCACAGCCGAGTTCATTGAGAAGGCGCGGAAAAATCGGAAAATTCTGGGTGGTGGAATGCGGCAGGCAGGTGTAATTGCTGCACCTGGCATTGTAGCGTTGGAGAAAATGGTTGGAAGGCTTGCTGAGGACCATGCGAATGCTAAGCATTTAGGTGAGGGCTTGGCGAAGATTGATGGGGTTAAGGTTGACTTGGAGAGGGTGCAGACGAATATTGTTCTCTTCGACATCAGCGGCTTGGGATTGACCGATGACCAATTCATCTTTAAGCTGAAAGATAGCGGTTTGCTGGCGTTGATGCATGGCACGCATGTGGTGCGAATGGTTACGCATTACGGAATCGAACGGAAACACATAGATATGGCGATTGGGGCGGTTCAGGCTGTCGCGAATGATGCGCATCGCAATAGTTGATTGTTTACTGTTTTAGTGCTGTGACTGCTTGCTTTATGGTTGTCATGGATTTTTCGAAGCGTTGCTGTGAATCTGGTGACAGTTTGAGTTCTATGATTTTTTCCACGCCGTCTTTTCCGAGGACAACTGGCACGCCTATGGAGTAGTCGCTGCAGCCGTATTCTCCGCTGGGGCATGTGGAAACGCTCATGACTCTGTTGCGCCCTTTAACCACTGCGTCTGCCGTCATGGCGATTACTGCGGCTGGAGCGTAGGTTGTGGAGCCTTTAAGTTTGATGACGTCAGCACCGCTTGTTATGGTTAAGTGGACGATTTTTTCAATTTGCTCTTTTGTGAGGAGGCTTGTGATGGGCATTCCTGAGACGCAAGCGTATTCAACGAGGGGAACCATGCTGTCACCGTGTTCACCTATGACGAGTGCTTGTGTGTCTTCTCTGGAGACGTTGAGTTCTCTGGCGATGTAGCTTCTGAAGCGAAGTGAATCGAGGATGTTGCCCATGCCGAAGACGTGGTTGGGTGGCAGTCCGGATTCTCTGCGGGCTATGTAGGTCATGATGTCGACTGGGTTTGTGACTATCATGAGTTTGCTGTCTGGGGCGTATTTTGCCACTTCTTTTACTATGGTGCGGATGACTTTGGCGTTGTTGTTCATGAGGTCGATGCGTGTCATGTCGGGTTTTCTGGCTTGGCCTGCGATGACGATGACGAGTTCGCTGCCTTGCATTTCTTTGAAGTCGTTGGTTCCGCGGATTTTTCCGTCAAACTCGATTGCTGGTGCGGCTTGCATCATGTCTAGTGCTTCGCCTTCCGCAAGTTCTTTAGAAAGGTCAATGAGGACTACATCGTCTATGTGGTCTTTGAGGATGTCGAAAGCTGCTGCGCTGCCAACTTTTCCAGCGCCAATAATGGTTATCATAACAATCAAGAACTAGGTGACGGTTGGGTGATAAAAGCAGTGCGTTGGCTATTGTGCTCGGTGCAGTCTATAGCCCCCTTATTTAAAGGAACTATAAATAGTAAGAATAGAGCTGGCATGCTACTGAAGGATTTTTAACTTGGAACCCAACGTAGTAGTAACCATTACAAGTGAGGTTAAGTGGCGTGCGTATCGTGTTCAGAATCGGCGGCTCCGTTGTTGCTTCACCAGTCAACACGGATTTGATGAGCAAATACGTTGAACTGCTCAAAGCGGTGAAGGCTCAGGGTCACGAAGTTGCAGTTGTCGTCGGCGGCGGCGCACTCGCAAGAGAATTCATCGGCATAGCGCGGAACCTCGGGCTGGAGATGCAGGCGCAGGATGAAATTGCCATTTCTGTTTCGCGGCTCTTCGCGCAGCTCTTCCTCAAAAAATTCGGTGCCGTCGCTTGCAGCAAAGTTGCCGTAACGCTTGACTACGCTGCGGAATGCCTCAGTCAAGGGAAGATTGTTGTGATGGGTGGGTTGAAGCCGGGAATCACCACTGATGCTGTTGCAGCTTTGGTTGCTGAACGCGTGGATGCTGAGTTGCTTGTTAAGGGCACGGACCAAGAAGGCATATACGACAAGGACCCGCGCAAGCACAAAGACGCCGTGAAGCTGGACCATCTGTCGCTGGAGGATTTGGCGGGCGTGTTCAGCGAGGACAAGCACAAGGCAGGCATACACCAGATCATCGACCCTGAAGCCGTGAAAGTGCTGAAGCGGAAGCACATGAAGCTTGTTGTGGTGAACGGGTTTAAACCTGAGAATTTTCAGGCGGCTGTCCGCGGCGAAAAAGTAGGCACCGTCGTCGATTGAGGCTTCTTTCTTGTTGTTTCTTGCTGTTTCGGCAACAGGTTTAAATATCACTGTTGATATCACATGTGAAGTCAATATTGATATCAGTAGTGATATGCCATGTATGATGACCATGAAGAAAGAAAACGCGTTCTCAACGAAACGCACGTTGCAAGAAAACTGTTGCGCCACAAACGCAACTGGATGCGCCACACCGCCATGGTGCCCAAAGGCTTCATACGTTTCCATGTCCTCGATGCCCTCAACGAAAAACCAATGTCCGGCTCCGAACTGATGGAAAGCATCGAAAAACATGCAGGCGGCTTCTGGAAACCCAGTCCAGGGTCAATCTACCCGCTGCTTGCTTGGCTCCAGGATGAAAGCTACGTGAAAGAGCTTCCAACGGAAAACGGGATGAAACGCTACGAGCTGACGCATAGCGGAAAATCGCTGCTGGATGAACAAAGAAACATCATGACGAAATTCAGGGAAACAATGGGTTTCCCTCAGCCTCCCTTCAACACCTTCTTCATGAAGATTCCTCCTGAAAAAGCCATCTTGATCCGCGAGACCATGAGGCGCGCAGGCACGGCAATGTTCCAGCTGAATAGTGCACTGCAGGAAAACTTTTCCGAGCAAGCCATAAGCGAAGCCGTCAAAGCGGTGAACGAAGCTGCTGAGAAACTTGAGGAAATTGCGAAAAAACTGAAAGGTGAAAAGAATGAGTCAAAGTGAAGACGCAATCAAAGTTGAAGGGCTAACCAAGGTTTTCAACCACAGTCTCGTGGCTGTCGATCATATAAACTTCAGCGTCAAACACGGTGAAATCTTCGGTTTTCTGGGACCCAACGGCGCAGGGAAAACAACCACGATAAGCATGCTTATCACGGTTCAAAGACCCACCGAGGGAAAAGCAACCGTGCTTGGCAACGACATAGCTAAGCAAAGCCTTGACGTTCGAAGATCAATAGGCGTCGTCCCGCAAGAATACACTGCAGACGAAGACCTAACTGGCTACGAAAACATCCTACTCTGCGCTGATCTCTACGGAATCCCCCGTTCAATCTCAAAAAAACGTGCTTTAGACCTTTTGCAGTTGGTTGAGCTTACAGGATTCAAAGACAAGAGGGTTCAAACTTACTCAGGCGGCATGCGTCGAAGACTGGAACTAGCCTGCGGGCTGGTCAACAGGCCGAAGGTGCTGTTTCTGGATGAGCCAACTTTGGGTTTGGATGTCCAAACGCGCGCAGCCACCTGGAACTACGTTAAGATGTTGCAGAAGGAGTTCGGTATGACTCTGTTCTTGACGACGCATTATTTGGAAGAGGCGGATGCGCTGTGTGACCGCATCGCCATAATCGACCACGGGAAAATAGTCGTGATAGGCACACCTTCCGACCTGAAAGACAGCCTTGGCGGAGACATAATCACCTTAGCCATCCAAAAAGACACCGACATCACCGACCTAATCAGCAAGATCGAGCACGTGAAAGAAGTCAAAAAAGAAAACGGTTCATACATGATAAAATCCGCAAACGGCGAAGTCACCGCGCCACTCATAATTGAAGCCTTAAGAAAAGGCGGTCACGTCGTGACAAAGCTGTCATTGACGAAGCCGACCTTGAACGAGGTTTACCTGCAGTACACGGGAAAATCCATGCGTGACGCTGAAGAATCGCGGGAAAATGTGTTTCGACAAAGAGTAGCCATGCGGAGGGCGAGACAATGAGCGAAGAAAAACTCTCAAAAAACAGGTTCCACGGCCTTTGGGTTCTGACTAATCGGGACCTCAAGAAATGGTACCAAAACCCAATAGTCTTCATAATCGGCATAATCCAGCCCATTCTTTGGCTGGTACTGCTTGGGAAAGCAATGAACATCAGCTCCATCATACCCGCCGGCATTCCAGGCATAAGCTCCACAGCGATCATGCAAAGAACATTTGGGACCTCAGACTACTTCTCCTTCATGGCTATGGGCATGGTCGCCTTTACCACTGTCTTCACCAGCGCATTCGTCGGCATATCCGTAGTCTTTGACAGGCGCCTGGGTTTCATGAACAAAGTCCTCAGCACACCCGTCTCGCGGTCAGTCATAATAACTTCAAAAGTGCTCTCTGCAAGCATCAGATCAGTGTTCCAAGCCGGCATAGTGACTGCCATCGCGTTCCTGCTAGGACTGCAACTGGGAGTAAACTTCACCGTATTCAGCATATTCGGAGTATTCGCCATTGTCTTCCTCATCGGCTTCGGCTTGTCATCAATGTTCACCGCCATCACTCTGAGAACAACAAGAATGGAAACACCACAGGCAATCTTCAACTTAGTCACTTTGCCCTTGATGTTTGCCAGCAGCGCCTACTTCCCAATCGAAAACATGCCCAACTGGCTCCAAGCAATAGCCAACGCTAACCCAATATCCTATACTATCGACGCGGTCAGGCGACTCATGATATTCGGCGACGGCTACAGCAAACTACCCTTGGACTTTGCATTCGTCGGCATATTCGCCGTTGTCGTAACTGGTATATGCGTGATGCTTTCGTGGAGATTCCTTAACAAGTAAAAAAGCCTTAAAAGAAACGAGTGAGCGTGAAGTTGGATATGTCAGCACCAGTGGTTGAAGCAATCGACCTGAAAAAAACTTACATGCTGGGAAAAGTGCCAGTCGAAGCACTCCGAGGCGTAAACCTAAAAGTTGAAGTCGGCGAGTTCCTTGCCATCCTCGGACCCAGCGGGAGCGGCAAATCAACCCTCCTAAATCTCATAGGCGCCTTGGACAAGCCATCTGCAGGAAGACTCCTAATCGAAGGCGTTGACGTCTCCACCCTGACCGACAATCAGCTTACCGCCATTCGCCGACGCATCGGCTTCGTCTTCCAGTTTTTCAACCTCATCCCCCGCTTCACTGCTAGAGATAACGTGGAGCTGTCGCTTTCCATATCTAACGTGGCTAAAGGTGAGCGGAGAAAACGTGCAGAGCAACTCCTTGAAACCGTCGGGTTGAAAGAAAGAATGAACCACAAGCCCGCGGAGCTCAGCGGCGGACAACAACAGCGCGTCGCCATCGCCAGGGCGTTAGCCAACGACCCACGGTTCCTGCTGATGGATGAACCCACAGGAAACATAGATTCCAAAACTGCTCACGAAGTTATCGAGCTCATTAGGAATCTTAACGAACAAAAAGGCGTGACAATCATCATGGTAACCCATGACCAGAACCTCGCCCGAGAGGCAAAGCGGACAGTGCAGGTTTTCGACGGCCTAATCTCCTCAGATTTGGTGAACTAACATGAAAACAAGAGACGTATTTTCCTATTCGTTCAGCGCAATTAAACTGAGAAAACTCCGAGCAGGCCTAACTATCCTCGGAGTTGTCATCGGCATCGCAGCAATCGTGGCGCTGCTCTCAATCTCGCAAGGTCTGCAAACAACCATCACCAACCAACTGGAGCAGGGCTTAGCAGCAGACACACTAATAGTCTCCCCTAGCACAGGAGGCGGAGCCTTCGGCGGCGCGGGAGGCGGAGGAGGAGGTTTTGGAGGAGGCGCAGCCAGTTCAACCTTCAAGCTGTACCTTAACTACACGGACGAAATCAACGCGTTGTCCCCAGATATAGAAACATCCTTCGCCGTTATTCAACAGTCAGGGTACCTCCAAGTGGGCGACAAGATAAGAGAAATCAACGGCGGCATCACAGGCGTCAATTTCTCAGAGTACGCAAGCATATACACCACAACATTCGTGGCTGAAAGAGGAACCATCCCGCTGAACCCCTCAGACAATGACATAGTCATCGGCGCAAGAGTACGCGACCCAAGATTAAACGGCACAATCTTCGCTGATGCAAACCAAGATGTCACCGTGATCTGGACTAACGCCACGCAGCTTCCTTTCACAAACCAGACCTACACCGCTCACGTTGCTGGAGTGCTTCCCAAAATCGGCGGTTTCGGCATCGGAGGACCCACAGACACCGGCGTCTACATCCCCATTTCGAAGGCAGAGACCTTTTTTGGAACGAACGAAGCCTCTGCGATTGTGGTTAAACTGAAAAGCAGTGACAACGCCACAGTCAGCTCCGTAACCAAGCTCATAACGGACCACTTTGCAAACCAAGTCCAGGTTACCTCAGCAACCGCTGTTCTTTCCCTCGTGGATACCATATTCTCAACGTTAACGCTGTTTCTCGGAGGAATCGCTGCCATCTCGCTGCTGGTCGCAGGCATAGGCATCATGAACATCATGATAGTCTCGTTGATTGAACGCACCAGAGAAATCGGCATTCTTAAAGCGCTCGGCATGAAAAGCAGAGCGGTGCTCTCTATTTTCCTTTGCGAATCCGTAATCATCGGCTTGATAGGTGCAGTTGTGGGCATTGTGCTTGGCTGGGTCTTGGCAAACGTTGTTGCAGCGGTCTTCAGCGGAGGCGGACCATTCGGCGGCGGAGGCGGAGGATTAACCATCACGCCAATGTTAACGCCTGAGACGCTTTTGCTCGCGCTGGGATTCGGTATAGGCGTGAGCGTAATCTTCGCGTTGTACCCTGCGTGGCGTGCTTCAAAGCTTAAACCCGTGGACGCCTTAAGATACGAGTAGAAGGCTTACGCTGTGAAGCGGGTTTACCCTGACCACCCAGTCGTGGGCGTCGGCGCCATAGTACTGCGCGAAGGCAAAATTCTCCTTGAAAAGCGCAGTAACGAGTCCGCGAAGGGGAAATGGAGCATCCCCGGCGGCGTCGTGGAAGTTGGCGAGCCGCTGGAAGAGGCAGTTATCCGCGAAACACTTGAGGAAACAGGGTTAACGGTGGAGGAGCCCCGCCTGGTTGACTTGGTTTACCAGATAGACCGTGATGCGGCGGGTAAAGTTAAGTACCATTTCGTCATCATCGACTACCTCGTCAAAGTCAAAAGCGGAGAACCCGCGGCAGCAAGCGACGCCGAAGCGCTGCGGTGGGTTGCCCTCGATGAAGTGGAAGCGTACGATTTGACGGCTTCTTTCCGCAGATTTTTTGTGAAAAACAAGAAGAAACTGAAAGACGCCGCCAGTTTGACCTGAGCGTACCCAAAAATCTTGCTGACATTCCTTGCCAAAGTCGTTTGCCTGTCAAATCCAATTTCTATGCGACTATGTTTTCTGATTGGACACAGAGGAAAACGGGCACGAAGTTCTTGTCCACTATGACGATTTGGTAGACATCTGAAAAGAAGGCAGCGAGCGGCGCGTAGGTTTCAGAGTATTTCAGATTCATCTCAACGACGTAGCAGTCAGCAAAGTCCAAATCAATTCCACCCGCATCCAGCATCTGGTAAGTTGTGCCGTTTCTGTAGGCAAATTTCATTCCCCAGCTCGCTCCAGTGTAATCCGCGTTTCTGAACAGAACGGTGCCGTTTGGGCTTGAGATGGTGATTGTGTCGTTGTAGCGACTCGCGTTATCCACCATTGGACCAGTGGAGAAACGTATGTTGCTCCAAGTGTGAACGTTGGCTTCGTAATTGTACTCCGTGAGTTTCGTTTTGCCTTTGAGGCTCTCAAATCGGGTTCCATAGTAATGCAAAACTTCCGAGTCAATGAAATTCGCATACGTGTATTCCAAGTACAAACCGGGATGCAGGTAAGAATCAGGGTCGCTTGAACCGTCGAACCGCTCCATTTGAAAGATGTTGGTGTAATTGGCGTTTTCCGCGGCAAACAAAGCCTGTTCTTCCTCGGGGGTACTCACGTTTTTAACGATTGACTTATCGTATTTTCCTCCCCTGTTTATTATTGCATCCAGCTGAGCTACTGCGAAGTACGAGACAACGACCAGAACAATAACTGTTAACGTGATTAGGGCTATTGTTTTTCTGCGCATCTCTCTTTGCCTCACACGTAGATGTGTGATGCTTTTACATAATGCTATATTTTAGAACACTGCGTTCTGCTTTAGATTCTTGCTGACTTTAAATAATGTAAGAAATAAGGCAAAGTTAAGTGAAGAATAGCCTTGTTTCGCCCATTGTTTTGAGGTCTAAGGCGCGGACTCTGGCGACCATGGGGAAGTCTCGGACTACGCGTCCCAGCGTGAGGCAGTGGTGCGGTGGCAGGTCGCGTGCGATGCTGCGGACGGTTTCGGCGTCTACGCGTGCGGCGCGGCTGACCACGTCTAGGTCGTGTTCGTTGGTGAAGTTGAAGAGGAAGATGTTGTCCGCTTGGCGGTAAATCGTCTCCTGAATCGTGTCGGGCTGGTTGGTGATGAATGTGGTGAATATGCCGAAGTGCCGCATCCGCGTGACGATGTCGTCCCAGTACGTTTCGCGCAGGTACAGGTGGGCTTCTTCGGCGAAGAGGAACACGGCTTTCAGCTTCCAGTTCTGCAGCGAGTCCACGAGTTTGCCGAGGACGTATTCGACTACGATTTGGCGGTCGATGTTGCCTGTATTGCGGAGGTTTACGACTATGGCGCCGCCTGCCTCTTTGCTTTTTATCAGGCACTCTTCCAGCATGGTGCTTTCGGCTTTGTTGTCTGTGAAGAAGCCCGAGTTGACAAGTGAGTGGAAGCGGCTGGCGAGCGCATCGCGTACGTGCTGGTTGCAGTTGCAGTTCCGAATCGCCTCGCCCAAGTCGGCGAGAGTGAGGTGTCCTTGGTCTCTGAGTTGTTTCCAGATGTGTTTGAACTCGCGTGCCGAGGTGCCTGGCAGGTGCAGGGCGTGGACGAGGATGCCCATGACCACGTTCAGGTGCAGTTGATCAATGGCGACTTTGAAGTTCTGTGCTGGCGTGAGAGCGTGGATTTTGTCGTAGTACATGTTTCTTTTTCCGTCTTGGGTCATGCCGAGGCTGCTGTATTCGCCGTTGAGGTCGAAGATGACCACTGTGGCTTTGTAGCCTACGAGGCTGACCATCAAAAGCTTGGATAGGTGCGATTTGCCGCAGCCTTTCTTGCCCGTGATAATGTTCAGTGTGCCGTCTACGGCTGAGGCGTCGATGGTTAGCAGCGAGGAGTCTTTGGTGCCGCCGAGGATTATGGGGAGTTTGCCGTCGACCTTCGCAAGTTTCATGAGATCAGGAACAGAGAGTTTCTTGATGATTGACTGCGACCGCGACGGCAGCCAGCTGCTGCTTGGGCTAAGCATGTCGTTTTCGAGGGTGGCGCGGATTTTGCAGATAAGCAGGCTCGCGTCCTGGATGTATGTTATGTGGGGCGCGATTTCCAGCGGGTCGATGTCTTCGCCCTGAATGAGTTCTCCTCCGTCGGGCAGCGTGCGCAGCAGCTCTTCCAGCACGCCTGGGACTGCCGCGAACTGCACGTCAATCACCTGCACAATCAGCGCTTTGGCGGCGTCGGCGTCTTCGATCATGAGGTAGTCGCCTTTTTCGGCGTTTTCGTTTGGGAAGCTGAGGATTTGGATGATGTTGCCTTCTTTCTTGTAGAGTTTCATGCGTAGCCCTCCCTGCCGAACGGACCGAACAGCAGGCGGTGCATGTCGGGGCGGTTGATGATTTGGATGCCGTGTTTGCGGGTGGTGAAGTGCTGCATGGCGAGGACTTCGTTGGCGGTAAACGTGCAGAGGATGTGAGCGAGGCGGAGGGTTTCGGGGTAGCTCTGCTGCAAAACGTCGTTGCCGACGAGTTTTTCCACGGCTTCCATCCGTTTCTCCACGGGAACTTCATGGTCAATGTCCAAGCGGAAAGCCATGTTTGCCTTGTTCAGCCGTGCAACGTAGACGTCGCCGAGCAGGACGGTTGGCGGCTTGAAGCGCACACCTGTGGTTTCAAGCAGGTAAGGCGGTTCACGTTCAGGCAGCAAATCTGTTATTAGGTAGCCGTTGGCGCGGAGGCTGGTGGCTTTGCTGAAGGCGAGAACGGTGTTGTGGTTTTTCCGTGCGGTGGTGAGGATTTCGCGCATGCGCTGTACGGGCGTGTCTATGGTTCCGCTGGTTAGGCTGCCGTCGAAGAGGATCAGTCCGTCGCTCACGGTTTTCGCAAGCATCATCTGCAGCCAGCGTTCGAGGAGGCTGGCGAGGCGGGTGGGCATCTGCAGCAGGTTCGGCGCGGATTGGTGGCTGTTGAGGTATTGGACGTTGAAGTAGGCGCGTTCTATGTTGTTGTATACTGCGTTTTTGTTTTCTTCGGTTATGTGGAAGATGAATGGTCCCAGGCGTGTGTAGTGGTAGTTGCGGTTTTGTTTCCATACTGTGGCGCCGCGGATGGCGATGATGATGCCTGTGCTGGTTTCGCCGATTTTAATGGTGGACGTGTCGACGGCGGCGATTATTGTTTCTTGGTGTCTTGGTGTGAGGGGTAGGGGTTGGCGTTTCAGTTGGAGTTGGGTTGGGCTGGTTTCTTGTGTGGTTTCTTGTTGAAAAGTCGGGTTCAGTTGGAAGGGGTTCATGTGGACTTGGCGGAGGCTGTTGATGCTGAGCTCTATAAAACGCTGCGGGAGCGCTGTGTCCATTGTGGGCTGTGGAAAGTTATATTTGGGGGTTGTTGTTATTGTGTATTGTTCAATCACCAAGATTCACCAATATTCAATAAGCTATTGGTGAAATATATAAGTGTTGTGCATGTGCATCTTGTACAATACAATATACAACAGGTGACAACTTGACAGAAAACCCGCAAAAACCCCCAATCAAAGTAAAAATGAAAATCGGCGACATAGAATTCGAAATCGAAAGCCAAGAAGACCAAATCCAAACCGCCGTCGACCGCATACTCGCCACAGTCACCAACCGCCTCAAAGACATGCAACTAACCTCGACAGCCGAACGCTCCGCTTCACCGCCCCGCGCCGAAACGTGCAAGGGCGTCATCCAGAAACTGTGGGAGGAAAGCTGGTTCAACACGCCCAAAGGCTTGGATGATGTGCACAGCGAGCTGGCGCGCCGCGGATTCCACTACGACCGAACCGCCGTAGCCCACGCACTGGTAGACCTCGTAAAAGACAATATACTCACACGCTTAGGCCGACCACGCAGATACCAATACGCACAAAAAAGACCTCCCATGTGAGGCTGCAAGTTATGACAGCTCTAAGATAACTCACAGTTCTCTTCAAGTTTCAGTCTATAAATAAGGGAGGGGGGGTTGGCTTCGTGAGCGGCAGGGTTAGCGGTCATATTGGATGCTGTTAGAGATTGTTTACAGAAACCTATAGGGGGAGGTCGCTATTGGCGGATTTTCAACCCAAAAGCATGCAGCCTGCTTTAAATAAGGGGGTATAGACTGTTCCGAGCACATCAGAAAGCGCTCAGCAATCTCCACCAATCAATCTATCCAACAAGAAACGCCAATGCCAATTTCCGATGCAATATGGGATAACAGTTATAAGCGCCACACGTTTTCTTGAAAGAACGGTGATTCAATCATGCAACTGTGGAAACTCCGACTCTCCATGGTAGTCACTTTAGCCCTAATCTTCGGCTTATCAACAGGAGTATTCGCATTAATCCTAACCCTAACAGGAACATTCGACATCCTGACCATGGGCATCCTCGTGGTTGTCTTCAACATAGCCCAATGGCTGTTCGCACCCTACCTGGTTGGCGCAATCTACCGTGTACGCGAAATGAAACAGGACGAAAACCCACAGCTGCACGCCATGGTTGACAATTTAAGCAAGAGAAGCGGAATCAGCAAACCCAAACTCATGCTTGCACAGATACCGTTACCAAACGCTTTCGCTTACGGCTCACCCGTCGCAGGCAACAGAATCGCCGTAACCCAAGGCTTGCTGAGTAACCTTAACGACGGCGAAGTCGAAGCCGTTCTAGGGCACGAACTAGGACACCTAAAGCACAGAGACGTCCAAACCATGATGGTGGTCAGTTTCCTGCCGGCACTGTTTTACTACATCGGCTACTCGCTCATGCTTTCAGGCATGTTCGGAGGAAACAGCAAAAACAACAGCGGCAGTGGAGCATTAGTCGGTATAGCCTTCATGGGCTTCTCCCAAGTCCTCACATTGTTCACATTCCACATAAGCAGACTAAGAGAATACTACGCAGACAGACACAGCGTCTCCGTCGTAGACAACGGCGCAGACAAACTCAGCACAGGCCTAGCAAAAATCGTCCACGCAACCGCCAGGGCACCAAAACCCAAGCAGCAGCAGGGAAAATCACCAACCACCAACGCCTTCAAAGCCCTCTTCATCGCTGACCCAGACAGAGCGCAAGAAGATTCAGCCGCACTCCACAATATGCAATATGGAGACAGCCAAAAACTCGTCGACGAACACCTCGCCAAGAAACTCACATTCGCAGACACACTCATGGAAGCAATGTCAACACACCCCAACATCACCAAGCGACTTCGGGCGCTGCAAGAACTGAAAAACAACCCCAGAGCATAACCGCTCTGACGCTTTTTTCTTTTTCGCGAAAACATTAAACACCCAGAAGACCCATCTAATAGCAGGGTGAACCCGCTTGCAGACAAAACGAATTTTTGAGGAAATAGACACCCTCAAACCCCAAATCATCAGCACACTAACCCAACTCATACACATACCAGCAGTCGGACCAGAAAACAACGGTGAAGGCGAACAGCAAAAAGCAGAAGCACTCACAAAGATTCTCGCCGAAGCAGGCTTCGACGAAATCGAACGCTACGACGCAGAAGACCCACGTGTGCCTTCAGGGAAAAGACCCAACATCGTAGCCACCCTGAACGGAGAAACAGAAGGGCAAACCCTCTGGATAGTCACGCACTTGGATGTTGTGCCTGCTGGCGAAGAAACACTCTGGAAAACCACAAAGCCGTTTGAACCATGCGCCATTGCAAACCGAGTTTACGGCAGAGGAAGCGAAGACAATGGGCAATCGCTTGTCGCTTCGCTCTACGCAATCAAGGCGCTGAAGCTGTTGGGAGTAAAGCCGAAAAGAACCGTGAAGCTGGCATTCGTGTCTGACGAAGAAATGGGCAGCACCATGGGAATCCAACACCTGCTTGGGAAAGGTCTTTTCAGCAAAAACGACTTGGTGGTTGTTCCTGACAGCGGCAACCCTGACGGAAACCTGATAGAAATCGCCGAAAAAAGCATTCTATGGCTGAAGATTACCACTTTTGGGAAGCAGACTCACGGCAGCTTGCCGAACAAGGGCTTGAATGCGCACAGAGTGGGCATGCAGGTGGCAATTGCGTTGGATGAGGCGCTTCACGCAAAATACAATGCGCGAAACGACTATTTCGATGTGCCCTACAGCACTTTTGAGCCCACGAAAAAAGAAAGGAACGTGGAAGCCGTGAACATTGTGCCTGGGGAAGATGTGGTTTATTTTGACTGCCGAATCCTGCCAAACTACAGCGTGGAAGACGTTCTGGCAGACATAAACGGCATCGTTGGGGAACATGAAAAGCGAACGGGCGCAAAAATCCTGCTGGAGATACTGCAGAAACAGTCTTCGCCAGCGCTGATTGATGGCAGCTCACAGGCAGTCGTTTTGCTTAAACGAGCCATAAAGGAAGCCAGAGGAATCGACGCGAAAGTTGGCGGCATTGGCGGCGGAACTTGCGCGGCTTTTTTCAGGAACGCAGGTGTTTCCGCGGTTGTTTGGAGTACCGTGGATGAGGTTGCGCATCAGCCTGATGAGTACTGTGTGGTTGGAAATTTGGTGGCGGATGCTAAGGTGTTTGCGCTTTTGGCTGTGCTGTAATGGTTTGTTGTATGGCATAAATGTTTTAAACCAGCGTTGGCAGGTATTCATCGCGTCGTGCAGAGGAGAGTGCAAAGTTGAATAAGGTTGATAAGATAATTGCGCAAGCGCGCAGCGAAGGCAGAACTGCTTTGTTGGAGCCTGAGGCGAAAGCTGTCTGCGTGGCTTATGGCATTCCAGTTACAAAGTTTTGTGTGGCGAAAACTGAGAAGCAAGCTGTGGAGTTTGCGGAGGAGATTGGGTTTCCGGTGGTTTTGAAGGTGGTTTCGCCTGATATTGTGCATAAGTCTGATGCTGGTGGCGTGGTGGTTGGCGTGAAGAATCAGACGGAAGTGAAAGCGGCTTACAGCAGGATTCTGGAGAACGCAAAGAAGTACAAGGCTGACGCCAAAATCGCGGGCATCTTGGTTCAAGAAATGGCTCCTGCATCAACTGAAGTTATTGTTGGGGCTGTGAAGGATCCTCAGTTTGGGCAGACGTTGATGTTTGGGGTAGGCGGAATTTTCGTGGAACTGGAGAAAGATGTCACTTTCAGGGTTGCGCCAATTTCGGAGCAGGATGCTTTGGAGATGGTGACTAGGGTTAAGGCGTTTCCGCTGTTGAAGGGTTTTCGGAATTCGCCTGCTGTGGACATCCAAGCCATCGTGAATGTTCTGCTTTGCACCTCTAAGCTGGTGATGGATCATCCTGAGATTAAGGAGCTGGATTTGAACCCTGTGCTGGCTTATGCAAAGGGTGCAATGACGGTGGACGCGCGGATAATTCTGGAACAAGCGAGAAACTAGTGCTCGGAAAAACCTATAGCCCCCTTATTTAAAGAAACGATATAAAGAAAAATAGACTGAGCGTTGAATCCGTGAATCCATTTTGGGGGCAAAATGAGGCTATAATTGAAAAAGAAGAGTAAGCGGTTTTCTAAGAGCGAAAACAAATTAGGCAAATAAGTGAAGAGAAAAATTCTGGAAGGGGTAGGGGAACAGCTAGTTTGCTGTTTTCTTTTTCCTATATTTCGTGAAATAAGCCGCTAAACCTACAATGGTAATGGCTACGATTACAACAGCAACTATGCCAAGAATTAATGGAAGAGGGTCTACATCATTTGCATAATGCACGCCTGGAACTGTGATTGGGTCTTCCGATTTAGTTGGCTCTGATGCCGATGGGGTTGGAGTTAGAGTTGCCAAAGGCGTTGTTGAAGGTGACGTAGTTGAATTTGGTGATGTGCTTGGTGACAAATTAGCTGAGGATGTTGGAGATAGCGATGGGCTTGAAGCAGTTGTAGTTGTTGGAGTTGGGCTTGGCGCAGGTGTTGATGACGAAAAAGGAAGTGTCCCTAATCGGTCGGATGTTGGTGAGTATTCTTCATTTGTGGCAAGAGTCGGAATTGTGGAATTAAGCAGCTGGGTTGCTCCTCCGATGGCGTAGAGGTTGTTGTTCAATGCTGCGACGCCAAAACCCAATCTAAATGTGGGCATAGGGGTTTCAGTGGACCATGTGTTGTTTTTCGGGTCGTAGATTAGGAGTTGAGTTGAACCTTGGGTGGATGTTCCTGTTCCGCACACAACAAAAATTTTCTGTTGCCCCGTTGAATCGGCAATCACACCTGCACCAAGGCTTGACGATGGAGTTGGAACGCTTGCACCTATGCTCCAAGTGTTCGTTTGTGGGTTATATATTTGATTTTGAACTAAGCTGGTGATAACGCCAATTCCGTTTTCCGTTGTTGGTCCTACTCCATTTATGACATAGATTTTGCCGTTAACTACCGCTGATGCATAGTTGTAAACTGCTTTTGGCATTGATGCTTGTGTAGTCCAAGAATCAGTGGTTGGGTCGTATACTTCCGTTACGTTTACAGGGCGCATTTCAACGGCAATTGATGTACGCAGTGATCCACCTGATAGGTAAATTTTGTCGTTTACAACGTTGGCGCTTAATCCGAATCTTGGTGTAGGCATCGGGGTTTTGGTTGTCCATGTGTTTGCTGTAGGATCATAGACTTCGGTTGTGCCAACTACATTTCCATCGTTATGGATATAGCCGCCTATTACGTAGATTTTGTTTTGGTAAACGGTTATTGCGAAGGCGCTTCTTGCCGTGAGCATAGGTGCTTTCTGTGTCCAAGTGTTAGTTGATGGGTCGTATTCTTCGTTGACGTTCGTTTCCGTGTCATCTTGAAAAACTGTGGCCGTTTTTGAGCCACCGATTGCGTAGATTTTCCCGTTTGCAGCCGCTACTCCCAGCAATAGTCTTGCAGTTGGCATAGGCGCGTTAGTCAACCATGAAGCCTCTGCGGCATGCACAGATAGTGGTCCAGCTATTGCTGAAAACAACAATGCAAAAATGGTAATTATCAAAACTTTTCTTTTAACCATGGCTAACATACGAGGTCAACCATGCAGCACTTAAGGCAAGTTGCTTATAAATCTCCCTGAAGAACAAAACGTTCCACTTCTGGAACACTGAAAGTCTCGTACGAAATTTTTTCCGTTGGCTGAAGTTACAGGGTTATTGTTTTTATGGCATCCCAGATTTCGTCTCCGACGTAGTGCAGGTTCTTCACGACTATGCCTTTTTTGGTGGCTTTGGCTTCCGCGGATGAGAGGAGGGTTTCGCCGATGGCGAGGGGTTTGTCGTGTTTCACGTCTGCGATTATGACGAGGGCGCCTTTCTGGAATTCGCTTTCGATGCGTACGATGCCTGGTGCCATGATGTCTGCGCCGTTGCAGACGTGCGGGATGGCTCCCATGTCTACGACGATTTTGGGGAGTTGCTGGAGGATTTCTGTGGCGTGGAGCGTTGGCAGAACTGCTTCACCTGCTCTGAACAGGGTGGGTTTTCCGTTGATGAGGAAGATTTGGGTGTTGTCCGACTCGACGGTTTCGATGTCGGCTTTTGTGCCGTAGAGGTTTTCCAGGTTTAGGCTGAGTTTCTGTTGTGCTTGGGTGAAAACTTGTTTTGCTTCTTTTGTTTTCAGGGTGTATCTTCGGTGGGTCTGTGGCATGTTTGTGTTCTCGGTATGCGTGTTTGGTTGGGTGCTTTTTTAGTTTTCCGTTGCTGGGCTGCCGGTTGGCTGCTGGTTTGTGTTTTGTTTGGGTTGCCTGCGGATTTTTCTGAGGATTTGCTCGGCGATTTTTCCCACGTCCACTTTGAGGAGGATGACTGTGACGACTATGGTTAGGATTATGCTGAGCGCTATCATGGCATCTGGGCTGAGCCATTCTGAGAGCTTGTTTTTGGTCCATGCGCCGAGAAGTGCGCCTGGAATGGTGATGGTGAGTTTTCCGAGGAAGAAGGCGGTGAAGAATTTTGCTGGGCTGTATTTTAGGAGTCCGAGGGGAATTACCACGGGTTCGTCGGGAATCGGCGTGGCTGCGGCTGTGTATAGGAGGATGAATGCCCATTTTTTGACTTTTTTTGCTTCGGTTTGCAGGCGTTCTTGGCGTTTTTGGCTGAGGTGTTTGCTGACGAAGAAGGTGATGAGGTAGTGTATGCTTTTGGCGAAGGCTGCGCCGAATGCGACGAGGAAGCCGATGATGACGAGTGTGGTTGGGTCGGTGGTGCTTAGGACTAGTGCGAAGTTTGAGGCGATGAAGAGGTTGGATGGTCCTGCGAAGGGGATGAGGTTGAAGCCGAATGATATGAGTAAAACGCTGAGCAGCTCGATGATGGATGCCATGTGAGTGGTTCCCGTGTATGTCAGGTTTAAGGTTTCAACGGATTTATAAGTTTAAGTGTAACTGCTGCAGAATCGTAAGTTTAGGTTCTGATTTTGGCTGCGTAAGGTTTATGAAACTGTTTTGGAATTTTTGAATTATTGGGTTGGGTTCAGAGGGAAATGCTGGGTGGTTCGCCATCTGCACGCATCTTCCGCAAACTCTAACCTGACCCAACTTCAACCTTTTAGCCTATTAGACCATGAGTTCGTGCTCGCGGATGATGGTGTCGTATTCTTCTTTGCGTTTTATTTTTTTGATGCTTCCCTGAAAATATGAGCCGAACTTTCCGCCGCCCGCAACAAAAGAATCTTTACCGCGCAGGCACTCCATGGGCAAAGGCTTCGCCCACCTGTCCACTTCCTTCAGGAAAACGCCTGTTTCGCAATCCAAGAATTCCCGATGAACAATCTCCTTGGATTTCTCCGCGTCCAGCTTCTCGAAACCTGAATCCAAAACGCAAGTTCCCAGATAGGTGCTGCCGCCTTTGCCGACCAGGTAGAACACGGCGCGGTCGCCCTTCTTCAGGTCTTTGGCGTTGGCTTCTTGGCGCCCTTTTTCGTCGTACTCGCGGATGCCCCAGAAGAGCTCTTTTGTGCGGTGGTTGAAGATGTCTTGGCCTGTTCTGCGGTACAGTCCGCCTTCTTCAGTTTTGACTTTGAAAATCCAATATTCTGCTACCAAACCCTATTCCTCCATGTACATCTCAAATAAAACTCAAGCAAATAGACGCATCCAACTTAAAAAACAAATGTCTAGCTCTTTCATATTTGCGTTGGGATTTCGGAGCCAATCGCCTATAGAACTATTTTAGTTTTAAGCCGTGGGACTTCAGTCTTTGGAAGTGCTCGTCTGTCGTTTCCAAGGTTAGGTCGTGCGCCATCGCAGTTGCAGCGATAAAAAGGTCCGCATCGGGCAGAAGTGAACCTTTCTTTTTGAGGCTGCTGTAAAGGTCACAGTACTTTTCAACTACTGTGCTGTCTAAATTTAAAACAGCGAAACTCTCTTCTAAAAGAAGCTTCAGCATAGGTCGCTTCTGCACCTCGACGCCCCGCAGAACCTCTGCAAAAGTAATAACAGATATTATGCCTTGACGTTGCTCTTTTCCCCTAAGCATTTGAATGATAACGCCTGTGTCCAGAAGGTTCATCGTAATGCAAACTTCTCCCTAAACTCGCGGCTGGACTCCTCGATAGCTGTGAGGTCTTTTTCTGTCAGCAGTTTCGTCAACTCTTCGAAGGCTTTCTTATTCTTCAACCGTTGGGTTTCCGTGCACATTTCCAGCAGGAACTCACCCCACTCCTTCTTGCCTTTGGCTTTCTCCAGACGCTTTTTGACCTCAACGGGAACTGAAATCGTCGCGTACTTGCTCAACATAATCACTACATAACTATATAATTATGCAACTAATAACTCCTTCGCACAAACCTCACTCAAAGGCGGTTACTTTCGCTCAAGCTTACGCTTCCAATTTACAATGCAATAAACAAAAGAAAAGAAAAATGTTTTTTCATCAGTCTTTTTTGCTCACATGTTTTTGGGCTTTGACGTTTCCCTGACATTTCAGGATGTGGCTAACTCTCCTTGCTCCTCCAGCAAAAAGCAACACGTGCTTTCTTAGGAGGTGATCCGGCCGCAGGTTCCCCTACGGCCACCTTGTTACGACTTTTCCCCCCTTACGAAACTCAGATTCGACGCAGCCACGAAGGACCACGCCTCACCCAAGAGTCGCTCGGATGGAACGACGGGCGGTGTGTGCAAGGAGCAGGGACGTATTCACCGCGCGCTGATGACACGCGATTACTAGGGATTCCATGTTCACGAGGGCGGGTTACAGCCCTCGATCCCAACTACGGCAGGCTTTCGAGATTGCCTCCCCCTTACGAGGTCGGAACCCATTGTACCTGCCATTGCAGCTCGCGTGTGGCCCGGGAGATTCGGGGCATACTGACCTGCCGTGGCCCGCTCCTTCCTCCACTTTATCAGTGGCGGTCTCCTCAGTGTGCCCAGCACAAGGCTGGTAGCAACAGAGGACGCGGGTCTCGATCGTTGCCTGACTTAACAGGACACCTCACGGCACGAACTGGCGACGGCCATGCACCTCCTCTCAGCTCGTCTGGCAAGACCTTTAATCTGGCCTTCAAACTGCTGTCGCTCCCGGTGAGATTTCCGGCGTTGACTCCAATTAAACCGCAAGCTTCACCCCTTGTGGTGCTCCCCCGCCAATTCCTTTAAGTTTCAACCTTGCGATCGTACTCCCCAGGCGGCAGACTTAACAGCTTCCCTGCGGCACTAGAACGGCACGTGGCCGTCCAAACACCTAGTCTGCATCGTTTACAGCTGGGACTACCCGGGTATCTAATCCGGTTCGCTCCCCCAGCTTTCATCCCTCACCGTCGGGCGCGTTCTAGCAGACAGCCTTCGCCACTGGTGGTCTTCTCGGGATTATAGGATTTCACCCCTACCCCGGGAATACCGTCTGCCTCTCTCGTCCCCTAGCCGAGCAGTATCCCCCGCAGACCAACGATTAAATCGGTGGGTTTAACAGGGGACTTGTTCAGCCAGCTACGGATGCTTTAGGCCCAATAAACGTCCACACCACTCGGAGAGCTGGTATTACCGCGGCGGCTGACACCAGACTTGCCCTCTCCTTATTCCCCCAGCTTTCTAGACTGGGTAAAAGCCAACCTCAGCGGTCGGCACTCGGGATGACCCTGTCACACTTTCGTGTATTGCAAAGTTTTCGCGACTGCTGCGCCCCGTAGGACCTGGGCCCTTGTCTCAGTGCCCATCTCCGGGCTCCCGCTCTCACGGCCCGCACCGGTTATAGGCTTGGTGGGCCATTACCTCACCAACAACCTGATCGGTCGCGGCCCCATCCTTGGGCGGCACCTGCAAGCATGATGCAGATGTCCTTTTGGGTGAAGACTCATTCCAGAGTTCTTCACCTATTGGGAATTAGCCCCAGTTTCCCGGGGTTGTTCCTATCCCAAGGGCAGGTTAGCCACGTGTTACTGAGCTGTGCGCCGCGCCTTCGTCGTGGCTGGAAGGCGCTCGACTAGCATGTCTTAGTCCCATCCCGATAGCAGTGGGGTCCGGCAGGATCAACCGGAGTTACGCACAACTGCGCACTCCATGCTGACTGTCGGTTCTCTTGTTTATTTGTATGGTACGTTTTCGCTTTTCAGCATTTTGCTTTTTGCTGGATTTGGAGGAAGAACTATTCCACAAACGTCAAAGCCCATTTCGGACCTAACATGAGCAATTTTGTCAGGTCTACATGTGTGTCCCCGCAACTGGAGGCCAACACCATCATTCCTGTAGGGCAGACGCCTTTTTGGTAGGGGTTGAGCCGCCGCCATGTTGATAATTGCGGGGCAGCTGAATTTGCTGAGTTTAATCAGATGCTTCTTCAGCCCATATAAACATTGCGTCTAAGCCAGAATTAAACGTTGCTGACGCGCGGAAATGGAGAGTTTGCGGTTGCAGTATGGTTGTTTCTTGGTTTTTGTAAGTTGGGTTGGAGAACTATAAACCATCAAAGCCAATTTAACGTATATGTGAAGTGCAGTTGTGACCTATTGGAAACATAAATTGATAACTTTCAGTAACTTTCTGTACTTTTGCTGATTTTTTATTCCAGAAAGCTTTATCCCCCCTCTTTCGGGGCAATATATTTTTTCTTCTTTGCGCAGCTACCTGCACTGAGAAGACAAGAAAGCAAACACATGAAATCAAACGCTTTTCAACGAGTTTTTATATTCGAACGGGTAGAGATTAGTTTAGGGGGACGATTCTCATGCTGACCCGCGATGATTTGAAACTGAAATATGGCTTTGAGGACTACGTTATTGCTGCTCTGAAAGATAGAGGAATCGAAAGGTTACTGCCACCTCAAGAAGCCGCAATAAGGAGCGGCGTTTTAGAGGGTCAATCTTTGATTATATCTGCCAATTCCTCAACAGGCAAAACTCTAATCGCCGAGCTTGCAATAATGAAGCTCGCAACTTCTTTAAGAGCGTTGTACTTGGTTCCTTTGAAGGCTCTTGCTGAGGATAAGTTCAGAGAACTCGAAGGATATTATTCAAAATTCTTCAGCATAGGAATAAGCACAAGTGATAGAGAGGAGCATGATGACCACCTTGAGGACCTTGACGTATTAATTGCAACTTACGAAAAAGCGGAGATACTCACAAGAACTAATTCTCGTTGGGCAAAGTCAATCGGATTATTGGTTGTTGATGAATTTCACCATGTTGGCGATGAAACCCGTGGTCCGTCCTTAGAGTTCTTAATCACCCGTCTTTTACAGATGAACAAAAACTTGCAGCTTCTATGCCTTTCAGCAACGGTAGCAGAGCCTGAGACGTTCCAGAGATGGCTAGGGACGAACGTTAAGGTTCTAAAATTTCCAGATTATAGACCTGTTCCTCTCAGAATGGGAGTATTTCATAACGAAAGAATCACCTTTGATGATGGTGAAATACGCGAAACAGGTATTAAAGGCGGATCTGGGATTGCACTACTACAGGTAGTAACAAAAGAAATTGCTTCTTCTAGGCATGTGCTAGTTTTCACTCATAGCCGATACTACGCTCAAAAGTATGCCGGAGACTTGGCAGCCCGAATGGGCCAAGTTGAACTTTCGACTTTTCATCCGATATCTGATGATGATCTTCAAAAATTTGTTAACGAGGAAGCGGTATCGATTGATGTTGAGCCGTCTTTGGTAGCTTGCCTGAGAAAAGGAGTTGCCTATCACCATGCTGGTCTCTCCGATAAAGAAAGGGCGTTCATCGAAAAGGCTTTCAAAGAAAAGCGCATTGCTGCTATTTTTGCCACTACCACGTTGGCGGAAGGGGTTAACTTTCCGGCGGACATGACAATCTTTGAATCACTTCGCAAAGGCCTAGCTGAATTAACAGTCAACGATTTTAAGAACATGGCAGGAAGAGCGGGCAGAGTTGGGTATGTTGATGTAGGTGAAGCTATAGTCTTTGCAATCACCAAAAGACAGGCATCTATAGCAATGGAGAGGTATATCAAGGGACCACTACAAGTGGTAATCTCACAGTTAATCTACGAAAAGGAGCTCAGAAGAAATCTGATGGTTCTTCTTTCGACAAATCAGTATAGAAGTTTTGGCGAGATTTTTGATTTCTTTTCGCAGACTTATTATTCGAAATCAACGGGTTCTCCTGTGTCAAAGGATCTGCTTTTTCGCCTTCTGAAGGAATTGCAAGAATCAGGGTTCGTAAGAGGAACATTGCCCACAACTCTTGGGCTGGTTTGTGCCTCTCGAAGATACGATCCCATTTCAATTCAGCGCATAATAGAAAGTTTCAAGTTGATTCTTGAGCGGGAGACGCCTATTACGGACTTTACTTTATTGCATCTCGTGTGCTCAACATCTGACTTTGAAAACAATCTATGTTACAATTTGTATTGGGAGCAAGACAGATTCTCAGACGCATCGGTTGAACGAGCAAAAGAAATAGTGCAGACAAGCTACAAAGATTCAGAACACTTGGAAAGGGTTTTCAAGACAGCGTTGATGCTTGAGGCTTGGGTTAAAGGTGAGGATACTAAAAAAGAATACAATGTCTATCCATCGGATGCGCAAACAAATTACGCGACTTGTGCTTTATGGCTCGTAACAGTTATTCCAAATGCACTAGAAGCGGCAGGACTGCAAATTAGCTTCGATTTGGCTGACGAAATCGAGGATTTGAAGGAGAGACTGAAATATGGGCTTCCGAAGAGGTATCTTGGTACCGCCAGAGTCTTTTCGAGCATAGGTTTTGACCCCCTTAGTCGCAGAAGGCTAATAATGCTTGGAGAACTGCATATCAACTCAGTTCACGATCTTGTGAAAGTACCTCAGGTTACTCTTGCTAAAGCTCTTGGGTCGGCAGCCCTAGCAAGGCAAGTGCTTGACCAAGCGGTAAAGCTGTCCAATGATCCCAAACTAATTGAAAGACAACAACTAGTTAAAGAAGCAGAACAAATTGGATTCCAAGGTCCAGTTGCAAGACTTTTTGATGCAACAGATGAAAGCGACTACAAAGAAGCCGTCTTTAGAATCTTGAGGAGTCTAACTAGCTTGATTGTGCGTTCCTCGGGGGATACATCAGTTTCGCCAGACTTTATCATTGGAAAGCCTAGTGGAGAATCAATTTCTGTTGTAGTTAAGTACACTATTGCCGAGATTACTCCAAATGATATTGGAGATGCGGTCACTCGTTCACTTGGCGATAGATCATCAATTGTGACAACAATTGTAGCCAGCAAATTCTCCTCAGAGTCTCGGGTTCTTGCTCAACCTAAAACTGTTGGGAGCAAAGTGACTTTGTTAACCGAAGCTGCTCTGGTCAGAATATTGTTACTGAGCAAGGTCGTGCAACCTGAAAGTTTGCTCTTGGCGACAATGGAAGCAGGCGGGATAGTCCTCGGGGAAGACATCAGCAAATTAGCCAAATCGGCTGGTCATACTAATGATTCGAAAGCAATTATATTGGAGATCGTCAAAGACGAAAAAGGTCCTGCTGTGCCTCCAAAAACTATCGACAATGAAAAGCTTTCGTCCGCAATTAGAGGTGACGACAAGTGAGTCGAGGCATCGTTTCAAAAATAGCCAAGAAGTACGGAAACCAAACATCGCAAAATTACAAGTTGATTCTAATTCTCATGTTCGTTTCGATGGGGTCGGCAATTGCAACATACTTCGTTTTGTCGAGTATACTCACCACTGTCACTTCAGAAGTCTTTGTGGTCTCAGTATTCCTCAATATTCTCAATGTTGTCGCAGGTCCCTCTTCAACCCGTGGTCTGGTCATCGTTTCATCGTTTTTTGGAATCTTGATTGGATCTGTCATAGCGTTGGTGATGTGACCCTTGGAACTCTGGAATAAGAACTTAAATGCGCTTGTAATGGAAGAAAAGTGGATCAAATCACATGTTGCTTTCTGCGTTGGCAAACATCTCGAATCTGGGACAGGGATGCAAGGGATTCATTCGGTAATCAGTCGACTAGCTCGGTCAGCTCTAGAGCCAAAAGCATTTATTGAAAATGTTGCTTTTTCTATCTTAAACTCAAATAGTCCTGACCTTTCTTTGGCTAAGAGATGCGTTCAAGAAGCAATCGTTTTCAGCATTGTTGAGCGTGATGGATCCGAGCCTCGTGTACCTGGTCTCTATGCGGAACTGGCTGCAACTGCCATAGCTAAACATATTTGGAAAGCCTACAAAGGCTTATAGCGTTCGCTTTTTTGCTAGAATAGAAAAGGATATTTTCCATATAGTCTGTAGGCTTCTTTTCAACCCTGTTCATCCTCTAAAAACTAAATTGATTGTTGTCGATATCAATTCTGCTTTTGTGTGTTGTTTTGTTCGTCGTAGGCTTGTTGTGTCCACATCATTTCGATGGGTCCCTTGAATCCGTTTAGGTAGAGGTTTTTCTTTATTTCGAGGGTTTCGAGTCTTTCGTTGAACTCTTCTTTGCTGCAATCTGCACCAAAAATGATTACGCATGTATAGCTGCAAATGTTAGAAAGGTATAAAAGCGCCAAATCCATCTTCAGTTGGCTCTATCTGCTTGAAGGTATGTTAGAACATGAGAACCTTGTTTGACTCAAACATGCCCGAAGCGGTAGGATGATAATGGAGGCGAAAAAGGATTTGCTATCAAGAGATTGTGACGGATGCTCTCAGATGAGAACATGCAGCATACGCTACGAAGTAGCGGAGAAAGGCGATAAAGTGTATTGCCCAGACGGAACCGCACACTTAGTGGATGGAATGTAAAAGAAAACGTTTTTGCGGGAACCGCCTAACCAACTATGTTTGCAGCAAAACAGCGTTCTTCTTTCTGTTATCGCACTTGCAAATCTTCTACTGTTTAGCTGCCAAGTTCAGCGTTATGAAATTGCTTTAATACGCACTTTCAACCTATATTCTTGGGAGGCTTAAGGCTTGAACTACGCTGAGATAGCTGATGCTTACGAAAAAATCGAAGCCACCACCAAACGGCTTGAAATGACAGACCTGCTGGTTAACCTCTTAAAGACCACGCCAAAAAACATCATCGACAAGGTTGTCTACCTCACTCAGGGCAAACTGTACCCAGACTTCGAAGGCGTCGAAATCGGCGTAGCAGAAAAACTTGCAGTGAAGGCTTTGGCACGAGCCAGCGGAAGAAAAGAAACCGAAATTGAACACGACCTGAAAACGAGCGGAGACATCGGCGGAACAGCCCAGAACTTTCTTGCAAAAAGAAAGCAATCTACGTTTGGTGCACAGAAAACTCTGACGGTTCAGCGTGTTTACGAAATCTTGGATAAGATGTCTAAGACCAGCGGTTCAGGCGCTGTGGACTCGAAGATGTCGTTGTTGGCGGGGCTGCTGTCGGACGCGTCTCCTAAAGAGGCAAAATACATCCTCAGAACGGTCACGGGCAATTTGCGGTTAGGCATCGCGGACATGACGGTGCTTGACGCGCTCGCGATTGCTTATGGTGGAGGCAAGGAAGCCCGCGAACTTATCGAACGTGCTTACAGCATCAGCAGCGACTTGGGCAAAGTCGCGAGCATCGTGGCTGAAAAGGGAATAGAGGGCATAAAGAAGTTTCAAGTCGTCGTTTTCGAGCCTGTCAGGCCGATGCTGGCTGAGCGTCTTCCTTCTGCGGAAGAGATTTTGGAGAAGTTGGGCGGAAAATGCGTGGCTGAGTACAAGTATGACGGCGAACGCATCCAGATGCACAAGAAAGGAAGCGAAGTGGTTCTCTATAGTAGGCGTTTGGAGAGCATTTCTGACCAGTACCCTGACGCAATCGACCTTGTGAAGAAATACGTGAATGCGAAAGAAGCCATTTTGGAGGGTGAGTGCGTTGCCATGGACTTGGAGACTGGGGAAATGCGTCCGTTCCAAGAGCTGATGCACCGCAGACGCAAATACGGCATAGAAGAAGCCATAAGTCAATATCCCGTGTCGCTGTTCATGTTTGACGCGCTTTACGTGGACGGCAAAGACTACACTCAGAAACCTTATCCTGTTAGGCGAAGGGCTCTGGAGAAAGCCATAGCCAAAAGCGACAGGGTCACGTTAGCCAAAAACATAGTGGCGAGCAACGCGAAGCAGCTGGAGGCTTTTTTTGAAGAGGCTATAGCGGATGGTTGCGAAGGGTTGATGTGCAAAGCCATTGGCAAAGAGTCGGTTTATCAGGCTGGCGCTCGGGGCTGGCTTTGGATTAAGTATAAGCGTGACTACAAGAGCGAGATGACTGACACCGTTGACCTCGTCGTGGTTGGCGCATTTCACGGCAGGGGAAAACGGGCAGGAGCCTACGGCGCGCTGCTGGTGGCAACTTACAACAAAAAAGACGACACATTCGAAACCGTAACCAAGCTGGGCACGGGCTTTACCGACAAGGACCCTCGCGTACTTGCCAAACCTGCTGCACAAGCATGAGGTACCTCGAAAGCCTTCCCGCGTTGTCTCGATTTTGGAGGCGGACGTGTGGTTTGAACCCGCTGTCGTGCTGGAAGTCTTAGGCGCGGAGGTTACTTTGAGTCCGATTCATCCATGCGCTATGGACTCCATCCGCAAAGGCGCGGGTCTGGCAATCAGGTTTCCCAGGTTCACGGGCAAGTACCGCACTGACAAGGCTGCCGAGGACGCGACGACCAGCGCGGAAGTGGTGGAGATGTATCGCAGGCAGTTGAAGCAAATCAGTGAGAGCTAGACATTTTTCTGTTAACAAATCTTGATAAGGACAAACCGCCTACACGGTAACAGCGTGAATTGGATGTCGCAGGATTCCGAAAAAATGAAGGCGATGCTCGCGTTTAAGCAGCGGCTGGAAGAGCGGCTGGAGAAACTGGAAAACGAAGTCAAAGAACTGCAGGCCACACTTGACGTTGTCAACGGGATTCTTCTTGATAAAGGCTTCAGACGCGGAGACATAAAAGAAGCAGCGGTGACGCCCAAAGAAACTGCGCAGCCGACGGAAGAGCCTGCTGCTAGAGAAAACTTCGGGTTACCGCGGCGGAGAACCTGAGAACGTTATCCCGCTGAAGGCGATTAACGATGAGTCTCTGGCAATTATTTACATCGAAAAAGACTCCATGCATGTGCTGCCTGATGAAAGCAAGAATTTCAATGTGAACACCCCGCCTTTCGGCAACTTTCTGGTGGAGCGCGTGTTGGCGAAGATGCAGGACAAAGACGGCGAACTGGTGCGGTTGAAGCAGTTGACGCCTGACAAAATGTTCAGCTACAATATCATCCGCGAAGGCGACATGATACGTGAAATAGTTATTCGGAACGTGGATGAGGAGCGGTTTAAGGAGTTGAGGTCTAGCATTCGCTGGACTTTGGAAAAGATGTACGAAAAAATGAAGAGCTAAACGGCTGCGGCGTTCCGTTTTGGTTACAGGTGCTTTTGGAGCGCGGTGTCAAACTTGTTTTTGGGGCAGAGACCTACGCTGCGGTCTACTTCGCAGCAGTCTTTAAGCAGTATCACCGTTGGGATGCTGTAGACTTGGAATTTTTCCGCGGTTTTGGGGTTTTCGTCCACGTCGAGTTTGGCGACGAGGACTTTGCCCGCGTATTCTTTTGCCAGTTCCACGATTGTGGGTGCTAGGGCTTTGCACGGTCCGCACCATCCTGCCCAGAAGTCAACGAGGACAAGTGGGTTTTTCTTGATTGTTTCGTCGAAGTTGTCATCAGTCAAATGGAATGGTTCATTTACCATAGAATTTTTCTCCTATGCTTATGCTGTGTTAATTCTCTGGTTTGCTTTGATATAAACCGTTCGCGCAGTTCACTTGCAGGCTTTCAGGTCTTCGCGCAATCTCTTGAACGCTTTGAAGGCTTTTTCAGGGTCAGATATGTTTGCGGCTGCTTTCTCAAAGGGGCACACGCCAGTTTTGTCGGCGTCCAGAACGTTGTCCACTAGCTCGCGCCATTGGACGCGGATTTTGTTTTGACCGAATACGGCTTGGGCTTTTCGGCTGAGGACTGCGGCGTAGACTTCTTTTATTTTGGCGTAGACGCATAGGAGCGCGATGGCTTTTCCTGCTACGCGGTCGGCGAGGGAAGCCCCTTCCAGATTGGCGCCGAGCTTTTCCAAGGCGTCTAGGAAGCCGCTGATTCTGTGGTTTTTGGTTTCGAAGAGGACTTCGCTGTTTTTCACTATGGCTAAGGTTAAGTTTTCCTCGTAGAGTTCGGTTTTGGCTATGTCCAAGTCGCTCATGCTGCTTCATAGGTTAGGATGCTGGACTGCCTAAAAACCTACCGAAACTTGATTGTCGAATGTTCCTCAACGGCTGTTAAAAGATGAATTGTTAAAAACAACGAACGGTGGCAAAAAGAGAAATCAGCCGCTCTCCCTATAGCCTATGCTTGCGTCTCTGTATGCGCAGTCGGCTCCGTGAACCAAATCACAACTCCGATGATAAATATGATAAGGGCTTGCTGTTGGAGGACGCCCGGTAAATAGCTAAGCGGCGTCAAGGAAGAGATTATTCTTTGCGTTGTTTGCCATCCGAAGTTCATCATGATTATTGCCTGGTACGTCGCCCCGATTGATGCCAGCGCCATGCCGATGTAAAGCTGAAACTTCTTCACGTAATTTGCTAAGGCTTCTGCGTAAGAAACGGTGACCACGGAATCTCCGAAGGCTTTTTTGTCTTCCGTTTGCTCACGTTTTTCGTCGTCCATGATTACCAAGACCTCGCCTGCTTGCTATCTGTTGTTTCAAGCATTTACTTTTTAAGCCTTGGCTTTTCAGGATTATTCCTCGTACTCACTCGCTTGCCACCAGGTTTTTGAAGGCACCTTCCACGGTCGGCACATAACGCTGAAGGGAGAACACAACGACAATAAGATGGAGCGCATGAATGGGGAATTTCGCGATAGAGAAAAGGTTTTGAGGGGACTGAAAACAAACGATACTCCGATACTCTGAGGATACCAACTATTCCACAATTTCATCCGATCACACGAAGCTCTCGATGGCAAGACTCCAGCGAAAGCATGTGGCATAAAGATAGAAGGACAAAACAAATGGAAAACATTAATTCAAAATGCAAGTAAAAACAAATAGCCCATACTTTTCCTGTTTTGCGTCGTCACGTTCTTCAGTTACAGAATAAATTATAAATAGTTATTGCTCCATAACCTTTCTCCATCGTGAAATGCGGGAGTCCACAGAAAGGATAAAATATCTGGATGAGAGAGAGGTAAGTGAGTTAATATGACACTTATAGAATTTCGAAGGGAAATAGACCACAACCTCGAAGTTCAACTACTTAAGAAACAGCGGAGACTAGAAGAAGCGTTTCTTTGGGTTGCTATGAACGGGAAGGAACTACGTGCCAAATACCCGAACAAATACATAGCAGTTGGAGAACTAGTGACTGGAGAACAAGGTGTTAAATACTCAGCAAAAAATATAGACAAACTGATTGAGGTCATTATTGGGTCAGGCGAAAACGTCGAAGATTTTGCCATAGAATTTGTTAATACCCAACCTAAGAATCTGTTGCTATAGGACGCAGTATTTTTTGCAACTTAGGGCACGAATAGAAGATGACGGTCATGCTTACGTAATTGGATTCTTGCGTCCACCCCAATCAAATCAATACCAGTATGTACGGTTTTTGGTTGACACTGGTTGTTCAATAACTACACTGCTATCAGACGACGCGGCAAGACTAGCTATAAACTGCAATTCCCTTCCGCAAGCCACTTTTACTGTTACAACGGCTAATGGCAGAGTGCATCCTTGGTGTATAGACAGACCAGATTTTTTGTTGACTGTACGCCATGGAATGTTCCACCGTAAGGAAACAGTGACACGTACACCATTAAAATTTATTTGTTGCATGGCTCCGATTGGTAATCCAACAATACCTTATGACCGTACGAATAGTGCGCTTGGAATGGACATTCTGCATTTTTTTAAGAATTGGCGTTGGCAGTTTAAAGATAGAACACTAATCATGCAAACGTAACAGACGATTTTTTACATGAATGCCCCAACAGTCGGAGACTTTACAGAATCGGGGTATAATTTTTTCCGAGCACTAGTACTGACCAGAGCAAGGCACTTTGGAAACGCTTTTTACCTCTGCTGAAATAAGAAACCATCCAACCGACCGCAAAAGGAAACACTAACATGTTCACCCAGAAAATCACGCTTAAACCTGTTCCACCCTTCAGCTTCGACCTGAGCGCAAAAATCTTCAGCCATGGCGACAAGCAAATCCGCACCTATGAAGATGGCAAGTTCACCCAGCTTATCCGCGTAAACGGCAAACTCATCCACATAGCCATCACATCCGAAGGCACCATTGACAAGCCAGAACTTCAAGCAGAACTCACGTCTGACGAACCGTTAAGTGCCGCAGACAGCAAAAAAGCACAAAAAATAATCAATTTGCTCTTCAACCTCGACTTCGACCCAACACCATTCTACGAAACCGCCCAAAAAAACTCCACCATGGCAAAAATTACTCAGAAACTCTGTGGACTCAGAAGCCCCACAACCCAAACCGTGTACGAAGCACTCGTAGACTCCATCGTGGAACAGCAAATATCCCTCAAAGTAGCCAACTCGCTGGAACGCAAGATAATCAAGAAATTCGGCGACACCCTCCACATCGAAGGCACAACATACTGCGAGTATCCCACCCCACAACAAATCGCAGAAGGCACACTTGAAGAACTGCGCAGCTGCGGATTAAGCCAACGCAAAACAGAATACATCCACGGAATCAGCAAGCTCATCGCAGAAGGCAAACTTGACCTCGAAAAATTCAAGAACTACAAAAATCTCGAAGAAATCATCAAGGAAATGGACGAACTGAAAGGCATAGGAGTTTGGACAGCAGAACTCACCATGCTCAGGTCCATGCAAAAATGGGACGCATTTCCAGCCGATGACTTAGGATTACGCCGTACAATTGCAAACTACTACTGCAACGGCAAAAAAATAACCAGCGAGGAAGCCAGAAAAATCGCAGAGCCATGGGGAAACTGGAAAGGCTTAGCCGCATACTACCTTGTCGTCGCCGAAACCCTCGAAATAGCCGTTTAGCGCCTTTTCTACTTGATGAGTTTTCGCTTCATCAAGTTAATCGCCAACACAAAGAACAGCAACGTGACCACCGCAATCCACACAACACTATACACCACCATAAGCTGCGAACTCAAACCCAAATAAGACTCCATCCTTCCCGAAAACAGCCCCCTAGTCAAATCCACCACATGCGTCAACGGCATAACAGCCAAAGCCGCAGTCTGCAAAACACCCGGCAACAACGTCAACGGAAAGAACGTCCCACTCAACAAAAACATCGGCGTAATGAACAGAAACGTCGGAAAATTAAAGAAATCAATCGTCCCAGCCAAAGCCGTAAAACACATCCCCAACGAAGCAAACAACAAGCCACCGAAGAATGCCAGAACAGGCACCAACAACGCAAGCGGACTAGAAACCAAGCCAAAAGCCGCAACCACAGCCAACACTATGCTGCCATTTATCGCTGCCCTTGTGGCACCCCACAACAACTCACCCGCAATAACCTCTTCCACACTCACAGGCGTAGCAATAATCGCGTCAAACGTCTTCTGAAAATACATCCGCACAAACGAAGCATAAGTACACTCATAAAAACTACCATACATAACAGCAATCGAAATCAAACCAGGACCAATAAACTGAATATACGAACCACCCTCAACCGAACCAGTAATCAACGCCCCCAAACCCACACCAAACGCCGCAAGATACAAAATTGGCTCAAGCAACGCAGGCAAAAAATTCACAAAAATCGTTTTCGTAAAAACCTCAAAGTTCCTCCGCCAAACAGTCCACACCCGATAAGTCAGCTTAGGCCACTTCAAGCTCATCATTCCCGCAGCTTCCTCCCAGTCAACTTCAAAAACACATCCTCCAAATTCGCGTTACGAATCGTCATGTTCTTGTCAGGGAACTTCTTCACCACACGCTCAAAAACCCCATGAGGCTCATCGATGAAAACGCGCACTTGGTCACCGAAAACCTCTACCTGAGCACCTGGCAACTCTGCCTTCAGCGTCTTCACCACATCCTCATCAAACTCCACCTCCAAAACATCCTCCCCAACAAACCGCCGAATCAACTCATGCGGCACACCAGTTTCAATAATTTTGCCGTTGTCCACAACAAGAACCCTATCGCACAAAGCCGATGCTTCATCCATATAATGCGTAGTCAAAATAACCGTTACACCCCGCTTCCTGAGACTGCGAATTTCATCCCACACCAAATGCCTAGCCTGAGGATCCAACCCAGTTGTCGGCTCATCCAAAAGCAGAATCTTCGGCTCATTAATCAGCGCCCTTGCCATAATTAAGCGCCGTTTCATGCCTCCTGACAACTGGTAGATTGAAGCGTCCTTTTTCTCCTCCAGCTGGAAAAACTTCAGCAAATCAAAGGCGCGCTTGGTGGCTACCTCTTTTGGGATGTCGAAATACCGTGCGTAAACCTGCAGGTTCTTGAGTACAGAGAAATCAGGGTCCAAGTTATCTTCCTGCGGAGAAACGCCAATCATGCCTTTTATTTCACGTGCTTGCGTGGAAACGTCCATTCCAGCCACGGTCAGTTTGCCTTCGGTTACGGGCAAAAAACAGTAAATCATCCGCACAGTTGTGGTTTTGCCTGCGCCGTTGGGTCCGAGGAAACCAACGCATTCGCCTTTGTAAACTTCGAAGTCTATGTGGTCCACTGCCGTAAGGTTGTGGTTGAACCGTTTGGTTAAGCCACGTGCTTTGATGAGGACTTCCGAAGAATTCATGTTGCTCACAACTTACGCTAAACTTTGAAGAACAAATGCTATAAAGCTTTCAGAATTTTCGCCCTACTCAAGCAGCGAGTGACATAGCAAAATGGAAAGAAAACAGGAGAAAGGCGAACCTTACCGCTGTTGCGGTGATTCTTGTTTGAACAGGCTCTGCAAGACCAACGCGGAAGTGTAGAGTGCTCTGTTGCCGCCGATGCTGTACGCCACTCGGAGCGCCTCCACAATTTCCTCCTTTGTTGCGCCTTGTTTGAGGGCTCTTTTGCCGAGCGCAACGGCGCCCTGCATGGCTCCGTGTTCTGCATCGATTGCCATGGCTATTAGCAGTTTGGTTTTTGAGTTTAATGCGCCTTCGGAGTATGTTAGGTCTTGGAGGTTTTTTGAGAATTCGAGGACTTTTGGGTCGAATTCTTTGTAGATGTCTAATGGGTTTCCAGACATGTTTTTCCACCTTGAAAACAGAAGGTAACTCTTCAATGCCGATAAAAACTTATCTAGAACCTTTTTACCCAAAAACGCGTTTCTTTGAGGTCGAAATCAGTGAAATCTAATGAAACGGGGATAGCCAAAAATCATACAACCTGCCACAACCTTACCAACTGACTTGAAGGCATGTTTAAACCCCTTCAACATAGGGTAAAAATATATATTGCGTCATATGCCCTTTAACCTTCTAAATCTAAGGCGCAGTTTGATGAAAGATTTAACTGACCAGATATTGAGGCTCAAGAAAGAGAAGAAAGCCATTATCTTGGCGCATAATTATCAGCGTCCTGAAGTTCAGGAAATTGCCGATTACATAGGCGACAGCATCGAGCTTAGCCGAAAAGCCATGCAGGAACAAGACGCGGAGATTATTGTTTTTTCTGCGGTTGATTTCATGGCGGAATCTGCGGCTATCCTCAATCCGGAGAAGAAGGTGCTTTTGCCCACGCTGGGTGCGCGTTGTCCGATGGCGCAGATGCTGACGGTGGATGAGATTAAACGTGCGAAGGCTTTGCATCCGAAGGCTCCTGTGGTTTTGTACGTGAACACGCTTGCTGAAGCGAAAGCCCAATGTGATGTCTGCTGCACCAGTGCCAACGCGGTTGATGTGATTAACTCGCTGGATGCCGATACTGTGCTGTTTGGTCCTGACCGAAATCTGGCGGAGTATGTAGCGGAGAAAACAGGCAAGAAGGTTATTCCGCTTCCCGAATGGGGTTTTTGCCCAACGCATTTGCTGTTTCAGCCTGAAGATGTGACCGTTTTAAAGCAGCAATATCCTGATGCTGTGGTCATGGTTCATCCTGAATGCAGCGGGGAAATGCGGCATGTGGCTGATTTCATCGGGAGCACCAGCAAGATGTGCACGTTTGCTAAGGATTCAAGCGCGAAGACCTTTATTGTTGGGACTGAGGAAGGTTTGTTGCATCGCTTGCGCAAGGAGAACCCGAATAAACGGTTCGTTATGGCGTATGAGGGTGCGGTTTGCCCTAACATGAAGCTTACCACGTTAGACCGATTGTATGCTTCGTTGAAAGAAGAGAAGTACGTGGTTAAGGTTCCAGTGAACGTGGCTAAGAAAGCGCGTGCATCGCTGGAGCGCATGTTTAATCTGAAGAACTAGACGCTGACGATTACTGTTTTGAGGATTTTTACGCCTCTTTTTGTGGCTAGTTCATCGCTGACGTGCCTGATGTCTTTGGCTTTGCCTTTCACGGCGATGGCTTCGAGGCAGTCGCGTTCGCCGATGTGGATGTGCAGCGTTGAAGTGACTATATCTGAGTGATGGTGTTGTACTTCTGTTAAGCCGCTGTCTAATCCTCTTACGTCATGGTCGTAAACCATGAGGATTACGCCAGTTTGCATGGTGTTTGCTTCTTGTTGGAGCCATTTGCGTTCGGAAACGAAAAGTCTGACTGCGTCTTGGATTGCTTTGCTGCGGCTTTCGTAGCCCATTTTGCTGGTGATTTCGTCGAAGTCTTTGAGCAGTTCAGGTGGGAATGTTACGCCTATGCGGGTGATTTTTGACATGTGGTTCACGTGTGAAAGTAGGTGTTTTGAGGCTAAAAGCTTTTATACGGTTCAGTAACACGGTTATGAAGTAAAGTATTACTGAGGATTGGGGAAATACACATCAACGACGGAATCTTTAACCCCATAAACCCTGCAACACACGCAGTAAGCTTTCCCGATGTAGCTGTTCCAACGGTGACTTGAGCAATAACCCTTCCGTTCCTCATGTTCACGTGGAAAAAATCAAGAGCCTGAACAACCATTCTTTGGCTGCGACGTTGTCGATTTCCAGCGCGTTGGTTTTTGTGACTTAGTTGATTAATTTTCAGGTTGTGGGCGGAATAACGGTTCATGTTTTGGGTGCGACTTTGCTTACGACGATTTTGGCGCCTTTTGCGGCAAGCCATCAAGCAAATTTAACATGCGTAGTTTCCCAAGTGCTCGGAGCAGTCTATAGCCCCTTTATTTACAGCGGGCAACATGCTTTTGGCTGCTGAAAACGCCAATAGCGACCTCTCCCTATAGGTTTCTGCAACAAATCGCTATTACCATCCAAATGTGACGGCTAACCTTGCCGCTCACGGCGCCCACCCCCTCCCTTACTTATGGGCTGGAGCAGAGGTTGAACCTGTTAGCTTGCTTGGGTTTGGCTTTGGAGTTGCGGGTCTATGTTCGCTGGGTTTTGGGTAAGAGAGTTTACATTTGCAGTTCTGTGGCGAATTTGTTTCCGTTCTGGGTTCGCCTTCAAGTTTGCCTGCCGCTTTTTCGCTTGACCAGTTCCAATATCCTCTTCCAAATGTCGAAAGCGTCTTTTCCATTCACATTATTCCTGACCAAAAAGGGGACATCAACAATATTCAGCATTTCCCAATCATTGCGGCTGTTGCCAACGCCGAAGGTGATTATTTCGCCGAATTCACGAACGTACAAATCTTTCAGAACCGCCACGGCTTTTCCTTTGTTGCAGTTTCCCAACAAATGGAAGTATCTGCCGCCACGAGTGCAGTTCAGCCCTTCTTGCTTAATAGCAGCCAAAACTTGTTTCTCGTCTCCATTTATAATTCGGAAAGGCTCCTCATATTCCCTCATCTTAGCCAGTTTCGCCAACTGCCCCGTCAAACCCGAGTCTGCCGCTAAATTTTCCGCTGTCATATCGGCAAAACCAGCGATTTCCGCTTTGCAGTTCAGCTTAACATTAGCGAATTTTTTCCTCACGATAGAATACGGAATTCCTAACTCAATTACGTCATAGTTCTCCGTATGCTTCGTAAATTTGTAACTGTAAGAAAAATAGCCTTCCGGGATGAATATGGCTGAACCGTTCTCTGGGATGAAAGGCTCCGCCAAACCCATTTCTTTCCTGTAAAACTCAATTTCCGCTCTGGTTTTGCTGCTGCAAATCACAATTGGCACAGCCAAAGCTTGTAGTTGACTGATTAGCGGTTTAACTTTTTGGCAACTGTATTTTTCATCAAGAATTGTTCCGTCAAGATCCGTGAAGATCACGGTTTTGACTCTTTCAGTTTTCAATAGCTGTTTCCCTGAGCCTTTCTCTGATATTCGACATGGCAGCAGTTGTCCGCAGCCAGTCAGGCAACTGCGCGCGTCTTGGGTTCGCTAAAAACTTTCTTCCCCCTGAAAGAATCACCTCCGAAAGAGCATCCACCCCTGATTCTTCTTCATGCCTGTCAAAAAACAACCCGTTACACGTGGCATCTGCGTGGTACTGCCGTACCTTGTCCTGTGCCGCCCGTTTGTACATGATCTGAAGACTTTGCAGGAACGGAAGCGAAATTTCTATACCCTCCGTCTCGGTTAATGTTCGCAGCAAAGTAGTGAAGCTGTCTTCAGCGGTTCTCAACAAGCCATCTTCAATGACTTCCTTATGCTTATGCTCGTAAAGTCCTAAGTCCACTTCGCAGATGCGCCTGTAAGACGCGTTTCTGAAAAGCTCCGCCAGCAAGCCAACCTCGAATCCCCAGTCGCAAGGTATTCGCAGGTGCATGGCTAAATCGCTGTAGATGGTGAACTCGCCTGAAAGCGGGTAACTGAAGGACTGCAGGTAATTGAGGAACCTAGAGTAGTGAACAAGTTTTTCCTGCAGCGTTTCCAGTAGCGGATTAATGAACAGGCGGCATATTCTTCCGTACATTTTCTTGCTTTCGATATTCACTCTTGCGTAGTAGCCTTTGGCGAAGAAGAAATCGAGGTTAGGCTCAATCACGGGATAAAGCATCTTTGTAGGCAGCATTTTAGTATAATAAGCAATGTCCGCATCATGCACCACAAACGCGTACAGCTCAAGCGACGCAATGCCCATGGCAATCCACAAGTCCTTGCCTTTTCCAGACAGCCTAGTAACATCCAGTCCCTTTTTCTTCAATTCTTCGAGAACGGCAGTTACTTCTGGCTTATTGCACCAGATAACGTCGCATGGAATCTTGAAGCTTCGGCATATCCTCAAGGCTTCCTCGTAGTCTTCAGGGGTCTTCGCTTGAAGCGCAATGAACACTTTCTTGAGGTAGTCGCAACTGTTAACTTCATCCACTATTTTTCTCAGCACTGGACTTTTCAGGTCGCCCCCAATAACGGGTATAATTAAGCCAGAAGGATACTTGCTGCTTATGCTCCGCAAGCGGTCACTCATGCGGTCAAAATCCATGCAGAAATCATGTATTTTCGCGAACTTCTTCTGATCAAAATCCATTTTAAAGCACCTGCTAAATTTATGTTTTCATCTAATAAAAGAGTTTTTGTTGACTGGAATTTGCTAGGGCACATCAACCTGGAACCCCAATCTCAGCTGCAACCACGGACGCCAACGGCGATTTCTCAGCTGCTTGGATTTCCGCTGCCACTGGAAAATTCACGATAAAGGCATAGTGGGCGGGCAATGAAGCTTACGCAGGAGCATCCGATGTGAAGAACATAAGCATCCTTCAAGATGCAGTCCAGAACTTGTTCACTGCCGAATCTAACTCTACGCTGTCTTCGCTGTCTTTCAACGCAACCTCTAAAGAAATCTCCTTGCTGAAACGGAACAAGCTGAAAGAGTTAAGGAATAAAAGAACAAGTCCGCATATCCTAATTGACCTCTATGTCAAACATAGAACAAGCCATCAAAGAAAGGCGAAGCATCAGAAAATACAGCCAACACCCAATCCCAAACGAAGTTCTCCGCAAAATCCTCGAAGCCGCAGCGTGGGCGCCTTCTGCACACAACGCGCAACCCTGGCGATTCATCATCATAACCTCAGTTGAGAAAAAGCGAAGTTTGGCTGAGGCAATGGCTAAGCCCTGGCTTCAAGACCTTAAAAGAGATGGGGAACCGTTAGAAACCCGAAGCAATCTGACCGACGCTTCAGTTGAACGTTTCGCAAACGCTCCAGCGCTTGTGCTGGCTTGCTTAACCCTGGAGGACATGCTGCGGTATCCGGATGAAAAGCGGCAGAAAAGCGAACGCGACCTGGCAGTTCAAAGCTTGGGCGCTGCAATCCAGAACTTGCTTCTCGCCGCACACGCCATGCAGCTGAGTGCCTGCTGGTACTGCGCACCCGCTTTCTGCAAAGAAGCCGTAAAGCAAGAACTGAAAATCCCTCGAGAAGTTGAGCCTCAAGCACTAATAACCCTTGGATACCCTGCGGAGCATCCGAAGGCGCCGCCGCGAAAGCCTCTGGACCACGTGGTTTCCGCAGAAGAATGGAATAAACCGCTGTAGTTGCTTTGGGGCTACATAAATAAACTTAGAACCCTGAAGGCTACTCCGCCTATGACTAACGCGAGCGCTATGTCGATGACTGTTATGGCTAAAGCTTTTCGCCATCCGAATTCTTTTTTGCAGGCAGCTATGGTGGCGAGGCACGGAATGTAAATCATGACGACCAACGCGAAGACAATCATCTGCACGGGACTAAGCGACACCAGCCCCAACCCGACGGCAGCCAGCGCGGTGGACAGCAGGACGAGGGTGAGTTCTTTGCGGAGAATCCCAAAAATCAACGGAATCGCCGCCACTGCCGGAAGCCCCAGCCACCACGTCATGAGTGGACTTGCGCCGCTGACAACGTATGGCATCAGCCCTGACAACGCAAACGCTTCCACGGCAAGGCTTCCCACGATTATTATGGGGAAGGCGACGTACACGAAGTCTTTGGTGCGGCTCCACGTTTTGAGGCCTATGGTTTTAGCGGAGGGCATCTTGTAGTTGGGCATTTCCATGATTAAGCCGACGGGTTCGCCGGGCAACACCTTGAAGGCAATTCTGCCCAATGCGAAGACGAGGAGTAAATCAAACAGGTATAAGCCGATTACCGCGGTTAACCCTACATATCTGCCGACTAACCCCAGAATCACGACGGTTCGGGCGGCGCAGGGGATAAGCACTACGACGAATGCGGTTAGGAACCGTTCGCGGCTGGTTTCCATGATTCGGCATCCGATACAAGCGGGGACACTGCAGCCGTAACCCAGCATCAAAGGGATGAACGCTTTTCCGTGCAAGCCGATTTTATGCATAATACTATCCATGAGGAACGCGGCACGGGGCAGGTAGCCGCTGTCTTCAAGCAAAGACAAAATTATGTAGAACGGGACGATGTAGGGCAACGCAATGGTTATGCCTGCTGCGACGCCGCCGATTAAGCCCTTCACGAGCAATTCTACTGCTGCGGCAGGCAAAACTGGGGAAAGCAAGTTTGACGCGCCATCTGATAACCAAGTAAGCCCGCTGTCTAACGCGCCTGAAAGCAGGCTTCCCCCAGCAAAAATAACTCCAAACACTGCAGTGACTACACCCGCCAAAATCAAGTATCCAAACACTTTATGTGTCGTAACCGCGGCTAACTTCTGTTCCACGCTGATTCGGGGCGAAGCTTCAACTGTGACCACTTCCTTGGCGATTTTGCTGGCGAACGCGTACCGTTCGGCAGCCATAATTACGGGTGGGGTTTCGCCGTGAACCGTTTCCAACTCAGCGGTTATTTCCTCCACGAGGTCCAGTCTTGCTTTGCCATCAGCGAGGGCAGCCACTTTGCCCATCACGTCGGCGTCTTTTTCCAGCAGCTTAATGGCGATCCATCTTGATGGGTAGATTGCGCATAGCTGCGGGAGGTTGGAGACGACGAGGTTTTCGATTGCCTGAATGTGTTCTTCAATCTCTTTGCCGTAACTAATTCTGAAGGTGGGCGTTTTCTTTTCCTTAACGGCTACTTCCACTACAGTGGAGAGTAATTCGCTAATGCCTGTGCCTGTAACAGCTACGGTGGGTACGGCTTTCACGTCTAAGGTTTGGGAGAGTTTTTCCGCGTCGATTTTTAGCCCTTTCTTGGCTGCAAAGTCAATCTGGTTAAGAGCAATCACTATGGGCACTTCAAGTTCAAGAAGTTGCAGCGTCAGGTACAGGTTGCGTTCAAGCGCTGAGGCGTCTACCACGTTGATGATGACGTCGGGTTTCTTTATGGCTAAGTAGTCCCGCGAAACAATTTCTTCCATGGAGTACGCAGAAAGAGAATACGTTCCTGGCAGGTCAATTACGCGGATGTTGTAGCCCTTAAAGTGCAAGGTGCCTTCGGCGCGTTCAACGGTTTTTCCAGGCCAGTTGCCAGTGACTTGGTTTAAGCCTGTGAGCTGGTTGAAGATGGCGCTTTTGCCAACGTTCGCGTTTCCTGCTAACGCGACCGTGAGTTCATTAGTCATCTCATTGTGCCTTCAGTGGCTGCACAAGTATCTGCGAGGACAAACCGTAGCCTAAAGCGAGCACTACACCTCTCACTTCAATTTCTATTGGTCCGCGGAAACTGCATTTACGTTTTAATTGAATTTCGCATCCTGGAGTTAGTCCCATCTCGGAGAGCCTCCGTACCACTCCCATGCCTCCCGAAGTGTGAGTCACTGTTGCTTTTGCCCCTTCTGGCAAACACGTCAATGGGACATCTCCATCCACGTTTATGCAAGATTCCTCTCTGTGTTGGGCGCGTCTATGTCGTAACTGCATGATTTTTCCTCCTTGTTTTTCTCAGCAGAACGTTGGCTGCAAGACCGCTGCTTAGGCGGTGCTGTTTTCCTTCCACACAAAGAACAACATATTCAGAATCTCGTCTAGTAATTTGGACAGTTGCTTCGGGCTTGATTTTTTTCTCTGCTAAAAGCTGGAGATTTGCATGTTCCTCATCAATTATTCTATCCACAACGTAACCCTCACCGATATCCGCCTCAGTCAAAGCAACGCAGGGCTGCTCTTCGATTATTAGCCCGTTTTCTGTTGGTATCGGATTTCCGTGTGGACAGCACTTCGGATGTCCCAGTCGCTCTTCCAAAAGTGCAGCTACGTTCTTGGTCATTGCATGTTCAAGTTTGCAGGCGTCTTCATGTACGCTGCTCCATTCTGCGTTTAAGACATCTGTGAGCAATCTTTCGGCGAGTCTGTGTTTTCGCAGAATGCTTAGGGCGATTTTTTCGCCTTGGCTGGTTAGTTTGACTCCTCGGTACGGCTCGTGGGTTACTAAGCCGTGGCTTTCTAAGTGCTCTATGGTGTTTGTGATTGAGCCTGGAACAACACGCAAGTTCTCGGCTAGTTCCTTTGTTTTTGCCATGCCGTCTTTTTTTTGAAGCCTGTAAATCATTTCGATGTATTCTTCGGCTTCATATGACAGTTCTGTTTCCATTTTGGGCACTCGCCAGATTACGAGTCCTCGTAAATTATACGAGCTCTCGTAACTTTCTGCCGTTAAGAAACTAATAAGCCTTTTGCACCAAAAAGAAAGAAAGTGTCAGGAGCGCACCATCATAAGCATCATCTTGAACCGCGAAATCGCCTTCACAGCATGCGGCTCACCTGCAGGCATCACCGTCATCTCTCCAGTCTTCAGCCGAACGGCTTTGCCTGAAATGACCACTTCGGCTTCGCCGTCAAAAACGTAAACAAGCGCGTCGAAAGGTGTAGTGTGCTCGCTTAATCCTTGACCCGCATCGAAAGCGAACAGCGTCACCGTTCCAGCTTTCTTGTCTATCAGCATGCGGCTTACCACGGAGCCTTCTTGGTAATCAATCAACCCCGCCAGCTCTACCGCTTGCGCCTTAAGTTTAACCGCGCTATCGACGTTCTTGTTCTTCACCATTCTGTTCTTCCGTCCACAGTTCAAGATAAGCTGTTAACCTGCAAATATAAGAATTAGGCTGAGGCTTTGGCTCTCTCTTGATCCCAGCGCTTATACACTTCCTCAGCGATTTGCGGTCTAGCAGCGAAAATATCCTCAGGATGCTCCACGTAAAGATAAACCATGTAGATTCGTTCAATGCCGCTTGACCTGTTAAGCATGAAGCTGGGTTTTTTAGGAAACAGGTGACGGTACCGTTCGAAAACTTCATCGAATATCTGCGTTATTTTCTCTTGCGTAACTCTGTGGTCAAAGCCGATTTCAAAAGTGTAACAGTAAAACCCAGACTGTTTTTCGCTTCCAAAGAAAAAGTTAGTTATGTCCCGGTCCAGAATCTGCAAGTTGCTTATCGCAACCGTGTTGTTGCCGATGGTCAAAACTTTCGTGTAGTTAATTGTGACTTCTTGCACGATACCTTCCACGGTTCCTATGCGCACGTAATCGCCAACTTTGAAAGGCTTAGCAGCAAGCAGGAATAAGCCAGCGATGAAGTTTCCGATGGTTTTTTGGGATGCGAAACCCACCGCGGCGCCACCTATGGCTGAAAGCGAGAGAATCCATTCAGCTGGCAATCTGCCTATGCTGGCGATGGCGGCTAAAGCAAAAATCAGGATCAGGATTCGAAAGAAAAGCACTAGATTGTTCGTGACGTGGGGTTCCAGCCTAAGCCGCTTTGCCACCCGTGAAAGGTACGTTGTGATTAGCCTTTCAATAACTAAGGCTACAACTGCTACGATTGCTATGGCGATTATTTGGCTCAAGTCTAAGAATCCAAACAGAATCGGAGCAGGAGTGGGACTGGTTACACTCATCGTAAAGGCACCGTTTCACTTGCTTCTTGCCTTAACCCATGTATATCTCTTTCGCGCCCAAACATGCTTGGAAAAACACATGGAAAAAACGCGGGTCTCCTGATGAATCCTCCGAGGTATCCTCGAAGAAAAACTGAAAACAAAATAACGGGAAAAAGGTATAGGTATGTAAGCGCGTCGACAGCGCGACTGAAAGGTTTTTATTCGCCGTTTAAACTTACTTTCGAACCGCAGTAAAGAGTGAACGTTATGGCTTTACAAAAAGGAGACTTCATACTAATCAACTACACCGCCAAAGTGAAAGCGACAAACGAATTTATCGAAACAACGGTGGAAGAAGTAGCGAAAAAAGAGAGACTTCAAAAAGAAGGCGAAATCTACGAACCCAAACTCATAGTAATAGGCGAGGGCTGGGTCCTGAAACCCCTAGATGAAAGCCTAACAACAATGGAGGAAGGCAAACCCTCAACCGTGGAAATACCACCTGAAAAAGCCTTCGGACCAAGAGACCCTGAGAAAGTTAAACAGGTTCATCTCAAGAGACTCGCCGAAAAAGGCATAAACCCCGCCATCGGCATGCGCATCGATTACGGAGAAAAAAAAGCCACCATCCGCAGTATAGGCGCAGGGCGCGTGCTGCTAGACTTCAACCCGCCACTCGCAGGCAGAACCCTCGTCTACGACGTCACCGTCACCAAGAAACTCGAAACGCCCGAAGAGAAAATCGGAGCCCTTATCCACAGACGAATTCCCTTAGTAGAAGAATCCAAATTCAAATTCACACTCAAAGATAACACCTTAACTATCGAAATTCCCGAAGACGCTTTCTTCCTTGATGGTATCCAAGCAAGAAAAAGCGGTTTAGCAACGGATGTGCAAAAATTCTTCCACGAAGTGGCCGTCGTCAGTTTTATTGAAGTGTTTAAAGCCGGAGAAGAACATGTAATGCAAAGCCAATCGCTTTATCTCAAATGTAAAACATGTCAAGTCGAATTTCCGTCAGGTATAGCAAGCGACAGAGTAAGCTTCATGACCCTTCAGTTGTCAGCCATGGGACACGTATGCCCCAAAGGTCACACGAATCAATATGACAAAAGCGATTACTTCTTCAAATAGTCAGAAATGAATGGTGGAAAACAGCCGTTCTATTTTCCCTTTGTCTCCTCCTTATAGCGGTCTTTTTCACTCTTTCTTTCTAACGCAGTTTTCTGAAGAGTTTATCAGGCGATTGTCTCGGTGGCTTTTGCCACTTTCTCACAGGCTTCATGACTTAGGCAGAGCTTCTGCAGGATGGTGTACCTGTCGGGTCTGATAATCGCTGCAAGCTCCAAGGCTTTGATGAAGTCTTCCTTTGTGGTTCCCAGCTCAGCTGCCGTTGTCGGCGCGCCTAAGCTCTTCAGCGTGTCCCTGATGCGTTTCCATTTAGCTCCGTACAGGTGAGCCATCATAATGGAGCCTACGCCGCACTGTTCACCATGCATGGCTCCGTTCGGGTTAACGATGTCCAATGCGTGGCTGAAAAGGTGCTCTGAGCCGCTGCAGGGTCGGCTACTTCCTGCTATGCTCATGGCCACACCGCAGCTTATCAACGCCTCCAGAAGTACTCGTAGTCCTTCTTCGTTGCCCTCGCGGATGGAGTCAGCTTTTTCCTCAATAAGAGTGGCGCTCATCCACGCGAGACTGGCAGCGTATTCACCGTAATACTCGTTCTTTTCCATGTGCGCCAGCCTCCAGTCCCTCACGGCGGTGAATTTGGAGATTACGTCGCCGCAGCCGCTGATCACGGAGCGCCATGGTGCCTGCGCAATGACGTTTGTGTCCGCGATGATGGCAAGAGGCGCCTGTGCCATGGCTGAGTACGGTTTGCCGAAGCCCTTAACTGATGCAAGCGGGCTGGCGATTCCATCATGGCTGAGGGTAGTGGGGACGCTGATGAAGGGTACACTCTGGTTGGCAGAGCTGAGTTTAGCCGCGTCAATTTTGGTTCCGCCGCCGACGCCGAAGACAATTTGCGGTTTCCACTCACTTATTCTCTTTTCAACCGCTTGGACATCTTCGAAAGCAGCTGTCTTCACAAGAACAACGTCTACATTTATGCCTGTTTCTGAAAGCAGGTCTCGGACGGTTTTTCCTGCAACTTCAAAGCTTTTGTGCCCTGCTATTATGAGTGCCGAGCCCTTCAAACCCAACCTTTTCACAACTTCAGGAACACGGGAAAGTGCTCCTTTCCCAATGATAACTTCGCGAGGAAGCTGCATATAATGGTAGCTTAGAGGCAAATTCCAAATCACACTTTATGCTTGTACTATAGCTTCACGCTGGCTAGAGTTTAAAACTTTGCGAAATTAGCAGCGATTCGGATGGAAAAACAGGGTAGGTAACAGTTCCCTTGAGTTATCCGACAGTGGTTATTAAGGGGGGACTTGCTGAAAATGTTTCTTTGTTTGTCGCTTGTCTTTTTTCGGCAATGGCTTTTTCGCAGAAGGCTCATCCCACGTTCTGTCAAACTCTGCAGGAGACATAATTTTCGAACTCGCCAGCGTCTGGTGGAAAGCGTCACGCGCACAAGCCTCCCTCAGATGGGCGCGGTAAACCGTGGTCAGCAAATAGACCGCCATCCCCAGCGAAATGGGCTTACCCGCCATAGAAGTTAATTCTTTCGAAACAGAAACCAAGTCCGCATACACCGCACCAGGGAGATTAACCGTTTTCATCTTTCAACCCCATCCATCACGTATATGCTTAGCACTCACCGTATAAGCTATTCTTAAACAAAAACCAAAAGCGAAGACTCACCCACCATCCAGAAGCGCGATTAGAGTTTAACTATTTGCGCGTTTTGTCAAAAAAGGGAGATATTCTGAGCATCACCCGCGCTCCTCATTCCCTCTTTTTTCTATTGCATTTAGCCTAAAAGTTTTTGCTAAGAGAAAGTAGCTATGACTGAAGCGGAGTTGGAGTTTGAGATTTCAGGTTCAAACCTCGGAAGCATGGGTCACGCAACGACAAGGGAAGAAAGCACGTTTACCCGAAAGACCGTAAGAAATGGTGTTAAGTCTTTAATAAGCCATTAATAGAAAACTCTAATATACAAATTCTTATAGAACTCAAGGCATATGTCGATTAAGAAAGAATATTTGCTTTGGATTATCATATTTGCAGTTTTCGTTTCAACCTTGCTTATTATTATTCCTATTACCATTCAATACAAACAAGAACCCAGAACAACTCCAAGCAGCAATGTTCAACCACCTTCAATGGTTTCAATTGGCGGTATTATCGAAGAAGAATCTACTTTCTATATAGTAGACATAAATGTAGGTCCCATGGTTGGGGGAAACTCACCATACTATCTAAAAGACCAACAATCGAGCACTAAATACTATTTGCTTAATAGTGACGGAAAATTCTGCACCGTGTTTGATCTAATTAAAATAGGTTGGGAAAATCTTTCAGTGGATCATTTTGAAGTTACTGGTTTTGCAGGCTTTGGAGTTTATCAATGCTATATGTACTCAGCTGGCGGAACTACTCTTGAGCAATTGAATACCCTGACAGTAGTCAATGGAACAAAAACTCGCTAAAACTTAACCTTCTGCTATATCATGCTCTTCCGCAAGAATTATGAGACATAAGTTTGTTATGTCTCATAATCCATGTATTTAGCGGTTCCGTAACAGAGTTAAAGAGGATAGTATCCACACGCTCTTAGTGGTGTTACTTGTTACTCCCATTTTGCTATCCTTCTTTATGAAAATTCTATGTTTTTTATGCCATGCTTAGCATGTAGATTATCCCTATTAGAGGCGCTTGTTACTCTCTTACAAACGCTCAGATTCAACTCTTCAAGGAAAAACGCTGTTTTTTTGGCTTTTGTGTGTCTTTCAAGGTTTTACAGAACATTGTTCGCAATAACGTCAAGACTAAACTGTTACTAAAATATCCGTTTTTTTAGCGTTTGGAGCTTAGAGCAATTTTTCTTTGCTACTTTTGTGTGTTCAGTTACAAAACAAATTTCTGCTCAGTTGTCCAAAATAGTTAAGTGTATCTCGTTGAATGGTCTTTACATTAACGTTTTGGATGAGACAAGTGAGTTATCCCAAGCTGTCACACAAGTTTTAGATAGAGCACAAACCACAGAAATAAGCATGAGTCAAACCTGCAGAAAGCCCGCGCATTCATTTGGCGATTTTAACACTAAAATCAGAAGGTGTCCAATCGCATGGACAGCGCCAATAAACTATTTCTTCTTTCTCTGCGATATAATATCTATCTATCTAACTATCTATTACATTTTCTTCTTACTTTACTATCGTAGTTTCTCGCGGAGGCTCCGTTCTTGAGTGATAATCCTAAAGCTAGGGACCACATTCATCCAGTGTTTCTTAATGCAGCTCATTACTTGGGTATTGCTAAGCTTATGGGAGAATTGGAAATAGGGAAAAGCGCAGCCCTACAACTAGCATTAAATCAAGGATTGCATGACTTTAACGTTTTGACCGATGAAGAATATCTAATTCTTGATGCTCGTTATCGGCGCAAGTTGAAGGATATTATTGAAGAAAACCGCGTTAAGCGTGAGAACAGCCATTTGCCAAAGGTTGAACTGGAAAAGCTGAAAAGAGCTGAGCATGAGAAGTGTCAACAAGAGGTCGTCATTCAGCTAAAGGAAAAACAGCTTAGGGGTATGTGGGAACAGTGGGACCTTCATACTGATCTGAATTGGCGGATTAAGGTGGTTGCTGAAGCTAAGAAATATCCAGATCTGGAATATGCTAAGAAATTGATTTTGAAAGGCGAACAATGCGATATAATATCGCAGGGAGCTGGGACCAATGACCGCTGAAGTTACTAAGATTATTCCAGCGCCTAAGTGTCCTGAATGTGGCAGCTCTAAGGTTGAATGCAACGGTCATAGGTATAGAAGTGACGGCTCAGACGTTCAGCGTTTTTCATGCAAGGCTTGTGGCTATCGTTTCAGCGACCCAACAGTCTTAAATGTCAAGGATGACAATAGCGCAAACAGCCAACAAAACATATCCTCGCGAGGTATGGCATTGGCAGCGCTGGACGAAACAAAAACATCTAGCGCGGGAAAAGAAAGCCAGAACATCAACCCTGAAGCACAAATCGTAAACTACCTTATCAGCCTCAAAAACAATGGCAGACGCGACAGCACTTTAGAAGCCAGAAACAGCCAGTTAAACCGACTAGTACAGTTAGGCGCGGACCTAAACGATCCCGAAACAGTCAAAAAAGCAGTAGCCAACTTGGAAAGAAGCGAAAGCTACAAGGCGCTTCTCTGCATAGCTTATGATGGTTTCGCTGAGAAAAACGGAATAACTTGGACTAGGCCCGAATACAAGCAATGTGATAAGCTGCCTTTCGTTCCACATGAATCCGAAATAGACGCGCTAATAGCAGGATGCGGAAAGAAAACAGCAACATTCCTAAAAATGTGCAAAGAAACCGCAATGCGTCCAGGTGAAGCATGGCTTACAGAATGGATAGACTTTGATCCACTTAACCGCACGTTAGTATGCAGAAACCCCGAGAAGAACAGCCGTTCCAGAGCTTTCGATAATATCAGCCCTGAACTATGCCAGATGATTGTTTCCTTACCACATAACAGTCAGTACATCTTCAGTTGCAGTAGAACCCCAATAGTCAAAGAAGACCGAAAGGAACACATAAGGCACTTGAAACGCCAAAAGGGACTTCTCGGAAAACAGAAACACCGCACAGCATTAAAGCTGAAGAATCCACGAATAGCCGAAATTTCCTATTGCAGTTGCCGACACTGGAAAGCCACACAACTTTATCACCAAACAAAAGACATCCTGTACGTTATGAAGTTCCTTGGACACCGTGACGTAAGAAACACGTTGATCTACATTGACCTGGAAAAACTCGCTTATCCAAATGGTGGAGACGACTACACAGGCAAAGCAACGAAAACACAAACTGAAGCCTTGCAGTTAATAGAAGCTGGATTTGAAATGCTGCAAATAGCACCTGACGGAACCATGTATTTTAGGAAGCGGAAGTAATGACAGAAAAGGTTAACAATTTGCTCAAAAGCATGGTTAAAGTTTTACGATTTGCGCGTGCGGTACGCCCTCGATGTTCAGCACCGCTTCTGGGTGAACGTAGCCTTTCTCGATGGCTTTCTCCACGCATTTCTTGCCCACCATGTTCACAATCGTCGAGTTCTCAATCATGTCAATAGCCTCTTCCAAAGTGACTCTGCCGCCGTTATAGAACTCGTCTTTCACGTGGAACACGATTTTGCCTTCGCGCAGTGTTTTGCCGAGGATTTCGCAGTCGCAGATGGCTAAGAGTACGTTTCTGTTTACCTTCTTGAGTTTGACGTACACATCCAACTCAACGCGCTCTCCTATAACTGCTTAATTGACGATTTTGCACCGCAAGCGTTACACACTAAGAAAGACAGGCGTTTTTCCTTCAGGACCTTGGTGTCTGGGCGCTTGCAAACGGGGCAAATGACGAATGTCTCCATGTACCGCTGCAGTAACCGTTCAAAGGTGTCTCGCGGAAACTTTCCTTGAAAAATCGCGCGCCCATCATGGTATGTGGCGGCTGTAGCCATTTCGCGAGTTAAGAATTTCAGAATGTGCTGTGGGTCACGATCCAGAGTTTCTGCGACTTCTCTGAAATTTGCGATAGTAGTTCTCATGCCAACCATAGAGACAAACAGCCTGGGAAGCTCCAAGCGTTCCCGCTTCAAAGTAACCTCTGGCACCTGCGCGCGAGCGCGCTTCAGCAGTTCATCGTAGTCGTACTTCAACGCGTTTACCCAGCAAAGCATGGAACACCAAACTATTTAAAACTTATAATCATCAAAACCGAAAACCTTTCATCCATCAAACATAAAAGGAGCATCTGTAACCAATATTAGCTCGAAACCAACAGCGCTATATCTGATCATGAAGCAGAGGAAACCACTTGACCGAACTACAAAAAGCACAAGAACTCGCCGCAGTAAGTCTGCAGATCGTCACGTTGAGAGAGCAAATCAACAAGACCAACACTGACATCTACAGGTTTATCGAAAAGAGAGACAAACTCAACGAACAAGCCAGAACGCTCCGCCAGGAAATCGTTGAGCTAAGAAGAGAACGTGACAGTCTAAACGTAAACGTCAGAAAGTTGAAGCAGCAACGTGACGAAATGAGAACCACGATGCAACCATTTATTGAGAATATAAAAGCCCATAGCGAAAAAATCCGAGAAATCAAAGAGAAAAGATCTGGTGTGCCTAGGCATGAGCTTCAGAAGGAGTTTGACGCCATCGAATGGAAAATCGCTACGACGTCTCTTGATCTTCAGGAGGAGAAATCGCTCATCGAAGTAGTCAAGCAGCTTGAGACGCAACTGAACGTCTATAAGAAGATGGAGCAGCACAGCAACAAAATCAGCGAGATTAAAGCTGAGCTTAAGGTGTTCCAAGATAAAGCCAATGCCTTCCATGAGCAGCTTACAGCTGACGCCAAGAAAAGCCAAGAACTTCACGCCAAGATGCAGACGAAATTTGAAGAATTAAAGAAAACCAGTGAAGAAGCCACCAGCCTTCACGTAATGTATCTTCAGGCAAAAGCCCAAATTTTGCCCGCTCACGAGGAAATCGCTAAGCTGGTTGAGCAGAAGAAGATTCTGCAAGATGCAGTCAGAGACGAGTACGAACTCTCGAAGAAGAGCAAGGAGCAGGGCTTGAAGGAGAAGCTGGGTTCTCAGGCGCGGGACAAGCTTCAACGTGGTGAAAAACTGAACTGGCAGGAATTCCAGTTGCTTGCTGGAGACGACGAATCTGAAGCGGAAGATTAAAACATAAATACTCTCCATATAAGCATGGGATACAGAGAACTGATGACTGGAAAAGAGACTGAGGAGCAAAAACAAAAGCGAATTCTAATTTTATGCGTTGACAGAGATGGCGATTTGGGGACAAAAGCAGGCATAAAAACCCCCCTTATAGGCAGAACAGCAAACCTTGACGCAGCCGTTTCTCTCGCCCTCAGCGACCCGGAAGAGCCCGACGCAAATGCCATGTTTGAAGCCGTCAGCCTTCATGACCGTCTGCAAAGCGAGAAGAAACCTGAGGAAATCTTCGAAGTAGCCACGATATGTGGATCAGAACTCGGCGGAGTGGGGGCAGACCGAAAACTAGTCGCTGAACTGGGCACGCTTTTGGGTTCTTTTAATGCAGATGAGGTTATTCTGGTCACGGACGGTTACACTGACGAGGCAGTCTTGCCTTTGGTGGAGTCGCGAGTGCCCGTGTCTTCGGTCAGACGGATAGTGGTTAAACATAGCGAATCCATCGAAGAGACGGCTCAGTTGTTCTCAAAATACATGAAGATGCTTGTGACGAATCCGAAGTATTCGCGCATTGCGTTAGGATTGCCCGGCGTGCTGATTCTCATTTGGGCTATCCTTGCCGTTTTTCAGCAAAGCGTATTTTACTACGCCGTCACGATTGTGCTTGTTGTCGGCGGCGCCATGCTTATCAAGGGGTTCGGAGTTGACCGGTCAGTCAAAGATTTCTACAAGTGGGCTAAGGATTACCAGCCTCCGGCGCTTCCTCATCAAATAGCCAACTATGCCACAATTGCAGGCATCTTATGTGTGGCGATAAGTGTCTATTCAGGTTACATCAACACAGCCAGCCAAATTGGCACTACTGCAGTTCCCGTGCCAACGGATGCTGGAAGCTGGCTTGGCGCCATGCCTAAACTTTCGGGTTACTACATCAAAGGCGCCATCGACTTGATAGTTGTCGGCTTAGCCACGATACTTTTCGGAAGGGGAGTTCGCCAGTACTTCGACCATGACGCCAGGGTGCTGCGAAACGCCGCCCTGATAGTGTCTGTTATCTGGTGCCGCTGGATATTCGACGGCGCCGCAGAAGTGCTCATAAATCCGCCATTGGACCCGTTAGCGTACGCAAACCTTGTCTTCTCCATAATAGTGGGCATACTGATAGCTATAGCCTCGGTTCTCATAATACTCATAATCCATAGGCAAGCTAAGAACTTCTTTGCCACGTCAAAGACAAAGGTTGACGAGTTTGGAGAAAACAGCTAAGCTCGCAGTAATAGGCGGAAGCGGCTTCGAACACTTTTTCGAAGATGGAGAGCAAATGCATGTTGGAACGCCCTACGGAATAGCTGTCTTATCAATTGGAAAGATTGGCGGCTTCCAAGCAGCCTTTATTCCCAGGCATGGACCTGGGCACTTAATTCCGCCCCACATGATAAACTACAGGGCGAACATTTGGGCGCTGCATGAAGTTGGCGTGGAACGAATCATTGCCGTGAACGCCGTAGGCGCCATCAACCGCGATTTTAAGCCATGCGACTTCGTCGTGCCACATGACTTTATTGATTTCACGAAAGCCCGTTCAAGCACGTTTTACGATGGAGCACCCGTGACTCACATCGATATGTCCAAACCTTACTGCCCTGAACTTCGGCAACTGCTAATCGAAGCGCTGCGGCGGTCAGAAAAGAGAACATGGGAAAGCGCCGTGTTCTTAACCACTGAAGGACCGCGTTATGAAACTCCAGCTGAGATTGAAATGTTTCGTCGACTGGGCTGCGACGTCGTCGGCATGACGGGAGTTCCTGAAGTGGTCCTTGCGAGAGAACTGAAGATGTGTTATGTATGTGTCTGCTACGTTTCAAACCTGGCTGCTGGCTTGCAGGGAGGGCTCAGCACTTCTGAAGTTGCAGATGTATCCAAACTGGTGGCGAAAAAGTTAGAGCAAGCTTTAATTGAAACTGTTAAGGTTCTACCTTTGTCACGTGAGAAGTGCCGGTGCTGTCATGCACTTGAAGATGCGAGGTTCATGTAGTGGTGCTTAAAAGATTTCTATCGATTATCGGAGCTTACAAAGCGTATCAGAAGTGGCTGTGGTTCCAAATAAAGAACGGCGAGAAACCCGAACACATAGCCATCATCTTGGACGGAAACAGGCGCTGGGCGAATGAACAGGAAATTAACCCGTGGCTAGGTCACCAGCAAGGAGCTGAGACAGTTGAGAAGCTGCTGGACTGGTGTCAAATGATTGGCGTCAAATTCATCACCCTTTACACTTTCAGCACGGAGAATTTTCGGCGCCCGTCAGGGGAGGTTGAGGAGATTATGCGGATTGCCGAAGTAAAGTTCCGCAAACTCTTAACTGATGAACGCATACATCGCAACCGAGTCCATGTTAAAGTCATCGGCAGAGTCAACCTTCTCCCTGAAAACCTGCAAACACTCATAGCTGAAGTTGAAAAAGCAACCGCGGACTACGATAACCAGTTCTTGAACTTCGCATTCGCGTATGGCGGCAGAGCAGAAATCGTGGATGCCGCGAAAGCCATCGCTGAGAAAGTGAAGGCGGGCGAACTGGACGTTGGCGACGTGAATGAGGACACGTTTGAAAAGTACTTGTACACATCGCACATGCCCAAGCAGGATCCAGACATGATTATTCGCACTTCAGGCGAGGAACGCCTCAGCGGGTTCCTTCTGTGGCAGGCGGCGTACAGCGAACTGCTGTTTTTGGACGTTTACTGGCCAGATTTTCGCCTTATCGACATGCTTAGGGCGATTAGGACTTTTCAGAGACGCAAACGGCGCTTCGGCAGCTAAGAGTGCTCAGGCGCGTTTCTTGGTGCTAACAATGCTGATGACGTCGCGGTCTTTGAGGACGGCGTCTTCGCCTATCCGTGTTTTATGTCTGGCGTCTACGGCGTAAAGGAAGCTTTCACCCAGCTCCGTGTGGATAATGTAGGCAAACTGGTGCGCTGTTGTTCCCGTGGGGATGAGGTATGCGTCAGGCAGGACGTTGCCGTTGTGATTGCTTAGGTGCTCCACATCTTCCACCGGGTAGACGGTTATCATGTTTAGAAGTTTGAAGTACGCGGTGTTTATGGCTTCTTGAACGCCTGTGACGCCGTTTTTCAGAAGTAGCTTTTCCCGTATCGCTTCCAACGCTTTGATTTGAACTGGTGAAAGCTTTTCCGGCTGAGGTATCTTGAAGTCGGGGTCGCCTGGTCTGTAATCAATTAGTTTCTTCTCTGCTGCCCGTCTCAGCGCTAACTCGGCTTCTGAGCTGCATGGGATAACGATGTAGTCCAGCTTCTTTAGGCGCTCAACGTTGGCTTCGGCGGTTGGCAAATCTATTTTGTTGGCTACGATAAGCATAGGCTTAGAGATACGCCGCAAGGTGTCAACAAACTTCAAGAAGTCATCGTCGCTCCATACGGTGGGTTTGTCAGCGTTTAAGCCTGCTTTGTGCACGGCTTCGAAAATGTGGTGGCGTTTTATGCCCAGACCCGTTAAGCGCTCTTCCAACGGGGCGTATATACCTTTTTTGTCAATTTCGGCGGTTCGAGCCACTTTCGGCCAGTCTTTCTTGACTATAGCCGCCATCCACATAGTAATCTCATGTTCCAAAAACTTTACGTCTTCCAGTGGGTCGTGTTCGCCTGGTTTGCAGACTTTTCCTTCGCAGTCGGTGCCGCCTGAAGCATCCACGACGTGCACGAGCGCGTCTGCCCGAAAGATTTCGTCTAGGAACTGGTTGCCTAAGCCGCGTCCCTCCCAAGCGCCTGGCACGAGCCCCGCTACGTCGATGAGTTCTACGGGTACGAGGCGTACGCCGTCGAGGCACAGGCTATTGTTGGGGTTATCTTGGACTTTGAATTCAGGGTGGACGCATGGTGTGCGGACGTAGCCGACGCCTCGGTTAGGCTTAATCGTGGTGAACGGATAGTTGGCTATTTCCGCCGTTGCAAGAGTGGCAGCGCTGAAGAACGTGGATTTTCCCGTGTTGGGTTTTCCGACGACGCCCAGCAGGCGCGAGTATGATCCTGGCATGGTTATTCCTGCAGAAGGTTGTTTTTGTGTGATTTATGTTTTTGTAATGTCTCGGCAGAGTTTCTCGTTTTATGGAAACTTTATTTAACGTACTGTGCTCTTACTGTGATTGCTTCAGGAACGATGAACATGAAACTGGCTCTTTCCAACCGCGCCGCAACTGTAATTTTGATTGTTGTCTTAGTTTTGTCTGCGCTCAATACTGTTTTGATTTTTGTCTCGCGCGACCAAGTGAACCAGTTTTCACAGAATAATTCAACTTACGACTACGTTGTTTTCCTAGACGGCGCCACGGTGAAAGCTCGAAACGGCACATCAGGAGCAATCGACTACGCTTCAACAGACGCCTCTTACGTGATCAACTCGGCTATAGCTGGAGGAAACAACATCTACATCAAACAGGGCACCTACACGCTAAATTCGGATATTGTGGTTTACAATAAGAAGAACGCGCAGATAGTCAGCGACGGCGCAGTTTTCAACTGCACAGGACGCAAAATAGTCATCCGAGGCGACAACTACACATTGTCACAGTACAATTCTCTTTCTGGGCTCGACGTGATTGACGGCACTGTTCGGATTGAGGATTCCTTCAAAACAACCATCACTGACATGACTCTTGAGAACAGCCAAACCGCATTGGAGCTTGCCAGCGCGGTTACGTGGAGTGAGGGCACAAAAATAGAGAACACGCACTTCATCGGCTGCGTCGAAGGCATAGTTTTCAGGGCACCCACGGGCAACGCAACAGGGTCTTACGCGAACACGGAGATTAGCCGATGCTACTTCAACCTCATAGACAATTCAGTAGGCATATTGGTTGAGTCAGGAGCGCAATTCAGTGACAGCCAGATGCAGAACGTCAGGATGTGGCAAGGCGAAAACGGACAGCAATATAACCAGACTGGAATTTTGCAGAGAGGAACCATGAAGCAGACAACGCTTTCAGGCGTGGTTTTCGAATCTTTCGCAGTGAACCCTGAACAGGTTTACGCCATAAACGTAGACACACCTGACCCCAACTACTGGGCACCCATCCTCGCGGGCGCCAACAGTTTCTTGGGAAAGTACACTGCTAGAGTTTACAACCCGTTTGACAAATGGATTTACGGGCTTGGCGGACTCTTTAGAAGAGACAACGTACCAGTAGCCGTCGGAGTAAACGGAACGGAGGGGCAAGCGATGATTTTCAGCAACGACCCCTTGACGATTGCTGATTTCAAGGCGCAAATACACGTGCAAGGCGCATTCGGCAACGGCGAAAACGTCACCGTCAAGGTTGTCTTTGAATTCATCGATCACTCGCGATCAAGCGGCATCGAAAAATCCTTCACAAACGCTTCAGACTTGTGGCTGAGCGAGACGGATGTAATTTCACAGTACCCCTCCCAGAACGTGCTGTGGGCAGTGCTTGTGACGGCAAAGACAGATGCGACAGCAACTAACGTCACTGTCACGTTGGACGTTTACGGAGCTACAACATAGACAACACCCTGCGTAGCTTCCCCTTTATCATTTAGTCAAGCATAGACTCCTCATCAGGCTCTTTGCCCTGAAAGTCTAAAAGACGCATATGCATGAAGCCTATGACGTAGGCCATGTTTCGGCTTCAGCGCTCTTGCAAACTGCATTTTACAAAACCGTGAACCGTTGCAGGTTAGGTTCTCGTTTTTCTTTCAGCAGGGATTCAGTGTTTGGCTTGGCGTTTAGATTTCGAATTTATCTATGATTTTGCTCTCTTTTTCTCCAGTTATCTCTGCAATCACATGGAAGTAGTCCTGGAGTCCTGAAATTTCGATACGTGGTTTCAGCAGTTCATCTATCTGGAAGACACCAGCCGAATTCAGCATCGTAATTTTTATGGTGATTGGCTTCTGCTGGTTTTCAATGATCTCCACTTTTTCGATGCTGAGCGCGGAGACGGCGTGGATGTCGATTTTTCCTGCTTCAAAGGGTATTCTTGCTCTTCCTGCTTCCATGTCCAGAGCGTCGGCGATGCCGACTATGCCTGCTTCTATTGTCAGCGGCTTATTCGTTTGCAGGTTGACGTGTTCATGCGATACTATGGAGTGCAGAACTTCCGACGTGATTATAGCGCGTTCTTCTTCGTTGTAGGTGGGTGTTAGGCATTTTTCGATGAATTCCAGCGCCAGCAGTCCACTGTACATTTCATGATGGTTCCTGATGACAATCATTCCTAGGTCGTGAAATATTGAACCGAGAACCACTACGACTTCTGCGTCCTCGTTTTTCATTCCGTAGTCTTTGACGATGCTGGGTTTGATTTGCTTGTCGATTAAGATTCGCAGCAGCTTCAGGGACAGGTTTGCGACGATTTTCACGTGGGTTGGACCGTGATCCGTGTAGCCCATGCGTTCGATAGCCATGACGTTGGCGCAGCGCCAGTAGGTGTGCAGTTTCTTGTCCTGTTTCACTTTTTCCATGACTTGTTTAAGCTTCGGATTGTCCTTGTAGGGGATGTTGAAAACGTACGACATCTTTCTCACCCAGGTTGACTATGCTAGAGGTTAGTTTGCTTGGAAAATTTAAACTTACTCGCCTTTTGGTTGGAGCACTGCTTTTGTCTTTCGGGTTAAGCGGATTTTCGATAATCGTAATAGATATAGTTTATTGCCATAAGTATTATGAATAAGAATTAATATAGGCAACAATTCACATTACGACAGAAGATGTGAGACAGCTGTCAGCCAAAGAGATAGTCGTTTCCGGCGAAGAGGCTCTGAAAGTGGCAGAAGCTATCAACTCTACAACCATGAGGATGCTTCAACTGCTTGGAACTGAACGCCTGGATGTTACAACTATCTCAAAGAGACTCGGCTTAAGCGAAGCGTACATAAGTGAACAGGTTCGTCTTCTTGAAGACCTGAAACTGATTAACGTAACGTATGAGCGCGGCAAACGAGGCATCAGGAAGATTTGCGAGTCAGCAGTAGAGAAAATCACATTAGTCGTCGGATGATGACATCTGTCTTTCAGCTATCAAGTAATAGTTGGCAATAAAAAGAAAGTATGACGGACAAACGCAAAACTTTAAAATAAATTGAATCAATTAAAACAAGAGAGAGGAGATATGAAAGAAGAGATCGCAATTATTCGGGGAGAGCCGAAAGATGTTTACAAAAATGGGGAAGATATGACAAATGGATTTACGAGCTTTGTTTTAAAAGAATGGCACAATCCAACTCCTTTGCTAAGAAACCCCCAGTTTGTAGCTTTTCGCGTGAAAGGGGAAAAATGGGTTGCTATCATTAACGAGGTTGATGCCAAAAACTCCGAATTTGAGAAAGGCATAATAAGATTTGCAGACTCACGCGATGCATTTCCAATCTTGGTAAAGATACCTTTGCGATTTGTGAAAGATACACTTGAACAAATCAGATACACTACTTTCAGAAAATTATTAACTCATGAATCAGCAGCTGATCTCTAAACACTCTTGAAGTTCAAGACACAAAAACCCAGAACTGAATATCTTTGAAGTGCCGAATTCGCCTGATTCCTTTCCGACACCCACTGAAGGCTTGACATGGAGTTTTGGACATAGTCAACGGTAACACTGGTTTGCACGACTGCTATTTTACTTAATGCTTTCAAACTTGGCTCGTTGGAAATAAAAAGGGCACCTGAAACAAGCGTGCATTAAGCTTTAGCGGTATGGGGCATCCTTTTAAGGAGGGTTATGTAAATTCTCTTCATAAATACACTGAGATGTTGCAATGGGCAAGAAAAAAGTGCTCAGTGAAGGCGAACTCCACGAAATGGTGTACCCTTCCCAAAACGACATTTTAGGAGTGGTCACGAAACTGCTTGGTTTCGACCGCATCATGGTTAAATGCCAAGACGGCAAAGAACGATTGTGCCGTATCCGCGGTAAAATGAAGCGTCGTGTTTGGATCAGAGACGGTGATGTTGTGCTGGTTTCGCCTTGGGATTTCCAAAGTGACACTCGTGGTGACGTGACTTGGCGTTACACGCATGCTCAGGCTGAGACTTTGCGCAGGAAAGGTTACCTGACTGTTTAGCCTTGGTTTGTCTTCGCGTTTTTGGCTGTTTTTCTTTTAAAGCCTTTTAACGATGTTTACGAAATATATTGTTGATATTACATGTCTAAAAAAGCCCAAGAAAGATTCGCGCGCAGAGAAAGAACCGTTGAAAGAAGAGACAGAATGCTGGAACACAACTTTACCGCTGAACGTGCTACGTTGGAAGAGGTTTTCGATCAGTCCACACGCATGGTGCTTTATCGGTTCCTGAGCAGCGGCATCTTGGATGAGGTTCACGGAGTCATCAGCGCCGGAAAAGAAGCGCGGGTTTACTGGGGCAAAAACAAGGCTGGCAAGGAACTTGCCGTGAAGATTTATTTGACTTCTTCAGCTGAGTTCAAGAAGGGCATGATGATGTACATCGAAGGCGATTACAGGTTCAAAAACATAAGGCGTGATACGCGGTCGCTGATTTACACGTGGGCTCAGAAGGAGTTTCGGAACTTGGATGATGCTTCGAGGGCAAAGGTTCGTGTGCCCAAACCCATCGCGGTGGAAAGTAACGTGGTGGTTATGGAGTTCATTGGGAAGGACGGCGTGAGCGCGCCTTCGCTGAAGGAAGAGCCACCTGAAGACCCTGAAGCAACGTACAATGTGCTGTTGACTTATATCAAGCGTCTTTATGGCAAGGCTGACCTTGTGCATGGTGACTTGAGTGAGTATAATTTGATGACTTGGAAGGGGAAGCTTGTGATGTTTGATATGTCGCAGTCTGTCCCGAAGTCACATCCGTTGGCGGATTTTCTTTTGCGGAGGGATTTGACTAACGTGAACAGGTTTTTTAGTCGCTTGGACGTTAAAGTTTTGTCTGCTGAAGAGGCTTACAGGAAGGTTGTGGATTAAGTATGTCGAAGCCAAGTGCATTTGTCCGCGTGCCGAAAGAGCGAGTTGGCGTGCTGGTGGGTTCTGAAGGAAAAGTGAAACGTGAAATCGAAGAGAAGCTGAAAGTAGAGCTTAAGATTGAAAGTGAAGATGGCGGAGTGGAAATCACGTTAAACGAGAAAGCGGATGATCCATCGCTGATTTTCAGGGCAAAAGACGCTGTTACGGCTATTGGCAGAGGGTTTGCGCCTGAGCAGGCTTTCCGATTGATCCGCAACGAAGATACCGTGTTTGATTTTGTTGATCTGCGCGCTGTTTTTGGCAGGTCAGAATCTGACATCAGACGCGTTAAAAGCCGAATTATCGGCATGAATGGGAAGACAAGGCGGACAATTGAGGAGTTGACTGAGGCTGACGTGGTTGTTTACGGGCACACGATTGGGTTGATCGGCACTTTTGAGCAGGTGGATGCTGCGAGGAACGCGGTTCAGATGATTGTTGAAGGCAGTCAGCATCATACGGTTTATGCTTATCTGCAGAAGAAGCGTCGTGAACTGAAGAAGCAGATGCTTGAGTTGTGGGAGAAACCTGACAGTGAAAAGTAGCCTGGACTGCTGCTCGCTACAGTCTATGGCTCCCTTATTTAAAGGCTGAAACGCAGAGTGAACTTGTTTTTCACTTGATATTAGGTGGAGGGCTCTTAGGGTGAAATGGTAACCCGAAAGTCAGCAAATCACCGCTCCGCACTCAGATCCCAATCATCCCGTTGGTCTTCGGAGCCAGAGCCGGTATAAAAGAAGCAGATGCTGGAACTCTGGGAAAATCCAGAAGAAGAAAAATAGTCTGGTTTTCTTCTCTTTTTTACGAAAGAACATCAAAGGTGGTAGTTTAGAAGTGTGTGCAACAAAAAAGAAGGGAATGAAGATTTTACTTTTCTACAGTTGTGCTTGGCGGAGGTTTTCTGTTCTTGGGCGCTTCTGGAAGTAGCGAGAGGCGACTATGACTGCAGCTGCTGACACCAGCAACATGACTCCGACTGACCAACCCTCAGGAACCAGAGGAATTACGGTAAGAGTAGCGGTTGCCTTGTTTCCTTGTGTGTCTATTGAAGTCACGGTGTAGGTTCCTGTGCTTACAGCGGGAACGGTGATTGGGGCTGTGAAGGTGCCTGAGGCAAGTGTGGTTACGCCAGCAGCAGGAGTCACATTATACTGGTAATAAGTGTATTTTGCACTGTAAATCTGGGCTATGTCTGTGAGGTCTACCGAAGAAGTACGGCTCCATTGGCCTGTTACATAATTTATTGTGCCCGCGACAAAATACGTGCTTGTGCTTGAGAGCGTTCCATCTCCATTATCGGTATAATCAGTTACTACACCACCACCAGCAGTAGTATCTGACGTCAGGACAAATGAACCTGGTTTAATCGGTCGATAAGACAAGCTGCCTGAGTACGGACCGGCACCCGTGCCTGAGTAGGGCATGTTTGTCTGGCTAGCGCTTACTTCTGCTCCGAAACCTATGCCTACGGCTTTTGTTGCCCCAAAACCTGTGCCGTCAACGGATACAGGACCGCCTGCCGATTGACTTGGGGGCGTCAAAGTTGTTGTCCCAACTGCCGCCGCAAAGGACACGAGAGTCAACGAGAACGCCAGAAACGCCGTAAATGCCGCAAAGTAGGTTTTTGTTTTGTGCTTATTCTTCATTATTCCTCAATTCTCCCTGAAAACAGCTTATTATCTGAATGAGAATTTAAAATTTGCTATCGAATTGTGCTACCCAAGTTGCTTTTGACTTTCTTCTTTTCTTGAATTTGTTTAATTTGAATATTTCTCTCAAAAATGACCTGTTCTCGTCGCAGGAGCAGCCAGTAACTCGAATAACGACGTCAGCAATGTTCTCCCTTCACTCGACCTGAAGGTTACGATGTGGCGGGCTCTTGAAGCAGAAGGACGCACTTCGTTCACGCGTCTCTGCCAATCGCACTCAAGATCCAAGTCACTCCCCGGAGGGTCTTCGGGGCCAGAGTCGTCATCGCCCACCAAGTGCAAGCTGAGTGACCAACCTTTAATACCTTAAGGTCAAAGGTCTGGATGTAACCCACGATAGTGCTCAGATGCGTTCGGCTGAAATTCCAGTTTGAGACTGCTGCTGGCGGGCTCAAGCAATTTTAAATATCCAGTATGCCTCTAGTAACGTGGGGAGAGTATGGAAGTACAGCATCTGTGCTTCAACGAGTTCCCCGATCAATGCGGCGGATGCCCAGAATACAGGGAATCGCTTGTTGACCAGACCGCGCAACTTGCTTTGCTGGCTGGCATGGGCATGATATATTTGCCAGACTACAAGAGGGTCATCATCAAAGAATGCACACGGTATCACAAGCGCAAAGTCGAATACCTATAGCCAACAAAAAGTGGTGGGAAAGCTTTAGGCGGCGCACCCAAGAAACGGACCGCTGCATCAGCACTGTCGAGGGTAGTGAAGGCTGGGCTCAGCCGTCGGGGAGCGGTTCAGGTTTTCAGAGGTTCCCCTATGTTTACAGGTTTTCTTTGATGTCCCTCGTTTAGGGTTAGTTAGGGGTCTTCTTTTTTTCTTTTTCTCCAGACTTTTGTGGCGATAAAAAAAACAAATTTTTTGGCGGGTTGCCGCTCAGAAAGGAGTGTGGGCGCGGACTGCTTGGGCGAAAAAGGATATCCCAAGAGCCTCTCGCGCTTGCACACTCCTTCGGCTCCAAAACTTGGGTAGTGCGAAGTTTTTCTTTCGTTTTTTCTTCGGTGTTTGTGCCTTATAAAAATTTGTGGTTGCATTGTGACCTAGCAAAGAATCCGTACTTAAAAATAGTCGAGGATAGACATAGTTCGCTGGGCAAAAGCGGAAAATGTAACGCGAAAGGCGCGTTTTCGGGTGATTTGAATTTGAAGTGCTTATTTTGGTTTTGGGTTTTGTATGCGTATTCTGAATCTAAAGTTTAGATAACCCTTTTATATATTGTATCGTAAGTATTGTTATAGACGAGCTGAATGGAGCAACAAGCAAGAATCAGCCCACAAAAGAAAACAGCAGGATCACCAGCACAGTGTGGTTCTTCCTGAAACGGGTCAAACCATATTAATCCACACCTGCAAGAACAAAGTGACAATTCATGCTCAGCCACATCAAAGCGACTCCATTAGCTGCCGAGAGCTTCGGAGTCCGCTCCATGTGCACCTTCGTGGAGACGCCTGACGTCAAAGTGCTCTTGGACGCTGGCGTATCGCTTTGCCCCTACCGATTTGGGTTGCCACCGCACCCCGTCGAGTTTCAAGCCATCAGCCGACTGCGGAAAACCATCGCGGAAGCTGCCGACCAAGCCGAGGCGGTGACTATTAGCCATTACCATTTTGACCATCACACTCCCAGCTACACGGATTGGCTGGTAAACTGGACAGAGGCAGGGGAAACAGCGCGGCAAATCTACCAAGACAAAACCGTCATTATGAAGAATCCGAGGGACAAAATCAATCCGAGTCAGCGTCAACGGGCATGGATGTTCCAGAAGACCGGTGGCAAATACGCAAAGAAGCTGGAGACGGCAGACGGCAAAGCGTTCACTTACGGGGGGACGGTGTTGCGGTTTTCTGAGGCTGTTTCTCATGGACCTGAGGATTCCATGCTGGGCTGGGTGGTCATGGCTACAGTCGAATGCGGCGGCGAACGTTTCATGTTTGCGCCTGACGTTCAAGGACCCATGTCGACGCGCACATTTGATTTGATAGTCGCAGAGAAGCCGCAGATGCTCATGGTTGGTGGTCCGCCTTTTTATCTTGGCGGGTTCAAAGTTGACGAGTTGAATTTGCAGCTTGGGCTCCGTCATCTTGAGCGTTTGGCTGAAATCGTTCCGTTGATCGTGCTTGAGCATCATGCTTTAAGGGATGAGCAGTGGCGCCAGAGGATGTCTCAAGTTTATGCCGCTGCGAGCAAAGTTGGGCACAGGGTGGTGACGGCAGCGGAGTTTTTAGGCGTTGAAAACGTGTTTTTGGAGTCGAGGCGGAAGCAGCTTTACGTTGAGAATCCGCCGTCGAAGGAATTTGAGAAGTGGATGCGGCAGGGTTCAACAGAAATTAGCCACTCTAAACCGCCAATATAGCGCTACTTGGCTGCATAACGTTTTTATCCCACTGAAATATCTGCCTAAGAAGGCAGATGCTTATGTCAGATATAATTACTGTTAACAACCTAGTCATGGTTTACGCTGACGGAACCAAAGCGGTAGATGACATCTCGTTCAACGTTAAAGAAGGCGAGTTCTTCGGGTTCCTGGGTCCAAACGGCGCAGGCAAATCCTCAGAAGACGTGACGATGGAAGAGGTTACGCTGAATCAGGAATGAATCCTCGAACAACCGTAGCTTCGTGCAAAATGGAAAAGCTATATGCGAGACTTAAGTTAAGTAAGTTAGCATTATTGGTGTGTTGACGAAATGACCGAACGAGATAACACAACAGACCCGACAAAATCAGAAAAATACTCACAAACCATGAAAGGCAGCTTCAACGAACTCGAAATCCTCAGAACCGAACTCCAGAACCTTATGGTGAAATTCGGGCTGCGCGCACTAAAACTCTACCAGACAGGCACAAACGAGCCCCTGCAACCCCAGCAAATGTCCTACCTAATCAAGTACGAACTGACCAACGCAATCGCCGACCTATCGGAACAAAAAAGCATCGAAGCCATCATCCAGCAAACCAAAGCGGAATGGCAAAAGCAATAACAGAAAAAATAGCAACCCCAACTTCTTTTTCAGTACCAACGTTTCTTGGAACTCAGCATCAAATTCTGTTTCCCGCAATTCCATTATAGAAAGTCGTGGAAGCGAGTTATTTTTGGCTTAGATCAAGTCGTCCGTGGTGGTCATAATTGAAAACTTTATTTGTCTCACCGGTTTGTTAGCTTTCAGTCCGTCTATTAGATCCTTCAGGCGCTGTGAAGAGCCTTTCACTACCAGAACCTCCAGACAATTTGCCTCAGTCAAGTGTGAGTGAAGATAGGCTGTGATCACATCGCCAAATTCATGTTGCACCCGGAACAATTCTTCATTTTTCTCTGTTTTCTCATAAAGAACCGTTATAGTGGCAATTACGTTTCCTTTGACATTGTCAAGCCTATTGTACTCTGCAATATAATTTCGAACAGCTTGCCTAATGACTTCGGACCTATTTGCAGAGTGTTCTTCCCCTAATACATCATCCAACTCTTTGAGTAATTCCTCAGGAAGGGACAAGCTAATTATTTCCACGCAGTTCGCCTCCACATTCTCATTGTAACACTATGTTTCTCTAATAAATTGTCTGATGCTGTTCTTTTGTAGTCAACATTGCGCTCAAAGATTTTCTTTCTAAATTGCATGGTTATGCTGCGTCTGTTTTGTTATGTCGCCAATATCAAGCAGATGGAATCAACGTAAAGCGAACCTCCCCCAATTATTAAATAAAGCGCAGAATTTATTAACTCCGATGAGCCTAAATCATTTGTGCAAAAGAAAATAGTTTTAGCTGTAATTGTAATAGCCATAATCGTCGTTGGAGCTATCGCAGGCATTTATCTAACGAACACCCCTTCGCCCACCACCTCTGGATTGAAGGTGCTTGCAACATTTTACCCTCTGTATGATTTCGCGCAAAACGTAGGCGGCGACAAGATTAACGCTTCTATACTGGTATCGGAGACCGTGGATGTGCATGATTTTGACCCAACCCCCTCAGACATACAGAACATCGCCACTGCAGACGTGTTAATCTACAACGGGGCTGGATTAGAACAGGCGTGGCTTTCCAATGCAATCAGCGCTTCTGGCAACACCAAACTGGTTTTGGTGGACACAAGCCAAAACATCACGCTTCTTCCAGTCGCACCAGAATTTCAAAGTGGCAATCGCACCGTTGATCCGCACATTTGGCTCGACCCCCTCCTTGCGAAACAGCAGGTCAATAATATTCTTCAAGGCTTAATCAAAGCCGACCCCGCCGACAGCCAATATTTTACCCAAAACGCGCAAATATATGAAGCTAAACTTGACACCCTCAATTCCCAAATCGTCGCAATAACGACCAACTCGAACGTTAAAACAAGATACTTTATAACGTTCCACGAAGCATTCGCATACTTCGCTAAGCAATATAACCTCACCCAGATTCCAATCTCTGGACCCTTCCAAGAGGAACCAACAGCAAACGACATCCAAAACGTCATCAACGCAATACGTCAGTACCACCTCCTTTACGTCGGATACGAATCACTTGAAAACCCCGCAATTCCACAGTCAATCAGCAGCCAAACCAACGTCACACTGATACATATGGATCCCATCGAAGGCTTAACAGCTGAGGAGAAAGCCGCGGGCAAGGATTACATTAGCTTAATGCAGGAAACTGTATCAAACATAGAGTTGGCGTTGGATAACGTTGGCAGCTAAACCAGTTGTTGAAATTCGAGATGTCGGCGTCAGGTATGCCAACGGAGTTGTCGCTCTTGAGGGCATAACTTTGGATGTAAACGAAAGAGACCTCATCGCCCTCATAGGACCAAACGGAGCCGGAAAATCCACGCTCCTAAAAGTCATCCTTGGACTGATAAAACCGACGACTGGAACAGTGCGGTTGTTAGGCTCTGAAGACTTGACAAAGGACCTCAAATACGTCGGCTACGTCCCCCAAAGCGCACAGGCAAGAGACGCAAACTTGCCTTTCAGCGTTTTCGAAACGGTTATGCTGGGCAGGACTCCGCAGGCAGGACTTTTCCACGGCATAGGTTCAAAAGACAGACGAAAAGTTGAGGAAGTACTCAAGCTATTTGGGATATTTGAGCTCAAAGACCGAAGAATCGGGCAGCTTTCAGGAGGGCAGTCGCAGCGAGTGTTTCTCGCCAAAGCTATGGTTGCTGATCCAAAACTGCTTCTGCTAGATGAGCCAACCAGTGGAGTTGACACGACTTCGAAAACTGAGTTCTACAACACGCTGGAGCGTCTCAACAAAGAGACAGGAATAACTGTCATATTGTGCTCTCATGATATAGGCGTGATAACAAAAATTGCAAACAGGGTTCTTTGCATAAACAGGAATCAGTTCTTCTGCGGGGAAAACGCTGATTTTCACGCCAGCACCGAAATTCACAAAATGTACAATCATCCAGTCGAGATTATGGACCATGATGATCATCCTTAACTCATTGCTGTCGCTGCTTCAAGAAGGCTTCGTACAACGCGCCTTCATCATTAGCATAATAATCGCAATGCTCTGTTCCATACTTAGCATATTCATAGTTTTGAAGAAAATGTCGCTCATCGGAGACGGTTTGGCTCATACGGCTTTCGGAGGTATAGCCTTGGGCTACTATCTGAACTTTATACCATTGTGGGTTGCAGGGGTAACTGTGGTTTTGGGTTCATTAGGAATCACGAAGGCGATCCGCTCCACAAGAATCTCGAGTGACGCGGCGATAGCCGTTTTTCTTCAACTTGGTCTTGCTGGTGGCATCGTTTTGATAAGCGTTGCCAGAGGATTCGGCATCAGCCTTGAAAGTTTGCTTTTTGGAAGCGTTCTCCTCGTAGATTACGGTCAAATCACTATTGCGATTGCTATTGCCGCGGTTACTTTGAGCATAATCTTTCTGTTCTTCAAAGAGATAGTGTACGTAACTTTTGATGAGACCCAAGCCCGAGCCGCAGGAATCAGAACATGGTTCTTCGACTACCTAATCAGCGTCCTCTCAGGAATCGTCGTGATCGTAGCAATACCCATAGTTGGAATCCTGCTGGTCTCCTCGCTTCTGGTTTTGCCCGCCTTAACGAGCACTCAAATTGCAAAGTCTTTCAGACAAACCGTCATCCTATCACCCATCATAGGGCTATTGACTGTCACAACTGGGCTCCTCCTATCCTTAATTATAAACTCAGCACCAGGCGGAACAATAGTTCTTACGGGCATAGCCATCCTCGCAATCACTTTCGCAACCAAGAAAATCCAAGGAACATTCGGAAACAAAAAGGAAAACCATAAATCTTGAATCTCAAAAATTTCCCTCGTTTTATTTGAGTTTTGGATTGCTGTTTTGTAAAAGAGGCTATATTTTTTCTGAGCAAAAGAGCATCGAAGCCATCATCCAGCAAACCAAAGCGGAATGGCAAAAGCAACAACAGAAAAAATAGCCACCCAACTTCTTTTTCAACACTCAACATTGTGGAACCTTACCGATCAGACAAAAAGCCAGCACAATTCCATGCAGATTAGCTCTGGTAACTTAATGGGCGATAAATCATCCAGTTAAGTTTCGGGTGATACTTTTGTTGCTCGCAAAATGGGCGAAACCTCAACCCTAACAGTAGCAACAACAGGAAAATTATCCCTCAGAATCACCATACCCCAAAGTATCATCAAACAATTCTGATTAACCGAATATGACAAACTAAAGGATTTTAAAGGCAGAAGGCGGAGAACTTATTATTCAAGTCAAACCAATAAGAACTAAACAAGGTGACGAATCCAAATGATACCAAAAACATTAGCTAGAACAAAAAATGCAACATATGCTGTTTTAATTCCAAACCCAAAGCCAGAGTACAGGGAGTTTCCAACCCCTTATGGTACAGGTTTCTTTGTAAGTGAAGATGGTTATTTTATTACAGCAAGGCATGTCTTAACATATGAGCAAGATGCTACTGAGAAATTTTTTGACCCTGCAAAACTTAGATTGACAAAACCTGATATATTTCCCCCTCCTCAAATTGTTGGCTTAACGCTAGTAAAGGAGTGGGTCAAATTTGATTTAGCCCTGCTGAAAGCAGATTTTGCCAAGGTAAAGGACACTAACACTTTTAAAGGAAAAAATGGGTTCGGATTTCTTGAAATCGAGTTTGAAGTGCCTCCCGAAGGAATCGAGGTCTATTCATTTGGGTATCCTTTGCCTAAAATTGATGTTCAAGTCAATGGTCCACTTATAATTGGCGTTCACTATTATTGTCCGAGAACAACATCTGCCGTGATTTCTTCACACTACGATGTTATAGGACCTATATTTGTCGGTGGATTCCCTAAGTGCTATGTTATTGACAAAGCGTTAAATTATGGAAACAGTGGAGGTCCGTTGATTCTACAAGAGAATGGCAAAGTTGTATCTGTTTGTGCTCGTTTTCAACCAGTTAACATTGGACAAGGCGCAGGAGTTAGCGTAACCATTCCATCATTGTATGGAATAACTTCTTCATTAAAAAACATTGAAGATTTCCTGCGTAATATCTTGAAAACCTAAAATTTGGATGTGATAAAATCTGTATCCCTCGAAAGTTGACATGAACCCCAAAAACCTCACAGAGTTGACAGAATCCCCCCAGAACCTATTAATAGTATATATAAGGGGGCTATAGCGAAAAATTCGCAGCAGTGTCAGCTCAGAACATCTATCTTTTTTCGTATGCTTCTTTCTGTTTTGTCCATTCTGCATGCTTCGCCAGCAAAGCCTTGATTTGTTGGCCGAAAAAGTCGTCAACACTCAGAAACTCCGTATCTAAATCGGTTATGGCTTGCTGCAGTTTCTCATATTCCTCCTTCGGAACTTCAATGCATTCGTAAGGTTCCTGCAGAAAACGCAGCCTGAACCTTATGGCATCACGGATAAATTCTTCTCGTGTGGTGAAGCCAAGTTGTTTGTTGTTGTCGATGAAGTTCTGGGTTTCGTTGAGGAGTTCAGGTGGCAAAGTGACGCTTTGGCTGAGCAGATTCTCTATGGCATCCGTGTAAGTCTGCATCTTCATGGTTTGCGCTGTTATCTCGCCCAGCATACCTGTGAGTTTTTGGTGTGCATCGTCGCTTATGCGCAGAGTTTTCATATTTTTCGCCTGCTGATTGTTTGTTCAGTAAAGCTAATAAAGCTTTTCAGTATACCAAATATACAACGCGTAAAGAGGCTACAACCGTGAAGCACAACATCAGCATAACCATGGACCAAAAACTCTTCCGAGAAATCGAAAACACCCGCGGAAGAGAAAAACGCAGCACATTCATCGAACACCTCATCACACAAGGCCTAAAAGACTACAAAAACAAAAAAGAGGAAAACGCCAGCGCCACAAAAACGCCAGCCACATTCCTACCATCCAGCTACATCCGCGAAACCGCAACACACCAAACAGCCTAATCCATACCCCAACGCTTCGCAACCTTCACCGCAAGGAACACCACAAACGCGACAATAACAAACGTAATCAACGCAACAAGAAAATGCCCAACCGTGAAAGCACCAGCAGTAAACGTAGCAAGATCCGCCATCCCAGGAACAGCCAATCCAATAGCAGGCAACAGCAAATCAGAAACAAGCGCTTGAACCAGACCACCCAAATACAAGCCCAGAATGAAAGCTACCGCGAGCCCAAACACCTTGTATTTAGCAATGAAGTCCTTGAACTCGTTCCACAGACCTTTTGGTGGAGTTGGCGCAGGTGGCTTCTCCAGCAAAGCACGGATTTTTTTAAGCTCCTCTAGCATTTCGTTTTCTTTGCTCAAACCCAAATCCTCCGAACTATATCTCAACGCCTTTCATTTATAAGATTTTATACGTTACAGCATCGTTAATACAGATGCCGTCTATAGCCATAAACACCAAGGCTTTGCGTGCGATTCATAAAAACACTTGACAACTGCAAAATTGTGTTTTGGGTTGTGTGGTGGGCCGAGCCGGATTTGAACCGGCGACCTTTCGATTATCAGTCGAACGCTCCAGCCAAGCTGAGCTACCGGCCCGTTTTGTTTGGTGCCAACTGTTTAATGATATGTTGGTTTATAAGAATTTTCGTAAATCTTTTAATGTGTAAGTTGCGTTTGTGTAGTGTTTAGGTTTGTGGGCTCGTAGCCTAGCACGGATTAAGGTGTCGGCCTTCGGAGCCGGAGATCGTGGGTTCAAATCCCACCGGGCCCGCTTTTCAGCTCTCCCATTTTTTGGGACCCCTACCCGTATATTTTTTTTGTTGTGTGTGGTTGTGGTGGTGTGCTATAGAGACTACTTTTTTGTTTGTGGGGTTTGTTGTGTTTGGTGGTTGGGTTGTTTTTTGGTTTGTGTTGGGTTGTGGTTGTGGCTGAGTGGTACATGGGTTTGGGTGTGTGCGTTGTTGGGGTGTGTTGTTTTTCGCTATGTTTAAAGCTTTGCTGGCTTTTTGGTTTGGTGGAGCGCGATGTTTGTTGTCTGAGGCTGAGGTGGTTCTTCGGCAGGAGGCAGGGGTTAAGGCTTATATTTCGGATGCTCCTCCGACGGTGGGTTTGCGGGCGGGTGCTTTCGCTGAGGTGGGCACGTTGATTCTTACGAACCGCAGATTAGTCTACGTCTCTAAAGGTGGGGCTTCCCGGTCAGCTGCTTGGGTGTTAGGTGGCGCTTTGGCTGCGCGGGCAGTTGAAAAATCCGTTTCCAAAGCCGACATAGATGACTTGGTCAATTCTGAGGGAAGCTACGCTGTTTCTTTGCGTGAGATTACTGTTGTTGAGGCTGCGAGGAAGATGGGTTCTGCTTTTCTGAGGGTTGGGAACTGCAGTTTTGGGCAGAAACCTGTGCACTCGTACATTTTTGGGAGCGGTTGGTCCAAGAATGAAGACTGGGTTAACGCCATTAACCAAGCGGTGGCTGCTGAGCGTTCTTTTCAGGCGCAGCCTGCAGTCGCGTATCCGCCTCCGCCTCCGCCGCCTGCGCCTTCAACTCCTCCCTGTCCTTCCTGCGGCAGTCCCCTGACCTATATTCCGCAGTATCAGCGATGGTACTGTTACAAAGAGAAAAAGTACGCGTAAGCACCTTTGGTGCCGACTGAGCAGAGGATAAAATAATTTGTGGTTTGGCACACGTTTATTCTTCTGAGCTTTGGATTGTGTTTAGAATGGTTAGGACTCCGGTTTCTTGGGCTCTTTTTTCCAAGTATGGGGTGTCTAGTTTGTTTGCTCGTCGGATGAGTACGCTTTTGACGTCTTGTTCGTCTATAGCGCCTCTGTCTGGTCGGGCTAGCTTGGTGATGATGAAGTCTTCTGGTGAAACAATCCATGCTGATAAATCGTCGCTTAGCTTGGCTTTTTGTCTTCTTTGTAGAGTTTCTTTGTTGAGTTCTAATCCATCGGGTTTGGTCCAGAGTTCTAGTTCTATTCGTTCTTTGCGGTCTACTACTATTATTAGGGGGTTGTTTGGAGAGCAGATGGTTGGTTCAAAGTCGGCTGATTTTAGGAGACTGATTAGGGCGTCGAATTTTGCTTGGGTTTTGACTGCAACCGCGAGGTGTAAGTCGACTGTTGTTCGGATTCTTCCGTAGAAGGGCAGCACGTAGCCGCCTATTATCATGTAGTCGATTTGGTTTTCCTCAAATAGTCGGGTGATTCTCTGAAGAGTTCTTAATATTGCTGGCAATTGTGTTCAACTCCAAGAAAATTTGAAAGGGTGAATGACCATTTTCGACAAGTCGATCAGCGTACCTTGCGTCTTTTGCGGCGTGTGCTAAGTCTTCTTTTCTTGCTCTGAGGGGCTTTGTTTTTAGTTTGTTGTATGCGTCAAGGAATTCGTAGCCTAAAGGAGTGACTGTGATGCTTTTTTTGGGTCTGCCTTTCTTGGAGGTTTGAGCGTGGTTTATTTTGATTAATTGTTCTTCGTTCATTTTTTTTACTATTGAGATGGTGTTGGAGGTTCTCATTTTGAGCAAATGGGTTATCTCTCTGACGCCGCAGGATGATGATGCTGCGATTTTGAGAATTTGGACTCGTTGTTCTATATACATTGGTTTTGTTTCCCTTTGGGAACATAATTGTAAAGCAATTATTTATTTTCTTCGGAGGGATTGCGTGTTTTTTGGTGTTTTCCTTAAGTTTGGTTTGTTTGCAGAAAGCTTTAGTATTAAATTGAATATGTTTAATACGTGGAGGTTTGAATGGATGCCCGTAACGTTCACCACCAGAATCGAGGAAGACCTTGCAAGAGTCATAGACGACATCTCCAGAGAAGAAGGCATGGATAGATCCACAGTCATCCGCAGGTTCTTGATGAAGGCAGCCAAGGAGTGGCAGATTGAAAGAGGTCTCCAAGATTATGAGGAGGGCAAAATAACGCTTTGGCAGGCTGCCGAGAAATGCGGTGTGTCTGTTTGGGAGATGATTGTGGAGGCAGAGAAAAGGAAGATTCATGTTCCATATACTCTGGACGAGTATAAGGAAGACCTGAAAGGCTTGCAGAAGGCTTCTTAGATGGGTGAGGTTGGCGTTGCCTTTAACGCGGCTCCCTTAATGTATTTGGCTAAGGTACGCCTATGGTGCCGTCTTTTCGTAGGTTGTAGCGTTCTACGTTGAGTTCGATGCAGATGTCACTTCTGTCTGGGCGCTCCTAGTTGAGCATCGGGTAGAAGAATTGGTGGTGCTTAGTGTGGCGCGCTTTCGGGGGCTGTGAGGTTTGGGTGAAGTGTATTTTGTACAGTGCTGTATAATACAGTGGTGTATAATTTGTTGTTCGGTTTTGCAGGTTGGGTGAATACTGTTAAATACTGGAGGAACGCCATTGTACACTGGTGTATTATACACTCATGTATAAAACACGTATGCTTTGGTAGGTGATCAGAAATTAATCCCTTCAAATATGGCGGAATAGTCTCAGGCAAGGATTTCGCGGACAGAAAAGCCGAACTCTCCCTGTTGACTAAAGAGTTAACAAGCGGGCAAAACATCCTCCTCTACTCTCCTAGAAGGTACGGTAAAAGTTCATTAGCAATGGCAGTTTTGGATCAGCTGCAGAAGAAGAGTGTCCTTACAGCGTTTATCGACTTGTATGGATGCGTTTCCGAAGCCGACTTAGTCAACAAGTTAATAGAAAAATCTGTGATTCCAGCTTATGACACGATGGATAAGGTTCTAAATTTCTTAAAGTCGTCTCTTTCAGGTGTGCGACCTGAACTAACGATAAGCTCAGATGGAAGCGTGAAAGTGCGTTTTACTAGGGAGTCGCAGGGTTTGGGTGAGAAGGAATTGTCTGAGGTTTTAGATGTGCCAGAGAAATTGGCTAAGGCAAAAGGGATGCGTCTGGTCGTGTTCTTTGATGAGTTTCAGGAGATTACGAATCTTGATGGAGTTCGCTTGGAGAAGCTGATGAGAGCTAGCTTCCAGCATCACAAGTTTTCCACTTACGTTTTTATGGGAAGTAAGAGGCACATTATTGAGCAAATGTTTGAAAATGTTAATGAACCATTTTACAGGTTTGCTAAGCCTTTTCCGCTGGGGAAAATACCCGTGCCAGAGTTCAGGAGTTTCATACTTTCACGGTTTGTTGAAACGCAGATAAGAATTGATCCTTCTATTGTGGATTCTATTCTTTCGTTCACGGATGGGCACCCTTATTTTACTCAGCAGTTGTGTCACGAATTGTGGAATATAGCCTGTGAAAAAGGTGTGGTCGGGGAATTGGACATGAAGAGAGCGGTTGAGAACATTTTGAGTCTGCACAATGACCTTTTCTTGCGAATTTGGGATTCGATGACGCTGTCTCAGCGGAGACTGGTGATTGCGTTAAGCTTGGAAAGTTCGGTGCCATTGATTTATGCGTTGGCGTGGATAAAGAAATATGGATTGCAGTCAGCCTCTCATGTGAAAAGGGCAGTAAACCAGTTAGTGAAAATTGGTACAGTTGAAAAGTTGGACGGCAACTATTACCTGCCGGACATTTTCTTCAAGGAATGGGTAAAGGCGAAATTTGAAGGTGGCTCATGAACAGGGCTTTGTTCAGATTTAATTCTTATCGTGGGATGACAGCTAGGAATGGTTCTGGTTGCATGTCCACCGTTGCTTACACGGCTAGCGCTATGCTCCATTATACGTCGGCGTGTGCGCGCGCTTTGGCTTGCAGAAAGCTGATGATGAGTTCGATGTGTGTGCCGTTGGAAATAAGTTTAATTACATCAGAGAATAGAAACTGTTAGGGGCTTAATTGCGCCAAGGGTTAAAGGGACATAAAAATGAAAGCGTGGAGGGGAGTTTTCGCACTTGCCTTTTTGTCAGTGTTTACGATTTTTTTCTTTGTTGGCGCAGCGCACTCTGCAATCGACAACAGCTATCAGGAAAATAACCCCACGGTGCTGTATGATGACAACTCTGGTTTTTGGAGTTCCGGCGGATATGGAAACGGTAGTGTAGGCGTCTCCACTGCTTCGTCAACGGCTGTAGTGGAGAGTGGAAATCAGAGTCTTCAAGTCAACCTTATGGAAGGGAACTACGCCTTTTTTGAGGTTGGTCATGTTTTTGGTTCCGCTCAGAATTGGGATATGTTCTCTAATTTGTGTTTCTGGTTTTACGGTTCAAATTCTGGAGAAACCGTCGAGGTTGCTCTTGCTGCACCTGACAGCTACAACCAGTTCTGGGTTACTTTTTTGGATAATTTCACTGGATGGTCTCATTTCGTTCAGCCGCTGAACTCCATGAATACCTTTGGAAATGCGAGTCTCTCGAATATTACGCAGTTAGGGTTCTTTTTCTTCAACGGGTCAGCCACTTTCTATATTGACCGAGTGATTCTAGACATCGCGAGTGCGGTTCCGACGGTTTCACCTAGTTCTTCACCCAGTTCGTCACCCACGCCCACTGTGACGCCCTTCCCGACTGCAAATCAAACTCCAACCCCTTCCCCAAGCTTTTCACCTGAACCCGCGAGTGCAGTTCCAACAGTTGAACCCACTCCGTCAGCCACATACACCGAGACGCCTGAGCCGTCTGCAACATCAACTCTTACTCCGTCCGCAAATTCGTCACCTGATTCTTCGCAGACCATTTTGGGTCTTCCCGTCAACACGGTTGTTGTCGTAGCTGCTGTAGGAGTAGTCATCGCGATAAGTGCAGCCATTCTCTATTGGCGGAAGAGAACAATTCTCGCCAAACCTAGAGCTGCAGGAGCGCCACCTCATGGGGGCGGCGGAGCAAGTTCTGGAAACACACCCCTGCCATCAGGTGGATCACTAGCTAATGTTCCCGCTGGCGCAAACGTAATTGCATTGACTACGGTTCAATGGATCTCTTTTCAGAATTCGGCGTCCACTGGTTCACGTAAGTCCCCAAGCAATGAAATGATCATGGTGGGATTCCGGTGAAACTGTTTAAAAGTGGGAGGGCGATTGTTGAAGTTTAAGTGTTTTTTTGTTTTCGTATTTTCTGTTTTGTTTGTCGGCTCCCTTGTGGGTGTTGCTTTTTCCCAGATTGACAACAGTTACGTGGAGAATTCTCCCTTGGTCTTGTTTGATGACAATTTTGGTTTTTGGGGTTCTGGAGGATATGGCAGCGGAAGCGTTGGTATTACAATCTTGCCGTCAACTTCACCCGTTCAGAATGGCTCATCCAGTCTTCTTATGAATGTTACAGCTGGAAACTATGCCTACGTCGAAGTTGGACACGATTTTGGCCCTAATCAAAACTGGTCTCGTTACGATTACTTGTGTTTCTGGTTCTACGGCTCCAATTCAAGCAGCACCGTGGAGGTAGCTCTCAGAGCTCCCAACAATGGCGATCAATTTTGGATGACGTTTATGGACAATTCTACGGGCTGGGTTCATTTTGTTTTGGATCTCCAATCGTTGCACACGTTTGGAAATCCGAGCTTATCAACCGTAAATGAGATAGGGTTCTTTTTCTTTAATGCACCTGAAACTTTCTACGTTGACCGCGTTATCCTTGACTCGGCACCTTCTTCTTCGTCGTCGCCTTCACCCTCCCCAACCTTCAGCCCTTCTCCGACTACGTCTCCCACGGCCTCACCTGCACCAACTCCGGCAGAGACACCTAGTCCTACGGCGTCACCTTCGCTAACGCCTACTTCTACTGTACCCCCAACGGACGTGCCGACTCCAAGCTCATCGCCGACAGTCAACCCAACATTTACTCCTACGCCTAGCCCATCTGCGACATTTTCCCCTACACCCACATCAAACCTAACCCCTGCTCCTTTTCTAACTGCTTTTCCTACATTGGTGCCTCAGCAAAATGCTTCATCTACTCCGACTTCTTCACCAGTGCAATCAGCTTCGCCCTCACAAAACCTCACTGAAGCTATCCTAACTGTAGCACTTTGGGTTGGTGTTGCTGTTGTCGCTTTGTGCGTGGTAGGTGTGGTTTTGATTAGGCACCAGAAGGGCTTGTTTAGACCGCGATAGTCTCGACAGGCACTTCAAGATTAAAAACGACCTTTTTGAAAACGAATGATCAAGTTTTTCGGTACGTAGACAGGAACATTCCTCTAGAAAAGGACTTGCCAGGTTCCATCAAGATTTATAAGTGTAAACTGTTGCATATGTGTACAACAGTGATACGAAGAGAAAGGAGAAGCGACGATGCGAATTAGAAAGGCAGTAGCTGTAGCAATACTATGTGCGATAGCTCTCGCTTCATTTGTAAGCATTACCAATGCTCAAGTCAGGAACCCAACGGGCACTGCTTCAAGTGTCTCAAAGGCATGGGCTGGCGTGAATATAGCTGATGTAAGCGGTGTGGTAACAGTAGGCAGCACTGTTTACATCTATTGGGAAGGTGTTCAGCCTCCTTCTACGGGAACTGTGTATGTTACCGTTTACAAGCCAGATGGAAGCATGTTGGGCAGTTGGGGTCCTTTTACTCCTTCGCAGTCAGGCATCCCATCGTTCGTAGCTAGTCTGCCCGGCAACTATTACATTGTTCTCGATGGATATCCTTCTTATCACTTATTCACTACCTTTGTTGCTGGCATTTCAGTGTTTGTGCTCCCTGAAAGCGTCTTCGGAACACTAGCAGCTATAGGTGCAGGCTTTGCAGCGTTTGGCACTGTGAAGGTTTACAGAAAGCGCAAGAAAGACTAGAAAGCGGCTACGCATTCTTCTTTTCCTTTTTGGTTATGTAAGTGTTGGGTATGTTTGCTTAAACTGCTTTGTCTTCATCCATTTCTGATGCGGCAAAATCATCTTGCCTCCTCAAAATCTCTCTGAGGCTATCGTGATGCTGCTCTTTGGTTGGTGCAACGGTTGTTTTTGTTTTGTGCGTTTCAGTCATCGAAAATCTTGTTTGAATAGCGGTATTCTCTGAAAGGCTTTTAAAATTGACAACTTGACTTCTTTGAAAATGACTGATTAAGTTTTGCGGGGTTTTAGGAAGGAACAGTCATCTAGAAAAAAGCTTGCAGGGTTCCATAATAATTTATAAGTGTAAGTTGCTGTTGTACATGCGTACAACAGTGATAAGAAGAGAGAAAGGAAAATGAGGACTAAGAAGGCTATTCCAGTAGTTGTGCTATGTGTTATGGCTCTTATTTTGGGAACAAGTTTAGCAAGCGCACTTCCGCTTGCAACAACTGCTTCTGTTCACAATAAAGACAATTCAGCTGGGACTGGTCTTGACATCACAGAATGCTCTGTAGGTACCCATATTTGGGTTTTTTGGACTCAGTCTCCTGCTAATACCGAGGTTGAAATACAAGCCTTCGACCCTGATGGAAACACTATTGTAGATGTGTCTCATCTGACCGCTTCTCAATCAGGTTCAATCGACTTTTCTATAACAGCTGTAGGAGTTTACTATGTGCAGGTTGTTGGAGCTTACAACAAAGTATTACATTCAGCATCGATAGCATCGGCAACCATTTTCGTGTTGCCTGAGAGCATATTTGGAACACTAGCAGCTATAGGTGCAGGCTTTGCAGCGTTTGGCACTGTGAAGGTTTACAGAAAGCGCCAAAAAAATTAGACAAGTTTTTCGGAAAATGACCTCTTTTTTCTGAATGTTAGCCTAACCGTTAATCATTTAGACTCTGCTTCTGTAAAGTCCAGAAGGTTTCCTCATCTAAAATCCAATTGATTATTCCAAATATCCTTTTAGATTGCTAATTTCTCTCTTCTATAGAAGTGTGTTCCAGTTGATTATTCCTAAATGCTTATATGGATACTTAATACATCTTTTGAAGAATGGGGAATACTCCAGCCAATTGAAAATTGAATAGTGATTGTGACGTTTCTTTTCCGCTCTTGTCAAAGAGGGATTTGATTAATTGTAATTATTCAAATTCTTGGGTTTTGCCTTTTCGGAAGCAGAAATTGAAGGTTAAGTGTTCTGCAAGGTATGTTTAGAACCATGAATTGTTCTAGAAGTTTTTTCCATAACCATTTATATAGGAGTTGCGCTGATAAACTCAGACTAAGGACGAAGGCGAGTACTGCAGATGGAGAAAGAAGGAGAGGGTACGCGCTCAACGCAAGTTATTATAGCAGCGTTGAACGAAGAGGAAGGCATTGGACTCACAATAGCTGAGCTTAGGCAGCATCTTGACTCGCCCCGGGTTCTTGTGGTTGATGGCCAAAGCGTTGACCGCACCGTTGAAGTTGCCAAGAATATGGGCGCGGATATACTTTATCAGGATGGGCTTGGCAAAGGTGACGCAATCGCTAAGGCTGTTGAGTGCACAGATCTAGCAGTTGACTACATTATAATTACCGACGCGGATTACACGTATCCTGCAGAGTACCTTCCTGAAATGATCAGAATACTTGAAGAAGACCCACACGTAGGCATGGTGTGCGGCAACAGGTTCAACGGTCACTTAGACACCAAAGCCCTGTGCAACATATTCTACTTCGGCAACCGACTTATCGCCTTCACCCACAACATGCTTAACGGCGTCAAACTGCGTGATCCGCTATCGGGACTGAGAGTTATCAGAGCAGAAATCTTGAAAGATTGGACTGTAAAATCGAAAGGGTTCGATGTTGAAGTCGAACTGAACCATCAAGTGGAAAGAAAAGGATTTACAATCGCAGAAGTAGACATAGACTATAGGGTACGGTTAGGCGTGAAAAAACTGAAGGCAACCCATGGGTTTAGCATCTTGAGGAGAATTTTGCTGGAAACGACATATTAGACGCATGTTCAAAAAGTTTTTACGACTAACTTAATCTGGTTTAAAACATAAAGCCCTAAACACGGCTTTGGGAAATTCCGCTTGGAAGGTTTCACTATTTAGCTTGGTGAACTGAATTTTGACTGAAAGAAAACTGCGGCTTGCCGTTATTGGCTTGGGAAAAATGGGGCTATTGCACGCAAGCCTCTTGAACGTGATGCCCGAAGTCAAATTAGTTGCACTCTGCGACAAAAGTCAATTAATGAAGAGGCTCTTCAAGAAGATCTTCAAGACAACTGGAATCGGCATAGTTGATGACCTTGAGAAGCTTTCTGATTTAAATCTTGACGCCGTTTATGTTACCACTCCTATCTCGTCGCATGCTCCCATAGTTAAGAACCTGTACGAAAAAGGCATAGCCCGCAACGTGTTCGTCGAAAAAACGCTCGCGTCCAATCCGCTTCAAGCAAACGATTTATGCAACCTCGCCGAAAGCGCGGGCGGCATCAACATGGTCGGCTACATGAAAAGATTCAACGTAGTTTTCGGAAAAGCAAAAAGCCTCGTTCAGAGCGGAGACTTCGGCGAACCAGTCTCCTTCAAGGCATATGCATATTCATCCGACTTCCTTGGCCTTACGAAACAATCAAAATCCTCTGCAAACCGAGGTGGTGCCCTCCGCGATCTCGGATGTCACGTAATTGACTTGGCACTGTGGACTTTAGGCGACCTTGAGGCAACCGAAGTTTTGTCCATACAGAGGAGCGAAGCAGGCTCCGAAAAAGCTATCAAGTTCATGGTAGCCAACAAAGAAGGTCTATGCGGACAAATTGATGTATCTCAAAGCATGTCCAACTACCGAATGCCCGAATTTGGGCTGGTCGTTGACTGCAACAAAGGCAGAATCGAAGTAAACGATGACCGACTATTCTTAACTGAAAACGGTGGGACTCAGCAAAAATTTTACAGGCACAACCTCCAAGACAACGTTCCCTTCTCCATCGGCGAAGCTGAATACTTCCGAGAAAACCATCACTTCATCAATTCCATAATAAACGACCTGAAATGCGAGCCAAGCTTCAGCAGCGCAGCTTTAGTCGATGTTCTTATCGAGCAAGTTCTGGAAAGAGGCAAAGAGCAATGAGCAGCGATAACCAAAAACTCTTGCTCGTAGGCGACAATCCGTTCCACGGAATAAGCCACCTATCTCAGGAACGAGCCAGAAGCAGAAGCGAAATTCCAGACTCACCCTCAGCCAAAGCTGACGTGGTCATGGCAGCCATAAAAAACGGCGCCAACGGATTCATGTTCTCAGTTAGTGACGTCACCCTATCCATCCTGAAAGTGCTGCGCGAAAGAAAAGAACTCAATCAAGTCAAACTCTACGCGATAGTTCCGTATGCCTTTGAATATGTGCGAATTGCCACGCAAACTGGGACTCCAGGTTTAGCTAAAAGGTTTGTCAATCAAATAATTGCATCCGGAGATATCAAGACACTGTTTGGAGGACTATCCGCCGTGGCTATGATGAGCCCCAAAGGACTCATGAAAACGTACTTAGGCTACGAGATTTCCAGAATAAAATCGGTAGCAGGAAAGAAAGCAAACTTAGAGTCAGTTTTGCTTCATGAAGTAATCACAGACATGGCATTAGCTTTAAACTTTGAATGGCTCTTCAAATCATACATTTCGTACATCCAACAGCGCGGAATAACGCCTGGATTCAACACCCGAAACTTCCCATATCTCGTTAACAAATTCAAAGAATGGAACGTTGACCTGAACAGCGTTGTAGTTGCCACTCAATTCAACAAAGCAGGCTTCCAAATGAACCCTTCAAGAGAAGAATGCGAAAAAGCCGCGTCAGAACTTTCCACCGCCACAATTTTTGCAATAAGCGTCCTAGCAGCAGGCTACTATAAGCCCGCAGAAGCAGCAGACTACATAAGTACCCTAAAAAACCTCAAAGGCGTGGTAGCAGGAACGTCAAGAGAACAGCAAGCAAAAGAGCTGTTTGCGCTCTTCAGAGAAAGACTAACAAACCTGCAGGTTTAACGTAAAATCAGGTACTGCCAGATGAACGGTGTCAACCAGACCGCAACTTCAATAATGAGCGAAATTCGAGAACAAGTGAAACACAGGTTGTCTCAAAAATACAGCTGGAAAAGGGTCCCTTACACCTCAATTGGAAAACTGCCAAATCGAATCGGCAAAGCACTCACAAAAAAGCACCCAACGAAACCACGTCTAATTGACCAGGCAAACTTTGGCTTCGATCAAAGAGGTCGCGACGTGGCTTCAGGCCTAAAAGAATACGTGAAAATTCTGTTGAAGAGAAATGTCAAATTACATACAGTTATCGTTCTTGGTTCCCGAGCAAAAGGCCGCGCAAAACCAGAAAGCGACATAGACGTAACCGTGATCGCCAGCAATTTGCCTGGAAAAAGCTCGCCAGAATTTCCCAGCATCCCGCATAAAATCCTGAACTTCCGAAGGTCACTTATGCTAAACGATGCACCTCTCTGCATGGGCATACAGCCAAGTCTGTGCTGCTGAGAGAGGAATTTCTCACGTGGCTTGCAGACCTCAGGTTAGTTGCCCTTGACGCTGTGTGCTACGGCAGAATTGTCTATGACGATGGATTCTGGAAGCAGGTTCTCGATAGGTTCAGGGCGATGGAAAATAAGTACGGACTGGACGAAGCAGAGTTAAAAGAATTGCTCAACGCATTGTAAGGTAAACGCGCGGCTCCTCATGACGGTGGCAACGTAAATTTGAAGAAAGGCACTTTGATATGTTTTACCGGCGTAGATGGATCAGGAAAAACCACACATGCCAAATGTCTTGCAGGTTACTTTCGGCAAAAGGGTTTTCCGGTAAAGTACGTTTGGGCTGGCAGCCGACCGATGTTTCTTTTTCTGTTCCTCGGGGTAACCCGCATCCTCGGGTTTTGGACTGAAGTCAAAAAAGGAGACTGGATGGACCCGCTTGAAAAGGCGCCTGAAAAGGTCCGAAGAAAACTTGCCATTCTTTTTCGGTTTGTGCTCTTCCTCGATTTCCAGTTCACCGCTTTTCTCAAGGTTAGAGTCCCACTTTTCATGGGAAAAATTGTGATTTGTGACCGTTACGCTTACGATTTGATAATGGAACTGATGGTTTCTAACCTTTTCACTTCAAAGTTTGGTGCGCTGATGTTACGCACCATTCCCGTGCCTCGGAAAGTGTTTTTTGCAGATACTCAATTAAGCATTATTCTTGATAGACGACCCGGTTCAAATCAACAGCGTGTATGGGCTAAAAGGAATGTTTACAGAAAATTGGCTGAAAATCTGCATTTCCAAACAATTAATACCTTGTTGACGCTTGAATCAAACCAAGAATTCATCAAGGCAGAAGTAAGCGATATTTTGGATGACTTGCGCAAGTAGAATCGAACGTAGCTTGAAATTTCTTTCCTCGGCTGAAGGCTCTCAGCTCTTAACGGATTTGTTTTGAAGGGTTTAGATGGACAACTTTAAGGTAGCCTTGGTATCTCACGAGTTCCCTCCCTTTGAAATTGGCGGAATAGGGATTCATTGCTACGACTTAGCCTACAACCTTTCCAAAAAGAGAATACACACTGTTGTGATTTGCGGAAAATCTCCACGGTTGCAGGTTGAAAAACCCAACAGCCATTTGGAAATCGTCCGATTACCATATGTCAGCGTCCCTCCCAAGTATTTTTGGTTCCAGATTCAAAACTTAAAAGCCATGCGAAAGCTGTTCGATGAATGCTCTGTAGTGCATGGTGTAAATCCATGGTCGTCTGCGATGGAGGCTGAGTACTTAAGTCGAATTGGAAAACCATTCATAGCCACCTGTCACCACAGCGCTTTGCACGAGATGAAAGAGTTTCTTTGTTTGCCTGCTAAGGAGTGGACCTTAGGCAATTTCAGCATCGCCGTTATGGCATATCCTTTAAACAAAGTTCTGATGGATGCATGCTTCAAATTTAGCGAACACCTGATAGTTCCCGGCTACTCCACGTTGAATTATTTGAAGAAAAGCGGCGAAAAACTTAATCTGAAAAAAACCTCAGTGATTTATAACGGCGTAGATTTTGATAAAATTAAAAATGCAACTAACGAAACCAACCAAAAACATGAAGAAAGAACCTTACGGCATGAACAAGAATGCCTTTCAATTGCATTTCATGGTCGTCTGATATCCACCAAAGGAATAATGTATCTTCTAGATGCTTTCGAGATTTTGACTAAAACTTTTCCAAATTTGCTCTTAAATATTTTCGGGAGAGGACCACTCGAAAAAAGAATAAAGATGAAGATACACAAGCTCGGCTTGCAAAGCAGAGTCATACTTCATGGCTATGTGCCTTATGACCATTTAATCAAACAGGTATCTATGGCGACTGTGGTAGTTCTCCCGAGCGTTGTAGAAGTCGGACCCTTCATCGCTGCACTGGAAGCAATGGCCTGCAAGAGACCTATTGCAATGTTTGATTTTCCTTTTAGCCGCGAATTTATAAAGCCCAACGAAACAGGAGTGCTGGCAAAACCTTTGGATGCGAAGGATTTGGCTGAAAAAATTCAGCTTTTGCTGCAAGATTCCGAACTAAGGTCAAAGATAGGCGAGAACGCCTACAAGTACGTCAGAGAAAATCACGATTGGACAAAAATCGTGGACAAGTACATTGCGATTTACAGAGAAGTTCTTTGATTTATCAAGCGAAGTTACTCATGGGTCACTAACCATTTCCTCTTAATTAAAGGCTCTTTTGCTGGTCCGCTAACAATGCACAAAACAACTAAGCTGAAAGAGCAGTTGCTAAAAAACGACGACTCGAATACGGTAACAAAATCAAACATTTTGGCAACAATAGGTCTTTGCATAAAAAACAACGAGAACACAATTGAAAACGCCATAAGAAGCATCATGAATCAAAACGTACCGCTGGACCAATTAGAACTCATAGTCGTCGACGAAAGCAATGATAAAACGCTGGAAATCATAAAACGTTACGTTAACGGATCTCACCTGCAGGCAAAAATTTACCATAACATCTGCAAAGGACTCGGACCTGCAAGAAACTTTGTCGTGCAAAAAGCGCTCGGCGAGTACATAGTCTGGGTTGACGGAGACACAAAACTTCCGCCGAACCACATAAAAAAACAAGTTCAATTCATGCAGGGACACCCAAAAGTGGGCGCAGCCAAAGCCCGCTACGGGTTCATAGAAAGTGCCAAGCCTGTTGCTCTGCTTGAAAACAGTCGCGCCATCAACATAATGCAAGCTCCCTCCAAACTCGTTGGTACAAGCGGATCCATATACCGCACGCAAGCCATAAAGACCGCTGGGGGATTCGACAGCAACATAAAGGGAGCCGGAGAAGACACCGAAGCACTCAGCAGGCTCAGAAAAAACGGCTGGTTATTGTCAACCAGCGACGCGGTATATTTTGAGATTTACAAAGAAACTTGGAAGCGCCTCTGGATTGAATACCGCTGGTGGGGCTTCGGAGCACACTATGTACGGCACAGGGACAAGCGTGACTTGTCTGTAGTAGCCAGGCTTCCTCCAGTAGCCTTCCTTATCGGCGTCGCCAAGTTCTTTCCCCTCTTTAAACAAAGCCGAAGACTAATCTGCGTCTTGTTGCCGCTTCACAGCGTTTTCAAGGAATCAGCATGGCTTTCGGGTTTCTTTCAGGCTCACATCAGCGGCTATGGCACCTAGCAATCGGTTGATTTACAGGAGGCTAAAAACGTATGGAAACAGTTGCCATAGTCAAAGTGGACCAAAGCATAGATTCGGCGGTTGAGAAGGGCTTCAGCTGCATCAGCGAAAGCGTCGAAAAGGTCTTTCTTGCAAACCAAAACGCTCCAGTTGTCATTAAAGTCAACCTTAATTGCATAAGAACCTGCGAAACAGGTGCAACCACCGATCCACGACTCGTTGAAGCCACAATAAAATATCTAAAAAAGAAGTTTAATGCGAGAAACATTTTCACCGTCGAATCCGATGCAACCGCGTTAAACGCGGACATGGCATTCCAGCTTCTCGGCTACAATGCACTTGCAGAAAAGCTCGGCGTCACCAATGTGAACCTCGCAAAGCGTCCATGCGAGCAAGTGAATTTTCCAAACAACCTTCGAGTTTCATCCATAAAAATGCCCGACATTCTCGCAAAACCGCGGATTCTAATTTCTATCTCAAAACTGAAAACTCACAGTCTCTGCCGGTACACTGCAACGCTGAAAAACATGTACGGCTGCAACCCTGAGCCCTACAAAGCAAAGTACCACCCGCACCTGCACGAAAACATCGTAGACTTCGCAACAGCGTTCAAACCAGACATATCAATAGTAGACGCTATGACAGCCATGGAAGGAACAGGACCCACAAACGGCACACCAATCAGGCTAGACACAATTCTCTTAGGAACAGACCCAGTTGCAGTTGACCATGCCGCAGGAAGAGTCATGAAAATCAACCCCAACAATGTGAAGTATATTCGACTTGCTGAAAAACAAGGGCTTGGAACCACGAAATACAAGACGGCTGGACTGCGTATTGAAGATGTCAGCGTAAAATTCAAAGGGAAGCCACAAGTAGAGAAAATTTTCGCAAAAATCAAAAGGCTTCGAAAACCCTCTGGTAATTGAATTTCGGAGACTTTGCCGTGGAAAGCACAGATAAGCTGAAAGTCGCAGTCATAGGAGCAGGCTCCATAGCGCGAAAAGTCCACATACCTTGCTTCCAAAAAAACCCAAATGCACGCGTTGAGGCAATCGTGGACGAAAACCTGACCGTGGCAGAGAAAGCCGCACGCAAATTCAACATACCCCAAGTCTACAGTTCTTTAGAAGACCTCTTTGACCACGCCGAAATCGACGTTATCAGCATTTGCACTCCACCAAATTCGCACATGCAAATAGCCATCGAAGCATTTCAAAACGGCGCCAACGTCTTGTGCGAAAAACCGCTCGCAGACAACTCTGAAAACGGTCGAAAAATGGTGGAAGCCGCCGAAAACGCGGAAAAAACTCTGATGGTCGGTCTCAACAGGCGCTTTTACCAGACCTACCAAAAAGCCAAGAATATGGTAACTCGGGGGTCCATAGGGCATCCTTACCTTGCTGAGTACTGCAATCTGCAAAGCAGTCCCCTAACAGACTGGGGCAAATCCGCCTGGTACTATCAAGAAGACATAGGCGGCGCCGTCAGAGACCTCGGTCAACACGCCTTTGACATACTCAACTGGTTTCTGGGCCAAGCAAAGGCAATCACCGCACAGTGCATCCTAAACCCAAACGTTAACGTCGACGAAGCATGTACTGCAACAGTCGAATACGAAGACCGAAAAACGGGCGTTGCCATGGTAAGCTGGCTGGCTAACGGAAACATCGAAAACCTCAACATCCACGGCACCAGCCGAGACCTGTTTGTTTCTCCAAAGTTCTTCTTGGATGTGAACCCCTCAACCGTTACTGAACTGGAGCTTTGGAAGTCAGCAACAAGTCTCGCCCGCAGAAGAGGCTACGGCGCCCTAACAGGAAAGCGTCCTCCGAGCACGCATCAGCTGGAGATCGACTACTTCGTTAACTGCCTGCAGAAAAAAGACCATGCGTATCCAGATGGCTGGGATGGTCTGAAAGCATTACTTCTGACAGAAGCGGCACTTTCTTCCGCTAAAAAGAAAAAAGAAGTTACCATTCCATCCATTGAATAGGCGCAATCAACGATTCTTGGTTAAAAAGGTAACAAAATGAAGGTCCTATTTGTCTGTGAAGACTTCACCAGCCATACAGTCGTCGCCCAGCCTTGGAGACACATCCAAGAAATAGCAAAAAGAATGAAACTGCTGGGTCATGAAGTTAAGATAATTACCGACCTCGTAAACGATTTACCCAGAAACGAACTCATAGAAGGCATACCCGTCAAAAGAGTCGAAAAAGGGCTCCTCTTCTTTAACCATAAAAAGTTAGTTGCAGTTTTGAATGAGGACGGAGTAGACGTCATAAACTGGTTCGGCGGTCCCCTGTCTGCCTTGTATTTTCGCAAGTTCAAAGGCTCGATGAAAAAGAACATCGTTTGGAACATGTTCAAGGGCAAACTGACCTCCGAGGACTTCAGCAACCTGAGCGCCAAAGAACTTCTCTCCCTAATACGGAACGTGCAGGTCTTCTACCTCCTCGTACCTAACTACTTCATCAAGAAGGGCGCAATGTCCCCGAAAGTCACCTCAATAGTGGTTTGGAGCAATCGGCTGAAGGAATACCTGCAAAACATTGGAGTAGACGGCAGTAAAATAACAATAATTTCCTCTGGCGTCGATGCTGAAACATACAAACCCGCCAGCAACTCCGAAGTTATCACATCGAAAAAACAGCTTGGTTTCAACCAAAAAGACTCAATCGTCCTCTACTTTGGAGCCGCCTCGACCTTTCGAGGGTTAGACGTATTAGTTTCAGCAATGAACAAGGTCAGTGAAAGAGACCCAAACGCCAAACTCTTGGTCTTAGCAAGAGACGCTGAAATGAACAAAACGCAAGACGCCCTGAGAGCCGCTCGAAACCAAGAGAACATTCGAGTTATAAGCGGGATCCAATCCCAATCTAACATAATCCAATTCTTGTCGATAGCTAATGTCGTGGTACTTCCGTTTAAGTCGTGGCCGCACCAAGAAGTACCTTTAACAATACTCGAAGCTATGTCAATGAAGAAAACCGTAATATCCACAAAAATAATGCCAATACTGGAAATCGTGGAAGACGGCAAAACAGGCATTTTGGTCCCACCTAACAAAGCAGATTTGTTAGCACAACAAATTATTGAAGTGCTGTCAAACCCGAAAGTGTCTGCGGAAATTGGCGCAGCTGCCCGTGCCTACGTAGAAAAGCACCATAGCTGGGATGCCATTCTCAATTCAACTTTAAAAATATTCGAGGCTTCAAAAACTCAATTCAACGAGACATTGACGGATGAAAAAAACCTTGACAACTGAAAGAACCAAACGCACACTCTGCATTGCCTTGGCAGTCCTGCTTTTCGCCGCTGCTGTTTCTTCTACCTCGGTTTTCGCAGCAACCCAAAACGAAGCGGCAACAACCATCTCTTCCGCCAAAAACGAATTGTTGAATCGTTACAACGCCGCAAAAGACGCCGAAGCGGCAGGCGCCAACATCACAACCCTGCAAACAACTTTTAACACCGCAGGCGCGTTGTTGTCGCACGCTGAACTGTCCTATGCTAACAACGACTTTGAGGCTGCATTAGCGTACGCGACTCAGTGCCAAAACGCCTTGGTCAATTTTGTTTCTGAAGCAAACGCCCTCAAAACGGCTGGTTCCCAGCAAGCAAGCCAATCCTTCCTCTTCAATGTAATATTACCAGCAGTCGGCGCTCTGGTAGTTGTTGGAGCAGGCACTGCGACGTGGTTCTGGCTGCAGAGAAGGTACGAGAAAAACGGAGTATGCGAACGTGGACCTTAGAAAAGCAAGAATTCTCCTGATAGTTGGAACTTCAATCTTGGCGTTGTTTGTGGCTTCGCCTGCAATCCAAAGGTTGATAGCAGCCCCCCAAAGCGAATTTTACACTGAGCTTTGGCTTTTGGACTCAAACCATACAGTTGAAAACTACCCTAGCAATTTGGTGCGGAACAACAACTACACCGTTTTTCTCGGCATTAGGAACCATCTGAGTTACTGCGGCTATTATGTTGTTGAAGTGAAGTTTCGGAATGCAACTCTGCCAGACCCTAATGCGTTCATCCATAACCCCAACGATGTTAAGTCAATTTACAATATTACTTTAATAGTTCCAGACAAGGGAGATTGGGAAATGCCTGTAACGTTTTCGTTTGACTATTCCTTCAATCCCTCTCTGAGGCAGGTCAACTTTAATCATTTGATTCTAGATGATGTTACGTTGGATCTGCGTGCCTATGCTTCGACGTGGGATTCTCAATATAATGGTTTTTACGGCAACCTCTTTTTCGAACTTTGGCTGTACAACAGCACTGCAGGCGACTTTCAGTACAATAATCGATACGTTAGTTTGCCCATGAACATGACTGCATAAATTAGATGCCGCTGTGGCATTCCGATTGTGAGTGCGCTCCAGCAACGATAGTTTAACAATATTCCTATCTTTCCATAAATGACCTTCCTTACACGCTTTCCGAGACACGCCTCGGGGAGAAACTAAAAAATCATTATTAGAAAATAAATCCCAATTAATCTGATTCACTTGTTCAAAATCTCTATTCCTCAGAGTTTGTCTTAATCTGCAAAAGGGGGCTTAGATACTGAGAAAGTCATTCTTCACCCAGTTTCGCAAATTTGACAATAACTTATTCATCAATTTTCTTTTTAATGACAGGCTTAGACGGGGTGTTGGAATGGTGGATTTTTCTTCCAACGCACAGCATGTAGGACTGGACATAGGCTGCGGCAGTGGTTGTCTTTCGGAGTTTCTGGCGCAAAAGCTGGTCGGAACCGTTGTTGGCATTGATGTATTCAACCCAGATTTGAAATGGGCAAAGTCTCGCATTAAGATTCTCAGTCAAACGAAAAAGATTCGATCAAATGTCGAGTTCGTCAATTCTGACATCGCATATCTACCCTTCAGGCCTGGGTGCACGAACCTTATTGTTTGCATGAGTGTCTTAGAGCACATGGAAGATTTGGACAAAGCAGTCGGGGAGTTAAGAAGTTTAGTTGCAAAGGACGGAACATTGATTGCAGGATACCCAATTGAACGTGGTCTTTTCATTGCTTTGGTCAAGATGCTTAGGTCCGATTTTATGAAAATTCGAGATCCAAGGATTTTTGGGGTTGAAGAGTTCAGGAAAAATCCCGAAACACACAAGCAAACGACTAAAACAATTCGGGCTGTACTTCAAAAACATTTCATGGTAGAAGAAAAGCAAAAGTCTTTCTCAAGCATGTTGCCTGATTTGTTGTCATGGTATGAAATAGTTAAAATGCGTAGACCAGAGAAAATGATAGAGTCAAACTTGGGAAAAGGGCACTTTCTTAGGACAATACGGAACATGAAAACACTTGTCCGAAAAACCAGCAGCCAATTCAAATCACCTAAATGACGAAACAGGAGTCATTCTTCCAATCACTTGAAATGATTCTTTGGTAGGCAATAATAGGAAAAATCTAGTAGCAAAGAATGCTTGCTAATCTCCTTGAATGGGTCCTGAATTCCTTTTGTTTCGTTACAATTCTCCTACAATAGCTTTTATGCAACTGACGCTGAAAAGAGTGAAGCACACTTGACGTTTATGTTACTATTATGGTTACTATTTGGCACTCTCGCTCTCGGTCCAGCTGCCTTTATCTTCCTTTTTATGAAAAGAGGTTCCAAGAAAACATGGCTGACAAAGGTTGACCCTAACTATCATCCTAAAATATCAATCATCGTTCCAACTTATAATGAATCACAGATTATCCTCCTGAAACTCAACAACCTGAGCCAGATCAGATATCCTAGAGAATTGTTGGAAATAGTCATTGTTGACAGCAACTCATGCGACGGTACTCCTGAAATCGTGAAGCAATTTTCAAACGAGCAGCAGGCAATAAATCTAAAAATGTTAAATGAGGAACAGCGAAAAGGAAAATCAAATGCATTGAACTACGCTCTGAACTATTGTAATGGTGATGTAATAATCGTTTCAGATGCTGACTGTTTCTGGCCATCTAACATACTCGAAAAAGCTCTCCCTTTCCTAGCAGATTCCACAGTGGGCGCTATAGGCGGACCAAAAATAATCATGAACTCAAACCAGAATTGGATAACACGGATGGAGCACCAATACCTGAAATCCGCTAACCTTCTAAGATTAGGTGAATCCAAAGTAGGGTCAACATTATTCTTTGAAGGAGGCTTTGCCGCGTTTAAAAAGCAGGCTTTTGATCGGTTTGACCCGTACAACACGGGCTCGGATGACTGCGGTACTGTAATACGCATTATCGAAAATAACTATCGCGCCCTGCTTATTCCAGAAGCGGTGTTCTACTCAACATTTCCGTCTTCACTTAGGGGCAAAATCAGCATCAAACTCCGAAGAACAAACCAACTTGTGCGAGTCTTTGCCAAATACCTCCAAGCGTTGAGCAAAGGGAACTTGAAAACATCCAAAGGAACGGTGATACCAAACACTCTTCTTTACCTTGTCTCACCATGTGCCTTTATTTTCTTCATAATAGCAGCAGCATTTTTGTTATTATCTTATCCAGTTTTTTTCCTTCTATTTGGGCTGCTTCTTGTTCCTGCGGTTAGATTCTATTCCTACGAAATATTGGAAAGCAATATACTTCTCATTACTTCAATTATCGGAGTTGCATTCGGAAAAAGATTCACAGTTTGGAGCAAACCCGAAGATAGAGATATGCTGAAAAGGGAAGCGCTAAGCAGACTGAATCTAGTTTAACCTTTCAACCCGTGGCAGTATGACTATTTTTAGGTGAGTAAATGGAGCTTGAAGTTACTATTGGAGTTTGCGTCAGAAACAACGCTGACACAATCGTCGAAGCCCTTCAAAGTATATTTGTTCAGGATTTTCCTCTGGAACTTATGGAATTGATAGTTGTAGAAGGCAGTAGCCAAGATAAAACATTGCCATTAGTTCAAGAAAGTCTACAAAAAACAAAAATGAAAAACCGCGTCCTCGTCGAAAACAGGGGTTTGGGTCTTGCGAGGCAGCTGGTCGTTGCCAACGCGCTCGGGAAGTACATCGTTTGGGTTGATGGAGACATGGTAATATCAAGAGACTTCGTGAGCAAACTATTCACCTTCATGGAAACAAATCCTAAAATAGGAATCGCGAAGGGAAAGCAGGCGTTAAAAGAAGGAAAAAATCTGCTAGCTACCTTGGAAGCCTTTTCTCGAGCGGCTAGCAAAATGGTCGACTACAGTTCAAAAAAAGCCTCAAACAAGGTTTTAGGGACAAGCGGATGCATCTATCGAACTGAAGCCATAAAGCAAGCAGGCGGATTCGATGAAACTTTAAGAGGATACTGCGAAGACTGGGACGCCGAAATCAAGGTTAGATCAAAGGGCTGGGCTTTCAGCAGAATTGATGCTTTCTATCTTGACTACGAAAGAAATAAACTCAGCTGGAAAAACCTGTGGAAGAGGTATTGGCTACGGGGATATTACACACATTACTTTCTCCTTAAAAACAAAGGGCTAATAAAGCATTCCAGAATGTTTCCTCCCGCAGCCTTTATTGCAGGTCTTTTTACCGCTTCAAAACTGTATCCGCTGACGCGGAAAAAAGCCGTTTACACTTTGCCATTGCAGCACTTCTTCAAGTACACAGCATGGTACGTTGGCTACTATCGAAATAATAAAGCTGGCAAAGAACCCCGTCTTTAGAACATGGTTCAGAAAGGACTTCAAGAATTTCAAAAACGACTGCCCCAATATGGCAATGTACAGCAATAAATCGAGGCCGAGAACTTGCAAAAGCCAAAGGTTACAATTGGAGTCTGCGTGAAGGACAGTGAAAAAACTGTAGACGAAGCAATTACAAGCATAGGCGCTCAAGATTTTCCCCACGAACTAATTGAAGTAATTTTTGTCGACGACGGAAGTACTGACGGAACCCTTTCTCTTCTAGAAAACTTGGCTCCGAGTATAGGAATTAGCTACAAGATTTTTCACCATGAATGGAGGGGGCTGGGCTTTTCGCGAAACGTGGTTGTCAAAAATGCTGGCGGCGAGTACATTGTTTGGGTGGATGGAGACATGAGTTTACCTGCTGACTTTGTCAGAAGACAGGTTGAATTCATGGACTCACACAGTGAAGTTGGAATAGCTAAAGGCATATACAAGCTAGAAAATACAACTAGCTTAGTTGCCTATCTGCAAAGTGTAGATGAACTTGTAAAGCTTCTAGGCTCAGAGCGGAAAAACTCTGCTGAACCGCTGGGTACTGGCGGATGTATCTACCGAGTCAAAGCAATAAAAGAAATCGGCGGATTCAACGAAGAAATAACTGGTGCTGGAGAAGATATTGACGCTGAATACAGGATAAGCATGAATTGGCAGCTAGAAGTGACATCAGCTGAGTTTTATGAAGGAAGACGAAACAACTGGAATGATTTATGGCAGGAATATTACTGGCATGGAACAGGAGCACGTGGGATTTTCAACAAGATTGACCCACGGAGCATACTTATCAGAATGTTCCCTCCTTTGATCTTTGTTGCAGTAATTTCACGTTCGTGTAAAGCATATAATCTAACTCGTCGAAAGATAGTCTTTCTGTTGCCCTTCGTATGGATCTTCAAGAGAGCCGCTTGGTTTATCGGCTTCGTAAAGAATGCTTAATTTGCTCTTATTCAAAAACATGGAATTTTTGGTTCTGGAGACTCAAATGCCCAAGCATATACTGGTTCTTGCTCCCCATCCAGACGACGAAACACTTGGTTGTGGAGGAACCATTGTCAGAAAGCTTGAAGAAGGAAACGAGGTCTTTGTTGTTTTCATGACGGATGGTCGACACGCTTTATCTAACCTTGGAATAACTGAAAATCCAACTCCCTCAGACATGAAAGAAATAAGAATGGAAGAAGCAATTGCCGCTGCAAAAATTTTGGGTCTTAAGCAAGAAAACCTCATCTTTCTCAACTTTGATGAAAAAACGTTTCAACAAAAACGGGGTATTGCCAAAGAGAAAATAGTGGAGATATTCCAACTTCTTTCTCCAGAAGAAATTTTTTATCCTCAAGCTAAAGAGTACCACAAAGATCACCGTTTAACGTTCAAGCTTGTAAAAGAAGCTTTAGAAGAAACAGGTTTTCAGCCTAAACAACATCAATACATAATTGCATGGGCGTTTCCGTTCTATATCCTTCAACATTTGGTGAGTGATAGAGTGTTCAATAACATAATCTCCTTTTTTCAAAAGCGGAAAATCGTTAGAACTGACATCTCCAAATATATTCAAGTCAAACTTGGCGCCATAAACGCGTATAAAAGCCAAATATCTCTCATATCGAGCGAACAGAAGAAGGCTGTTTTAAAACGTTCCTTAGTTGACAGACACAAGAAAACAGAAGAGGACTTCTTCACCAACTGAGCTAAGCAGGGTGATGCAGACTGAGAGATACCCCATTTTAAGTTTTGGCGGGTATGTAACTTGAAGCGTTCTAGAAATTATTTTGCCAATGCTGTTACGAAGCAGACAGGAGCAGAGATAGATGAGTCGCGCGATCAAGGAGCTGTTGAACGAAGACAGTTCATGATGAACCTTTCTAGGCCAGAAGGAAAGAATTGCTTGTCTCTCGGGTGCGGGCTGGGTCGCTTTCTTCGTGATTACACGGATCTCGGCGCTTTTGTTGCAGTTGGGCTCGACATAAACAAAGAAAACTTGAAACAGTGCAAAAGTATAGGTGCCGAGCTTGTACAAGGCGATGTTGAGAACCTACCTCTTAAGAACGATGCGTTCAACATCGTCGATTGTGAAGCCACAATGGAGCACATAGCTAACCCGTTAAAAGCAATGAGAGAAATAAACCGAATACTCGACAAACAACTTGGCTATTCTTTTGTCACGTGGCACGTATATAACTGGCTAAAACTTTCAAGTCGAACTGTCCGCAAACGGTTAGTTTTGCATGTACGCGACCTATTCTTGAACATTACAGGTCTTGGGAAAATGTGCGCTGCCTTAGGCGACCGCAAAATTAGGAGGAGCAAATTGTTGAAAATCCTTTTTTACAGCTATGGAACTTACCGAAACGGAGGCTACTCATACCCTGTCATCCAAAACATATACGCTGGGGCAAGTATGAGAATTGATTTACTAAAAACCTATAATCACGTTGTTTTTGTAACAAGCAAAATCATTAAAAACAAAGTCTAAAAAAATCCGGAGGAAAAACAATGAGAATTGGAGTTATAGGTTGCGGAGGAATTGCTCCGCTTCACATACGAGTATACCAAAGACTGAAAGATGTCGAAGTAGTGAGTCTCTGCGACTTAAACCAAGAACGAACCAAAACACTCGCTAATCGATTCAAAATAGAAAAAACCTATAAAGACTACTGGGAAATGTTCGAAAAAGAAAAACTTGACATGGTAGACATATGTACGCCAGTCACCACACACCTAAGAATTGCCTGCGACGCAGCCAAAGCGGTCCCCGCGATACTTATGGAAAAGCCGATGGCTCTTAATGTTGCTCAATGTGACGAAATAATCAAAGAAGTGAACAAAAACAATGCAAAGCTGTGCATAGGGCACAACCAAATATTCTCACCGCGCGTTCAGGCGGCAAAACAGATTATTGAATCAGGTAACTTTACTCTCAATTGCTTCAGCACAATCCAAAAAGAAAGTTTCGAAATACTCAAAGAATACGATATGGCTCCGCCGTGGAACGTTGCACCCGAACAGAAGGGCATTATTTGGGAAGTCTGTTGTCACCTTGCTTACTTGCAGTTACACTTCTTACCTGACATCAAAGAAGTCTATGCTGTTGGTGGCAAATTCAAGTACCCCGTATATGACGATTTTTCAGTTCTGCTTCGAACAGCCGACCAGCGTTTCGGTTTGATTGACCTTTCTTGGCTGTCCCGTGAAACTGAAACAGTTTACGAATGGAGAGACACTTCTGGTAGAAGAATTCAACTACATTGGGAATATGATCTTCTCTTGGAAAACAAACTGTTGCCTCCGTACAAAACTTCCAACGTGGTTTATGGAAGTATAGTTGACCAAAAACGACTCTGGCAAAAATGGCTAAAATTCGGAATTAGCTATTTAAAAAAGAGGAAACTCCTGCCAACTCTTAATCTCATTGGAAGCTATATAGAAGCTGTCAAAAACGACACTAAACCACCAGTGACTCCTCAAGATGGGAGAAATACTGTAAATCTACTGGAATCTATTGAACGCTCCCTTTCTGAGCAAAAACCCATTTCGTTAAGAACACAGTAACGGGGAAAAATGCGAATAAATATTGTTTGGCAGTCTATTTTTGAAGGCAGCTGTAGTTAAACTATGGGGCGGGATAAGTATACGGCATATAAGTAAAGCCGTCTTGTGCTAGATTTGGCATGCGCAAGAAATAGTTAACGTTTTCCACAGAATCAGCGTTATAGTGAATAAGCCTGCCTCCTCCTAAATCATTATTCCAGATATATGTTTGATTAATAGCGCAATCTGGGCGATATGGTGCATAGTTTCCCCAATCGTTGTTTAGATCGAGCAAAGCATAATACCCTATTAGTGTATTATTGAAGATGATTCCGGCTCCGCCTCTAAGATTTATTGCCCATGAATTGGAATACCATGTATGATCCGGATTTTTGAAAATGTTGTTGTAAACCTCTATCACACGTGAGCCAACAGCATAAGGGTGATCAGAATCTGCATACGAACCATGCGCATCAACCTCGGAAATACCATAACCTCCATCGAATATATTGTCTCGTACAATTTGATGTATTCCATCGTTTGAGCTCGTGGCATGCCTCCATTTAGAGAAGAAGTTATCTTCAATTACTATTGTGTAATTGTTGTATTTCCCAAAAACATTAGCCGCGTTAGGTTCCCAAACGTCGGAAGCCCATCGTCGCATTCCGATGCCGTAGCCAAGGTCTCCAGGATAGTTGGTCCAACCTGGGTCGCCTCGGCTATTGACTAATACGTTGTGATCTATTACTCCACTAATTGGTCGTCGATTATGCACCGCCTCTGTGGTAAACAATCGAACAGCGCTCTCTCCCATGTCTTGAAAATGATTGTGATCCACTCTAATATTTGTCATTCCAGCACTTGCGTAGGCATAATAACGTGACAGATAAACTTGCAGTCCTATGTAACAAGTTGTTGAGTTGTTGTTGTAGAACCTCCATCCTATCATTTCAATGTCTGAAAATCTAAAGGGAGCATCCAGACTTTCGTTCAACTGAACCGCAAACCATGTTGAAGGGTTACTCCGGTCCGGCATCGGAACCTCCCAAGGCATGTTAAGTATGGTTTTCCATTGGATTACTTGGTCGTTTGAGTCTCTCTCCGTTTGGGCTCCGAAGATGCTTATTCCTCCTGGAATTATGACTCTTGGGCCCGTCCAAGTTTCATTGATGTTAACAAAATTATATTTGCCAGCCGGTATGCGTACTATTCCTATGCCTGCAAGAGATGCGTTATCTATTGCGTTTTGGATGTCTCTCCAATAGCCGCTTGCAGCAATTACTTCATTGTGATATATGCTGCCCCCGCTTGTCATGGTCGCGGATGCATTTATTGATGAATTTGCGGGTTGTATGAATAAGGTAACTAAGAATATAGTCAAGGTAACGGCGAGAATGGAAGTCTTCTTAGTTCGCAAAACAAATCTCCTCTTTAGTGTAAATTTTCGAAATCTATGGATTCTCTCGCTTCGTAGGTAGATTGAAAGAAATTTCTTTTTGGAGGAATCATCGTTGCCATGTGTCTTCTGTATTAATATACGATATACATAATATAAGTATTGTGTATTACTATATGATATAACAATCGACACATACTTTCTAAAGGTGAATAATCATCGAAAAGTCCATCAAAATCCTAATAGCTGAATTCATCCCCTCGTTCAACAAAGGCGAGCTAGCAATTCTAAAAGGGATAATGGAAACATTCAAGATAATAGGTGAAACGAAAACTGATGTTTTTTCCTTCTACACAGATATCGACACTGCACGCTACCCACTTAATGCAAAACTAATTGATATTAACAATAGCTTGCATATCAAGAACCTGCCTTATAATCGCTCTAAACTATACATTCAATATGCAATATTCTCAGCAATGTTTCAACATTTTTTGTTTGGAGCTATTTACGGGATTGTCGGCAAACATGCTCTAAGAATAATGGACAAGCCGTTGTGGAGGACTTACGTTGAAAGTGACGTGATCATGATCTGTACCGACGAAGTAGATATAGTAAATGGGTCCGCACTGAAATACAGTCCCATCTACATTTCGTGGCTAGCAAGAGTTTTGAAAAAACCTGTGGTATTCTATGGCAATGGTACTACGCGCTTCACAAGTGAGCTTTGGCTTTGGCGTCTTCGTTCAAAAAGACTCTGGAGGGTATTTGCCAAGCACCTTCTTCAAAATGTGGACTTGATTACCGTACGAGAAGAAGGGACATACCAATATTTCAAAGAACTAACCGAAGGAAAAACATCAATAAATCTCACTGCGGACCCAGCCTTTTTACTCCAACCCGCAAGCCCTGATAGGTCTAAGGCTATTATGGTTAAGGAAGGCATAACTGAGAATTCCCGACCACTAATCGGCGTAGCAATGACGTATGACGTTCTCTCATCCGCTTTTGGAACCAAACTCAGCTCTGAAGAAAAGTATGAGAAGGCGGTTAAAGAAATAGCTTGCTTTGTCGACATGCTTACCGACAAACTTAGCGCGACAATTGTTTTCATCCCGCATTCAATCGAGCCTAACGGCTATCGAGATGATCGACTTGTGTCCAAAGACATCTATAGCGAAATGTCAAACAAACCTATGGCACGATTAATAACCACCGAGTATTCGGCGGAAGAGTTGAAGGCCTTAATCGGGCAACTAGATATATTCATCAGTTGTCGAGTTCATGCCGCCATAGGCGCCATTGGTATGAACACTCCCGTCTGCCTCTTAGCCCGTTCATGGGATAGACGCGCCTATAACATAGTTGGAAAAATGGCAAAGCAACACCAATGGATATTCAACATTGAAGAACTGGATGCTGAAAAGCTATTCTTTACTGCAAATGGGTTGCTGTCTGCTTCTGAGGCGACCCGCAAAAGTCTACTGAGTACAATGGATGTTATCAAAAAACACGCGATTCTAAACGGAATATTGCTCAAGAAGTTATTGACCTCCAGACAAAAGAAGGATTGAAGTTCGGACTAAAGGGTTACACATGACATCTCAGAACATTAACGAATGGAAAACTAAGGCAAAGTCTTCCAACGTTTCTTATGTGGTCAAAAATCATTTATGCATTGGATGTGGTGTGTGCGAAGCGGCATGCCCCGAGAATGCTATTACCATGTTCTCGACGGACGCCGTCGAAGTTCCCAAACCCTCAGTTAATGAGAAATTGTGCACGTGCTGTGGAACCTGTCTAAAAGTATGCTATGGTTTTTCAGTCGACGACAGTCTCAACCTGCGAATTTTCAACAAACACGCAAATACTATCGTAGGAAATGCCCTAGCATGTTACACTGGCTATGCTACTAATCGAGAACTAAGGTTTAGTTCAAGTTCAGGTGGTGTAATTACAGCCCTATTAACACAGTTACTTGAAAAGCAAATAATTGAGGGCGCCGTCGTCACTGTAATGGAACCAGGCAATCCTCCAAAGCATAAGGCTTTTATAGCGACGACAATTGACGACATTAACCTGGCGAAGGGGTCCAAATACTCTCCGCTGTCATTTGGAGAGTGCCTAAAAACCCTTAAGGAAGGGAAAAAATACGCTGTAGTGGGTCTCCCCTGTCACATCTACGGATTTAGAAAGCTAGCAGAATGCAATGCCAAAATAAAAGAATCAATCCTACTTTACATGGGAATAGTGTGCGGTGGAATGCCGAGCTATTTTGGAACGGCTTACCTATTGCGCACCCTCAAAATGGAAAAAAAGTCCATCCAGAAATTTGAGTACCGCGGAGGTGGGTGGCCAGGGCGTTTGTTGATAAGAGGTGCACAACCCGGAAGCGGTCGAAGTAGTTACATTACAGTTCCATATCCAGATTATTGGCGAGACACCTTTAGTTTCTTTTTTCCCTATCGGTGCACTGTATGTCACGATGGATTTAACGAATTTTCAGATATTTCGCTGGGCGATGCTTGGCTTCCGCAAATTATGAAGAGTGACAAAATTGGGACGTCGCTCATTGTCGTCAGGACAGATAAAGGCTCGCAAGTTGTTTCAAATGCCGTGAAGGATGAAATTATTAAGACAGCGTTTCTTAGTTGCGCCGATGCAGGAAAGTCCCAGATGGGGCTGGTTAGAATTAAATCTTCAACGTTGCGCGCTAGAATTGCCGAATGCAAAATAGTTAGAAGGAAACTTCCTTTTTTCAGCTTAGATAGGGTTCCTTCGTCAAACTTTCTGGGCTACCTTTCAGGCGCGTGGTTATTAATTGGTTGTAGCTTAGCGGCTAAAAAGCAATATTGGCGAATCTTTGATGTGTTCGTTTTGGTAAATCAAGCTTTGAACACCGCGAAATTTGTAGCTATTGGAATGAAGCGCCGTTTGTTGCGTCGCTTTGAGAGGTAGAACAGAATGTACAAAGTATTTGAAATTAACCAAAATGACCAATTCTTTGCCTTAAGTTCTGAATGGAACAAGGTACTGAGCAAATGCAAAGATAAAAATATTTTTTTGACTTGGGAATATCTTTCCACTTTTTGGCAACATTTCGGAAAAGATCAATTGCTGAAAGTTCTTTGCCTTAAAGACGAAGACGAAATAGTTGCCATTGCTCCCCTTCGCCAGTCCCGGTATAGCTTTGCAGGTTTACTTAGCTACCAAGTAGTAGAACCACTGGGTTCTCGAGGATTATTGCAGGAAGGTGCTGACTATACAGGTTTAATCTGTTCCGTGCCTCCAGAAGTGTGTCTTCGATTATTTATTAAGTACCTTGTTGAAGATAAGGGGTGGGATTTTATTTATTTGCTAGATTTGCCTGAAACTTCTTTCAGCGCCGATTTGCTGTCTAGGGTTGCGAAAGATGTTACTGTTAATTTTGAGTTGCGACCGGGCGTAGTTTGCCCTTACATAAGTCTTCCCAACTCTATCGACGACTTTATTGGTGAAATGGATAGCAAGGTTCGTAAGAATTTGCGCCGATCTATAAGGAATTTAGAAAGAGACTATGGAAAGGTGAAACTGAAAAGACATGAAGAATTTGGGTCAGTTAAGGAAGCGATGCAAGTTTTTTTTGACCTGCATCAGAAAAGATGGAATCTAAAGAAATTGTCGGGCGCATTTGCTGCCAAAGAGGTCCGCGAATTCTACGTAGACGTAGCAGAGCGATTTGATAGCAATGGATGGTTATCGCTTTACTTCCTCACAGTGAATGATGAGCCTATCGCTGCTCAATATTGTTTTGAATATGACCAAAAAATGTATTATGCTCTTGGAGGATTTAATCCAGACTATTCTAAGTACAGTGTAGGTAACATAATATTTATAAAAATTTTAGAAAAATGTATTCAGAACAAATTGAAAGAATATGACCTCCTGAAGGGCAGCGAACTGTACAAGTTCAAATTTACCTCAACGTACCGAAGAAATCTTTCCGTCACATTTGTTAACAAACGTTTTGTACCTAATCTCTATTATTCTGGGATCAAAGCAGTCAAGCAAACGAAAATAGACAAGCTGTTAAGAAGACTCCTTGTTTCTAACAGTTATAGAAAACGAAAGTAAGTTCCTAAAATTGATGCAAGTTTTTCTCATTAAAACCATTAAAAATGTTTAAGGAATCGTCAAGGTCATCATGATTCATCGGTTTTTTCTCACTTTTGACAGTGAAGATTTCATAAACCCTAATGGTATTTTTGCGCTTCGTACAACTCTGGAACTACTTCAGAAGCACAAGCTAAAAGGCATCTTTTTTATCACTGCTCACATGGCAGAACGATTAACCAGTCACGATGAAACTTTGGATCTGCTCAGAAATCACGAAATCGGGTATCATTCATCGGGGCATTCTGTACATCCTCTCATTGCTGAATTCACAGATGTTGACAACTATCGCAAGGCGTATTTCGCTTCTTTGGAACGAGAGACTTCACATGTCAACCCTTTAACCGGCAAGATAGAAGGCGAAGGTGGTCTCTTATTCGTTAAGGATCTCTTTCATCCCAAAAAAATAGAAGCTTTTAGGGCACCTGGCATGAGTTGGACTACGCCACATCTCGAGGCCTTAGCAAACCTGGGCATAAAATACGACTTCTCTTCCAGCATCAGTGTTTCCGAGATTCACAATTATAGAGGAATCACTTTCTATCCTTACACCTTTATTCAGCATTGGGAAGGCACCAAAGACGACTACAAGTCGCTCTTTTCCGCAGTCTTAAAGCGCAAAACAGCTGTCTTTGACCTTCATCCTGCTATGTTTGTAAATAATCTTATGTGGGACTCAATCTACTACAAGGGCAATCCTAAATCCCTTTTAAGGGTCCCTCAAAGACCTATTAGAGAAATCGCAATGTTATTTTCCAGGTTCGAAATGTTGTTGAAGCAAATAAATATTCTGCGACGTTCAAAACTAATTGAAACAGACCCATATTTACAGGCGCAATCTAAACGTCTTACGATGAATGAAACAAAAGTACAAAAATGTTTTGAAGAAAGCATATCTTGGCCAAAAAAATACTTCGGCTATAACCCTAGATACCTGCGTTCTCATTTTTTTGAGTTTTTTCAAGGACTTTCCGAATAATCTTATCCATTGGAATTTATTTTTTCACGCCAACAAAGATGTGCTCATAAGTTTGAGCTGATTCAACACCAAACCCTAAGGTGTAGTGTTGGAAACCAATGAACGGAGATTTTTCATGAAAAACAACTGAAAATTTTTCAAGTAACATATTCACGTCATCAAGCCCAATGTTATGAGGATGTGCAGCATCTCTCTTAACACCGGGCGGGTTTATTTCTACGCTAAGAATAAGCTTTCCTGATGGCTTTAGGATGCGATGGATTTCTTCCATTGTTCGTGAAGGATTGGAAGTGTGATCTATGGCATTTGTGCAAATAACAACGCCAAAAGTATTTTCGTCAAACGGTAGTTTTTCTCCGTATCCAACTTCCAATTTAACATCTTTTGGGAAGCTAAAGAATTTTTTATATCCTTCCATTAAGGGATCCACGGCAACTTTCTGCTTTGCATTAATGTGGTTGAGCAATGTGCTTACACCACAGCCTATGTCCAAAACAATGCTGTTTTCAAAGTCAACGATTTCTTCAATCTCTTCTAAAAACCTATACCTTTGCCAGTATTCAAGTACTTTGTTGAAATTGCGTGTGTATAGAGAAGCCCATCCTTTCTGAAATCGAAGTTCTATAATATACTTAGAAGCGGTAGGTGCCAGAATTTGGAAAGCTTTATCCACGCCTCTGTCAATTGTTCTCCTCAACAACGGTAGGGTTTTCAAGATTTAGCCCTTTAGTAATTCATAAAGAGACGGTTATAAGTTTTCGTCTTCTATTGAAATATGAAAGATCAATCTTCCGAGTGGTTCAAAATAAGTTGCCCCACGATCAGGGCTTGTCTAAATTTGGGTGAACGAATCTTTGAAAATACTGATGACAACTCCCTGCTACTATCCTGTGCAGGGAGGCACAGAAACTATGGTGCGGAGCCTTACTGCAAGGCTTAACAAAGCAGGGATCCAAACTGACGTTCTAACTTTTAATATGACGACCAAATGGCAACCCAACTGGCACGGCGCCATAACGAAACTGGATGGTGCCACAGTCTACAAAGTCCCAGCTTTGAACTGGCATCCTCTAACTGACTCCAAAAGACTAAATCTGGCTTTTAATCTGATTCCCGGAAGATTTACCTACATTCTAAAAAAATACGATATTTTGCACTACCACGAGTTTGACTTGAGTTTCCCGTTGTTTGCTTACCCAATTAAGAAACCAAAAATTTTTCATCTTCATGGACTAGATACAAACTTTCTTGAGCGCTACCCCCTTAGTAGAATATTCTTTACCCATTCAGCACACTTCTATATTGCTATATCCAAGATAATGAAAAAAAACCTAACCCAGCTGGGCATACCGAAGGAGCGAGTAATATATCTGCCTAACGGCATCGACACAAAAGAATTTGTTCCGAAAAACGTCAAAGACAAAAACTTGTTACTATATGTCGGAAGGATATCGCCGGAAAAGGGTCTATCAATTCTCATAAAGGCGCTAAAATACATAAGAATTCCAACAAGACTGATCATTGTCGGTCCGTCTTGCGACCCAGCTTATTACCGAGAGGTAAAGGCGATGGCTAACACAGAAGCTATTGCAGGGAAGCATAAAGTCGATTTTGTTGGAGGATTAGAACATGAAAAGGTGCTTGGATGGTATCAAAAAGCTTCCCTAACAGTTTTGCCTTCTCTGCAGGAAGGATTGCCGGTCGTCGCGCTGGAGTCACTGGCTTGTGAGACTCCTGTTGTGGCTACTAACGTGGGAGGAACCGGCGACATAATAACTGATGGCGAAAATGGCTATCTTGTTCCCCCGCATAATCCTCAAAGAATGGCTGAGAAAATCGAAAAAATACTTAGCGACGCAAGTCTTGGCATCGAGATGGGGCAGCAAGGTCGAAGAAAAGTAACTAAAGATTTCTCTATTGACGTACTTACGAACAAATTGCACAGTATGTACGAGCGAATTCTTTCCGAGTGAATCTGTTTCCCAGATCTTAGTTAGGGCTTGTTCAACTCGAAGAAAAATGTCTGTTGTAAAAATATTCCTGCAACTAGAACATTATGCAGTACAAGAAGAATGAGCTTTAAAAACCTGACAAAGCCTGCGTCTTAGTCCAGCTTTGACGCGGGTTAACGAACATAAGAATTTCAAGATCGGTGGAAGAATATTGACTGTAGCGAAGGCAGCATTAACTAAGCCAAGCCTCATTTTTGTGATAATTTTTGTTTTGCAGGGGACTCTCTGGCTGTCGATTGCCCTAAACATAGCTGTTGCTCAGCAAGTCATCGGATTTGTATACCTTACGTTTGTCCCAGGTTTTATTCTGCTTAAGTTGCTCAAGATTAATAATCTAAGCTTAGTTGAGGCTTCTTTGTTGTCCGTTGGGCTTAGCGTTACGGTCCTAATCCTAGTAGGACTGGCCGCAAGCGTAATCGGTCCTCAAGTTGGCGTTAATCGACCACTCGATTTAACCCCCCTAATCATCATTATTAGCTGCTTTGTCGTTGCTGGTTGTTTTCTCTGCAATTTCAAGGGCAGTTTGGGCAGTGGGATAAGTGAACTGACTAGAAGTTTTGTCATTAAGTGTGCGCTTCTAGCTATGATTCCGATTTCAGTTGTCATTGGTGCATACTGGGCTAACATAACGGGTAACACAGCAGCACTCTTAATAGCGCTCGTTGCAATTCTAGCAGTATTCGGAATTAGCGCTTTTTCTAAGAAGATAGTAAGCCCCAAGCTTTATCTGATAATTGTGTTCATGATTGCGGTGGCTCTTCTTTTTCATTACTCTCTCATCTCACCCCTTATACAAGGACAGGATATAAAGTTAGAATCCCACGTTTTTGACGTAACAAAAGAAACTGGCTTGTGGAATCAATCGTCGACTTTGTTTGTTCAGGAGGATTACAAACGTCTAAATGTTATGCTTAGTGTGACGGCACTCCCAACCATTTATTCCAACATACTAGGCTTGGACTCAGCTTGGGTTTTCAAGCTTGTTTATCCTTTGATATTCTCTCTCGTCCCTGTCGCCCTATTTTTGTTGTGGCGAGAGAAACTTGGGTCAAGAATTGCTTTCTTTTCGGCTTTTCTGCTCATGAGTCAGCTAACATTCTACGAAGAGCTGACTGGTCTAGCTAGGCAAATGATTGCAGAACTCTTTTTCGTGCTCTTGTTCATAGTTATATTTTCAAGAAAAATCAGTGGAAAAAATCAAAAAATCCTGTTTGTCCTTTTCAGTTTTTCCTTGGTTGTATCGCATTATTCACTTGCCTTGATTTTTTCATTTCTGGTTTTGGTTTTGTGGATTGCTGGTTACATAACCAAGAGAAGGGTCAAAAACCTTACGATATACTTAGTCATAATCTTTTTTGTCCTGATGCTGTCCTGGTATACCTTCACTTCTGGTGGGGTAACCCTGATGCGAATTTCAAAAGATTTGCTTAATATTTACAATGGCCTCAGCAACTTTTTCAATCCTGCTTCGAGAGGGCAAACTGTCCTCCAGGGACTAGGACTGACGGCAATTCCAACTGCGCTAAACTTCGTAAGTAGAGCTGTTGCTTATACAATTCAGGTTTTCATAGTTTTGGGTTTTGTTACGCTGTACCTTCAGCGAAAAAGTCAAAATTTTGACTACGAATACTTCATTCCGTGCGCAGGAGCCATGGCTATTTTGGCGATGTGCATTCTGTTGCCAAATTTTGCTTCGCAACTGAACATGACCAGATTCTACCACATTTTGCTTTTCTTCTTGGCACCCCTTTTCTCCATAGGTTGTATAGAGTTCCTGCGGTTTCTTTCCGATTTTTTCCATTTTGTTTCACGGAAAAAAACTGAATTCTATAGCCTCGTTCTTATTACTTTGCTGCTCGCACCGTATTTTCTGTTTCAGACGAATTTTGTATATGAGGTCAGCGGTCAGGAAAGCTGGTCTCTGCCCCTAAGCCGCTATAGGCTTGGAGCTCGATTGTACAGTGACATTCGCTATAGAACAGAAATGGAAATAAATTCAGCTAAATGGTTATCTGCAAGCTCAAACGTTACTAATATGGTCGTTTATGCCGATAGCCTTTCATTTACAACAATGATTGGCTACGTGGGAAACTACGTAAACTTGCCCTCGTTCACGAACATAACTTCAGTTGGTCTAGGTGAATATGTATATCTTGGACCTCTGAGTGATACTTATGGAACCATAATTACAACGGGTTCTTGGAATACATCGGACATCTTGGGAAATCAGCCGCTAGGGCATATTGTATAATAATGGTAACTGCGAAATTTTAAAGAATTCATTTTCGTCGTCTAGCCAATAGCCTTTGAGACAATTTGTTTTCCCCATGCAGTCGGCACACACCATGAGCTAATATTAGAAAAACTTGACGATAGTGAAAATAGTTTCTTAGGGCAGTAGTTCACCATATAGCGCTATGAACTGCATTTATGATTAAAGTTGAACAATGCAAACATTTATCTCAATATGAGGTTGCTCCCATAACAAACTGCTGAACCGAGATATCGCCCTTGAAATTTGGATGGACTTTACATGAGTCTGGTTAGTCTAACTAAAACTCTTGATGGTCACTTTGCAACAGCCTTACAGCAGGCTCTTGACCTAATCAAATTCACATTTAATGAATCTGTCAGAGAAGTGGTTGTCAAGCCAAATTTGTGTTACTATTGGGATGCGTCTACTGGTCAGACTACCGACCCGATGTTCACCAAAGCAGTCGTTGATTTAGTCCAAACAGTTGCTCCCGATGCACATATTTCTATTGTTGAATCTGACGCGTCAGCCATGAAGTGCAGTCACGCGTTCAGGATGCTGGGCTACGAGAAAGTTTTTCAAAACATGCCTAACGTCCAACTCGTTAACTTGTCAGAGGACTCATGCAAGTCTGCTGACGTGAACTGTGGTGGGCACAAGTTCCGGTTCACAATCCCAGAAACCATAAGCAGTGCCGATTTGAAAATCAACATTCCCAAGATAAAATACACTATGGAGCCGATCAAGCTTACATGTGCGTTAAAAAACATTTACGGTTGCAACCCTTACCCTAAGAAATACAAGTATCACCCCCAACTGGGCGAAGTCATTGTTGCCATCAACAAAGCAATGAGGTTTGATTTGGTCCTTACAGATGCCAACATAGTCTCAGGAATCCAGCCGCGCAAATTGGGATTGGTTATGGCTAGCCAAGACCCGGTTGCTATTGACTCTGCTGCCGCAAAAATCGCAGGCATTAATCCCCGGACTATAAAATATCTTCAGTTGGCAAAACGAGAGGGATTGGGAAGCACCACCTTTGTTCCGAAAGGCGAATCTGTGGATTTCTTTAAGGCAAATTACCCGAAGAAGAATTTTAACAAGAAGCTGATGAACAGAGCATATTCCACGGTTCTTACACTTGGGCTTGGTAGGCGGCTTGGTTTGGAATAAACAATTCAAGGAGTAAAATTATGAAAACTGTTAAGCTGGGGATAATAGGTTTTGGATACATTGGTCAAATTCACCTTCGAAACTCAGTAAAACTTGAAAATGCTGAGGTCGTGGGTGTTGCCGACGTTTCCCAAAAAGCTTTGAACAAAGCCAAAAAATTTGGTGTTAAAAAAATTTTTTCCGACTACAAAGACCTCTTGCAAGACCCAGAAATTGATGCTGTTTTGATTTCTTTGCCCACGCATCTCCATCTCCAGTGTACAAGAGACTCTGCGGAAGCTGGCAAAGACATTTTCTTAGAGAAACCAATAGCAAGAAATTCTGATGAAGCAAAAGAGCTACTTGCTGAGGTGAATAAACATTCTGTAAAACTGATGGTGGGCTATCACTTGCCGTTTCACAGCGGGTTCAGGGAAATTAAAGAGAGCATGGATAAGGGAATACTTGGTGATGTGGTGACAGCGCATGCAATTTTCATTGCTTCAGGTCCTTTCTTCCATCGGGCTGAAGGATATTCTCCTGTTCCAGTCCCAGAATGGTGGTTCAATAAACAACTCACGGGAGGCGGTGTTCTCATAGACTTAGGCAGCCACATGATAAATCTCCTCCGATGGTATTTCGGCGAGATAAAAGACATTAGAAGCTGCCTCGGGTACAGATTTAACATGGATTTCGAAGATTCTGCCTTATGCATGATCAAATTTGAATCGGGAACTAAGGCCGTGGTGGATGTTGGGTGGTTTTCCCAAGATTTCATGCTTAAACTTGACCTTCTAGGTAGCGTGAAACATGCAAGCGCCACTCACTTACCTTCAAGCAAAATCAGGCAAGGACTACAAATGCTTATGACAGGTACATCAGAGTTCTTCAAGCCACATATTGATGAAGTTAAGCATTTCGTAAATTGCCTCAATCAAGATGTGAACCCTTTTCCCTCAGGGCAAGATGGACTTAAAGATATAGAGGCCATTGAACTTGCTTACAAAAACACAATCGCTTTGAAAGATTAGCAGTTAGTAAAGGGTAGCGTCAAAACCCTTGTCAGACAAAAACACACAGAACTTGATGTTACTTTCACCCTATAGTTCTAAGCAGGAATATATCGGAACATTAACAAAACCATAAAAGCTTCCTTCAGCAACCAAACCGCTGGTAACACGTGTTCATATATGCGAAAACCAACTTTGCCTCAGCCGAAAACTCTGAGCGCAGTTTTTATTGATAGCCGAGGAACGGTTTCCTTGGTGCTGAAAGGTTTAGCGATAGCTCTTTTGACTTCGTTTTTATACTTTCAAGATCTTAGTCTAGTATTAACAGACGCTTTGCGTAGTGAGGAAACCTTTCACATTTTAGCTATCCCTCCGCTATTCGTTTACCTGCTTTATCGAAAGAGAAAAGTGCTTGCAGCCGCCGTAAGCCAGGAGAAATTGCGTTCAAGTGCGATATCAAAGCATTTCAGCACTATCTTCGGGATTGTCCTCAGTGCGCTCGCATTATTGCTTTACTGGAACACTTCCTACACGTTTACGCCCCTTGAATACCACATGCTTACAATGCCTATCTTCATAGCTGGGCTTGTCCTTATTTTGTTCAACGTGCAGACTCTTCGGCAACTAATATTTCCAATAGCTTTCCTTGTGTTCCTTACTCCGCCGCCCGCTGAAATTTTGTACAGTGTTGGCTCAACATTGAGCACCGTTACCGCTCAGGCTTCAAATGGCTTGGCAAACCTTTTTGGGATTGCAAGCCAGCTTTCAGGTAATTATGGAAACCCTCTAATCACCTTAACCCGCCCTGATAATTCAACGATGAATTTCACAGTCAGTGTGGCATGTTCTGGAATTTACAGCCTTATAGGCTTCACAATATTTGCGCTTTTCATCGCGTACATCACAAGAGGGAAGCTGCGCAATAAACTCGCAATATTATTAATGGGTTTACCACTCATAGTTGCTTTGAACGTGCTTCGCATAACCAGCATAGTCACCATAGGATATTACTACGGAGATGAATTAGCTCTCCAAATTTTTCACCTCATCGGTGGCACCGTGCTTATGTTCATAGGAACGCTTATGCTGTTGGCTGTAACCGAAAAAGTGTTCAAAAAGCCGAAACCGTTGTTGCCGTGCCCAACCTGCAAATCGAACCTAACAAACTCAAAAGATGAATTTTGCCAAGACTGCGGGAAGCTCTTAAAGCATTCTATACCTAAAATAAGAAGAAGCGATTTGGCAAAAATAGCCACAATAGCAATCGTCGTTTTGATGCTTCTGTCCATTCAGGCGCCTGTGTTTGCATTAACTGAAGGTCCTGCTGAGGTTCTGGTCCAAACGCCGTCGGGAATCCAAGGCAACACTCAGATTTTGCCGCAAATTGAAGGCTATAAGCTTCAATATATGTATCGTGACCAAAACTTCGAAGAACTGTCTGGCAGTGACGCCGCACTTGTTTACTATTACACCCCTGCTAACTCTGAAAATATGGGAGTGTGGGTAGCTGTTGAGGTGGCTCCTACAATTTCTTCCCTTCACCGGTGGGACTATTGTTTGTCTGAATACCCCCTCACTGCAGGATACTTACCAAGCATAAAGCAGCTTGAGCTTAGGGATGTACAGATTCAAGATAATCCAGCTATGCTCGCAAGATTCTTTGGCTTTCAGTATCGCGCCACAAACCAGACACAGCTGGTTCTGTACTGGTATGAAGCAGCTTCGTTTAGTGTGAACGGCACGACGGAGAAAAAATTGGTTGAAATAAGCCTAATCGTTTATCCGCAAACTCCGCAAGATATTGAAGCGGTTGAAAGCCAGCTGTTGCCTTTTGCTTTGGCAATCAACACTTACTGGCAACCCGTGAAAACCTGGAACCTGGTAAACTTGGTTCTAACACAAAACGGACTTGTTCTCTCAACGGCATTGGCGACGCTGATGGCGATTATCTTAATTTATCGAAAGCTTTCCGACAAACGAGAAAAACTGCGACTGTCAAGAGTTGCAGGGAAACTTCCAGAACAAGACAAACAAGTTCTGGAAGCAGTTCGCATGGCGTCCAAATCTGGCAAATCAACAACAGCAGAGGTGGCGAACCAACTGCGCGCGTTGACGAAGGATTTAGCGGTGGATTGGCTTCCTTTGAAACTGAAGGAGGCGGAAAATGCTGGTTTAGTCGAGCAAGCAATCGTTAACAGAAACGATGAGCCCGTTGTGCAGTGGAAGAGTCGTGTACCCGAAGTTTCGAAGTTGCATGATCAAGAATCTGAATCTACTTTCTACAAATTCTTAAGTAACCTGCATCTTCCAGAATAGACAGAAGATAATAGTAGCCAAGGTGAACATGTTGCCCCTGATTGAAAGAACTCGAATAAACCAGATAATAATCATCATGCTAACGGTAGGCGTAGCCCTAGGTAGTGTTGTCGATTCTTAATGAGTCGTCGTTCATGGCAATTTTTGGCGTTTCCATGGCTTTTTGGAGTGCAGTACTTTTGTATATCTCACCAACTCGCCGCGTGCCGCTGCATCTTCTGAATGCATCAGCTGAGTCAAACGCAGGCAACCTTGAACGTATCTTTGCTGAGTATGAATTGACTGAAAAGGGCGTCTATCTGCCTCCGAAAAATTTGAAGACTCTTGAATCCAGTCTCATATTTGTTCCCAAAGAGCCCCAAGCGAAGTTTCCTGCAGCGGAAGAGACCAATGAGAAGTTGTTTTCTGAACAGAAAAACGGGGTTTTTCTCACGCCTCCGGGGCTTTCTCTCTCGCAGCTCTTTGAAAAGACACTTGGCTACTCTTTTGCCAGTATCGATCTTGAACGCTTATGTTCGGTTCTTCCCCGTCTTCTTAAAGAGGGCTTGGATCTTGTTGAAGGCATTCAGATTCAAGCTCAGGGTGGCATGGTAAATGTAGAGGTTACAGACAGCGTGTTTAGCGAACTTTGCCTGGAAGAAGCGAATAATCAACCTAGGACGCATGCCCAAGTGGGTTGCCTTCTTTCAAGTGCCATAGCTTGCGCATTAGCCAAAGCTTCAGGAAAAGGTGTAATCATTGAGAAGGAAGTTTTAACCCTTGAGAACACGTCGAAAATTGAATACAGATTGCAGGAGTTGTAGAAATGCTCCTTCCCCCCTTAACCTTTCAAGACGTAAGCGCTCTTTTGGCAGTTTCCTCCATTTTTCTTCTTGTCACAACAGAGCTTATTTCGTCTTATTCTGGTCGGATGAGCGTCGAGTTAAACAAGAAGCGCCTCAAATACGCGGCTTTCGCCTTGGGAGTCGCGTTTTTGGTAACTGTTGCCATAACAATGGCAAATATAATCGTGAACCTTCAGCCTTAATCTGACACGAGTGAAGTGTGAGAGAGGAAAATAGCGGAATTCACCTTTGCTCTAGGGCTGATTTCACCCTGTTAGTTGGAGTGAGCTGATTTGGTGCTTGATTCTTCATATTCTATCAAGCAGGTTGATGTGGCCAAAGATTATTATGCCATAAAAGAAATTGACCGCAAACTCAGCAGCCCATTTGTCAAGCCTGGTTGCCTATTTTGCGATGTGGGTGGAGCGCGTGCTATTGATGCCATTCCATTTGCAGCTGCAGGTGCTGAAGGCATATGTTTGGACATCTCAACCATTTTCTTGAATACGGGGCGCAAGAAAGTGAAGCGGTTCGGCTTATCTCAAAAAATAGATTTTGTCTGCGCTTCCGCTACTAGCATGCCTTTTGCTGAGGGGGCGTTTGACCTTGTTACATCGTTCTCTGTGATTGACCATTTGCCCTCCAAGATTGAAGCTCGCAAGGCGATTATGGAGTTTTCCAGAGTGGTAAAGCAGGGAGGGCATGTCGTGGTTACGGTTCCAAACAGGCTTTTTCTTCTGGGCACGGTTATGATGGCTGCCAAGAGTCTTTTGCAGCGTGAATCATTTTTCGAGCAGCGCTTTACTCCCAAAGAATTGCTTTTGTACTTCATTGAACATGGTTTGCAGCCAGTGCGATACGACTCCAAGAATCCAACGTTTGTCGGCAACTCTATTTTGGAGCGCAATGTGCCTGGGGCAATTTTGAAATTGCCTGCACGCTTTACTTCTCATCTTTTTAATATAGCAACAAAGATTTTTCGTGCGGAAGAGACGAGTTTTAGGTTGCGTCTTTTAGGCGCCAGATTTGGTGTTGCGAGTGTAAAGATATAGGTGAATTGACTGCTTGATTTTTAAAGCTGGCTTTTTTGGCTTTAATGTTAAACGGTTTAGTTGATAATGTAATTTTCCTTTGTGGTGCTGGTTGCATTTATGCCAAGATGGATTTATCCTCGAGGGTGATTTGATGGGAAAAAATCGTGATAAACTAGGTCTCGTGGCAGCTATTTTGGAGGCTGCAACTGCTGGTGCCAACAAAACTAGAATAATGTATATGGCAAATCTCAGCTTCAAACTACTGGAAAAATATCTGTCATTAACCTTAAACGCTGGCTTCCTGCAAAGAGAAGGTTCAAACTACACGTTGACAGAAAAAGGGGAAGAATTTCTGAAGAGATTCAGCCATTTTCATGACAAGAACTCTAAAATTGAGAAGTCCATTAAGGATTTAGTTACTGAACGAGAAGTGCTGGAACAGTTGTGCCATGGAGCTGAAGGCAGCCGTCCCAATCAAGATTAACCTCTTCGCATCAGAAGTTTCTAAGCCAAAGTTAACTCAAAAACGTCAAACCCCGCAGTGTTCTAGCAAGACCAAGTACCCCCAAAAACCGCAGTCTTAAAACTGTCAAAACCAAAATTTTTGTCCAGATTCTTCATACTGCGAAAATGTTTTTACACTGAAATCTGTGCCGTCCAGCATGCTGCCGCCAAACAAAACGGCGACTGACGAGCACCTAGCGACAGCCACTCCAAAAATAGCCAACATCGGAAAAAACCTCACCAGCCTACCATTATCCACGTTGTAAACTTTAATTCACCTAATTAACAACAAATCTATAATAATCTTCTAGAAAATTCAAGCATAACCCTTTAAATGCAACAATTCCCAAAACAAATCAGGCGAAATCCTCGACAAAGAAATAGAAAACATACATAGGTTTTCCATAACACTTTAAATATAACTGCCTAACCCCTCAATATTGCAGTTCATATTTGTAAATTCGACCCTGTGGCAGGTAGAAAGGAGGAAAAGTAGTGACTCAAGAGGGTACCTTATCCAAATTCTCAAGAGCACGCCCTAACCGTCACGGTCTGTTCAGGCAAAAATATGAACCGCTAAACAACTTCAAAGTGAAGAATCATGGACACACGTAAAGGAATTGCCCTCCTCCTGGTAATCGGCTTAGCAATAGGCTGGAGCATATTCTTCACCGGCTTCTTAGGAACAAAAGCAGAGGTCAACCCTCCCGCAAAAATTGACAGTTGCGCTGCCAATGGTGAAACACAATACTTCTTCGCCACTGGTCAAACCGTGTGGCTTAGAGGAGAAGGATTTAATGCATCAACAACATATGACGTTTACGTAGTCGTCTATGGATCATGCCCTATAGGTGAGCTTCTGCCTCCCTCAAGAGTGCCAGGAACAACCAATCAAGTAACAACGGATGCCTCAGGCGAATTTTTGGTCTATGTATGGCACACCGCCCAACATGGAACCTACGACATCATAATTGATATAGAAGGCGACGGAGTGCACACCGTAGCAGATCCAATGGTCGTAAGCACGGTCGGCACCGCAGGCATCTTCGTCACCCCAGAATACGAATACGGCGCCCTACTAGCCGTAGCAGCATGCTTCGCCGCCTTCGCCATAATTGAACGCAAAAACATCCACATCCCAAAACACTAAAACACAACGGAGGTCCCGCCAGTTCCCTTAAACCTGAGCAAGAAACAGAAAACCTCCATCCTCATCCTACTCTTAGCAGTCCTAGCACTATCCATAGTAACAATCGCGGAATTCACATTCCTCTCCAACCCACAAAAAGAAAACCAGTCCATACTCTTCAACAACGGCATCCCATTCTGGCACTTGTCCAACTCAGGCAACGGAACACAAGCAATCTCCGTAACCAACGAAAACCAAACCACAGCCCAAGGCTCCAACACAAGCCTCAACATAACCGTCACGTCTGGACAGTACTTGTACACCACAATCTACCACGGCTACAACTCGCCTCAAGATTGGTCCATATACGACAGCATCAGCTTCTGGCTCTACGGCTCAAACAGCGGCGCCCACATGGTCTTCGCCATCTACGCCCCAGACGCCGACAACTACTTCTACACCGAAATAGTCGACAACTTCAACGGCTGGAAACAGTTCACATTCAAATTCGAAACGATGAACACATACGGAAACCCAGACCTCTCAACCGTCAAAACCCTCTGGTTCACCTTCCTCGCCCAAACCACAGTCTACCTTGACCAGATGACGTTGCTGACTGACCAGCCTGCACCCTCTGTGTACCCCACGGAGTCCCCAACACCCGTTCCCCCACCTACACCAACCCCAACACCCACGCCCCCTCCAACACCTACTCCAACACCAACAACGACGCCAACCGCCAGCCCACAAGTCACCACCTCCCCTTCACCAACCACCACACCAACCAAAACACCAAGCCCCACAGCAACCTCAACGCCCAATCCAGCAACCTCACCATCTCCCACAGCCACCGCCTCACCCACAACCTCGCCAACCCAATCAGCCACACCCTCACCAACCCAAACAACCACCCCAACACCAACCGCCTCAACCTCCCCAACCCCAACACCATCCTCAACACCAACGCCAACCTCAACACCAACACCAACCTCCACACCATCCCCAACAGCCACAGCATCACCCGCACCTTCAACCTCGCTTTCGCCTTCACCCTCCACAACAACCTCGCCCACCACAAACCCCACACAGTCACCAAACCCAACGCCAACAACAACCCAAACACCCCAACCCTCCCAATCAACCAGCCCAACCCAGCAACCAACCCCAACCCTGTCCCCACAAACATCACCCACCAACCCACCCACACCCACCCGATACCCATCCCCCAGCGAAACAACTAAACCGCCAACGGAACCAGACGCCCTCGCGTTCCTCACGCAGAACTGGCTAGGCTGGCTCTGGATAGCCGTAACCATCATCGCCATCATCACAATCGCGCTGTTGCTCAGAAAAAGAAAAGAATCACCAAACCCGCAATAGCCTGAAAAAACCCTGCCAAAACCTAAATCTCACCAAAGCTTTTCAAATCAAAAACGCTTTTTTCCACCTCAACTAAACCGTGCCCTCTAGCATCCTGCTGCGCAACAAACAGCAGCTGGCGAGTACCCAGCGAAAGCCATCATAAAAACAAAAGTATAAATGGTATTTTAGCCATACAGCAATATGGTAATATGCCTTGTCCCTCAGATTTCAAATAGACGAAAAGCTCGAACACAAATTCAGAGAAACCGCCATGAAAAAATTCGGCTACGGAAAAGGCGCACTAAGCAAAGCAGCCGAAGAAGCAATAATGAACTGGGTTTCCACAATCACAAAAGACACTCAAAACTTTGAAGGCGACCCAGTTGAAGCCATAGACGGCCTCCTAGCAAACGTAGACATCACCTCCGTAAAACTACAACACGAAACCCCAAAGTTATGGACAAAAAAAGTGATGCAACATGTATCTCCTTGACACAAACATCTTCTTGGAAGTTCTTCTCGCCCAATCCAGAAAAGAAGAATGCAAAGCATTACTGCGTCTCATCAGAGACGGCAAAAAAACCGCCGTAATAACCGACTTCACAATTCACTCAATAATCGTAGCAATGGACAACCTGAACAAGCTAAAAGAACTAAAAACCTTCCTTTCAAGCCTCACAGCCTACAAAGGACTCCACATATACCAAACGACCATAGCAGACGAAATAAAAGCCGTAGACATAGCACTAACACAACAACTTGACATGGACGACTCGATCCAATATTCATCCGCACTCGCCGTAAACGCCGAAGCCATAATATCGTATGACAAACATTTCAACAATCAACAAATTCCAAGACAACATCCCTGAGAAAACACAAATTCAGAAGCGAAAAACATGAACAAAACCCAGACAAACGTCCTCGTTACTGGCGGAGCAGGCTTCATCGGTTCACACATAGTCCCAACCTTACTCGAAAAAGGCTACAACGTAACTGTATTCGACAACCTAACCACAGGAAAACTCAAAAACCTAAACAATGCACAAAAAAACCCCAACTTCACCTTCATCCGAGGAGACATCCGCAAACCCACAGACCTAGAACGCGCCCTCAAAAACACCCAAGCCATAGTCCATTTAGCCGCACAAATCGACGTAGCAGCATCAGTAAACAACCCAGCCGAAACACACGAAATCAACACCACCGGAACATTCAACCTCCTCCAAGCAGCAGCCAAGAACCATGTGGAAAAATTTGTGTTCGCATCCTCAACCGCTGTCTACGGAGACACCGCAAAACTGCCCATAACAGAAGACACACCCCTCAAACCGCTTTCGCCCTACGCCGCCTCCAAGGCAGCAGGCGAAGCATACTGCACCGCCTATGCAACATGCTACAACCTAAACGCCATCGTGCTGAGATTCTTCAACGTCTACGGCACAGGAAACGAAAACAACCCCTACAGCGGCGTCATCACGGAATTCCTCCAAAAAACCCTCAAAAACCAAACCCTGACCATTGATGGCGACGGAGAACAAACCCGAGACTTCATACACGTAAACGATGTCTGCAACGCAATCGCCCTCGCTCTGGAAAGCAAAAACCTCAAAGCCGAGACCTTCAACGTCTGCACCGGGACACCAACAAGCATCAACCAACTGGCATCAACGATAAACGAGATAACGGGAAAGAACATGCACGTTGCACACGGACCAGCCAGGACAGGGGACATACGAAAAAGCTACGGAAACCCAGCCAAGGCAGCAAAAAAACTCGGCTTCAAATCAAAAATTTCACTGCAAAAAGGCCTGGGAATGCTCTGCCACAGCCTCGAAACCTGACACCCTTAAGGCATAAATCAAACTCTTCATTCCCATCATCTGCAAACAAGATTCTTCGCAATAATCAAAAAATTGGTTATTAAGCTTTTCACAAAGCTTAAGTTCCGACTCAGAATATAATTCAAGATACCAAACAAATATTTTCAAGACCCATCTTGCGGAAACAAAGCCCACAGGACAGGGAGAAAGGAGAGAAAACACATGAGCAAAAGACGGCGCTTAGCAGCGGCGCTCACCCTAACAGCTCTATTTTTCACTCTGGCAGCGACAACGCCACAAGCCCAAGCCGCAACAACAGAATTCGGCCTTACCCCCGCAGACAGCACGAGAACCTCCGGCACTACATCAAGCAACATCGTCGGCTCCGAATTTGCCTGCCCAACAGCCGGAACAGCTCAAAGTATAAGCGCAGACATAACATTCACACCCATAAACTCCAAATTCGGAAACGACAACACCGGAAATAATGCCGATTCAATAATGAATAAAATCAAGGGAGGCAAATTCCCAACCCTAGGCTATGCAGTCATCGCCCAAAACATAGAAGCCCGCATAAAAAACATGGGATCACCAAAAAACATGAAAGCCGCCATCTACAGCTCACCAACCACCGGTGATCCCGAACTTATTGCTACAACAGAACAAGTACCCGTCGCTTCCGGAACGGCATGGGTAACCTTCAATTTTCTTGATCCACAACCTACTCTAACAAAAAACACAGACTACTTACTAGTTGTCTGGTCTGCTTTTATCGCTGGAGACGAAAATGCATATCTTCAATACAGCAGCTCCATCGGCGGAAACGGCGTATATACAGACTCCTTAACCTATGGTGACTGGCCACTGTCCCAGAGTTTTGGTGCGAACTATTATCAATATTCCATCAGGTGCAATTACGTGTCAGCTCCACTAACCATAAAAGCTGCAATATACGATTCTAGCAACAATTTCGTACGAACAACAGAAGAAAAGACTTTCTCCACCGCAACGGACAGCTGGGTAACTTTCAATTTCGAAAACCCCAAACAGCTAAAGGCGGCAAATTACATTTTGGTAATCTGGTCATCAGGAGCGTCACTGGCAAAAATCTGGTACACCACGGGCACAAGTAATCAGGGTCACACCTTTTCGCCTGGAAGCTACGGAAACTGGCCAGAAACACCATCCTTCATACACGACAGCAAGAAATACAACATATACTGCACGATCCAATCTTCATATGCCATCTCTGCCACCGCAGGAACAGGCGGCTCAATCTCCCCATCAGGCTCCATAGAGGTCAATCACGGAACCGACCAAACATTCACAATCACCCCAGACACAGGTTACATAATATCAGATGTCTCAGTCGACGGATCATCAGTCGGCATACCCGACTCATACACATTCACCAGCGTAACAGCAGACCACACAATATCCGCATCATTTAACGATCCAATCTTCGCATCACCAGAATTCCCGTTCGGAGCTCTTCTATCCTTAGCAGCATGCATAGCAGCCTTCATCGCCTTCAAAAAACCAATGTTCAGACAAAAGAAAAAGTGAAAATAGCCAAACGCTGACAATCAGCGCTTCAGCTTCTTGAACACAGCGTACGCACCAAAGAATCCGCCCACAGCCAGAAACGGAAGCGGATACTCAGGCAGCACAAACAGCGTGCCGTTGCTGAAGGCAGTTTTCAATTCTTGCCCTTTCGCGTCTGTGCCGTAGCACAGGAACATCACTTTAGAATTTGCCGTCGCATCCGAACTGAAACTCACCGTAACAGTGACTTCCTTGGCGCTTTCAGGCCAATGACCCTCGGAATACGTCAGCGTCGGAATCACGTACTGGTCGTTGTAACCGTAGTAGTCTGGTTCAGAGAAAGGACCGCCATTCGGTCCATAATACGCTGGTGCACCATGGGTAAACGTTGTTATGAGCGTTCCTTCGATTGAAAGCGAGGCAAGTCCCCCGTTCTCAGCTTCGTTGCTAACTAAGACTATAACTTTGATGTTGGTCACAGGAAAACTGTTCTCATTCCCGTTAGCAGAAATCATTAGTGTATAAGTTCCAGACTGACCGTACACAACGTAGCCTGCAAACCAGCCGCTTCCACCCACATCCGAAGAGTCAAGTGCTATCACAAAAATTGAACCAGCTGAAGCTCCCTGAACACTCGCAGCGCTGACAAAGATAGCCAAGACGACTGCAGCAACGCAGGCAAATTTCTTTTTCACCTTACGGCACTCTTCTCATTTCTCGACAAAAACTGCAAAAAACCGGAAAAAATGGAATGGGATTTTTCAAGAACCACATGAACACCACGCTTGTCTCTCCTGCGCCTAAGCAAGGAAAAGCTAATTGCCCTCCATTTTTCTAGAGGGCTTAACTTTCTTCCACACCAAGAACGCGCCAACACACGCAGCAGCTGCACCTAGCGCTCCTAAAGGTCCCTCAGGCAACGTAAAGATCAGGCCATTCACCTGAATCTCCGCTGAAGCCATCGGGTGCGCATTCATGTCTAACGGGACGAGGTCTTGAAGTCCTGAATTTCCGCTTCGAAGGTCAAGTAGCTCCTGAACCCACACACCATTTGTGGTTGCGCTGACCACAATCTGGTCGTTAAGGGCTTCCGGAGGCACAGTAACGTCAAACTGAGCTATTCCGTCACTTCCACTGAACGCCACTCCATCTGCTGGACTGACGTAAGACGCACTCAGAAGGCTTCCCGTGGACTTGAACTTTGCAGTGAAAAATATCTTACAGTTTGCTCTCGCCGTACCATTCTCCGCTGAAAGTTTCACTTGAAAAGTTATCGTCTGACCCGGTACTCCATTTGCTGTACCGTCAGGACTCGGCAAAATCCAAGTCAGCATATCGCCATCTCTAGCAACATCCTTGCCCGAAGCCTCGTTCGCCAAGGCTAAACCCGCACTGACTGTGGAGCTTGAACCCAACGGGCTCAAGTCGTCTCCCAAGATCTTCCACACTGCTATTGCATTCTCTGCAGCAGCTTCCTGAGTTGTCGCCGGTGAATGCCACGTTAATACGTACGCTATCGCTCTCCACTCTGCAGTGTCAGGCGCTGGTCCCAAAAGGGTCGCCGTGTAAGTAGTGCCCACATAAATCGTTCCCCCAAAATTTTCGCAATACGACAAAGCTGGAAATCCGTCTACAGTCAATGGAATCGTTCCAGCGTAATGACCATTCAACGTAAGCCCCTTCGCCCCTCCATCTGGTGGATTGCTGAAGGGATTGTTAACTGTGACCTGAACTGTTGTGGCATACGCTGACGCGCTCATTGCCAAAAGAAGCGCTGCTAAAAGCGCTGTCGTGACTATTGCGTATTTTTTCATGTTACACATGACTCCTGTTTCTTGATAATGCGCTGTAGAAAACACGATATAAGCAAGATTTCCATTCACGCAATGGGTCGAATTTCGATATGTTTTCTAACATGCTTTTCTCCCACATTTGACAAACTTGGCAACAAGAAAAACCTATAAAAGCAAAAACGAAAACCCTTTGCAGACCAGGTAATACAAAATATCGCAAACGAGCTTAAAGCAAAGCGATATGCTAGTTTGCCTCAAACAACTTATGCAAAACATGTAAGCATCCCTTTGTAAAGCATCAAAAACCAAAACCACCCTTAATTCGGATGCAAAACGCCAAAAACTTGTGAAACCTGCACCCAACACTGACCCAAACACGTACCCCAAAAGAACGAGCAATAACGCAACACATTCAAATTACAAAGCAAAAACAAAACAGCTAATCAAACAAACTCAACATGCATACAAAACGCAATGGAACAATTTGAAAAAGCGTTTACGTATATGTTTTAAATACGAGTTTGCCAAGGCTACTGCGTGGATAAACATGGCTTACTTGCGGAAAGAGAAGGAAACAGTAGAAATGGATTACCCACTCGCCAAAGTGTGGCAGGCAATTCAGAAAGCCATCACGAGCCTTGACTGGGTGATAGAGGAGAACGATGACGCAAAGCACAATGTTAAAGCAAAAACCAAAGGCGCCATCATGGGGTACAACTCAGCTATCTCTGTCAACGCTGTGGCGGTAGCTGAAGGCACGACAAGAGTCAGCGTTTCCGCAGAAACTCCGGTGACAACTTTAACGTCCATAGCGGACTTCGGGAGAACAAAAGAACGCGTCAACTCCTTCCTGGCGGCGCTGTCGCAGAAGCTGACCCCTGAAAACAACAACTCCGAAGAACCTGAATGATCAAAAGATAGTTTGGCGGCCTTCACTTGCTTTCCGAGGCGTGGACAACTCAAAAGGGGACTTGGGAAGTTATAAGAGGAGAGAGGGGATTTCATCCACGCCCCGACTAAGCGCGGCAGTCCGCCAAAGCACGGCTACTTCTCGCGATGGCTACCCTGCTCGGCACTTTTTACTGTGCCTGTTTTGGTATAAATAAATTTGTGGTTGTTATATAGCAACAACAAACAATAAATCCATTTGTCTAATACCAAAAAACACTTGCTCCAGTTTTTTATCGTTTGAATGTTCCTTCAACAGGTTCCGCTGGATAAAAAACGCGAAAAGTGTGTATTGGCGGATCGCTGCGTTTTCCAAGCCGCGAAGAGGACTAGAAACCACCATGTGGGGGGATGGCACGAACTGCTCGCGACTTGTCAGGCGCTGATCCGCCATTACACTGCTTTTGCTTTCAGAGTCGGCAGTATCATCATGTCTTAGAATGAATAAATCGATTTGTGCGTCTGGCAAAATAGTGACAGCTGTGCAGACTCCAGAAAAAGTTTTCCTTGGCGGTCCACCTGTTATTAAGACGCAGGCGGGCGAAAAATGTGCTCTCGAAGAGAGTTGGAATTTGGGGACTGCTTGCGCCTTGGTTAACGGTGACTCGCCAAGGTTCGGTGCTTTCTACCTTGCTGTTGGCTTTCCCGTTCCGCGATATTCATCTTCTGCTTTTTTACTATAAATAATGTTGTGACTGTAGTGTTACAACCACAACAACTGAGGATGTTGCACGCATTTTTTCTGTGTTAACCCGCGTCACCCGTGACCTTTTCCATTTTTTGTCCATTTTACGACTTCTCTTGCGAATTTTCTACTGTTTTCACGCAAGTAGTCTGCGTTATCAGTTGTCACGTGAATTAACGCGCCCGCGAGTAATAATCCCCAAAAGAACCCGAAAAGCAGCAAAAAAGAAAGGTTACCCATTAAAAAACAGAATTAACCTGCATCTGGGTTTAATAATCTGCATTTTTCAAATTTTGAAGAGTTTGGAGAAGAGAAAATAGAGAAGAACGGAATATGGAAAATTCTAAATCCCGAATTGTGCAAAGAGCGACTTCAGCCGCAATAATGATTCTAATCTTTTTAGTGCTTGCCACATTACTTGCCACGGCGACCCCTACGGTTGCCGCAGTAACCCCGCCAGCTACTCCTGGCACGGATTTGGATTCGTATGTGCTTTTTGCTGTTCAAGACTTGATGTTTAAGGGCGGTGGCGGAACCCTCGAAACAGGCGGCATGATACTAGGCGGTAACATCGGCGTTAACAATGTTGGAGGCACACTGGAATATTCAACTGACGCTAAGGCGATAATGTCTGATGGAACTTGGGCAGTAGCTGACAGCGTAACCTCAGGGCCTCAAAAAGGCGGAAGCCTCTACTGGCTATACGCAAACACTGTGAACACAGCTTGGAAAAATGGGGATGGTGCCACGGTTCAACAGAAGAACCCTGCTACATTGCCGTCAGCCGGCGTTGGACAGTATTCTTGGACCGCGCCCCTGCTCGCGAGTCTCCCTCCACTGCCGTTTACACCTAGCTATCAGCGTATGGCAGGTGCACCTGACCTAACGTTAGGTGGCTCAGGCGGAACCCTTTACCCTGCAGGCGGATACAATCTTGCACCTGGAAACTATAGGGACGTTCAGTTTAAAGACACTACCAATTCTAACCCAGCCGTAGTAAACCTCGCAGACGGCGTGTACAACATGCGCAGTCTAAAAGTCGCCAGTGCCAATCCGGGCGTGGTCATCAATGTGCGCGACGGAACCATACTGCAGATCGACCAGAACTTCGATGCTGGCGACAGGATGAGATTCGGCGCTAACCCCGAACATCACGGAAGCGCCAAAGTGTACGTTGGCTCAATCAAAAATGCAGCCAATGCATATTATAATCCATCAACAGAACGAACCACTAATTGGGGAAAAGATGGCCGGCAAAGCGGCGGTTCGCTACACATGCAATATTATGCTCCAAATGGCTGGCTTGATCTTGGCGGCGACATGGAGCTTTACGGGCGATACTGGGCTTACAAAATCTCTGGCGACCCCGGCAACAACGTATACCTTGAAGGCATTCCAACAACCACCGTCACATTGCTTAATCCGCTGGGTCCAATAACTCTGGGTCAGTCGGTTCAGGACACAATCACAATCAGCACCAACGTTCAGGGCAATCTGCCCGCTCCCGGGGGGACCTGGACGGTCGAGGTCTCAATGGATTCAACCTTTGCCACAGGTGTCACCTTGGTACAAACTGGAAGTGTCAATAACGCACTGCCATTCACGGTAACAACCAATGCTTGGACGCCGCCGTCAACTGGCATCTGGTACTTCCGTGCTACATACAGCGGAGACTCCAACTATCTCGGGTCACAGAGCACGCCGACAGATGAGACCCTAATAGTCATGACTGTGTTTGTGCTTCCAGAATCCCCAATATTCACGACAATACTAGCCATGTTTGCAGCAGGCGCAGTCTTATTAGCTTACAGAAAACGCGGCAAACGTCATGGGTAGAGCGCCTTTTTTCCATCATTTCCTTTCCTTCGTCGTTCGTTGTTGCCAAGAATTCAAGTTTAAGTGCCTCCGCCGAAAAGATACGTTAATATTCTGAGGAAACCCAGATGATAGCGTCATCAAGAACTTGCCAGTTGGCGAAGTGCCCTAAACGTGGCCGGGGTGAGGTAGCTTGGCAGCCTAGAGGCCTGTGGAGCCTTTTCCCGGGGTTCAAATCCCCGCCCCGGCCCATCAAAACTCAGGGCAGAATGGGTGCAATTCGAGCTCCTTTTTGAGATTGCAGAGCAAAAACAACAGTTCAATTTATTTACCTTCCGGACCTTTCAAAAGTCCGTCTACACTCTGAAAAACACGCTTAATTCAGGGTCTTCAGGGCAATCGGAACGCAATATGCGAAGAATATATTGAGCGTTGTCCTTGGACTTTTTGCAGGCCGTCTAAACTTCTAAAAGAAATACTCATCAGCATAGGTCTAAAATTGGGGTTTGAATCCGCGATTTTTCTTCTTATGCATAATTCTCTCAGAACCGCACGTACCCCCCCAACTTTTGGGTGAAGGGGGCGAAACAGAACAGCCGTTGAGCTAGCGCTCGCCCAAATATCTGGCGCAGTAGATATAGGTTTACACTTAAAAAACTACCGATTCTACCACTATGAGCTCAAAATAAAGGAAAAAGATGGAATGAATGAGCAGATATCCAAGCGGTCGAGTAATCCTGCCTACGGCGAATCCCTGGTGACGTTTTCCGTTTTCTTGCGCGGCTTATAAATAACACCGGCAATGAGCAATACAATCCCAACGATGGGTAATACGAGTGCAGTTTCGACGCCTCTTGCAAAATAAAGGCCGAGGCCCACAACAATTAATATTGCGCCAATTCCAAGGAGTCGCCCTTTGTTTGTTTGATAATAGTCTTTCCAGTCCACCACTTTTCCCACCTCCTCCCTCGTCGCTTCCAACTTTGCTACTTCCACTTTGTAAGTATTTCCTCTCGTTGAAAAGCCGCTTTACTTACGAAATAAAGAGCGATATCAATTGCGGAGAGAATACCTGCAATTATGAGAAAACCGTTTATGTCCAGACTTATTAGGCCTACTTCGCTAAGTAAATAAATCGCTAAAAGTGGAAACAAAATTAGTATCCCATAACTGTTTGCACTTCGCACATCGTTAGCTCTCGACGAAACGATCACGCTATATAGAACACTCATGACAACAGCGACGGGGACTACAATTAGTAGCAAAACGCCAAAATTCCAATTTGGAAAATAATTATAGCCAAGTTTACCGACCGTCGTGGCATCGATGCCAACCATAAAGACTAAAGAAGCTGCGTACATTGCTGCTAAAGTTGGCAACACAGCAGAAAGCGCTTTCCCAAGCAAAATCTCCCCATCCGTCAACGGAGTAGCAAGGAGCGGTTCCAAACTCTTTTCGATTTTTTCGCCTACTATACTGTAAGAGGCAATTCCTAAGGGAATATACGCTGCTCCAATAACAAAAAAGAACGAAAATGAATTCATTAAATTTGGAAGGACCGCAGCTGAAAGCCCGCCGCTTCGTTGTCCAGCAAACTCTAGTATAGCTGGAAAGAGAACAGAAATTATTACTGGAAAAACGATGATTGAATACAAAATATTTTTCTGGTGTCTAAATATCTTAAAATCCCTTGAGGCTACAAGCCATGCTTTAGATAATCTCATGCAGACTCCCTCACAAGCTTCAAATATACATCCTCTAAAGAGGAACCAACAACATTAACTGTGTTAACATGACCGCCCGCTAAAACCATGGCTTCCACAGCACCCCAATTCTCCTTATCTGGGTCTGACACATCGAACGTTATCTTATTTCCCTCGCTGGTCAAATTCTTAAGTGATAGTTTTTTCAAAGCGCTAAGAATTTTTTCGTTAACTTGTTCCAATGAGACAATGGTTTTCTTACCCTTAACTGCTTGTTCAAGGTCTTCTGGGGTTCCTACCACGCGGAGCTTCGTGTTGAGTATTCCTATTTTATCACAAATTCGTTGTGCCTCATCGAGGTTATGGGTATTTAGGAAAATAGTTTTCTTCTGCTTTTTCAGTTCAAGAATAAATTCTCTAACTGTCTTCGCAGATTCAGGATCCAAGTTCGCTGTTGGCTCATCCAAAAATAATATTTGAGGATCATGAATAAGAGCACGTGCAATGGCTAACTTTTGCTTCATGCCTTTAGAAAAGGTTCCTGCCAAAGCATTTCTTTTTTCCCAAAGACCCAGCATCTCAAGGAACCGCTTAATGCTTTCTTTCCTTTGAGCATCAGAGCAGTCGTATATTTTTCCGTAAAAGTCCAAGTTGTCATAAGCGGTCAGATGTTCAGATAGTCCGACATTATCAGGAACCAGTCCAATTATTTTACGTATCTTTAAAGAACCTTCTTTATTGCCTATTTCATACCCGCCTACTGTCGCACTTCCACTTGTCTTTGATATTAGGCAACAAAGCATCCGGATGGTTGTGGTTTTTCCTGCCCCGTTGGGTCCGAGAAAACCGAAAACTTCGCCATCGTTTACATGTAGGGTGAGGTTGTCTACGGCTGTTAAGTCCCCGAACTTTTTGGTAAGGCTCTCAGTATCTATCAATGCGATTACCCTTTGGATTAAACGTTGCTGATTGTCTGTTAGTAGAGGCTGATGTTTCATAAATAATGTTCTGTAGGTAGGTACAAAATTTGTACCACAAAGATAAAAGTCAAAAGCGCGCCAACACTCTGAGATAGAGCTTAAGGAGATAAAGTATGGACGAGGACTTGGCGGTTTCCCCCGAGCAAATCAAGCGCGTCGCAGAAAGAGCCATAGTTCTCGTTTTTAACAAAAATATGTAAATTGTGTTTTTCAGAGTGTAGACGAGAGTGTAGACCTATGCCCCAGCCCCTTCTACACTGCTTATACCCTCGCGGAAGGGTTTTTTCTTCAGTTCAGCTACACGTAATGTGGATGGGCAATGAAGAATCTGGTTTTGGTATTAGTCAGTTTCTTGACCCAAACGGGGTTGTCGCTTTTTTTGGTCTGGTTTGTCTTTTTGTTTTTCAGCATGTTTTTGGCTGTGGAAAACGCCAATAGCGACCTCTCCCTATAGGTTTCTGCGACAAATCTCTAACAGGCTCCAAATACGCCCACCACAAAAAACCAACCCAACATTTGGAGACAGAGCCAACCCAAACTCAAAACTTATATGCAGATTCCCTCCCCATAAGGAGATTTGGGAGAGCGTGCCGATGGAATTCGCTGTTGAAATTGATGGCATGACTAAGAAATACGGTTCATTCACGGCAGTCAGCAAACTTAACCTGAAAGTAGCCCGAGGCTCTATTCACGGCTTCTTGGGTCCCAACGGCGCAGGAAAAACCACAACAATAAAAATCCTCGTGGGCTTGCTGAAGCCAAATGAAGGAACCGTTAAGGTTCTGGGGCAAATAGTGCAGGGAGACCAAGCGGACTCCCGGCTGAGCGTTGGGTACATGCCTGAGCTCCCAAAGTTTCCGAAGCATTTGAAGGGCGCTGAACTGCTGGATGTCTACGGTCGAATGTACGGCATGACTGAGCAGCAGCGGCGCGAACAAGTTCCCAAACTGATTGAGTTGGTCGGGCTCAAAGGCAGAGAAAACGAACTTGTCGGGAAATACAGCAAAGGCATGCAGCAACGCATTGGCATTGCGCAGGCGTTGTTGAACAACCCTGAGCTGGTTATTTTGGATGAGCCCAGCCTAGGTTTGGATCCTGTGGGCATGGTGGAAGTGAGAGAACTCGTGAAAGCAATCTCCAGGGAAGGCATGACAGTTTTCGTTTCTTCTCACCTGCTATTTGAGGTAGAGCAAATCTGCACAAACGTCACCATAATTAACCGAGGCACCATGCTGGTCTCCGATACGCTTCAGAACGTTTCAGGCATGCTTACGGGACCAGCGCTGGTTCACGTTGAAGTAGCCAAAATGTCCGACGCGGTTGTTGAAGCGGTTAAGCGCTTGCCTTTCGTGTTAAATGTGGGGCAAACGGGAAGCGATTTGAGCATTCAGGTGGCAACGCATGAAGATGTGCGGGTTCAGGTTTCAGAGGCGATAACGAAGGCTGGAGGAGTCATCGTTGGAATGGGCGTGAAGGGATCAAACCTTGAAGATGTCTTTATGCAGTTAATCAGCAAGGATCAAGGAGGCAGGGCGCAGTGAACGTCGCAAGAGTACGCCCCAGTTGGTTCAGCCGTTTCTGGGCAGTGGTCCGCTACGAAATGCTCTGGAACATTCGCAAAAAGAAGTTCATAGGCATCGTTATCCTTGGGTTTGTCATCGCCAGCGTAGCCTTGTTTCTGCCGCCTATCCTCAGCAGTGTAGTTGACCAGCCGATAGCCTCGAACCCTGACTACGTAGTCACCTACAGCATTCCCGCGTTTGGGCTTTTTCTTTTCGCGCTGGCAACCGCGATGAACAGCATATCCAGCGAATTTGAAACAGGAACCATAGTGCCTTTGCTCACTAAACCTGTTTCCAGAACCATGGTTTTCTTGGGCAAACTGTTTGCAGCTTTCATCATGATTCTTGTGACCTACACGGTGTTCTTTGCGTATGTTGCCATCGGCGGAAGCCTAGTTTACGGTGGTCAGAATAACCTTCAGCTGTTACCTCTTGGGCTTCTGGGAAACGTTGTTACGACTTTCATCTGGGTCGCCATAATTCTAGCTGTGGGATCAATTTCGAAGAACACCTTGATTTCTGCGCTTGCAGCTTTCGGCGTATTCATGGCTTTGCTCCTGGCTGTGCCCATTGTTTCTGCGTTTGTGGGTCCTTCAGTTCCCTTGAATTTCCTTCCGGGAAGCGGCGCTTCGGGAGTCATTAGCACCGCGCAGGGTTCGGTAACGATTGGTGGGGGACCGGACAACATCGGCACCAACTTGGTTAACTACGTGCTTTATCCTTCGGCAAATGTGAACTTCACCAAAATGAGCATCGAGCTGCGTGGCGGTCAGCAGCCTTTGATTACGCAAACGTTGGCTTACACCGAACCTCTGTCTGTGGTGGCTTTGAGGTCGCTTGGTGTTGCGTTTGCGTATATTTTGGTGTTCCTGTTCATCGCGTGGTACGCCTTGAAAAGAGCGCAGGTAGTTGAATAAACGGTTAGCTTCGCTGTTCCTTTTTTCGCGTTTTTCTTACTCTTTGTTCGATTAGTTTTTTGGGGATTTGGGGCAATCCTTAAATATGTTTCATATTTGTATGAAATGTAGGAAAAGTGTGTAACTATGAGTGAAAGAAACAGAGACACCCACATTTACGGGACAGTGAAAGTTGGCGATAGAGGACAAGTAGTGATTCCATCCCAAGCCCGCAAAGACCTCAACATCCAACCAGGCGACCTTCTTCTCGTCATGGCAGGCAGAAACCGCCGCGGCATCGCCATGGTTAAAGCAGACGCCATGAGAGAACTCGCAGACAGGATCATGAGAGGACTGGAATCGCCAGAAGAAGCAAACAAGCCAAACATCCCTTAAGGAGAAATTTGCATGTTCAGAGGACGCGAAGAAATCCGACAGCAACTGCACGAAATAATCGAAAAATTCCGCCAAAAAGGAGCCACCAGCCCAGAAAAGGCTATGACCGTTCAGGAGCTGGGTCTTCCACCCCGATTCGAAGAGGCAATGCATAGACGCCTTGGACGCTCAGGCATTTTTGTCGAGGTAAATGGCAAATATTACCTATCGGAGGAACGGCTGAAACAAATACAAGAACGTTTCAGGCAAGGGTCAGCAGGAGGAGGAGGCGGAAGCCCGAGAAAAACCCTGATGACCCTCAGAGTAGCCCGCTTGACCACAACGTTTTTGGTCGTAGCTCTTCTGCTGGTAAACGTTTTTGTTCAGAGCTGGGAAATAAGGTTGACGGCATCCCTGTTCCTAGCTGCTGGGTTAGTTTTATTCATCGCATACGTTTATCACTTGTCAAGAGTGGCGAAGAGATTTTCTTCATTTCGGCAGACACATTGAGAAACGCTAACTAGCAAAAGTTTCTGCTGTCAGGTTCTTAACCGAGGAAAAGGAGGGCTATGGATTCCAGCAAAATGTCAGTTGTGCATTAAGCATTTTTTTCAGTTGCCGTTCCTCTAGTCCAGCACCTAGTTCCCCATCTAATCGCTCTGCAACTGCGCCATTTTCAAATAGAAGCACTGTGGGAAAGACTTCTATTTCGTATTTTATGCAGAGGTCGAATTTGTCATCAGCCACGACGCGGATGCAAGGGAGCCGACTGTTTTGGGCATATCTCTCGTAAACGGGCAAGAACCTCTTGGAGAAGGGGCACCAAGACGCGTAGAAAAGAACAAAAACCTTACTGTTATTTTTCAGTGCTTCTTCAAGTTCAGACTCACTCACTGTTCATCTCTCCATGCGATCGTTGCGGTGGCTCTTCTGGGTAATGGCTGCTGTCGCAAAAAGGCTTGTTACTAGACTTGCCGCAACGACAGAGGGTTACGCGGTTGCGGATTTTGTAGGTCTTGCCGTCGGCGGATTCCACTTGGATGCCTCCGCGAACCCAAATTGGACCGCTCACGCCTACGGCAGGGTCTTCAACTATCCCTATCGACGGTTCAAAGCTCGGTTCCACCATGCACTTGGTTTTTTTGTCGTAAACTATCAAGCGGCCAGATGGGCAATCGCAGGCTTCTTCCTTGGCGACTCTTTCTGCTTCTGCGCTGTTTGAATGCGGGATGAGGGTCCAGATTCCGCCTGCGCGATGGCAGAAACGGGCTGAAGCGCATAATTCCTTAACGTCTATAAGCTTCAGAGTTGGTCCGTTGACTTCCTCAGGCTGCTCCAGATAGTTCTCTTGTTCTGCTGTCTCAGTGCCGTCAAAGTCGGTTTTTGCGTGTGTTCCGTCGCAGAATGGCTTTTTCCTCGACTGCCCGCAGCGACATAGCGCGCAGGATTCGTTTTTCGTGTATTTTGTGCCTTCGAGCCACTTTATTGGAGTGCCTTCGGAGTCGACGGTGATTGTTTGTTTCAGTAATGGGATTCCGCCTGAAACAAGGTAGGGGCCATTTCGGGTCACTTTGATTTTCTGCGTGCCGTTTGACGCTGATGTTTTCTCTTTTTTAGAAGGCATGCTCGTCAACTCCGCGTATAGGTGGCTGTGTAGCGGTGGGTTTCTGTTGCTCTTAAGGATTCTTGCAGATGTTTTTTGGAAAAAGCAAAGGCTCGATGGCGATTCCTGTGGAAAATCATGCGGGTCGATTTTACGGATGTAGCCATAAATGCCGAATTAGGTTCACATTTGTTCATATGATGCACGAAGTGTTGCAGATACACGTGTAGTTTTTAATACTTTTTATGAACAAATCTTAAATACCCTTATATCGTCCCGAAGCCAGTCTAATGTTAAAAAGAAAGATGGTGTAAAAAATGAAAGCCCATGTTTCGAAAGAAAGAAAATCCCCTGAAGAGGAAGTAATGTACTTCCCTCACGTGTGAGGTCGCCGAGGCGAAAAAGCATGTTTGACATTGCAAGTTTGCTACTAACCGGGTTTGGCGCAGGCTCCCTGACGCTGGCATTCGTCAAGTACGCAACAGCTTACCGAAAGAGGCTGAAAGTCGAAGCCGCTGGGTTTGAGGCTGAAAGATAATGTACCGCACGATGATAGTGGAATGTCAGACAAAAACAGCTAACCCGAACTGTGAAGACTGCATAGCTTACAAAACGTGCGCAGTCAACAGAAATCTTGACAAGCTCGTAGAAGCAGTACTGGTTGAACAAGTTCAATGTCACTAAAAGCTGCCGTTTTTCTTCTTTTTGCGTGTAACGCGAGGTGAAAGACGTGTTATCAAGAGATTGTGACGGATGTTCACAAAACAAAGCCTGCAGCAAGCGCTACCGCATGATTGTGAAGGGCGAGATAATTTACTGTCCAGATGGAACCGCCCACCTGGTTGACAACTCAAGTATAGTTCAAGCTCCATACGCCTGTCTTAACGATGCAGCGTTGAATCACTGACTGGCGTTTTGGGTGCTTCGGTTTTTGAAATACTAAAGACTTAACTATCCATTTTTCCATGGCATTCTAGAAAGGTTCGCATAAACGTGGCTTTGCAGTCTCTTCAGTCAAAAAGAATTCTGCTGTTCATCGCTGTTGGATTAGTGGCGTTCGTTCTCTACCTATACTTGTACGTGGGTACAGCCAACTTCATAGACGTAGTCGAACATGCAAACCTGTTTTACTATTCATCAGCGTTCGGCGCCTTTGTGGCAGCCGCCTTTTTCTCAGCTTTAACTTGGAATAGCCTGCTCCGAAACCTCAACATCAAAATTGCAGTTCGTGGAACCCTTCTGCTTACGTGGGCAGGCTATTTTTTCGACGCCACGCTTCCTGAACCCGGCTGGTCTGGAGACCTGTCAAAAGCGTACCTGCTGAGCAAGAAATCGGGTCAGGACATGGGAAAAATAGTGGCTTCGGTTGTGAGCCAAAAAATAATCGGAATGGTGGTTACAGTTTTTGCACTGACCTTGGGACTGGTGCTTCTGGCAACGGAGTACACTTTGCCTGCTCTTGTGCTGATTTTCTTGGGTGGCGTCCTTTTCATTACCGTGGCTTCGTTGGTTGTGGTTTACTACGTTAGCAGGAAGCCTAAGGTAACTCAGAAGATGCTTAACTGGCTCATCCGCGTAGTTTCCTTCATACTTCGAAGTCACTGGGATGCAGTTGCCTTCAGAAACAGCGCAGAAGGCTCCCTGAAAATGTTCCATGAAGGCATCGAAAGCATCAGCGCCGACAAAAAAGCGTTGGTCCGCCCTGTGCTGCTTTACACGTTGAGCATAGTTTTCGACGTGTCATTGGTCTTCTTTGTTTTTGCAGCTTTGGGTTCCGTTGTGCCTGTGGACACGGTGCTTATAGTTTATGCTTTAACAGGAACGATACAATCAATCGGGATGTCTTTCGTCGGGTTCACAGAGATAATAATGAGCACCTCGTACACGGTGCTTGGAATCCAGCCAGCCCTGAGCTTCTCAGTCACGCTGCTGACGCGTGTGGTGACGTTGTGGTTCAAGTTGGTGGTAGCTTATTTTGCTTTTCAGTGGGCAAGCCTGGGAATTCTGTTGGGCAAAAAGAAAAAGCGTGCCCTTCCAGCCGGGTCTGAAGGAGAATTGCTTTCTGTTTCTGTGTAGAGGCTAGAAAAACATTTTAATGCAGACGCAACAACATTACTGTGGGAATCTACATGCCTACAGCGTTTGTGTTGATAAACACCGAAATTGGTTCTGAAACTGATGTTCTTAAGGAATTGAAGAAAGTGGAGGGAGTGGACGAAGCTTCCGCCGTCTACGGAGTCTACGACATAGTTGCCCGAGTTAAGGCAGACACCATGGACCGGTTGAAGGAAATAGTGACTTGGCGCATCCGCAGACTTGACAAAGTGCGGTCTACTCTTACGATGATTGTTGTCGAAGAAAAAACATGAGCGTCGGTTCTTCCTTCCTTTCTTTTCCCAGATAAAACCAGTTATACATATGCAGCGCGCTCTGCAGAAAAATTGTTGTAGCAGCGGCGCACTCACACAGCTTTAAACGTTTCATCGGAGAGTTTTTCCTAGGCGAAGGTTATGCGGAAATACGAATTTGACTGCCCATGGTGCGGCGCCAAATTTGACAACGTTCGCGAGCTGGATGTTCACGCGAGGAAACATTATGTGCAAGAGCTGGAAGCAATAACTGTCGCGCAGTAGTTTTGTCGGAATTTTTTCTTTGATGGGTGAGGTAACTCAGATGTATTGTTTTTCTAAAACTACTTTTCGGATTACAAGTGCTGTGGCAGCAGGGATCAAGATGCCAATTGCGACCGCTAGGGCAGCGTAGAAAATATACAGGTTTTCCGTATTGATGCCAATCGGCACCGGAGGGGCATTAAAGGTTGATGATGGAGTCGGCGTTCGAGTGCCGAAGTACTCTGTGCCCTGTGCGCCTGCGAAAAGGTAAGTTTGGGAGGAAAGCATGGCAAAGGCGCATGCCAATGCCACGCATGTGAAGGCAGTTTTGCGGTTCATTTTCCAATCTCTTCTCGGTGTGTTCGCCCTGTTTTGGTATGGCTGGGAGCGGAATTTAATGCCATGCTTTAGGACGTTCTGTTCTTGTTTTTAGAACAACGGAAGAGAGCGACGATGTTGATTGGTTATTGTTCTTTGTTTAGGTCTTTTTCGCGGAAAAGCACAACTATGGCGATTATGGCTACGGCGATGGCTGCTGCAACGAAAAGAAAGGGCAGTATGTTAACTGAAGCCGCTGCCGCAGGTACTGGTGGGAATGATGGTGACGGTATGGCGGAAGGTGTTGCGGTAGCCGTGGGCAGGGGCGCTGGCGGCGGGGTGGTTTGCTCTGGCGAAGAAACCTGCATTGAAGGCGGAACTGAAGGCACAGCGGGTGAGGGCGATTGCCCGAAATTGGTTGGTGTTTGAGTGTTTGTTGGTGAAGGCGCAATGGATGGTGTAGGCAAAGGAGTTGTGTTCGGGAGCACGGAGGGGGAAGGCTGCAGTTGCGTTTGCTGGGCAGGTGGGAAAGTGGATGTGGCTCCGAAGAGCAAGAAGGCTAAGGCTAGAGCGAGAACAGGTGCTAGGAGCATTTTCTTTTTTGACCAGCTCACAGTGCTGAACCTTCGTCTTCAAGTTTCAATTCTAGGTGTTAGTCCATTATTTAATGCTATATTTTCTTCTAGGTGTCCTAAATTTTCGAACACCTGCTACAGATGCCTTGGAAAGGGGTAGTTCTTAAATTGATGATGCGCTTTAATGGGCGAGTGTGAAGGGCTTTGTCTGCCGACGAGTCAAAAGAAGTGCTGAAGGGAACCACGTTGGAGGTTTACCGTTTCCTGTTGAAGAGCAGTAAACCCGTCGGCATAAGGGAACTTCAAAGGGCGCTTAATTTGAGCAGCCCTTCAGTGGCTAACTATCATCTTTCAAAGTTGGAGGATGCGGGGCTCCTGAAGAAGGAACAAGGCAACTACACGGTTGCGAAGTACCTTCTGGAGAACAGCGTGAAAATCAGACGTTTTCTGGTTCCAAGGTACCTGTTCTATGCTATGTTTGCGGTTGCAGTCTTGGCTATTGAACTGACTTACCTGAGGCCAGCGGTTTTGACGCGCGAATACGCCTTCACGACCACAGCAACAGCCATTTTCACCCTGGCTTTCTGCTATGAAACCGTTAAGACGTGGCGCAAAGGCAGCCTGTAAGTCACTCGCAAAAAGGGGTCAAACTGCGTTTGGCTGTGCGTTTACCTGTTTGCGCTGAAAAATTTAGGAATTAGGTTTGCCTATTTTCAGGTGGAAATGCACTGTCGTTAGGCATTTCTTGGCTCTTCTATGCAAAGTTTCTCTGATAGCTTCTGTTGCATAGGTTTGAGGTGCCAAAAACCAAGAACCTTTGGTTTGTTTTCTTAGCTGGTTTCCGTTAACAACAATTTGTTGAACATGGAAAAAGAAAACTTGCGCCATCGGAGGAGAGTTTGCTGGGGCTCTGAATGGGCGGAATAGGAGAAATGGAAAACCTTCTGCAGCTAACTGCCATCGCTTCGAGTTAGCAGCCCGAGCCCTTTCAGCCATCTCTCTCCGAATGCGTTATTTCGTTATTAGGATACCCAAAAAAAAGGGTGGGGTTGTTTGTTTTTGCTGTGTTTATTTGCGTCTTCTGAGGATCAGCGCTATGGCTGCGACTATGGCTATGATGATGACTGCTGCGATTGCGACGTAGGCTTCAGTTGATATTCCGGGGTTTGTTGGTGGTGTTGGCTGTATTGGCGAGGGTGAAGCGGTTGGAGCTTCGGTTGGCGGCGGCGTTACGGTCGGTGCTGTTGTTGGTGTTGGAGTTACCACTACTGGTGCGACCGCTGCTGCAGCAGCTACGAAGTAGGTTCCGGCGCTTGATGCAAAGTAGGATTCTGATCCTTTGAATGTCGCTGTGACCTTGTAGACTCCTGCCGCAGGTGCTGACCACGTGGCTGCGTATGCGCCTGTGTCGTCGCTGACTGCTCCTGCGCCATAGTGAGTGCCGTCTGGACCAACTATGTCCAACACCACGTTAACGCCAGTTGCGTCTGCTGGTTTGGCTTTCTGCATGTATGCGTATTCCATCCAGGGTCCCATCCAGTCGTCTGATACTGCTGGGAGACCGGTTGGAAAGTCGTATTTCAGCTGTGTCTGCTCTGTGCCTGGGGAAACGTCCATGACTGTGCCCTTTATCATGAAGGGTTGACCTGTGGCTACCGCAACGTCAGGTGATGTAACAGTCAAGGCTGTTGGTCCTTTGCTCAGTGCGTATACTTGTGCGTCGTAGTTGTTCCAGTATATGATGACGTTGTCTGCTAGGGCCCAGGTCATTGGGTATGCCCATCCGGTCATGTTGAATATCTTTGCTCCTGTGTATGCGTTATAGCAGCGTACGCGTTCGCCTTTGTACAGCGGCGTGTCAGCGGAGTGCTCGTGGGTTCCGACGTATATCTTTCCGTCAGCGATGAGTCCTTCCATGAGAACGAAGTTCTGCAGTTTCATTCCGCCTGAGTTTTCCTCGTCTCTCCAAACTAAGGTTCCGTCCTTAAGGCTGTAGCATGAAACTGCTCCAACGTAGCCTGCTGTGTAGAGATTGCCGTAGGCCATTTTTGTCTGTGTCTGAGATATCAAGCTAGGCCATGTGAAGTACCCGTAGGCATTAACGTTCTGATCTGCACCAGTTTCAAAGATTTGTTCGCCAGTAGTCATGTTCCAGGCAACGAATGAGCAATCTGGGACCTTTATGCCGACGAAGGCATTTTCAGGAGCAGAGGCTCGCTCGAACATTACGTTTGTATTTGTATCTGGGAAATCTGTTTGGATGGTCTCCATGTACAGTAGTTGTCCTAATCTTTGGGGTTTCAGGCTTATTGCCCACACTGTAACAGTGTCTGCGTATGCCCATGAAGGAGCGCTAGTGCCTGTTGCCCATGAACCGTTGCGGCCGAATAGTATGTCACCGTACTGGGCTGCTAGGATGGTTGGCCCGCTCCACGTGAATCCAGCTGGGAGTCCCGTAACTGTTATGTTCCAGTCGTAGGCCGGCGATGTTACTGACGCGAATCCTTGTGCGGTTCGTTCTGAGCTGGTTACCCAAAATGTGCCGTTCCAGTATCTGCCTCCTGGATTCGCTGGAACTAATGGGCAGTTTCCTGGTGTCGTTTGTGATGATGGAGTGCTGCCTGCTCCGCCTATTCCTGTCATTTTCGTTGAGTTCCATTGAGACAACATCCAGATTTGGTTTGTACTGTTTCCTACGTTGGTTAGTGCGTATCGTAGGTTTTCGCCTGCTACACCCTTAACCTCGAAGCCTGATGGAACGCTGCTAAAGTGCAAATATGGTAATCCTCTCTCCGGTTGCATTCCGAGTGCATAGTTGCTGCTGAATAGCGTGCCTGGGTTTACAATTCCGTGTTCGTTACCATCGTCTTGACTGTAGTAGTAGCCGAACTGTGGCGTGTTGGCTGTGTAGGATACACCTAAGCCGCCAACGTTGCCCGCTCCTCCGGTGAGGTTCATCTCCCAGATGAGCGCCCCAGTCTTGAGGTCAACGCAGTCATACATTTCGCTTGAGCCCGAATAGTAGATGTTCGGCGAGTAGTAGAGTCTTCCATACATAATTATAGGGTTAGTGAATCTCGGCTGATATTGTGATCCTGCGTTGAATGCGTTGCCAGCGTAGGTTCGTCCGTATCCGTATCCACCGACGATGCCGTTGTCTTCTGTTGGTCTTGTCCAGATTATGTGTGGGCTGTTAGGTGCCATGCCAGTGGTGTACGCGAATCTGTTTTCGGCGCCGCCGTAGTCACGGTCGTTGGGGCCGCTGAGCCAGTTGGATGCAACTGTGAGTCCCCATTGGTCGTTCTGTCCCTCTATTGGTCGTGTCCAGAATTTGTCTGGGATGGTCTGTATGAGGGGCAACTCGGCGAGTACCGATGGTGTCGTCGTAACTTGAACGTTCAGTGTATAGCTGCTGCTCTGCAAATAGACGCCGTAGTAGTCATTTGCAACTCCTTCATTTGTACTGTTCCAGAGATACCGGAACCCGATGAACCTGCCGACGAAAGTGTAGTTGCCAACTTGGTCAGGAGTGTACGTGGTGATTGTTGATCCTGTTGAGTCAGAGGTGTATACTCCAGTCTTTGAAGGAATTGTCTGTGTGTCGCCGTTAGGCTTTGTTACATCAATCTGGTAGGTCCACCGCACATGGACTCCAGATCCGGATATCATCGCGCCTGGCGGGACTTGCGGGTTCATCATAATGATGGTGAAAGGCTCATTTTGTCCAACGGGGTTAGGTGCGGCAATAAGGTACATGTGTGTAGGAACATTGTCACCGAATCGGGTCCACATGAGCAGCCTGGTAGCAGACGCGTTTGCGTCCATGCCATTCCAATACATGCCGGCAGCTACTGCTGCAGCGGTTGCCGAATTATAGTTGTATGCACTAGCAGATGACAGAGATCCGAGCGCTATTAGTGCCATAGAAAGTACTAGAATTATAGCGATGGTGGCTTCAATTTTTCTTTTAGAATTTACTTTTTTGGGATTCATTTTTCTCTCTCTCTTGTTTACTTTTTTGGCGCTAGCCTCTTTCTTTAGTTGGCTTATAAATTTTTCCTATAGACAGCGCAATTATGCAAATTAATCATACGTACTAATCATAATATTAATCATAATAAATATAATAATATCAAAATAACCTAAGAAACGCGTCTCGGGACTATATACATCAAATTATTCTCACGCTCTCACAGCAGAAACTTAACAATTGCTCTTATAATTGGCTGTGTTGCCGCCGCGCTTAGGAGAAGAAAGTAAGCAAACGCCAGTTGAACCTGCGTTTCAGTGTTTATGTAAGGGAGGGGTGGGCTCCGTGAGCAGCAGAGCCGAAAACACGGGTCTCCACGGTTCTACGCAGAACCCGACTGCAAACGCACACCCAAGCAGTAGTCACAAAGCACAAATGCCGACTGAACAGGCCCTTTCTCTGAAAGAACACAGAACCCTTCAACATGCAGGCTCAGCAAACGTTGACACTATAAATAGAGGGGGGATAGACTGCACCGAGCACAACAGACACAAGAAAAGCACCCTCAAAAACTGAGTCAAACACCACAAATATTATTAAACACACCCAAATACTAACATAAGGAACAATAGTAACAGTTAACAGTGCATGAACCCGAGCAAACTCGAGAACATGCAAGTCAACCTAACCAATCAACATCATAAATCAGGAGGCTAACACTCACGGGAACATCCCAAACATTTACTATAAAGTACGTTATACACGCCAGATTCGAAATCGAAGGCGTCGTAGAAAAACCCGACGTAATAGGCGCAGTTTTCGGACAAACAGAAGGCTTATTCGGACCCGAACTTGACCTGCGAGAACTGCAGAAAACAGGCCGCATCGGAAGAATAGAAATCGACCTACATTCTAAAAACGACCGCACAACAGGCAGCATAACCATACCCACAAGCCTAGACCGCGTAAGCACCGCCCTAATCGCCGCATCAGTCGAAAGCATAAACCGCGTAGGACCCTGCTCCGCAAAAGTGTTCCTCGACAAAATCGAAGACATCCGCGAAGCCCGCAGAAAAATCATCATCGACCGAGCCAAAGAAATCCTCCACAAATGGAACATCGAATCCATGCCCAGCGTCGACGAAGTCTACAAAGAAATCAGCGACACCATGAAAGCCGGCAAAGTCGAAAAATACGGCTCCGAAGACCTCCCAGCAGGACCCACCCTTGAAACCAGCAAAGAAATCATCATAGTCGAAGGACGCGCAGACATCATAAACCTCATGCGATGCGGCTTAACCAACACCGTCGCACTTGAAGGCGCCAAGGTTCCAGAATCCATAAAACGACTCACCAAAGAAAAAGAATGCACCGCACTCCTAGATGGCGACCGCGGTGGCGACCTAATTCTCAAAGAACTCCTCCAAGTCACCAGCATAAAATACGTCGGACGCGCACCCAGAGGAAAAGAAATCGAAGAATGCAACTGCAAAGAAATCACCGAAGCCCTCGAAAACCGCGTAGCCATAACAGACCTATTCAAACCTAAACCGCAGAAAGTCGCTGAGAAACCCAAAATGGAATTGCCCGCCCAAATCGGAGAAGCCGCCAAAGCACTCTTAGGATCGCTCGAAGCGGTTCTGCTGAGTGAGAAGCTTGAGCAGATGGAACGGTTGCCCGTCAGCCAACTTGCCGAGAGACTTCAGCAGACAACAGGCGTTGACACCTTAATCTTCGACGGAATTATCACCCAGCGCATAGTTGACATCGCTAGCGAAAAGAACATCAAACGGATAATTGCATCTCGCGTCTCCGAAGCCGTGAAACCAGCGCTAAACGTTGACCTAGTTACATTTCAAGAAGTAATCCAAAGCTAAGTACCGACGAAATCCATCAGACTTCTCGGTTTTTCACCTTTCTTCTTCCAAGTCGAAAGCAAATCCTCTTCTGTTATCCCGAAGAACTCCAGCACTCTTGCTGCCGCAGGCACCACCTGCTTCGACACGTAGTAGTCCATGTCCACCTCGTCAATTGATGCATAAACGTAAGGTTTCACCCTCTCGTAGAGACGCCCTTCGCCTTTCAGAATCACGTAGCCCACTTTGTCGCCCACAGTCATCTTCCACCCTTTCTCCTGCAGCATCCGGGCAGCTTCCACATGAGAAGCTTTGATGGCGTATTCATCAATGGGTTTAGTCAGAGTCTTCCAGACTATGAGTTCGCGGAACGGCACTTTCTTCGCTTTAAGCTCAGCGATGACACCTTGAACGTAGTCAGTTGCCTTCGCCGAAGACTGTTCTTTCAGGATAATTTCCAACACGCGCTCCTGGGCTTTCTTCGCAACTTCCGCCCAGTCTCCCCGAATCACTTCCAAGCCCACTATGTCCAAGGTTCCGTCGGGCAGGAGCCCAGCGTAGCGTTTCTTGGCTTCAGTGAAGAAAATCCGCAAGTACCTCTTGTCCGATTCAACCTCCAACCCCAACTCCTTTTCTATCTCCAGTTCTAGTTGAGGGGTTTTTTTCTCGTCGTAAGACGTAAAGAGGCTGTCGGTGTCTCCGTAAATCACTTTTAACCCTGCCTTCTCAGCCATCTTCACGGCAGTCAGAATGGTGTATCTTCCCCATGCAGATGCCGCCTCAGCAACAGGCTTATTGTACCATCTGGCGCCAACCCACCCTGCGTAGCCATAAGCCGCGTTGGTTATGACCTTAACCGCTTTCTGGCGAGCATCCAAAACACGGTACTCTACAGTGTCGTGGCTGATTTTTTTCATGTCTCCTCGGATTTCGTTCCTCACGCCTATGAGGTAGGTAAGAGCCTCTTTGTAGAATCCTGGCGGTTCCCTGCGGAACCTGTGTTTTACCTCAGGTGCTTCGTAAACGCCGCTTTGCGGTGCCTTCTCGTTGGGCGCAACGTACGTTTCTGGCGAAAGGTTGTACGCTATCATAAGGTTGGGGTACATCGATTTGAAGTCCAAAACGGCAACGTTTTCGTGGAGCCCAGGATGCGGCTTAAGCACTAATCCGCCAGCGTAAGGTCTGTACGGTTGCTCCACACGTTTGGGGATGAGTTCTCCAATTTTCTGAGCTCGCTTCATGAGGAACCATTCGATGCGGAAGCCAACTGCCGCGGTCATGACATGATCCAAGGGCAGGCTCACCAAGGTTGAGAGTTGCATGGCAAAATCCAGCAGAGCATCAGCGACGCCTTTAACGCGGCAAGCGTTCTCGGAAGCGAAGGTTTTCAGTTCACTGCGTTTCTTAGGGTCATCCCAGAAGGAAGCGAAGTCCACATCCTCCACTATTGCGTGGCTTTCCAGCTTCATGACGCCCAAGTGGTCTGCCAGATTCTCCAGAGTCTTGACTTTGACGTCGGGGAACTGTTCGTTGAAGTCGGCGAGGTCTACGTTGGCTATGCCTGTGAGCGAGATGTGTCCGTAGGCGCTGGTGTGCGGCTCAGCCTTTGCCCTGTCAATGCTCAGCTTCAGCTTGAGGATTCGGCATCGCTCGCGCAGGTAGCTCCAGTCCAGCGTATTTGTGCCGTATCCAACGATTATGTCTGGGTCAAACGTCTGAATGTAACTGATGAACTCTTCTATGGTGGGTTTGTCGTTTTCGTTCTTGTCGGCGAGAAACTGTTTTTGCTCGCCCTTGCTCGTGACTGCGGAAATTATGATGACTGGGTTTCTGTCGGGTTTAGGTGAGCCTTCACGGCTGTAACTTATCATGTGGAAGCTGAGAACGCGCAAAGGCGGAACCTCAGTCTTATCAAGCAATTTCGGTGGAGACTCTGCAACGTAAACTTTGTCTGCGCGGACTCCGAGGGTGTTTTTTTCTTCAGCTACTTCTGCTTCATGCCATCCGCATGGGACTACGTTGTTGTCGATTAGGTACCGCATAGACAGGCGAATATCGTCTTCGAGGCATTCTTTTACCCCTTCGAGGCTTCGAAGAGCCTTCGCAAGCTTCGCAGGATCATGGCAGTAGATTTTTAGCGTTTGCACGGGCCTTCCGAAATATTTGCGCGGAGCAACTTCCAGCTTCACTACTGCATCGCCGTAAGCTTTCGTGGTTTCTGCAGCAACTTTCGCTGGGTCAAAGCCTTCTTCAATCACGGCGTAGAAGTAGCCAACAAAGTTTCTGTCAACAACAAGCACTCTGCGCCCATGCGGGTCAATTCCCCACATCCACAATTCAGGTACATCTGCCTTTTTCTCAGAGTTAATGTCTAGAAGCCAGAAAGTAACTTTCACAAACAACCGCCTACGCTAGATATAGAGATAGTTGGAAAGGCTTTAAACTTTTTAGAGAGCGCTATATTTTGTGCTGTTCCGCTGCTTTCTGGAAAATCTTCTTGCCGCTGCTATCGTGTTGTTTCCAGCAGTATTCTTTTCAGTATGGTTACGCCGTGCTTTATTTTCAGTTTTTTCTCGCCCAGCCGCTGCCGGTATCGGATAGGCACTTCTATTGTCTTGTAGCCTTTCCTTTCCACTTGATTATTCAGTTCAACTTCGACGTCAAACCCCTTCGACTTAACTGCCCAACTGCGGAGAATCTCCGCACGTATGACCCGCAAGCCTGTCAGCGGGTCGGTCAAGGCTACGCCGTTAAGCAGAGTATGCGCAAATGCTAACACTCTGTTTCCGAAGTAGAAGGAACTGCGCAGGGCGTTTTCTTCTGTTTTCTTGCCGAATCTGTTTCCGCAAACCATTCCTATATGGGAGTTTCGTTCCAGAATTCCGATCATGGCGGGCACGTATTCTGCGGGGTAAGTGTAGTCTGCATCGGTTAGGATTACGTAGTCTACGCTTGAGTCTATGTGCCCAACGGCTTTCGATATGGCGTCTCCTTTGCCTGTGCCGTCCTGAAAAAGGATGTCTGCGCCGTGGTCTTTGGCGATTTGAACTGTCTTGTCTCTGCTGTTGCCGTCAACTACGAGGATTCGTTGCGCCTGCACGTTCTCTGATAGTTCAGCTATGGTGAGTCCTATGCCTTGTTCCTCGTTCAGGGCTGCAATTACAATCTGCGTTGAAAAATTCTCAAGCGTTTCTTTCATCAAGCCTATATCCCTTCGCCTTTTATGCTCTCTTCTCTTGAATATCGCATATATTGCGAATAGATATAAGCGGGATTTCGTAAACCTCAACAAGTCGAAGTTCGACACATTACAAACAGCAAAACATCAAAAACGCAACCCAAGCGCGATGGGGAATCTGCGGCTAAATTTTTAAGGGAAGCCCCTACATTAAAGGCTATAGCGTAACAAGGCTGGGTACATTTGGATTTAGAAAGAAAAATCGAGTTAATCTGCAGACCGCCCACTGAAGAAGTTCTGACACCTGAAGACCTGCGGCGCCTGCTGGAAACAGAAGAGCACCCAATAGCGTACAACGGTTTTGAACCCTCAGGACTCGTGCATCTTGGAACGGGCGTGATCTGCGCATACAAAATGAAAGACTTCGTAGAAGCTGGGGTCCACTTTAAGGCTTACCTGTCTACGTGGCACGCGTGGCTGAACAACAAACTCGGCGGAGACATGGAACTCATCAGCAAGGCTGCAGACCTTTTCCGTCACAGCTGGATTGCGCTCGGTGTGCCCGCTGACAAAGTTGAATTCGTCTACAGTGACAAGCTTTACGATGACATAGAGTTCTGGTCGAAAACCGTGAAGATCGCCAAAAACCTCACCATAGCGCGTACCACTCGAACCTTGGAGATTGCTGGAAGGAAAGAAGCCGAAGCCCACTACGTCAGCGACTTCCTCTACACGCCCATGCAGGTAGCCGACATATTCCATTTGAACGTCAAAATCTGCCAGCTGGGCATGGACCAACGCAAAGCCAACGTGGTTGCAAGGGAAATCGGCGAGAAAATCGGCTACTGGAAACCCGTCTGCGTTCACCATCACCTACTGCAGGGTCTGGAGAAGCCGAAGGTCTGGCCCATCCCTGAAGAACAGAAAAAGGAAGCAGTTGCCTCGGCGAAAATGAGCAAAAGCAAACCTGAAACATGCATCTTCATTTATGACTCGCCTGCGGAGATAAAGCAGAAAATGGCTAAAGCCTTCTGCCCTGAAAGAATCGTTGAGTTCAACCCGATCATAGACATCTGCAAGTACATCGTTTTCCGCGAGAAACCCGTATTCACCGTTGAGCGTCCGGCGAAGTTCGGCGGTTCGGTTCAATACTGCGGCTTCGAGGAGCTTGCGGCAGCTTACAGGGAGGGAAAACTGCATCCGCAAGATTTGAAGAACGGCGTTGCCGAGCAACTTGCAGGCATATTGGAGCCTGTGAGAAGGTATTTTGACTGCAACAGTTCAGCCAAAGAATGCTTGGAGACCATACGCAAAGCCAAAATCACAAGGTAACCTCCCTTGTCAACCCGTCTAACAGAGAAGCTTGAAAAAATCCAGCAAGTTTTGGAAGCGTTAGTCGAGGAATCCGCGAGGAAAATGCCCATAGTCGTTGAGGGAAAGAAAGATGTCAAAGCGCTTCGCAAATTCAGCGTCGCAGGTCCAGTGCTGTGCTTGAAGACTGGCGGCAAATCCTTAGACGATGCGTTGCATGAGATTGAGCAGACAGGAGCTAAGGAAGTCATTCTGCTTTTAGATTTTGACCGACGTGGAAGAGAAGGAACAAAGCTTCTCAAGCAGAATCTGGAGCGGGCACACATAGTACCTAACATGGCGTTTTGGCAAAGCCTTTCTGGTTTGCTGGCGAGAGACGTTCAGTGCGTTGAAAGCTTAAGCGCTTATGTCAAGACGCTGAAGCAGAAAGTTATGTAGATTTGTGATTGCTTAGGTACAGTCACAAAATCTTAAATTTTTTCGCGCCCTCATAGCACACTGTGCATCAGGCCGGAGTCAATGGAGAAAATGCAAGGCGCATTCGTCAGAGTCCAACCTTTGAGCTCGAAAGCGCAGCCTACGGCAAACGCGTTTGTCCTGCCAAATGGATGCATGAAAGTTTTTTCTGGGTTGGAGGAGGAGGTTTTGAACGCGCCTAATCTTTTTAACCCCCTCATGCCTGCAGCGGATACTTGAACCTCTAAATCCAACCTCATCTAACTGTGGGGGTCTCCAGATTTGCCCGTGGCTTACGTACTCTTAAATACCGAAATAGGTGCGCAAGCCGACGTTATGAAAGTGCTGAGGAAAACCGAGGGAGTTCAAGAAGCGTTTCACCTCATGGGGATATACGACATAATCGCGCGCGTCAACGCAGATTCGATGGATAAGCTCACGAAAATCATCAACGATAAATTGAAGATAGAAAGGGTTCGCTCGAAACTAACTGTCGTCGTCACCGAAGCGTACACGCGGAGCGCCAGCGAAACTGAACCAGCGCTCGTGGCGGTTTAGGTTCAATGCGAAATAGCTTGCGCAAAACTCTTTATCGAGCGAAGCACTTGTTTTTTCGTTGAGGAAGTGATTTCACGAGTTTTCAAAACAAAGTAGCCATCGTAACTGGTGCATCTGAGGGAATAGGGCTTGCAACAGCCCGGCTTTTGGCGCAGAAAGGAGCAAAACTGGTTTTGGCTGCACGCAGAAAAGACCTGTTGGAGCAAATCTCAAAAGAGCTTCCTGACTCAATTGCCGTCAAAGCAGACATGACGAAGCCCGCGGACATCAAAAACATGGTTAAGAAAGCCATGGAGCACTTTGGCAGAATCGACATCCTCGTCAACAATGCGGGTCAAGGCTATGATGCCACAATTGAGAAAACAGACATGACAGTTCTGCGCAGCATCTTCGACTTAGACGTGATTGGACCATTTGTTGCTATGCAAGAGGTCATCCCCATCATGAAAAAGCAAGGCGGAGGAACCATTGTCAACGTCAGCTCGGGAACAGCACTGATGTATCTGCCAGGCATGGGCGGATACTCAGCAATGAAACGGGCGCTTGCCAACATCAGTCTCGCAGCACGCGAAGAACTGAAAAGCGACAGAATTGTCGTCAGCGTTGTGTATCCCTACATTACGCTCACGGACTTCGAGAAAAATACCATAAAGGCAGAGCCCAGCGGCAACTGGCAAGAAGAAGAGCACGAAGGCGGTAACCCACCTCCACCTGACACAGCCGAATACGTTGCGCAAAAAATAGTTGAAGGCATAGAAAATGGAGAGGCAGAAATTTTCCCTCATGATTGGATGAAGAACCTGTCTAGAAGAGAAAACTGATCGGAACCTTCCGAGACGCCAGTCAACCTGCAGAAACCCATGCAGTTTCTTTAAATAAGGGGGCTATAGTCTTTTCCGAGCACTAGTTCCGCAACCTCTCCAACATCAACAACCAAAAACAGTCTTCTTCTCGAATAACGTTTTTAGCATGCGCACTCCAACATAGCTTGCTGGAGAAGCAAGTTGCCCCAAACGAACCTGCAACGCATGCACATCGGAATCGACGACACCGACTCAACCCGCAAAGGATGCACAACCTACATCGCAGCCCTGCTGGTTGAGGAACTGGAAAAGCTAGGCGCCGCATTTCTGGATTACCCAAACCTCGTTAGGCTCAACCCCAACGTGCCATGGAAAACAAGAGGAAACGGAGCACTCTGCCTCAGAATCCAGTACGATGAAGCAACAGAAGACAACATCAAAGAACGCACCATAAACCTGGTGGAAACGCACTCCGACCTCGAATGGAAAGGAACAGACCCAGGAATAGTCTTCCTCAAAACCGACAAAATCCCAGAAGAAATTACAGCCTTCGCCCAAAACGCCATAACAAGCATAGTCACCCTCAAGCAAGCAATGCAGCTAATCCGCAAATTCCACGCCGAAGCATTAGGATACAACACGCAACGCGGAATAATCGGCGCACTCGCAGCCATCGGCGAACCCCTCCTGCAAGACCACACATTCGAAACCATCGCATACCGCAAACCAGAAAACTACGGCACAAAACGCCAAGTAGACGAAAACTCAATCTTCAAAATGGACCAGGCACTGCAGCCCTACACGTTCAACAACGTGGACACGGAAAAGCGCAGAGTCGTAATCACGCCAAGAGGTGCAGACCCAATTCTCTTCGGCATCAGAGGCGAAACCCCCGAAACCGTCAAACAAGCCTACACCATGGTCAAGCCGCTGGAACCTGTGGAAAGATGGGTAATCTTCCGCAGCAACCAAGGCACAGACGCACACCTAAAACAAGCCAAAACACTAAACCAAATACAGCCATACAGCTCAATCATCGCTGAAGGCACTGTCTCCGAAAATCCGCGAATAGTCCCTTTGCGCCACGTAATCTTCACCCTCAAAGACGACACTGCGGAAGTGGATTGCGCAGCATACGAACCCACAGGCAACCTCCGCAAAATCGCCAGAGAACTCACCATCGGCGACAAAATAGAAGTTTACGGCGCAGCACGCAAACCATCCAAAGGAAAACCCCTAACAATAAACCTAGAGAAAATCAACATTCTCAGCCTAACACAGAAAACTAAACAGCAAAATCCCAAGTGCACAGAATGCGGCAAACGCTTGAAATCCATGGGCAAAAACCAAGGCTTCAGATGCGAAAAATGCGGCAAACGCTTCCAAAACATCGCCAAAATTGCGGCTGCAATCGAACGCGAACTGAAACCTGGACTTTACGTCACTTCCACGCGTTCGCAGAGGCACCTGACAAAGCCGCTTAGACGTTATGGATTGGAAAAACATGGCGGAACAGTGGCAAAGCTGATTAGGAATTGGCATTCCTAAACTTCTCCATGGCTTAGAAGACGTAAGCGATATGATTTAAATTCGTGAAGACCATAAACCCTCAACAAGCAAACAAACATACGCTTACAACGAGGCTTTAAAAGTGAAGGAATTTCCAGCAGAAATGTACGCTTTGCCCTTCTTCAAACAAGAAGGCTTCGTGAGGAAACGCTGCCCAAAATGCAAAGAATACTTCTGGACCCAAAACGCCAAACAGGAAACATGCGGAGAATCCACCAGCGACGAATGCGGATACTACACGTTTATAAACAATCCTGCAACCGCCAGAAAATTCAGCCTCGCAGAAATGCGCGAAACCTTCCTCAGCTTCTTCGAAAAAAACGGGCACACACGGATAAAGCCTTACCCAGTGGTTGCACGCTGGCGAAGCGACATCTACCTTACGCATGCCAGCATCATCGACTTCCAACCCTACGTCACCGAAGGCATTTCACCTCCACCAGCGAATCCACTGGTCATTTCCCAGCCATGCATCAGGCTCACAGATATCTCCAACACTGGACCCACATTTGGCAGACACCTAACAATCTTCGAAATGGGTGGAGCACACGCCTTCAACTACCCAGACAAGGAAGTTTACTGGAAAGACCAAACCGTACGCTACCACCACCAGTTCGCCACGGAAGCGCTGGGAATAAAATCCGACGAAGTCATCTACAAAGAAGGCGTTTGGGTTGGCGGAGGAAACGCAGGTCCAGACGTAGAATGCATCGTTCGCGGACTGGAAGTGGGCACGCTGGTTTTCATGCAGTACAAAGTGGTTGGCGAAGACTTCGTTGAACTGCCCATACGCACCGTAGACACTGGTTACGGCATTGACCGTTTTGCGTGGATAAGCCAAGGTACACCCAGTCTGTTTCAGGCGATTTACGGAAGCCTGCTGGACAAGGTGCTTGGCATGGCTGGAATTACAAACGTTGATAACGATTTTCTGGCTCGTATCGGGAAGTATTCTGGTTTGGTCAGCGTGGACAAGATGGCGAACAGGCTCATCACCCGAAAGCGGGTTTCGGAGCTTTCAGGAATAGACATGGCAACGATGGAGAAAACTCTCCTGCCGATTGAGAATGCTTGGGCAGTAACCGACCACACCAAAACCCTAAGCTTCATACTCTCCGAAGGTGTTGTGCCATCAAACATTCAGGAAGGCTACTTGGCAAGGCTGCTGTTCCGCAGAGTTTACCGCTTAATGCGCGGATTAAACATGAACATCGACAGGCTCTACGACATCGTGGACATGCAGGTTGACTATTGGGGAAACGATTTCCCACATGTCAAAGCCATGCGCAACGAAATCATCGAGATGCTGAAGGTGGAGCAGGAAAAGTTCGAGGACACCCTCAAACGAGGCGAAGGCATGGTGAAGCGCATTGCGGACGACCTTAAAGCGAAAGGCACCAGCCAAATTTCCGACGCCAAGCTTTCTGAACTTTATGATTCGCATGGTTTGCCGCCTGAAATTGTTAAGGAAGTGGCTGAAGCGGAAGGCGTGAAAGTTGAGATTCCAGAGAACTTCTACGCGCTCATTGCGAAACGGCACATGCAGGCGAACAAGCCTGTGGAAGAGGAAACTGCGGCTGAGCACGCTTTGGAAGCTGCTGTGGAAGGTTTGCCTGCAACGGAGCAGCTGTATTATCCTAATCCGTACATGAAAGAGTTCAACGCTGAAGTCCTGAAAGTCATCAACAACGAGTTCGTCGTCTTGGATAAGACGTGTTTTTACCCTGAAGGTGGTGGGCAACCTGCAGATCATGGCTTCATCGTTTTCGGCATCGTGAAGGCTGAGGTTGTGGATGTCCAGAAAATCGGCAAAGTCATCGTGCACAGAGTCAAAACTCCAGTGATGCCCAGAGAAGGCTCAACGGTGAAAGGCGTTTTGGACTGGGAAAAACGTTACGCGCTCATGAAAGCGCACACGGGAACGCACTTGGTGAATGGTGCTGCTCGTCGCGTTTTGGGCGAGCATGTTTGGCAGAGTGGCACGCAGAAGGGCGTGGAAAGCTCCAGGCTGGATATTTCCCATTACCGCAGACTTACGCCTGAAGAAGTGCATAAGATTGAGACTTTGGCGAACGAGGCTGTGCTTGCGAACATGCAGGTTGAAACGGCTTGGCTGCCGCGGAACGAAGCTGAATCGCGCTATGGCTTTAGGCTTTACCAGGGTGGTGCAGTGCCAGGTAAGGATATCCGTGTGGTGAAGACGGGTGATTGGGATGTTGAGGCTTGCGCTGGAACGCATCTGAAAAGCACTGGCGAGATTGGCTTCGTCAAGATTCGCTACACTGAGCGTGTCCAAGACGGTGTTGAACGGCTTGTGTACAGCGTTGGATTGCAGGCTTTGAAGGCGGTGCAGGAGCAGGAGCGGTTGCTGTGGAAGGTTTCGGAGGTTTTGAATGCGCCGTTGGAGAAGCTGGACAAGACTGCGGAGAAACTGGTGAAAGAACTCAAGGATGCTAACGCGGAGAAGCGCAAGCTGCTCAAAGAGTTGGCTACCAAAGAAAGTGCCATTGCAGGTGAAGCATCTGCTTTGGAGACGCAGGAAGACATTGGCGACGTGAAACTTTTGAAGCGAGACTTCCAAGAAGTAACTGATGCAAACCGCATGGTGCAGACGGCAAGCGAAATAATAAAGCGAAACGAAGCTGCAGTCACCGTGTTCTATGGTGCGGACGCGAAAACGGCGAGAATCGTGGTTATGGCTGGAGAAGCAGCGGTGGCAAAGGGCGTGAACGCTGGCGAAGTGGTCAAGGTTGCTGCGCCGATTTTCGGTGGTGGAGGCGGTGGAAGACTGAACTTTGCTCAGGGTGGCGGAACGAAGCCTGAGAAACTGCAGGAAGCCGTCAAAGCTGCTGTGGAAACAATAAAGAAGCAACTTAAGCGTTGAATGTTGCTGTGCTCTGTTGCTCGGTGCAGTCTATAGCCCCCTTATTTAAAGAATCTGCATGCTTTTGGCTGGTTCTGCAGGCAATAGCGACCTCCCCCTATAGGTTTCCGCAACGAACCCCTAAAAGCATCCAAATACGACGGCTAACCCTGCCGCTAACGGAGGCAACCCGCCTCCCTTGTATAAACACTGAAACACAGGTTGAACCATAGTTTGACTGTTTTTCTTTTCTCCCTCGCTGAATTTCGCTCATGCGGCAAAAGCGTAGGAACAAGCCCGAGCGGTAAAGTGGTCCACCGCAGTTTTCAAAACATACGGTTTGGAAGGACCCTGAACACCTTTGCCGCGAGGTAACCTCCGAGGAACAAGCCCGAAACGAAAGCAGCGCCATACCCTAAACCGTAAATTGCAGACGAGAACTGCGGCGCAAGGAAAAACTGGACAACGAGGAGGTTGCTTGCTGATGAGAATCCGCCTGCAAGATAAACTGCAACCATGCTGTCCTTCTTCATAAGAGCAAAAACCAAGTCGACAACGGCACCCTCCAGCAAGGATACGACGAAAGCGAAGATTCCTAAGTGGCTGAAGAACGCGGCTTCAATAAGCCCCTTCAAAGCGCCCGCAAAAGTGGCTGAGCCACGTGTGCGAACAAGCAAAGCGGCGAGAACAAGCCAGAAAACATGCAGCCCAGCCAACAACTGCGGAACCGCAAGAGGAAACAGGGCGAGCGCAGAAAAGAAGCTTCCAACATACCCGACAGGCACGCTTGTCAACCCGCCTAAAGCGCTGAGAACAATCAACACTGAGAAGCTTCTCAATTGACTGGCTCTTTGCGTTTCTGAAGCCAAAACCGTTTGTTTCATCAGCCGCACAAAAAGAACGTAGTCAACCCTTCACATATAAAACTTGCAAACTCTCAATACTTCAAACAGCTCGGAAAAACAGCGTTAACTAAGCCCTTACAGCTTAGGTCTCACGTTTCTTCAACGATTTTCTGGAAAACAGCACTCCGACCGTCACGACAGCCAAAAGTAACGCCGCCGCCACAGCGCTTGGAAACTCCGGAATTATTGAAGCAGTAACTGAGCTGCTTACATCCTGGTGGTCAATGGGGTTGGAAGTCGTTTCGCCTGGCACAGGATGATCGGCAAGGTCGCTCTGCAGCGAAAGCGCTGAATACCCTGCATTGGCAACGTTAAAAGTGACCGTGGCGATGATTCCGCTGCCGTTGAAGGAATCCGCGGGATTCACAGATGTTGCCACGAGATGATATTCGCCTATCTCTTGGGAGGCTTCGTTCTGTTGCAGGTAGATGTCGCCAGGAGAGGTGCTGCTGCTAACCTGATTGCCATACAGGACGCCGCCTTGATGAGTCTGCACACCCAAAAGAAGGCTAACGTTAACGAACTGTAGAACCGAATTGTTCCAGTCCAAAGTGACATCCAAGGCGTAGAGGTTCTGCACGTTCGTGATTGTCAAGTTAACCGTCAACGTTTGTCCCACTTGAGGCGTGCTTGTTTGCGGAAGAACATCCACAGAGGTGCCCGTTTGAGCGTTGGCAAGGATATTTGATGTTTGGAAACGAGAAGTTTGAACTATAAAAACTGCAACCAACGTGAGAATTAGCGCCAGCAACATGATGTGTCGTTTCAACGGGTTCAAGTGCTTCATGGTTTTTCGCCTTTGCCGTGATCAATAAGAATCACTATTTTATCTCTCCCCTTCTTATACCTTCTCACAACGCCCTTCTTTTCTAAGGCACTCAAAAGCTGACTTGTTTTGGCTTTGGAAAATTTGCTCTGGTCGGTTATGGCATTCTGCAACATGGTGCCTCCGTTTACTCGGATGATTTTCACTATCTTTTGTTCTTCACTTTCAATAGCCAAGGAATCCGAAAATGCATTCTTTTCAGCAAGGTTCAGGACTTTTCTCCGTCGGTGCCTCAGTACGACGAAGCCTGCTAACGCGGCGGCGACCGCTGCGGCACCCACAATTATGATCAGGGGTAGTTGCCAATCTAAGCCGTTTGCGTTTTGGTTAGGAGTTGGTGATGATGTAGGCAAAGAAATCGAGGAAAGAACGATGTGCGGGCTGCCGTTTGCAAAGAACTGAGTGCCCAGCCACTGCAGAGTATGGGTGGAGTCTATTCTTTCGTCAGGCACAGGAGAGACCGACTGCACAATGTAGGTTGACGGGTAAGTTATTAGGAGTGAGCCGTCGCCGTAGAGTTGATTGAAGAAACCGTTGACGCTGAAAACGTCGCCAAACGTCAGGTTTCCATTTTGGACTGCGCTGAAGTTCACCCAAGTGAACATGTACTCGGTTGTTTTGGATGCGTTGGAAGATATTGTTGTGCTTATCTGCGGCGAGCTCAGGTTTAGACTCATTTGTCGCTGGGTCAGGTTTGCTGCCGTATCGATGAGGGAAATTACTCTCTGTTGAAAGCCTGTCCACGTGTCCACCGTGCCGTTTGTCTCTGAAACCTGGGTTATTGTCCATGAGGCTGAACCGTCGCTGTTTACTTGAACCTTGTATTGTATGTAGTTTTGAGCTTGCACGCTGTTCAGCGGCAAAACTAGGATAAGCAGGGCACAGGTGATGCATAAGACGACTGAAGGGCGGATTTTCATTTTGAACCTAAGAAAACAATTAAGTGCTTCCTTATTTAGGAATTGCATCCCCACGATTTCTTGGAAGGGTAAAACGAATGTTTCATCACTGCCCCGCAAAACGATTGGCGGTTTTTCTCGGTTAAATTTGCTGGAATGTGGATTAACAGCGACAGCAGGCTGTTACGGCAAAATAAGCAATATTTAGCCTCAGAAAATCCAAATAAACAGATATGAACTTTTATGAACGAAAATAAACACTTAATGAGCTTAAATTTGGAAAAGAGGCTCAGAAACGCTTTTATTTCGCTCCGCCCAATGGAAATCAGCAAAAACCGAACACAAGAGTGTATGAAAAATGAAAAAAATGATTGCAGCAGTTTTGCTGGCAGTTATCACAGTAGCAGGCTTAAGCATCGCTTCAAGTGCAAGCGCTATGCCATTCATGAACTGGAGAATGTTACCACCCAACATGCCAAACAATGCTCAGGGGCCAAGGCTTCAACAGAGCTTTGTGCGCTGGGACGGAGTCACAACTGAATGGGGCACAACCAGCGTTATAGGTGCTATTCAGGCTCAATCAAGAACCATTGTCCTTAACGACTCAAGCACCCGCCAAGGAGCCTCCGCAACAGCCCTATGGACAACCAATACCTCCCGTCCAATCAACGCTCTCAGAGACAGAGAAAACTTCACTTACACCTTCTACGCAGCAAGGCTCACAAACGCTAGCGTATCAGGATTAAACATCGGCACCAACGACTTCTTCCTGAACGGAACCTGGACAGTATACAACGTAACCACCACCTTCACCATCAACACAGACGTCAATGGCACGGTAACCGGTTTCCACCACAACCAAGATGCTACTGCTCTCGCGACAAATGCGTACGGAGAACTCACGGTCAACAACAACTGGGCTGACTTCACCCTCACCATAAATGGAGTCACCCCGCTCACAGGTTCAGTGCATCGCCAAATGACCCGGTCAATGCAGTTCAACCCCTTCATTATTGGTGACGACAGCGCAAACCCAACCACAGTAACCAAGGCAGATGTTTCGAACATTGGACAAGCCTACGGTGCCATGCCAGGCTGGGGCAACTACGACCAACGAATGGACTATAACTTCAACTACAAAATAGACATAACTGACTTAGCAACAGCAGCAGCCAACGTAAACGCATAGTAAACAAAGAGTCAATCTTTCCACATTTTTTCTTTTCTTTTTTCAGACAACCTGTTTGAAAATTCTGACAAGACGTAAACCGCACGCCCAGAAAGTTATAAGGCAGAAACCACAATCTTCAGAAGTAGACGAATGGGAATGTCAAAAAAAGAGGACAGCCCAGCAGGAACAGTTAAACTCCCCTGCGGTTGCGCGTACCAAGATAAAGGTTGGATGCTGACACGGGTAAGCGAATGCGAATACCACAAGCGGAAGCGAACAACCAAAAGGCCGTACAGGCCTAAGGCAGAATGCGTGAGACCTTAGCAAAATGAGATTTCGGGCGGACTTGGAGATAACTCTGTTTGTTCACCAAAACCAACAGCTTGAACATCTTGAAAGTTCGCCGTCTCAAGCGATGCCTATGCGCTTCAGTACAGCGGTATGGCGCTTGTTCTCCTTTGGAATCTGGAAGGATTTAGACTGATGGTTGCCGTTTCCATTTTAACCTTGTTTTCCGTCGACATCGTTTTGCAGATCAGAGTAAGTGAGCCTTCGGTGAAGTTCAAAACTGTGGCCCCTTCATTCGTGAGTTCATACACTTTTCTCGGTCTTTCGCAGTCCATGTTCCATTTGCTTTTGAGGTAGCCTTTCTTTTCCAGCGTGTTCAACAGTGGGTAGACCGTGCTGGGTCCGAAGTAGACGCCGAAGGATTTGCGGATGCGGGTGATTATCTGGTAGCCGTGCATGGGTTGCTGGTCGAGGAGTTGGAGGATTATCATGTCTAGGAGGCCTTTGGTGAGTTTTGTTTGGATTTCTTTTTGGTAATTGTTAGTCGTTTGTTTTTCTCTCCTTGTGTTGTTGTGTTGTACAGGTGTACAATATGTCTTTTCTGAGACCTATCGTACGTCTTTATAGACCGTAAACCTCCCTATAAAGGTTAACGCATACCCCAAGCATACCAAAGATACCCAAAAACGCAGCAAAACCACGCACAGAAACATATCCGACCCTGAAATATGACCCAAACCGACTGGCACCCAACCCATTTTCACCAGGAAAAACTCTCAGCAGGGCGTAAAGCGAACTGTACAACACATATGCAGAAAACCACAAAAGCCATGGGAAAAACAGAAAAATCACTTGAACCTGCGCCGCAGGCTTTCCAAGTAATCTACGAAAGAAAGTTCTCTTTCCTCCGGATGAAACTTAAAGGCATTCACTTTGCGGTGAAGCATCTGGATAATTTTTGCCTCCAAAAGAAGCGAGGCGTTCCCGAAAATATCTTCCAATGCCTGCGCAAACGCTTTAACATGTCGCGGAATAGCATCCCTTTCCAACCCGTAGCCAATCTCTAAGCCAGCATAGATCGCTTCTCTGCATCGACCGCCGAGAGCTGAGAAGACTGAATCCACCGTCTCCAGAAGCAAAGAATCGAAACTTGAACTGCATGACCGCCTTTTTTCAGCACCAACATGGATTATGTAGACTGGTTTAAGTTGGCTTGCGGGCGATAATGCGCTTTTTTTGTGTATTTGTGTTGTACTGTTCATGTGTGGCACGCTGCTACACACGCGGTATCGTAAATCGCAATATATTGGTTGCTTTGTGTTTCGATATATTCCCAAAACCGATATATGTACAGAACACGACACAGCGAAACGCAGCAGTCACTTCCAGATTTCAAGTTCAGAACAGACTGAACCTGACTCCGCTACTACTCTTTCGTTTCCCTTTCGCTTTCAAGGTGGAAATGGTGCAGAAACCGATGCATAATTGGAGCCTTGTTTAAGTCGCAGCAACTCACAAAGTGTAACTGCAGAAGCCTCATTCTTCCTAGCATCCAACAAGAGTAATATTTCTCCAACTGAATACTTTCAGACAGCAGATGTGCTTCAAGAGGTGCGGGGAGAATTGAAAATCAGCCTTTCAAACGGAATTTTTGCCAAACACAATTTAGAAGAAAACATCGCGCTCGTCAAACGGTTAGGCTTCGAAAACTTGGAGTTCAACATGAAGTCCGTGGAAGAAAACGACGAAGACTCAGTTTACACAGCAAAAAAACTAATAGATTCCTACGGATTGAACTGCCTGACTCTCCATGCCGCCACCCTTCACGTGCGAGACGAAAGCGATTTGCCTAAGGCGATTTACTATGGAAGAGTCTCGGCGGAATTCGCGCACAAACTTTCTGCGCCCATTCTCGTTATTCACTCCAACGTTTCACGGAAACTGCCCGAAAACCTGAGGCGCAAGTTCCTCAACGCGGCTTTCAGGAAACTGGTTCCTTACGCGAAGAGCCTTAACCTTAAACTTGCTTTGGAGAACCTCTCCTATGCATCAAGCGGCTATGGCAAAAACGTTGCCGAACTCGAAGAGGTGCTGGAAGTTGTTGGCGACGGAGCCATGGGCATCACCCTAGATTTCTGCCACGCTACGGCTACGGGACAAACATACAGCCTGCTAGATAAATACCGAGACAAGCTCTGCAACGTCCACATCAGTAACCGAGCGCATAAGCCCTTTGAAGCGGAAACTCCGAACTTGAATGCTTTCTTAGCAAAACTTCACGAGTGCCGATACAATGGACCCTTGACAATTGAGTTGAGCCAAAAGTGCACGCTGGAAGAAGTCTGCAGGACGAAGGCGGTCATTGAACGAATCGTTTCCAGAAATGCTGCAGGAACAGCTGGCACTGGTGCTTGAACTATAGCCATCCCTCGTTTATCAAGGGAATATAAAGGTTAGTAGAAAGAAAGGCACCTTGGTGGCTGTTGTTGTTTGATAACAATCACATAGATGATTCTAATATAAGCTGAAACCCTTTAATTGAATGCTAAGCATGGTGGATTGTTGAGGATGGAAAGCGGTAACTTGAAAGCAAAAAAGAACCAACCCAACGCAAAACTTGTCAGGATTCTTCCTGTGGAGACTAATGAAAACCATGAAGACAAATCTGGCGAAAAACGGGTAATCCACCGTGAGTGGCAGCCTGGCAGGTCTGGGCGGTATTTTCCAGCGAACCTGTCGGCTGAAAAATTGAAGCCCATCTTGGCTAAGGCGAGGGTGAAGGTGGAAAATGTTTTGTTGAAGGATGAGGGCGAGTTCATAGTTTACAGGTACAAGGGCAGGCCGTTGATTAGGCTTAATTTGAAGGATGGGCAGTTCTATTCGCCTGCTTCCGAGATTGAAGAATGCGGTAGAGATTCTGTCCAGCACCAAGCGCACATAGTTCTGGATGTGCTGAAGAAGTCAGGGTTTTCCAATGCTTCGATGGGAAGACAGGTTTTTCAGTCTAGCACAAGACAGGTTTTGAGTAAACTAAAAACATATACGCAGGATTCTTGAAACAGAGCAGACACATGCGCATTCCATCGCAACGTAAATAAGCTATTTTTTCTATTTACTTTCACCTTGAACTTCGAAAATGTCGTGTTCCCCGATTCGGTAGGTTTTCAATGCAGAAACTGCGGAGTTTGTTGCCGCTTGCAGCCGCCCGATGTAAATAAGGCGGAACAAAAGCAGATTGAGGCTAAAGGCTTTTCAGATTTCTTGGACCGCTTGGATGAAACAGGAATCAGGTGGATTCGCAGGCAAAAGGACGGTAGCTGCTTCTTTCTTACGAAGGACAACAAGTGCGCGATTTATGATGTGAGACCCGCAGTTTGCAGGCTTGAACCGTTTACCATCGTGGATTATGATTATGAGGGAAATAGGATAGAATTGGAATTGAACTTTCCAGCTTCATGTGGTTGCGAAGGTGTCTTTGACGGAGAACCATTGCCAATAGAAGAAATCGGAAAAGCGGCTCAAATGATTGTGCGAAAAATTTTGGCGTTGACAGCGAAAGACCTTTGCCTGCCAGAAACGGATAAGAGAGTTGCTTCTGAAACGAGGTCAAGGATACTGCGCAGAGCAGTGGAATTGGCTGACCTGTCAGTATAAATCTACGTGTTCTTTATGACCCTCACAAGAGTTGGCTCTGACAGGTGGAAAACTCGCACAGCGCCTATGATGATAATTGCACGTGAGGACGAGCGGGGCATCAGTTCAACGCTGTTTTCCCCGAAATGACTGAAACTGCAAATTAAAATTCTGAGGCGCATGCAGCACGCCCATCCACAGCCGAGAGAGAAAATGGAAACTGGATGAAACAATTCTTGATATATTAGACTGCCGTTAAACCAGTTGTCTTCAGGTTCTAACAAAACTTGGCTGCGAAAGCAGAAATGTACACGGCGCCCATGATGATATCACGTCAGTATAAGCAGGGTTCCACTTAGCTCTGGTCCCCTGAAAATGACTGGAAATTAAATGGTTCTGAGGCGCTTCCGAACATTTACGGAAATTTTTTCAAAGCGAGTCTCAAAATAAGGTGTATAGAAGTGGTGGCGCAGGATGCGGAACCCGAACCGCAAAGCTTATAGACCATAGACTCGGATGGTGCAATCAGGCGGTTGTTTTTCTGGCAAACTTCCTACCGTGCAGCATAAGGGCAATAACCATTGCGAGCAAAAGCGGTAATGTGATGAGGGAGGGGAATTCTGGGACGAGCACGTTGGCTGCGTGCCACTCCTGTGGAATTGTTATCATGTAGGTGTCTGTGTAGTCGGTTGCGAAATTAGCCCAGTTTGAACCGTAGTATATCCTTGTTCCTTGGGTGTTGATGGCGGCAAAGCATTCGGCGAAGTAGTTCTTTTCTGCATTGAAATCAAGCGCCAAGAAAGAATTGGTATGAGCGATTCTCCATAGCGTTCCGTTTGGTCTTAGCTCTAACATGAAGAGTTGCGTATCCATCCATGAGTGAGTCGAATCTGTTGGTGGGTTCTTGCATCCGTAAGTTGAAACCAGCACCCATCCTGGCGTTTTGGCACTGTTCCCTGAAAAGTGCATTCCTATGTCAGGATTAACGTCGAAGGGGATTTTGACGAGTTTGACTTCTTGCAGGGTGTTTAGGTCCGCCATGGCGATCCAGTCGGTGGCGGTGTTTTGATAAACGATAACGTCTCCGCCATCTGTTGTTTCCGCCAGATCCATGTGGCCAGCTGCTCCATGTGGGAGGTCTGTGCCGTTGGTTAGGTCTCTTGAGAAGACTTGAGTGTCATGGGAGTCGTAACCTATGAGGCAGTGGCTGCCTGACATATCCATGCTTGTCCAGTCGAGGGCGTCTGGGAAGGTGTTTAGTTGTCCCACTATGCTGTTTTGTGCCTTGTCATACACTATGACTGAGAGGAGGTTGTAGTCTGAGTCTTCCACCATAAAGCTCCAGTATCTTCGGTCCAACGATGCATCGCCTTCAACTTTGGTGGTTATGTAGGAGGCGTTTGGGAACTGCGCGTGGAAATCGTGAACGGTTGTTGAGACGTCGTTGTCTATGTTGTAGGTGCGTAGTTCTGTTCCGTAAACGTAATAGAATATTTTGGGGTCAGTTGGATCCCATCTTGGTTCGGGTTCCTCGCCAAGAAATATGTTCTCAATATGTTTTTTCATTTGGAAGGTTGCGGTATCGTATAGGTAGACTTCGGCTTGATTTCCTCGAAGTATGACGAATGATCCGTTGCAGTTTTCTGGATCTATTCTTGAATACTCGTTCTCTATGCCAGTGTCTGAATATCCATCAGATTTATCGGTCATTCGCACGATTGACGTGTGGAAATTTGGGTCGGTGAATGTTACGCCCTTCGGGGGCATCGCTATGTCTGAGGAAGTGTAATAGTCGGTGCCATTTACGAATTGAAACGAACCGGAACCAGTTGATTGCGCCGTGACTTTTGCAGATAAAAGCATGCTTAGCGCAAATATGGCTACTACCAATACCACCACTGGTAAGTTCTTCTTCAAGCTTGCCACTTTCCGGCAGGAAGTTAGAGGTATCCCGCAAGTTTCTAATATAATTTGCTCAAAATACAATTTCAGAACAGAAAATTCTGCGAGAATGCACATCCTCTGTCTGAGACGATACAGAAAAGAATTGCTATGCATTGGCTGAGAAGTTCCAACGGCAATTTTTTTATGCGCTAATACCTATTCGCGTGCTCTGCATGTGTAAATAAGCGATTGCTTGGTCGCCCCATATCGCCAATTCCAACTCCTACACCAACAAAAACAAATTACCTATGATAGGGTTTTGCGGCAAGGGAATTATTGGCGCGGGATGTGGGATTTGAGTCGTCATTCGTAAGGACAGCTAAACCCGTTTGTCGGCAACCATTAAATACTTCCCCAATTCTATTTGGGTTTGAGAGACATGACATCTGAAGCCGAACTTAAAGAGATTCGTAGCCTGCTTATGGAACTAAACAAGAAAGTACAAGGGCTAAATGAATTGGTTGAAGAAAGGCTAATCGGATGTGAGAAGCCGACTAAAGAAGATGTTGAAGCGATAGAAGAATACGAAACTGCAAAGAGAAACAAAAAGCTGCAACTTGAGCCTTTGAGTAAATTATCAAAAAGGAACTAAACATTTGCCCAAGTACCTGGTTTTTGTAGAAAGCAAAGCTAAAAAACAATTCAAGAAAATGCCCAAAGAACAACAAACAAGGATACTTACGGCTTTGAAAACTTTTGAGGACGAGGGTTTTTCAAATAGGCTGGATATCAAGAAACTGCGGGGGTACAAAAACCATTACCGTATTCGAGTGGGAAAAATCATAAGGGTAAGATTTGAGCTTTCAGCAGATCGAACAATAGTTGTATACTCCATTTCGACACGCGAAAAAGCATATGAGTAGATAATTAGAAACCAAAGGCATGGTTCCCTAATTCGATAACTACAATTCTTCTATCATAAAACCAAGCAAACGGGTAAAAAGAAGGTTGGCGCGGGATGTGGGATTTGAACCCACGCGGCCTTTCGACCACAGACTTAGCAGGCCTGCCCCCTACCAGGCTAGGGCAATCCCGCACGCCAAGGTTGACGGCTACTCAATGCGTCTAGGTATTATTATTTTTTTGTTTTTCTTTTGCGCTCAGGCGCAGTTGAAAGCTAATTAGCCACTTGTACAGAGAACCTAAGCAACGCACAGGCAGAGGAACAGCGACGGCATGCAGGAAAAAAACGCGTCACAACTGCAATTACTGTCCGTGAGCCACGGCATGAACCACGTTTACCAACTTCTGACGCCCGTCATCATACCGGAAATTACCCGTGAATACGGCTTATCCAACACCTCCGCGGGGTTGCTTGTTGCCTGCTACGCGGTCTCCTATGCGCTGCTGCCAGTTCTCGCGGGCTATTTGGCGCAGAGGTTCGGCAGAAGAAAAATCTTAACCTTGGGTTTCGTGGTCAGCGCGTTGTCTTTCCTTGCGGTTGCCTTCACAAACAACACTGCAGTTCTCGGGGTGCTTTTCTTCGCCGCGGGCGCGGGCGGAAGCACTTACCACCCGAACGGAACACCGATACTGGCGGAAGTTTATCCAACAGGCAGGGGCAGAGCTTTGGGGATTCACCAGACAGGCGGCGTCGTCGGCGCGATAGCCGGACCACTTGCGGCAGCACTCCTAGTTCAGGCGTTCACGTGGAAGCCTGCCGTGGCTTTGCTTGCGGTTCCAGGCTTGGTCTTAGCTGCGGTTCTGTGGTTCCGCATCAGTCCACAGCAGCCGCCGAAAAAGCCTGCAGGCGCTCAGCCGACTGGCAAGTTCACGTTGGCTAACTTGAAAGTCCTTGGACCTGCCTTGCTGCTTATAGTTGCGGTTGCCATTTACGGTCTCGGGCAACGCGGCACAGACAGCTTCGGCAACCAGTACTTCGTCATAGGCAGAGGCATCGAATTCGCAGAAGCCACTTTCCTCTTCATCAGCCTGAGGGCAGCTGGGCTGGTCAGCGCGCCGCTGTTTGGAAGGCTCTCGGACAAGTACAACCGAAAGAAAGTCCTCGTTGCGCTTGTGATTGTTGAATCTGTTTCGCTTTACGCCGTCACTGTGACGCCGACAGCCCTTGTGGCAGTGCCATGCATCGTCTTCGGATTCGCAGCCTTTGGATTGCTCGGCGTGGGCGAAGCCCTGCTCGCGGATATCACGCCTGAAGCACAGCGGAGCATGGTCTTCGGGATAAACTACAGTGCCAGCTTTTCCAGCTCCATTTACCTGCCGCCTGCGCTCGGCTGGGTGGCTGACAACGTCAACTTCAACGTGGGCTTCATGCTTTTGAGCGCCATTATGCCGCTGAGCATACTCTTCATACTGATGATCAAGAATGGGTCAGCTGCGCGCCCGCAAAGCGCCAAGCAGCAGCTTTAAGCGTGTACGTGTCAACAATGCTTTTTATCCTCTGAAGCACAGAGTGAACGAACAGGAGAAAAACCTTGACCGCGCCGACCCTCAGCAACACCGTGAAACGCACGTGCGACACGCTCAGGCAAGGCGCATCCAGGCAAGTCACCGATTACGAGCAGCGGTTTTCAGCCCTCCAGAACCTCTACGACGACTTGCTAAAGAACCTCATCGTAACAGAGTTCAACCAGAAACAAGCTTCGGCGACCGCGGAGAAATTCTTCGGCGAAAACACCGTCCGCTTCGCCGCTGTAGACGGAACCATGTACTCGCGTCCGCTGTTTGATATGGTTATTTTCTTCGGTGGCGCTTACGCCTCAACAGGCACTGTGACTTTTTCCGAGAACGCGTCGCCTAAGGTGAAGTATGACTCGAAGACGCTTCAGCAGAACATGGGCATCAGTAGCGTCGTCCCCATCTACGTCAACGAAGTGCCCGACGTGGACCACACTTTCGCCGCACAGGAGCAACCTGGCGAAAGCCGCCCTGACAAGCCGCAGACGGACGAAGAGATAGCTAACAACTCATTCATCGCTAACGCGATTATGACGTTCAGCGAGTACTACTTAGCCTTGAAGCTCGCCACAGACCAGACGCAGAACCCGCGGGTCATCCTTTTGGACCGCAGCCTAAGCACGGAACGCGCCAGTCTACTGTATGAAACGCGGAAAACAGGCTTCTGGCACGCAAAAAGCACGCTGGTAGGCTACCAGCCCAGCGGAGAAGATGTGCCTGTGGACAAAGTTGACCTGACCATGGCGAGGCAGCGCATCAGCAACAAAGGGTTAGGGTTGCCGCCGCCGCGGGCAGATTACCTGCGAACCGCCATCGTCAATCTGCTTGAAGGCAAAAAAGCCCTGACCACTGGAGAAATCCTTGGCGAATTCAGCGTGGCGGACGAAAAGAGAAAACGCAGAGTCGAAAAAGCTCTGAAAAGCCTTGTCGAGAGGCAAATCCTCCGGCAAGAAGAGGGCAGTTACTCTCTGAATCCGCGCTACGCCGAAAGCTGGGCACGCATGCGAAAACTCACCCTCACGTTAGGCGACAAACTCTTCTTCCCCAAAACGCAAGGCGCCGAAACCTCAAGTCCCATGAAAATCATGAAAGACGGCAAAGAGCAGTGGCTGAACACGCTGGACATCGCGTTCCTAACGCTGTTCACACTGCAGATGCTCATGGAGGAGTGCTGGCGAAAACGGATTTTGCTCGTCGGCGTGACGAAAGACACGGCGGCAAGGGACTTCAAGCGGCAGCTCGTGCCAATCATGATTAACGAAGGCTTGCTGAAGACGAACCTGCGGTCGGGGGCGTTGCAGGAGTTGCCGAACACGGACCGCATGATTCTCCAGTCCGCCAGCATGTTCAATACAGATAAGGTTGCGCCGCCGTGGAGCCTCATCGAGTACGACAGCGCCTTCCGAACCATGCAGCCCAGCGGCAAGAAGGGCTATGTTTCAGGCATCATCAGGAACAAAATCAGCTTGGAGAAGGCGTTTTTGAAGACTTACGTGCAGTTGAGCCAAGCGAAGTCTGACCCGCTGCTGCGTAGCAACGTGCTTCTGATTGACCGTTTAGCTTACCCGGAATTCGACTGCAAACCTGAGAGTCTGGTGAGGTTTTGGAATGAGATGAGCGACGGCACCGAAGAGCCTGTGGAAGCCATCCTGTTCAGGGATAAGGCTGTTCCGAATAGGCTGCAGACCTTAGTCATGTCGATGCTGGTGGCGATGGCTCCTGCGAACATTCCTGAAGCGTTTGGACACAACAAGCCGCTGTTCATCGCAGACAAAATAGCCAAGTGGAACTACAGCCAGTTCAAGTGCGTGGTGGACTCGACGGCAGGCTGGATTTTGAATAATCATAAATTGCGAAAGTTCATATTTTACATGAGTACTTTCCGAGAGAGGCGAAACCAAATTGAACAAGCCAGAAGAGACAGCGTTTAACACCGTGTGCTTCACGGATTTCGACGGCAAATTCCACGCTCGCTTAGCCGCGGTTATCCCGCGCATGTTCGGCGGCGGCGAAGAATCCAAAGTCTCGGGCACCAGCGCCCGCTACCAGTGCCGCGTGAAAATCGAGTACCAACGCGACCTGATGGGTTTGCTTGAGGAAGGCATGCTGCTGGCTGTGAAGAACTTCAAGCAGCTAGGCGAAGCCGCCGAGCGTTTCACGCTTATGGAGATAAGCCGTGTTTGGCCTGAGCATTTTGGCTTGCGCGGTCTTTCAGATCACGGTTATTATCCGATGCAGTTCGAGATTATTGAGCAAAGCGAAGAGGACTGGCAGACCGATGACAAGAGCACGATGATGATCCAGATTGACGCCATCCCCGTAAACTACGATTTAATCCTGAACAGCGGCTGCGAGTTCACGTTTTCCAAGGGCTTCAGCTATCCCGTGGTGGGCAGCTCCGTGTACCTCTTGAACAGCGACATGATTAACCGCATGTACAACAAGAAAATCACCGATGCACTCGGCATAGACACATCCAAGACTTCCGAGGACGCACATGTCGACCCGAGGCTGGGCTTGATTAAGATGTTCCAGGCAGAAAAAACAAAAATTCCGATTTACGTGGACTTTGAGAAGCTTGTGCGGTACCACTTCGGGGTTTTCGCGTTCACAGGCGGAGGCAAAAGCAACCTGATGAGCAACGTGCTGAGGCGGATTCTGCTGCATACGGACAATACGAAGACGGTTATTTTTGACATCAGCTGCGAATACGCGTTCCTTCTGCTGGATGTGCTGGCAGACCCAAACGTGAACGCGAAGCTGATTCTTGAGCACAGGATTGACGCGATGGAGCAGTTCTTCAACAGCGTGGTGAAGCCGCGGGAGTATGAGGCGGACGAGCGAACAAAGGCGGGGTTGCAGGCAATAACGAGCCAAGGCAAGCTGTCGTATTACACGAAGCCCAAGCAGAAAATCCCGACTTACAGCCAAATGATGGACGAGTTGGATGACCAGCGGAAGGATTCGCTGGGTAAACCGCACTACGTGAACGCGATTGACGCGATTCATGATGCCGTGCGGGACTACGTGGAGAAGCAGGGTTTAAGCGAGAACCAGGAGGTCAGCGAGGGCTTCGTCAGCTTCATCGATGAGTTGGCGCGGGAAACGGTGGAGCAGTTTAAAGTGCATGACAAGAGCGGATTGTACGCTTGGGCTACTACGAGGAACACGATTGCGGATTTGTTCAAGAAACGCAGCGAGAAAGGCGATAAAGAAAAGGCTGGGCTGACGGTTGAAGGCATCCGCGAGTTACTTGAAGACAAAACAACCAACCTCGTGGTAATCTCGATAAGCGACCCTTACACGATTAAGGAGCTTGCCATCAGCCTCACACAGGACCTGCTGGTGCGGAGGAAACGCAGGTTCACCGTGAAACCCTACATACTCGTAGTATTCGACGAGGCGCAAGAGTTCATCAGCGCCAAAGAAGGCGGCTTAGACGGCAAAGTCAGCCAACACGTGGAAACGCTCCTCAGGCAGGGACGCAAATACGGCTTAGGCGTCTGCATCGCCACCCAACGCATCGCGTACTTAAACACGAACGCGCTCCAGCAGCTGCACACATACTTCGTTGGGACGCTGCCCAGACCGTACGACCGCGCCTTGGTAAGCGAGACCTTCATGATAGACAAAGGCATCCTGGAGAAGACGCTGGAGTTTGCGCCAGGCGAATGGCTCCTCAGCAGCTACATTGCCACGGGCATCGAGAACGTGCCCATATTCATCAAGGCAGACAACGCGGAGAAGGAAATAGAAAAATACCTATCAAGGCAAGCCACAACTTAAGAACTCTTTTTTTCTTTCATGAGGATGAAGAATTTCAAAGGAGTCAATCATTTGCTATGTATGTTTTTGGGAAATACTCTGATGGTAATGGTGCTGAAAACGCTTGAAGCGTAGTCCATTGTCCGCCAGCAAATACGGCTTTAACCTTCCAATCAGAGTATATTGCTATTTCGCTGTTGCCAGTTTCATTAGTTCTGCCCCAAAAACTTTCTTGGCCTGCGCCAACCATCTCTATTACTATGGTGTCATTTACTACTGGTGAACCATCTTTGTGTTGAACATGAATTTTTGCTACGTAATCCCTTGGTTTTTGGTCTGAGTTTTGGCTATTGTTTGTGTTTTGGTTAATGTTTGTTAGGAAAAAGAAGGTTGCTGTCACTGTAACCAAAACAAGCGCGAGCGCTGCCATCACGAGAACCTGTCGCTTTCTAAACATTTGTTTCACCCAAACATGTTGTCTTTCTTTTCCCGTTCGGTTAAGGTTTCCATGTAGAGGTCGATGGCTTCTTTCACGTTTTCCAAGACTTCAGGTAGTGTATCGCCTTGGGTGTGGCATCCTGGCAGAGTTGGCACGATGGCAAAGTAGCCGCCAGTTTCGTCTTCAAGAAGCACTACATCGAACTCACGCATCTGTTTCCCCTATGGTAAAACGGCAATAATTAATATAAGAATTCTGATGAAAAAACGGGTAACAAACGTCTAAATGCAGCGGAAAATGGGTAAGCGGAGAATGGCAAAAGCAGACGACGCAAAAAGAAATTTCTTAACATCACTGTTCAAGCTTTCCCACAGTCGCCCACCATCCCACACTCTACCTTTGTTCTCCTTCGGTTTCAGCCTTTAAATAAGGGGGCTACAGTCTGCTCCGAGCACAACAGCACTATAGTTTCTCACGAACAACGATTGCTTATACGGTTTAAACCCGACTTTCGTTTAGATGTACATGGCTGATGTTTTGTATGAGTATGAAAAAGTAAAGGACAAAAGGTTTACGGCATTAAGCCTTGGCTTCTTCACCGCACCGTTTCAGCAGCTTCGCCCAGCGCTCATCCGTCCAACGCTGAATCTCATCCAGCACCTTCTTCCCCTGAGGAGTAAACAAGTGCCTGAAACGCCCTTGACCCTTCAAGTAATCGGTAACTGGCTTCTTCTTCTGAGGCGCAAGCGCAACCAACCTACTCGGCACAGACAACACATACTCGCCCTTCACAACCTCGTACAGCGGAAACACACAGCTTTCCACCGCCAACTTCGTGTACTCGATGCTCTTCGCAGGTTCACTCCGCCAACCACGCGGACAAGGCGCAAAAACATGCAGAAACGCTGGACCCTCCACTTCCAAACCCTTCCGCACTTTCTGGAGCATATCCTTCCAGTAATAAGGTACCGCAGTTGCCACGTACTCGATGTCATGCGCAACCACAATATCGCTAATAGGCTTCTTGCGCTCCAGTTTGCCAAGATTCACTTTTCCAGCAGGAGTAGTTGTCGTCGCCGCACCCAACGGAGTTCCACCGCTGCGCTGAATGCCAGTGTTCATGTAAGCCTCGTTATCATACAGCACAAACAGGAAATCGTGACCACGCTCCAACGCACCAGACAAAGCCTGCAAACCAATATCATATGTGCCGCCGTCACCAGCAAAAGCAATAACATCGACGTGCTCCTTCACCACGCCTTTCCGACCAAGAGCCTTCAACGCAGCCTCTATGCCAGAAGCGTTAGCAGCAGCAGTTTCAAACGCGGTGTGCAGCCACGGAACAGCCCACGAAGTATACGGATAAATCGAGCTGGCTACTTCCATGCAGCCAGTTGCCTCAGTCACGATTGTTGGTCCTCTTGTCGCTTTCATAATCATCCGCAGCACATTCGCAGGTGCACAACCCGCACAAGCACGATGACCCGAAAGGAACAAGTCAGGCTTCTCAGCTATGTCGCGCGCAGTAAACTTCCACTCTTGAGTTGTCACGTCATTCTCCTCCATTATTCCCTTAATCCCACAAAATGCACCAGTTTATCCACTTGACCAGCGTGCACAAACCGATGCAAATCATCGTAAATTCTGCGGAACTCCTTCGGCGATGTGTCCCTTCCACCCAAACCGTAGATGTAGTCTACAATGAACGGATGACTTTTCGTGTCGTACATCGCATGGCGAACTTCGTGGAACACTGCACCACCGTTCCCGCCGAAACTCATGCTCTTATCCATGACAGCCACAGCTTTCACGCCCTCAAGCGCACTTCGAACCGCTTCGACCGGAAAAGGTCTGAACGTTCGCAACCTGAGCAAACCTGCTTTCACGCCTTCCGCTCTAAGTTCGTCAACAATCGTCTTCATGGTTCCCGCGGTTGAGCCTACGCAGACAACGGCGGTTTCAGCGTCCGCAAGACTGTAAGTTTCGATAAGTCCGTTTCCGTATGTTCTGCCGCTCACTTCCGAGTATTCATCATTGATTTGCTGGATTACTGAAAGCGCGTTCTTCATGCCTTCCTCCTGCTGCCGTTTAAACTCGAAGTAGTAGTCTGGAAAGGCTATAGGTCCCATGGTCATGGGGTTTTCGGGGTCAAGCTTGAACGGCACGTTTTTTCCTTCATGTGCCATCACCAAAGGTAGCTGGCGTGCTCCAACAAACTTTTTGACAGCCTCGTCTGAAAGCGCTTTCACGTTTTCCAGTGAGTGGCTGAGAGTGAAGCCGTCTAAGCCCACTATGACGGGCAGAAGCACCTGAAGGTTTTCAGCTATACGGAAAGCCTGAATCACCGAATCGTAGGCTTCTTGGGCGCTTTCCACGTAGACTTGTATCCAGCCGCTGTCCCTCTGCGCCATGCTGTCTGATTGGTCGCCGTGAATGTTGAGTGGCGCTGATAATGCTCGGTTGGCGATTGCCATTACCACGGGTGTGCGGCAGCCAGAAGCGACAAAGAGCATTTCGTGCATGAGGGCTAAGCCTGCAGATGCGCTTGCGGTGAAGGTTCTTGCGCCCGTGGCTGATGCGGCGATGCAGGCTGTCATGGCGCTGTGTTCGGATTCGGTGCAGACGAATTCGGTGTTGACTTCGCCGTTTGCTACGTATTCGCTGTATTTTTCCACGATGATTGTCTGCGGTGTAATGGGGTATGCAGCTACCACGTCCACGTCTGATTGCTTCACGGCGTATGCCACGGCTTCGTCGCCGTTTAAAGCTAGGAGTTGCTGTTTCACGTTTTTGGTGTTCATTATTTTTCACCTTGCTCCGGAAGTTTCATCGTTATGGCTTTGGTTGGGCATTCGTTGGCGCAGATTCCGCAGCCTTTGCAGAAGTTGAAGTCGAATTTTATATCTCCCAGTTCGGGCAGCCAGTGTATCGCGCCGTCGGGGCAGTACAGTACGCAGGTAAGGCATTTTGTGCATTTCTCCAGGTCGCGGATGGGCATGTAGGTTTTCCAGTCGCCTGTCAGGAATGCTGTGCTGGGTTTGGAGCAGACTCCTGCTGGGGCGATTTCTTTCCAGGTTTTTTCGCGGCTCACTGCATTTTAGCCTCCTTGTATGCTTCCTTGATGACTGCGATGTTTTTCTCCGCTATGTCCGCTCTGAAGCGTCCTTTAACGGTTACCTCAATGCCTTCCATGGTGACCACGGATGTGGCGCGGGCAACGACACCAAGCATAGCAGTGTTGGTTATCGGAGCACCCAGAATTCTGAGGGCGATTTCTGTGGCTGGGACCGTCCAGACCTTGCCTTTTTCCACTTTAAGGTTTTCCCTTACCTTCGCAGGGTCCTCTGGAGAGTTAATTATGATAATGCTGTCTTCATTGTTGATTCCAGCGGTTACTGGAACAGTCTTCAACAGCGAGTTATCCAAAACAACCACGACATCTGGGTCGTAAACCGAGCAGTGGATTCTTATAGGCTCGGTGCTTATGCGCGTGAAGGCGGTTACGGGTGCGCCCATGCGTTCTGGACCGAACTCTGGAAAAGACTGAATGTACTTGCCTTCGGCGATGGCTGTCCGCGCAAGGAGTTCGCTTGCAGTCCATGCGCCTTGACCGCCTCTGCCGTGCCATCTAAATTCCAACAGTTTCTTCAACCAACATACCCCTGTTGCTGGATGGTGTTTTTCCCCAGTTTAGTGTAAAGCTGCTACGTGCGTTTCCTTTAGAAAAGTCAACATTTTACGTTTTCAATTGCCAACGCGTTGACTTTCATTAGGATACGTCGACCTTTACTTACCTTAGAGATGAGATTATCAAATATAAGTGTTACACAATTCTAGTTGAAGGTTTTCCTGACCGAGTGAAAGTTGATTGAACGCGTAAGTTTTTTGCATGAATTTGGCAATTCCGTGTTCTGTTTTCTGCTCAGCAGTTTTTATGCCCTGTTGACGCATACCCAATGAATCCTTTTATTTCCGGCATAGCTACTGTCTTGTGCCGGATGATGAAAAGGCATTAGCTTGACCGCAAGGGATGAAAATTCAGAGTTACTCGGACGGCACCTTAAAAGAAACATAAATTTGGCCACAAACAAGGCGTCGCTCAGACACCAACGTCTGACAAACAGAAGTTACATTTCACGACATTGTGTGAAAAATGGCAGATTTGAAAATCGAGAAACCCCAATTAGTCGGATGCCCGCATCAAAAAAACTAGCCATTCAGCTTTCTGCAGAGAAAAAGCAGTTTGTTACTGAAGGCGAGGTTAATGTTATCTAGACTTCACACCATGAGAAGGTTTTTGTTAACACTTTTCTAAATTGCGAACTGCTTGAAAGGTCTGCTGCTCTAGCTATTGATGCTTTCCTTAGTCTTGGCGCACGCGCTCCCGTAAGATTTTTTTGATGTAGGTCGCGAGTATTGGCTCTATTAACCCGAATCCAGTCAAGACAAACATGTCTGAAATACTAAGCACAATGATTGTCTTGTTCATGGAGTTGCTTCCTTTATAGGTTATTCATTTTGTTTATTTTTGTTTCTAAAAAGTCTTCCGACAAGAAGAACGTCCAGTTTTAAATACTGTGACTAGTTCCATTTGAAGTTGACCTGTGTTTGCGTTCTCAGGCAAAATTAAAATACACAATCCTGCATTCTTCAATTAGGTGAAAAAGATGAGTAGCGACTGTTTTAAAACAATTCTTGTTCCAATTGATGGCTCAACCTCATGTCTTCGAGCCCGACAACTTGCCACAGTAATTGCTAAAAAATTCCGTTCAAAAATAGTGGTTGTTCATGTGGTCTCTCATGATTTTATGCATCCAGAACTCAAAGCCCACTACCAATTGCCATCTTTGATTTTGCACAAAATCGATGAAGTATACATGAAAACTGGCGAAAAAATCCTTAGGGCAGCGGAGGAAGATTTCAAAGAAGAAGGTCTGCAGGTTGAGCCTATCTTAGTAAGAAAGTCAGAGGACCCAGCGGATACGATACTAAATATGTCCAAAGAACCACGTTTTGATCTAATAATCATGGGCAATCGAGCTGAGACTCAAGTTGAACGTTTTGAACTAGGAAGCATTACTGAAAAAGTTGCATTGTACTCCAAAATACCGGTACTAATTGTAAAGAAAAAAACCAGAATAAGCAAACTTCTGGTTGCCGTTGACGGTTCTAAGCAAGCAAACAAGGCTGTCAGATACGCATCACTCCTTGCGATGAAGTTCAAAGCCAAAGTAACGTTGCTTCATGTTGAAGCGACCAAATTGGCCAATTTGGAGCCTGAAGCGATAAGAAGAATTAGCGAGAACATCCTCTCAGATGCTGCAGATAAAATCAAAGGGATTGACCTTAATACGCGGCTAGAATATGGCAGTCCCGCTGAAAACATAATTAAAGTGGCAAGGCAAGAAAATTACGATTTAATTATTTTAGGTAGCCGAGGGTTAAGCAGCATAAAACGATATTTGTTGGGCAGCGTAAGTGAAGATGTGAGCATCCACGCAAGACGTTCAGTGCTAATAGTTAAATGAAAGTCTGCTGCTTAATTTGGGCTATTTCTCTTGCTAAAGAAGCACCTAATCAATCATTAACTACTACTGTATAACCAATATTATACACTAACGGCAGCTGCAAACAAAATATTGGACACCTTGTCTTAGCCACAAAAGGATTATTTGCGTAGTAGATTAAAGGCTACCGAGGCAACATCAAGTGCTTTCCGTTTTTTTCTTTGGCTTTTGGTGACAGAGTGAATTCTGATCCCATGGTAACAATATAATCTTTGTCTTGTTTTCCTGAAACAGTTCCTGCGGCTTTTCCAAATGTTCAACTATTCCTACAACATAACCTATCAATCTCCAAAAGGCACCATGTTCCAAGTTGTTGCCCATTCCTTCTGAAACATGTGACTGCATTATACATAGCCACAAAAAAATACAATTCAAATCAAGCCATGCTTTGTTGCTTAAAGCCTTTTGGGTTGAATCCTACTTTGTCCGTTTTGTATAGTGTTTGCTTCACGTCCGAAATTCTACTACAAAATTCAGAGTTACTTGGACGGCAAAAAATGCGCAAAAAGGAACCTTCAAACACGCTCTGGTAACAGCGGCAAATGTTATTAGGCAACCAATACTGCAATACCGATGCCACTGGTGGTTCGATGGCAAAACAGAAGCCCTCAAACATAAAAAATCAGACCGCACAAAATGACGCATCGCTGCGAAGCGAAACAGATCGCGAAGGCAAAATCATGAACGCCATCGCTAACACAAGCGTAATTCTGATGAGCACAATGATGGACGCATTTACAAAGGTAATGGTGAACACAACAGCCGCCATGGCTTCAGGAATAGCAGGAGCAATGGGCGGAAAAGAAGCTGAAGAGAAAGTCAACGACGAAGTTAAACAAAAACTGCCTGAAGTTGACGAGAAAATGAAGGCAATGATTTCAGACATGAAAAAAGACATTTACGCCCAGATGGGGCAAAAAAGGAAAGAGATAGAACCGCTGCTTTCTGATCCACTCTTCGAGGTTGGACCGAAAATAATAGAAAAATACGACTTCAAACTGCCAAAACTAACCCAAGAACTCGACGATAACACGCTCGCACAATATTCGCAGCTGCTGGTGAGTGAAGATCCTCGTTTCGCCGAAATGTTCAAGGCGCTTGCCGAATGGATGAATTCCCTGCCTAAATTTTCAGAGCAAGCCAGCAGGACGCCGAAAAGTAGTTCGTCTCGGTCACGTAAGCTGGTGAAGGGCAAAAAAGAATAGTTAATGGAAAACGAGGGTACTTTAGCCGAAATCGCATTATGCTTCAGTTCTGCATGTTCCATGTTAACCGCTTTTTTAGAAGAATTGGAGCGAAGTTCGTTTTTTTGTGCAGTCATTCCTTTAAGCGTGGTTTGCGGGTTGCCTTTTTACGCGAGGTTGAAGAAAGTTGGGCATCGAATTAGTGTTGGAGTGCCAAACTAAATCTGTTTACCTAAACTGTGAGTACTGCATAGCAAACAAAACGTGCCTGATCCATGAGAGCATGGAGAATGAGGCAGAAAAGAAAATTCTGAAGTGGCTGCCTGAACGTTAACGCTTCAAAGTCAAGCTAAGCAACATCAGGCTTTAAGCCGAGACTTTGCCGGTTTTCCTTTTTTTCCCGAAAATGAATTTCCAATCAAGGTGGGTTGGATGGCGGTGTCTGCTCTTGGCTGGCTTCTATTTTGGCTGGTTTGGTGACTTTGCGTGCGTGTGTGATGTATCCTGTGTGTCCCGTCATGAGGGTTTGAGGTCTGGTTTTTCCGCGTTCAATTTGCATGCCACGCATGATGCATTCGAAGGTTTCGATGTTGACGAAGTTGTGTTCGCGCAGGGTTTCGGTGGTTTTGACCACTTGGTCTATGGTTGGACTAAAAGAGACTAATGTCCCAGAAGGTTTCAAGGCTTCGTATGCGTGTGGAACTACGAGCCATGGAACGGCTAAGTCCAGTATCACTGAGTCTGCGTCGCGTTCGTCGATGCCAAGGGTGACGTCTTTGAGTTTGAGTTCCACGAAGTCTATGTGTCCTGAGCGTTTGAGGTTTTTTTCTGCGGTTTTTTGGGATTCTTCTCGGATGTCGTAGCTGTGGACTTTGCCGTTTGGTTTGATGTAGTGGGCTATGGCGGTGGTTAGTGCGCCTGTTCCTGTGCCTGATTCGATGACTTTGCTTCCTGGTCCTATGCCGCTGAACATGATGATGAGTGCTGCGTCTTTGGGGTAGAGTATTTGGGTGTTGCGGCTGGATTTCATGATGTAGTCTGTTAGGATGGGTTTCAGGATGGTGAATTGTGCGCCTAAGCTGCTTGTGAGGGTGGAGCCGAATTCTTTGCCGATGACGTCGTCGAATTTTATGTAGCCTTTGTGGGTGTGGAAGGTTTGTCCTGCTTGGACTTTTACCATGTAGGTTCTTCGTACGTCTAGGTGGAGTATGATGTTGTCGCCTTCAACTATTTTCTGATCAGTCAACTGTGTTTTTTCTCCTGTTGGTGCTGTTGTTTCTGGGTGGTTACGATGCGTTTCTTTCCATTTAAACGTTGAATTCTGATTCTGGCGGTTTTTGGGTGGATGGCTGCTTGTTTGGGTCTGTCTTGCTCTTTCTTGCTATAGCCCCCTATGTTCCGTGCAGGTTGTGTTTTGATTTGGTTTTTTGTTTCAGCGTTTGAATCGGGCTTTTTCGGCGTCTTTGAAAGGCGGGATAAGGCTTGTTTTGGTTTGTTTGGGCTGAGTTGGGTTAAGGAAGGTTCGGCACTTTAACAGAATCCAAAAGTGCAAGGTGACAGAGTCTTATCGCTGTGCCTTGGTCAGAGAGGACTTTACTTTCTTAAACTAATCAAGGGTTTTTGCTGTTCTAACAGTTAGTTTCTTATAATCAACCATCTAACTTTTGTTCAGGTGGCTAATTGCCAAGAAAACTGCGCATAGCCTTGATAGTACTGCTTGTTTCTGTAACATTTGTTCTTGCTTATGTACTGTTGGCAAATAATGTGCCTGAGTATGATTCTTCTAAGAATTTTATCAACATTGTTTTCAAATGGGGTGTGGGGGCAAAAAATGAGTTAAACACTTTTGAAGGCACCTACACAAAAGACTTGATTATTGATGGTACTAAAACAACAAGGCTAACTCTATCTCCAGAAGAGTTAAGACAAATACAACAAAAAATGGTTGATATAGACTTTTTTAATTACCCTGAAAGCTTTCCACCGAAGCCTGGTTACAGAATGTACCCGCGAGCGGACTATTACATTAAAGTGCAAAATGGCTCGACAGTCAAAGAAGTAAGTTGGAATACTGAATCATTGATAGATAGCTGCATCCAAGATAATCTTGGGCAACTTGCTACTTACATTATGAACATAATTGTGCAAAAACCTGAATACAAAATGCTACCCCCAGCAAATGGCGCATATATGTAGTATCTCTCAGTCCATTTTAGGTTAAATGTTATTTTAGTGGATGACCCTTAACGACAAAATAATCGCATTAACAGATAACTTAGAGAAAACTTCGCAGTCATAGCTTCTTTTTGACTTACTGTGCTTCACTCTTGGTAAATAGTTGTTATTTACGGTGGAGTCAATAAGCCAATGTATCTTGGAATAATCTGAAAACTTGTTATGTCCGTGTTATTTGTCGCTAAATATATAGAAAGGGTTGTGCTTTCTCCATAATCTATTTCTGTATAGGCTTCGTTTGTTGAAACTGACGCAATCGGAAAAGCATTAGTTATATCCTTTGCGTTGATTTGGTTTTCGCCGTTAAATATCTGTGCAGTCAAGCCAATATGCACTAAGGTTGAATTGTCTGGAGCAGGATTAGGCGCCGGATACTGGGTTGAATAATCATTACGTAATGTAACGTTTATGATGACGCAGGTTTCTCCATTCTTAGCTAATGCCAATCCATGAGAATCGGTAACTGTGGGGAAAGGGTAGCCACCATAGCTTGCATTTGCAGAAACCACAAATATTCTGCTATCTGACAAGTAGTAATTGGAAACCGATGGAATAGGTTCAGCAACTGATTGGTGTGCTTGATTGTTCAAGTAATACCCAACCGTTAGAAGTGAAACTGACAGGATAACAATGATTAAAGCAATCGTCAGTTTCTTCAAGGTTGCCCCTATTAACAGAATATGCTATGTTGCCTTTAATCCTATATTTTAGAACAGTCAGTTCCTTCATGATTACTAAAAAGGCTCTCAGCATTTAACAAGAAAATAACCGCTGGAATTACAGGTAATCTAGAATTATAGGGATGTTGAGGTTAAGTTCACGTTTAAATTTCACAAGAAAAATACATGGCGGGGTTGCCCATACTAGACAAAGCATACCTCTTTCAGTGCCCGCAAGTCGTTGTCACTAGTGTAAAGCTTAGCTTTACAGTGGCGGGCAGTAGCATAAACAAGCGCATCTGAGAAGTGTAAACTATGGTCAAGACTGTAATCCGCAGCTTCAAGGGAGATTGTTTGGTCAATCGGAACTATGGTCGTTTGGCTGAGGGCAGCAACCGCTAAAAGTGCTTCTTCCTCATTCTTCTGTTGCTTCACTTTCTTGTAAACTTCACAGAGAACTACAACCGAGGTGATTATGTTTTTGGGTTGATTTGAATCAATTATTTGATTGTATTGCGCTGCCTTTTTTCCGTTGGTGAACCGCTCAATCCAACCGTAACTGTCGATGCTAATCAATTCTGTCAGACTCGTCTCGCAATTTTTCCGTATCAAGTCCAGGAATAAAACCCTTGGTTTCTTTTAGTGGGCAAATGGGAATGTACTGGATAATTCCATGTTTGGTTATGGCGACCATCTTGTCTCCTGGCTTGATTCCTGATTTTTTGCGAAGCTTTTCAGGAATGACTATCTGGTACTTTTTTGAAACTGTAACAGTTTCCATCGTTCATCACTAAGTAAAACGAATGGCTTATCGATAATAAAAACATTTTTCTCACCGCATTTTTGTGTCGCGGGAATTCTTATGAAGCAGCAGTTTTTCTTTGTTTTGCGGCGAATGCGTTTTGGTTTTGACTGGGCAGGTGGAGTTTAAGGCTGCGTTGCAGAGGGGCATCCGCATTCAGGTTCCTCGGCTTATCCGTTGGAGTTTCAAGATGGAGGCAACTCAGGTTCTGCGGGTTTCTGTGCATTTTGAGGGAGATTGGGATAGCGTGGAGAAGTTTTTTGCTCAGATGTCTAAGGATGGGCGGATTTGTGTTCCGAAGCTTACGTGTGGCTTGCTGAAGGCTGCGTATGAAGAGCAGGACATTGTGGGTGCAGTCGTAGTGGTGGAGTTGCGTCCTTTTGATGCGGCGGAGGAAACGGAGGAAGAAGAGGATTAAAAAATGCTGAGTTGCTCCCACTATGGCGTGTGGTTGAAGGGGTGCCTTGCCAGTTCTTTCTGCTCCATCAGCTCGTTTATCGTTGGTTTGTCTTGCATGGCTTTCCTTATCGCGTTGCGCATAGCTGTGTAATTGTTGAGGTAGACTCTGTGCCTGTCTATGGCTGCGGGATGCACAAACGCGTTCACTATGATTAGCAGGTCTTCCGCCGTGTCCCGCGGAATTGTGCCGTCTGCCACACTGTCGACGACTGCTTTAGCTATGCCGCTTTGGGCTGGTCCGAAGATTATGTTTGCTTGGCGCATGTTTTTGAGGGTGACTGTGGGCACGATTAGCGTGGTTGGTTTTACTGAGAGGTTTGGCTCCAAAATTGCCAGGAGCGGTTCGTGCCCTGGTGTTGGCGTGGCCTTGGCTCTGGCGAAGGCTTCTCCAACTGGTCCGTTTCTGCTGCCCATGATGAGGTCGATGTGTGCGGATTCGGTGTTTTCTCCTGCTTGGGCTTCTGCGATTTTCAGTTTGAAGGTGGTTATGGTTTGGGGTTCTATTTCTAGGTCTGTGAAGCGCTCTAGGATAGGTTTCTCGATGGGTATGGCTGCTGGCGGTTTAGGTTCAACTTTGCCCAAGCGTTCAAGTTCAAATCGGAGTTCTTCGCGGTTTTCGAATGTGAGTTCGCCGCCTATGCTGAGGGGTTTTCTTGCTGTGCCTACGCTGATTTTCATCATGTTCAGCGCTTCCTTGGTGGCTACTGCGCCTGATGCGGTGATTATTCTTGCGAGTTTCTGCGCGTTGTGTTGGAGTTCGCGTGCTGGTTGGAGTTCGCCTTGTTTTACGTGGTTGTAGATTTGTATCCAGATTTCTGGAATTATATTTGCTGATGCGAGGATTGCTCCTGTGCATCCTGCTGCGAGGGCTGGGAGGACTTGCTCGTCGTTTCCGCAGAGCACATTTATTTTGTCGCGGCTTTTCTCCAAGACAGCCATAGTAAGGGTTAGTTGTGGGCTGCTGTCTTTCAGGGCTACGATGTTGGGGAGTTGGGACAGGTCTTCGACGAGTTGTGCGGTGAGCGGGTTGCCTGTGCACTGGGGGATGTTGTAGAGGATTATGGGCAAGTCTATGGTGGAGGCAACTGTGAAGAGGTGTTCGTAGAGGCTTCTCTCGGACAGTTTCACGTAGTATGGTGCGACTATCAGTGCCGCTTGCACTCCAGCGTCCTTCGCAAACTTCGTCAGTTCCAGTGTTTGCTGTGTGCTGGATGCGCCTGTTCCGGCAATTGTGGGGACTTTGCCGTTGGCTTCGTCTAGCACGGTTTTTATGACGCGTTTTCTTTCTTCTGTGGTTAGGCTTGTGAATTCGCCTGTGGTTCCGCATGCCACGATGCCGTGAACGCCTTGTTCTATGCTGTGGTTGACGAGGAAGCGGAGTTTTTCTTCGTCTACGGCTTTTTGGTCGTATGTGAATGGCGTGACGAGTGCAGGCATGATTCCTTCAGGCTTAAACATGAATTGGATTTTCCCCTTTGAGGAGCTAGGTGTGCTCTAATCTTTTAAGCTTTGAAAAACGCAGTTGCAATGTGGAGGCTGGTCTGGAGAGTTGCAGGGGTTTCTTTGAGTCCAGAACTAGTGCTCGGAAAAAACTATACCCCCCTTATTTAAAGTACAAATAGCCGTAGGTCGCAGAAACTGGCTGCTCTCAGCGCTTATCTTCCATTTGATGCTGTGTACTTTATTGTTGTTTGGGCTGTTTCTTTTCTTTGTAAACCAGGTTGGGCGGCACGATGCGCTGTTCGCCCGCTTTGACCGTGACTTGCTCGTTGTCCACGCAGTCTTCAAAATCCTCCAGTGCTTCAACAATCCAGTACCCTGTGCTTTCAGTCAAAACCTTCACCTTGTGTAGCCCTTTGTAATATCGGATTTCTCCGCTCAAAAAACAGTCACCAACAATACAGGGTGCAATCGAAAATAAAAACACTCCCTGAGAGAATGGCTATTTCGTGGCGATTTCTAAAGCTGGTACTCTTTGCCTTTCTCAACGAGGGTTATCTGACTTTTCAGGTCACGCATAAAACCCGCAAACAAATCCGCTGCTTCGGTGTGCACAGGAAACAGCCGTTTAGCCCCCATAGCCCGCAGCGCCTTTTTCAGCTGCAGCGGCATCATGTGTCCCGAAACGTGCACGTGGTACTGCGGCAGTCCGTAGTGCCTGAGCCAGTTGATTAGCCTTTCATAGTCAATCTCCATTTCCTCGTTGAACGGTTCTGAAGCGGACAGCACAAAGCAGCTGCCAGCCGCTGGCTTAAGCGCAACAAGCTCCTCGAAATCGAAGAATGACAACGCCAAAATCATGCTGCATTGACGCTTCGAAGCTTCGAACACGTCGAAAACCTTGTTTTCCCCATCAAATCGCTTCATCAGCTGGCGCTCCCACTTGTCAAACCGCTGCTTCGACTTTCGAAAAACCAAGACGTTCGGGTCCTCCAGAGCTGGAACCTTCAAGCCCTTGTCTCTGCGAAGGGCATCCAGCAGGTACGCCTGCTTCAGTGAAACCGCGAGGCACCGCCCGTTCTTCTTGGCAATTTCGTAGAAGCTGTTCAAGCGGTCAATATCCGAGTAGCCGAACTCCGCCAGCACTATGCCTTCCGCGCACGAGACGATGCTGTTCAACTTGCTTTGCACTTCAACTTCGTTAGACACAGATGCCCCCGTCATGTTCGTGGCTTCAGTGACAACCGCCACAGGCTCAGCCTTCTTGGCTTCCTCAACAAACTCAGACGTCATCTCAGGCTTGGCGCCGTGGTCTCGGAAGTCGCCCGTGTAAACCACCGCGCCGCTGGAAGTGTGAATTATGAAGCCGTACGCTCCGGGAACCGAGTGGTCTACGTGGAACGGCTCCACCTCCAACCCTCCGACTTTGATTTTATCGCCTGTTCGGAAAGACTTGAACGCGATGTCCGCGACACAGAACTCTAAGTCGGCGCGGCGAACTTCACTCTGCGTCTGCAAAATCGTCCGCGTAGTTTCTCCGCAGTAGACGGGAATTTCACGTTTGATGAAAGACAGGTAAGCCGTGTGGTCCAAGTGACCGTGAGAAATGAAAACCGCGTCCGCCTGCGCAGGTGCTTCGTCGAACTTGTACAAGCCGTCAATCTTGGGGAGAATTCCAAGCTCCTGCAGGCTGACCTCACTTTTGGGCGAAAGAAACGGCGGCGAATAGAACTGTTTCTTCTGGGCGAAGGACATGCCGAAGTCAAAGAACACTCGCGTGCCGCGGTCTTGGAGGAGGATTTTGTTGCCGCCTATCTCGTTGACTCCGCCGTAGAAGGTTAGGCTTGTTGTGCTTTTCACCATTGCTATTCACTTTTGATTCTCAGTTTTCTTGCAGGTGTTCGCCATTACTCGTAGTATAGACGGCAGCGTGAAAATGCTGAAGACCCGCGTGTACTTAGGCAACCTTGCACACCTTATAACGTTGACGTCTCCGCTTGCTTGAAGATAGCCTGCAATGAAAGCCTTAGCCACCGATTCAGCCTTCTGCTCCCCATGCAGCGGCAAATAATGCCCCGAATAATAAAGAAAACAAGCCACATCCCAAGCTTTGTCGCCGCTGCGGCTGGCTTGCTCCAAATCCAGCAGGTACAGGTTGCCCTGCCTGTCAATCATGACGTTTTCGGGTTTTGTATCGCCCAGCACCACGTTTAAAGCGTGCACTTTCGCGTAAGTTTCTCCGACCCTTGTTATGAGGGCGAGTTCCTTCTCAGTTTTCTCTGGGCTGTGGGCGACTGCGATTCTTTTCACAGCGTTGCTCAGGTCTTCGCCCTCAATGAACTCCATGAAAATCAGCCGTTCCACGTTGCTTACATGCAGGACTTTGGGGACGAGGAACCCGTTGTGCGCGAGCAGCTCGTTTATGGCGCATTCTCTTTCAAGGCGAGACCTGCCCAGCACCGCGAAGCTTCGGGCTCCAATAGACCATATGGAAAGCGGGAACCACTTGAAGCTGGTCCAGTCCTTGAACCGCTTAACCAAGATTCTTTTCACGGTGCCCTTTGAGTACGCTTTGATGAGGTAGACGTCGTTCAGCACTCCGCCGAACTCTTCAACCCTGATTCGGCTGTATTTTCCATCTGAAAGCACCTGCCGCGTAAATGCCCGAATATCCACCCTGTCCGCTAAGGAAGCAAGCCCCTGTCCAGAAGGAACAAAAACGTATTTTTGCGGGTTCACGAAGTTCCTTGCAAAATCAAACTCTTTCTTCCACGGAGGCGTTTGAAAACGGAAGAACGCTTCAGCATTCTGCGAGAGAAAATTCAGCAGCTGGGGAAAAACCCCGAAAAGCGAGGTAAACAAAGCTCTGGGCGCGTTTTTTATGGCGTTGGTGAAGCGCACTTTAGGGTTCTTGCTTGCCGCGATGAACTCCTTTGAAATCGTCACGTATTCATCGGAAAAAAGGATGCTTCCTTCCTTTTCCAGTTGGGTTAATGCTTCTTTGTAGCCGCGAAGGACGAGCCCAACTTTTTCCTTGTCCGCGTCGCCACACAGGAAATGTGATGCGCCATTAGCCAATGGAGGAAATACCCTGACGCGGTTCAAAATGACCTCATACATGAAGTATTCGGGCTTGATTTGGATGCTGTACGAGAGTTCCGGGTAACTGGTGACCATATTTTCCAAGAGTTCACAGACTAGGCGTTTTTTCAGGGCGAGCTCCTGCAGTTTGAAGTAGTTAGGGTTTACAATCGTGGCGTAAGGGAAAATAAGCATGCTCGCTAACGCTTCACCCAGAAAGCCGCGGTCCACATCCCTTTCGAAAATCCATTGGTCCACAACGAAAAAAACGACATTTCTTGCGCCGATGGCGCGGACGTAACTCATTAGTCTTGGCTGGAAGTCGCGGAGTACCAGAAGCACTTCCACGGTGGATTTTGCGCTTGGCACTTCTATGGCGTAGTCGTCAGATTGGCAGGCAGCCGTTACTTGGCATGGTCCAGCAACGTGTTTGCAGAAGTCAAGTATTTGGCGATGGAGTTCGCCGTTTGCATCAGTAGCATTTTGTCCCAAGCCGTCACCAGTTGGACCGAAGATTTACGTAGAGTATAGTTGAAGGGGTATATTTAATTCATGTAGTTTTGGCTGTTCAGCGATTGACGTTTTGAGCGGGCTGCGCGGAAGCAAAACGGCAAAAGTTCCTCTACGCAACCTAAATAAGCAAAATTCATACAATTCAACACAAGCCCTCACAAGAAGAAGCTAAACATGACCGAAGACTACAAAAAAGAAATTATCCGCCGCTTAACCAAAAACCTACTGGACATCCAGCTGCTGCGCCTGGTCGAAGCTGAACCCATGTGGGGCTACAAAATCAAGAAAACCGTCGAAAGCGACCTCGGCATCAAACTCAGACATGGCGCCCTCTACCCGATGCTGAACTATCTGGAGAAAGAAGGTTTCTTCACAAGCCAGAGGCAACCCCAGAGCGGAAGAGCCAGAAAAGTGTACTCCATCACGGAAAAAGGGAAACAGTTCCTCTCATGCTACTACGCCGTCCTCAAAGAGCAAATGAAAAGCAAACACGGCAAATAGCCCAAAGCTTGACAGAATCGGATTTTTCCCGTTCAGCCCTTTTTTGGCAATATAAGCTCATAGCAAGGCTTTTATTCTCAGACCTCAGAAACGATTGGCTGGGAGGAAAGAGATAGTGGACTTAAACACGAGCAAAAACTTAGGCGGCATAGGCGCACTGCTAATATTTCTCAGCGTTTTTCCATACCTAAGCACCTACGGCATAATCACACTCGTTGGCTTAATCCTCATTTTAATCGGCGCAAAAGGCTTAGCTGACAACTATCAAGAAGGCGGCATCTTCAACAACGCACTTTACGGCGTAATTCTTACCATAATAGGGGTAGTTGCCTTCGCAGCGGTATTCATTTACGCAATTGTTGGCTTTTTCACTGACCTCGGTTTGGCAAATTTCGGAATCGCAGACTTGACAAGTTTTGCAACTACATTGACGACGTTGGATACAACCGTTCTAATGAATACCCTGCTGAATTACGTCGGGTACATACTGGTAGCAGCGGTTGTGCTTTTCATCTTCATTGTGATAGCGGCGGTTTTCTTCAGGAAATCGATGAGCCTCACAGCCAAGAAAACAGGTGTAGGACTCTTCGGCACAGCTGGAATGTTGCTGCTAATCGGCGCAGTTCTGACCATAGTCATCTTCGGCATCATTCTGATGTGGATCTCGCTACTGTTGATTGCCATAGCCTTCTTCCAGATTAAAGCGCAACCAGCACAAACCGCAGCTCCGCCACCACCACCGATGTAAATCAATCCACCACCCCTTATTTTTTATTTTTTTCTCACTCCAATTAAGCTGCACGCGCCGAAAAGTAGATAGCTTTGAAGAAGCATGTGACAGTACGGTTTTTAAAAGAAGCGAAACGTATATTTCAGATTGAGAACGCTAAAACCCGCAAAAAAGAAGGGCATGCAATAATGGATGAAGACACGGTGGAAGAGCATGAGGAGGCTGCAGGTCTCGAGCAGCAGTTAGAAGCGGAGAAGAAGCGCAGCGAAGAATATTTGACGCGCTTGAAGTATTTGCAGGCGGATTTTGAGAACCTGCAGAAGCGCTTCGACCGCCAAATCGAACAGGTATCAAACTACTGCACCGAACGACTGGTGATTCAGTTGCTAGACGTAGTGGACGAGCTGGAGTTGGCAGTCAAAACCGCCCAAACAGCTAAATCCGCGGAAACGTTGGTGCAGGGCGTGCAGATGACGCTTAAGCGGCTGCGAAAGGTTCTTGAGCAAGAAGGCGTCTCTCCAATAGAAAGCGAAGGCATGCCTTTTGACGCTTCAAAACACCACGCCATAGCCGCCGTTGAACGCGACGATGTGGAAGGCTGCATGGTGGTTGAAGAAGTGAGAAAAGGCTATATAATGAAAAATAAAGTTATAAGACCTAGCATAGTTAAGGTCTCAGTAAAACCATCTTCAAAGTCACAAAACATGGAGGAAAAACAAAGTGAGTAACGTTCAAACAGGAGTAAAAGTGTTAGGCATAGACCTAGGAACAACAAACAGCGCAGCAGCCATCTATGAAGGCGGACGCGCCACGGTTATCCCAAGCGCTGAAGGACCAACCATGGCGGGAAAAATGTTCCCCTCAGTTGTCGCCTTCACCAAAGACGGCCAACTGCTGGTCGGCGAGTCAGCGAAGCGGCAAGCCACAGCGAACCCCGAAGGAACTATTTTTGAGATAAAACGGAAAATGGGCACCAACTACAAAGTCAACATTCAGGGAAAAGAATACACGCCGCAGCAGATAAGCGCGTTCATCCTGCAGAAAATCAAGAAAGACGCCGAGACGTATCTGGGCACCACAATCCGAAAAGCAGTCATCACCGTCCCAGCCCACTTCGACGACAACCAGCGCCAAGCCACCAAGGACGCGGGCGAAATCGCAGGCTTCGAAGTAATGCGCATCATCAACGAACCAACCGCCGCGTGCCTTGCCTACGGCATCGACAAGCTTGAGAAGGAAATGAAGATTTTAGTCTTCAGCTTCGGCGGCGGAACCCACGACGTCACCCTCATGGATTTCGGCAAAGGCGTCTTCCAAGTGCTAAGCACCAGCGGCGACACACAGTTAGGCGGAACCGACGTGGACAAAGCCGTGATGGGCTATGTCGTGGATGAATTCAAGAGGCAGACAGGCGTAGACGTCGCCAGCGACCAGATGGCTTCAGCTAGGCTTAAGGAAGCAGCTGAAAAAGCAAAGATTGAACTTACGACTTTAATGAGTACGGACATCGACCTGCCCTTCTTAACCGTCACCACCACTGGACCTCAGCACCTGCATCTCACTTTGACGAGGACAAAGCTTGAAGCGCTCGCGCAGCCTATCGTTCAGAAAACCGAACGAACCATCCTGAAAGCACTCGAGGACGCGAAGCTAACGCCTCAGGGAATCGACAAAATCATCCTCATCGGCGGCATGACCCGAATGCCCTTGGTGCAACGATTCGTCGAACAGATTCTGAGCAAGGCGCCAGAACGCGGCTTAGACCCCATGGAGTGCGTTGCCATAGGCGCCGCTATCCAAGCAGGCGTACTCACAGGCGAAGTGCGCGACCTCCTGTTGCTTGACGTCACGCCGTTGTCGCTGGGTGTGGAAACGTTAGGCGGCATATTCACAAAAGTCATCGAGAAGAACACCACGATTCCGACGAAAAAGACGCAGGTTTTCACGACCGCAGCAGATTTCCAGACGGCAGTTACCATACATGTGCTTCAGGGGGAACGGCAAATGGCTTCAGACAACGTTTCTCTGGGCATTTTCAACTTGGAAGGCATTCCGCCAGCGCCCAGAGGAGTGCCGCAAATCGAAGTGACCTTTGACATAGACGCCAACGGCATACTGAACGTAACAGCAAAGGACCGCGGCACAGGCAAAGAAGCCAAAATACGCATAACCGCATCCACAAAACTGTCCAAAGAAGAAAAAGAACGCATGATAAAAGATGCCGAACAGTTCGCCGAGCAGGACAAGAAGAAACGCGAAGAAGCAGAAATCCGCAACAACGCAGACAGCCTAGTCTACACCGCCGAGAGAACCAAGAAAGACCTCACGGACAAACTAACTGCTGAACAAACAGGCAAAATAGACACCGCCGTAGCGGCGCTGAAAGATGCCTTAGCCAAAAACGACACAGCAGTTATGAAGGCGAAGTCCGATGAACTCACCAAAGTTCTCCAAGACGTTGGCACAGCGGTCTACCAGCAGGCAGCAGCTCAGGCTCAGGCACAGCAGCAAGCGCAGCAGGGAGCAGCAGGTCAACCTGGACCTCAACCAGGGCAAGGTCAAGAAGCTCAGGAACCGCCAAACGAAGAGAAAGTGGTTGACTCCGAGGACTACAAGGTGAAGTAGCCAGCGAAACAGTCTTAATCCAGCAACCCCTCTTTCACTTCAGCGGTATATCGGTATGGCTGAGAAACGGGATTACTACGAGGTTTTAAGCGTTCCAAAAAACGCTTCAAACGACCAAATTAAGGACGCTTACAGAAAACTGGCGATGCAATTTCACCCTGACAGGAACAAAGCTCCTGAAGCAGAAGAAAAGTTTAAGGAAATTTCTGAAGCCTACGCTGTACTGTCAGACGACCAGAAACGCCAGCAGTACGACCAGTTGGGACACGCAGGCTTTGACCAGCGCTATACGAAAGAGGACATTTACCGAGGCGCAGACTTTGACTCCATTTTCAGAGACTTAGGCGGCGGCTTCGGGGACATTTTCAGACAAATTTTCGGCGGAGGCATGGGCGGCTTCGGAGGAGGCTACGGGGAACAGATCAACAGGGGTCAAGACCTTCTCTACGACCTCAACATAACCTTGGAAGAAGCCGCAAGGGGAACGGAAAAGGAAATTGAAATCCCAAGAACCGAAAGATGCGACGTCTGCGGTGGTTCAGGCGCAGCCCCAGGCACACAGGCTAGAACGTGCCCCCGTTGCGGCGGAGCTGGCAGAATTCAGAACACGCGGCGAAGCGCCTTCGGCGTATTCGTGCAGGTGCAACCTTGCCCAGAGTGCAGGGGAAAAGGGACATTAATTGATTCTCCATGCAGGAACTGCCGCGGCTCAGGCTTAGTCAGGAAGCGAAGAAAAATAACAGTGAAGGTGCCTATGGGCATAGATGAGGGATACCAGCTTAGGCTCAGAGGCGAAGGCGAAATGGTATCCAACGGAGGCGAACCAAGCGACCTCTACGTTCTCGTCCACATACTGCAGCACCAGTTTTTCATCAGGGACGGAGACGACCTGAACTACGTCTTGATGATTAACTATCCACAGGCAGTTCTCGGCGCAGAAGTACAAGTACCAACTCTTGAAGGCCCCACATTGTTGAAAATTCCTTCTGGAACGCAGGCGGGCGAAGTCATAAGGGTTAAGGGCAGAGGAATGCCACGGTTCAGAGGCTACGGCAAAGGCGACCTCCTCGTGCGCGTCGGCATTGCTGTTCCAGAGAAAATCACGGCAACACAGCGGCAACTTCTTGAACAGCTCGCAAAAGAATTTGGCGACAGCGCCCAGACGCGAGGTCACAAATTCCGACTGTAACTTACTCATTTAGCGTTTCCCTTTTAGAAAGTGACAAGAAGCAACGTAACCTTTGGGAGCCGCTGGCAAAAGAACTGGGCGAAGTGTCCCGCTGAAGGGAAGAAAATTTCCTTTCTTAACCCTAAAAGCCCGAACTGAACCCAGCAAACACCAAAACCTGTGTCAATCCGCCTAGAAAAAGCTCTTAAACACAAACCTCCAATAATAAAATCCAGAGAGAAGGGAGAGAAAGAAAAAATGGCACTATTAGATGATCTTATACCACTGCTGGCAAACTTGATACTCAACATCATCATAATCTCGCCAATCCTTTGGATCGCAGGCAGGTCGCTAGTCGGCAAAGAAAAAGCAAAATTCACTGACGCCCTCTGGATTGTCGCCCTCGGCACCCTCATAGGCTTCGCATTCCAATACATCTCCTTTTACGTAGTCACAGGCTTAGGCTTCATCGGAACCATCATCGCAGCCGTCATAATGTTGATAGTCTGGCTAGGCCTCATCAAACACTTCTTTGACACGGGCTGGGGCATGGCATTCATCATCGCCATAATCGCAGTCATAATCTACATCATCATCGCCTTCATCCTTGCACTCATCTTAGGACTGGCTTTGATAGGCGCAGGAATCCTGTAACAGATGCAACCAATTCCCAATAATCCCTTTTTTTCTCCGTCAAGCCAACCAGACAAGGTTTAAATTTTTCGACCTCACCAATTGAGAATGGTGAATCCCATGACTTACTGCTCTAACTGCGGCGAGAAACTTCCCAAAGATGCCTTGTTCTGCCCGAAATGCGGAACCAAAGCAGCAACAGTTGCTGGAGCCAGCGCAGGCACGCCCTCGGACGAAATGCGGGAAGCCTTCACAAGAATGAGCCATGAAATGGAGAAAGCCTTCAGCATCGCAGCCAAAGAGGTGCAGGAAGCCTTCCAAACCGCAAGAAACAACATACAAAAAACCTCTACAAAGAACCCATTGCCTGCCCGAACTGCGGAGAAAAAAACCTGGGCAACGCTGTTTACTGCTCAAAATGCGGCAAACAACTGCCAGCTGCACAAGCGGAGAAAAAGCCCAAAAAAGACACCTAAACGCCTCAAAACGGACAGTTGCAGTCAAATCCCAGTTCACTCTGCGTTTCAGTCTATAAATAAGGGAGGGGGTTGCCTCCGTTAGCGGCAGGGTTAGCTGTCGTATTTGGATGTTTTTAGGGTTTCGTTGCGGAAACCTATAGGGGGAGGTCGCTATTGGCGGATTTTCAGTCCAAAAGCATGCAGCCAGCTATAAATAAGGGGGCTATAGACTGCTCCGTGCAGCAGTTCAAGGCTTTCTATGGTGGAAGTTTGGATGCTTGTTCCCCGTGCATTCCCCAGTTTGTTTTCGGAACATCGTGGATTATGATCTGCACTTGGTCTGCTGTCACACCGATATCCACGAACGCTTTACTTATGCCTTTGATGAGCGCAGCCTTCTGCTCTTCGCTTTTCCCCGACCAAGTCTCAACAATGATTACTGGCAAACAACGTCACCTCCACATAACCCAGATGACCAAGCTCAATCTGCAAGTTCAACGTTATAAAACATTTCATCTGTGTCCAACCGCGGAATATGTCGAAAACAGCAACTTCCTACATAAGCCCATCCACCCACGTAACAATCAACCCCAAGAAAAAGGAGAAAGCACCCACGCTCAAAGTAAAAGCGTTCCCAAGCTTGCTGCTCATACTAATGGGATCAATGGACTGCGCAACCACCGTAGTTGGAATTCTCTATTTCGGAGCAGTCGAGCTCAACCCATTCCTAACAGGCATAGTCAACGCAAACCTAACAGCCTTCATAGCCCTAAAACTGACAACAACAGTCTTCATCACCCTGATTTTCCGCCAAGCAGAAAAAATCCTGATGCAAACCAGAAACAAAAACAGCCGCGCATTCACCTGGGCACACAACCTGCTTAGAGCCGCATACGTTGGCATAGTGCTGTTCCTCCTGATTGTGGTTGCAAACAACGTGATAGTTCTCGCAAAAGCACTTTAAACTCGCTCAGCCAAACACCTTTTAACCTCGCCGTGAAAACAAACACCCACGAGAAAAGTCAATTGCAGTCCAAATTCAAACCCACAATCGTCCTACTTATCCTCAACAAGCAAACCGAAGAAGCTCTAACACTGCTTGCCAAAAACTACGGCTTGGAGACACCGAAACTCAAAATAGGCTTACCCAAAGGCCACAGAAAAAACATATACGGCTGCTACACCGCAAAAGACGCAACCATATCCCTCCTCAACAGCGACATGTTCGGCAACCCCTTCGTAATTCTCCACGAATTCTACCACCACCTCCGCAGCAAAAGCGTTGACAAACAGCACAAAGGCACAGAGAAAAACGCAGACAAATTCGCAATAGAATTCATCCGCGAGTACGAAGCCGCAGCAAAAAACAGCCAAACCTGAAAATGCTTATCAGAACAGTTCAGCTACTCGCTCCTGAAGAGACACCGTAAACGGGAAACCTCAACAACCCTGCTATTCCGCCCAGTGCAATAAGCTTCGCGCCAGCTTCATGTTCCGTGCTCACCACCGTCACGCCACCAGCTCGTTTTTCCACTTCATGCATAATCTTCTCTAACCGCAGCCGCTGTTCCTCCTCAGCTTCCCGCAGCAACCTGTCAGCCAAAATCAGCTTCTCCACAGCGCCAATCGTCACAGCGTTCTCCACATCGTCCAACCCATAAGCAATTTTCGCTTCGCCCTTACCCAACCGCTTCATAACCTCCTCCATCACCTCGGTTTCCTCCAAAATCCGCATCTGCTTCGCAGCCCGCAAAAGAACGCCCGAACGCAACGCCTCGTAAATGCCGCTTACGCCACCATTATTGACGCTTTTGACGTCCGCAATCGACTTAGCCATCTCGCCTGCGTTGCCCTCAAGATACTTGGCGAAGTCGTTCTTCACGAACCCCGCACCGACAATCACAATCGGACTATGCGCCACAGACCACAGTTGGCTCAGCGTATTCACAGCCCGCTTGAAATACTCGTTCGTAGCACCACTGCGCTTCTCAGCCTCCAGCTTCCCAGGCAGCCTCATCCGCTCCTCCACCTTGATTTCCACGCCATACTGCCTAGTCTCAGCAACAGCGAAGCCTTCGTCATCAATGGCGATAATAAGCATGGGCTTTTCAGTTTCGCTTGAACGCTGCAACCTATCCAGCAAATGCTTTGGCCATTCCTTTTTAACTATCGTCATAGGCTGATTCAACGCAACACTGATTGTGTGGTGAGCACCTTCAGGAAAAATATCTGGAGCATGACATATTATGCCGTGAACACGCAGCTTACCCAGAAACTTATCCCACGCAACAGATTCAACTGTAACACCCATAAATGCTGAAACACGCTCTCCGCTTTTTGGCCTAGACGCTTCAGTGTCTGACTTTATGGCTCTGGAAGAATAAGCGTAAACCTCGTCACCCTTGTAAATGATGTTGTACAAGTGCCACAGGTCGTCAGCTGAGTCTGGCACCACCTTGACGAAGCCTTGCCTTAGGTTTTTCTCGATAATCTTCAAGCTTGTGCATCTCAGTTAGGCTAGGTGAATGCTGGATGGGGTAAAAATATGCTGTGGAAAAACTGTTGATTCCCAAAGAAGGACAATTGAAATGCCCGCGATGCGTGGGATTGTATTTTTAAGGAAGATGGACATATCTCCAAGTGTCACACATAATTTACTGCAAAAAGGGATGCCGGATGCCTCAAAGATTGGTTGTGGTGAAAGTTGGAACCAGCAGCATAACCACAGGCGAGGGAAAACTTGACGAAGCAGAAATGGGAAGGTTAGCCCAGCAGATAGCAACCACGGCAAAGCATGGCGACAAAATTGTCTTGGTGACCTCTGGAGCAGTGGCGGCGGGCATTGCTGAGCTGGGCACTTCGGGGAAGCCTAAAGACATCGTGTTTCAGCAGGCGGCTGCGGCGTCGGGTCAGAGCGTTTTGATGTCAAAGTACCGTGAAATCTTCAAGCCATACGGGCTCAAGGTGGCGCAGATTCTTTTGACGGCGGAAGACCTGTCTAACCGCGCGTCTTATGTGCATACCTGTAACGTGTTGGGTATGCTTCTGAAGCTAGGCGTGGTTCCGATTGTTAACGAGAACGACGTGACCAGCGTGGACGAGCTGATGCCCGTGGGCGAAGGGTACCGGGTGAACTTCAGCGACAACGACATCCTCAGCGTGCTGGTGGCAAATGCCCTGAGCGCTGACTTAGTCATTGTACTGTCGGATGTGGATGGGCTGTACACGTGTGACCCGTCGAAGCCTGAAGCAGTCATAATCAAAAAAGTTGAAAACATAACCTCAGAGCTGAAAGACTCGCTGGAAGGCAAAAGCAAACTCGGCAGAGGAGGCATCCAAAGCAAGGTTAAGGCAGCGGAAATCGCAACCACCTGCGGCATACCCGTGGTGATTGCGAACAGCCGCAGAGAAAACGTCATCGTCGACATCCTTGCGGGCAAGCAGGTTGGAACGTACTTTACGCCTCAGAAGCGCATGAACGCCGTAAAACGGTGGATTGCCTACGGCGCGGCGGTAAAGGGAGAAATTCACGTTAACGCAGGCGCAAAAAAAGCCATCCTGGAAGGCAGCAGCCTCTTGCCCGTTGGAGTCACCAAAGTGGTTGGGCACTTCAAAGCCAGCGACGTCGTCAGCCTCGTCGGCGAGGACGGCGTGGAGTTTGCGAAAGGCAACCCAAACTTGGCAAGCGGCGAGTTAAACCTAATTAAAGGGTTACAAGTTACAGAAGCTAGAAAGAAACTCGGGGCGGGATGCCCGAAGGAAGCTATTGAACACCGAAACATCCACCGGTTGGAGGAAGAAAAATGAGTTTACTGGAAATCTGCAAAAAGGCACGTGCTGCCGCGTTTGAAATGGCTAAACTATCCGCTGAAACAAAAGACAACGCGCTCTGTCGCATGGCAAACGCGCTGGAAGCTAACACAGAGAAAATTCTTGATGCCAACAAGCAAGATGCGGAAGCCGCCAAAGCGAAGGGGCTGAAAGCAGCGTTGCTTGACAGGTTGGCGCTGGACAAGAAGAAGGTGGCGAACATGGCGAATTGCCTGCGGGAGGTTGGCGGGTTGCCTGACCCTGTGGGCGCCATCGAGCGCACTTGGACTAGGCCGAACGGTTTGATTATTGGGCAGTTGCGCGTGCCGTTGGGTGTGGTGGGTGTGATTTACGAGTCTAGACCTGATGTGACGTCAGACGCGGCTGGCATCTGCATCAAGAGCGGCAACGCCGTGATTTTGCGGGAGGATCTGACGCGTTGAACAGCAACGTTGCCATCGGCGAAGTCCTGCGGGAGGCATTAACTGGGACAGGCGTGCCTGCGGATGCGATTCAGGTTATTAGTTCGCCTGACCGTGCCGTGGCGGAGGAGTTCATGCGGATGCGCGAGTACGTGGACGTGCTGATTCCCCGCGGAGGCGCCGACCTCATCAAAACCGTCGTGGAAAAAGCACGGATACCCGTGATTGAAACGGGCACGGGAAACTGCCACGTCTACGTTGCCGAGGACGCGGATTTGGAGCAGGCAATTCCCATTATTATCAATGCGAAGTGTCAGCGCCCTGGAACATGCAACGCAGCAGAAAAGCTCATCGTGGACAGGAGCATAGCGGAGCGGTTCTTGCCTAAAGCAATTTTTGCGCTTCGGGAGAAAGGCGTGGAAGTCCGCGGAGACGCGGAGACCAGAAGAATCATGCCTGACGTGAAAGAAGCCACAGAGCAAGACTGGCACACCGAGTACCTTGACCTCATCATCGGCGTCAAAGTCGTAGGCGGCTTGGACGAGGCAGTGGCGCACATCAACAAGTACGGCACGAAGCACTCGGACAGCATCCTAACGGCGAGCTTTGACAAGGCGCTGAAGTTCATCAAGCAGGTGGATTCCGCGGCGGTCTACTGGAACGCCAGCACACGGTTCACGGATGGCAACCAGTTTGGGTTAGGCGCGGAAATCGGCATCAGCACCCAGAAACTGCATGCGCGTGGACCAATGAGCGCTCAGCACTTGACGACCACTAAGTACTTCGTGCTGGGCAGAGGGCACATAAGACAATGATTCCTCGAGCCTGAAGGAGATTTTGTTGCAAGAATAGCACGAGCAAAAAACCCCTAATGTGAATGCCTGAGAAAAAGTTGGACTAATGGAACATTTCGATATTCTGCACGTATAAATCGACATTCTGAGCTACTGAGTCTGCGTCAACTAGATGCGCTGTGCCGTCTCGGCAGTAGACTTTTTCGCCTTTGCTGACCGCCTTGTATCTTCTGCTGCAGGCTTTGAGCTGGGGGCAGCCGTCGCAATCTCGCGATAACATTCTTCTTTTTCACCTCACTTATGTTTCATTCCCATATAGGCAGTCGTTGCTTTTACGGGCATTCGACATAAACTATATAGTCAATATAGACGGCAAGCCATCCCAGCTTGTGATGCACCGTTGGTACGTATCCGCGGTGAGAAATAGTAATAGTTCAGCAGCGCACGTAGCAGAGCTTGCAAACATCTTACATTTCGCGAATCGCACAGCAATGCTTAACTGTTTTGCCCATTCTACATCTTTATCCCACTGGCTAAATCCATGTCGACGGACCCAACGGAAGAGGCAAGACCCACAAAGCTTGCCTAGTCTTGTGATGGCGGGTTCACCCATACTAGCCATCGAAACAATAAACACGGGACAAATAGACCAACAACTATTCGACTTTTCATGGCAAATGAAAAAAGAAGGCTACAAAGAGGACACAATAACAAGATACAGCAAAGTTCTTCGAATCCTCAAAAGCAGAGGCGCAGACCTAACCAACCCAGAAAGCATAAAAGACAAAATAGCAAGCCAAACATGGCAAGACGGAGCCAAACAAATAGCAGTAAACGCAACACTCCTATTCTACGCTTTCCACCAGACACCAATTCAGCTACCAACATACAAACAAGCAGAGAAAATCGTTTATGTCCCACCAGAAGCCGACTTAGACCTATTAATCTCAGGATGCAAACACAGACTCGCCACATTCATGCAAGCATTAAAAGAAACAGGAGCGAGATATGGCGAACTCGTAAAAGCAAAACGCGAGGATATAAGCGCAGAGAATCTTACCTTCGCAATCAACTACCCAGAAAAAAAGAGCAACGCAAGAGCAGTAAAAATCAGCACCAAACTTCTGCTTATGCTCAACCAACTACCAAACAACACAAAAACATTATTTGACTACAAAAACAAAGAATGCGTAAGAAAAGCCTTTCAACGGGCAAGAACAAGAATCGCCAAAAACATCGCCAACGAAAACATACTCAAAATACACTTTCACACATTCAGACATTGGCGAGCAGTCAAAGAACTAAAGAAGACAAACAACATCTGGGCAGTAGCGAGACTACTCGGACACAAAAGCCTAAACAACACACAAAAATACCTAAAAACCGTAACCGAACTATCAACAGAATGGATATGCGAATACGCAACAACCAAAGAAGAAGCAAAAAAACTTCTAACAGACGACTTCACATATATACTCACAACACCAGACGGAACAATGATGTTCAGAAAAGCCAAATAAGGAAGAGGAAATAAATAACCCTCTTCACCCTATTTTTACCGTCTCACCAATAGAGCAAGCACGTAAGACGGAACTAACAGAGGAGCAAGACCTACAAAACTTGCGCCAGTGAACATTAGCTCTTACCCAATCGTGCAACATGATGAGACAAAAAACCAGTCCCGCGCTGAGAGAGCTTAGCCTAGAGAGGCGCACCGCCCCACAGTGAAGTTAAGTGTTAAGTTACGCGGGACACATCACACCAAACATTATCTTCTAGAAAAAGAGAATCAGCCAACAGCCAAAAGTGTCGGGGGGAGAGTAATTACAGAGAAAAAAAGAGAACCCCCCGACACGGAACATTCAAACCTGAGACCAGCTAATGCGGCTTCGCTTCGCTCCTACGTCGCTCCGCTCCGCCCTCAACACATCAACAAAGACCTCATGCCGTCTAAAACGACCATTAGGATTACGGTGTCGCCAACACAAACCAACATTTCCATTATCCATAATAAACGAACAAGATTTCTTGGAACAAACACCGCCATCCCACGGACAAATCTTAGTCACCATTACGTCTCACCACCTCCGAGAATCCTATCCAAATAGGACTCATAATTTCGACAAATCTCTCCCACAAAGATAAACGACATAATTTTCATCGTTCTGCCAAAATGAACTCTACGTTTATACCGATATGATTGAGCAAATCCGCCATCGACAGACAAGCTAACCACAATCACAACACCATTTACGCGAAAATGGAAATCAAAGCAAATATCAGGGAACTCGTCCAATCTAAGCGGAGGGTAATCTTTACAGCAATCCGTAAACACCTTACAAGACTGAAGACCCAATTCTACTCACCCCTAAAAGATTCCTTGTCAGGCTTCAGCATCCACCTGAAGAAGCCACCTGAATCCTTCTCCTTATCCCAACACTCATTAACCCAAAACTTATCTAACGGATTTCCGTCACGCTCACCAACATACATAACACGCTCCAAATCATGCCCACAAAGCGGACAAACATCACGCACAATCCTATCAGCCTTCTTTAACTTCAACCTACGATAACTACAAGTCCCAAACCAAGTAGCAACCTGAGCACGCACACCACCACGCCTAAAAGAAGCATGGTTAAGTTGATAGTAAGCAGTCCCAAAAATTGTCTTACGCTTACCTTTCACTTTAACAATATAACCAGCACCACAAACACCCTTACTCTCCTTCTCATAAGCACGCCGAGTACGACCTTCAAAACCATCACAATTCAAACACTCCAACGTACTCTTACTGCAATTACGACAGCAACCATAGCCACCATCAACAAAACCAATACAGTGAAAATGAGGACTCCAATACCAACCAAACGGAACACCCTTTTGAACGCTCTCCTCGCGATTCGCGTAACGAAACGCATGAAAAATCAAAACACCACCAAAAACCTTACGAACAGCCAAAACCTTAACCACTTTTGCACGCAAAGACTCAAACTTCAAGCCATAATCAACCTTAGGAACACTAACAATAACGTGCTCAGCTTCACCAAACTTCTTAGAAGCCTCAAACAAACGACTTTCAACATTCATAGCTTCTCTAACAGCCCAACCACGCTTGAAACAAATCGGGCAACTGGGCTTATCACAATACCAAAAAACCTTCTTAACGTAAATCTCTCCATGATAATTATGACTATCCAAATCACACTTATCATGCAGCTCAGTACGCAAACAACCCATATACCTCAGAAAAGTACCACATTTCTCGCTTGTTTGTTTACCAGTACCAACAAGCTCATACTCACCAAAATGACCCCATTGATTCTCAGCTTCAGGCTCATCACCTTCACCAAAACACAAATCATACTGCTTACGCAACTCAGAATCGGAAACACCAATACCTGAAACTATATCCCTATTCAATCAAAATTAGCTCCTGTCCATCATGCAACCCAAACACACCCATCGCACAACGAACAGCCAAACCAACTACAGCAACTCCAAAGCCAGAGCAAACAGACTTCAAACAAACATCCCAATTAAAAGAGAAAAAAACGGCTGACATGAAGCCAGCACAGAGGAGAAATAAAGACTCCATAACAGACTCCATAACAACCGCCAACCATGAATGCAACAGCAAAAGAAATAACTTATTTGTACCTTTGGCAAATATTTCTTTCACCATGACACTCACAAATCAACTTCAACCAATCGCTTTATAAAATATCCGAACAACTAATTCGAATTACAGTTTCTATTTCAACCAACTATCATTAAAAACATTCCATCCACCAAAACAAAAACCTAACCTAACGGATTCAGCACTCCCAAAAGAGCGAACGCCAAAATCAATTAGCCAACCACATCAGATTCAGATGCACAACGATAACGCTATCGTTCCAACCAAAGCATTGGATGCACACCTACTTCGATGGTAGTCTTCGAGTCCATCGAATCGTTCCAGCCCACACACCTTGCCCTAAAAGGGCGTGGTGGTCTCCTAAATAGGGGAAACTCCACATGGCTCTAAAACAGTCTAGAAGCTCCCATACAAACCATTCACGCCAAACCAACCACTGAGCCATGCGCGAGCCGTAAAACCCCAAACAAAAAGCAAGGAACCAAATCAGACATACCTAAAATTCCTAAGAAATCAATTCAAAAGGATTAAAACAAAACAACAAGAGGAAGTCACTTTCGGCAACAGCCAAAAGCGCAGACGCACCGAGCGCATCCGAAAGTGCCTTCCGCCCCTTCGGGGCGAGCGGTCTCTGATGAGACCGTACCTAGCAGAAACATAGTAAGAAGGAGGTCTGTAATAACATTCCAAAACCAACACTTAAACAATTATACCATAATACAACTATACCACCACTTAAAAATGGAAATAGAAAAACACCAACCACAATAATTCTAGAATAAACAACAAATTACAAAAATTTTAAATACTTTTACCATCCATAACAGCTTCCATAGGTGAAAAACAAAATGACATACATGAAATTCAATATCAACAAAGAAAATGAAAAACAACTCCGAAGAAGATACCGCAAAGACGGTGACATGCCAAAAATAGTCAACAAAGCATTAGAAAACTACTTCACAACTCACCCAATAAAAGAAGGCGAATGAAATGATTAACACAAAAATAGAAACAAACCAGACTCAGAAATTACTAAGCCCAAAGGCGGGTTCACCCAAACATGGGACACAGTGGGCGCGGGCAAAATTCCCACGCTGAGAGAGCTTAGCCTAGAGAGGCGCACCGCCCCACAGTGAAGTTAAGTGTTAAGTTACGTGGGAAACAATCGCCCGCGATATTATCGAGGCAAATAAAGAAAACGACCCTCTTACGCCGTCCTTCAAAGTTCAACGCGCATGGTTGTTCCTAAAAATGGCTAAAAATGGTTTTAAGTCCGTTCCGACAATATTAATCCATGGGCATCTCCGACGAGCGCATCTTCTCTGTTTTGAAGGATTGAAAGCCGAGACTCTTCACTCAGGTTTTAGACGAGGTCGGGTTTTCTCATAACACGCTCAAGCTTCATCTCAAAACCCTGTTAAGTGCGGGTGTTTTGATGCGGGAGAAAACTGTGTCCGAGGGGCTTGGGAGGCCAAAGTTCGTCTACGTTGTCTCGCCTAAGCTTAAGAACCAAGTTTCCGCTGTCTTATCGGACCCTTCAATGGAGCTTGTACACTTGCCTTTTAACCGTCTCAAGCACCTGTGCAGGTTCGAGAAGGGCGGATACTGCAAAGAAGTCAAAACCAACTGCAACAGCCGAAACTGCCCACAGATACCCAAAGTCAAGTAATAAAAACCATTTTTGACCAAATTTCGGAACAACCACGCGCGCCAACAAACCTGAAATACAACAAACGCAGATAATAGAGGGGAGGAGGCGAATAACGTGCTATACATTTTCAATTATAACATCAAAGAAGGCAGGAGCCAGGAGTTTCAAAAACTAATTAAGGAAAACGAGAACGATATAGTCAAGCACGCTCCGAAAGGGTGGAAGTTCCTGGGGACGTACTTCTATGTTCTTGGCTTTGGTCCGTACAATGCTGCTGATTTCTGGGAATGCTCTGATTACGCTGATTTTGATACTTGGCGAAAACATGACGACCCGACCTGGGTTAAATTGATGAATCAGGCAATGGATTTATGCACTAGTGACCCCGTCCGCTCTTGGTTGCTGCGAGAGGCTGGCGACACAAAAATTTTCGAACCGAAAAAGAAACCATAGACCACAGATTTCATCTAGATTTCCCTTTTTCTTTTGCAAGCATTTTGCGAGCTTTTTAGCGCGCGTGTTTGTTCCTAAATTATTAAATCGTAATAAGTTGAGTCTCGTACCTCTTATTGGGGTGAGCAATGAAGAGATACGAGGCTCTAGAAACCCTTTTTGGCAAGGTTGATTTATCTTTTGCCCAGAAAATCCTAAACGAGCCTTTTCACCCTGTTGGCTCTCCGGGAAGACCTCAAAGAAACCCACTTGGACTATTCAAAGCACATCTTGTGAAGCGGTTGAAGCACATTCCAAGCGACAGAATGCTCGTCAAGCAGATGTGGAAAGACCCGCGTCTCAAGAAAATCTGCGACATAGAAGCCGCCGAACCGCCATACGGCATCGCAGTCTTATCAAGATTCAGAAGCAAAATAGGTCCAGAAAGGCTAGCAAGAATTGTGGATCAAGCCGTTGAAGTGCTCGTAGCGAAAGGAAGGATCAAAGGCGAAGCCTTAGCGTTAGATTCAACATTCATCAAAGCGTACAGTCGACGAAACCTTGACAACCGTACTGGCTACAGCGATCCTGAATCAAGAATCGGCAGAGCAGTTAAAGCCAAAGACTTAGGTTATAGGCTTCACTTGGCAGTTGACGTCAAGAGCGAGTTGCCCATTGCTATGATTGTTGTTTCGGCAAACGAGAACGAAAAGAAGCATTCTTTAAGCCTGTTTAACAAAGCATCAGAATTCGTAAAACCAAAAAAGCTTCTGGCAGACTCACAGTACAGCGCAGCAAATCTAAGAGAAAACGCGTTGGTTCATGGGGCATTGCCGGTTATTCCTTTTCCGAGGAATCAATGTAAAGGCGTGAGGGGCATTCTGAGAGTAGACAGGAAGTTTAGGAGTCACGGTCCTCAAAAATTCAAGACAGCCTACAAGAAGCGGACAGCGGTAGAGCGAGTTTTTAGCAGGCTAAAGAACCTGGCAGGTCTCACGCAGCATAATCTGAGGGGACTAGCCAAAGTCACCTTTCATTCTCAACTCTGCGTCCTAATTATGCTTCTGACAGCCCAAGCCGCGGTCAACACGCACAAATTAAGCAAATCCAGAAGCATAAGATACTTTGCCAACTAATTTCGGAACAACCACGCGCGTGCTTTGTAGAGGTCAGCGTAGTCTCCGATGGTCGCATTGCATGTTTGAGCGTGAAGCCATCTGATATTATTCAACCGTTTTTCCCATCGCGTTTGTCTCTACATGAAGTGAGTCAGGTTGAGGTTTTCGGAGAGTAGTTCCGCGGAGCCTAGGATAAAGCGGGGGTGTTTCTCTAAGGCGAACTCGCGTTCATACTTTGTTTGTCTGAGAGCTATCACCACGTTTGCTTTTCCGCAGGTGAGCACGTGGAGTTGGAGGTTGCGGCGGCTGTTCTGGCGTGGAAGATAAGTCGCAATCAGAATAATCTGGTTTTCACGGGCGAAATTCTGAAGATACATGAGCACTTGACTGAAAACTCGGCGTGCTTCTTCGTTGGGAACATCGTCATCCAAGAACAATCCCGCTATGTCTGATATTACGACAAGTTTCGCGTTGAATCTTTCCACCGCACTTTTAAGGTGCTCCATCAGGAGCGCGGTCATCTGGTAAGCTGTAAAAGCCCTAGACACGTAGATTCTGTCCAGAGCCTGTTTCGGATCAAGCTGATGAACCTGCGCAAGACGCGCCACTTGGTAGAGCCTGAACGTGTTTCCGCCGTCGACAAACACGACGTTGCTGTTTAAACCGCCCAGCTGGATAGGTAATTGAGCTCGAACGCAGAGCAACGACGCTAAAGAAACAACGGAAGGCGACCCGTAAACAACCGCAAAATCGCCGGACGCGAAGCCTGGAAACAAATCTGTTACGTTTCGCATGTCCAGCGAAAATAGCGTCTGAGGCGCACCGGTTTTCATTAACATTTCTTGAGACATTTTTTCACGCCATCCGCTTAACTGAGAAAATCAAGTGGGTCCTTTTGCGTTTTTAACCTAACCCCGAAAAGACTACACAGCACTGTGGAGAGGGGGCAGTAAAAATGAACACGCACAGCAGGGGTCACTTTATCGTTTTAAGCAGTTGGCACGCCATGCATAACTCGCCTGATGAAGGTTCCCCGCATTCACGGCACTCTTTAAACTCTCCCTTCTCAGCCAAGCCCTCCAAAGCAGGGCGCATTCGCTCAATAGATTTGAAGACGGTGAATTTGGTTCCTGCGTGCCTTTCTTCCATGCGGTTCAGCAAGCCGCGGATGTCGTTTCGCAACGCCTCCGAAGCATACGGGCACGGCGAACTCTGAAAACTCAAACCCTTAACGAAGGCGTAAAGCGCAGTTTCCCTCTCAGGAATCTCACAGAAAGGCTTCACCTTCTGCACCAGCCGCGGATGCACCACTTCAGTGACAGGTTTCTCTGTGGCTAAACGCGGGACATCCCCATGAAAAATGTTCAACAGCGACGTCTGCACCTCGTCATCCAACGTATGCCCCGTTGCGATTTTGGTCGCGCCAACTTCCAACGCTGCAGTGTTCATTGCTTTCCGCCTGAGAACGCCGCAGAAGGCGCAGGGCGTCAACTCGCCTTCGCGTTCACGCATCCGCGTAACCATTTCGTCCAAAGTGCAGCCATAAAGCGTTTTGAAAGAAACAACATGATGCGGTATTCCGAGTTCTCTGCAGGTTTCAGCCACGATTGCCAAGGCTTCATCCCTGTACCCTTTAATTCCCTCGTCAACGGTCACCGCCACCAGTGAGGCTTTGGGGAATTTTCGTTCCATGCCCGCGAGAACATGCAGCAACCCCATGCTGTCTTTGCCGCCTGAAACCGCCACGGCTACGCGGTCATTGTGATTGAGCATTTTGTGCTTTACGATGACGGCGCGAACCTTGTTTTCGATGGATTCGGAGAAGCATTTTCTGCAAAGCCGCTCGCCGCTGTAGACTCTGTGAAAAAAAGGCTCCTTGCGTTTGCACTTTGTGCATTTGCCAGCGGTTGCGTTCATCGCGGTTTCACGTTGGATAGTTCTTGATTGGGAATGCTAATAAACCATACACCCCTTTTTCTCTGAAAGAGAGGATGCAGTTGACAGCGAAACCCATCAGGCGCGCAGACACAGTCAAAGTCAATTACGACGGCAACCGATGGGCACTGCTGCGAGATTTTAGGCAAAAAGCTTCAAGCATAATGCTGGCGCTTGAAAGCCGACACCTGCAGCCAATCGTCCATGGAAGCATAGCCCGCGGCGACGTAACCAAAAAAAGTGACATAGACGTCTTCTTGCCTGACCCACCTTCCTCATTCCAGGTTGAGACCGCACTTGAAAACGCCAAAATCGCCATAACCGCGCGGACAGTAATTCAGGCTACCCCGGCCTATGCGATGAAAGCGTACATAGAGCTTGGCGAGGCTACAACGGTTTCGTTTTCCTTGATGCACATGCGTAAGGTTGAGCGCGAATTCTACAGGTTCAGCGGTGAACTATCCCTCAGCCAACTGCGCCAAAATCTGCGAGTGCCAGGGGTAGACAAACGTCTAATGTTCATCGAACCCAATGAAGATGGGCACATTGAAAGTTCCGTCATCGGCAAAGAAGAACAGATCGCAAAACAGCTTGGCGTCGCCGTTGAAACAGTTCTAGACCGAGTTCACGCCTTGCTCAAGCGGGATAAAGTTGGCAGAACAGGCGTTTTCGTGAAAAGGGAGCTTGAATCTGACGAAACGTTTGAGATAGTGTTGAAGAAGCTGGCGGAAGAAAATCCTGCAGTGCGGAGAAGACTGAAAAATGCCGCATGAAGCGGCAACAAAATGGGTTAACTGGGGCTGGGGTAGTAAATGAGTTCTTTCTCTTCAAGCAGCTTCTGGATTTTGTCGACAGCTTGGTAGACTTGCTCTTCTTTCTTGGCTCCTACGCAGACTAGTTTTCCCGCGCTGAATATGAGGAAGACCACTTTAGGCTCGTCCATGCGGTAGACCGCTCCTGGGAACTGCTCAGGCTCATACATGACTCTGCCTAGTTTGTAGACGAGGCTTTCAAGGTCGATTTCCCCGCCCAACTCGGCAGATGCGACGATGTTCTGGATGTTAACGATGGGTTTCTCGGTTATTTGGATGCCTTGACCTCTGAGTTCTTTAACGACTTTTTCCACGGCGCTCCGCGATTCCTTCTCAGATTTGGCGCCTGTGCAAACCATTTTGCCAGTGCCAAAAATGAGAGTAGCGGTTTTGGGTTTCTTGAGGCGAAAAACTAAGCCTGGGAAAACGCTAGGGTTATACTCGGTTTGAGGGAATTTCTCCACTATTTTCTGAAGATCAATTTTCTGGTTCAAAGATACTGAAGCAACGATGTTTTGGATTTTAATTATTGGTTTTCCTTTGCTCATATCAGATTCCAGTGTATTGGTACAGTTATATATAAAGGGGTATATAAAGGGGTATATAAAACAAGCCTTTATAAGCACATTTAATCGACAAATATCATGCCCCTAAAGTAGGGAAAAGAAGAAACAAAGCCGCGAAGCAGCCAAGCACAAGTTTAACCTGCGCTTCATTCTATAAATAAGGGAGGGGGTAGGTGCCGAGAGCAATAGGTCTGTGAGCAGCTTTCTTCAGCTGGGAAGCTTGTTCAGGTCTGCCATTCTCAGATGAATTGCTGCAACGGTAGCCTTCACGTTTTTTTCTTCAACCACAATTATTATCTGCGATGTGTGGGGGGCGAAAATTCCCCGTTTAATGTTGATGCCTTGGATGGAGCTGATGGCGGCTGAAGCCACGCCAGGTGAATCTTTCATTCTGTCCCCGATGAGAGTCACCACTCCCAGACCATAGTCTACTTTTACGTCTTCGTCAAATCCCTTGAGTTTTTCCTCGTTTTTTCTCAGAAACTCTGAGTCCAGAAATAGGAAGTCGCGGATGCGTTCGCCCGTCTCAAGCGTTTCCGCCCCCAAATCCATAAAGTCGTTCCGTCTCTCCCAAATCCGCAGCGAATCCTCCAGCGAATGGCTCTTTTCATCATGCATTGAAAGGATAGCGCACCCTGACTTGCCAGTGAGGCACTTAACAACCTCTTTCCCTGCGGCTTGAGACTGAATAACCGAATACATCGCAGGTTCATCTATAGGAACCACCATAAGAGGCTGGCTGAATCGCCTTGCCATGGCGATTGCGGGTCCCTGCACAATTTTCATTCCCATCAGAGACGCCTTATGCGCCTCATTGTACGTGAGAGACGCAACATGCATCGTTTTCTGGCCCTTCACCACCTTAGGGTCGGCACTTTGAACAGGCACATCCTTAAACAACAAGGTCTCAGTCTGATACCGCTCTCGCAGGAGACACGAGACAAAAACCGCAGTTAAATCCGAGCCGCCTCTCCCCAAAATAGTCTCCAAGCCATCAGCGGTTACGCCGAGGAAACCCGCCATGGAAACAATTTTGCCTTTCTCCAAAGGGTCAGTCAGCGTGCTCAACCGTTCCTTGCTTAGTTCGTAGTTTGGTGTTGCTTCCTCAAAATTGTCGTCAGTAACCACTGGCCAGTCCTTTAAGCCGACACTGCACGAGTCAAAGCCCCTGCTTCGTATCACGTAGTCCATTAGCACTGACGTTGCAAATTCCCCGCCCAACGTGAGAACCTTCGCTTTAACGTTGCCGCTGAACCTTTTGTTTACCGACTCAAGCGCCTCCTCAGTCACTGCTCTGCAGTGAGCTAGCTCGGCAGTTGCCTGCGATAAGTATTCGCTTTTAACGTGGAGTTCTGCGATGTGCTTGTAAACGTTGAATACGGCATCCAGCGAGATTGGCAACGACTGCGCGTAGGATTCACCTATCCGAATCAGCTGGTCAGTGCAGCCTGTGGGCGCCGAGAACACCGCGACTGGACCCAATGAGCCTTCAGTTTTGAGTTCTTTTATGCGTTTTAAGATTTTTGGAACGCCTTTACCTTCCACGTCGAGCAAACTGCCACCAAATTTTGCCACTGAAACCTTGCCTTTAACGAATGATTCCCCCTGAACAATGAATGTAGCACGTTGAATCTGCCTTTAAAAACTTTCCCAGCTCTCAGCATGCGCTGCTCTCATGCAACGTAACAAAAAAGTTATCAGTTGGCACGCCGATAGTTCAACCAAGCAACGTTTGCCATGTCACGACCATTAAGGTTTCGTTCTGCAGAGGTGAGGAAACAAACGTGAGAAACTTGTTCCTGGCGGGAACCGCCGTTTTCCTCGTGATAGCCATCACTGGAGCACTCCTTATCCCCGTTCGGCTGGCGGATGCGAACAAGGGTTCGCCGCTTTACGTCGGCGTGTCTTTCTGCGGCAACACGGCAGCCGAAGCAAAACTGCTTATTGACAAGGTCAAACCGTACACTAACCTGTTTGTGCTGCAGTCTTTTCCCATAAGCAGAAACGAAACAGCCATCAACGAAATCCTCGATTACGCAACTCAACAAGGATTAAGTATCATCGTGAACCTCAGCAGCTATAACCAGACCTACTGGCCCATGCAACTCAACATATTCCAACACGCCAAAGAGCGATGGGGTGATAAATTCCTTGGTGCCTACTACAGCGACGAGCCTGGAGGACTGCAGCTGGACTACAACTGGACAGGATTTATAGACGAACGCAAAGGCTACAACGTGACTGACAGACCAGCCAACACGACTATGGAAAAGCTTTTTCGCCAAGAATACCTCAAAATATTAGACTCCTTGGTTAACGGCACCACCCCGCAGGATTACAACGTTGAAGCTGCGCTGTTTAACGAGTATTTCAAGAATGACACTGGTTTTGTCAGCCTTAAGGAAGCGGACATCAAAACGTTCGTCTCCGATTATGCGCTTTACTGGTTCGATTATCTGGCAGGCTACAATACGGTGCTTGTGCAAGTGGGAGCAAACAATAGCTTAATCCAAGACATCGACTTATCGAGGGGGGCAGCGCGACTGCAGAACAAAGAATGGGGCGTAATCATAACCTGGAAGTACACTCAGCCGCCGTATTTGGACACTGGCGACGAGATTTACAGGCAAATGATCACAGCTTACGAGGCAGGGGCAAAATACGTCATCTTGTTTGATTATCCTTACTCAGACGGCGGTAATCCCTACGGTGTTTTGCAGAGCGAGCACTTTTATGCTTTGGAAAAATTCTGGACCGACGTTAGGGCAATGTCTCAGATGCGAACCATCAACGAAAAGAGCGTCGATTCCGTTTTGGTTTTGCCTGCAAACTACGGTTGGGGTATGAGGCGCCAGAACGACCTAATCTGGGGTTTCTGGCAACCAGACGCTAAGTCACCTCAAGTTTGGGATTCAATGAGAACGTTGCTTGCCAAATTCGGCGACCATTTGGACATAGTTTACGAAGACTCAGCGTTCCCTGTGCAGGGCGAATATGAACACGTTTACTTCTGGAACCAAACTAACGACCCGTAGCTACACTGAAGTTTTCAAGGTTTTGTTTTCTTAAGGCTACTCCTATTCCTCAGCAGGTAAATAGTAGATAGAACTATGACAGCAAGGCTGCCCGACGCAGCTATCACAAGTTCTGTTTGCAAGTTAGATGAGCTTGGCTGCGGTGAAGACGTCGCCGTGGGGGAAGGCGTGACGTCTTCGGCGATTGACCAGATTCTCATGTCTGGGTCGCAAAGGTTTTCAACGAACATGCAGCCTACCGTGATGATTTCAACGGTGCCGTCCTTATCCACGTCGCCTGACGCAACGTTCCAAGCGCAGACTCCTTCGCCAACCGTCCAGTCTATGCTTTGTTTCATTGCGAGTGCTGTTCCGTTCCAGTTCCAGATTTTCAGTTGAGCCAGCTCTTTGATGGTTGCGTTCTCTGCGAAGCTGTTTTGTCCTGCCGTTACGCCGCTGGTTACGATTTCCATGTTGCCATCGCCGTCAACGTCGTTGAGGGATATGGATTTTACTTCGGTTATGTATTCGGTTGTCCATTCGTAGCTTTTTTCTAGATTGGTAGTTTGGTTTGTGTAGTTCCAGATGCGGAGTTGCCCGTTGACTTTGTCGCCGTCGAAAGTAAATCCGCCTGTTGCTATTTCCGGTATGCCGTCGTTGTCAACGTCGGCGGTTTTGACGTTGTTGACAAGGGTGTTTCCTTGGATGCCGCCTGCACTGGTTAACGCGTAAATATCTGGCTTAGTTTGCCATTCTCGGTTGGACTGGAGGGCTAGCTCCGTGCCATTCCAATGCCAAATGCGAAGTTGCCCGCTACTGTTTGTAAGCGCTTGGTTGTATCCTGCGGTTATGATCTCTGTTTCGCCATCGTTGTCCAAATCCGCTGCAGCTATGCTATTGGCGCTAGCGGATGCGCCTTCGCGCCATTCGGCGCTTTTAAGAAGGGTGAGTTCTGTGCCGTTCCAGTGCCAAACCATTAGTTGCGCGCTTGTTTCGTTTTTGCTTGCGTCAGTGGTTCTTCCGGCTGTAAGTATTTCTGGGGTGCCATCTTTGTCTGCGTCATTGATTATGGCTGAGGTTACAGCGCTGGTTCCGAGGGTGCTGTTCCATTCTTTGCTCGTTAGGATGGTGAGGTTGACGGCGTTCCACAGCCAAATTCTCAGCTGCGCGTAGGTTCCTGTCTGGTTGACCATGTTTCCTGCCGTGAGGAGGTTGGTTGTGCCATCACGATTTATGTCGCCAGCGGTGACGCAGACGATGTTGGCGGACTCGTTTGCGGTGGCTGGCCATTTGTAGCTGGTTTCAAGAGTGAGGTTCTGTGCGTTCCAGCTCCAGATTTTGAGGGGTGCGGAGCTTCGTGCTCTGGTGCCGTTGTCTAGGTCGTATGTGAACCCGCCTGTGGCGATTTCGGTTTCTCCATCGCCATCGAGGTCTGCCAGCGCGATGTTGTGGGTGGCGGATATGCATGTTCCGCCTATGCCGTAGGTGTCCCAGTGCTGTTCCTTTTCCACGAGGAGTGAGTTTGCGTTGGGTTGTTCACCATTCGTTTGTGTAAGTTTTAATGTGAAGGGCAAGAGAAGCAACAGGGCAAACAAGGCTAAGGCTGCTGTGCGTTTCACTGATGAGTTCTCTCCTAAAGAGACAGTACAGGATAGCTTGTTTTTCAGATAAAAGTCTTTGCAGATTTGTAACAGTTGAGGATACGCTTGAACTCTGTTGCTCGGAGAAGACTATAGCCCCCTTATTTATAGTGTCAGCGCTTGCTATTTTGGGCTAATTTTCCGTGGGTTAGATTGCCTTTCGGCTTTTATTTTGCGCAGGATTTCGGAGGCTTCAAAGGCGTTACTTGCTTTGGTTATGTGGCGGGTTCTCGGGAGGTCAAGTTTTGCGCCGCAGTAGGGGCAAGTCTTTGTCTTCTGGTCGGCGGCGGCAAGCGTTAAGCCGCTGCAGTGACTGCATTCGATGATGAAGGTTTCAGGCATTTTGTGTGCCTCCTAGCGAAAGACTTTTCCACACACAGTTAGATAACGTTATGGGAGCGTGCAAGTGGATGGACGGGGAAGAAAAACCGAGGTACAACTCGCATCTGATGGATATAGCGGTTAGTTACTTCAAGAAGGAAGGTTACCGAGTGAAAGCTCAGGCGTCTGCTTTGGAGGGCGCCAGCGGGGTCACGCGACAGTTTGACTTCATAGTTCAGAAAGGCAGGGATGAGCAGGCTGTGTGGATACGTGACTGGAACAGGACGATAGGCGTTAACGTTATCATAGGTTTGGACACGGCGTCTGCGGATGTGGGTTTGACGAATCCGATTATGATTGGTGAGAAGTTCAGCGACCACGCGAAGTCTTACAGCAACAGGCGGAAGATTACGTTGTTGACGCGGCAGAAGATGGCGACGAGCCTCAGGTGAGCCGTTCAGGTTTTCAGGTATTCGTCGAGTTTGCCTTCGCGTTCAAGCATGCCCAGCCAGTCTATGCCGCCTACGCTGCATTTTCGGGTGCCGTCAAGGATGGCTAAGGCGTCTTTGAAGGTTTCGTCTGCGGATTTGCCTGTGGTGTCCAGTTCGCAGATTTTTTCTTTTGGGAATTCGCGGAGTGCTTCGATTAGGCAGACGTCGAGGATTTCGGCGGCTATGTTTTCGTCGAGTTTCGGCTGGTTGAAGCCGCATTTCTGCATGATTTGGCGGAGTTCGGTGGGGTTGCGTCTGAGGACGAGGATGGTTGTTACGGAGTTTTTTGGGGTGACGGCTGCGGCGTAGTGTCCGTCGATTATTATGTTGGGTTTGTCGGTTTGGGCTATTGCTTGTTTGAGTTTGAGGAACATTTTTGCTTCGTCGATTATGGTGGTGTCTCGCTGGGGGTCTTTGCCTAGGGTTAGTTGTTCTTTTTCTGCGAGTTCGGTTAGGTTGATGTATTGGGCGTTTAAGGCTGCTGTGAGTTTTTTGGCTAGGGTGGTTTTGCCTGTGCATGGTGTGCCCGTGACGAGTATGACGCGTTTGCTCATAGCTGCCTATTGGGCTGGAGGAAATTTTTATGGGTTGTGCCTGTTTTCTTGAGGTTGAAGTTGGTTTTTGGGCGGTTGGAAACACAAATTGATTGTTTTTGGTGTTTTTTTTGTGATTTTGTGGGCGTGTTTGTTGGCTGCGGTTGCGTTTTGGTTGTGGTGGTTGTGGCAAGCATGGGGTTTTGGTTGCTGTGTAGCTGTGATTTTTTTCTATATCCCCCTTATATATACTATATATAGCCAGCTGCTTGGGTTGCGGTTCGTTTTTGGGTAGGTTTATTGGTGGCGGACGCGCTTGGATGCATGGGCTGGCGAGTTGGCGTGTGGCTTTCGAGCCCCGAATTTGAAGGGCTTGAGGAAACTCCGCCCACACGTAGAATTGCACTCCCCCTCGGGGAGAAGCCGAGAGGCTTGGCAACGGAGCAGAAACGAAACGCCCACCTGCGCAGGTGACCATGATGCGCCCGCGAAGGCGTTGACGGATGCCTGGTGGAGGCGGTGAAACGGCCGTCCTGCAAGTGGAAAGGGCAAACAGTCGCTGATGACCCTCTACAGGAGGCGCGGGTAGCCCGATTAGCCGAATGCCACAAAAAACAGAAGGCGGGTTACAACCAACACACCACGCCCACATAAATAGTAACCTTTAGCCGGGTGAACTCTAGATAATCGAAACGTTGTTGAAGATTATGATTTCCTTGTTTTATCGACTGCCAACTTGATTTGATGCATGGTAGTTGAGTTAAACAGTAGTAGGGTGTCCAATTTTTGCATAACATCCACTTTCTTTTTATCTATTATCCCTTCCTTGAGTTGATACAAGAAGAAATCACCGTTAGCATCGATTTCAAAATCAAAATGAGCTATCTTGTTTCTAAGGTTCTTATCTACGTACTTTTGAAAACAAGTCAGCCCGGACTTCTTCAGAAAACTTAATTTCATTGCCAAAGTGACTGATGAAGACTCCAAATCCTCAATTGTTGTTGCATGCCTAATGAATCGATATTTATCGTCAGGTTCAATGTGCAAGAATTGTCCTTGGGCCGCTAACATCATGACTAAGATGTCCGCAATCAGGTTCGTTGATGTTTCAACACTAAATAGGTACATAGCTGCATCATAGAAGGTTTTTTGTTTACTGTGAGGAGTTTTTCCAAAATCAACTAACAACGGTTGAACCTGGCGTAAAGTGTTTAATGCCCTTTTGACTCTTGGCGACGGCAGAAGTTGCAGGCAAGCATTTAACGCACCGCTTTCTGACAGAAGTGCTGACAGTTGCTGTTTTACGTCAGCCTCTATTTCTTTTTCTAAATTAGGGCTCACTTTTTCACCCGAGCTCCTATCGGCTGGTTTTGGTAATAAGACTTGTTAATGCCAACACACCACGCCCACCTACTTAGATCAGTTTGTAAATTGGTTCTCTTCTGTTACAGCTGGCAAGATTTGTTCTCGGGTCTGAACTCTTAAATAGTTGAATCGTGATTAGCATACTCATGGTTCAACAATTCTTCGACAGAGAACAGGAGCTGCAGTTCCTCAAAAAACACTACGGAACCCAAGCCGCTGAACTAATCGTCATTTACGGACGAAGAAGAGTCGGAAAGACCGAACTTACGCTTAACTTCTCAAAAAGTAAACCACACATCTATTTTCTTGCGGACCGCCGACCCGAACCGCAGCTTATTCAAGAATTCAAGCATGAAATGAGCCAATACCTGAAGGACGAAAGCTTTGGGAAGCTCGCTATAAACGACTGGGTAGAGCTTTTCTTGGAATTCACCAAGTGGAACAAGAATAATCAAGTGGTAATAATCGTTGACGAGTTCCCCATACTCGCAGAATCAAATCACGCGGTCACATCGATTTTCCAGAAAATCTGGGACCAAAACCTCAAGAACACCCACACAACGCTCATCCTGCTGGGTTCATCCATAGCGATGATGGAAAACGAAGTTCTAAGCCACAAAAGCCCACTCTACGGCAGAAGAACCGCCCAGTGGAAGCTGGAACCCCTCAAACTCACAGACACCAAACCGTTTTTCCCAAAATACAACATCGAAACGCTTATACACGTTTACGGTTGCTTAGGCGGAGTCCCCGCTTACCTTCAAAAATTCAGTCCGCAAGCAGGTTTTTGGGAAAATGTCCAGCAAAAAATCCTCGCAAAAGGAGAATTCCTCTACGAAGAGGCAGACTTTCTCCTCCGAGAAGAACTGCGCGAACCGCGGAACTACGCGGCTATTTTGCAGGCAATCGCACAGGGCGCAACTACCTACGGAGAAATGGTTAATGAAACCAGCTTGGAGAGCAGCATGCTTTCAAAGTACCTCAGCATACTTGAAGAGCTTAATTTTACTCAGCGTATTTACCCCGTGGGAGCCAAAGTTAAGCTCAGAAAGGGTCAATACAACATAGCTGACAATTACCTGAACTTCTGGTTCAAGTACATCTTCCCAAACAAGATAGACCTCGAAGCAGGAAACACCGCATACATCCAAGACAAAATCCGCAAAGACTACAACAATTACCTCGGTCGCGTATTCGAACAAATCGCACTTGAACTCTTAAAAGAAACACAGAAAAAAAGTAAATTGCCATTTGCTTTTGCTGAAATCGGAAAATGGTGGTACAAAGACACCGAAATCGACATCATAGCAACAGACGAAGAAACCAAAACAGCAACATTCCTCGAAACAAAATGGAGCACAATCGGAAAACGAGACACCCAAAGAATCCTAGAAAGCCTAAAAGGGAAGGCGCAACAGTTTCGCTGGAACCGTGAAAAAGAAAACTACGGCATCATAGCTAAACGAATCGACGAAAAACAAGAGCTACGCGATAACGGCTACATCGCCTTAGACTTAGAAGACTTCGAACAACCCCAAATCTGAAAACTTGCGGCGTGACCAACCAAACGGGCGTCCTGCAAGTGGAAAGGGCAAACAGTCGCTGACGATTTCTCAGGGAAGTTCGCAGATTTTGATGTCTTTGCTGAAGCGTTGGAGGTCTCGGTCTTGCGAGTAAACCAGATTGGCTGTCTGGTTAAGCGCTGTAGCTACAATTAAGGCGTCAGGAAGTTTTCCGCCTCTCTTCGCCCTCAGGTTTGCAGCCGAGTCAGCAATGTCAAACGAGACGGGAACTATCTTGAAGCTGTTAAGGGTCAAATCATTCAGCAGTTTCTTTGCCTTGGCGGCTTTTTTCGCGTCGCCTGCCACGTAAAACCCAGTTAAAATTTCGGCAATGGTTACGGTTGAGATGATGCCTTCGTCCTCTGCTTTCATGAATGCATTTAAAATTTTTTCGACTTTGCTGGCGTGGGGCTCGATTCCCTCGAGAAAGTAGATGAGAACGTTCGTGTCTAAGGCTATTTTCATTGCGTGCAGTCCCATTCTTCCCGGAGCTTCTTCTGATACTTCACAGGGTCTCCAAAGACTCCTTTCCCCAGCCCCTTCAGGTCAGCCACAGGATTGAAAGGTTTCAGAAGCAAGCCTTCTTCGGTCACGTCAATTTCCAATATGATTCCGCTTTCGATGCTGAATTTTTTGCGCAGCTTCTTGGGGATGACAACTTGCCCGCGCATGCCAACTTTGACTTTCTCTGACATAGCAGACCCATCAGAAAGAATGTTGAATCAGAGAAATAAAGTTTCTTATCACCTAAAGTTGTAGTTACCACTGGATATCAGACAGCATAGACTTTACCTTTAAACACTCAATGAATGGGAAACATGTTTTAGCTTGAACGCTGTTATTAGTTTCTGGTTGAGATTATGCCGAGCGTAGCGAGACGTAAACAAAAAAATACTCAGAACGCACAACTGAAGCAGAAGGAACGGGAAAAGGAAGCGAAAAAGAAACTGGAGCGGCAGCAACTTCCCGCCAAGGGCAAGAAACGCTAAAGCCGCTAAAACAGCAATGCATCATTAACCAGGTGCCTAGAAGAATTCTCTATCACGCGGTCTTTTACACTATCTTTATGCTTACTTCGCCTAAATTGCTGAATTTTTGGTCCCGTGTCAACAAAACCTCGTCATTAGAGAGCGAAATTCCCGCTATGAGCAAATCATTCTCATTGATCATTTTTCCAGCTTCTCTCAGCTTTTCATAGAGCTGAGCTGCTTTTCTGGCTGCGGCTCTGTCGAAGGAGCAAACGGTTATTTCTGATAAGAACTCCTCTGCAAGTTGTCTTTTCAGCGCGGTTTTATGTTTGAGCAGTTCATACTCTGTTATCGTGGTTGTTTTGATGTCTCCTTTCTCAGAGAACTCCTTTACCAATGCAGCAACCTTTTCGTCGCCAGCTAAGAAAGCAATTACAACACTTGTATCGATGAAGGTCATATACTCCCTTCAAAGTCCCTTCCGTAGTTAGCTTCTCTTTCGGCAGCTATTTCAGCATTCAATTTCTCGAGTTTCTTTCTTTCGTTTTTCATGGCGCCTGCGAATCGCATGATATCTTTTTTTTCTTCTTTTGGGCATAGATTTTCCTTGATTACCTGTGAGAAGCTCTTCTTGCCTTTTCTTTTTAATAGGAGCTCGTAGACCTCGTTTGAGACTGAAATCTGCCTTGCCACACTAAACGCCTTCCTATACATAATGTATACACACTATTTATTTAAATTGTGTTGGTGGAAAGGGCAAACAGTCGCTGATGACCCTCTACAGGAGGCGCGGGTAGCCCGATTAGCCGAATGCCACAGGAAACAGAAGGCGGGTTACAACCAACACACTACGCCCACTTCAACTTTTCCATACCTAAGTTGCAGCGTAAAACTGGCTGAAATTTTGAGGGTTCTTTCGAAAATTATTAAAGGACAAATACACATACCGTTACCTTCAGGGAAAATAAATGCCGAAAAAAGAAAAACCGTTAACTAAGAAAGAGCGAGACGAGAAAAGAAAAGCGCGCAAGCAAAAACAGAGCAAAACTCAGACTTAAAAAATCTGAGCGCAAGACGAGAGAAAAGCTCCCTCTCATTTTCTCCCACTGGGAAGCTCTACACTTGATACTTGAGGCGTTTTGATTCTTTCATCCAAAATTGTGCATCATCGACCGCTATAACCTGAATCTCAACAACGTTTCTAGGATTAGTTATCACTGTACGGAATTTCGGAGGCAAATCAGGATTTCTCAGAAATGCCATTCTGGACTCTTCCAGCTCATCTGCGATGCGTTCAGCTTTCTTGTTGGCGTAGCCTCGGTACCTCACGCTCTTTCCTTCAGCGACAGCCCTATCGAAATCGGATTTGCTGCACGGCATCAATTTTGCGCCGTCTCGGATGAACCAGTACGGAGAAGTCGAAGAACTCTTAGACATGATAATCTGTAGCAATAGCGCTAATTGATTCTTAATTAACATTTGCATGAAAAAATCCTGATTTCGAATTAGGAATTAGGGCGGATTTACGCTTCCAGGCAGTACCATCTCAAATTTGCCGATTTGGTCGATTTCTATGGTGGCGTTTCGCACAATGCAGTCCAGCAGGTGTCCGCCCGCGCCGTGGTTATCCGTGATGAAGTGCAGGTGGTATCCTGCGAAGTCTACTCCGTCCATGCTGTTTGGAAACCAGAATCCAACTGCGGTTCCCGAAACATTGCCAAGCGTGAACACCGTTTGATTACTCACGGCTTCTGCGAGAGGCGGATAAGGCTTTGCCTGCATGGGGACGCTTCGGGTTTTCGCGTAGTCGAACGTGCCGTGGACTTTTATGGCGTAAATTGTGTTATACGCGGGCAGAGAACTGTTGATGTAGGCTGTCAACTGGGAATAGTTTAATGAATCTAACAGATGGATAGTCTGGTCTGCTTTAAAAAAAGTAACCGTCGCGTATGGTGTCTGTGCTGTAACGCCTATCTGGTGAGGTGTGCCTTCCACAGGAATCTGGTAGAAAACGCCATCCAACGCGACCATTTCTCCGTCTAAGCCGTTGACGGTGCCTATTCCGAAGTCTCCATGCTTCGCCAGCTCAGCGTAAGTGACATTGCCGTCGTAGTTGCCTGCGGAGAACGTGTTGAACTGAGAAACCTGAAAGAGCGTTCCAGTATTTTCCAAGGCTGTGATGTTGGACCCGGAATTCCAAGCTGAATTCGCCCAAACCAATGAAAACAATACCACTATAGCCAGCAATACAGCGGCAACAGGCTTACTTTTCACTTGCATTCTTTCTCTTGCTCCTCAGCATTCAATTCTTGCGTGGGCTTTCACACATTTTAATTACAATGGTGATTTAAGGTTATAAGATAGACTGCGAATAAATCCAACAGGCGTAAACCATGGTTACAAAAGGACACCGTCGACTGGGCAAAACTATCAGAATACTCAGCAACAGCGTGGAGCTCAGCAGCAAAGAAAGTCTGGCAAAAGAATCCGAGAAAAAATACCGAGAAACCACGCAGAAACGCTTAGGCTGCTCGGAAGATTCACCCGTCCAGAGTCTACGCGACCCGCTTATTCGACGGAAAGACGCAGCAGAACCCTAAATCTTCTGAAGCAAAAAACGCAGTTTCCTCGTCCAAAAAGTCTTATGTAGTTCTATCTCAACATACAGAAGGAGCTTGGATGCCTATGCAAGACGGAACCGAAACACAAATAAAAAAAGAGCTAAACAACGAAATTCAAAACATAGAAAAACGCTACAGCCTGATCAAGAGCTACTTATCAGGCACTGAATATGACGACATGGAAATCATCGGGAACCTGCGAGTTTTCAAAGACACCCTGAGCCGAATCAGCGCACACATCCTCACGCTGTACACCATGAAGGGCCAGAGAACCAAGATCACCTGGGACTCGCTATTCGTTAACATAGATAACGCTCTGGGGACTTTAAGTGCTTCTGCCAAACGTAAACCCAGAGAGACCATACAGCTCGCCTTCAACATGTCGGAACCCAAAGTTGAAGAAGTCATGTCATATTTGTCTGCCCTAAAAGAATCCCTGCGATAGCATCAAATGGCTACTTTTCACCCGTTGAGAAACATAGTTTAAGCAGTCTGCTTAAGCGGAAAGTTAAGAAAAGCGAAATCAGCCAAGCAGAAAACCTCAGATTTTAGGAAAAAGGCTTCGGCGAATCACTTGTTCTTGGCTAGACACGAAAGTGGAAGGGTAATGGGTGTTGGGCTAAGGAGCCTCCGCGTTTTGTCAAGGGTGATTCGCCAAAGCGCAGGCACGCATTTTGGGTTGGTCCCTGTCCTTTCAGTGTCCCGCTTGGGGATAAATGAGTTTTCAACTGAAATTTTGTACTTCGAAGTCCAGAAAAATCTACAGAGCAATTAAAAAATGGTGAAATCTCAGAAAGGTACTAGCTCTCTTAGCTCCTTTAGAGCAGTGCGGGCTATGCTTTCTTCGCAGCCTGCTTTTCTTTGCGCTTCTTTCGCTTCTCGTCTCTTTCTTTCTTAGTTAACGGTTTATCTTTCTTCATTTCAAACAAATCCGCATGAAACTATGGCGAAACCAGAATCTAATTCTTTTCACAAGCTACGAATATTCTCTGAATGTGTGGCTGCATTTCGTGCATCGCATGAACTGCGTTGAGGCTTCGTCGCCGCCGCGAGTCTGCACCTGCCAAACGTAAACCAGCATGTTGCCGCATTTGGGGCACTCCACCCTTAAGGTGGGCATCGTACTTATCTCCTGGTCTTCTTTTCCGATAACCGTGACGAACTGCTGCAGGTTATGATGAATAACCTTGCCGGGCTTGGCTCCAGTTTTCTTGCTTTCTTCTTCGCCCTTCACGTAATCGCCTTTGGGGCAAGCAAGGACTACCGAAACAGCCCCGTCCGCTTCACACTTTTTAGGCACAAGCATAGAACCGCATTTCGGGCAAAACTCCATACGCAAACTCACTTCTCTTCACTGCTAAATCAAACGTGACTTCTCCACACGAAAAGCACCAAACACAATATAAGCATGACGCCTCTGAAACGGCAGAAAACAAGACTAAATGCCAGTTAACTCTTCATTTGAGTCTATAAGGAAGGGTATTGGCTCCGTTAGCGGCAGGGTAGCAGTTGTATTTGGATGCTTTTAGGGATTTGTTGCAGAAACCTATAGGGGGAGGTCGCTATTGGCGCGTTTTCAAGCCAAAAGCATGCAGCCCGCTAGTGACTGGCAAAAAAGGATGGGAGATGCCTGTTATCTCGCGTTATTCTGTGGTTTTATTTTTTTAGTTATTTTCAGCTGTGGTTTGTGGTTTTTGATGTTTTTCGGAAATACCGGGCGCCAACTATCATGGCTACTGACGATAGTAGCACCATGGCTCCAATGGTTATGCCCTCTGGGATGGTGGGGCCGACGCTTAGGTCGCTGGTTGCGCGGTTTCCGCTTGTATCTATTGCTGTGACGACGTAGATTCCGCTAGCCACGGTGGGCACGGTAATTGAGGCTGTGAAAGTGCCTGAGGCAAGTGTGGTTACGCCAGCGGCAGGAGTCACGTTATACTGATAATAAGTGTAACTGGCGGTATACACTACAGTATAGCTTGACCAATCCGATGTGGAAGAACGTCCAAATGCGCCTGTTACGTAATTTACAAAGGGGTTGAGAGCGTAGATGCTTGAGCTTGCTAGCGTTCCATCGCCATTATCGGTATAATCGGATTCTACAACATTAGTGTCTGAGCTAACGACGCAGTGAAAGCTAAAGGAACCTGGTTTGATCGGATAATGATTTGTTATGGCCGTAAACGGACCGAACACATCACCATTCGGAACATTGGTATTGGTAATGGGGTGCGCTTCGCCAGTAACAGTTACCTCTGCACCGAACCCTATGCCCACAGGTTTTGTTGCCCCAAAACCCGTACCATCAACAGTGACGGAAGCACCTTGCACTTGGGCTGTCGGCGTCAGAGTTATGGCTCCAGCCGCTTTTGTCATAGGAATAGACGCTAGAATTATTGAGAACGTTAGAAAAGCCATTATCGCTGTTATGTACGCTTTCTTTTTGTGTTGCATTTTTTCCATTTCATTCATCTCTCTATAGGACGTTATTATATGCGCGTGCTTTTAACGTTTGTTAGTATCGCGCGCTACATATCTGTTTAGGGTTTGCTGGGGCTCTGGCAGGGGTGATTCAAGAGAGATAGATCTGAACCCCATCGCAAGTTTAATATGAGCGATTTTTGCCGTCCAGAGCCCTTTCAGCCATCTCTCTCCGAACGTTACCTTGTTTCTTTCACCCCAAAAAAAGGGGAAGGATTGTTTTTTGTTTGACGTTTACTTGCGTCTCCTGAGGACGAGCGCTATAGCGGCGACGATGGCGATGATAACGACCGCGGCGATGCCAACGTAGACCTCAGTTGGAAGCCCAGCGCTCTGAGGCGGCAACGCCTGCGAAGGCGAAGGACTCAGCGGAGTCGCAGTTGCTGGCGGGGTTGATGTTGGTTGGATTGGCGTTTCAGTTGGTTGAACGTACGGGGCGGGTGCGGCAGAAGCGTAGAAGGAGGTATCTGCGCTGGAAGGCCAGTAGGATTCTGAGCCTTGGAATGCTGCTACGATTTTGTAGAGTCCTGTAGTTGGGGGTGTCCATGATGTGGCGAAGCTGCCCAGGTCGTCGCTTACTGCGGCTGCGCCGTAGGTGGTTCCGTCTGGAGCCGTTATGGTCAGCTGCACGGTCACGCCGGTTACGTTAGCGGGTTTGGGTTTCTGCATGTAGATGTACTCCATCCATCCGGCTTGGCTGTCATCAGAAACTGCGGGAACTCCGTTCGGGAAGCGCTTTGCAACGACGTCTTGTTCTGTGCCCGAGGAGATGTCAGTCACCCTGCCTCGGATTACGATGCCGGAGCCCTGTGTCACTGCAGCCATCGGTGCGTCCACAGTTATTGCGCTTGGTCCTTTGCCAATTGCGTAGATCTGCATGTCATACATGTTGGCGAAAACAAAGGTTCCGTCAGCGATGAGGTCGTAACCTCCAGCGTACATGCCGGTGCCCCAGCCCATTATGGTCCATAGTTCTTTGCCCGTGTTTGCATCAATGCATCGGTACAGCGAGTTCTTATACCACGGTGAATTCGGCGAGTGCTCGGTTGTGGCCAATATGACCTTTCCGTCTGCCACAACGTCTAAGAAGATGGGGAACCATCCGTAGGCTGTTCCGTAATCGCGCGTGCTGTTTCCTGCGCCGCCATTTCCGTAGCTATATAGTAGGCTTCCATCTGTTAGATCGTAGGCGTAGAGGATTCCGTTGTAGCCTGCGCAAAACAGTTTGCCCCAAGCGGTTACTGAAGTTGTTCTTAACGTATCAAAATCGGTGAGTGGGCGTGGCGCGGTCCACAGTAGGCTTCCGTCGGCTAGGCTGAAACAGTTGAGGTCCAGAGTTTCTTTGTCCTCGGTTACAAATACTCCAAGTGTTGTGTCGGTAGCTATGATTTTTCGCGTAACATTTCCCGGTGCAGGTGGATAGTATTGATTCAACAGTATTGTCCCAATTGAACCAGGCTTAAGACTAACTATTGTGATGTTGGCGCCGTATCCAGTGTCTCTTGGACCTATGCCAAGGCTTCCTTGCTGCAGAAGCAATTGTTGGTTAAAGAACGTGCCATACCTGATGATTGACCAACTGCCTCCATTTATCAGAGGCAATGATACGTTCCAGTCATAGGCCGGCGATTGTATTGAGGACCATCCCTGCTGCGATCGTACTGTGTTAGTCACGTAGGTGCTGCCGTTCCAGTACATGCTGGCGTTAGGCAGTGTCGGAGTTATGGGACAGTTTGCGGGCACATTTCCTGAGTACCAGTTGGCCGGGCTCATCCCTGTAGAGTCGACGAACAGCCTTGATGAATTCCATTGAGCTAGATACCAATTAGGATTGGTAGCGTTTCCACGGTTGGTAAGGACATAGCTTAGTATTTCCCCTTTGGGGCCGACAACTTGTTGGCCTGAAGGCACATTTGTGATGTTCATGGTAGTTAAGACTCCCGTACTCGGGTCATATGCTCTGGCGAAGTTGGTTGTGAACAGTAGACCTTCTGGCAAGACTCCGTGTTGGTTTCCGCTTTCGAAATCGTAAAGGTAGCCGAAAGATGGCGCGCCTGCGCTGGTCACGTTGGCCCTCCACACTTCTTTTCCGGTTCGCAAATCAACACAGACGTAATCTCCTCCGCCTCCAGAGTTGCCGTAGGGTTCCTGGTAGTAGAGTCGCCCGTACATGGCTATACCTGCTGCGAATCGGACGTTGTAGGAACCGCCCATATAGTACGTGTTACCTGGTAAGCCTACTCTGCTGCCTCCCACCACTCCTCCATCTGCGATTGGTTTGGTCCACATGACGTGAGCGCTATTCGGGACGGTACCGTCTGGTGTATACCTGCCTGAAATGTCAGCAGTCACCTCAGTCGCGCTAGTGCCGAAGGTTATGTAGGGTCCACGAAGCCAATTTGAGGCAACGGCCCACCAGTCAGTGTTTTGACTTTCAATGGGGCGTGTCCAGTATTCTGTTGGCATCGGATAACTGGTTATTGGAGCAGGGAGTTGTTCACTTTGCACTGTGAAGGTTGCTGTAGCGGTTGCAGACAAGAAGGTATCGTTTTGATTCGTTCCGCTCCAGGTATACACTTGACCAGGATAAACAAATTTAAGCGTGTACGTGCCGACCAGGGTTGGAGTGTACTGCGTGAACTGTAAGCCTGTTGTATCACTAACAATTGGCCACTTCTTTGTTTCGCTTTTTCCATCAGGCGCCGTGATGGTCAATGTGTAATCGTGGCGTCTTATGTCGTTAGTCACTAATGCGCTGGGCATCGGTGTATCAACCCACATTGTAATTGAGACGATTTGGTTGACGCCGATTGGGTTTGGTTGTGCATTAACGTATGCAAATGAGACAATGTTCCACGGCGGTGAATGGGCGTTAGCAGCTGGCAAAAGAATTATCGAAGCACTCATTGACAATACTAGCACTAAAACGACAGTGGCGATTTTGGTTTTACATATTTTTTGGGCTTTCATTTCTTTCTCTCTCCTTTTTTTCTCCTAAATTGTGGTTTATTGATTGATGAGGAGCGCTAATAAGCCTCGCTCACGTATCGTGAGTGCAAAAAAGTGATAGGCATTTTTTTTAGATTACAACAAAGCTCGCTAGTTTTAGACTATTAGTCGGAAAAAGAGAAAGCAAAATAAGGATAGAATGCATCAGATTAGTACTATGTTTGCTACTAATATGTATCCTACAGAGCGGATTATAATAGAGGTTGTTTCGACATTTCTTTGCTTTATTCTTGTCTGGTTCATGATAAGACCATATAAGCTCACTAGAGAAGGAAGGTATCTAGGTTTACCGCTGGGATTTGGTTTTCTAGGCATATCATTTGCCTTTGCAGTCCTATCATATTCCCCTCTAGCTCTAAATCTTAACCCAAAATTAATGTGGTTTACACTTTTAACAAGAACATTCGCGTTTGTATTCCTTGCAACCACTTACTTCTTTTCAAATAAGAAATCCAAAAATAGCCTGCTATTGGGAGAGATAACTATTACTCTGTTATTCATTGTTCTCGCCAGTTTACTTTCATTAACATTTGTTACTCCGCAATTTACTTACGATATTTACAGTCAATCTAATGTATACTTCAGAATTTTTAATGTAATCTGCCTGTCTTATGTTGCTATCTTTACGCTAAGAAGTCATGTGAGGAATCCTGATCCAACCACGATTTGGATTCCTTTCGGTTTTATTTTTCTTGCAATAAGTCAGTATTCGCTACTCTTCTGGTATATTGATTCAAGTTTTTCGGCATTTATAGGATCCCTGGTAGCTCGTTTTGCAGGTTTAGCTATCTTTCTTTTTGTTGCCTATAGAACCTTCTACAGTTCAAACAAAAAGGATGGATGAAATGAAGAAAATTTGTCGCAGGGACAAATTAAAGATTTACGGGGATTTGTTGTCTGTACTGAGGAGCGAAGCTAATATTGGAAAAGTTGTGTTAACTCATGTTCAGGTGCAAATTAACGTGCCTTATGATCGGCTTAAAAATTACATCACAGAAATTAAGAACCTTGGGTTAATTGAAGATGAAACATCGCTTAAACTTACTGAAAAGGGTAAGCAGTACATCCAGGAGTACGAAACAATTCTCGATTTCATGAAACGCATGGGACTCACCTATAGCAACAAACTTGACTAGTTCACTTGCAAATATGAGGGGGGTATAGTCTTTTCCGAGCAACAGAGCACACAGTCAACCCTCCAGTTTGCGCCTCTGCCCACTGAAGCCCTATTGAGCCGAACCAAATCTGTCACACTAAAATGAACATCCAAAGCTTCTTATCAATAATTCCACATAATCATCCCAGCCCAGACGAAAGGTTGAGGTTCCTTCGTGACTGAAGACTTAGAAAATTTAGGTGAACTGCAGGATTTAGATGGCGCAATCCAGAAGAAAGAATCAGAATTTCAACCTCTCTGCTCACGCATGGAGCAACTTCGACAACAGTTCACCCACGAAACCGTGAAATTCGCAGCAGAATGGTACAAAGAAACCGCAAAACAATACGTCACCAAAAAATCCGAAATAACCTTAAGACTAAGCAACGAAAAGCTCGTTCAAATGAAAGCAAAAGTCAGCAACCTCGCACAAAGCGCTGAAAAAACAGTAAAAAACGCCCTCTCAGACCCAAACATATGGTGGCACCAAACACCCCGCGCACATGAATACACTTCGCAGTATGAACAGCTCGGCGACAAGTTCCCACAAATAATCGACATACCCATACGACGCGCACTAGGAGAATTAGCTCCAATTCTTGAACAATTCGGATATGGCGTAACAACCAACAGCGCCTTCAAAGGCTCACCCTACCCCGAATACTGGTTTGAAAGCCAAGACAACCCACAGTCAAAAGCACACCTATACTTCCCACATCTGCTAGTGTGGTCTGAAGCCATGCAAGAGGCAATGCAAAGATACGACGTGCTGTTTAAAAGCGCCATCAAACTCTTCAGCCAAATCGAAAACCTCAAAGAAGAAAAGAAACGACGCCAAGCCAGCCAACTGTGGGATTCAACCTAAAAAAACCTGCGCAAAGTCAGCAACTGCAAATAGGAAACATTATTTTAATCACCAAAAGCGATGCAAAAAGCATGCGGATAATCATGGACACTGTACAAAAACAGCACCTTTTCAACTTGAAGGCTAAACTGGGTGTTCGCTCACAGTTTCTGATTCGGTTCAATCCTTCTGTGATAAAATTTGGCAGCTATACAAAGCCCTGCAATTATTACGCATAGCCAGAAAGGCCAAAGAAAATCCGCGGAAACGAGCACGCTGATGGATGCACCTGCTGCCATTGCTTGAGGCAACTGAACATTCGATGATCCCGCCAAGGGAACACTGAACCCTAAAAGTCCCTGTGCTATCAGTGTGATCGCAAACAAGGATGCAACAAAAAAAGCCGCAGCGTACAAGGGCTTCTTGTACGAGAAATCAAGTAACTTCTTGGAATACGGCTTCATGGGCAAAACGGAGTAAATCAGCATGATGATGCCCCCAGCCGCGAAAGTCAACATCATACTAAAGTTAAGAGCCCAAATTAGCGGAACCGTGAAGGAATCGCTTCCTACGCCAGCGAAATTCGTGTTCACAGGTGAAACGTTTGCTTCAATCAATCCTTTGTCAGCTGTGAGCCCGCTGCCAACTTTGAGTATCCACCACGGAACAAACAGAGAAACGACAATAAGAACAATGGTGCCTGACCCACCCGCAATGCCAAACCAGTTAATTTTGCGCTGCATAGCTTTTCTTACACCAGATTATGCTATTGGAATATTTGGAAGGTCAACGCTTTCGCTTATTTCAACGGTAACGTCGTTAACATTTACGGCTAGGTCCAGCACCTTAACGTCGACGCTTGTTGCCCCAGAGTGTTCAGCTTGGAAGTGACTTACAGCAGAATCCGTCAAGGCACAAAGAACAGGAATTTGAATCGTCTCACCAGCAGGAATCTCAACGGCGCTGCTTAAGGAGAGAAACCCAAGCGTTTGATTATGCAGACTGCATTGGACGTTTCCCGAAATAGACCTCAAAGTCAAATTGAAAGCAAACGTGTTGGTAAAATTAACAGTTAACGTAACAGCACGCGTCACATTATCATACTGCGAACTAACAAAAACAGGCATTTCAAACTGCCCCGTGCCCAAGGTGCTATTCAACATTTCGCTGATTTCACGAGGAACAACCAGCTCAGACAAATTATTGTTATACTGGATAACCACCGTTGCCATCGGTCCCAAAACAGTGGCAAACGTTATTAGAGTTAGGATTACTCCGACTGCTTGCACACTCTCATCTCTTACTAATCACGACACCAACCTTATGGTGCAATTCGCCTTTATAGTTTTCGCAAATTACGCTGAGGCACGTTTTCCGCTTTTCGGAGTTTTCTGTTGGTCGAGATTTTCAGGCAAATCTTAAGAAGCCGATTACCCAAAGAACAACACGACCTGAAATGCGAAGACAAATAGCAAGCGCAATTACTGTAATCATAATCCTTTGCGCAGCGGCCTCCCAAGGGGCATCGGCTTCAGTGACTGTGGGCGTGAGAGAGGGCGATTGGATAGAGTACCAAGTTACCTTCACAGGGGATTCTTCGCAAGGCCATGACGTGAATTGGGCAAGAATCGAGATAGCAGCCGTTCAAGAAAAAGCCGTCACGATTAATATTACAACGATGTCCTCCAACGGAACCTTATCCTATGAACCACCAATCACATTGAACTTTGAGGCGGGTGCACTTGGAGACGACTTCATCATCCCTGCGAACCTCAACGTAGGTGACTCCTTCTTCGACAGAAACCAAGGCAACATAACCATTACGGGTGCCGAAGAAAAAACGGTGGCTGGTGTCCAACGAACCGTTATTTCGGGCAGCACGCCGCAAACAACGTATTATTGGGACCAGTTGACAGGCGTGGTTGTTGAAGCCAACTCTTCATATCCAAGCTACGCCATCGCGACTAAGGCTGACAAAACAAACATGTGGGAACCTCAAGTGTTTGGGCTCAGTGCAAATGTGGTCTATGTTGTGTTAGGCGTTTCTGCAGTTGTTGCCGTGGCTGCCGCAGCGATTCTCATTCTAAAAAGAAGGAGAAAGGTATCTGGCTCTGAGATGGATAAACATAAAACTCCTGTCCAGTCTAGTCTGAACAAACGAAGTGCTCCACGTTGATGAAGAAGTACAGAAGGGGCTATCCAGTAGCTATCCTCGCAGGTTTTGGTGAGGACCGTGCAGTTCTTTGGAAAGTGTTCAGCCACGTAGTCAAGCCGGAAAAGACCATTCACCTAAATGGCACAAGAAAGGATCCAAAAGCCTTGTACAGCTTTCATGAATCAGTCATCGACGCGTTAAGACCCACGCTGAAAGAGGGCGTAAGAAGCGTTATTCTTGCTTCGCCCACGCGAACCAGCTATTCCCAAGGTTTTCTCAAACATATCCAAGAGCACCACGCGTGGCTTGTCCAAGGTCCAAACAAAGCCGTATTCTCTGAGTTAACGGGTTGCGCAACTACTTTATCTGAAGTGGCAGCTTTGGCGAAGACTCCGCTGTTCCGCAGAATAATGGGTGAAACCACAGCGGAAGAGAACGAGAACCTCATTGATCTGCTGGAGAAGCGTCTTTACGCTTCAACGCAAAATCCACTCGTCTCGTATTCTCTGGAGGAAATTGAAGACCTCATCTTGGGTTCATGGAAAACTGGCAAACCTCAGCCCGAATACCTGATGTTGACCGACAGTTATCTTTCGCGGGAACGGCAGAAAGGCAGGCTGCACAGGCTTACGCAGGTTGCCTCAAACAAAGGGGTAAAAACAAGAATCGTCACGGCAGACTCACCTGCAGGCAAGCGTCTCTCGCAGCTGGGCGGAATAGTTTGCATAATGAAGCTACCGTAATTTTCCCACTTACGTCTCTGAATGTGGTTTCGGAACATTGGTTTTCAGGATGGCGCGGTTTGGCGCGCAGCAAAGCGTATATTAGCCAAGCCAAATAATTTCTATCAGGCGCCACTGGATTATGGAAAACTCCCCTGATTACCTTTTGAAGGTTTCAAACCTGAAAGTTGAGCTTCAAAACCAAATAATCCTCGAAAACGTCAACTTCCAGATTAAGAAAGGAACCACGCTGGCGATTGTTGGACCCAACGGCGCTGGCAAAACCATGCTTTTCAAGACTTTACTGGGATTGGTGCCTTATACTGGAAAAATTGAGTGGGAAGAAAAAGTCCGCATAGGCTACGTGCCGCAAAACATCAGCGTGAGGGATATTCCAATTTCGGTGAGAGAGTTCCTCTCATACAAGAAAGGCGCAGATGTTGAAGGTGCTTTGCTTGCAGTGAGACTCAACGACAAGGAAATTCCCGACAAAACCTTAGGTGTGCTTTCGGGAGGGCAACTGCGTAGAGTTTTAATCGCTTGGGCATTAATTGACAACCCGAATGTGCTGCTGTTTGATGAACCCACCGTCGGCGTGGACGTGGGCGGTGAAGAATCCATTTTCGTTATGCTCACAGACCTCAAGCAAAAAAGAAACATAACCATGCTGCTAATAACGCATGACATCCACTTGGTAAAGGAGTACGCAAACCAGCTGCTTGGATTGAACAAGTGCACGACATTCTTCGGAGACGCGCAGCAAATAGCTGAACCTTCATTGCAGCAGAAAATCTACGGCGAAATCGTGTGCCTAGGAGAAAACTGAACTAAGAACGGTGAAGCCGATGTTGGAAACATTGATATTTGGTCTAATAGTCGGGGCTTCAGTAGGATTTGCCGCTGGCTATCTCGGCTCTATTATGGTGCTTGAAAAAATGGCGCTGGTCGGAGATGCACTGTCACACGTGGCGTTGCCGGGACTCGCGTTGGGCGTGCTGCTGAATTTTAATCCGCTTCTGGGCGGATTCGTGTTCCTTTTCGTTTCAGCCGTCATAATCTGGCATCTGGGCAGAGTAACCAAACTGTCCTTCGAGACCTTGGTGGGCGCGGCGTTTACGCTTGCGTTGGCAATAGGCATATTGCTTTTCAGGGATTTGGATGCTCTTGAAGCAGCGTTGTTCGGCGACATAGCTCAGGTTGACCTTGTTTCTGCGGTTGTCGCAGTAATTATTTCAGTTGTCGTCATCTTCCTGACCAGATTTATCTACAGAAAAGTAGTGTTAAGCCTAATTTCCGAGGAGCTTGCGGTCTCAAAAGGCATAAGCGTTGCTAAAACGAACCTTTTGTACCTGCTGCTTGTTTCTGCCACTGTTGCCATAGGCATACAAATAACCGGCACGCTATTGGTCGGTTTTTTGGTGGTGACCCCTGCGGCGGCAGCAAGAACCATAAGCGGGAACTTATCCAACTACTTCAAACTAAGTGCTGTATTTGGAGCAATTTCCTCGATTTCAGGCATACTCCTTTCAAGCTACTTCAGCATTCTTCCAGGTCCTCTGGTTGTGATTTCTGGAGTGGTCATTTTCGCTGTAGTCATTGTGATAAGGCAGCGCAAGAAGATGTCAACGTAGCATCCGTTTCTATAGCTGTTCGCTCAGGGTTGTTAACTTGGTTATCGCCAGTGGTTTAAATCATGCCCGCGTTTTTCAGTTCGGTTATGCTGATTTTTCCAGTGTGCAGAGCTGTAGCTAACAAGACGCCACTGACGCCAATGTTTTTCAGCACCTTTAGTTCTTTGATGTCTCGGACTCCTCCACCCACAAAAACACGGAGTTTAGAGATGCCTACAAATTCTTCTAGCTGAGACATATCCACGCCTTCGCCGCTGCCGACCTTCGCCAAGTCCAGAACAATAATGTCAGTAATGCCCATTTCCTGAAATTCGCGTGCAAGAGCCAAAACACCCACTGCCTTCGTTTTTTCAGATATGCTCAGCACCTTTCCATTCATCAAGTCAAGGCTAACGACGACTTTTTCGCTTCCGAAAAGCTCAACCGCGTCTCTCACGAAGCTTAGGTTCTGAAGGGTTTCTGTTCCCACTATTATTTTTGACGCTTTGCCGCGGAACGTGTCCTGTGCCTTCTTGATTTCGGATATGCCAGCATCAGCCATGATTTTTAGCTTCGTTTTTTCCGCGATTTTCTCAACAATTGGCAGGCTGGTGCCTTTGCCCAGAATGCTGTCCAAGTCTGCTATGTATAGTTCAGTGAAGCCGAGTGCTTTGAACGCGGAGGCAACGTCTAAAGGGTCGGCAGAATCGCATAGGCTGCTTTTGAGGGGTTGGTATTCTTTTCGTTTGCCTCGGACGGCGTGCACGGCTACGCCGTTTAGGATGTCTATGACTGGGATAACTTTCATTTCGGCTCTGCCCTCATTCTGGTTGGTGGGAACGGTAAAAAAGTTTTCTTCACGAAGACCTTTCAGATAAATGCCTTTTTATCCTTCTCTGTTGTTTAGCAGCAAAAGCTTTAAGCCTCAAGGACTCCGCATCATCGGATGAACACGGAGCCAGATGCCGTTGAAGTTACTCATAAGCCCGTCAGACGAAAAAGAAGCTGAAGAAGCAGTTCTGGGCGGCGCTGACATCATCGACGTTAAAAACCCCAAAGAGGGACCTCTCGGAGCAAGTTTTCCTTGGGTTATCAGGAAAATCCGAAAAGCCACCCCTCCACACATCGAAGTAAGCTGCACCTTGGGCGATGTTCCGAACCTTCCGGGCACGGTTTCGTTGGCAGCTCTGGGCGCCGCAACCCTCGAAGTAAACTACGCAAAAGTCGGTCTACGCGAACTGAAAACCAGCGAAGACGCAGTACACCTTCTGCGGCATGTGGTCAGAGCCGTGAGAGACTGCGACTCCTCAATTAAGGTCGTGGCAACAGGGTACGCTGACGCCATCCGAGTGGGATCAGTTAGCCCCCTGATGATTCCACGAATTGCCAGCGAGGCAGAATGTGACATAGCCATGTTGGACACCGCAGTTAAGGACGGCAAAAACCTCTTCCAATTTCTCACCGAAGACCAGCTGAAAAATTTCGTTGGCGAATCACACAGTTACGGCTTGCAGGCGGCGCTGGCTGGTTCCCTGAAAAAGGAAGATTTGCCTCTTCTTCAAAGCATTGGGGCAGACGTGGTTGGGCTGAGAGGTGCCGCATGCACTGGCGGAGACAGAGTTTATGGTCGAATCACACGTGAGAGCGTTGTTGAACTTGTCCAAGTCATCAAGTCAGCAGGGCATCGCCGCTGATTTTTGGGAAAAAGCTTTAAGGCTACATTGTTTTCATCGATGTCGGTGACCCTTTAGCCTTGAGAATTCTGGTTTACGAGCACATTTCAGGCGGCGGCTTCGCAGGAAACCCTCTTCCAGCAAGCGTTCTCTGCGAAGGCTACGCTATGCTTCGGGCTGTGGTCGCTGATTTCAAAGGTGCAGGGCACACGGTGACGACCACGCTTGATTCACGAATCGCCGCGCTCAAACCACCGTTCTTGGCTGACTCTGCAGATTCCGTCGTTTCAGGCGACGACGTAAAGTCAGTGGTTAAGGACGCCGCAGATTCCGCCGACGCCGCACTTGTAGTGGCTCCTGAATCAAACAGAACCCTGCAGTCCATCGTCGAAATCATCAAGCAGACATCGGCGTTATCATTGAACTCCAGCCCAGCAGCAATTCAAGAAGCAACTGACAAAGCGGCACTTTGCCGTCGCGTGAAAGCGCTGGGGCTAGCGGCACCTGAAACGGTTTTGCTCGATGCATGTGACGGCGTTTGTGCCGCCAAGAAGGCTATACGGGATAAGCTGGGGCTACCGATAGTCATCAAGCCAGTTAACGGTGTCAGTTGCGGCGGCTTGAGCCTTGTCAAGAACTGGGGCGAACTGGACTTCGCAATGAAAAAGGCTTCGCGTGAGTCATCGGACAGCCATTTTCTAGCTCAAGAGTTTATCCGCGGCGTCGCTGCAAGTGTTAGCCTAATCGCCAACGGCGAGAAAGCTTTGCCTGTCAGTTTGAACAAGCAGAATGTTGCGTTGGGGACATCAGAGTTTGATTCGTGTTATGAAGGCGGAGTTGTTCCTCTTGATAGCGCGCTTAGGGCAGAGGCTTTTGCTGCGGCTGAAAAGACCGTTGCTTCTTTCAGAGGCATAGGGGGGCACGTGGGCGTTGATATGGTCCTGACGGAGGATAAGCCATTCGTGATTGAAATTAATCCGAGATTGACTACTTCCATTGTTGGCTTGAGGAAAGTTGCAGACTTTAATCTTGCCCAAGCAGGGCTCGACGCCGCCGTGAAACATGAACTCCCCGTGGATTTTCATACGAAGGGCTACGCCTTTTTTTCTAAAGTCGCCGTTCCCAACCCGACGACTCAGGCTTTTCTGCGGGTTTGCCAAATGGAAGAAGTTGCTTCTCCGCCCTTTCCAGTTGCAGAAAACGGTACAGCTTATGCGCTTGTCCAGTCTTACGGCGGTACGCTGGATGAGGCAGCTTTAAAGCTTCATGAAGCTGAGAAACGTGTACGAGACGCCTGCGGAGGAAGACGGACAAGTTGACAAGAGTTGTGGGCTGGGACATAGGGGGCGCCAACACCAAAGCAGCCTATATCCGAACAGCAAACGGCAAAGTTGAAGACCTTCAGACGGCGATGGAGTATTTTCCTTTCTGGAAACGGGACACGCAGCAGCTTTGCAATATGCTGTCAGCGCTGAAGACGAAAGTTGCCGAAGCTGCAGGGCTGGATTGCGTGGCTGTAACCATGACTGCTGAACTGTCTGATGCCTTCGGCACGAAACGCGAAGGCGTGAACCATATTCTGGACTGCGTAAGTCGGGTTTTCGAAGGCACACCCGTGTTTGTCGTCAGCGTGGATGGCACTTTGAAATCTGTTGCAGCGGCAAAATCCAGACCACTTAAGGTGGCTGCGGCGAATTGGGCTGCAACAGGATGGATGATGTCGCGTCTAGTCAGCGACTGCGTAGTCGTCGATGTCGGCAGCACAAGCACAAGTATCATTCCAATTGTCGGAGGTAAAGTGGCGGCTAAGGGGAAAACTGATTTGGAGAAGCTCCTGAACGGCGAACTCGTTTACACGGGAAGCCTGCGGACCAATGTTGCTGCCATCGTGAGTTCTGTTCCGTTGAGAGGCGGCATTGCGCGGGTTTCATCTGAACTGTTCGCTCAGTCAGCGGACATCCACCAAATCTTAGGCAACATCGACGTGGAGGATTACAGTGTCGAAACGCCCGATGGAAAAGGCAAAACCCTTGCTGACGCGATGGCGCGGCTTGCCCGAGTCGTGTGCGCTGACACTGAAATGCTCACGGAACAGGAAATTGTCCAAATTGCCCAATATGTTTATGACGCGCAGCTGGAGCAAATTGCCAATACCATAAGCCAAGTCTATCAGCAATTAAACTCGAAAGCGAAGCAAACGGTTCCAGTTGTGGTCACAGGTCTGGGGAGGAACTTCCTTGCTCGAAAAGCAGCAACAATGGCTGGAGTCAAGAAGGTTCTGGACATAAGTGAGCTTATGCCTGAACACGCAGCTTTGACTTCGCCTGCTGTTGCAGCAGCGATGATGGCGGCAACTAAACTTGAAGGCAGGAGCCCAAAATGGACGCTGTAATCAAAGTTGGGGGAAGCCTAGCTGAAGCTCCCAAAGCCCTGAAAGCCCTGTGCAAAGAACTGAGCAGAGTCACCAAGAAATATTCTTTTGTTGTTGTTCCTGGCGGAGGCAGGTTCGCAGACGCGGTTAGAGATTTTGACAAAGAGTTCAAGTTGCCCGCGGCTCTGTCACATCGGCTTGCCATTCTCGCCATGGACCAGTATGGTTTAGTGCTGTCCCAAGTTATTCCCGATGCATGCACCTGTGACGATGTTGAGGAAGCGAAGCAAATTTCAGAAACTCGAAAGGTTCCAGTTTTTCTGCCCTCAAAACTGATATTTAAGGACGACGCTCTTGAAGCGTCTTGGGATGTAACCTCGGATTCGATTGCCGCATACGTTGCCTACAAACTTCAGGCTCCCAAGGTTCTTTTTGTGACGGATGTAGACGGGATTTTCACAGGAAACCCGAAAACAAATCCAGACGTGAAGTTGCTGAGTGAAATTTCACTTACAGCGCTGCAAGCCTTCGCTGAAAGGACGAGCGTGGACAGATATCTGGCTAAATTTCTTTCAAAGAACCCGCTGGACTGTTACGTTTTGAATGGAAACTATCCAAAGCGGGTTGAAGCTGTTTTGTCTGGGCAGCAAACCATTTGCACGAAAATCGTTACTAAGCTTGAAAAGTGAAACTGATAAAAGCAGAATCAACGTTTACTATGTAGGATATGGGTCGTTTTGACAACTAATGAGACCTCAAAAGTTGCCATCGTTAAGGGTGAGCGGAGCCACGAGCCAGTTTTCAAGGCTTTAGACTTAATCGACTACAAGAGCGCCCTCGCAGGCAAGGACAAAGTCCTCATAAAGGTCAACTTTATCACAGACACGACCTGGGAAACTGGCGCCACAACCGACCCCATCGTGGTCGAAGCAATAATCATGAAACTCAAGGAACTTCCCGTCTCAGTCACGGTGGTGGAATCCGACGCTACAATCACGAACGCAGACAAAGCCTTCGAGAAAACAGGCATGAAAGAAATGTGCCAACGCAACGGCATTGAATTCCTAAACCTTCGCTACGTCAAGGACAGAGTAAAAATCTCTATACCGCAAGGCGAAACATTGCAAAGTATAACTGTGCCGCGGCTCGTCGCAGAATCAGCAATTGTAAGCGCTGCAAAACTTAAAACTCACTCCGCCACAGGCGTGACCCTCGGGATGAAGAACATGTTCGGACTTCTCCCAGACAAATTCAAAGCCAAATACCACGCAAAGGGCATAAGCAAAGTCGTGGTGGACATAAACTCGGTTCTGAAGCCGGCTTTAACGGTAATTGATGGCTTCGTAGGCATGGAAGGCAAAGGACCGGTAGACGGGACGCCGGTGAAAATGGATGTGATAATCGCAGGCAAGAATGTTGTTGCTACAGACGCCGTAGGATGCCGCGTCATGGGCATTGACCCGCACAGTATTAAGCACCTATGTCGGGCTCAGGAAAAGGCGCTTGGCAACATTGATAATATCGAAGTGGTCGGCGAAAAAATAGAAAACGTAGCTCGCACATTCGACAAGGCAAAATAGCCAACAAGAAAAAATCGGTTGCTATACCAATCAAAAACGCTCAAGGCGCTATCATACAAAAATTCAGTAAATGCTGAACGTGCAAATTATAGTAGAAAAAAGAAAAAAGTTGAAGGATTATATATGCTTAGATTTTCTTCTTGTCCAAGACCTGCCTAAAAGTCTTGCCGCAGCATTCGAATAAGCCTATAGTGAGTTGAGTTCTTTTTCCTGCCTTATCGGGTTTCCCAGCCATTTTCCAAGTTTTCTTTGCGTTTTTGACTTCTTTTCCGCAATCAGGGCATTTTGCCATAAATTTCCCTCCCGATACATGGATATGTACAGTATCAGCATAAAACATTTTCCATAGACGCAAAGCGGGCGAAATGATATTCCCAATTTTTTTTCACATTGGCAGTTCAGCCGCCGCGGCTTCATAAATCTTCAAGTCACGGTCAGAAAACAAGACAAAAATCACTTCAGCGAGGCTATCTTCCTTCTCCAAAAAAGCCTTAACCGTTCTCAAAGCTACACGGCTTGCATCTGCAACAGGATAGCCATAAGCACCCGTACTTATCGAGGGAAAAGCCACAGACTTCAGTCCGTTGGCTACTGCCGTTCGAAGCGAGTTTTCATATGCGCTGGCTAGAATCTCAGGTTCTTGCTGCGTTCCTCCTTGCCACACGGGACCTACAGTATGAATGACAAACCTTGCCTTGAGATTTCCCCCACTGGTCAGAACTGCTTTTCCCGCTGGAAGCCCATCTAGCCATTCAGTTTCGCGTATTTTCCTGCATTCAGCAAGTATTTTTGGTCCGCCTTTGCGGTGAATTGCGCCGTCAACTCCTCCGCCGCCCATGAGTGAAGAGTTTGCGGCGTTCACGATGGCGTCTGTTGCCATTTCTGTTATGTCGCCCATGACCAGGCGCACTTTTGCTTTTCCAACTTGGAAAGTATCTTTTGTCATTTCTTTTTTCCTTCCTAGATTAACGTGGTAATTGTTTGCCATAGGGCGGAGCTGAAGAAGAAAGCTCCGAAACCCACAAAGACCCCTACGCAGAAAAACGAAATTCCTTGGTGAATTCTTGCCGTCCAGAACCGATGCGACTTAAAAATGACAAACGCAACCACAGTGTACCAGACGAAATCACACATCCAGTGAACCCCCGCAAACACCGAAAAGCCAGCCAACCCGAACAATTTGGCGTTCAAAATCAGCGCGGTGCCTATGGTTAGCCACCACAAAATGAACGCTGGATTGGCTGCAGTAGTACGTATTCCCGCCAGCAGCGAATCCTGCCTTGAAGCTTTGTAGTTTTCGTCGGTTTTGTTGCGGTTTCTGAACGTTTGGATACCCATGTAAATCATGAGCAAGCCGCCCACAAGTCCGACCGCTGCCTGTACAGGCCAGGGCACATCAAATTCGCTCAGTACGAAAAAGATGATGAACATAAGTGGGAATTCAACTATTCCGTGTCCCAGCGCGATGAGTACGCCTGCGGTTTTGCGTTTCGTTGCCTTCTCAATGGTTACTGCGAAAAGGGGACCGGGCAAGAGAACCCCTGATAACGAGATGAAGGCTACGGATGCCAAGAACAGGTAGAAGTCACTGATGAATGCCGCCATGATTCAGCTCCAGTATGTGTTAAAAACCTTGCATTCGTGCTCAAAAGCCTTTTCTGTCATCTTAACTTTTTGCGCCAAACTTGCTCCGCATTATCTCAACAACTTCAGTGCTGTCCTTCGCCGCTGCGTAGGCTTCAAGCAAAGTAGCGTTTAACTCTAGAAATGTGTGTCCCCAAGTAAAAATGGAAAGTACCTCGCGTGCTTCATCCTTGAAACCCGCAATGAACAAAGCGCCTGCTAACGCTTCTGCCGTAGACAGTTTCGTTGCTTTGGCGTAATTGGTTGGGTTACCCGCAAGTAGTATAGGCAGACATCGTGAGGTTCCCTTCACATTATGCGACAGAACCTTTTCCGCATGCTCCCAACTGCAATCCAAAGCGGCAAGCCCAAAATCCGCCACGCGTTGCCTGTCAGCAGGTGAAAAAGCAATTTCGCCAAACGGATTAAGAATTATCGCTCGTTTAGGCATGAACCTTGTTCTGGAAACTATCCTCGCGAGTCCGCGGCGCTTCAGCTTTAAGCCTGTGCAGCGTTTGGGGTCACATTGGTTCGCATGGTAAATGGTGATTCTTACGTTAAGCGCCTTTTCCACTGGGCTTTCGCACCTTCACGTGACTCATAGGGTCATTCAGAACCTGCGGAATAAACTCCATCAAATCCGTCGCCACCATGTGACAGCCAAGCTGATTCGCAACGAAGTCGCCTGCAGCGCCGTTAACGAATGCTCCAGCAACAGCGGCTTCAAACGGGTCAACCTTTTGAGCCAACAACGCGCCCACAATGCCTGAAAGCACATCGCCCGTTCCGCCAACAGTCATCCCAGAATTTCCTGTAAAGTTGAGCTTCACCCGTTTTCCGTCAGAAACCACATCCACCTGTCCCTTCACCAGAATGACTGCGCCAAGCTTCGCGGCTGTCTGCTGGATTGCCTGAACTCGCGCTTTAAAGTCCTCAGGCAGTTTGTTGCCTGTCAAGATGGCGTATTCGCCAGCGTGGGGCGTCAAGACGAGGGGCACTTTGAGTTTTCGTTTGAATTCTGCGAAGGCTTTCAAGCCGTCCGCGTCCAAGAGCAACGGTTTTTCCGCGGTTTCTGCGGCTGCGATGCAGATCTTCATGAACGCTTTTGTCTCAGGATGCAATCCAGCTCCAGGTCCAATTACCACCGCGTCAACCAATTTCAGGTATTCTTTCAGCGTTGCTAGGTTTTTGGGGTTAAGGTGGTTTCCTTCAAGTTTCACGGTTATGAAGTCAGGCGACATCGAAGCGATATCATGTGCCGTTCGCTCAGGAACAGCCGTGTAGACGATATCCACGCCTGTGCGCAAGGCAGCCATGGACACGAGTGCTGGTGCGCCTGAGAAGACTTCGCTGCCCCCGATGACGAGGAGGCGTCCGAAGTCGCCCTTGTGAGCGCTGGGAGAACGCTGTCCTGCGACGAGCAGAACATCTCCAGGACCCGCAAACTGCTCCAGTACTGGCGGCAACCCTATGTCTCTCACGACGAGTTTGCCAACGTGTTTTTTTGCGGTTTCCAGACCTTTCTTTGCCTTGTGGAAAGTCACTGTGACGTCTGCTTTCACCGCGTCTCCCAAAACCTCGCCAGTGTCTGAGTCTATGCCCGTTGGCACGTCAACGGCGACCTTTGCCGCGTTGAGTGAGTTGATGAGCGCAATTAACTGTGAAACGGGCGGTTTTATCTTTCCTTTTGTTCCCGTGCCCAGCAAGGCATCAACAACGACATCTGCCTCGACTGCAGGCATGTTGGAGCTGTCGGTTACTTCTTGCAGTTTGATGCTTTCACGCAGAGGTTGAAGTGCTGTCCAATTTGTGAGTGCGGCTTCGTGGCTTATGTCCTTGCTTTTTCCCGCGAGTATCACGGAGACATCGTCGAAGCCGAGGGACAGCAGCTGCCTTGCAGCTACGAAGCCGTCGCCGCCGTTTCCGCCTAAGCCGCAGAAAACCGCGATTTTCTGGTTTTTTTTGAATCGAGAGTTGATTTCAAGCGCGACGTTGCGACCAGCGTTTTCCATCAGTTGCAAAAGCGAGACGCCGTAGTATTCGGCGTTGGCTTCTAGGGCGCGCATTTCCCTGCTTGTAATGGTGTCTGTTTTCATGGGGAGCCCTGATTTCTATTGTTGCCTGATAAGAGATAAGCCTATCCTTTGGGGCAAGCAAAGGTGGTTCTTTCTCTTTATTTCGGTCTCATTTGCTTTCCTGCTTTCAACATGCTTTTGGCTGGGGAAAACGCCAATAGCGACCTCCCCCTATAGTTTCTGCAACGAATCCCTAACAGGCTCCAAATATGTCAACCACAAAAAACCAACCCAACCTTTAGCGAAAGAGCCAGCGGAGGTTGAGAAGGCTTCTCTGAGCCGTTAGACTCTGTCGTATACAAAAGCATCAACGAAAAGTCACTTTTGAACACCAAATCCACTGCAGAAGAAAGAGAATGGAGGTGGCGCTATTTTTTTGTGGGTCGCTGGGCTTTCGCTTTGTATCCACGCGATATAATCATAGTCGATGTGACAAGCACGTTAGGTACGTTTCTCACGTGGTCGGAAACGAAGTCTTCCAGTGCGTCCAGGTCTTTGGTCAGCATCTTTGCGATGACGTCGTATTCGCCGAAGACTATGTCTGCCTGCATGACTTCTTCGAATTCGATGAGTTTCTGGGCAACTTCTCTTTCAGTGCCTGAGCTTACTTTGAACATGACATAAGCTAATACAGCCATATGCTTCACCAATAGTTGCATTCGCCGCAGGATTTAATTACTTTTCCATTTGCAGGTTAGGCGCTGGAAAAAACTTTATCCACTACCACGTGGTATTCTACTGTGGAGCCGAGACGTCTACAATCTCGGTTTCACTCTAAATTGTTAAGGTGAAACTTTTGGTAAAAGAATGGAAAATAGGCAATAAAGATGCTCTCATAATCGCTGACATTCAAATCGATTTTCTCCCAGGCGGAGCCCTGCCAGTCAAAGAGGGCGACCAAACGATTCCTGTGCTGAATGAATACGCAAAAATCTTCAAGCACGCAAACGCGAAAATTATCGCCTCAAGAGATTGGCACCCCCCGAATCATGTCTCGTTCAAAGCTCAAGGCGGTCCATGGCCGCCCCACTGTGTTCAGGATAGTGAAGGCGCAAAGTTTGACCCCGGACTTAAGGTTCCAGATGGCACACTTGTGATTTCGAAGGCTACTAACCCTTCTAAGGAGGCTTACTCTGTTTTCGACGACACCGACTTGGCGGATACGTTGAAGTCTAAGGGCGTGACGCGAGTGTTTGTGGGTGGCTTAGCAACGGATTACTGCGTTGTTAACACTGTTTTTGATGCGCGTAAACTGGGCTTAGATGCCGTGGTGCTGGTGGATGCTACGCGAGGGATAAACGTGGAGCCTGGCGACGTTGACCGAGCTATTCGAATAATGGTGAAGAGCGGCGCTGAGCAGGCTACTTTGACAGATTTTTCTGAACCTGAAGCCCTAAATGGAGAGGAAAGCATGGCTGAAGTAGCTGGTGACAAGCCCCTTTCCAAGGTTGATGTCAAGAAGACAGCCAGAATGCGTTCAAAGGGAGCTTACAAGAGGCTGCGCAGGGAACGCGGCTAGCCCCTTTTTTCTTTTTGGCGGTTACCAAAAGGAACATAGGCTGCGTTTCGCACAGGTTTTCCAGGTAGTTCTTTTGGTTTTGAAGTATCAAATGTTCATTAACGGCGAATGGGCAGATTCCGCTTCAGGCGAAACCTACCAACAGGTCAACCCTGCCAACCCAAATGAAGTCGTGGGTGAATTTCAGAAAGGCAATTCTGACGACGCGGCGAGAGCGATTGAGGCTGCGGAGGACGCGTTTGAGATGTGATCGGAGACGCCTGCGCCCAAGCGGGCTTGACTTACGTTAACAGCCCAACCATCGGCAGCGAAGCTCATCTGCCCTTTGGCGGCGTGAAGCATTCTGGAAACACCTGTGAGGACGGATCTGAAGGTGTGGCGGAGTTCACGGAATTGAAAACTGTTTACATTGACTTTTCTGGGAAGCTGCAGAAAGCCTATCTCGATTAACCACTGAGCGCAATGCAGCGTTTTTCCTCTTGCATACAAGAGCATCAACAACACATCTAAAAACTCTTTCAACGGAGTTGTTTTCGCAGAATTTTCTCGAAACTCAACGAACCTTAAATAATCATGAAATCTGTTTATCAGGAACTGCAGCCAGTTTGCCGCGAGGTCTTGTTCAAAGCCATTTAGCCCTGTGTTGCGTAGCTTCGGCGAGTTTTCCACAAATTTCCAAGACAAAAGGGCAAACAAGAGGGATATTAAACCGAGAACAAGCTTTGTCCACGTTTAAGAAAGACGTTGAAAAACCTATACTTGTTCTGAAAGGTCAGAATTCTGCTGTCAAGCAGACTTTTTCAACTGTGTAACTCTTTATGCGGGCGAGATAGACGTTCGAAAATTATTCGAATGGATACTTTTTACTATTAAACGTTAAAAACCGTAGTGATGCCTGATAGAAATAGATAGCAAAGGTTCAAGATTAATGCATGCCGCCCTTTTCTGAGGGTACGATTCCCGAAGCGGCTATAGCGCAGGAAGAGAGAAATATCTGCCGGCTCAGCCCTTAGCCCTTGCCTGCCTTAACGCAAAAAGCTATTTCAACGTGGACTAAACATATCGTTCTGAATGGTGACCAAGTTTACAGAACTTTTGTCCCCAAGACCAAGGCACTTGAGGAAACATGCGAGTTGGAAAGACGTTTCGTTGATGCTTTTGTATACGATTCCTTGCACGTTACTTTGCAGCAAACTGCAGCAGTTGGCAAATTTCATCTGGAAAATGCTTGATTTTGACAGTTTTCCGCGAATTTAAGAAGGTCATGGCAGTGACTATTGAGAGGGATTTGATAATTTCGCTTCTGAAGCTCACAAAAAACGGGGCTGTTACACATGAAGCTGTTAAAGTAGAGGCAAAGGTGCCATTATCAGTTTGCAAAGAATTGCTCCGAAAACTACAAAGAGATAACTTGCTTTATCTCAACGGCGACATGGTTGATATAGACACGAGCAGCAGGCTAAAGTTAGCTGTCAAAGCGGCTGAGTTAGGCGCCGACGTTGAACGCTTAAGCGACTGCTTAAGTTGGCAGGAATTTGAAGGCATCGCTGCAATTGCGCTGGAGCGAAACGGTTACGCTGTGGCGAAAAACGTACGCTTCAAGCACGATGCGAAAAGGTGGGAAATAGACGTGGTTGGCTGCAGAAATCCCTTCGTAGTCTGCATCGACTGCAAGCACTGGCATCACGGTATGCATCCTTCCACGCTGGGCAAGATGGCGGCAGCTCAGGTTAGGCGGGTGGAAGCGTTTGTAGACACTTTGCCGAATGCGGCTATGAATATTGAATGCAGAAAGTGGTCGAAAGCCACGCTCTTCCCCATCATCTTGTCCTTAGTGCCCGCTGCGAGCAAGTTCTATGACAATGTTCCCGTCGTGCCTGTGTTTCAGCTTCAGGGCTTCATCAATCAGTTGCCTGCCTACGTTGATTCGTTGAAGCATTTTTCGGTGCAGTTCAGTCATCTATGACAATATTTTCAGCAGCGGTTTTCTAGCGAACCTCACGGCAGGGTAAAGGCTCAGCAGAAACATGCCCAACAATGCAGAGAGGAGCCACGCGGATATTGCCAAGATGGTGAAAGTCGAGACAACGGGGTTGGTGGTCAATATCAGCAGTGTGATTATCGTCCCGATTGATGCGCCGACTGCAAAGCTGGAAAGCAGCACAATCAAGCTTTGAACAGATAAAATGGCGATAACTATGCGAGGTTTAGCTCCTGTGGCACGGAGGATTGCGAATTCCTGATGCTGCTCTTCAATGGTAAGCATATGGTAGCCTATCAGGCAAAGGGTTGCAGCTGCCAAAGCAAAAGACGGCAAAAACATGACGACCGACCAGAGGGAGCTGAGGAAATTAACGTTTTCATCCAACACTTGGTTCAGGTCAACAGCCGTCAACTCGGGGTTTGTGTTTTTCAGTCCACTCTGCACTTGAGCAAAAGTTGCTGCATAGTCTGCTGAATCGTCAACGCTGACAAGAGCAATGTTGGGGCTTGAAATTCCAGTTATGTTCTCAAGGTTCGCCAGCGGAACGTAAGTGATGTTGCCGCTGTTGATTGGGTCCAGACAGATGCCCGTGATTTTGAAGACGCTGCCTTGAATTATTACTCCCTCGAGCAGGGGATCTGCCAGAAGAATCTCCTTGCCCCGCGATGAGTAACTGGTCGTAGGCGAATACATGGACTTCGCGATGGAGTCTCCTACAACGGCTTCAAAACTGGCACTGGAATTCAAAAATTGCCCATAAGTGAACGGTTCACTTGCAACTTGCCCGGCTTCGATGCCCACTATCAGGGAGTCGCCTTGACGTTCGTCGCCCATGGAAATTGTGGCTGCCGTATCTGGGTCAATGGTGTAGCCGCTTTTCTCGTATATCGTGTCTTTCAGAACTAGCCTTACTTCAACATTTATGACTCCTTGCACCACGCGTAACTGCTGAAATACTGAGTCAGAAAGGGCGAGGTTTGGGTCTGAGTAGTTAAAATCAGTTTTTTCTTTGGCGCCAGAGAACCTTAGCAGAAGCTGCGTGTACTGGTTTGCCATGTCGCTGTTTGCGACTAAGATTACGTTTTTGCCGATGGCTCTCTGAATCCAGGAGGTGGACGTGTCGTTTGCGATTATGCCTCCAGCGATGGAAACCGTCAACAGCAAGAAGACAACTGAAAGGAAAATCACGATTCTGACCGTGGCTGACTTCCGCCGAAACAGGCTCCGCGAGGCAATTCTTATGGTTAACCCTGTTTTTGACAGGGGCTTCAGCTGGGTTCCTTTGCCCAGTCCGAAGTACTGCATGGGCGAAATTGCCTTCAGCGGCGACATCCGCGCGGCATCAAAGAGGGGTTTTGCGCCGAAAACCAGCGCGAACGCGACGAACGCTGCAAACACCAGAGGCACAAACCAGTAGTTGGGTGCGCTGTTGTACACTTGAAAGATGCTCATGTTTATGACCGCGTAGTCGGTGGCGAGCCCAACCGCCACGCCCAGCAGGCAGCCGAGGAACGTCACGCCCAAAAGCTCGGTAAGGAAGTAGCCGAAGACCAGGCTGTTGGGGCAGCCTGTTGCCTTCATCAAGCCGAAATCGCGGGTTCGCTGAGCCATCATCAAGAAAACAATAAACGAAACAATGACCACGCCCACGATGAAGATTAGGGCACCTATGAAAAGCAGGAACTGGGAAAACACGTTTGACGTGCCAGCCGTCAGCGTGTCGCGGGCGGTGGCGGCGATTCCGAAGCCGACTTGTCCGCTGAAAAGCAGCAGAAAAAGCGTGGAAGCCACGCAAGTTGTGAGGCTGACTATAGTTAAGCCTGTTTGAAGCCTCCTCCGCAGCAGGTCGTTGATTGGGAAAGCGGTTTCACTCATTCTGGCTCGCCAGTTTGCCTTCTTCCAGGCAGAATTTCAGGTCGGCTATGGACATGATTTCGAGGTCGTGAGTTGAAACTATGATGGTTTTTCCTTCGTTTTTCAGGTTTTGCAGTATCTGAAGGATTCGCTGCCCGTTCTTGGTGTCCAAGTTTCCGGTTGGTTCATCCGCCAGGAGCAGCGGCGGGTTGTTGGCTAAGGCGCGTGCGAAGGCTACTCGTTGCTGTTCGCCTCCGCTCAGCTGAGCAGGAAAGTGGTTAGCTCTGCGTTCCAAGCCTAGGGTCTGGATTAGTTCGGCAACTCTTTTCTGAATTGCGTCGGAAGGTATCCTTTTCCATTCGAGGGGAAACGCGATGTTTTCTGCTACGGTTAATGTTGAGATGAGGTTGTAAGTTTGGAAGACGAAGCCCACTTGGTTGCATCTGTACTCTGCCAGCTGGTCCTCGTTTTGCTCGGTGAGTTCCTGTCCGAAAACAGTTATGCTCCCGCTGGTTGGTTTGTCGATGCCGCTGATCATGTTCAGCAGGGTGGTTTTTCCGGCTCCTGAGGGTCCGTAGATTGCGACGAACTGGCCTTTTTGCACTGTGAGGTTGATTTCTTTGAGGACTTCGACTTCGGTGTCTTCCATTGGGTAGGCTTTGCAGAGGTGAACTGCTGAGATCACTGCTTCCGGCTCGGGTTGCATGGGTAGACAGTGAGTGCAGGCTAATAATATGGTTTGAGGTACGAATGTTTACCGCGAGCAGAAATCTGCGCGATTGTGGCGGGTTAGTAGCTTTTTTCTATGCTCAAGTTTCCTCGGTCTCGTTTGAGGATTCGTACTTTGCCAGGGAGTTTGCCTTTTTCCCAGTCTGCCCAGTTGATTTCGCGAAAAGTCCACTTCTTTCCTAGGTGCGCTGCTATGACGGCGTGCTTGTATTCTTTGTCTGTGGGTATGAGTTCGTTGAGGAAGCGGAAGAGCTTGTCGATTTGCTGTCTGGGGAAGTAGGCGTAGTATGTGGCGTTTTTCACTTCAAAAGCGTAGGAGTGTTCGCCTTTTCTCGCCATGATGTCGGGGAGGGGGTTGAGGCTGGGGTTGCTGACTGGGACGCGGACGGCGTTGTACCCGTTTTTCTGAAGGAGCTTGACGAGTACACTTTCGCTATAGAAGCCTCGTTTGCGCCATCTGCGAAGAGCAATTTTGTCAATTTCCTTCATGCCCATTTTCTTCCCAGTGCAGGCTGGTTCTTGTTTGAAGAGTCAGCCCGATAAATAACTATTGATGAGCCTGGCGCGATGTTTTGGCGATGCTTCTGTATACGCAGATTTTGACTAAAAGTTTACGGAATGCTCTCGTGATATGGAAAAGCCCAATGTAATACACAAACAACTAAGCTCACCTAACCGTGTCCTTGTGCCTTGCACCAAAGACAAATATGGGCACTTTAGCCTATATCTGCTGCCGCCAAAATGCAGACTCTCCCCAAACAAGCCCAATTAAGCCTCCTTCTAAAACCAAATCAACACTAAAAATATAGTGCTTACCGAATAATGGCGTGCGCAAACTCAACTGACTGAATGTGTGGAAGGTTTTCTTTGCTTCAGGTGTGTTGTCAAGGTGCAGTTGTTTGAATGAAGCGTCCCGAAAAAGTTCACGCAATTGAAAGCACCCGAGTTGCTTTAGCGTCAGGAGTGGTGCTAGCAGGCTGAAAGTGATTAGAGGAAGCAACTAATCGGCGTGAAGAAGTGCCCGAGGAAAGACATTCGAAACCCGAAGCTAATACCCAGTCAACCACAGCGCTTCCGGTTAGCGAGAAAACAGCAAAGTTTCCCGCAAAACCTCAGTGTGCCGTTTTTTTCTCGAAGCTACTTCGAAGAGACCCCTGTTTTGCTTCACATGGAGATTTTCGTAGGTACTTATATGAGGCGCTGGTAATCGCCATGACTTGCTCTCTAGAGGCTAGCTAAAGAGGCTGAAATGAGGTTATTTTGCGTTTCTAGCCCTGAATAGAGCTTTTAATTTTTTGTTCGGCACTGAAAAAACGAAGTATTTTTTGCTACTGATGGATTCGACAATTTTCAGGCGTTATTATCTGCTTTTGCGTTAAATCAGGCTCGTATTGAGGTTTATTTGGCAAAATACGTCCTTCGGAAATCCGCTAGTTTAGGCGCTAAAATTCGCTGTAGAAGGCATTCTCCGTTTTTCAATCAGCCCTAAAAATCTAGTAAAGACGGCGTTCATAATTGCGTATACAAAAGCATCAACCAAACACAGAAACAATCTAAAAGTTGGATAACGGAGACGAGTGTAAGCGCATAACGATACTCTCAGGATACCAAATCTACCACAACTACATCAGACCACACGAAAGCCTAAACGGAAAAACCCCAAGCGAAGCATGCGGAATAACAATCGAAGGACAGAACAAGTGGAAAACTCTAATTCAAAACGCAAGTCAACAGATGAAAGCTGACAGAGAAAATCAGCAGACGGAGCTTTGACAGAACTACACAGACAAAGAGGTAACAGAACGATAAATCTTAAATCGGATTGCCTAACTATCATAGAATAAGCTAAGTTGCTGAGGTTAATAGAGCAATGAGTGAATTCGTTCAAAATGCCAGTCTTGTTTTAGGTATAGCTGGAACACTCATAGGAGCATTTGCTCTTTTCATTTCTTGGTGGACATTCAAAAAGGATAGACCACATTTAAAGGTTAACGTTACTGATTGTACACATGACTTTGCAGTTTCTCAGTCTGTACCAAACAAGAAAAGCGTATGCTTTTTAGCTGATTTCTTAATTAAGAATGTAGGGTATAGAGGAACTACTATTGAAGATATTGAATTGACTTTTGAAAATAATGGAAAGCCATACAAAATAAGAAAACAGTTCTACAGAGAACAATTTCTCCATGAGAAAGATATTCCAGTTTTCCTTAAGGAAATGATTCCAATCTCGCCCAGTAAATCCTTTAATTTATCAGCAAAGTTTTATGAGGAAGAATTCATAGGCAATGAAGTAGATAAAATAAACTGCACATTCACTATTTTTCATACCTACAAAGCATTGACGGTCAAATATGTTTCTGTTAGAAAACCACCAATTAAAGAAATCTGAGTAGGAAATGAAAATAGAGAAATCTTTGAGAAGCAAAAAGATACTGTGAACTAAAAGAAAAAATCCGAATACTCAAAAAGTCTTAAATCAACTAATTCATTTTATCTTATAGCAGATACCTAAATTTAGCTGATTTTCTCCCATAATTCTTTAGTGGCAACATGAGCAAAAAAGCGAGAGCAAAACTTAAATCTAAACTGAGTCAACAAGAGCATTCAGGGAATATAATCGATGTTTGAGAAAAAAGTCGCTATTGGCGGAGTTTTCCTCGTGATAATTGGGCTAATTTTGGTGGTCTCAGCCGTCATCGTAGCAGGAAATCTTCCTTCGGCATATAACACTTTTCTGGGAATACCTTATTCTGTCAACTCCAATTTTGTATCTCAGTTTGATGAGATGGTGGTCTTGGCTATATCAGGAACGCTCCTGTGTGGAATAGGTTTAGGAGTGGTATTGACAGCAGGATATTTAGGCAGGTTAAAAAAAGAGATACCTCAAGCCCCACAGCCACTACAACAACCAAAAATTTATTGTAGCTCATGCGGAACTGAGAATTCAGTCGAAGCCACTTTTTGCTTTAAGTGCGGAAAGAAAATTGCAAGGGCTTAGGATGTACTCGGTAAGCTATCAACCGACGAAAATTTACAAAGAAATATAACCGACGAAGACTTTACAGAACCTTCAGAAAGCCTATTTATACTTTATATAAGGGGGGTATAGTTTTTTCCGAGCTACTAGTCACAAGCTCCTGAACCGCTGGTTGAATCTGCAAATAAAAAAAGGTGCCCAAGTTTCCAAGAGCGCAACAGTCAGAAAACCTTTTCAACGATTAACCTCAAGATAACTACTGGTAACTAATAATGTCTCCTTTCAAAGTGTTCAACACCAGCATCACTTTCACAACCAAAGGCGAAATCGAATTCGTAGACCTCAGCAGCAAAGTCCAAGAAGCTGTTGCCGCAGCAAACGTGAAAAACGGCATCGTACACGTCTTTGCTCCACACGCAACAGGCATACTCATCCTAACTGAAAACGACGATGCATTGCTCAGCGACCTCAAAGTTTTCCTCGAAGAACTCGCGCCAAAACACAAAAACTACAGCCACCCATCCAACGCTCACGCTCACCTCAGATCTGCACTCTTCCAGCCAGACAGAACCCTGCCGATAATCAACGGCAACGTGGAACTTGGAACCTGGCAATCTCTGCTCTTTGTGGAAACAGACGTTTACCCGCGTAAAAGAACCGTAATCATCCAGGTCATCGGCGAAACATAGTAGCTTTGTCTCTGCTGCAAGCAAACCTGCTGTTCGTGATTCGTACCTCCAAAACCATTCTCTAAGGCATAGAAGTTTAACTGTACACTGCTAATTACTTGAAGCATACAGCAGATTTTTAACTATTTATTGTAAATTGTTACCATTCGACAGATTTTCGGACAGCAAAATTGCCAGAAAGCTGCCACAAGTAAGCATTTCAAACTTGAGAACCTGAGAAAACACAAGGCTAAACCGTAAACTGACACACCTTAACATGAAAAAGCTGCAAAAAACATCGGTGCATAATGCCAATGCACACTTTGAAGACTTAACAGGCAACATGAAAGGCACAAAAATCACATTTGACACTTTTTTCAAGTTTTATAAATCCACGTATATATAAAGTTCGTCAGACTTCGAAAAAACTTGGCTGTTTCTCAAGCAAACACGGCAAATCAAAAGAACAAATGATTGACTCGTAAATTTCAATTTTGTTTTTGCATGCAATCGAAAAAATCCGCCAGAACAAACCCATTTCAGCAGAGAAACGAAACACGAATTTGAGCCAGCTATTGAAAGGTCAATTTCTCCTTCTCGGCTTAGCCATAACTTCAGCCCTCTTCAAATCCAAAGGAGTGTTCACGTTAAAGAACGTCCGAAACTCAGGATCCAACTCCTGAATAACCAACGTAGAAACATAACGCACGCCACGCATACCCTCAATCATCGCACGTACATTCAACTTACCCTCACCAACAGCAATCTTCGCCGCTTCCAACGCAACCTGAACACGGTAAACAGCATGCAAAGGCTCAATCTGCTCATTCGGCCACCTAGGAATCACAGCAGACCTGCCATAACACAACTCAAAAAGCAAATCAACGACGTCACGAGAAACAAACGGAACATCAGCAGGCAAAAGCAACGCATAACTTCCCTGGGCAACTTCAAAACCCGTCAAAGCTCCAACCAAAGGACCCTTTCCCTGCTCAACGTCTATGGCGAACTTTATGTTCGAACCCACGATTTTGCCATATCTTTCAGCGCGCTCTTGGGAATTGGTTACCACGATGGTTTCGTCAACAAGAGGCTTCACAGCATCTACAACATGTTTGATTAGTGGCTTGTGGCTGAGCTCCAAAGCGCCTTTGTCCTGGCCAAACCGGCTGGAAAATCCGCCTGCAAGGACAACTGCTGACCTTTCCACTCGTGTCTCCTCAGCGGTAAGAGTTGCCTATGCGTCATTAAGCTTTTACGGTGTGTTCCGTTGATGCTTTCGTATACAACCACGGAAAAAGAGGAAGGCTGCAGAAGAAAAAAGCAGATATGCCTTGATTACTTGACTTCGTTAGCGTCGATTTTCTTCGCCATCTCATCCAACAACATCGAAAATGGATGCTCAGGCTTGTCCAACGCAAATATGAAGCTTCCTTCAGCACGCAGAATGTCGCAGAAGCAGGGAACTATGCCCAACAGCGGAACCTGGTAAGTGTTCTTCACTCGGTCATTAAGCTCTTCCCGCTTGTTCTTCGAGTTGAAATCAAGCACCTTATTTATCACCACACCCGTTTTCTTCTCGAACAAGTTGTAAAGTTCCCTCAGCATGCGTCGTGTGCCATCCACATCCGACCTGTCACCTGTCGTTACAACTGCCACCAAGTCAGCTGCAACTACCGCGTTTATCGACGAGTACTGCAATCCTGGGCTAGTGTCAAAGATTAGGTAGTCAAATTCTTTGTCGTTCAAGAGGGCATTTCTCAGGTAAAGCAGCCTTCCTAGGGCATGCATTTCCCATTTTCGGTCCTTCGCAGACATGTCCCTGATTGCTTCTGTCGCCGGGTTTGCCAAGCCAACGAAGAGTTTGCCTTTGCCGTTGATTCTCTGCCTCAAGTCTAATAGGACTTTGTTGATGTCGCAGTTGTTGTTGAGGTAATCGTTTACCCAGCATTCAGCGCCTTGGACTTTGAGTGTAGCGAAAAGACTGGGAGCACGAAAGTCAAGATCGAACAGGCAGACTTTCTTGCCTTGTTTTGCGAAGGTTACTGCCAGATTCACTGAGAGAAGGGTTTTCCCAGTTCCGCCTTTGTACGAGTGTACGGCTATGATTTTTCCCATTGCGGTTCTCACCTTTCGTTTTCTCTTTCAGCGTAGAAGTATGCTTTCCTGCCTTTCCGTTCCTTCTTGAGGTAACCCATCAAAACAAGCTGATTCAAGTAGGCACTTTCCACAGCGCGAGCTCGGGTGGTTTGCTGCGAAATCTCTTCTGCGGTTGCTCTTCCACAGCGGCAAACGGTCATGGCTGTTTTTCTGAGGTGATCAGGCATGGACAGCAGCGTCATCACGTCCAATGGTGTATCGGGTAAAGGCTGTGGCATGTCTTTTCTGTCGTGTTTCTGGAGTTCGATGAAAACTTCCATTTTTTCGTTTAACCGCTCCAGATTTTCCTTTATTTTTTCTAGAATTACGAGCGGTTTTCTTCCGAGAACTTCTTCTTTGCTCATAAACTTCCCCCACGATTTGCATGTGCTTATGTGTAGTACAGTTAGACTGTGAAGTGTTTATTAAGTCTTACGATGCACTGATACTCATTTGTGATAACTAAACAAACTGGCGCAAAAAACTCTACTCAATACAATTATGCACTGCAGAATTTGGTGTGCAAACGCATGTGTGGTTGGTTGTGGGTAAAAAAGTGGTTGGGTTTAGTATGGTATTGGTGTGAGGGTTCTTGCTTCTTCGACGATGGGTAGCACTTGTTTGAGTTCTTTGAAGTATTTCAGCACTGTGATGCCGCGTTGTGTGACGGCGAAGACTACTCTGCGTTTGCCTACTGTGCGTTCTTCCACTAAGCCTTGTTTGATGAGGAACTCCAGGTATTCTTTGAGTACACTGCAGTTGACGTTTGCCTTGTACATGATGTGTGTTAGTTTCAGTGGGCCTCTGTGCGCCAGGACTTTGAGTATGTCAACGTACATTTCGAGTTTTGATCGTCTCATTGTTTGCGCCTCGTTTTCTCTTGGTTTCGTCTGTCTTGATATAAAGCCTTTATGGAGCTGAAATTCGTGTTCTGAATCATGTTCGGCATTAGAATCAGCTTCCAGTTTTTGCTTTGTTTAACACGTTTAATCTATTTTCGAACGCTGTGACCATGTCATCTATCAATATTTGTTGCAATTCTGTCGAGAGTTCCTTGATCTTCTCGCCGAAAACAGATGCCATTTTGGCTTCCAGTTCATTGCGGTTTTCTACTTGGATACTTGTCTTCAAGGAATTTCCTCCAACGTATTTGCACCTAACTATGCACATGATATTTAACTAACTTGTGAAGAGGCAATCTGAAAGGAAAATCTGAACGCTGAATTCACTCTTTGACGTGTCGCAGATTGCGCTGGTCTTTTAGTAATGAATTTTTCTGATGAACCCCGTTGCGATTTTCTTGTCTATCTCCGTTTTTTGTAGATTCAACTAGAAATTTACTGATCCCTGACTAGCTGCTCGATGCAGTCTATAGCCCCTATCGTTTTCTGCGGGTTGTGTTTTGGGTTGCTTTTTTGTTTCTGGGTTTGCTTCGGGTTTTTCCCGCGTCTATTGTTGTCTCAAAAAGGCGTGATTCGTCTTGGATTGGCAAAGAATGTACTGGGTTGGCTGCGCGCGTGGCTTTGATTTGTGGTGCTGCTGGCGCTGGTGCTTGTGGCGCCTGCCTCCTTCGTTATTTGTAGGCTGAAACGCCGATTAGACCTTGTCTAAAGCGCGCGTTCTTCTGGTGGAACAGTTCTGTTCTTCAGGGAGGATTAAAAGCAACTTCGCCTGACACTGTAATGAGCGAAATGAAGAGAGCACTCCTAACTGCAATTGCTATTTCAGCATTGCTAATTTCTTTAATAGCTACTACCTTTCCTTGTCCAGTCAGGGCTGATTCTACTGATTCCATCTACTTCGTTGATTCAGGAGTCACCGTTTTATCTCCTGTAAACACGACCTATTCTTACAATAATTTGGTTTTGAGTGTTAATCTATACAGTGCAGGGGTTATGGGCGGGCTAGATCCTCAAATCTCAATGACATACAGCATTGATGGTGCATACACTGGTTCAGTTCCTCTGAAGAGCAACGGAGAAATGCATGTACAAACAACTGCTCTAGGAACAGTTGCTTTGCCAGAATTGCCCAATGGTTCACATTGCCTAACAATCAACTTGTACGGCTTAAACCAAAGGGCGTATGAACCAAAATATCTATCATTCATCAATACCGTTTACTTTAGCACAGAGGGGAACCCTATTTCAAGTCCAACAATAAGCCCAACACAATCTCCCAGTTCAACCCCTTCACCAAGTCCAACCCCAAGCCCAATGCCAACTCCAATAACCATTAGTTTGTCAGAATCAGCAAGTGCATTGAACTATGGAAACACAATAAATTTCACAGTGTCAGCTGATGGTGGAGTGCCCCCCTACACTTATGCATGGTACGTAGATGGTCAAAGTTCAGAGAATGGTAGTTCACCATATTTTTCAACTAACTCTATGCAAGTGGGGAGTCACCATGTGTATGTTCAGGTTAGTGATGCTGACAATAATTCGGCCACAACACTCACCGTTGAATTTAATGTCTTACCAGTCTCAAGTACTTCACCAAGTTTAAGCCCAATTCCATCTCCATCACCTCCAGAATCGCCTTCCACAACCATAACTCCATCTCCAACTCCGCCTCAACACAGTCAACCACTTCCCTTTTCACCCATCATCATAGTTGCTTTTGTAGTAGCAGCCATTACCATTGTTGGTTTAGCGGTTTATTTTACGAATGCAGGAAAAAGAAAACGGCAAAATGACAAAACATGAAACATGCTGTGGTTGACCGTAATAGCAGGCACAATTAGGCTGCAAGTCGGAGTTTGTAAGCGGCTGTTTTTGCGCTTCAAATTGCCAGTTACCGAATTACAGCAATATTTAATGCAATGCTGTTCTTGCTTTTAGAACAGTTCCTAAAAGCCTGGCTTAAAAAAAGCGATGCGTAGGCTTTTCCTACGGCTTGGTGGCTGACACTTTTATGCTTACGACTGCGCCGAAGATTTCCTGAGCCTTTTCTTGGGTTATGCGAAGCTTCTTCATGACTTGCTGGGCCGTTGCATCGCTTATTAAAACTTCAAAGGGAAGAGCTGTCTCTTGGACTATCTGCACGTCTTTGAAGCCCGCTTGCTTAATCTTGCTGATGTAAGCGGTTTTCTGCTCTGCACCTGCTATGCAGCCGATGTACGCTTCGACGTTCTTTCTTATGGCTTCAGGTATCTCTTTCAGCAGCACCATGTCAGAAATCATCAACCGCCCTTCAGGTTTCAAAACGCGGAAAGCCTCAGAGAATACTCGCTGCTTGTTTGGCGACAGATTGATGACGCAGTTGCTGATTATGATGTTTGCAGTGTTGTCTGCGATGGGCAAGTTCTCGATTTCGCCCAACCGAAACTCCACGTTCTTGAATTTGCTTTTTCCAAGGTTTGTCCGCGCTCTATCTAGCATTTCAGAAGTCATGTCAACGCCGATGACTTTGCCTGATTCGCCCACTCTTCTGGCAGCGAGGAAGCAGTCGAGTCCTCCGCCTGAGCCTAGGTCGACAACTGTTTCGCCTTTCTTCAATGAAGCTAATGCCACGGGATTTCCGCAGCCAAGGTTTAAGTCTGCACCTTCAGGCACCGAAGCCAGTTCCTCTTTGCTATAGCCGACTTGTTCGCTGACGTTTGTTGCGGAGCCGCATCCGCAGCCGCAATCGGATTGTTTCGCTTTTGCAATTTTCCCGTAACCCTTGCGAACCATTTTGCGCACTTTTTCTTCTTTCATTATTTTCCACCTCCCTCCCCGAACGCTTCGTTGAAGATTGGACCAAGCATGCCTTTCACGGTGTTGCCCAAGGCATCAGCTTTCATCAGGACTATGCAGCATGTGCAACCTTCGCGTTCTACGCCGATGAGCGCTAGTTTGTCGTTTGGTTTTATGTTTGCTCTTTCTCTCAGGTCTTTAGGAAGGACAATTTGCCCTTTTGCATCAACGGTGACTACCGCGTCGATTTTGCAGCACTTTTGGGTCTTTGTCATTGTTTTTCCACCTGCAGAATAACGCTTATTCTGACTATTTATGTTTTTCTGAAAAATCGGAAAAATCAGAATAATCTATTTCACGATTAATACAGCACACTTCGCCAAATGCGCCACACGCTCACTTGTACCCCCCAAAAAGAACTCCTTCAATCTCCCCTCACCGCCGTGACCCAAGACAATAACGTCGAAGCCGCCTTCGCTTGCAGTTGCCACAATCTGATCTGGCGGATTACCCTCCCGCAACGCTGTGGAAACCACCACGCCAGGTTTTGCCAAAGCAGCCTTGCTCGCCGCCTCGGACAGTATGCGTTCGTGACCTCGACGCAAATCTTTGAAAAAGCTTGCCATTCCAGGCGAGACAGCCAAGGGGTCATCCTTAGTCTCATAAACAGGAAATTTAAGAACGTTCAATATCAGCACTGTCGCTGAATGTTTCTCGGCAAGGTCCAAAGCAAAGTCCAAGGCCTTGTTTGCGCATTCAGAGCCATCGACTGCTACAAGAACTTTTGATATCAATCTGAAAACGTCTCCACCTATAGTTGACTCGGCGAAGCTCATAGCTTTTTCGCAAACGCGGCTGCAACGCACAAAACATTTAGAAACCGCGCAAACCCACACTAATAATGTGGAAGAATGGAGAAAGTTTGGGAAGAACTCAAAAATCGAAGCCGACTTTGGGGGCTGCGCTTGCAATTTCCGCCGCTGGAACTGCTGCCATCAGCGCGCTGGCGGAGAAGCCTGAGACCTTTTTCAGGAGTTTCCTTGTTGTGGCACTTGCTGAGGCATTGGCAATTTACGGGCTGATTATGGGGATTCTGCTGTGGCTTAAGCTGTAGGAATGCGTTGAGGATAGATGCTCGGAAGTTCTATAGCCCCTTTTTTGGATTGTAAGTAGCGTAGGGCTGAGGTTTGTGCTGTCTGCTCTCGGAGACCTCCCCCTCCCTTATATATAGATTAAATCTAAATTAGGACCAGCGCTTCAATGGGAACGGCTGGAAAACTTGAGGCAAAGCGAGGAAGTGAATTCACAGGTTGAAACGACCGTTTTTACGATTGGGCATTCCACGAGAACGCTCGCTGAGGCTGTGGAGATACTGAAGGCTTACGGCGTTGCTTTGGTGGTTGATGTCCGCAGCGTTCCCCGCTCAAGGCACAATCCACAGTTTAACAAGGAAACTCTTCCAGACGCCCTCAAAGCTGAAGGCATAAAGTACGTGCACATACCAGAACTCGACGGACTCCGCAGACCGCAACCTGACTCAGTAAATTTAGCGTGGGAAAACAAAACTTTCCAAGGGTACGCTGACTACATGCAGACCAGAGAGTTCACGGAGAACCTGCTGAAACTCATGGCGCTGGCAAGAGAAAATTGTGTTGCTGTCATGTGCGCGGAGGCTGTGCCTTGGTGTTGCCACCGTTCCCTAATTGCAGATGCGCTGTCGGTTAGGCACATTAAGGTGAAACACATTCTGAACGCTAACAATAGCACTAATCATGAGTTAACTCCTTGGGCTTATGTAGAGGGAACAAGAATCACGTACCCACTATTCGCCAAGGAAAAACCTCAAAGAACCCTGGCTGACTTCGGAGAATCGGCTTAGTCGTCGTTTTCGGCGTTCATTGATTCTGGAAAGTTATAAGTAAATAGAAGAAAATACTCTGAAGCGAGGAAACCGACGCATGCAACAGAAACTGCACCTGAACTTCAACGTGAAAACGTTGCTTGTGTGCCTGTTGCTGTTCATAGTTGCGTTCAATGTCTACTGGGCAGTCGGCGAAGGACACCCTAACAACTACAACTACTACGTGCGCCTGGCAGACGCCTTCCTGCATGGACGACTTTACCTCACAGAGAACCCTTCGTGGCTGAACGAGCTTATCCCAAACCCAAGTGGCTCAGGCTTCTACGTGGTCTATCCGCCGCTTCCAGCCTTTCTCATGACGCCGCTCGTAGCCTTGGCTGGATTGCAGCTGGACCAGACGCTGATTTCATTGCTGTTCGGCAGCGCAGCGGTGGCGCTTGCTTACGTAGTCGCGAAGGATGTCTCCAAAAAACCTGACAGTGAAGGCAAAGGAAGCGAGAAAACCTATGTCTGGTTTGCTGCGTTATTCGGCTTCGGCTCTATCTTTGTTTGGCTTGCCAGCACAGGCTCAGTTTGGCTCATTGCCCAAGTAATCTCAGTTTTCTTCCTGTTTTTGGCAATTCACGAGGCATTCGGCAAGAAGCGACCGCTCATCATGGGTCTGCTTGTTGGTGCATCTTTCTGGTGCAGGTTGCCCACTTTGCTCGGAGTTTTTTTCTTCGCGGGATTAATCATTTCCCGTCAACTGGGGCAAGGCTGGAAAAGTAAAATCAGAACTGCCCTGCCTTCCCTGCTGAAGCTTGCTTTGGGCGTGGGCGTTTTTGTGGCTTTTGACATGGCTTATAATTTTGTGCGGTTCGGCGCGTTCTTCGACGTGGGCTACTGGATGATTCCGGGCATTTTGAATGAGCCCTGGTTTAGTCATGGTTTGTTCAGCCTCGCTTACATACCTGAAAATTTGGCGCCGTTCTTGGGCGGGTTACCAACCTTCACCGCTGCTGCGCCGTTTATTCAGGCGCCCATGTCGGGTTTGGCGATATGGTTCACGACGCCTGCTTTCGTTTTCGCTTTGAAGGCAAAATTGAAAGATGCAGTGACATGGTCATGCTGGATAGCTATAGTCGCCATCGGTTTTGTCATTTTTACCAAAGGGCTTTCAGGCTGGGGCTTCGGGTACCGCTACGCCGTGGATTTCTACCCGTTTCTTTTCGTGCTGACTGTGCGGGGAATGGGCGGCAGGCTCAGATGGTACCATAAACTGCTAATTGTTCTGGGCATAGTGGTCAACGTGTGGGGAGCGGTTGCGGTTAACAAGTTTCCAGAAAGCCCCGTCTTGATTTAGACGCTTAAGAGGAACTGCGCCGTCTTTTTCTCCTCAAAATCAGGAAAACCGCCACAGCCACAACTGCTGCAGCCACCGCGGCTATGATTAGATAGTGCGAAATGCCTGCCACTTCTCGCCACCGCTCGCCCAGAAATACGCCGATATAAATCAGCAAGGCGTTCCACAGCAAGCACCCTGCAGTCGTGAAAAGCACAAACTTGGGGAGGGACATGTGGACCGCGCCAGCTGGAAATGACACAATCGTCCTGAAGCCTGGGATAAAGCGCCCTAGGAAAACCATTGCGGCACCGTATCTGCTGAACCATCCTGCTGCAACTTCCAGCTGATGCTTGTCAAAAAGGACCTTGCCCAGAACTCGGTGCTCAGAGAGAACGTGCGCCCCGCGGAGTCCAATATAATAGTCAATCAGTGAACCGCCTATGCCTGCCGTGGTTGCGACGGCAACCGCAACCAAAAAGTCAAGTTTGCCGAGAGAAACCAAGTAGCCCGCAAACGGAAGCACCACTTCGCTGGGAACTGGCAGTGAACTTGACTCAAGCAGCATCAGCGCGAAGACGCCGACATAGCCCCATGATGACACTGCGGCTGTGACGTTTGTCGTCAAAAACATAATTCCATTTATCAGCGCGCTGAGTGGACCGCTTGCCGGAGCGCCTTCAATCAGAACGTCTTCCAGAATCTCAAGTACAACAACTGCAACTATGACGATGGCTATCGCTATGACAATAAGCTGAGGGGTTTTTCTTCGCAGCGGCGAGGTTTTTGATTGCGATGGCACTTGAATATCGTTTCATCTAATGCGGAACTTGAATTTATCCTAATTCATCCCGCTCAGTTCGAGAAAAGAGACAGACGCCCACGCGTTACGGTTGAAGACAAAATGAGTTTCGGTTGCTGCAGGCAGATTCTAAACCCAAACAAAATAGGTTGAAAAAGTCAATCCGAGTCGCCACTGTCATCCTACTGCCATCAGGAAAACGACGTTTTTCCTGTTCTTGGTCGAAAGAAGCTTGGTTCCGCCGAATTTGGATTCTGGTCTGCTTGCTTCTCGGTGGCTCGCGGGGCACCGTATACCCATTGTCTTCTGGTCTTGCGAGACCCAAACCACACGTCCCATGGTTTCACATTCAGGACACTTTGACAGGTCACCGACATTAACCATAAAACGAACCCTTTGTTTCGCTACTTGTTCTTTGCGAGAAAATTCTCGTTTGTTTTCTTTCCGAGCCGATGCGCCGCTTTTGATGTACAATGTGTTTTACCTCTTGTTGCTGTATTCGAAAAGAATCAGTGACTCAGTAGGGCCAGCCCAGAGAACAAAAGAAACTCTTCAGATAGATGAATACGCGCCACGCTTATAAACGCAAGACCAAAAATGTCTCTCCAACCCCACTACAGTTGCTGCCTTCAGTCTTGCGAAGAATTATTGCATGATTCTCGGGGCTGTTCCATGATTATTCTAGTTGGCGAACTGCGGAAACTGGTTCATTCTCTTTCGTCTAAACCGTAATCCTTCAAACAAGAAAATCACCGCCGAGATCACTGTCACTGCCGTCATAAGCCAAAACGACTCCTCAACGGAGGCTCTCGCCAGCAGATGAGGAATAAGGATTGCTATTTCGGCGATTAGAGCACCTACAAAAATGAAGCAGAAAACGATGAACCTCGGAACAAGGCGCTTGCCAATCCACACGTAGCCGCTGAAGCTGACCTTCTCTTTCACAACGTAATTTCCATATTCATCTTTCCTGACTATGCCTGTATCAATGAGCTTTTGCAGGTTCCTGTAGGCTACGCTTGGGCTGCTGAGGTTTGCTCCGCGCATCACGTCTCTCGGTCCAACAGGCTTTCCAGCCCTGATAAGATACATGTATGTCTGGAAGACGCTTTGGCTGAAACTGCCTTCAGGCGATATGTCAAAGTCCTGTTCTCTCTTTAGCATCCAACATCATGCTTTGCACCATTTTAGGTGGAAGGAGTATTAATAATTTGTAGAACCTTCGCTTACTCGACAAACAGTGGAGCCAATTGCAGCCGAAACGCTTGCCGTACTATGGAGGTTTGAATTTATGAAGAAACTCAGGATTAGAATTAACGCAAGGATAGCTTCCATAATTCGAAAAATCACGAAAAAATGAATGGACATTGTTTTGGAGGTAGATTGTGAAAAACTTTATTAGCCTAAACGGTCCTTCATGGTTTTACAATGTTTCGAATAAAGAGTAATTCGAAAAAGTCGATAGTTGTTGTAATTCTCGTAGTCTTAACTTTGGCTGCGTTCAGTACGTTGTTGGCTCCGAGGGTGAGAGCTGACCTTTCAGAAGCCAAGGTTCTCAGTTACAGCTGGTACGTTGCTCCCGCGAGCTCAAGTGAGGCAACGTATACTGGCGATTTGATTACTGTTGGAGAGGTGCAGAATGTAGGTCCAAATATCATAGAATCCGTGGCCGTTAGGGGTGAAGCCTACAACGCCACTGGAGACCTTGTCGCTTGGAGTTTAGCTTCCTTTCAGGTAAGCGGTTTACTGCCCGAGCAGAAAGCTCCTTTTTACTTAGATTTTACCCCTGAAAGCAGCGTGACGGGAGATCAAAGCTGGGTTCCATCGGTCACCAACGTCAGCATATCAATAAACACTGTCCGAGATACAAACTCAACTCCTTATTCAGGCTTGACGACCGCAGCGAGCTCTTACTACGTTGACAGCAGTGGCACGTTCACTGTAGTCGGGATAATTCAGAACAATGGCAGCGAAACGACTGGTAGCATTGCGGTTGTTACGACGTTTTACGATGCTTCCGGGACGGTTGTAGCATTAAATTTCACGAATTACTTAACTGGTTCGCTTGCGCCTGGTGCCACCGTGTCGTTCATGGCAACACCCACAGACAACACGGTCGCGTTATCAAGCAAAATAACAAGTTATACTTCTCTGGTTCAGTCTGTGCCGCTGAATGCTTCCCCGTCGCCCTCACCTTCCGCTTCATCTTCGCCGTCAGCTTCGGCATCGCCTACTTCTTCTCCGACCGCTACGCCTTCGGTGCAGCCTTCCGAGTCGTCGGAGCCGCAGCCTACTGACTCGTCATGGCTGATTTACGCTGCTGTGGGCGCAGTGGCGATTGTTGTGGTTGCCGTCGCGGTTTTAGTTGTTCTAAGAAAACGTCGCAAGTAACGCCGACTCTTTTTTCTTGTTGCTTGTTTGTCCGTATTTCCAAAAACTGTTATGACGCCTATGTGAACTATACGATGCATGCGAGAGTTTGCCACTTCAGAACCTGAATCAGCCTGCTTAAAGAAAAATTAAGAAAATGCGTAAAGAAATGGTTGGAGTGGTCGGATTTGAACCGACGGGACTCGTTTGGTTTCGGTGTTTGTTGCTGTTTAGTTGAATTCTTTTTTTTCGAATAGCACTAGGCCTAAGATTGCGGTGACGGCGAAGTAGATTGCTATGATTGCGAGTCCTTCAGGGATAGTTGCGTTATAGGTTGTGAGACTGGCTGCGCCTCCAGGACCAAAACTGTTAGTGGTGACGGGTGGTGGGTAAGTCGTTGTAAGCACGTTGCCTATGATTTGGGCTCCGTAAGTCAGGATGAACCACGGCTCAACATGGACGAGTCCTGCAACAAGTTCTTGAATTAGGGAGAAAACGAACAAGAACAGTATGGCTGTGACTATGATGGAGATTGAACTGCTTTTGAACAGTGAACTGAAGAAGAACGTGAACCCGAGAACCGCAACAAGGTAAAACAACGCGAATAGCACTGACTCGCCGAATTGGTAGGGTACACTTGAGAAGTAATACAATCCGTTTCCAACTGTGATTGCCGTGAATACTCCAAGAATTACGGTCGATGCTATGAAGGCGGCTAACCATTTCCCAACGTATATGGATGACCTTCTGATTGGATTTGGAATGTTAAAGTACCCTGTCTTGTTTTGGAATTCGCCCGAAATGGCGTCGCCGCCGAAGAGAATTCCAGAAAGAATAATTACAAAAGTAACGGAGTTTCCCCACCAACCATTATAGAAGGATAGTTCAGAGGCAAGAAAGAGCGGTGGACGATAATATCCAATAAGAACTGTGAGAAGTACGCTAATCAGGGCTGTTATGATTAGCATTATGAAGAACCTGCGCGAGCGCACATAATCTAGCAGCGCGTACTTTGTGATTATGCCCACTTGAACTAAGCTACTGGGTGTGACATTTTTTGACTCGTTTGTTGTTTCATTCATTTTTATCACAACGTTTCTGTTATCAGTTTCAGATAAGCGTCTTCGAGTTCAGACGACGCGGGTTTGTAACCTATTACTCCGATGTTCATTTTCACTATGGCAGCAAGAATCCGTTCTTGTGTTTCTGAGTCTCCAGTGAACCTGAGTTTGAAGCGCTTATCATCGATTTGCTCTAAAGCGTCTATTCCTAAGACGTTTGCCTTAATTTTCTCCATCAATCCAGTTCGGGATGGGTTTGCGCAGTTCGATTTCAACCACGTTTCCTCCGCCTGAAAACTTGGCTGTCACATTGCGGATTGTATCATAAACGATTAACTTGCCATGATCTATCATCGCAACTTCATCGCAAACCTCGGAAACCTCGCTCAAAATGTGAGAACTCATGAAAATCAGTCTGTGCTTGCCTTTCAAAGATTTTATGATATCCCTAACCTCACTCATTCCCCTAGGGTCAAGCCCCGTGGTAGGTTCGTCCAAAAGAAGCAAAGATGGATCACTAAGCAACGCCGAGGCAACGCATATTCTTTGCTTCATCCCTTTTGAGAACTTACCCACTCTCTTATCAATCCACTCGTTCATCCGAACCTCGGCAACGGCTTCCTCTATTCTGCGGTTCCTTTCATCTTTTGGAACTCCTCGAATTTCTGAAATCATGTTTAGCGCTTCCCTCGGTGTAAGGGACGGGTAGATTTCAGGGGTCTCAATAAGCGTGCCTACGGATTCAAGAGCTTTCTTTTTATTCGTATGCACGTTGATGCCATTGATCAGCGCTTGCCCAGAGGAAACTCTGATTAGGTCGGTGAACATTTTCAGGGCAGTTGTTTTTCCTGCGCCGTTGGGTCCGAGAAAGCCGACGCATTTTGCACCTTCAATTTTGAGGTTTAAGCCTGAAACGGCTTCGAAAGAACCATATTTTTTTGACAAGCTGTCTGCTTCAAGTGATGGCATCTCTATATCGCCTTCCGTAACAAGGCGGCTTCGTTGCTTAAAAAGAGAACTCATTCCTAGGAGTGCCAAGAAAACAAGTTTCATATTCGGAAACCACAGCAAAAAACAAGAAATTGCAAAAAGTAATCAATTTGCGTTTCCAATAGGTATGAAAATTTTGGTGGGGCCGGCCGGATTTGAACCGACGACCTTTACCCAGATGCGGCGAGATGCCGCCCACTTCCAATTGATTTAGAATTGTTTTAATATGGGTTTGCTTGTTTGTTGTTTGAAAAATGGATTTGGGGTCATAGTCTAGACCGGTATGACGACGGGCTCCAGAAGTACGGAACGGGTATGCTGACACCTTTCGGGGTGGATGACTTGGTTCTGGAGCTGTAGATACCCGTAGGTCGCCCGTTCAAATCGGGCTGGCCCCACCATTCATTTTAAGCCTTTTAGCTCTTTAGCTAAATCTATTTTTGGGGAGTTTCTCAAAGCGCGGAGACGCAGAAGCGCGATGATGAACATAGCAATTCCTAATGCTATGATGCAGGAAAATAGGGCACTTATCAGGATTGTGTATGTTAGTGGTATAAGCTGTATTACTGGGAAAAATATAATCCAGTAGACAATTCCAATGTACAACAACAATACAGCTTCAGTGCATTGTAAGACGGTAATTATAGCTATGAAAGCTACGTAAAATCTCAATGGAATAAATGGGAAAAGTGGTAGTTTTTTGTGTCTTTCACGGATAGAAATCGATAATGGTATTAATATGCTGGCTATGACGACTAACATAGTTATTGCCTTCACGTCCGTTGGGTAGTTTAATCCTAGAAGTGCGACGAAAGTTCCCCATAAAGCATTTATTAGTGTTAGCAACTCTGCTAAGTCTCTTGTTTCCATTGAAAGCCACCGGTTTCTCTTTGTGTTGAATTAGGTTTTAAATGCTATGCTTGTGGTTGAAGAAGAAGGGTTTGTCTCCTCCTCTTGTATATTGCTGTTATTTCAGTGATGAAGCTTTAGGAAAAGCGAAAGTTTACTTAATCTTAAATAGAGAATACAATGCATGTAGAGCTATGATTAAGATAGTGAGAAATCCCAAAACTGACGAATGGTTACCAAAGAACTGGCGCAAATGCACTTTTCCAATACTTAATCAGCCTGCGCAAACGCTTCAGGATATTGCGGGTTCAGCTTTTCTCCTACATTACCAAAGAATACCCTACGTAGTAACTGCAAGCCATGTTGTCGAAGTGGAGAATCCAGTTATAGCGTTTGGCACGAGAGATAAACAAGTGGCTTGTGTGAGTTCGTCTGACCTTCAAAAAGCAGGTTTAAAGTGGATAAAACATCCTATGGGCTTTGACCTTGCTGCAATTCCGTTCCACCTTCCTCTTTCAATTGTGAAGGAACTAGATTTGCAGTTAATAACTGAGGATTTATGGTCGGTGCAACAAAAAATTAGGGTAGGTGACGAGATAGTCCACTTGGGCTACCCAGAGAGAGGCACTTCGAGGTATCTCGATGGTTCACCTTGCATACTTCCTCAGGGGATGCCAGGAGAAATCATTCGGCTCGACCCTCCTTATATTATACTCAAAACCGCAAGTGCTCCCGGTGCAAGTGGAGGTCCAGTTTTCCTCAATAGAAAAAATAGCAGCCCGTGTCTGATAACCATAATAACCGAAGCAAAAATGCTCGGAAAACATACTCGTCCGTCAGAAGCTGAATATCTCAATGAGACGAAATCAATAATTGTTTCGCTGGTCAAGGACATTCTAGAATCACAAGAAATGAAAGAACAGTTCAAGAATAGATATATTGGAAAAGATTGGTTTTAGACAGGATAGATATTCAACATAAATTCACGTTACTTTAGCCCAAGAACGTTCTGAAGTTTGTTAGCTCCGTTTTTTGTATATGGCTGCATTTTCGCTGACGGAGCGCACAAGTGTGAATCCTGCGTTGATTAGTTCGGTTTCTTCGTCTAAGTTGTGGCTGAGTTTGGTTATCCATTCATTTGTGTTTTATAGGAAATGGGGTGATTACTTCTAAGTTGATGTAGATTATATTTGCGCGCGCTAAGACAAAAATATCTTCAGAACCTTTAGTGCGGGTTCAACCCTCAAACATAAAAAAAATAACCGTTCCGCTCATCAGCAGCAAGCATAAACAAATAAGCGCATACGACAATAACCGAAACCCATGAGCCCCAGCATAGACTTCCAAGAGCTGAAAGCGGAACGCTGCGCGTTCAGCGTCATCTCCGCAAGCCACGTTTCTGAGTTGAAACAGGAAATCGAAAGCCGCCGAAACCAAGGGGAACTTGACAAAGCATTCAGCCAAGAGTACATCGTAAGATTCAAATTCGCGCCACCAGAAGACCTAGAAAACGCCCAATCGCTGATCGTCGTCGCTATGCCCAGACCGCCAACAAAAGCCACCTTCAGCTGGAACGGAAAAAAACAGTCCTTCCTTCTCCCTCCCACGTACACGGCTTACGATGAGAAGAGAATTCACGTTGAGCAGCTGGTGGCGAAAGCCGTGGGAAAACAAAACTACAAAATCGCAACGCCCCTGTTGCCTCTGAAACTGCTTGCAGTGCGAAGTGGACTCGCCGAATACGGCAAAAACAACATCACCTACGTACACGGCATGGGCAGCTTCATGCGTTTAACAGCGGTCTACTCCGACATGCCCTGCCAAAAAGACCAATGGCAAGAAGCGCGCGTGATGAAACGATGCGAAAACTGCAGCCTATGCCAAAAAGCCTGCCCAACAGGCGCCATAGCCTCCGACCGCTTTCTGCTCCGGGCGGAAAAATGCATCACATACCACAACGAGAAAAAAGGCACCATACCCTTTCCAAGCTGGATGAAGCCAACGTGGCACAACTGCATCGTAGGCTGCATGCGATGCCAAAAGGTCTGCCCCGAAAACAAGAGCTTCTTGCATTGCATCGGCGAATCAGCAGAATTCGACGAGGAAGAAACAAGGCTGATCGTCAAAGGAGTGCCTAAAGAGAAGCTGCACGCCTCAACAGTGGAGAAGCTGCAGTTGCTCAGCCTGACAGACTATTTTGACGAGTTGCCGCGAAACCTGTCCGTGCTCTTGCACTGAAGATAGGCAACTGCAAAAATGCTTACCTGCAGAATTGACTTCATTTAACATAGGTTCGATGCCTGAAGCGAAAGGTTAATGAAGGAATGCTTGTCAGTATTGCTGGGTTTGCCGGCCATAGGGTGCGGGTCCCACCTGATCCCATTCCGAACTCAGAAGTTAAACCGTGTTCCGTTCCCCGCTGTATTGTGGTCTTCGGCCACGAGAAACTGGGAAAGCTGGCAACCCACTTCACCCTTTAAAAGCCTGCTTTGATTTAGCTAAGCTTTATAACTGAGCGATAATAGTTCTGAAGAGAAACGATGGTGGAAAAATGAACGTGTTGGCACAAATGTCCCTTCTGACTAACCAGTTCGGCGGTTCAGGCGACATTATAGTTCAAATTCTCAGCTTAATGTCTTACTTATTCATTTTCGTGTTCATCTTCTATGGACAAAGACTCCAAATGTACGTTATGATACGGGAAGTCGAAGGCTCCCTGTTCAAACTGAAAATCATGCGTGACGAAGGACGCAAAACAGCGATAGAGACCATCAAGGAAATCGGCAAGCCAAGCGCTGACCCGTCAACCAGAGTAGACCGATATCTCGAGTACTTCACCATTGCTCCGCAAAGCATGGACCCATCAGGCATAGTTTACAAGCTTGACCACATACTCGATGTCAGGGACACCCGCATGAAGGACGAGGTGAAACTCATGGCGCCCGCCAGCGACGAAGTTCAAGTTTACAATCTGGAAAACACCTTGGAAGCCGCCATGGCGCTTAACTTCATCTACAAAGTGGTGCGGCACTACTACCTCCAAGGCAAAAAAACCTTGAGCCTATACACAATAATGCAGCTGCAGATGATACTGCCGCTCGTCATGAAAGAAGCAGAGGCATACGCAAGCGCCTTGAAAGCGTTCGCTTACGGACAGCCAATAGGAGACGGCGCTGGTCCGCTGATAGCTGCAAAACTGATGCACGGCTACGAAGTGCGGAAAGTACCTAAAGACTGCGTGGTCGCAACCGTGCCATTCGAGAACCGCATCGCGCTAGTGGTGAAAGCTGAAGGCCCAGGCGGAAACGTGGGCAAGCCAGGCGACGCGGTCAAGACTTTAATTGAGGAAAACAAGGGAAAAATCACAGCTGTAGTCATGATTGATGCTGGATTAAAGCTGGAAGGCGAAGATGTCGGTGAAATCGCTGAAGGAATCGGCGCAGCAATCGGTGGCCCCGGAGTTGACCAGTTCAAGATTGAAGAAGCCGTCATGGCGGACAAAATCCCACTCTATGCCGTCATCATCAAAGAAGACATAGGCGACGCAGTTTCGATGATGCGCAAAGAAATCTCGGACGCGGTCGACAAGGCGATTGAACGAGTCAAAAACGTCATACAGGAAAGAACCAAAGAAGGCGACCAAATCATAATCGTGGGTGTCGGCAACACCATCGGAGTTGGGCAGTAGGAGGAAATCGCGATGAGCAACAAATCATCATCAGGTTCAGGTCCCACCAAAATCTCAACTTTCATCCTTGCAGCAATCTACGTGACCATCGTACTGGCAGTTGTAGCCATAGCAGTAGGCGCAATCACGCTTAACGAAAACACCGAAGTGAGCATACAAGAAGGCACAGTCCTAATAATCATAGGTTTCATCGCCATGGCGCTAGCTGGATATATAATGTTCCAGTCTCGCAAGCGCGTGGCAACCCTCAAAATTGAAGCCCCACCAATCTTGACGACCATTGAATGCAAGAAATGCGGAATCAAAAGCGTCAGAGAATTCCAGCGCGGGGACTACGTCTACAAAGAGCTTGAGAAATGCCAGAAGTGTGACGACAAACAAATAATAACAGCCATCTACCGCGAAGTAAAGGAAAAAGAGAAGCCCATTAAGGTTTAAGTTAAGACGGTGCAGCCGTCTTTTTCCACTAACACAGTGTGCTCTGCCTGAGCAACAGGTTTCTTTGTCACTTCAATGAACACAGGGTAGCCTGATATAGCCTTCGCGGCAAGCAACTCCTTAAAAGCACCAGCCAAATGTTCTTTTGGAACCGCGTTTTTCAGCCACCGCTCAGCAAAAGGCAGAGTCCTGAAGTTGTCTTCGATGAATCTCAGAAGTTGCTTGGTTTGAGGGGTTTTGGTTGATTTTGCTTTAACGAGTCGAAAGATGGTTTTCTGCGGATAGTCCTCAACTGCTCCGCCCGCTTCAGGCAGAGTTACGAATGGTTCTATGGCGTAAACTTCGCCCTCTCTGATTTTGGTAAGACTGATCTGGGAAACGTTGGGTATGCTGGTTCCAGCGTGAATTAAGTACCTTCCCACCGAATGCCCTGTCAGGTTCGATATGGGCTTGAAACCGCGGTTTTTTATGGTGCTCTCGATGACGCCGCCAATCTTGGAAGGAGAGATGTCGGCGCGGATGTTGTCTATGGCTGCTTTGAGCGCGCGCTCTGCGGTGTCCACCATGCTTTGGTACTCTGGGTTGAAGCTGACTGTGACTGCTGTATCGGTCACGTAGCCGTCTATGTGGACGCCTATGTCCACTTTGACCAGTGCCTTCTCAGGAATCGTGCTTGTGTCGCCTGGCGGCGACGTATAGTGGGCAGCTACTTCGTTTATGGAGACGTTGCAGGGGAAAGCGGGTTTTCCGCCTTTCTCTTTTATGGTTGCTTCGGCTTTTTCGCAGACTTCTATAATGGGCATGTTTTCCCTAACGAAAAGTTTCATTTCTTCTCGGGTTTCACGGAGAATTTTGCCGGATAATCTGAATTTCTGCAGTGCTTCATCATCGTAGCGTGGCATTTTTGGTTTTCACTTCGGTCTCAGAATGTGTAGGTGCCTGCACCTTTAAAGCATTATTTCTCCAGCGCTTACGGCTTATAGATTCGCGGGTCGAGAACGGCGAAGTTGTTGCCGCCAGCGTGAAAAAGCAGCCGCGCCTTTTTCAGGTCGTAGCTTTCAGTGAACACGCCTAGGTTTGCGTAGGCTTCGACGATTTTGCCGATGAAGATTGTGTGGTCGCCTGCGGTGAATTGGCTGTCCAGTTTGCATTCTATGTGGGCTATGCATTCCCGGATTGCTGGAGCTTTCACTTTTCTGCCTGGAATGGGGGTAAAGCCGGCTTTTTTGAATTTATCGTAACTCCTTCCACTGAACGAGCCGCATGCGTAAACTTCTTGCAATTTCTCAAGGGTTGGGATGTTCAGGGTGAATTCTTTTGATTCCTCGATGAGCGTGTGCGAATGCCGATTAGGCGAAACGCTAATTGCTACCAGCGGGGGGTCATGGGAGGTCGGCATTGCCCATACCAGCGTGGTTAGGTTGGGTTTTCCTGCTTTTCCAACGCATGAAACGATGACGGTGTGCATCGGGTGGAGAAGCCTGATGGCGTAGGCTGAGTTGACGCTGACTTTTTCTGACATGAAATCACCATTACTTGATGTAGTATTTCTACGTACGGTGACTCATCGCTGCCTATAATTCTTTTTTCCATTTGCCTCAATCAGTTTACTAAAAACCCTTGCTCCAAGCTTTTCGCTCTTCCAAAAACGCTAGACTGATGGAGCACGCTTTGTTTTTCAAAATTGCGACTTACCCGCTCATGGAAGCGACAATAGTAGCGAAGCTTGCAGGTTCTGTTGAATCACTTGCGTTTAATGTGGTATTGGTCGATTACGTCTTTTGCTTTTTCTCTGCGTTCTCGGTGCTGTTCAAGGAATTTGTTCAGTTTGCCTGCTAGGTCGGTTTTGCATTCGCCACATAGCATCTCACCTGACCTGCACCTGCGTTCCCGCTCCGCTAGCTTAACGTTGTCTTCCTCGAAAAGGTAGAAGTAGTACTGGAAGATGCTGCAGACGGCTGGGTCGGCACCTGTTTTGCGTTGTTCCGCGGCTGTGCCTTTGCCGCCGGTGAAGGCGTTCCAGATCTTCTTTTTTACCACGTCTGGCGGGTCCATGGTGAATATGCTGGTTTCTGGCATGGAGGCGCTCATTTTTCCGCCTGCCCCTAAGCCAGGCAAGAAGCGGCAGTGGATTTGGGCGGGTTTGTAGTAGCCGAGTTTCTGGGCGATGTCGCGTGTCACGCGCCAGTAGGGGTCTTGGTCTATGGCGGCGGGAATCAGGGCGGGCACGTTTTCGCCAGTTAGTTTCTTGTGGATGAAGCAGGGTACGGCTTGGATGGCGGGCCAGAATATCCAGCCGATGTTGGTGCTGTCTTGGAAGCCGAATGTGCTTCGGGCGGTGCTGTAGGTTATGCGTTTGGCGACTTCTAAAGTCACGTCGTACAGCAGGTCTATGTCTTGGACGTCGTAGATTATGTAGGTGTTTTCTGGTTTGAAGCCGATGGCGATTAGGTCTAAGGCATTCTCGTAAGCGTATTTGCAGGTGTTCTGCAGGGTTGCGTCGTCGTCTATGAGGAACTTTTCGTCGTCCGTCATTTGGAAATAGAGAGGCACATTGAACTTTTCCTGCAGATGCCGCGTGAAAATCCAAGGCACGAGGTGCCCGATGTGCACGGGTCCTGAGGGTCCCCTGCCTGTGTACAAGACGAATTTGGTGCCATTCTCGTAGAGATCCAGCACCGTGTCTAGGTCGCGGTGGCTGAAGAAGATGCGCCTTTGGATTTGGAGGTGCAGCTTATCCGTGTGTTTGGCTAGTTTGGCGAGTAGCTCGTCGGTTAGGGGTTGAGTTCCGAACTCGCGTATTAGCCGCTCGTAATCTACTTTTCCCTTGACTTCCCAGGGTGTGACGACCATTTCGTTTTCGCCATTGTTAGATGCTGACGTTTTGTTCACCGTGACCTGTGTTTGTCTGGAAAGAAGAAGTCACAAGTAATATATCTCTTTTTTAGTGAAAACACCAGAAAACGAAACAAAATTTCTCAGCGAGCCCAGACCTGCTCAGGAGGAAGAGGCAGCCGTTACTGAGAAGTACCAGAGAATAAGCCATTTGTTCCTCTCTCTAACGCCCACAAAAACATCCGCCGCCAAAAGTCACAGATGAAAAATAGAGCCTTCTCTCCCTCCCCAAAAGAGCACAGTTCTGTTACGTTTCGATTCAGATTTAAGACTTGCGTACGCTATACGCTGAAAAAACGCTTCTCACAACCAAAGCATTAAGCTTTCGCGACTTCTGGGCAAGTTGCAGCCGCAGAACATGCGGTGCATCAACACGCTTTTATTATCGCCTTAGAACTACATATCCAAAATCGCCGTGTCACATTTACGAAGGGAACAAAATGGTCGAGCTCAGAGAAAACGAAGTCAGAATTCTTGCAGCACTGGACAAGCTGGATGGAAAAGCCTCAGTCGAGCAGCTAATGCTTGAGGTTGAACTGCCAGATTCTGCGGTCATGCGTTCGGCGTTGACTTTGCAGGAGAAAAACCTCGTTTGCGTCCATGCTATTGTGGAAACGCGGATTAAGCTGACAAATGAGGGACAAATCTACGCAGAATCGGAATTGCCTGAAAGGCGCCTAGTCAACGCTGTGCTTGCTCTCGGCGGCAAAGCAAACCTGAAGGAAGCTACCGAAAAAGCAGGGCTGGAACCCCAGTTTGCTCAGATTGCTTTAGGCTGGACGCAACGGAAGAAGTGGGCAACCTTCGACTCCAAAACTGGCACCCTGCATGTGTCTTCAGCGCCGAAAGAAGGCAGCGACGAAAAACTGCTGCAGTCCTTCTGCAACAAAGAGCAACTTACTATGGCAGAGCTAAACGCGGAATTGAAGGCTGCTGCTGAGACGCTGAAGAAACGGACACTTTTAATCGTCGAAGATAAGACTGCGAGGATTCTGGAAATTACCAAGGACGGCGAGAAAGCAATAGAAGAAGGCGCAGCAAACCTGACACTGGGCGCGAAAGAGGTAACGCAGCTGACGCCTGAACTTATCATCAAGGGCGAATGGCGCAACGCAAGATTTCAAAAGTACAACATCGAAGCGCCAGTTGCCAAAACTTGGCTAGGAAAGAAGCACCCATACCTGAGTTTCCTTGATGAAGTCCGCGCTAAACTGGTCACGTTAGGTTTCAAAGAAATGACCGGCACATGCGTGGAAACAGCCTTCTTCAACTTTGACGCCTTGTACACGCCTCAAGATCATCCAGCACGGGAGCTTGACGGCATCTACTTCCTGAAAGACCCTGAATATGGCGATGTAAGCGCTTACCAAACCGCTGTGGAACATGTTGGGCAGACGCATGAGAATGGTTGGAAAACGGGTTCAACAGGCTGGGGCTACAAGTACTCCAAGCGCGAAGCTGAACGCCTGATTCTTCGCGGGCACGGCACCTGCCTCAGCGCAAGAACTCTGCTGAGCAAAAACCTGGAAGTCCCAAGCAAACACTTCAGCATAGCCCGCGTGTACAGGCCTGAAGTGGTGGATAAAACGCATCTTTCAGAGTTTAACCAGGTCGAAGGAATTGTGGTCGACGAAAAACTGACGCTGAGAGACCTGCTTGGAGTCCTTGGAAAGTTTGCCTTGGAGATTGCTGGAGCCGACAAGGTGCGGTTCAAGCCAGACTACTTCCCATTCACCGAGCCAAGCGTTGAGCTAAGCGCTTACAAAGAGGGCTATGGCTGGGTCGAGTTCGGCGGGTCAGGAATTTTCAGACCCGAAGTCACCGAACCCTTGGGCATCAAAGTGCCCGTTATCGCGTGGGGCTTAGGTGTGGACCGCTTGTTCATGATGCGCGCAGGGATGGATGACATTCGCTGCATATTCAGCCAAGACCTTGACTGGCTGAGGCGCAAAGAGGTGACTTAGTATGCCGACAATCGACGTTGACTACAACGAGTTAGAGCGACTGCTTGGCGTCCCAATAGGCGGCGACATGGAAAAACTCGACGAAATCTTGTCTTACGTAAAGAGTGAAGTGAAACTGTACAATAAAACTGAAGGTGTTGTAAGCATCGAGGTTAAGGACACGAACCGCCCTGACCTGTGGAGCGTCGAAGGCTTAGCCCGAGCACTACGCGGATACCTAAACCTTGGGAAAGGACTGAAGCAGTACGCTTCAGGCGAGTCCATAGCAGACGTTAATGTTGACAAGCGCCTTAGCGCCATAAGACCTTACATATCGTGCTCGCTGATCAAAAACATCCATTTAACAGGCACCATCATCCGCGGGCTAATGCACACACAGGACAAACTTGACAAGACTTACGGGCGAAACAGACAGAAAACCTCCATCGGAATATACGACTTAGACCTAATTGTTCCCCCGCTAAACTATACCGTTGCCAAGCCATCGGCGTGCAGTTTCGTTCCATTAGGCTTCAGCGAAAAAATGACGCTGGCGGAGATTTTGGAACGCCACCCCAAAGGGTTAGAGTACGGGCACATCGTCAAAAAACACAGCGTTTACCCGCTGTTGATGGATGCGGAACAGAAAGTCCTGTCTTTTCCCCCCATCATAAACTCAAACGACTTGGGAAGAGTAACCGAGGAAACACACAATTTGCTGGTAGAAGTGACAGGTACGATGCAGCAGACCGTGCTGAACACGCTGAACCTTGTCACGATGGCTTTAATTGACCGCGGCGGCAAAGCATACGCCTCCACCATAAAATATCCCGAGAATTCCGTTTACCTCTCAAGAAAAGCAACCACGCCTGACTTCAGCAACAAACAATGGGACGTTAGCATCGAGTACACGAATCGACTGCTAGGTCTGCAGCTGACAGCCAAGCAGATTTCTGAGCTGCTCCTCGTTGCAGGTTTCAACGTAGGTGCCATCAACGAGAAAAGCGTGGAGGTGCTCGTGCCCTGCTACCGAACTGACATCATGCATCAAGTTGACCTGATAGAGGACGTTGCAGTTGCTTATGGCTACAACAACATTGAGCTACTCTGGCGCGAACTGCCCACAACTGGCAAGGCAAGACCTGAACAGCGCTTGCTGGACACTGCACGCGAACTAATGGTTGGGCTGGGCTACCAAGAAATTTCAACGTACACTCTGACAAACCCTGAAATTCTCTTCACAAAAATGAACATTGACGGCTCAGATCCAAAAAACTCTGAAAAAATACACACGGTTGAAATCTCTAACCCAAAAATCGTGAGCATGACCTGCCTGCGGAACTGGCTTCTGCCAAGCGCCATCGAGTTTCTCAGCAACAACCAGTCAGTGGAGTTCCCGCAGAAGGTTTTCGAGCTGGGAAAGGTCACATTGCCCGATGAAACACGGGAAACCCGCGTGAGAGATGAAGAATGGCTTGCAGCCGCAACCAGCCACATAAACGCGAGCTTCACCGAAATCAAATCCGCCTTGGACGCATTCTTCATGAACCTAGGCATATCCTGGCAGATACAAGCCACCGCCCACCCGAGCTTCATCGAAGGCAGAGCAGGCGCCGTCATGGTCGGCGACGTGAACGTCGGCGTGATTGGCGAGGTTAACCCGCAAGTGCTGGAAGCGTGGAAGCTGGAGAATCCAACGGTAGCGCTCGAGATTAGCCTGCAGAAAGTATTGGAAATCAAGCAAGCGCAGAAACGTCAGTAACCTCGCGCGGTTGGGTTTACGGGTTCGGTTTAGCCTTCGCCCAGTTTCTCCAGGTAATCCAGAAAGCTCTTCAGTTCTTCTTCGTTCATGCAGGATATCGAGGCGCGTTCCGTTTTGACGTATTTGCGGAGGGACTCCAAGCACTCTTTCGAATGCACGTTTCTCTTGAGAGTTCGTATCTGGTCGCGCTCTATTTTTATTCGGTAAAGGGTCGCCAGAAAGGTTGCGAGAACAACTAAAGTGTTAGTGACAATTACTACTAAGGTTATGTCCAAATCTACCATTGTAATCCCACGCGCACCTGTGACATGTATATTGGCACTTCAGGATTTTTAGGTTTCCATTCAAACCTCCAGAACCAGCGTTCTGATGCGCAAAGTAGCGCATGCCTGTAGATTTAGAAGTAGTGCGCAGAAACCTATAGGGAGAGGTCGCTATTGCCAGCAGAACCAGCCAAAAACATGTTGGTTCCTATAAATAAGGGGGCTATAGACTGCACCGAGCACAAAAGCACACACATCAAACTTAAACCACAAAAACGCCAAGCAGCAAGCCTAGTCGTTTTCTTTTACGTCCATCATTCTTCGGTAGTTCCTGAGATGTCGCGAAACATTCTTCAACAGCCGCAGCTCCTTCATCGTATCCTCGAACTTGGCTATTTCCTCATGCATTTTCCGCTGAACCAGATTCCGCTCACTCATGACTCCACACCGACCTGACAGGAAGACGCGAATGCGTTGGAGGATGCATCACCGTATGTTGGCTACCAAAAACCCGATCCGTAATCGAGGAGAAAGGAGAAGGCTTCGAGAACGGAAAACTGTTTTCGGCGTTTCTGGTGTACCTTCAACCTCAACCATCCTCCTTATCGCGTCATGAGACTTAAGATATTGGCGTTATAAAAGCCTTATGCATTACAAATATGCAGCAAATCAGGCTTAGCCTAACGATAGTTCGCCTTCCAAAATCTTCCGTTCAGAAACGTCCAGTTGCTTGCTCAGCCACATCTTCACGAGCGAAGGCATTTTGGGCAGTTCGCCGCTGAACGTGATAACTTGGTTGTTTTTAAGCGCGTTAACTTCAAAAGTCCGTTCGTTCTCCTTAAACGTGAAAGACAACGTTTGCGCTCCAGCAGCTTCAGCTTGAAAATCTTCCCAGTTTCTAACCTGTAGAAGCACAGGAATCTCGCTTGCCGCTGCGGGTTGGGCAGTTTGGCTGCTGAGTGCTTTGCTTGGAGCTGTGGGTGCTGGTTGGTTTTCGGGTTGTGGAGTTGAAACGTGTTTTACTAGGTTGGTTATTTCGTTTTGGAGGGTGTCGATTTTTGTTTCTATTTTTTTGACTTTTTCGTTTATTTCGCCTGTTTCTCCAAGCTGGTCTGTGATTGTGCCGAGTTCGCCGATTAGTCTGTCTAGGTCTTTCTCGTGTTCTTTGAGAATGTTCACTATGAAGTCCATGGCTTCAAGTGCTTCGTCTTTGGATGGAGTCTTCTCTCCCGACATGGTTATTTTCAGTCCTCAACCTGATAGAATGCGGTGAACTGTAGATAAAGCTAACGAATCCTCAAAACATATCCTTACACTGGTGCTGGCATACATATTGGAGATAAGTGTCTGTACAAAAAGTGACACACAAAAATTCAAAGCTGTCCGAAAACTGTTCAACATCGGCTGTTTTTTCGGCATCAAACCCACAAAACTGGAACAGAGCAAACATGCCGAGATAAAGGTTCTTCACTTCAAATCCAACTCACAGGTTAGTATGCAAATTGAGCGGATAAAAAGAAAAGAATTATGCATAGAAGTATCCTCTCTAGTGCTCGGAGCAAATTATAGCCCCCTTATATATACTATAAATAGGCACTGTTACCTCTGTGTCGGAATCTTCTAATTGTCTATCTAAGAATCTTGGCTAGAAATTTTTGTTTCAAAATACTGCTCTTTCTCCTTGAAAGCTGTTCTTAATATTAGCTTATAGTTCTCATCAATGTTTCGCTGAGTAAAGAAAAGTCGGTACATTTGGTAGTATTCGTCAAAGACTTGGCGTCGTACGAAGAAAATTAAAAAGGATAAAATCACTACTGCAACCAGAGTGAACTTAAATAGTAAACCGTCAGCTGTTCCAGACAGTAAGCCGCCAAAAATAAGAAAACGGAAAATCAAGCCCAGTCCTAAACCCATAAGCAACGAGACAAGTGTGCAAGACAGCAAGTGATAGAGGTCCCATTTCCTTTGACAGAAATTTAATCGCTCCTCGTCTTTTTCTGTGAGTAGCAGATAGTCAATTATTGCAGACATTACTGAAGCCCGTTCTCTCTCTTCGCCATTCCGCCGAAGTATTGACTTAAGCAGCCATTTTTTTTGTTTCCATCCCGTAGTCTTGCTTATTACGTCTTCAAAGTGTTTGTTTATACGCCTACTATCAAGTTTTAGAGCATTGAACCATAGAAACCACACTTGGGAGATTAGGAAACCTATTGCCGACCCCGCAAAAAGAGATAGAAAAGACAAAACTATACCCAGTCCACTATTATTGGTGTCCGAGCGCAGTATGAAGCTAAATATCGGTAAGTAGTTTAGCCCTATAATTATCAGAATGAAACTGAAGCCTGGAACTGCATATCTCAAGGAGAAATAATCTCTATTTGCCATGAATAATAATAGTTGTTTTGCTTATAATTCTTTTTAGGCTGAAAGAGTGTCCTTACCGACAAGTTTGCAACTCCATTTTCTTGTATTAATTAATTCTTTGCATATCCAATGAACGGTAACACTTCAGAGAATCCGATACCGAGATAACTGAGCCTATAAATAGAAACCGTAGTTTTTGCCAGTTTCTGTATTTGGCAAGAATTCATCTTCAGATTTTCAATTTGAGGCTGGCAAATTTCAACCTCCAAACCTGAGACCTTAAAGAAACGCTTATAGGCAAAGCTTACGGGTTAAAGCTTCAGAAGCCCAGCATTTTGGGCGGGTAGATCAGTCTGGCATGATCGCCACGTTGGCATCGTGGAAGTCGCGGGTTCAAATCCCGCCCCGTCCACCAAATTCTAAATCCTGTGAGCAGCGTTTTTGTTAGGTTTGCCTGCAGATGTGGTTTTGTCTAAATCCAAGTACGTTTAGTTTCGGTTATCTGGTCGAAATGCTGGTCGTCTGAGATTATTCTGGCTTGGTTGGCTATGGCGGTGGCGGCAATTATGCAGTCGCCCATGGGCAGGTTTTTGTGTTTGCTTTTCAAAAGACCAGCATCCTTAGCAATATTTGCGGTCAATTCTTGGATTTGGAGTCCACTCTGAACTAAGGCTGAATAACGGCTTTCTGCCATATCTCTGCCTATTCTGTCACAGGTAATTCGGGTTATTTCGGCTATGACAATCGTTGGAATTACGCCTTCACATTTAGCAGTGAGCTCTCTCATTTTTCTTTGGGTTTTTTCATTTGATTGAGTGTCATCAGAATAGAAGTATTCCGCCAGAAATCTTGTATCGAGAACTTCTTTCAAGTTAGTACTCTTCTCTGAGTTTGTCGATTTCCTTCTTTACTTCTTCAGGTGTGCCGTAGGCAGAGTCAATTCCTGCCATATCCAACAGGTCTGGAACTACTTTGAATAGGACACCTTTTTCCGTGGCTTCGGCTACAAGGGTGGTGCCTTCCTTGATGCCGAATTTCTTTCTGAGCTTCAGCGGGATGGTTGTTTGCCCTCTTCTTGTTACTTTGACGACATTTTCCATAAGTCCCACTACATAATGTATTCGTGTATGTGCTTAAAAGATTTTCCTACTCGAAAAATAAATAGGATTATGCTTTCTGCTCAGTATTAATAGCGTTCAGGATTGCGTTCAATGCCATTCGATTACTACATATCCTCAGTTTAGCGGTTCCGCCAAGACCATGTTGCCAGCAATTTTCAGGTTTTTTGAATGCCTGCGACCCGCGTACAAGTTGAACAGTTTTTAAGTAATCTTATTATAAGTCTTTGCGTGTCGATTAGTTGCTTCAGCAAGAGGGGTAACGTGAAAAGTTATCGCTTTCTAGTATTCGCCGTCTTAATTGCGTGCTCTTTGCTATTCGTTGGTGGTCTTCTCAATCCGCCTCGTGCGGTTGCATCGCCGCCCGAAGCCGACCGCGTAGCCTACCCGTGTTACCATGTTATTCCATCCGTTGACCCGCTTGTATCGGGATTCACAGTTAACCAAATACGTTCAGCCTATAATCTTCCTTCCGCAGGCGGCTCGGGAACAATTGCCATCATCGACGCGTATAACGCCTCAACTGTTCGGACTGACCTGGCGGTTTTTAATGCCCAGTTTGGTCTCCCAGATGCAGACCTTGAAATACACAACATGAGCACAACGATTTCTCGCGACAGTCACTGGGCACTTGAGACAGCTCTGGATGTGGAATGGGCTCACGCCATAGCCCCCAACGCAAAGATACTGCTCGTACAAGCAAGGACATCTATTGTAGCCGAACTTCTTCCCGCCGTAGATTATGCCAGAAGCCGCGCGGACGTTGTTGCAATTTCAATGAGCTGGGGGACTGACGAATGGTCATCGGAGACTTCCGTTGACTTCCACTTTTCCAGCTCTTTCGGAGCGACTTTTTTTGCATCCTCCGGAGATGATGGAAGCGGCACTATATGGCCAGCCGCTTCTTCAAGCGTTGTTGCTGTTGGCGGAACAGTACTCAGCTTTAGTGGCGGAACATTTTCATCTGAGACGGGGTGGAGCGGGAGCGGAGGCGGAATAAGTTCGTATGAGCCGTTGCCGTCCTATCAGTCGACGTATGGAGTGTCCGCCAGCAGACGTGCGGTACCTGATGTTTCATATAACGCAGTCAACTTTCCAGTGTACATTTCAGGAAGTTGGACTACTGTTGGGGGCACAAGTGCAGGAGCACCTCAGTGGGCAGCCATTCAAGCCCTTGGATTTACTGCATCGAACGCTAACTTCTATCAAGACTCAGCATCGCCAAACTCTGCTTTCTACTTCAGAGATATTATAACTGGAAATAGCACGGGAAGCCCGGGTCACGCGGCAGGGCCTGGCTACGATTTGGTCACAGGATTAGGCAGCCCAGTTACTTTTGAGTTCACACTTTCACCTACGACCACCACGGGCATAACGCTCCTCGCAGGAGGTCAGTCCACGCTTCTTACTGGCACCAACAAGTTTGCAGTAACGTACGCTCTCAACGGTATCCCACAGACCGCCTACGGTCAAGAAGGCACGCTCACGATAAGCACTGATCGCAACACGAACGTTGTGATTTCGGGGACTTCCTCAGGCTCCACAGACACGGAAAGATGGGTTTTCGACACAAGCGGTATCCCTATCTCCACCCAAGCCGGCATCAGAATAACCGTCTATTACAGTGATTTGTTAAGACAAACCACAACCTACAACGCGATAGGAGGTGGAAACCCACCAAACCCCGCGCTATCTTACACTACGGCTCTAGTGACCGCACAGGGATGGTCGGCGCAAACGACCGCCACAGACCCGCTTTCGCAGTCAACTCCCACAACCGTATGGGCGCTTAGAGGATCAACGGCATCCGCAATCAACCCTTTGGTCGGCACGTCCTCAGAACAATGGCAGACCCAAACCTCAACTTGGATCATTACAGGAGCAAACTCTTTGCCTTCTTCAATACAATATTATCATCAATACCTCGCAAGATTCGGATACCAGATATCAGGTGGTGGAACCCCAACTGCACCTACGCTTACAGCAACTTCACTGGGAGTCACCTCGACAACTCCGTTACCCACAAGCTCCAGCACCAGCTGGCTTGACTCAGGGTCCCAATACGCCCTGTCAAACCCGCTTCCATCCTCAACTTCGACGGAAAGATGGTCAACCCTCGCAGCCACCAGCGGCACCGCAAACGGAGCAGTAAGCTTCTCAGCGACTTTCTTCCACCAGTTCAACATCTCAGCCGCCTACACGCTCATTGGAGGCGGAACCCCAACCGCGCCCGCCTTCACGTACACCAGTTATGGGAGCCCCGCCGCAACGCAGTTGGCAACTGCTCAGCAGCAGCTTTGGGCAGACAGCGGCACACCATACTCAACGCCTCCCCAACTCATCGGCTCCACAGCAGCTGAGAGGTGGTCCGCACCCGCAAACTCAGGCACAGTCCAAGCCGCGACTGCGCTAACCTTCTCCTACTTCCACCAATTCAACATCTCAGCAGCCTACTCGCTGGTTGGCGGCGGAACCCCAACAGCACCCACGCTTTCATCGGTAAGTTTTGGAAATCCAACCGCGCTGACCCTGACCATAAGCCCGCAGCTGTTCTGGGCGGACAGCAACTCCCAGTACTCAGCTCCATCGCAGTTGGGCGGCTCCACCGCAACAGAACGGTGGACAACATCAGCTAACTCAGGACTCATTCAAGCCGCGGCAGCACTGAACTTGACTTATTACCGCGAGTTTCTGCTCAACGTCACAGGCGCGCAAGTGAGCACGCAGTGGTTTAACAGCAGCTCAACAGCCCAAACATCAGTCCCAGGAGTCTTCAACCGAACATCAGGCACGGGACAAAGAGTAACCTCATACAACGTTGACGGCGGCAACTCGACTTCTGTTTCGCCTACCGCTGGAACCGTTCTCATCTCCGTTCTGATGGATGCGCCACATCAACTGCAAATCAACTCCGTGACACAATACCAAGTAACTCTGGATTCGACATCAATTAGAATGCTGAATTCGATTACACCACCCACGATAAACGGAGACAACTACTGGTACGACGCAGGCACCCCAGTGATAGCAGTGTTGAACGGCGCAGGCAACCGCGCAGCAGGGGCAGGCGAAAGACTCACTTCTTACTCTGTAAACGGGGCATCAAACAGCGTTTCATCATCAAGCCCCGTTGAAGTGCTGAACGCTGCGTCCCTGCTCTCTCCGCAAACGGTATTGGCAGTTGTCACTTTACAGTATCAGCTAAGCACCCCATCAGGATCTGTAAAGTCAATTTCTGCGCCCTCTTTACCTGGGGATTCAGGTTGGTACGACGCTGGAACCGCAGTGACCGCGACTTACGACTACTCATGGAACGTTGTAGGGCAGTCAAGGCTCAACGCAGTCGGCTACCTAGTGGGTCAAGGTGCTACTACACCGTTAGCGAGGTCAAGCAGCGGGGTGTTCTCTGTCCAAGTGGTAATGGCTCATCCTGAAACCATTGCAGTATCATCTGTCACGCAGTATTCTTTCAGCGTCTCGGGTGGCAGCAACGTTGTTTTGTCCCAAACATCCCCAACAAGCGATTCATTTTACGATTCAGGTGCGATACTTTCAGTGACCAGTGACAATGTTTGGGGAATTCAAGGCGGAAACACAAGGCAGAATCTAATCTCCTACATCCTTGACGGCGTAATAACCAGCGTTGCAAGAGCAGACACAGGTACCTCAACTACACATGCATTTACCTTTGACAGGGCGCACGCGTTAACCTTCAACTCTGCAACCCAGTACCTCATCGGTTTTCAGTTTACAGACAGCAGCGGAACCGCCGCCATCACGCCCTCCTCTTTCCAAATCAACATAACCAGTTCAGGGGTAGCCGACGTTCCTCAATTCAGCCTCTGGCTTGACAGCGGAACCCAAATCCAAATTTACAGCGTTATATGGCAAAGCGTAGACGTCAAACCCGCGGGTCAAACAAACTACACAGCCAACTCCCCGCTCAACGAGACCATTCAATGCAGAATTTTCAACGCCCAAATACGAGCGGTTGACGGCCAAGGAAACCCAGCTGCAGGCGCCCAAGTCACTGTTACTTTTGCGAACGAGACAGCCATAAGCGACGTCACAGATGCCAACGGCACGTTAAGCCTACCGATGATTCCTTTGGGAACATTCAATGCCACGATAACGTATTTAGGATTGACAACGACCGTAACAGGCGACGCCTCTAGTGAAACCGTAACAACCGCTGTCATCTCCCCACCACCCACACCACCACCCACCCCCACACCTTCACCCTCACCCACATCTCCACCCACGTCTCCACCCACGTCTCCACCCACGTCTCCACCCACGTCTCCACCTGCATCACCAACCACATTGCCCTCACTCACCCCCACACCCCAGATTCCAGAAATGACCCCGCTAGCGGCGGTAATAGCCATAATTACCGTAGCGCTCGCAATAGCCTTAGTCAGTAGAAAGAAGTCTCCGCCAAAGCCACAACTCCCTGCATAACCACATTTTTCCCCTGCACAGTTGCCCCCACCCGCTCCTAGCTCCTGCCAGAAACTCATTTTTCGCCACAAACCATCCCCCCACATTTCGCAAATTCCCAGCTTCGGCAAACCTTTTATTCACTTTCATCCATAGAGCTTGAGAAGGAGAAAGGCAGATGAAGCTAAAGAAGTTGAGAATCAGCACTCTAAAAAGTTCACCTTCAAAACTCACTCACGTAAGCGTTGCTCTTGCCGTGGTGGCGCTTTCAGTCGTTTTGCTGGGACTCCTTGTGTTTCCGACTTCGGTGAAAGCCCAGACGGACGAGGCATTGGCTGACCAGTTTGCGCCTGTGCTTCATTTTACGCAAGCTGAGAAGTTTTACCCGACAACCGTTGACTACATCATCGGCAGTTGCACCCTCAAGCAGCGAGATCCATCATCAGGAACCTCCTCAGTTGTCGATTCCTCTCCCACGCCGACAAACCTCCCCGCTGACAATTCAAATCTCTTCTTGGATAACAAGCTGGGAACTTTTGAGAACATAGCGGCTGACTATTCCTCTAAAGCCGCAGCCCTCGGATACTCCGCTTACGTCCACGTTGTGAGAAGCGGCGGCCAGATAGTCATTGAATACTGGCTTTTCTACATCTACAACAATGGACCCTTAAACGACCACCAAGGCGACATCGAAGTAGTTGAAGTATTCCTCGATAACGCGGGCAATGCCCAGACGGTTTTGCTTTCGCAGCATGGTGCTGGACAAAACGCGGCTTGGGGCGACGTGGAAAAAGTTGACAACCACCCAGTCGTCTATGTAGCTGAGGGTTCTCACGCTAACTACTTCCGTTCTTACCAAGGTAAAATCGGCATAGAAAACGACGTAGTGGGGAACGACGGCAAAACGATAAACCCCGTTGACCTGAACCTTGTAATGTTAGGCGATCAGAGTTGGCTGGACTTTCAGGGACGCTGGGGGTACTGGGGAACAGACCAGGAAGTCGTTTTAGGTCAAGCGGGTCCTTATGGTCCTGTTTTCAATCAGGGTGGAGTTCGATGGGCGCAGCCTCAGTCATACCTGAATAGCACTATGGTTGTGAACGGCACTTACTTCCTTCTCGCTTGGTTCGCAGCCACTTTCCTGCTGCTCTTTGTCATTTACATCGTTGCGCGGGGCGCGTGGAAAGGCTATTGCATTTTTAGGCTGCATCGCAAAGGCGGACTCTTGGTTGGCAAGTTCCTTGCGGGACGCGGCAGCGTTGGACTTGGGCTCGGCATCGCAGCAATTGTGATAACTGTCATAGCTTTGTTCCTGCCGTGGTACACCGTAACTGCAGTTTCGGAATTTGGTCCGCTGGCTCAGCAAGGCGGCGTTACGCTGCTGACGGTTAACGGCATACAAGGCGTTACCGCGAACATGTTCATGGGCGCTGGAGCCAGTGATTCATCTTCAGGATTCGTGAACTTGTTCTCGGCTCAACTGCCTTTCGCAATTATCATAGCCGCGGGAGTCATTCTTTTGGCACTTGACGTCATCGGCGTCAAAAGCGGAAGAAGCCTTGGGAAGAAAGTCTGGTTGGGAATAATTCCGACGTTGTTGCCTATTATCGTCATCTTGCTGTTCATTTCGCAGTTGCCAGCTTTCTTGCCCTTTGCGGCGGGTATGTTTCCAGGTCAATCCCTTCCGGATTCAGTTGGAGTCACGCTGCGCACTATTGGGGCTAGCCCCCTTCAGGGAACAACGGGCGCAACGTTTCCTGTGATTGGGTTTACCTCTGTCAGCTGGGGGTTATCTATTGGAGCCTACCTGTTCATTGTGGCTGCATTGCTAAGAGTAATTGGTGGCTTTTTCATATTCTCTGTGCCTGACCTGCAGCAGAAAACCTCATATGCCTCTGCCCCTGCGCTTGAGGTTCCTCCGCCACCGCCGACCCCAGCCGAAAATCCCGCTCAGGCAACATAAGCAGAGGGAAAGTTTACTCAAAAGTGACGGGAAAAGAAAGCTTTAGACCTGCGTCTTCCTGCCATTTAATGGAGATTTTCTCATGGAACTTTCCCACGGACAGGAATGCCTCGAGTTCTTGCTTGACTGGTTCAGGTCTTGAGCAGAAGATGACCTCGTTCTTGTCGTTAGTCCACACTGTCAAACCTCGGGCTTTGCCCTTGTACACCAGATGCAGGAAGGCGTTTTCCTCTTCCACCTGAAGCAACGCCGCAACATTTGACCCCTTCAGCATGAACAACAGGTCGTACACTGCAGCATTTGTGTTCTCGGTTTCGTTCAGCATTTCTCCGAAATAATGCGGAATCACCTCGGAATCCACAAAGCCGACGTTTTGGCTTTCGAAAACGTGACCTTTCAGCTTAGCCAAGAGTTCACTGCAGTTCTCCACTTTGCCATTATGTACTGAAACCACCGTTAGCCCGCGCTCGAAATTCTCAACGTAGGGCTGGGCAGCTTCCTTGAACTTCACGGTGCCCATGAGCTCTGGGCTTGGAAACCGAACATGCGCCAGCATGACCGCCGCTTCGCTCAGTTTCGGCTTCACAATTTCTGCAAGCTGGGCAACCGGGGAATCCGCTGTTTTACCGACTTTTTCCGAAATTATGTTCCCGTCGGACAGCATCACAGCAACACCTGCGCCGTATCCGCCGACTGGCTGAGTTTCTCCTGGGTACTTGCTGATTTCCAGCTTGCTGAGAACTCTGAGAACTTTGGTCATGGATATTGGTTTTCTGAGAATGAAACCGAAAATGCCGCACATATTTGGAGTTTCCTCCTTGGAAGTAATCTGCGTCTTTCTCTTAATAGCCTTTGTGCAAGTGACTTGGCTGGCTTTCACCCGCGATAAGTTTTTCTGCTTGAACCTTCATAGTAAGAGTGGATTTTAGGAAAAGGCGAGTTTTATGGCAGACCTAACCGTGAAAAGCTCAGCGTTTGAAAACAACAAGCTTATCCCAGTGAAGTACACCTGCGACGGCGACGAAGTAAATCCGCCATTGACAATTGACGGCGTGCCGCAGGGAACTAAAAGTCTGGTTCTAATTCTTGATGACCCTGACGCGCCCAGAGGCACTTTCGACCACTGGGTAGTCTGGAACATTCCGCCGACAAACAAGATCGAAGAACACAGCATCCCCGGAACTGAAGGCTTGAACAGCTCAGGACAAAGCTCTTACGTCGGACCGTGCCCGCCGTCGGGAACACACAGGTACTTCTTCAAAGTCTACGCTTTAGACACGAAACTCGTGTTGCACCCGAACTCGACGAGGAAGAGAGATGTAGAAAAAGCAATGCAAGGCACCATCCTCGCAAAGGGTGAACTTGTGGGACTTTACAAGAGAGGCAAATAGCTGTTTTAGAACCTGTAGACGTAGATTTTGTGCGTGTGCAACTCGTTTTCCGGAACCTGCACCATCTCAGAGGGAACAAGGGTAGGCAAAGGGTAGTCGTGGACCAGTGCTACGGCACCTTTCTTGCATTCACTGCGCAGCTTCTCTGAAAGCCGAAGCGCAATAGGTGGGAAGGGATACACGTAAATCACGTCAAACCCTGAAAGATCAACCGTGAACGCATCCGCGTACACCACATCGACCTTGTTGCATAGCCCTGCCCGCTTGATGTTTCGCTTGGCTTCAGGCAGCAACCGACGGTCAATTTCGAAGCCCACACAGAAAAAATCGCGCCTTTGTGCAGCGCGAACCAGCACGGTGGCGTCTCCGCAGCCTAAATCGGCAAAAACCCCCTCTCCCTTGAGGTTTACTGCGTTCAAGGCGGCGTCGATTACGGCTAAAGGGCTGGGCAAATAGGGCAAATCAAGGAGTTCTCGGAGTAGCCAAGGTTTATCTTCAAGAGACATTTTCTCGGCAGCCTGAATACCGCAGTTGTTGTTGGTGTTGCTTCAATAAGGTTTTGGTTTAAAGAAACGAGACGACGAAAAAAAGCAGTTACAAAAGAAAAGGGAACTGGATGCTCAGTAGTTTTCTGTCCAGACTTCAAAGTAGCTTTTAGGGTGACTGCAGACGGGACATGCCGCTGGTGCCTCGGTTCCCTCGATTACTGCGCCGCAGTTCCTGCACTTCCACTTTATGGGGGCGCCTTTGCTGAAGACTTTGTTCTGCTTCACATTCTCCATCAGCTTCAGGTATCGGCGTTCGTGGTAAACCTCCACTGAGGCAACTGCGCGGAACGTTTTCGCTATTTCAGCGAAGCCTTCGCGTTCGGCGACATCACCGAAATTCGGATAAAGCATTGTCCACTCGAATTTTTCGCCATCAGCCGCGGCTTTCAGGTTCTCCGCCGTTGTCGCGGTCACGCCTGCGGGGTAAGCAGCAGTGATTTCGGCCATTCCGCCTTTCAGGTGCTTAAAGAAGAGTTGCGCATGTTCCTTCTCGTTGTCAGCGGTTTCCAAGAAAATGGCGCTGATTTGTTCGTAGCCTTCTTTTTTGGCGGCGCTGGCAAAAAACGTGTATCGGTTACGTGCCTGCGACTCGCCTGCAAACGCGGCTAAGAGGTTCTTTTCAGTTTGACTGCCTTTAAACTCCATAACAAACTACTCCTACAAACATATCTAGTCAGGGGAAAATAAAAACAATTCCCGAAAACCAAAACAAACCGCACAACTTGCCCAGTCACACTGCAGTTCTCTATGCGTTTCAGTCTATAAATAAGGGAGGGGGTGGGCTCCGTGAGCAGGCAGCGCGAACATATTTGGATGCTTTTAGGGGTTCGTTGCAGAAACCTATAGGGGGAGGTCGCTATTGGCGGATTCTCAGCCCAAAAGCATGCAGCCAGCAGAAAAGAAGACAAGCAACTGACAGCAACCATCGACAAGCAAATTGCTGACCAGGCTTCTCCAAAAGTCGCACGCACGAAAAGCTTTTACCTATGAACAGAAAATCTTAACTACCTACAGAGGCGTAAGAAAAAAATTGGCTGACATACTTCTAACCAGCGACCGAACGCTAATGAGCGATTACCACAGCAACGAATTCCTAGGCTTCGGAACCTGCGCTCCCCCCAACTTCATCCCAGAATGGTTCTACAGCTACCTGTTTTTCCCCAACATGAAAACAAAACACGGAATTCCCACAGCCGCACCATATGGTCTTCGGAAAGCAGAAGCCCAACTCCTAAAAGAAGGATTCAACGTCGCCACAGTCAGCCCCAACCACCTCAAACAGTTCCTCCCCGAAGCCAAAGTTTTAGGCATACACGTCATCGGACCCATTCGGTTTAGGACCAGCATCCAGCACCCTAGCCGCCATGTTCGAAAAAGAACCCTACCTAGCTGAATACTTCAGGCGACTCTTCGCCAAACCCGAAATACTAGAAGCAAAAAAACGAGGCTTAAAAATAATCGTTGGTGGACCAGGAGCATGGCAGTTCCGCTACCGCACCGAATTCGCCGAAAAAAACGGCATAGATTGCATCGTGGAAGGTGAAGCTGAAAAAGTCCTTGCAAAAATCTTCAAAGCTGCCTTAAACGGCGAAAAACTGCCACCGAACTACGAAGTAAGCATCAGCGATGTGCCCAAACTCGAAGACATCCCCGACATCGTTCAGCCTTCAGTCAACGGACTAGTTGAAATCGGACGTGGATGCTGCAGAGGCTGCGAATTCTGCAACGTGACGCTTAGACCGCTAAGATGGTATCCGCTTGACAAAATTATGCGCGAAATCGACATAAACATCAACCTCGGCAAAAACCACGGAGCCACAATACACGGCGAAGACGTCATGCTCTACGGCTCTCGCAACACCGTGCCAAACGACGAGAAACTGCTCCAACTGCACGAGGCAGTTATGAAAAAAATAGACAGCATAAGCTGGAGCCACTGCTCTCTGGCAGCTGTGGCATCGAAGCCAAAACTCTTTGCCCAAATCTCCGAAATCATACGTGCAAAACAGGCTTGGTGGGGTGTAGAAATCGGCATAGAAACAGGCTCTGCCAACTTAGCAAAGAAGATAATGCCCGCCAAAGCGCTGCCGTTCAAAGCCGAGGAATGGCCACAAGTAATCAAGCAAGGCATGGGGCTCATGCACGATAACCTGCTGGTTCCCGCAGGAACGCTAATCGTGGGACTTCCAGAAGAGACCGAAGATGACCTGCTCAAAACAATGGAGATAATGGACGACATCAAAGACTGCCGAAGCCTAATCGTGCCATTGTTCTTTGTTCCGCTGGGCAAGCTGAAAAACGAAGACTGGTTCAAAGACACCGCACTGACTGAACTGCACAACCAACTCCTCATCCAATGCGCAGAACACGACTTCCGCTGGGTAGACAACCTCATCAACATGGCATTCGGAGGCAGATGGTACAGCCCAGCGCTAAAAGGCGCCTACAAAATCTTCGCCTGGGTAGCCAAACGCAAAGCAAGACAAGAAATCGCAAGCTTCTACCGAAAAGCTAGCCTTAAATAGTCTATATTAAACTGAAAGTGCATATGCACATTCTGATGTGCCGCCGTAGCTCAGCCAGGTAGAGCGGCTGGCTGTTAACCAGTCGGTCAAAGGTTCAAGTCCTTTCGGCGGCGCTTACTCTCACGAGAAAAGCTACTACAGTTTTTCTCTTATTTTTTAATATTTCAAGAGTTAGGCTGCTTTATGACTTTTCTATTCAAGCTCTTCAGTGCATGGACTGCCTGTTTTGGTGTGGCCGCTGCTCTGAGCCCACTTTGCAGGGCAGAAAATCAGTTGGTCGAATAGCGTCAACCGATGCTTGCTCTAGATTCCAGCCTCGAGCGCAAGCAAAGGAGGCCCACATTTGAGGAAATACCGAACGTGGGCTTACTTGAATGCTGAAGGCAAAGCAGTCTGGGGAGACGTCTTTCCAGACGGCGAAGTCCCGATCCAAAGCATTATCGCTCAACCTGCAACCCTGCAAGGCATCGATAAAACCGAGAGAGTTTTCCTCGTAGACTGGAAGGAGCTAACCGTTCAGCAACAAGACGCCGTCCTTGAAAAGCTAAGCAAACGCTGTGGCGCCAGCAAAGACGTTATTTTCAAGGAAGTTCTGAAGGTCGGTTTGCCTCTGCGTGCAAAATACACAGATGGCTGCGGTACAAATCGTTTGGAGCTTTTCTTTTAGGAGTACTTGTATGGTTAACGCTGGTGAAAGTCAAAATTTTTCGGTTTCAAAGTCAAAAGTCAAATTTGACTTCTGTACCGTTCGCACCCGTGTCATTCCTATCCTCAAGGGCATTGAGGTGAAGATGTATCCTGCCAAGATAGGGCGTGCCCGTGGATGGAAGAAACAGCATGTTGCTTACTACGTGAAGAAGCTGGAAAAGGCAGGCTTAATTCGCAGGCTGAAGCGTAGCAACTTTGTAGACTACGAGCTAACGGAGCAAGGTCAAAACTTTCTCATATCATGTGAGGGAGTACTTTTCAGCAGCGGCGTCTTTCGCCTTCATCGGTGTTTTTTCAAGTTTCCCGTTTTGCGCGAGGGAGTTTATCCATTAGGGGATTTTAAGCGGGTTGAAATGCAAAATTGGACCGCGCTTCTTGGGTTGGAGCAAGGTGTTAAGGTGCGGCATACTACGACATCGTGGATTGTTCATGTTGAAACTTTGTATGGTCGAAGTCCAGGGGAGTTGGTGACTTCTGCTAAGAACTTGGCTGACCGCGTCGCTAAAGGTTTGATGAGCAAGTACGGCTGCGTTTTAGGCGAAGGCGCAATTAACAAGCGTCATGAGCTAGGCATTGATGATCCAGTTGCTAATCTTTTGAATCGGTATTTTGCGGTGAGTACTCCAAAACGTGTTATCGATGATAGTCCAGGTGAGGATGAGGGCGAGCTTGATCATCTTGGCCGTGATGCCGCGGTCGAGTATTTGCTAATGCCAGAGCGGGTTAAGAAACTTGAGGGGCAATTCGATAATGTCCTCAGCGATTTAGAAAAGATTTCTGGCAGCCTTGCGAAGTTGGAAAAAATCGGCTATGACTTAGGAAAGGTCGCCGACGTTTTGGGCAAGCTTGTTGATTTTGAAGGTCAAGAGGCACCTAAGACTTCTGCAGAAGGAGGCAAGAGTTATGTTTCTTAGGATTTACTGCGAACAGCTCAAGCATATAATCGCGTTAATGGCAGTAAAAAGCCGTTCAAAAGGCATTTTGGCACCTATCGCAGGGCATGGGAAAAGTCCATGCTTTTCAGAAGTCGCTTTTTTGCAGTTATTTGGTCCTGATTACCTAGTGTTAGTTTTGCCATCAGTTGATGGACAAGAATTCTTGGAGTGTGCATTTTGACATGGAAGCAAGCGAAAAACCTGTTCAAAACCAAAAAAAGAAACGTAGCCAAAGCGATAAGATAGGACGTTTAAAGTATAACCAGCAGCTCCTCAAACAGACCCTATCAGAGATTGAAGAGGTTAAACTGATGTTGCGAACGATCTTTGCTGGCCTTGAGGGTTCTTTCAATTTTGAGCAGTCACTAATCGAGCGGATAGCTTGCTATGATGAAGTTGATCGAGAAATTCTACGGTTGCTCTTTGAAGCAGGTTCCCCAGGTTTGTTGCCAAAAGAACTGACCGCTAAGCTTAGACAGTTCAAGATTGCGCGACATCAAGTTAGCAGAAGGCTTCTGAGAATGAACAAGCGTTTGGAAAAGGAGCTAGGTGGACACGTTGCTGAAAAAAGGGGCTGGCATTGGGCTCTTACAAGATTCGCTACCGAAGCTTGGGGGGAAACAGAGAAAAATTCAGAAGTATAATCCAGCTCAAATTGTGATAGGACGAAGAATCTTATAGTAGCGGTGAGTTTCTGTCTGTTTCACTAATAGCTAAAAAAACTTAAATGCAACTCTTTACGAGTTGCATGTTGGGAGCAGGCTAGCAGGCTGGTAAGGACATATTGATTCTCTATCATCAAAAAGAAGGCGACAATGACTCATGAAATCGTATGTTCGACGAAGGGAAAGTAGACTTTTGGTCGAAGGCGTAGACGTTAAGCAGCTGACTGACAAAATTGGCACTCCACTGTATCTATTGTCAAAAAACCAGTTAATAGACCAATTCAGGAAATTTAGAGACGCTTTCAACAAAGAATATTCAAACGTTGCAGTTGCATACTCATATAAAACGAACTATCTTCCAAGTGTTTGTGCAATACTCAAAAAAGAAGGCGCTTGGGCCGAGGTGGTTTCTCTTTTTGAGCTTAGTATTGCTGAAATGGTGAACCTTAACCCTGAACATATTGTTTTTAATGGACCTTGCAAAACGAAGGACGAGCTCAGAACTGCAATTAAAATGGGCGTGCGCGTCATTAATGTTGATTCGTTTAGCGAGCTGGGAAAAATTTGCAGCATTGTTCGTAACGACGGGGTGAGCGCAAATGTCGGTTTTCGGCTTTCATCTCTAACTAGAAATCCCCTGAAAAATAAGTTTGGTAGTACTGCTGAGCAGATAATTGATGAGTGCCAAGTGATATCAAAGGAAAAGAGAATAAAATTCGTGGGTCTTCATACTCATGTTGGAACTCAAATTGGAGGAACTGCTCAGTATGAAACCTCGATTGATTCCATGGTTGAGTTAGCAACCTCCATCTACAAGAGATTTGGATTAAAAACTGAAATTATTGACATAGGTGGAGGTTTTGCCGTCAAAGAGGTTGTTCCCTATTCTCAAACTGATTGGTCGCCGCCTTCATTCGAAGATTATTCAAAAACAATATGCTCTAGATTAAAATGCACTTTTGCTGACAATCTTAAAGAATTGCCGTTGCTCATTTTGGAACCAGGAAGAGCAATAGTATACTCAGCTATGTTACTTATTACTAAAGTTGTGGTTGTTAAACAGGTTGCCGGTGTAACTTGGGTTTTGACAGATGCCGGATTTAACTTGATTCCTGACGCTGAATTTAACAAGCAAAGAGTCGTACCAGTGGTTCTTCGAAAGGGAAAAACTCAGAAAGTGAATATCGCTGGACCGTTGTGTGCTTACGAAGATGTAATAAGATACGACCTTAACATGGCTCCGATCCAAGAGGGTGATCTATTAGCAATTCTCGACACAGGGGCTTATAACGTGTCTTTGTCTTGGCAATTTATCAAAACAAGAGCCCCAGTTTGCCTTATTGACAAAGGCGAATGGGAAATAATTAGGAGACGTGAAAAGAGCGAAGATATTCTCAGGCTAGATACCCTTCCTTCTTCATAGGTTCAAATGAACAAAGCAAGACCGTAAACACAATTTTGTGTCTTTTCTATTTCATTTTGAAAGCAGTTGAGACTCATTAGGTGATATCTTCCTTTTGGTAAATCATTGAAGAAACCGACTTTATGATTCTCTTCCCTAGAGAGTTTACATTTATGGCCGAATCATCAACAATTCTGCTTAACGTCTGAACTTCTAAAATAGGACAATCTACATCGATGTATAATCCCTGAATAGGAACACCACTAGTTAATAGGATATCCGATTGCAGTTTGCAATGAGAAAGCTTGTAGCCATCCCTCTTGAACATCAGGTTGCCGTCTACATCAATGGAGTAAACGCCAGGTTTTATGAAATTCTTGATTCTATTTCTTGACTGCAGAAGATTGTGAGGAACAATTAAAGCGCCTTTTATTGGATGAATTTCCTGAGCTCTCATTTTCTCAATGAGCTGCTCAGATATCGGGCACTTTAGAAACTGGAGAATATGAAGCATAGTTAAAGGAGGTAGCCCGCATTTGAGACAACCTTCCACCAATACTTGGGTGCTTCCTTGAAAACGCGGATTAATGTCAACTGGGTAAATCTCGCCATTGTGATTCTTGACGAAATCGACACCAAAAAGACCTCTCCATCCTTTTGAGCCCATCCACTTTCCAATAGCAGTAATTTCATCATTCAGCTTGCCAATCGTCTCGTCTTTCAATATATCGGAAGCAGCTCCAAAATCGTTTCCAGTCCAAATTGTTTCCCTTCGAGCTAGATTCTTGAAGCCTACCAATTGAATACTCGGTTGCGATGGGATTACGTCTATTGATTTCTTATGATCAATTACAACAGCATGCATGTTTATACTTATACCATGAATCCTTGACGAGATTATCGCCTCTTTGGTGGGACAATTTCGTTTAATCCCCGCAAATTCCTCAGCTGTTTTACATAGAAATGTTCCAGAACCTGAATCGCCTCTTGAGAAATGGATAAAAAGACTGTTGCCGAGGTCTTTAGCGAGTTCGTGGTAGGTCTCGTTTTCCATTAAAACAAATTTTGACTTTGGCATTGGTAATCCCAAATTAGAAAATGAATGATATTGAAACAGTTTATCACTGAAAAGACAACGTAAATTAGAAGATGGAGAAAGAATTCTAACTTTGCGACCAAAACGTTTCTTCAGCCTTTCTACAATTCTAGGAGTACCAAAGCACACGAAATATGCGACTTCATATTTTTCCAACTTTTTCTCAAGCAATTGAGCAAGCTTTTCGAAAACGTTACATTCAGTGTCGTAGCTTTCAACAGTCCAATCTTTCCTAACAAACGGCTTTTTTTGCTTCTCAGAGCAAAAATCTCGCGACTCTTTGCAAACTGCAATTCAGTGCCGAAATCACCAGTCAGGATAAGGTTGATTGGAACCATATAAGAAACGTCTACAAAATCTATAGTTCGAACACCCAAGAAAACCCAATATGCCTTCTTGAAACGCTTGGAAGCATCTTGAATCTCCTTAACTTGGAGTGACTTCATTGTTGATCTCATCGGAGCCCCACTTAATCTATTAAGACCTTAGAAACTTTGACACTTATTCTGAAAGAATTCCCTGCAACTTCTTGTAGTTTTCCTCAAAAGTCTTATGTAGAGAACCGCCCTCGTTGCCTATTTCATTTTCCCAAGTTGATTTGCAGGCGCAATCAAAGTTGAATGCTGCATCTAGCAATTCTCTGTTTCTAGTGAGTCTCCACATTTGGAGATACCAGTTTATTGTTTCAGAGCACTTTGGGCAGTTGTATGGCAGGTTTTCAGAATAAGGCGGGATGCCCCATGTGGCAACAGCCGTACTACGTTTAAATTCATCGGGCAACTCTTTCAGAAGTCTGACTGCAGTCCATAGCCAAGGCGGACGATACAATTTTCTTTCAAAGAGCCAACTAAGTATGGTATTTGGGTATACACGCAACAACGACACATCAACTAGGTCTGCCCCGCTTTTGTAAGAATCAGAAATGGATTTCAAGCAATCGTCAAGTGCTTGTTTTTCGTTTAAGAACGGAGGCTTGAGTAATAAATAGGCTATTACAAGGGCACCGTGTTCATGCAATATTTGTGACGCCTGAGTAAATGAACTAAAATCAAAGCCTTTGTTAATCGAATACTTTCTAATAAGGTCGCTAGATGTTTCCAAGCCAATGCCAATAGCGATCTTCTTTTGTCCTACGAAACCTGACAATGCATCAAGTTCTCCTCTATGTTCGGCGCGGATAATGTATTCTGGTCGGCTTTCGATTTGAAGTAGGAACGGATGCGTAAGAGGTTTAAGCTCTTGCAGAATCAGTTCTCTAGCGCTAAATGGAAGCTCTTCATCATCTAAGAAAGAACCGACTGGAGTTATCGCAACCATTCTTGGTTTTAGGCTTTTAACGAAGCTTAGTGCAATATGAACTTGGTTAAGGATCAGTTTCTCTTGAATGTCTTTTCCTCCTGATGATTCCAAATTATATCCACAAACCGAACATCCTCCAGTTTTGAGTTTGTAGCTGCAACCTTTGGTTTTTATTACAAAGAAAGGCTTCACAACAGGTTCATTCTGCCAATTGTCCAGCTCGTAGAAAAAACCAGGGACAGAGAAATCTATGCGTGAATTATTGATGGATTGGTTCACGGCGAAATTCTTCATTACTCTTGAAAGAAGCGCCTCTTGAAACATGCTTTCTCCCATCGCTACTTTATGGCTTAATAGCGAAATAAGCCTTATGTGTGAAAAAAAATGTGACCGCAAATTTAATCTTGCTATTCGAATTATAATAGAGAAAAGACTTAACATGAGCGATCTTCCCTTTAGCCCCTTTGACAAGAAGTTAAAGGATATCCTTTTCGAGCAATACATGGTGCCGGCTGCCAAATGGCTATTGGGAAAATCACATACATCAATCCTCGCCCAGGAGAGTGACAGCGGTTGGGAATCTGCTTTGTCAATGATGTTTCTTTCGGAAATGCAGCAGGCATTGACCAGTTCAAAGCCTAACAAAGCCCTATCAAGTGAGATTGAAAACAAGTGTTCAAATGTCGCTCGTTGGCTGTTGAACAAAGCTAGGACTCCAAGTGCTGGCATGCTATGTTGGGAAAACGTAACCTGGGATACAGCCGTAATAGTTCGGTCACTCTTGTTTTGTCTCAGATTTTATAAGAATAATTTTAGCCAGAATGAGGTTAATCAGATAAAGGATTCAACAAAATCTGCGATGGAGTGGCTGTACAGTAGATTTGATTGTTGGGAGAAGGATGTGAGATTCCCTTTTGGGCCTTCTGATGTTGCCCAAATTCTAACTACTGCACTATATATAGAAAACGAGTTTAAAGACATCGCCACGAGCTTAAATGAACCGCAGAGAAAAAACAAGAACAGGGAGAAGATTCAGTGCATAGCTGAATATTTGTTACATGTCAAGAGTGTAGTTCACTCTTCTTCTCCCGAAGTGTTGGAAGGCGAGGAATTGATTTGGTGGGACACTTTCTTCCAAACGGCTGAAGTCCTTGAAGCACTCGCTATTTTTTACCAATATTGTAAGCAGAAAGACCCAAGTAATAAGTTGATAAGTGAACTAGAGAAGACAATTCCACAAGGTTTTCGATTTCTAGAAACGCAACAGTCAGATGGCATGTGGGGAACCCACGTAGATACAATGAGAGTTCTTTATAGCATCATGATTGTATCCGCAAATGTACCTTTTCTTACTCAAGAGCCTCATCTTGTTTTTAAGGCTCTTCGATGGATTTGCGATGAAAAGCAGCGGCTTGATGACGGGAGTTTCTTGCACACAATGTTCCTGACAGTATTCATGAGTGAAGCATTTCTGGCTGTGTATAAGAACTGGGATATGTCTGAAAAGATAGTCGCTGACATATATGACGAGTGCCTCTGGTCAATGCCTGCCAGGACTACTCCAGAGCGAAGCAAAAGATTTGCCGCAGAACTGAAAAACCTTGAACTCGAGCGCAATATGGGAATGATTACTGAGGAAAAGAAAGCATTGGAACAGAAAAACAAGAATATTGCTGAAACCCTGTCCAGGCTAATAATAGCATTCGCGCTTTCGTTTATCACACTATTTGTTTTCATATTGGTTGGAGTGTGGTCCAATATTCTGATTGTTTCAGTAACTGATACGAATCTTTTGTATCAGTTAGTTGCGGCAGTACTCACAATGTTCGGCGTATCATTTGCTATCTTGGATTTCTTACGGAGGAAATAGCGATTGATAAGATTTCTATACATTTCTGGAGACGTCAACGATTACCGTTTTCAACTGGGTCATCGACAATAAAGAATACATTCCGCCTTGACGGCCTAGACCACTTTTTCTCATTCCGCCCCAAGGCAAGCGACCCTCCCAGTAAGCGCTCGGAGTGTTTATCGCGACAGTCCCCGTTTTCAGACGCTCAGTTATGTAAAATGCTTCATCAATTTTATCGCAGTATATGCTTCCCATAAGGCCGTATTCGGTAGAGTTTGCGACTTTCAGCATTTCGTCGATGTTGGAGCACCTAATCATAGGGCAGACTGGACCAAAAGTCTCTTCATTAGCTATAAGCATCTCTTGAGTTACGTTTGTCAACACGGTCGGCGGGAAGTACAACTTCGTAGGAAAGCCATCGGCTCTCTGCCCGCCATATTCAATTTTCGCGCCGGATTCAGCAGCCTTTTGAACATGTGACTCTACTTTCTGGACGAGACTTTCATTTATCAACGGACCCATAGTTGTTTCTTCATTAAGGGGATTTCCAAGCTTCATTGCAGACGCCGCTTTCACCATTTCTTTGGCAAACCTGTCATATACGGATTCAGATACTATTATTCTCTCCCCTGAGTTACATACTTGTCCAGAATTCATGAAACAACTCAGTGAAACACCATTTACAGCGTTTTTTAAGTTTGCGTCATCCAGGATTATAGTAGGTCCATTACCCCCGAGTTCAAAAAGTAGCGTTTTTATCGTTTTGCCTGCTTGACCAGCAATTCTTTTGCCTGTTTCAATTGAACCGGTGAATGCAATTGCATCAATACCCTCACTCGAAGTTAATGCTTCTCCTGTTGTTTCACCCGGACCTTGGACCAAATTAACCACTCCTTCGGGAAAACCTGCTTCATTTAGACATTCAACAATCAGTGCGCCCGACAAGGGAGTTTGCTCTGCTGGTTTGAAAACGAAAGAGTTGCCTGATGCTAGCAAAGGTGCCAAGATGAAACATGGCAAATCAAATGGAAAGTTCCATGGCGTTATTACTGCAAATACACCGAGCGGTTCTCGGAACGTAAAAACTTTTTTGTTTGGGTCATTTGACGGGATGACCGCTGTTTCTAAGCGCTTAATGTCTTCAGCAGCTCCCCTGAAGTAATCAACGCATCCTTGAACTTCTATTTTCGCGTCACTAATTGGCTTTCCTTGTTCAAGACATATGTGACGCGCAAGCTCGTCCGCGCGATTTTCAATGACCTGTGCCGATTTGAGGAGTAACTTTGACCTTTCAAGATGATGCGTCAAACGCCATTTTTCTTGGGCCTCTCTTGCAGCTTCAACTGCTTTCGCAACATCTTTTTCGTCAGCAATTGGCGTTTTTCCTAATAATTCTCCCGTTGATGGGCTTTCAACTGATTGATACTGGGTATTGTTCGCTTTGACCCATTTTCCATTTATGAACAATTCTGATGTCTGCATTTTTCCCGCCACTTACTATTATGTCGTTTTAATAAATAAGTTTTAGGAATCATTTTGATCTCTGGCCGAAAGAAGCTTTCTACTGGCGCAAAGAGTTGTGGATTTGCACAAATTTCTTCTAAGTCTGTGACCAAGTCTCTCAAGAGTCAGCTACGATTTCTTCATCGCAAGAAGATTTAGAAAACAGCATTTTAGAGTGAAGCTCTACATATTCGCCTCTGGATCTTTTTTGCCTTGAGGCTTCTTGATCTTTTTTGGAGTATGCGGTTTGATAAGGCTATGTTTACAGGTGCTTTTCTACAACTTGTGTGCTACATGAAAAAGGAATATATATCATCGCTACTGAAGCTTGAGCTAAAATCAGAAATATTAACGCCTGTTCGACCAGCCCATTCAATGTCAACCCATGCCCTCACCAGTTTCCTTTGTGCATTTTTGCGCGAGCGGGTTACGTTTGGTGGGTCAATGCTCATTTTGCGGGCTATCTTATAATCGCTTAGACCTTGCTTTGCAAGCTGAAGAATAATCCGCTCCCGCTCTGTGAGGTTCATAATTTTCTTTTTCCTGAGCTTGTCCTAAACACGATATTATCCTAATTAGGCTAATAATCTATTTCAGCTTTCCGTTCCTAACGTTTTCTTTGATTTTAATGCCAGAGAATGAAACATCCAACCAAGAAGGCGCCAAACCCACATGCGAAGGCTGCAAGCGTGGGCTGGAGCATCTATCGGCTGTTTTGCCTTTTAGTGTTCTTGAGAAGATGGCCGATAAGCCTCTGAAAATTAGGGGTGTAGCCATGACTGCTGGCATGAGCCGCAACCTGAACATCTACACTTCCGAAGAACTCCAAGCCTTCACGGGCAAGCTGGATAATGCGCCTGTCTACATTGAGCATGTCTCTGTACCAAACGCAATCGGCAAAGTAATCAAAACCGATTGGGATGGTCATAGCCTCTGGTATGAAGCGGAAATCTACGATGAACAGGTTGCAGAGCAAATTCGCAAGGGTTTAATCCAGCATGTTAGCGTAGGCGCAGATTACGAAGCCATCGACATCGTGGACGGCAAGGTTCCTCACGGGCTTCACAATGCCGAGTTAAGCCTAGTGGCTGTGCCAGGTGTTCCCGAGACTAACGTGCAGGTGTTAGAAAAGCTCGAAGATAAGCAGCTTCAAGAAAAGCTCTCTCAAACAGAAGGCAAGCTGACTGAGGCGCAAAAAACCATTGAAGACTTGCGCAAACAGTTGCTCGGTGGCGGTTTGCTGAAGAACCCGCCCAAGATGATAGCGGTCTCCGAAGCCGTTAAACTAATCGAATTGGTGCTGCCTGTGCCTATGGTTCAGCGGAGTTGGAGTTTGGGACCTCAGCGCATGTGTCAAGAGCTGCGAAGGGTGGTTCAGCAGTTAGAGCAGAGGGCTGGAGGCAGCTAAGCTGTGTTTATGCTCACTTTTGTGGGGAAGAGTACCAAAGGACGAACTTTGGGAAATTCAAAACCAAGAACCGATTTGATTTTGAATGGCCGATAAAACAGGCAAAAGCTGGATGGCTGCAGGAGAAACAGATGATCCAAATGCTGTGATAGAGTCTTTTGAGGCTGCGGCTGCAATCACCAAAGGCGCTCCTGTCTACTTGAGCGCTGACGATAAGGTTTCGCCTAGTCCAGGCGGAGACGACGCTTTGGGCATAGCCACAAAAACCGTTGCTTTAGGGGCAATGTGCCCAGTGCTTAAGCGTGGCAGGGTCAAAGTCACCGCTAACGGGGCTATAACTCGGGGTAAAGCAGTCTGTAGCGCTGCAGACGCAAAAGTCACTCAACTCGTTGACCAACCAGTGAATGAAGGCGGAGCAGCAACCTATACCATATTCTACAACCGCAAACTTGGCGCAGCTCTTGAATCAACTACAGCCGATGGTGACCTGCTTTTCATCGATGTCCAGAAGTGACCCTAAATGAAACCAAGACTTTTTGAAGCCTTAATGGCAAAGCCAAACGATCAACGGGAAGTCTACGAGAAGCTCAAGCAGAAGGCAGATCACCCGTTCCTTAAGCGTTATGCTCAGATGGGTGTCAAAGAAGGCTTCTTTAGCGATATGGCAAGCGCCCTGGGCAGAATGCACGACACTATGGTTGATTCTGCATGGCCTGAGCTCATTGGCAGAAACATAATCGCTGTTATGCCGACGACTGAGGTTATGGAGCGTTTTCCGCTTGATGCTGGAGCAGTTGGCTACCGCTATGCGGAAGGAGCGGTTACAAGGTTAAGCTCTAAGAAACCCTCTACGGTGGACATCTACACCAACCAGTTGGCAGAAGCTTCAGACGAATGGACCCGAGAATACCTTGAAGACGCTACTTGGAATGTAATGAGTAAAGCCGTCGACAACGTGGGTAGAGCTTTGGGTCAAAACGAAACTGAAGTCATTCTTGCGCTGTATGCTGCAGTTCAAGCAGCTGATTTGGCTACCGGTGCAGAACTAGCTGGCGGCGGCTTAGTGGCGAGTTGGGCGTCTCTTTTGAGCTTGCATGAAGCTGTCCGAAGAGAACACTGGCATCCTAACGTGCTAGCTGTTAACGAGATGCAACTTCATCAGCTGCTAAATGATGACAAGTTTGTAAAATCCGTCTACCTGCCAAGTAGTGAAACTGACATTGTGCAAGGCACCATAGGTAGCGTACTTGGCATGAAGGTGCAGTCAAGCACTCTGGTTCCTAACGGAACAATGTACGCGATTGATACCCGTGTGGCTTCGGTTATGCTACTACGAAGAGACGTCACCGTCGAAGACTGGGAAGACGTCAAAACAGGCAAATACGGTGTACGCGGTACCACAAGATTTGGCGCTGGCATCCTCCGCTCCAAAGCTATTGCCCGAATGACCAACGTAAAGCAAACCATGACTTAGACGCCATGGCTGATATCGCAGGCAAACAAGTCTTTTCCCCTCTTTTTTGGGCTAAATAAAAATCGTCTATGTTGAACCAGTCATGAGCAAAGTCTTCAGAAAAATCCGTGAGGTCCTCTCTTATTCGCCTGCTTATGGAGTGGCATCTCCAAACAGCAGAGTTTTCTTTGACACTTCCTGCATTCCCTTATCAGACGTGATGAAGCTCTATGACCGAGACCCAACCTGCAAAAGCAGTGTAGACCTGCTGGCGGCTTCAACGGTTGGCATGGGCTTTTACACCACCGCTGACGAAAAATACGAAAAGGCTTCAGAAGCTAAGGTAGTTGTAGACAAGTTCTGTGAAGACATCAACATAGACGGCTTGCTAAATAACATGGCTAAGCCTTTGATTGGCTGTGGCAACGATTTTTGGCTCAAACTCACGCCTGAACGGCTAACTGATGCATTTCGTATGCCAATTGACGCGGTCCAACGTATCGGGCTCAGCTCTGTTCCCGATTTGAAAATTCCCTACAAAGTTACGGGTTTCCAGCTTCAGAGCACTTATGGCGGCAATGCAGGCAATGAGCTTAAACCTGAAGCTGTTATCCATTGGCGACTTAGCAGTGATGTACCTTCGGGTTTTGGTGTTGGATTATTGCAGGTTCTTTTGCACACCTTGACGGTTGACACTGATAAGCGTCCGAGTTACGCTTGGATGAAGGCAAAGATAGAGAAGATTTTGCCAAACATCTTCACGAAGTACGCTGGACCGGACGTTGTGGTGCAACTGGAAGGCCAGAAAGAAGACACCATCAAGAAGTACGAGAACGCGATAAAGAACCGCCCTGAAGAGGGGCAGTGGCTTTTCAGCGGCGCCAAATCCGTTGGTGTCTACCCAGTCACAATTGATCCGAGAGCCCGTTTCGAGTACTACATCGACCACATGGTCAACCAGTTCTACCTTGGATGCGAGACGCCACTGCCAAGGTTGTTTAGCACTCCAGGCTTCACCGAAGCGAGCGCAAGGGCAGCTTTAGATTTGCAGGACATGCTCATCAAACCTGTCCAGCGGTACATCAAGCGCCAAGTGGAAAGGGAGATTTTCTCGGTGGTTGTTGCTCAAGCTGGGTTTGATGCGGTTAAGGCGAAGGTTAGGTTGAATTTTGGTAGTCCAGAAACGCCTGAGCTGGTGCCTGCCGACCTCATTAAAGCTGCTGAGCTTGGGTTGGTTAGGTCGGAAGAGTTTCGCAAGAACGCGGTGAAATTTGGCTGGGAGCTCTGGGATGCTCAACCCCAAGGACCAACCAGCGGAACGGATGGTCGCGGTAATGGAGGTGCACAGAGTGACTGATGTCTCCATAGACGACGTTCGGGATGTTCTGCATATTTCTGAAGCGGATATTCCTGACGCTAAAGTGCTTAAAATGATTAAGCGTGCACAGGTCACTTTGGAGTTAGAGCTTTCCGAAGACATAGACTACGCTGATTGTACCGAGCCTGAGAAGGAAGCGATAACGCTTTTGGCTGCCATTTACGCGGTCTGCTATTTGACTGGCGGCTCAGCTGCAGGCTTAAACTTCAGCGTAGGCGACTTGAGCAGTTCCACATCTTCACTGCCCAGTTTGAGTGTGCTGCAGACGGAGTTTGAGCGGGTTCTTAGCGGTTTAAAGGAACCCTACGTTGGGAGCGTGTAACCATGGGCAATGTGCCAGAAACCTATTACCAATTCGTCATGGATTACGCGCCCTACATCTACGTGATTCCGCCTGACACACCTGACCCAGCTTTTGGAAAAGGCACCTTAGCAGCCAGCTTCGCCATCGACTTTCTCTGCGAGGCATACTCCGCCAAACAATTCGAAAGCAGAAAACCAGAAATCTACACTAAAATCGTGAGCCTAGCCGATTGGGTTCTAACGCAGCAGTGCATTGACCCAGCTAGAAAAGCCTATGGCGGGTTCAAAAGCAACGAAACCAGCACATACTACTACAGCGTGGACGCCTGCAGAGCTATCCCTTCCCTTCTCAGAGCCTACGAAGTCACAAATGACACCCGCTACTTAGACGGCGCCAAACTAGCCGGAGCAACGTTTCTCAAAACCATGCAAGACCAGCAAGTCTACGGTGGTTTTGCTAGAGTTGTAACGATTGGGGATGCTTGGCTTCTGCAGATGGATGTTGAATGCTTCTATGGACTCGTAGGTTTACAGTTACTTGCAGAAAAGCACGATGTAGCCAATGCAGCCGCTTACCAAGGCATAATCGGTAAAGCTGTTGATTTTCTCAGAGAAGGTTTCGAAAACCTATGGCTGAACTTTGACCCTTCGGATGGGAAATGGCACAGGATCGGCTTAAGCGAAAATGAGGTTTACGATGACCCGTTCGCTTACGCTCTGGTAGGATTGTATGAGGTTGAAGGTTGGAGCGTTTCGTGCCAAAAAGTCTACAACTCCCTGAACAGCATAAAGGCGAGCTCGATTTATCCAGCCTATAATCCCGCGGTTTGCTGGGCTGGCTACATAGACGTTGTCAGCAGATTCGTTGCATGCGACTACTTTGACGCGGTCACAAGCGGAATCCTCTGGCGAATTCGCAGAAACCATGACCAACCCAGCTTTGAGTTCAGCGTCAAAGTCATCGGCAAGTATAGCGAGGAGTTCATGTTCTGGGGTGCCAAACACTCAGACTTTAGTTATGTGGAAAACAAGTGGGCTATGGCGACGGTTTGCTGGCTTGCACAGTTGTTTCTTCACTACGAGGAATCCACAACCCAGTTTGCCAAGATTTTAAGAAGCAAAGGCGAAGCTGTAATGCTCTATCCTGTTCGCCAAACTGCTGCGACTGTAGATTATGGCGCGCCGCTTGATCTTTTGGCAGTTGTTTCTTCGCTTAAGGCTGAGCAAGTAATGATTGAGGCAGGCTACTATCTGGAAGACTACTTGGCGTTCTACACTTTCCTTCCAGTAAGGGTTCATGACAAGATTAGGCGACAAGGCGAAGACTATGAAGTTCAGACTGTGACGCCCTTCATGTTTGCCAACCAGCAAATGTACTTCAAGAGTGTTGCGCGGAGGCTGCTCACAAGTTGAGCGAACTGGAGGACCCCGTAACCACCATTTTAAGGCTGATTACTACGAGGATACGTATTGTAAAGGACAATGGAGACACCGCCAAGATTTTAGCCTCTGAAACCTTCGACCGCGAGTTACTCTTGAAAGAGTATGACGCTCAGATCACCTTGGCCATGGCAGATGTGCAGGACCAGAAACTTGATCTGACTGGTCGCTTGAGACGTCGGGTCTTCTTTTTGAGATGCACTTCGCATTCGATTGACAAAGTCATTCCAGGCGCTGATGAAGGCAGAATGATGAGGAAGAAGGTTACAGAGCAAATTGAGGCGATCATTCGCGAAAACCGTTCTCTGCCTTATCAGACACACTACAATTTCGTGGGACTTGGTTACCCCAGCGGAGATCCACACAAAGCGTTTGCCGCAGGTTCCGCTTCGGAGTTGGCGCCATCGAGTTCCTATTGGAGTGAGCTGAGTGCTTTGGAATACCAGAGTATCTGGTACAGCGATGATGTGCGCTTCTCTAAGAGCCACAGCGTCAACGGTCAGTATGCGATGATGCTTTTCATGTTCAAGATAGGTCCACGGGAGCAATCCGTGAAGAAGATTGTTTTAGCCTTCGAGGGCTACGCAACTGCTCCAGCCGGGAACGGCATAACCATCAAGGCTTGGAACCATTCAGCTTCGGCGTGGCAGCAAGTTCAGACCGGAAGCGGCAGCACTGATGAAGCCGTAACCGTCACCATAACGTCGAACTGCAGGGACTTTGTTGATTCCAACGGTTATGTCTGGCTGCTGGCGACGTCTACGAATCCAAGCAACGGTATCACACCAGCCATTATCTACTGTGACTTTTCCCAGTTGACAGTTCAGGTGTACGGGGTCACCTACTGCGACGTCGTAAGTTACAAACCCGTTGACGTCGTGGAAGTCAAGCCGTTCTTGTACAAGACGGAGTTCTTGTTTCGAGGGTGGCTTTTCGAGAATGTATCCTAGTCATCAGAAGGAATGATAGAATATGGTTGAAACATATAGCCAAGATGAGCAGCGCTTCTACTACGTAGACGAAGCTATACCAGGAACCACACCGACTAACCCAGCAATGCTAAGCGTGCCTTGCGAAACCATAAACCCAGGCTTCAATCCAAGCAACCTGCTTCTCAGAGGTTCAGGAAACTACGACCTGCTAGCGATCAAGAAAGGAACTTTCGCGCCCGACCTGAGAATAGGCTTCATAGTGCCTTCTGCAGCGCCCATAAATCTTCTGCAGTACGCTAAAATAGACTTGAACAAGACACTCAACTGCCAAATACTTTATCATAAGGGCACTTGGGCATCACCAACAGACATTCTGTCCCTGATTTATGCCTACATGCGCGTGAGCAAAGTCAGCGTGTCCTGCGAAATAGACGATGTCGTAAAGGCGACAATGGACCTCATGGGGCAAAGCCTCCAAACGGGAACTGCCAAAATCACAGGAGCAACTTACACTGACTACGGCGGCGCCATAGCTCACAACGAAACAGACGTCAGCATAGACAGCACTCCTGATACTCGCGTCGTCGGCTGGAGATTTGACATAAGCAACCATCCGCGCAGAGTACCAGTAATTCGCAGCACCAACGGCCACCTTGCCAAATACGTTCCCTTCGGACGCAGAGAACTGTCAGGCGAAGTGCGCTTTGAATTTGAGAGCAAAGACGAAATGGACGACGCCCTAGCCGACACAGAGTTTGACCTGAAATTCGGATTGTCCGGAACAAACCACGCAACCTTCCCAGACTGCAAATGGTCAAACGTCGTGACTGAAAAATGGCTTGACGACCTGATCGTAGCCCGCGCAACCTGGGATAGTAAGGGACCAGTGGCAATAGCCACATCATAGGAGACGCCGAAAATGAGCAAAACAGAATCCGTGAAAATCGACAAGCGCTTCGGAGACGAATTTGAAGGAACCTACGAATTCCGCCAGATCACTCAGTACGAGTACGAGAGAGTGCTCCTCAGCTACATGGATGCACTCGGCAAAGTGCCAAAGCAAGACGTCTTGAAAGTGCAGCGCGAGGTGATGTGGGTTTCACTCGTCAGTCAACCGCCAAACCAGCCTCTAAACAAGAACCGCGCAGTCCAAGGACAGCTACCCTACGGCCTAAGCGTGAAACTTAACGACGCCTATAACAAAGTCAACGGCATGGAACCCGAAGAACAGCGTTTTTTATCATCGCAATCCGACGAAAACAGCCCCACCCAAGACTCACAAAGTTCGTCCTCTGCGAACGCTTCGGATGGACCGAAGATGAGTACAACCGCACAAGCAGACAAACCATCGTCGAATTCTCCATAATACTGCGCACCTTGGACGAAATGGCGGAAGAAGAAGCCAAGAAAGCTGAACAGGAACGAAGAACGCATGTCCGTAACCGTTGAAATCGATGTGCAAGGTCTCGCGGAATTCGCTGAGGCTATGCGAAAATTCGATGTTGCCACGCAGGAGAGGGTACGTGCTCAACTTTACGAGTGGGCTCAGATGGTTAAGGCTGAAGCTGAACGGATAGTTCCTGTAAAAACTGGCTATCTGAGAAGTACGATTTTTGCTCGGATGCAGGAGCTAGTGGCTGAAGTCGGAGCTGAAGCTGTATACGCTTACTGTGTAGAGTTCGGGACCAGGTACATGCATGCACGCCCATTTATTCAGCCTGCACTTCAACAGCACCTTCCAACTCTTGAGACCATAATCGTTCAAGCGATTGACATGGCAAAAACGGAGGCGATTTTGTGAGCTTCAGAGAAATCATAGTGTCGATTAGAGCCGTGAACCGCGCAAGTAACGAGTTTAACCGCATCCAAGCAGACGCAGAAGCCCTAACCGCCCGCATCAAGAGTTTTGGTGCTGCAATGGCAGGTATTGGCGCCACTGGAACGGCGCTGGGCTATATAGCTCACCAGTTTGGACTGTTGAACGATGAGCAGGCGAAGGTTTTCAACTCTATAATGATGCTCGTCACTGTGATGGGTGTTTTAGTCCGAACAGAAGCTGGAGTGGCCATAGCGCATAAGGTGTACGCTGCCGCATGTGCCTTTGCAACCGCGGTTCAGAATGCCCTGAACATAAGCTACGCGACATTCCTGGCGTTAACTGGTGTAGGAATTGCTGTGATTTTGGCGGCAGCCGCGGCTATGTATACCTTCGCAAACAGCATGAACAACGCTACGACGAGTATGGAGAATTTTAACACCGCTGCGGATCAGGTGCCTTCTCGTACTCGTAGTATTCAGCGCTCAGGAGAGACAGAAACAACAGGGTCAACCTATTCCAGACAGCGCACTCTGCAACCAGTAGAGGAGCCAAGGCAGCGGTCAACCAGAACCAGCATTCAAACCGAAGTAGAACAAGCGGCTCCAACTTATCGAAGTAACAGCAGCCAAGAAGCTGATCTCTATCGGAGAGGTGTTGAGTAATGCCTGAACCAGTCGCTCCATCCATAGCACTTGTTTTTGGCGCAGTAGCGCCTCCGCAGACTGACGTCGTTGAATTGTTTGTCCACTTAGGTTGCAGCAAGGAGGTAAGCAGTTACGAGATTAAGCTCCATAACCACGACGGTAAATACAGCCCAGGTGGAGCATCGCCCATTACTGTTGGTCTAGACGGAACTATAAGCCTTGGCAGAGGCGCCACATGTCCTCTGCTTATGACGTTGCGAGTGGAAAAAGTCAGCTACACCTCAACTCCAACAGAAAGCTACGTTAACATTTCAGGACGATGCTGGGGAGAACGTCTCTTCAGACGAATAGTCACCAAAACATACGCAAATGAAAAAGGCGAAAATATCGTAAAGAACCTGATGGATTTCTATGCAGGACTAAGCCACACCCGCGGCGGAACAGAAACAGTTGAAAACACAGACACAACCTATACAAAGCTGGAATATACGGATTCACCGCTTTGGGATATTCTCAAGTACGTTGCAGAAACCGCAGACCTGAGCGGTGTAATCGGCTACGATTTCCGTGTGGCGCCAGATGGCAAATTCGAGTTTTTCCCTAAGCTGAGCAAGACAAACTCCACGGCAATAGTTGAAAACATCGATAACGGCGTCAAGTATGAGAAGGAAATTCTGCGAGTGCGCAACAAGGTAACTATTAACGGAATTGCGGACAAAAGCCTGCCAGCCAACAAAGTAGATTGGACCGAAAGCTTGACGCCTTCAGATGGCGTTTGGGCTTCTGCTTCTGGTTTCATAAGCCTCTTTGCTCCCGGTCCTGAGGGCGGACACTGCATAAAGCTAGATGGTTACAATTTATACTATGGCGCGGCGATATTCTCTCTCAATCCAGGGCATCTCGTAAACGCTGAGTTATATCCTCTGCTGGACTTTCAGCTGTACCTTGAGAAAGCGTATTCTGGGACAGTCAATATAATTCTCTTCGATGCAACGGATAAGACAGCTACGAAACGCATAACGGCAGCTCCTGGCGAATGGCGTCTCAACGAGGTAGGCGTGGGTTCAGCAAATGCTAACCTATGGGAGAATATTCAATCTGGTTTCGACTGGACTCAGATTTTCAGAATAGAAATAGTCTGCGATTTCGCGCAGTCAGTCGGAAACATATCTAACGCATGCAGCTTTTATGTCTACAAACTCTACTTCGGCGGACGCCGATATTCAGCTGTTGCCGAAGACGCGACAAGTCAGGCTGCCTACGGACTGCGAGAGTATGCTGAAACTGATGAGGAACTCTGGAGTGACAATGAATGTAATCTACGCGCACAGTCTCTCTTGGCTTACCTGAAAGATTCTGCAGAGCATCTTACTTTGGTGTCTACGCTCCTTGACTATGGTTCTTCTCCGATACTTGCAGGCGACAAAGTGCACGTCGAGCTTCCAGTCGAAGGCGTTGACAGTGATTTTCGCGTTGAAAGCGCAGAATACCGAGTACTTGACGATGGTCGGGTTCTGGAGATAATGCTTGATCTCGGCAAAGAACCGCCACGCATAGCAGACTACCTATATGGCCTGCGGACATTCACAGTCAACGTTGAGAAACTATCCCGGACGAAGCTTGGAAAGCGAGGAATTCCACGCCCAACAGCCTCAGGCGGAATAGGCTCGCACCAGAACTCCCATACACGCGGCGACGAAAACGCCATCGCCTGGTCAGAACCTCTGAGTGAACATGGCGGATGGGACCCGATAATAGGCTGGATTTGCCCCAGCGACATAGGACCTTGGAACGATGGTCCGAATTACGTGTATTTCCGCACGCTGTCTAAGGATGGCGGGATAGCAATAAATCATATTTTCTGTCCTAGAGTTGACGGCTATGGGCTTCTTGGTTACTACAACCACCGATGGAAGGAAGTTCATTCCAAAATATTCTACGCTCCTGCAATCGATGGCTATTACCGAGTGCATGCTTTGTCTGGCGGAGTACCAGAGGCTGAACCGCTAGCAGAGTTGAGCAAAGACACTCTGAAGTTTGGACCGGGCGGAGCTACACCATTGGATGTCTATCTGATGCGCGTTGCTGACCACGAGTTTGAGCTGAAGGCAAACGTGCTTAAGCCTCTCGATGACAACACTACTGAGCTCGGTTCTGCGACAAAACGTTTTAAGAAAATCTACGTCGCCGATTCCGCATTTACAAGTGATATTAGCATCGACAAAACCAATCCTGTTTTGAACCTCAAGGTACTGAGCGTTATCAAGGCTGTTTTCGGCTTTGACGGCGTTAACGCTTTCCTCGCGGCGCAGGCTGGAGACTTGATTCTTTCAGCGAATAGCGGAGTCATCAGGCCAAGTGCAGATGCAACGTGTGACCTTGGCTCTTCAGGTTCGCGGTGGAGTGCCATTCACGTTTCAGGTTTGGGCAATGTCGGATGGCTTAACGTTGCTGGCTTCACAGTCATCACTAATGGACGGGTTCTGCAGAACGTCACTGCAAACGCTGCCATCATAACAAGTGGTCAGTTCCCGCTTGGGAGGCTGCCGCGTTCAACTTCTGGCTATGTGTTGGAAGCTGAGGGGGCAGGCTCTGACCCGATGTACGTTAATCCTAACGGAAGGTATTCTCCTGCAGCTCATGCGCACGTTGGCAGTGACATTACGAGCGGTGAGATCAGTATTCAGCAGATGCCTAGGGATGCGGCTGGGTTGATTTTGGAGGCTCAAGGTGCTGGGTTCTATCCGATGTACGTGAATCCTAACGGGCGCTATAACCCAACAGCGCACAATCACGGAGGTGGCGACATTACCAGCGGGACTGTTGCCGAAGCAAGGTTGCCTAACGTCTATTCGGGACAAATAACCTTCCAAGGCGGCATAGTCACCAACAGCGTGAACTGCACAAACTGGCATTTGGCAGATGCTGTTTTCGCAAATGACTTTCGATTGACTGAGGCAGAGAAGCTTGGCTATGGCAAAGGAGTGGCTTTTCTAGACAACAAAGGCAAGGTGCTGATGGTCTTGTCCGAGAGCGGAGACCTGCATCTGGCTGGCAGAGTCAAAAGTTTACCTAAACAAAAGAAGGGGAAGTGTGTGAACTCGTGAAGAGCAGTTTAAAGAAATCGATTGAGGGTTTGAGTCCGGGTGATTTGATATGCTGCAGTTGGTGCGACGCTTCAGTTGGCAAGAGCAGCGGTTCAGGCATGGCAATTGATGTTCCCGTTAAAAGCTGGGGCATATTCGTCGGGCTCATAGGCGACAAAGTAAAGCACATCGTATTAGCTCAGAACAGCTTCCGCTATTCTGACGGCTTGTTTGATTTGGATTATACGGCGATTCCGCTTAGCTGGACAATCGACGTGTCAGTGCTGATTAAGGAACATATCCCGAAAGAATCTGCTTCTAAGCTGGTTAACAGCTTCATGATGGGTGGACATCGGTCATTTAGTCGTCCTCGGACTTTTCAGCGGAGAATGTTTCAGCAAAGGTTGAGTATTGATGGCAGACCCGATTAAACGAGCGCTAACAAGAAGGCACGTGGAGCGGGGGCGTTGGATAGTTGAAGAGCCAAACGCAAAGCTAGTGCTAGGCGTCAAATTCGCCATAGGCATGACCGCCTTCATGTCGGCTCTTGAGCTTGCGCACATGGCCTTCTTGCATACGTGGAACGCTGGGATTTTTGCTTCCATCACTGGACTAAGCGGCACAGTCATAGGGCTATTTGTGGGGCAAAAAACATGACTAAAGGCAAACCGTGGCCATCAGACGATGAAAAGAAATTAAGAGACTGGTATTCTTCAGGGACAACAGACCTTGGAGTCTTAGCGTTTAGTTTTGATGGACGCTATACTGAAGAAGCCATACGCCAGAAACTGATAAAATTTGGTTTGTTGAAAGAACAACAACAGCCAAAAAATTCCAATTGTTGTTGTTCTACCCAACTAGAGCTTCCTGAAGAATTGCCCAGCATCGAGGAAACGCTAAAAACATTAGCCGCTGCATTAGAGGCACTAAAGACGCCTGGATTGGATAAGGCTGAGGTTTTGCGGTTGCGCGGAATAATTGCTGGCGTTAAGGTGTACCAGGAACGTTTTGCAGAGTTTGTTCGTTATCGGGAACTTGAAGAGGAATTGTTGGAGGCTAGAAGAAAGTATGCGGAGCTTCTCAAAAAGTCCGAGGGCAATGCACAAAGATAGACTCTCCGAGGAGCGTGCGGGGCTCCGTTCGGATATAACTGAAGCTGAAGAGTTAGGCGAGCGCAAAGTCAAAAGTCTGCAAGGCGATACTGAGAGTTTCTTTGAACAGGTCTTCGGCTTTACGCCTTATCGTTACCAGCTTGAGCTTGCGGAATTGTTTGAGAAGAACCAGTTTTTGGCAGTGCGTTGGCCAAGGCAGACTGGAAAGAGCTTTACGGTATCAGCCTTACTTCTCAAATATGCTTGGGAACATCCCAACAGCTACATTGCGATTGTTGGTCCAAGTTGGCGGCAAACAAAACTCAACATTAGGCGTATGGGCGGATTCTGCAGAAAGCTTCCACAGCAAGGTCTGCATGTTCAAAAAACCAGAATATCACTGCCCAATGACAGTGTAATTGAGGCGTTCCCAAACAACCCCGATACTATCAGGGGGCCAACGTTCTCGATTATTTGGTGGGAGGAAAGCAACTTCACGCCTAACGATGAGGACCTGTATGATGCTATCCTGTTCACGTTAGGGACAACCAACGGCAAATTGATTGCGACTAGTACTCCGTTTAATACGGATTCGATGTTTTGGAAAATGTGCAACCACAAAGACTACGCAGACTTTGCCAGACACCACTTTACCTTTGATAAGGCGCTTGAACCTAATGGTCCGTTGAAGCCTGCGATTATTGAGAAGATTAAGCGTCAGTTCGGGGATGATCCTGCAAGGTGGCGGCGTGAGATGGAGGCTGAATGGGCTGAAGACGAAGATGTCTGGTTGGCTCAGAGCTTGATTGTGGCTTGTGTTGGTACAGTGAAGAATTGCGGCTTGGACTTGCAGGAGTTCAATCCCGAAGCCGAGTGTGAAGGTGATTTCTTCGCTGGACTTGACCTGGCACAAACGAGAGACTATTGTGTTCTCTCAGTAGTTGAAAGATTAAACGATAAGCTGTTTTTACGGCATCTGAAGATTTTTCAGCAGCCTACGCTTTATGCTCAGGTTTTGGGTTATTTGAAGGCTTTGCAGGACCGTTGGGGCGGATTCCAGAAAATAAGAGTTGACTTCACTCGGGAAGGACCAAGCATAATCGCCGACATGACAACCGCTGGAATAGACAACGCTGAAGGCGTAAATTTTAGCGTGCCCCGAAAGAGCGAGATGGCAAGTCTGCTTAAGCAACGCATGACAAACCACAAGTTCTTCTATCCGTTGCTGAATTGGGAGCGTCCATACCGCGGGGACATATGCACCGAGTTAAACGTGGAGCGCTATGACTTGCGCAAGGATGGCGCCATAGGCTTCTCACATCCAAACGGCACGCATGACGACGTCTTCTGGAGCTTGGCTTTAGCAGTTTTTGCTACGGTTCAGATGGAGCCAGAGCCATTCTTGACCATAATCCCAAGGTGAGTGCAAAATGAGAAAAGGAAGGTCTGACTTGAATCGGGTTCGAAAAAAGTTGGCAGAGCGCAAAGTTAGCGGTGAATGTCGAATCGCGAGAAGGCGAGATGAGCTTTTCCGCATAAGGCAGTTCCGTCGAGTCTACGATAGAACAGAGTGCAAGTTCACGTTCAACATAAGCTATGAGACCCATACTAAAATCACTCCGAGAAGCCTTGTTGTGGCTGAAGCCTTCGGCTTAGGCATAGATGAAGCACAGAAGTTCAAAGTTCTAGACGCCGAGCTAAAGATTGGACCACGAGACATCGTCTATATTACGGGTGATAGTGGCAGCGGCAAAAGCGTTTTACTACGAGCAATAAAGGCAGACTTAGGCGAAGAAGCCATCGACCTGTCAGAAGTTACAGTGGATATGGAGAAACCCTTAATTGAAACAGTCGGCGCGACGGTAGAAGATGGCTTGGAGCTACTAAGCAAAGTCGGCTTGAACGACGCCTTCCTTTTCCTACGTACATACAGCCAGCTGAGCGACGGACAGAAGTACCGTTACCGAATCGCCAAACTCATCGAAAGCGACAAGCAGTGGTGGTTGATGGACGAGTTCGCTGCATGCTTGGACCGGGACACAGCTAAGATTATTGCGTTTAACTTGCAGAAAATCGCTCGGCAACAGGGCAAGGCAGTTATAGCAGCTACAACTCACAGCGACCTGCTAGAGGACCTTAAGCCAAGCGTAGTGGTGCACAAGCGGTTTGGGGAAGAAATCCAAATCAACTATTACTCAAACGAACCAGCTGCTGTATGCAGCCTAATTCGAGAGATGAAAGTTGAAGAAGGCAACAGAGAAGACTGGCAACGGCTAAGCGTTTTCCATTACAGAGGGCACAAGGTTGCAGTTCCCCGAAAAATCTTCCGCATAGTGCGCAACGAGGAGCTCTGTGGCGTCATAGTATACAGTTACCCTCCACCAGCCTGCTATGGCAGACGCCTAGTACTTCCACGAATGACAATCCAAGAAATGAACAAAAAACTAAGCATCATAAACCGCGTGGTTATCCATCCAAAATACCGAACAATAGGCTTAGGCGCCATGCTAATTCGAGAAACGCTTCCTTTAGTAGGAACGTCTTATGTTGAAATGATTGCTGTGATGGCAAAATATTCGCCCTTTGCAGAAAAAGCAGGCATGCAAAAGATAGCGGAACAGCAATCAGTGGAAAGCGTTTCTGGAGTCGTAAAAGCGCTGACAGTATTAGGTTTTGACATGCAATTCTTAGGCAGTGCGCGCTATGTTCAGGGAAAACTGGAAAATCTAAGCTGTGAACAAATAGGCAAACTTAAGCAAGCATTTATGAAAAACATGCATCCAAGATTCAAAAAGGAGTTTTCAGCAGGTCGACATCAGCCTTTTGGTAAAACATCTGACTATATTGATTCTATGAAAAATGCTGACTTGGCACAAATTGCAAAACTAATTAAGCTTGTCGGGATGCTGCTACAAACCAAGGTTTACTTGTTTTGGAACGGGGGACATAGCTAAGTAGGACGTTTGTTTGAGGAAGTCTTATTTCCTATTTAGCGCAAATCCGGCCAGTGTTCTTTGATGTACAGACTTGCTTCACTCACTTCTAAGGTCTGACATGAATTCCCCGCTCTCGTGCAGAATTCTTCTTTTCTTCCTTCAGCCCTAACATAAACTGGATGTGGTGATTTTTTTACTCGAACGACCGCCACTTTTTTCTCCGCAATTTTCTCAACTTTCAGGTCGACATAATTCCTGTTAACTTTTCCCAAGTTATCTCGGATCAAATTTGTGAATGTAAGCTCAAACTCATTTTGACTGTTATGCAATACAGCGAGGTCTTTCTCTATACCTGAGATTGTTTTGTCATCATCGACACCAATAAGAAGTACTCCGCCGTTGGTATTCATGAACCCCGCAATTTCTTTTGCAATGGCTATTTTCAGTTCTTTGCTTGGTCGTTTTTGTTTTACGTCCCACACCATAGATGACTTAAATTCCAAACTATCACTTTCGTCTCTGCAGACGAGATCGGCTACAGGTATGTCTTCAGGCTGGGTTTCAGATTTTCCCTTAGGTTCAGGTTTCTGCGTTTTTTCGAATGCCCTTAAAAGATCGCTTTCCAACTTTTTTGCATACGAACCATAATCACCGCTGAAGATCTTAGCTTTTAGAAGCGATATGCCGCCTGTAGCGTATTGTTCTGCAACAGTATAGATTTTTTGTTTGTCCAACAAGATATTCAAGTTGCCCTCAGCTCCAACGGCCAAAGCTCTAATTAGAGCATTTTCTTCCTTGGTCAGGTCCTTCTCAAAAAAGAATTCCTTTCTGTTTTTTAATTCGATTCTACATCCTTCAGAATAGCCAAGGACCATCGCAGCTATGAACAATTCGTGGTTATGGACTCCTGCAAACGGCGTGTCCTTCTCTTTCAGTCTATTGAAGTCATCGAAATCTTTCTTGTCAACATATAGTCTGTCGATTTTAGGTTTCTTCTCTTCAGTCATTGACTAATTCCACATCCGCTTTCTTTCCTTTCTCGGTTTCCTCGAAATTTATGAGATAAGTTTTGCCCACTTTACCTGACAGAGCCTCTTTTACTTCCTTGGTATATTCTTCTTCAGTCACAAGGAGCGTGAGTTGGGTTCCTCCTAGGTAATTTGGTAGGTTTTCTGCTATGTTTTTTCTTGGCTCTCGGGATATTCTTGCAAGGGGAGTATCAATGATAATTGGGATCTTAAAGCCTGAAACGCTGTTTAACGCAGCCATGAATGATAGCGCACAGACTTGACGTTCCCCAGCTGAGAGTGTGCCCAACGCTTCCCTTCCGTCAACGTATGGTACCGAAATGTTGTAATTGTCGTCTATCGTCAACCCTTTGTAGGTATTTTTCTTCCATATCAATGCAAGGAATTGTTCACTCGCTTTTTTTTCGACCTGCTTTTTGACTTCTTTCATTATTACGTCTTTGGTTTCTTCTGCACATTTCACGCCGTCATCACAAAAGGCTAGGAGATTGTTTAGATTATCGTATTTCGCCTGCTTCTTTATTTCTTGTTTACGTTTTGAATCTAATGACCTTATTTTATTCGTTCGCTGGTCTATAATAAGCCCCCATCTTCCTATCTCCATGCTACAACTGTCTCTTTCTTTTGCGAACTTCTGTTTTTGATCTTCCCAGCTTTCTATTTCCTTTAGGTTAGTCTGTTTGATTTGCTGCGAAATTGTATCTATTCTTTCATTCTTTTCTTTTTTATCGTCTTCCAATGATTCTAATCTTTTTTCCAATGTACGAATGTCATCGGGAAAGGATTTTATTTTTTCAAGCATTTCTTGTATGCGGACATTTACTTCAATGAGTTCGCTGCTCATTTCGGACAGTTCGCCTTCCTCCAGAAAGGCTTCAACATTCCTTCTTCTGGCGGATGAGTATTCGTCTTTTTCGGAGATGTCGCTCCTGCAAATGCACCTGTCTTTGTTAAGAAGGTCTTTTATGAAGATGGTTTTGTACATTGGAGGAATCAGCCCTGCTTCACGTTTTCCTTCGATTAATAATTTTGTTTTGAGAAGTGGCGAGTAAGCCAGAATGGTCGGCATTGCGGAATGGAGAGCTTCTATTCGATCATCCTCTAAATCTTTGATTTCATTTTGCAGCCTGTTAATTTCTGCATCCAACAGAACCCTTTGTGCTTCTAGTCCCTTTACGTGTTCTATGGAAGAGTTTTGGAGTAACTCGCTGAAGTGATGCTCAAGTTGTTCTGCTTCATTTTTTTTCTGTTTGAGCTCTTCCAGTTTTTCCTTATCAACAACTAATGAGCGTTCATGGATTTCGAGCTCGTCTTGTATACTCTGCACTTCTGGACTGAGCCCTTTAGTCTGTTTTACAAACTCATTCTTCCTTTTGCTAAGGTGATCTATTAGCTTCACAAACAATTCAAGCTGAGAGATTTGGAAAACTGCATCTTGAATTTCAGCCCCTGATTTCTCTTTGAAGTAATCATCCATTCTTTCTCCATCGAAGAAAAAGTATTCTTCGATCTCTTTTGATATCAAGCTATTAATTCTAAACTGCGCATCTTCACCATAAGTAGGATAGCCCCAATCTCTACCTGTCTGCAGCATTATGCAGGGTGGTGCGTGGGTCCCTGGGAATTCCACAAGTTTCCCATTAAGTTCCCTGTAGTTTATTGTACGCGAAATAAGGATCTTCTTGCCATTGTCGTCAACGAACTGAACCTCAACAGAGGTTAAAATGACTCCCTTTTTGCTCTCGTCAAGTGCATCGGCATTTACGATTGGTAACCCTTTGTATTTACTATCCATGTGGTATTCTTCGCCAAAGAGGCACCAAGTTAAGGCGTTTAGTATGTTTGTTTTTCCAGCTCCATTTGCTCCTTGAATTATTGTGATGTTGGCAGATGATGAACGAGCGAATTCGATTTTTGTATCCCTGTATTGGCGGAAATTCTTCATGCAAATGTAATCCAGATCCATTATATTCCTCCGTTGCTTTCATCAACGGCAGGTTCTACGTATTTTGCAAATTTCTTTATGTTTCGATCGTAGTCTTCAGCGTATCGAGGGGCTTTGTCTCCGCTATTTCTCAACTCAATCATTAATAGTGTTTTTATTAATTCCTTTACTTCGTCAGAGTATTTGCTTTTCTCGAGTGTTTCAAAAATTCGTTTGTTCACGCTGGACATATTATTTTTCCACTCCGTACATTGTTTCTATATTCTGCATGATTTTCATGCACTCTTCCGAGTTTTGGGCTGTTGTTGCGAAGTCTCTGTACCGGGCAAGTTCTTTGGCAATTATTTTTCTTTCCAAGTCGCCAAGTTCTCGCGGCATTGATGAAACTACTGGCTCGACTATGATGTCGTATATTACTGCTTGGTCCTTCCCCGGGTATTTTCTCAGTACTCGACCTCTTCTTTGGATGTACTCCCTTGGGTTGCCTGAATTATCAAGCATGATGGCTATCCTAGCTGGAGGTACGTCTACGCCTTCGTCTAGGCATTTTATCGATACCAAGGCATGGTACGTCCCTGATGAGAATTGCTTTATGAGAAAATCTCTTTCTGAAAGCCCGCCGAATCGCTCGTCTGCTCTTGTGCCTTCTATTTCTGTAAACTTGTGTTGGATGATGTTTCTTTCATTTAGAATGTCTTGGACGCTTCGCATTTGCTGAGGCGAACAATACACCAAACAATATTTTAGGCCAGGCATTTTAGTTATCAATTCTCTGAAAAGGTCTAGCTTATTGACAGCGTTACGGATTATTTTTTGTCTTTTTATGCAAAGTAGAGTGTAAATTTCGTCTTTTTCATCTTGGTCCTTGCTGCAGTAATAAGCTTTAGATATTTTCCGAGTTTCTGCTTCGTAACTTTCCAATTCGCCTTCTGTGAGGGTGGTAAAATGGGGCTTGTAAATATAAGGTGTCAGAAACCCTGCATCAATGGCATTTTTTAGTGAGAATTCATAAACAACTTTCCCAAAATAATCAAATATCTTGTCCGTGCCTTCAAAGTCGAACCATCTTTTTGGAGTTGCGCTGAGTCCTAATCTAAAATCATATTGGTCAAGCAGCCCTAATCTCCTTTGTGGGGCTCCGACTCCATGTACTTCGTCAACAATTAGCAAGAATTTCTGTTTTGGTGTCCTTTTTTTGGAATCTTGAATAATGCCGATAAAATCGCTGGATGAAAATGTGTTATGGACAGTGAATACAATTAGCTTTTCACTTATGCCGTTCTCAATGTCAAGAATTCTATCAGTAAGTGCATCTTTCCATCTGCTTTGACTACTGTCAGCGATGATACTCTTTCCTTCAATCCCAAATCTTCTGGTTTCCTTAAGCCATTGCTCGCTTAAATGAGCATAAGGCGTGCTAACAACTGTGATTAAACGACTCTCTTCATTGGCAACTTTCTGAAGGCAGTTCAACGCGGTGATTGTTTTGCCTGAGCCTGTTGCCATTTCAAAAATCCCTTTCTTTCCGTTTTCTAACCAGCTTTGGACTGCTTGTTGCTGATAATCACGAAGCTGAATCCCTGCCAAGGGTTTTCGCTTACGAACCCACTTACTCAGGTCTAATTCTTCAATCGTGTTGGGTGAAATTTCGATAAGCCTTTCTTCTATCGCTTTAGGTATGTCTATGACTCTTGTTCGCTTCGCCTTGTTTCCCCAGAATTTCTCAAATTTTAGCATATCCGTTTTAAAGTATGCTTTTTCTTCCTCAATCCAACTTCTAAAAACCTTAAATTCCTCAATGTTAGCCTGCCATGCCTTGGCGCTTTCATTATCCGAGCCGCTAAACGATATACTGTTTTCTTCGCTGTCGGTAAGTATTCCCACTTTTTGATGAAAGATGGCTTGTCTACCTACTTCCTTGAATTCTAGCGGAATTCCGAAGTTATCGAGGACAATAGCAACTTTCATGTCTAGTCTGCCGTGTGCGACCATCCAGCCCAGGGCTCTAACATGGTCTTTGATGAATTCGTCTTCAAGATTTTCAAAATCTTTAAGTGCCGTCTTTTGCAGGATTTCCTCGGGCGTCTCAAGCGCTTCTCGAATTGCAATAACATCTCGTTCCTGGAATATTGCCCCTGAAATTATTCTCATTCGACCATCGTTTTGAATAAGTCCCGAAATACCTTTTGCTGCAACAGCCAGACTGGTTGATGAGAAAAAACCTGTCAGTCGGTCATATTGAATGGAGGAAGCCAAGACAGGCGTGTAAAAATCGGTCAAGATATCATCTACATCTGAATCATAAGCGCTCTTCAAGCTAAGATTCCGTAAACTCATTACAGAGTCCTTCCATGCTTCATACGCTTACGCCACCAGATACTGACAAGGAGTTAGTTGATGTTTGGATTTATAATTTTTGCAAAGAGCCTATTGTAGCCCAGAATGCTGATAACAATTTTGATTTAACGATTGCTAGAGTTTATCAGAAACGTGAATTTACTGCAAGCGCACTTTTTAAAATCACTTATCCGTGTACCAAAGACTTAAAACTATTTTCTCAAATAGCTTACGATCGGCAAGGGACAATGCAAGCAGGTCGGGGATCGTGAAGTCTAAACGAGTATTATTGATTAAGCCAAAATATTATTCAGCATATCCACCATTGGGTCTACTCAAACTTTCAGCGTACCACAAAAGTCTCGGCAATAGCGTAGAGCTCGTTTACGGTGTTGGGGAACCCGTAAGCGAGGATGACCCTGACATAATCTACGTGACCAGTCTTTTCACATGGGCTTGGAAGGAAGTTTGGGAAGCTGTGCAATACTATTCATTAAGGTTTCCTAATGCTGAACTTTGGTTGGGGGGGTTGTATGCTTCTCTGATGCCAGAGCATGCAGCTTTGAGTGGTGTCAATCCAAGTCGCATTTTTAAGGGAATTTTTGCAGATGCTGAAAGTTTGTGTCCGGATTATAGTTTGGTTCCCGAATGGAATGAGCGGCAAAAGGCAAGTATAGTCTTTTCTACAAGAGGCTGCATACGCGCTTGCACTTTCTGTGGTGTTTCACGGATTGAAGGCAAACTTAACTCTGAAAGAGAAAGCATAAAAGACCTAATTTGGCCTGGACATACCAAGATTATTTTCTTTGATAATAATTTTTTAGCTAGTAAACGTTGGCAGGGTGTCTTGTCAGAGGTAAAGGAAATGGGACTTGCAGTCGATTTTAATCAAGGACTTGACGCTAGACTGATTACCGACGAGGTAGCTGAGACAATATCACAACTTAAGATAGATCGATTCGTGAGGATTTCATATGACACATCCGAGGTCGGACCGTCTGTTAAACAAGCCATTGAACGGCTGAACGCCCATAATGTTGATGGACGTAATATCCTCGTTTACGTTTTATACAATTTTACCGATTCGCCAAACGACTTCTTTTTCCGAATAAAAAATGTATTGAATTGGGGCGCGGTCGCTTATCCTATGCGCTTCCAACCGATTTTCACTTTGAAAAAGAACGACTATATATCTGAAAATTGGACTCAGGAAAGACTAGATGCAGTCGCCACGGCTCGTAGGCTATTTGGGTCGGGTGGAACCTTCCCTCCATATAAGGGAATGATGAAGGAAAAAGTGGAGAAATGCAAAACTTTTGATGAAGCCTTCACGCACGGCATTCATCCTAAGAAGGAAGTGGTCGAATGATTTGTTCTTGCTGCGGGTTTGAAATCAAAGGAAAAGGTCATTCAGTAGACAAGGGACAGAGAGACGTTTGCGATAAATGCTGGGATAATCCTGAAATGTTCTTCCCGGAGAAAATAGAACAGGACCAACGGCTTGCTGCGCTCTCCAAAATGGCTCAAAGTAAAGAAAAGCAAAACGGCACAATCGAAGTAAAGGCCATAAAGCTTGTTCAGAAAAATGTCGAGATGTACATAGGTAAGATGAAGGTCGACGATATCCTGAACTTGTATGAGCTGGACAAGTTTAAAGAAGAGCATCTTGAGGGTTATCAGCGTGAAAAATATGAAGAAAGGACATCTCAACTTGTAGAATACTTAGAAAAGAGTCCGCTTGCAGTAATGCCTGCTCTTCTCGTTGGTTTAAGGGAGACCAACTTTTTACCAATAGAACAAGACTTAGGGATACTCAAAATCCAAAGAAAAAAAGGATCGTTATGGATAATAGATGGACAGCATAGGGTCGGTGGCTTCAGCAAAATCAGGGACCAATTCTTGTTCACTAAGTCTTTAGGAGTTTCCCTATTTTCTGATTTAATGGAGTACGAGTTACCTGTAGTATTCATCGACTCAAAGCGTGCTGCCGAAAAACTTGAGGTGAATAATGCGTTATCGTGCGAGGATATAGAGAAAACTATCTTTTTTATTGTTAACAAGACTCAAAGAGGCATCAGTCCTTCTCTGAAGGACGCTCTTCTTTACAGCATAAAAACGAGCGGAATTAAAGGGTTATCTTTAGTTGATAAAGAAGGATGGAGGATAATCGGGGCTCAGATAGGCATTACCTTAAACTGTAAGGAAACCTCGCCGCTCCGAGCTAAAATCAACGTTAGCGGCAAAAGAAACAGCGGAAAGCCAATTCAGCTTAACTCATTTGTTTCCTCGCTTGAAATCCTCTTCAAAGATAATGAATTTTCAGCCCTCTCGATTGATGACAGGGTAAGTTTCTTGGAGGCATTTTGGGCTTCACTTCGAGATTGTGTTCCAGAGGCTTTCGAAACAAAAGAAAGACGAATCGGAGAAGTGGAAGAATTTGGGAGGAGGTTTACCTCAAACATTGGCAAAAAGGCTGATGAAAGAAAAAAGAAAAATGAAAACGAAGAGCAAAGCAAGTATCTGTTGTTGTCTGCCGTGAGTATCTATACTCTCCATCGAATCGCCAGAGACCTATTGCACTTAGCAATTGAGGAGCACTTAGACTTTAAACAGCCAGATTCCTTTGTAAAACGATTGAACGCTCTTAAGTCATTTGATTGGAAAGCAAAAACGTCAGCCCTTTCAGCTCTCGGCGGAATGAAAGGCGTTAGCAGAGCGTATGAACTCCTTTCAGAAGTTATTGGTAAAGAGACAAATATGCCAAGCCCAGAAAAAGGTTTGGGAGAATTCGGATAGAAACCTCAGCGATTATCGGTGACAAAACCGCACATTTACCAAAAAGAATATGAATCGAACAATTCCAAAAACTTGCCTGGTTCAGTGTTCAACTGATCATCCTTTTCCATAATTTTCGCGAAAATTTTGCTCAACACAACAAAGCAATGGCTAACTAAATACTCATCCTCCAAATCTTCGTGTCCGTGAAAAAGATTACATCGGAGAACATAGATGAACTCTAGCACTTGCCCAATGTCCTTTGTGTTACGTATAGTAACTTGTTCATCCCTTATGTATCTATGAATTGGTATTCCTCGAATTCCTTTTAATGCATCCTGAAATTCTGGGTCCTTCGCAAGAAGTTGAAAAATCTCAAGCAGAAACGGCGATTTCTTTAACCATCGGAGTATTTCTCTGTCAGTTTCACCGTCAGATTGAAACTCACTCCATGAGACAAAGGCTATCCAAAGAGAAATAAATTTATCAACAACAGAGAACTTTACCTTTTTCCCTTGTGACCTTAAAAACCATTTTATTATATGATCTCTTGGCATTCTAGGTATGCAGCACTTATAAGCGACTTTCCCAGACCCACAAGGACATAGCTGTTCATTGTCGACGAAGTCCGGGAACATCATCCAACATCGACTTTCAAAAGGAGGGACTCGCTTATCGGCAGGCAACTTGTTCCATTCGCTCAACCCTTCAATGTACCCTTTTATTCCCTCAAGCGTCCATGATTCTTTAGCCGATATTTGCAGTCTAACGACGTCTTCTTCTTTTTCCTTGAAATGAGCAGTTAATGCTTGGCCGTCTATTTGCATGCTTTGAAGGTTCTTTAGGAGGTAGGTTTTGGCCGTCTGCCCTTCTAAATTACCGGGCTGATGCTCGCAGGTGATAAGACGATAATTGGTTACCCAAGAAGAACCATTTTCAAGTTTCAGTGTAACCAATACAACCTCTACAGGGAGCGCCTCAATTTTCATGCTATCCCACTTTGAAACGCAGTATTATTTGAGCTCTTCGATTGCTCGGGATGAACTATTCATTTTAGTTCTTATGTAAGTCAATTATATCCTATAGTCTCTGACCGCAAGAGGCAGTAGGCGAGAGTTTTCTACTGATGTAACATGACTTATCAAACGTCTTCACTTTAACCTGAACACTCTCCCCTGTCTAGGAAGTACGGTTTAGCATCTTCCTTTTTATTGGCTTACGTTATAAAAGCGGGTTCAGGCGGTTTAGCAAGAAAAAGGGAGGCAACATGAAGACACTTAAAATCTCAGACCACCTGCATGCGGAATTAACAGCAGTCGTCGGGCAACTAATCGCCAAATCAGGCGAAATAAAAACCTATGGAGATGCAGTTGAAGCCTTGCTTCATCAATCAGTGATTTTGCCGCCTGAAGTTCTCCAAGACATTGAGGCATTCATTACCAAGAACAAGCAGTTTAGTTATTCAACCAAGGAAGAATTTCTAAGAGAAGCAGCACGTTGGCTAATCGATGACCTGAGCAGAGTACACAAAAACCCAGTAATGCCCCAAAGTGATAATGGTGCAAGGAACGCCATTTGTCAGCAGGCGCAAATAAGGAATGGTTAGGCATGGTGAAGATTGGATTCTACGTTGTTAAGAAACGTGGGAAGAAGGGCATCCACGAGTATGAAGAGGTTTGTTTGCGTTTTCCTAAGGAGCTTCATGAATTTCTGAGATGCTTGCGTTACCGTCGATTGCGGATAAAAGCAACAAGGGAAGGAAAAACAACACATATCCTGCTTATTGAAGAGTAAGTGGTAGCAAATCTTAAACGTTGAATGGAATAAGGAAAGTAGGAGAGGGTTAATACATGAAAGTCTGGTTGGGACATTATAACGGGAATCCTAAAGAATGGTTTGTTGTTTGGGCAACTTGTGTAGAGGATGCATGGGACGTCGTCGACCAAGTTGGAGACGTAGAAACGCACTCCTTGAGAGAACTTGTTTCTCCAGGATTAGCCAATTTTCATATAGACTGTAAGGAAGAAGACGTGGAAGGTGAACGGATCACTGAACAAGTCATTTCACCAGCGAAAGACAAAACACGAAGAGAACGCTGGTTGATTCTCGGTGACCAAAGCTTGCTTCAAAATCCTAATGACTACATAGCAGCGCTCTATTCCGAAAGAGCGGCTAATCAAAAATTCCACATGAGGGTGTGGCAAGGTTGCTATCTACCAGTAGGCGATAAGAATAATGGAGATAGTTTTGTCGTTTGGGCGAAAAACAAAGAAGATGCTATTCTAATGGTTGAACAAAGCTTTGGAAGCCTTGACAAAGACTCGCTTGTCGAGATAAAGAATGAAGGATTCGTTGACTTTCATGTTTCTTACCATGCTGGACAACAAGTGTATACCCCTCCAAAAGAAGATATTGAAAGCGGCTTTTGGATTAACCTACAAGGAATCTAGGGGTGTGCACAATTCGTTTTCGTGTACTTTTAGGTGTTTAACTTTTCTGGTGAATGACTTGGTTCTGACAGGAAAAGCGCAAGAAACTCCCAAAAAATGGAATACTGCACACCCCTCGGAATCATGTAGATCTTGACATGCCCTTAAAACAAAGAATTCACGCGCCACAATACACCGCGTTGACGCCAATTGAAGATTTCTAGCCTAGAAAAGTGCCTGAAAAAACACTTCTAGTCTAGAAATGCCCTCGACAAAGCGCCGAGAAAATCCACTTCAAACTGAGGAGTCCCTCGATATTTTTTACATAAAGCTATCAAACTTGCTATATAAAGGCGCTTTTCTGAATTTTGCCTAAGGCATTTCTAGTCTAGAAGTGTTTTGCCTGAGACTAAACAGCTGAAAAAGTGCGGGCTAATGTGATTAGGGAGTTCTGACGCCTTGTTTATTCCTTCCAGAGCTGGAGGGGAGGAGTGAAACTTTGGCGTGGAAGAGTAGCAAAGGGACGCCGCTTAATGTGTTTAGTGGCAAAGAGGCGACTCTGAACCGCATTATACTCCTCGTCCTCTTCTCTGAAAAACTGCTAGCCAAGTACGACGTCTTTCTCAAAATCAAGAGCTCCAAAGGGTTCAGGCGCATGGATGCAAGAACTGTCTACAGACGCATGGAGGCGCTGGAAGAGGCAGGCTGGATCGCTCAGAAAGGGAATAGACCAGCAAAGCCAGGCTGGCCGTCAGAACTGTACGAGATAACACTTAGGGGAATGGCAGCTCTTAAGCTGGACAAGAAAAGCATCGAAGAATTTCTTCAAACTGCGACTGATGAGCAGTTGCTCAAGTTGATAGATGCCCTCTCATGAGAAAATAGCTCTTTTAACGAGACTTGGCTTTGCGAGCCTCACAAAGCCATCATGGCTTTACAGCGATGGATACTTTTTATGCTTAGCCTGCAAGCCCTTCAAGGTGACAACAAAGTGGTAAATCTTGTCGAAGAATGGGAAATCCTCGAAGAATACGCTGGAGAGAAACTGGGCTTCTACCAAATCCTGGATTCCGACGGCAAAATAGAGGTCAGAGTACTAACTGGCAAGCTTGGCTTCAAAAAGGAATACGAGCGAGCGGACGATGCTGAGCTGACGCGGATTCTGGCTTTCTGCAAAAGACACCAATTCATCCAAGTCAGCCAAAACGTACGCGACGACTTCTTCTTCAAATAAACAAACACTGTGAAGCCCTACATGACCTCTCCAGCTTTTTCTTTAGGCTCACCCGTTTACATCCGCTACAAGGACCACGTACTCTTCAAGAATATACAGCAGCCAATAGAGGAAGCTGTTGAACGGGAAACCATCGGCTGGCTCTCAAAACAAACAGACGAAATAATGCTCATTGAGCATGACAGAACCATCCCTAACGCTCAAATTCCCAGCGGCCAAGGCAGCGGAGTCATAATTCTAAAGAGCTGCATTATTGAAATGCGTGAGTTGCCATTACAAAAAAGTTCAAAATGGATTTTAAATTCACCAAATGACAAAGGTAAAGGCGAGTTCGCGCTTCAGCCAAAGAAGCGAAAAACTCACGGAGCCAAAGACTCCACCAGGAGAAAACAGGTTTGATACAACGAACCGCAACCATAGCCCCCGCTATCGTTCGAAACCGCCAACTCTCCATCGAAGAACTAGAAAGCCTCAACCTGCCCCTAAAATTCCAAGGCGACCTCGTCATTATCGAAAGAAGCCTAAACGACTGGAAACTCAAAAAGCCCATAACCATAGAACTCAAGAAAATCTTAGCCGCCAAAGAGAAAGGTCTCGTAGACTACATAATACGATCCTGCCTAAACGACCAACCCAGCATAATCCCATACATCTTTGACAGCGAAGGCTTACTAAAACTCGCACGCCATTTTCTCAGACACTGCTCAGGTTCCAACAGAAGCTGTCTGCTCTACTCAGTAAGCGTCAGAAAATACGCAAGCTGGCTGGGATATAGCCCAGATTTAATCCTACAAGACGCAAAGCCACAAGGAGCAATCCCCGACCCTCTAAAAGTACAAAACCACTGCGGATTTCTCAACGACTACCTCGCAGAGCTTCAAGACGCAGGACTCAAACCCTCTGCCGTCAACAACTGCATAAAAGCCGCCAAAACATTCTACCACGTAAACGGCGTAGAAGTAAAGCTCTCCGAACCCCTGAGCCGCAAAGTAGCCTACAAAGACCGAGCACCAAAACCAGAAGAACTCGCCACAATGCTAGACAAAGCCGCCACCCGAGAAGCCTTTATCGTTGCAGCAATAGCAACGGGAGGCTTCAGAGAAGGAACATTTGCAAAACTAAAATACCGACACGTCAAAGAAGACCTAGAAGCCAACAAGATACCAATCCACGTACACGTAGAAGCAGCCATAACCAAAGGAAAATACCACGACTACGACACATTCATAAACGCAGAAGCAAGCCAACTCCTCAAGCTATACATAGCTGACAGAAAACGCGGCAGCAGATACTTTCCACCAGAACAAATCACCGACGAATCGCCTTTGATCCGAAACACTCGCTTCGCAGACAAGATCCTTGGAGTCAGCGAAAAAACCATCAGAAAAATCGTCCACGAACTAGCAGTCAACGCTGACGTAGCCAAAAAACTGCCAAACAGCTGGATGTACAGCGTCAGAACCCACAGCCTAAGAAAATACTTCAGAACCCAGATGAGCGCAGCAAAAATCGACAGCGAAATCACCCAATACATGATGGGACACACAATCGACACCTACGAAGACGTACAAAGCCTAGGCATAGAAACACTAAGAACCCTTTACATTTCAGCAAATCTCGCAATCAGACCAAAAACACAGACCAACAGAATCGACCAACTCAAAGAAATCATACGCGCCTGGGGACAGAATCCCGAAGAAATCCTGACTAGAGACGCTCTAATGCGGGGGAACATCACTGAGACCCAAGAACAAACACAAACCCACCAACTCTCAATCCTCGCCGAACAACTAAAGCAGCTGGTGAAGAAGGAGGTCTCAGAATAAACACCCAAAATAGTAGTTTTTCTCGTGCAAATCATCGCCGCCAAGTCCATGAAAACCGTAGGTTTTCTCGTGGACACTTATTCAACCTTTCGGCGGCGCTACTCTTCACACGCTTTTGATACAGGCAAACTTCGTAGAGTAACTTGTGCTTGTCGTCTAATCATAATGGTATTAAAAAAGGAGTGGGAAAGAGTTTATTTTGGCGGTCTAAGATAGATGTTTAGTTGACCCTTAGAGACACCGAGATTTATTTGGTTGTTAGTGCAACAGTCAGGCCATTTTCCTAAAGCTGAAATCGCCAATGTGTTGCGGACAGCAGTTTTTGCGCCAATTAACTCCTTTGAGGCTTCCTTTGTAAGCTCCACTTCAAGATGAGTAATTTTCCATTCTTCGTCGATGTATAGGTCTTTAACTTTGCCAATAAAATACTCTTGTGCATAGACTTTCTTATCGATTATCTCGCCAAATTTCAAACATGATTCCCCTTTAATATCACATCTTTTGTTTGCAGTTTTAAAACTTTCCATAATTTTGCTGAGTGATGATGCCAGCATAACGGAAAGTAGTTTTAAGCAGGTCTGAGATAGAGGGCAAGTTGACCTTTTGACACTTTGAGCTCGATTCCGCTCTCAGTGCAGCACGCCGCACCTTCTGCTAAGGCTGAAATTGCCAACGTGTTTTTAGCAGGCCTAAACAAGGACGGCGTGACGCCCAGTATTTGTTCGCTAGCCTCTTTGGTTAATTCAAGTTCCAGATGCGTAATTTTCAGCTCTTCCATACTCACAAGAGCGTTTATTACTTTTCCTACATTTAGCCCTTCACAATAAACGTTTTTGTCAAGCAATTCACTAACTTTCATTGAGAGTTCCCACAAAACGGTTAGTGGTAGTAGTGAATTTATAAGGTTTGCTAACAAACTAGCTAACGCTAAAAAATCCCGCCGACCGCTTAAAAAAAATAATTCAAGCTTAACAATGAAAAATAGAAAAGCCCATGTAAACAGTCATTTGTATAGAGCAAAAACTCAAATAGAATTAAACGCAACGTGAATATGAAGCGTGTTCTTTTTCAATGAAAAAGTATCCAAAAACAATCAAAGAAATTTTAGCCGACAGCACAAATAAAGAAACGATTGAAAAGCTGAGAAATCTTGTCAAGAATACTCTTCCAAACCTAAAAGCGACAGTAAAACGAGGCAACATCACATATGTTCTTAACGGCAAAGACTTTCTTCGAATACTCACCTATAAAACCCATGCAGAGTTAGGCTTCGTCAACGGAACAAGAATTGCTTCAATGCTCTTAAAAAGAAGAGGAAAAGGAAGAAGTTGGCGGCATCTAGAGGTAAAAACTCCAGAAGATGTCGATAACCCTGAAATCAAAAGATTACTAGAGTGGGCGGCAGAGCTTTTCTTATTGCAGTAATTGCCTATTTTCTAAATTCAGTTATCTCGTTGGTCTCACTCAATTCTTTCAGTGAAGGAGATACGTTTACAACATCGCCTACAGCTTGAACCATCTTAACCGGTATATTAACTGTGGAGCTTCGAAATCTCTTCTTGAAGCCGAGCTCTTCAGCCGCATTATCAGTTAACTTCACATGCAACTGGGCAACCTGCCAAGTCTTGGTGTCGATGCTTGCTCCTTTCACTTCACCTAATATGTATCCGCCTATTCCGATAACTTTTTTACCTAATAATGTTTCAAGATTTACCAAGTAAGTCACCAATCATTCTTTTAGAATGTCAATTTTTAAGGCTTTCGGATAACCGCTTGAAAATATAAATACTAATCCATTCTTGGACTTGAAAATGTGCTAAATAATCCAAACTTGGTTTAATAAAAAATGGGATTAATTTACAGTATAAATACTCTGCTGGAGTAGTGTTTCCTTTCGGCGGCGCCAAAAACACTTTTGATTTGGCTATTGTTTTATTATTGAGTTAAAGATGAAGGCGAAGTTTTGGGGACCAGGTGTATGGCGAAAAGCAATTTCTTTTAAACCGAGCCAGCAATATACTATAGTGGAAGGAATTGGAACATGCCAGTTGACAAGGTCCCTGAAAAAAACAGCATCTTCTTCGTATGGCTCAACAACTACGCAGGAGTGCTCCTGAAAACCCCGTCAAAAACCCTGCTCATAGACCCCGTTGACGTCAAAGTTCGCAGTCATCCGCAGGTGGACGCTATCCTGATAACTCATGAGCATTATGACCACTTGGACCAGCGGTTGATAACAGGACTCCAGAAAGCCACCGGCTGCACAGTCATCGCAGACTCCGCCAGCGCAAGGTCACTTCGCGCCAACTTGCCAGCAGGCAAACTGGTGGAGGCATATGTCGGCACGGAAACAAAAGTTGGCGAAGTCACAGTTAAAGCAGAAAAATGCCGACACCCAGCCGCGGCGCCCGTGACGTTCGTAATCACAAGCGAAGATGGCTTGAAAGTGTTCCACACAGCTGACAGCCTGCCGTTTCCTGAGATGGCTGCCATAGGGCAAAGGGAGCAGTTGGACGTTGTCTTCTGCACTGTTGGCATTGCCCCCGGCACTTCGCCTGAAACAGGTTCCGAAATTGCTTGGTTAACCAAGCCCAAAGTGGCTGTTCCCTACCACACGAATTCGGTTGCAACGCAGAAAAAATTCGCCGAAATCCTGCGGCAAGAACTGCCGAAAACGGCATGTGTAATTCCAGAAGTAAACAAAATTTATCAAATTTCAAAGGGGAAATGAAAGAATGATTGAACAAAAGAAGCGTGAAATGGCAAAAATTCTCCATAAAATAGACGCCTTAAAATTCGGGCTGTTCAAGTTGTCAAGCGGCAAAGTGAGCCCCTACTACATTGACCTCAGGATAGTGCCGAGCTTTCCAGATGCCTTCAGGGATATTTGTGACTTCTACGCCGACCAGATTACCGCGGAAATTGGGCTGAAAAGCTTCGACCGTGTTGCAGGTGTGCCCGTTGCAGGCATACCCTTTGCGTCGCAGATTGCCTACAACCTCAAAAAGCCGTTCCTTTATGTGCGCAAAGGCGTAAGGCGTCACGGAAGAGAAAGACGCGTAGAAGGCATCCTCGTGTCTGGAGACCGTGTCCTCCTCGTTGACGACTTGGTCACCACGGGTTTAACGCTGAAAAAGGCGGCGGAAGCAGTGCGCGCCGAAGGGGGAGTTGTGACGGAAGCAGTTGCGTTTCTTGACAGGGAAGAGGGCGGAAAAGAAAAGCTGGAAGCCAGCGGGATAAAACTGCATTCTCTGCTTCGGATCAGCGAGATAACCAGCACATTGTACGAGATTGGAGCCGTTGACGAGGAAAGTCTGAAGACGATAATGAAACAAATTAAGAAACATTAAACGTGGAAAAGCCTGAGAAATGTTTTCCCGACCCTATTCGTAGAAGATGAGGCCTTTCTCTTCCAGGAGCGCATGTAGTATGCTTACTGCTGTGTAGACGTCTTCTTCTTTTTTTGCCCCTGTGCAAACGAGTTTTCCGCTTGCAAACAGGAGAATCACGACTTTTGGCGTTTCCATGCGGTAGATTAAGCCTGGAAACTGTTCGGGCTCGTACATGGTTCTGCCGAGAGTGTACGCGGCTTTTTCAAGGTCAATCATGCCGCCCAAGTTTGCTGAAGCCACGATGTTCTGTATTTTTAGTTCGGGCTTGCTGATGATTATGATTCCGCCTCTTTTGAGTTCCTTTACGACTTTTAAGACAGCTCTGCGCGATTCTTTTTCACTTTTTGCGCCTGTGCAAACCATTTTTCCCGAGTTAAAAATCAACGTAGCCGTTTTGGGTCTTTTAAGCCTGAAAACCAGACCTGGGAACTGTTCGGGACGGTATTCTACGCCTGGGTAGCCTTTGACTACGGCGTTGAGGTCAACTTTCTGGTTTAACGTGGCGGAGGCAACTACGTTTTCTATGCTTATCGTGGCTTTAGATTTTGGCATGGCCCATCTCAGCTGAATACCCTGTATTAAATGGACTTTTCTTTATAAATACATCTACAACTTCGATTCCACGGCTGTCCCTTGATCGATTTGAGGTTTCTTGCGTCTGAAAACGGGCAACACAAATTCGATCAGGATAAGCAGGATGATGAGAATGATGATTATGGGTATGCCTATGAGAGAGTTGTTTACGCCCAGCACGCTACGCATGAAGATGGCGATGTGCCCGATCCAAGGTATTCGCATAACCACTTTGCCATAAATTAGGGTAGCTGGGACTGGACTCCACGGGTCATACTCGCTGCGGTCTGGCGTGTTTGGCCATTTGTCCGCTTCTGTTGCTCCGTTTCCATCGCCTTTCGTGTAGAAGTACAGTGTGCCGTTAATCGTTTCTGATGCGACTATTCTGTGCACTATCTTTGCATCTGGGTCATTTGGGTACCATGGGTTTTGGTAGACAATTATGTCGCTGTTCGGGTAATTCGTGTTAAGGTCTTTCGGGTCAACCCCTTGGATGATTATTATATCTCCTATATGCAATGTACGGTCGAAAGGATGCGCCCAGCCGTCACATGCTCCGTCATAAGGTATGCACATGCTTCCGCTTACGACTGCAAGGGCAGGCGGAATTTTCGTGTTCAGGACTAGTTGTGAGCCGAACCAAAACCCAAAAACGACTACTACAATCAAAGCAACGACAACAACAGTTTGGAAATACTCGTTCTTCCAGAGTTTTTTGATTGTAGCGGTCAAGTTTTGCCTTCCGTTTAGATGATAAGTGCTTTTGTCTCATGTAGCTGTTGGTGTTTTAATACTTAGCGCTTACCGTGCAAATTTTTAAAAAAAGAAAATGGGGGGAAGTGATGTGTAAGCGTGATCTTTCTTGGGCGTCGCTGTTGGTTGCAGTGTGCGTTTAGATTTTCTTCTTGCTCAGTACTTCGCGGAAAGTGTTGCCGCACTTGGGACATGTGTAGAGCCCGATTTCAAGCTGCATTCGTTTGCCTTGCTTGTCTGGGCGTCCTGCCATTTTCCAAGTTTTCTTTGGCTTAGAGACTTCAGTTCCGCATTTTGGACATTTTCCCATGTGGTCTCCTCCGTAACTATGTTACGCTCCATGGTTTCTCACGATGGTAGATAAATAACTTGCCATTGCATTTACATAGAAAATTCACGTATGAACAGCGAGATTAGACACGTTTCTGTTAAAGAAGATTGAAACAGCGCTGAAACTGCTAAGCATGCAGTAAACAAAATGCAAGCAATACTCTCGCTCTCAAATTCAAAACCTAAAAATAAACACATAACTCTCAACATCGGGCAGCAGCATTTCTAAGCAAACAAGCCCCATAAAAACACAAACAACCGCCCCAAAACAGCAAAATCACAAAAATAACACTGAATCACAAAAAGTTATCAATTTGTGTTTCCAATGGTTCAGGAAAAACCGCTCCGAATGCTCCAAAAAAGCCAGTCTACAAACAATCGAAAACGCTCCAAAACGCTTTTACTCTAGATTTCCCGTGTTAATCAGGCGCACCTGAGGCTGCACCATTTGCAGGAAACTTCTGAAAACGCTTTTGAGCTACTCGTGAAGCCAGTCCGAAGGCTCGTTGAGCAGAAAGGATTCCCTAAACCCACTGAGCCGCAGGAGAAGACGATACCGAAGGTCTTGGAAGGCAAAAACGTCCTGCTAATCTCGCCGACAGCAACGGGCAAAACCGAAGCCGCATTCCTCCCAGTCCTCAGCATGCTACTGCAGGCGCCGCCGACACCAGGCATAAAAGTCCTGTACATAACGCCGCTCCGCGCATTGAACAGAGACATGCTGGAACGCCTGGAGTGGTGGTGCAACAACCTCGACATCAAACTCGCAGTCAGACACGGCGACACCGAGACGAAGGAGCGCACGCGCCAATCAAGAAGCCCCCCAGATATCCTCATAACCACCCCTGAAACGTTGCAGGCTATCCTGTCAGGCTGGGTACTGCGCCAACACGTTCAAAGCCTAAAATGGGTGGTAATTGATGAAGTCCACGAGCTAGCAGACAGCAAACGCGGCAGCCAACTCAGCCTCGCACTCGAACGCATCAGGAACCTCATCGGCAGAGACTTCCAGATGATCGGCTTGTCCGCCACCATCGGCAGCCCCGACAAAGTCGCGCAGTTCCTCGTCGGCAACAACCGCAGCGTGGAAATCATCCGCGTACCTGTGGCAAAGATGGTGAAGCTTCAAATCTTGTTTCCGAAGCCCACTGAGGAAGATGCAAGGCTCGCGGGAAAACTGTACACTCACCCAGAAGTTGCCGCGCGGCTGAGGGTCATCAAGGATTACATGCTCAAACACAAATCCGTGCTCCTGTTCACGAACACAAGGTCCATCAGCGAAGTCCTCGCAAGCAGGCTCAAAGTGTGGGACATTAATTTCCCCGTCAGCATTCACCATGGCAGCCTCGCCAAGCCCAGCCGCATAGCAGCGGAAACGGGACTCAAACGCGGCGAACTGAGAGGACTCATAGCCACCAGCAGCCTCGAACTAGGCATAGATGTGGGACGCATAGACTTAGTCATACAGTACATGAGTCCACGGCAAGTCACCAGGCTTATCCAGCGAGTGGGACGAGCAGGGCACACTTACGGGCACGTGGCAAATGGCGTAATCATCGGCATGGACAGCGACGACACCTTAGAAGCCATGGTCATCGCCCGACGCGCCCTCAAAGAAGAACTGGAACCCGTAACCATCCCACCCAAACCCTACGACGCATTGGCACACCAGATTGCAGGGCTCCTGCTTAAGACCAGGCGCTTAGAGTTCAGTGAGATTTTGGGAATCGCGAAAAACGCTTACCCGTACGCTGATTTGACTATGGAAGATGTGGAAAAAATCCTCAAATACATGCATGGACGCTTTCCGCGGCTAGCTTGGGCTAGCTTCGAGGACAAAGTTGTCCTTAAACCGTCAAGAAGCAAGGCACTTTTCGAGTACTATTTCGATAACCTGAGCATGATTCCTGAGGAGAAGCAGTTCCTCGTGATTGACCAGTCCACCGACTCCTCCGTTGGCGTCTTGGATGAGGCGTTCATGGCAGAGTACGGAAAAGTGGGCACGAAGTTCATCATCCGAGGTAGTCCCTGGCAAATCGTCCACGCCACCGAAGACAAAGTCTACGTGCGCCCAGTCGACGACCCCACAGGTTCAATTCCCAGCTGGATAGGCGAAGAAATCCCCGTCCCCTACGAAATAGCGCATGAAGTTGCAGGCTTAAGGGGTTCCGTTGAGGAAAAAATCAAAGGCGGAATCTCCGCTGAGGAGACTAGTGCCTTGCTTACGGAGCAGTACCCAGCCAACCAAGAGACGATTAGGCGGGCATTAGCGGAGACTTTGGAGCAGATTAACTTGGGAATCCCCGTGCCAACGCCAACTCGAATAGTGTTCGAGGACTGGGGAGAATTCGTCATCATCCACAGCAACTTCGGCTCCCTCATCAACCGCGCCCTTGCACAGCTGCTGGGACAGGTGTTATCTGACAAACTTGGCTTCGGCATAGTCGTGCAACACGACCCCTACCGCATCTTCGTGCAAACCATGGGCAACGCAAACGCAGAACGCTTAGTGGAGGTGTTCAATGAAATCCGCAGCCTCGACGACCAAGCCATCAAAGACACGCTTACAAAGTCAACTGTGAAAACTGGGCTTTTCAAACGGCGAGTCATTCATGTGGCACGCCGCTTCGGCGCCTTAAAGAAGTGGGCTGACTTCAGCAACGTGAGCCTCCAGAAACTCGTCACAAGCTTCGAAGGCACGCCAATTTACGATGAAGGTTTGAAGGAAGTTTTCACGAAAGACCTTGACGCTGAAGGTCTCGTGCAGGTTCTAAGGGAAATGCGCGAAGGCAAAATACAACTGCAAGCTGTAGACACAGGCGGAAATGCGACGCCTGTTGCGCGCACTGGCATCGAGAGAGTAAGCATGAAAACGGACCTTATCCCGCCTGAGCGGATGCGCGCCGTCCTCGTGGAATCAGCCAAAGCGCGGTTGCTGAATGAAACGGACAATTTCATATGCACGAACTGCTGGAGCTACATGGAAATGATTCGTGTAAACGATTTGCCTGACAAGCCCAAGTGCCCGAACTGCGGCTCCCAAGCATTAGGCTTGCTGAAGGTGGAAGAGGAGCGTGCTGACCCGCTCATCGAGAAGAAAGGGCAAAAACTGACGAAAGACGAAGAAAGGCTCCGCGCCATTGCCATACATACTGCGGAGTTGATAGCGAAGTACGGCAAAGCGGCGGCTGTGGCGTTGAGCGCTCGGAAGGTTCAGCCTGCAGACGTTGCAAGCGTTCTTGAGAAGGAGCCGAAGCTGACGGACAGGTTCTACGAGTTAGTGCTTGAAGCGGAACGCAAAACGTTAAGCAGAAGATTTGGGTAGCTCGGCTGCGACTCAGTGTGCAAACTGCAGAGTTCGGTACGTATTGCAACAACTATTTAAGGGCAAAACCCTTACTCTTGTTCAGCGCGTTAACTGCATAGGGGAGCCAAGAAGTGGAGATAAGCCGAAAAAAAATGCGTGCCGAGGTTCTCGAGCGCGTCAAGTACGTGAAAACCTGCGTTATGGCACGGGAACTGTGCCTTCTGGTGCGCACAAACAGGGCAGTGCTGGAACCGAAAGACGTGCAAGACATCTGCAAATACATATCGAACCTCTGCAAGGAAGAAGGCTGCAACGAACCCAGCGGGCTCTGCCAAAAAGCCGCGGCAGCAGTGGGTTCAGAAGACGAGGAGAAGTATCTGGAACTATGCGCTCAAAGCTGCGTGAAATGCGGCGAAGCCAAGAGACCGACGCCGAAAAGAGAAACCTATGTGGCTTAGCTGGCAGCATGAAACCTTTAAAATCTTGACCTTTGTTAACACAAGACACGGAGACATAAAAACTTGTTCATTGCACCTTTCGTTCCAAGTCCGCTTCCAGTTATTCAGCACATGCTAGAACTGGCTGAACTAAAGCCTGGCGAAGTTTTTTTTGACTTGGGCGCAGGCGACGGACGCACAGTCATCATGGCTGCGAAGACTTTTGGTGCCCGAGCCGTCGGCGTTGAGATGCGGGAGGATTTGGCGAAACGAGCAATGAGCGTCATCCACGACAATGGGTTGTCAGACCGCGTGACCATCGTAAACGGGGACATGTTTAAGGTCGATTTAACCTCGGCAGACGTCATTTACCTGTACCTAACCACAAGCGCAAACGAGAAAGTGAAGCCCAAAATGGAGGCAGAGCTGAAAAAGGGCGTGCGCGTGGTGTCGCATGACTACGAGATTGTTGGCTGGAAGCCTGCAAAAGTGGAGAATTTCGTGGAGAACCCGTCTCTGGGGTATCCGTCGCACACGATTTACCTTTACAAGAAGCTTTAGATTCCCTTCAAGCTAAAGTTGCAAGAGCGCAGTTTTTGTTTCCGGCATAATACTACGAGCATTAAGGTGATAACGGGCGAAGGCGTTAGGGTTTTTTGTCAACTCTCGTTTCTGCGTATTCCATTTCTTTGATTCTTGTTTCTATGAATTCGGCAACGCGATCTTCGCTGAACTTTCGCTCTTGCTTCTGGCGCTCAAGTTGTTCTCTGACCGTGCTTAGCATTTTCTCCACATCAAAAGGCTTCATAACGTAGGCGTCTGCTCCGTTGTTCACGGCTGCCACGGCGTTCTGAAGCGTTGGGAAGCCTGTAACTATGACTTTTCGGATTTTAGGCATGGTGTCGCGGACTCTGGTGAGGAGTTCAGTGCCATCCATGTCGGGAAGCCTGATGTCAATTAGCATCAGGTCGTAATGGTTTTGTTGGCTCTTTTTCACTGCTTCGCCGCCTGATGCTGCAGTGTCAACATCATAACCTTCTTCTTTCAGGATTGTGGAAACGATTTTGGTGATGCTTTTGTCATCATCGATAAACAGAATTCGAGATTGGCTGTCCATTTCGTGCTACCCCACTATAATCTTGTAAATGGAGAAATTTAACCTATATGAATCAACAGTCACGATTGAAAATAAACGAATTTTCAGAATCAACATGATGCGGAAAAACTAAAATGCATCAACACGTTTCTTCCTACGCTGTTGGAAGCGAATTCAAATGCCCTATAACGAGCTTAGAAAAGACTATTTGCTTGACCGCTGGGTTGTCATAGCAACCGAACGTGGCAGAAGACCCACGGACTTCGCCAAACAAAGAAACACGCAAGCCAAAACCGCTACGTGTCCACTCTGCCCTGGAAACGAACACATGACCCCTCCAGCTGTACTGGTCTACCTGCCAGAGGCTGGAGGAATCAGGAAAGACAAGGAGCAAGGTGACTTCCGCCAAAAAAACTGGCTCATCCGAGTCATCCCAAACCTTTACCCAGCGTTCTCACCGCCAAAGGACCCAAAAGACCAAGACCAAATAATGAAAAATGCGGACTTCGGCTACGCCGTCGGGCACCACGAAGTCCTTGTTGAATCGCCAAACCACAGTGAACACCCAGCAGATGCTGAAGTGAGTCAACTCGTTCACCTTGTCAACGCTTACAAGGACCGCCTCGGCGAAATAGCGGCGAAACCTTACGTTAAGTATGTGCAGATTTTCCGCAACCACGGTCTGGAAGCAGGCGCTTCGCTTTCACATGCGCATAGTCAGATAATCGCTACGCCGTTTGTTCCAAGAATCATAGCGGAAGAGCAGGCAGCAAGCAAAAACAGCTGGAACCAGCACAAGAAGTGCATTTTCTGCGAGCTGATTCAGAAAGAAAAAACGAGCCCGAGGTTCATCGGCGACAACAACCACTTCACGGTTTTTGCGCCCTACGCCAGCGTTCACCCCATGGAATTCTGGATAATTCCCAAACGCCACGCTGCAAACTTTCTCGACCTCACGCAGACAGAAACAGAAGCGTTCGCGAAGACGTTGAAAGCCTCCCTGAAGGCTCTGAAGGATTTGGTGAATGACCCGCCGTACAACTACGGTTTCCACCTTGCCATCGACAAAAACGCAGAGGACTATTACCACTGGCACGTCGAAGTCTATCCGCAGCTAGCCATATGGGCTGGATTCGAGAAAAGCACAGGCATGTACATAAACACCGTCACGCCTGAAAGCGCAGCGGCGGAACTCCGAAAAAACATTCAGCTTTAAATTTTCAAAACTTCTTTCTCAGACCTTGGTCTTATCTGCAAAGCATCTTCCACATAAGCACGTAAGGGTTCAGCAACACTCCATGCCTGCGAAATGCAGCCCCTCGGCGTGTGCGGGAAGTCTCCGTCGAAAATCTCATTCACAGTTCCCAGCCCGCCTTCAGAGATTTGCTTCGTGAAAAGGGATAAAACAAAACTGTTCAGCGCGTAGTTGATGTTTTGGCGTGTATGACCTTTAGCCTTCAGAAACGCCGTCGTGAAAGGTCCCATGAGCCAAGGCCAGACGGTGCCGTTGTGGTATGCTTGGTCCCTGTTATGCCTGTCTCCAACGTAAAAGCCCTTGTACCGTGGGTCGTTCCGTTCAAGAGTTCGCAAGCCACACGGCGTCAAAAGCTCACGTTCAACGATGTCAACGATTTTTCCGTTCCTGTCACGGTCCAGAATTCTGAAATCTAAAGCCGCAGCGATTATCTGATTTGGTCTCAGCGAGGCATCAGAACCCGCTTCTGCTACGACGTCAAACAGGCAATTGCGTTCGGTGTTCCAGAATTTCTCTTGGAAACTGACTTGGACTTTGTCAGCCAACGCCGCGTAGGTTTCCTTGAGGCTTCTTTCTCCGAATTTTGCAGCCAACCCCTGCATCGTCCGCAGCGCGTTGTACCATAATGCTTGAATTTCCACGGCTTTGCCTTCCCTGGGTGTGGCTGGTTTGCCTTCGACTTCTGCGTCCATCCAGGTTAATCGGGAACCGTGGGCGAGCAAACCGTCATGGTCCATGTGGATGCCGAAGTCTGTGCCTTTCAGGTAGCTTTCCACGATGTTCTGCAGGCTTTCCCAGAGCATCTTTCGGACAAAGGTGAAGTCTCCCGTGTACTTCACGTACTGCAGGACGGCGTTGACAAACCACAGTGACGCATCAACCGTGTTATACGAGGCATCGCCTGACTGGTCATCCAAAAAGTTCGGAACCAACCCTCCTCGACAGTGGGCGCTGAAGTTGCTGAACACGTTTCGGGCGTCGTCGAACCTTCCGGTCACCAGCATCAAGCCAGGCAGCGAGATGAAAGTGTCTCTTCCCCAACTCTCGAACCAAGGGTACCCAGCTATGACGCTTTTCCTGCCTTTGGCGCCTTCTACGGTGAAGGTGTCTGCTGCCAATAGAACCCAACGTAACCAGTCGGATGCAGGAACAGCAGATTTAGAACCGTAGAAGTTGGCTTGGTCCATGCTTCGAAGATAGAGTTCCCTGTTCAGCAAGCGCTCAGAATCGGATGTGGTTCCGCAGATTTCATCCAAAACCTGATTGTTTTCCGTGCCGTTTTCGCCTGCAGCCGCTGAAACGGCAAATGTGCCCTCTTTATTCGCGGGAACAGCGATTTCGAAGTGTCCTGGCTGATAGCAGTCGTCCATGCTACTTTCGCCGCGCAAAGCTTCTTCACGGTAAAGCAGCCGTTCAATCCAGTTAGGTTTCTCATGGAACAGACCTTCAGTTGCCCGAACCGTAACCGCTGCCTTGGGAGCGGCAAACGTTAACTGCACTTCTCGGTTCCCGTTTTGCTGTTGACTGAAGCTTAGCGGGTTTCTCCACCGGTCCACGACTGAGTGGAAGTGCCTGCAAGTTACCAATGGTGTAATCTTGATGTTAACATCGGAACCGCTGCTGTTCACAACTCCGTAAATGGCAATAGCAGCGTTTTTCTCACGCGGCATGAACAGGGTTTTTTCTACTTCAACTTCTCGAAAAGCGTAAACGTACTGTGGGAAGGGCGAAACGGAAAACTGCTTCAGAAACTGGTAGCCTTCAGGGTAAACTGCGCCTTGAAACTCGTTCGCGCCAAGCGAGTAAACATCGTTGCCAACGGTTATTTCCTCGTCCAGTTTTGAAAGGCAAACCGTTCGGTCGCCAGGCGGATGCAGCGCCGCCACAAGCAGCCCATGATACTTGCGGGTGTTTATGCCTAAGGCTGTGCTGGAAGCGTAACCTCCAAGCCCGTTGGTAACTAGCCATTCTTTTCGCAACACATCCTCAAAACGGGAAAGCGCGTCACCAGTGAAGCTCAAGGTAGGAAGTTTCATTTTATGGCATCAGCTTGGCGATATTCTTGCCGCGTGGGACACAGAAATAGTTTGCGACTGGCGTGCACTTCGTCCTGAACATGAGCAAATGCGGTTTCTTCAGCTTATACTCCGTCAGCGTTTCAGCGTAGCCCATGCCTTTCGCGAAAACCAGCTCAGCCGCATCGTAGACTTTCATGAATTCAGGCGAAACTTCCTTCAACTGCAAACCAACAGCGTCTGCGCCTGTGGTCAACACTTCGTCTGCGAGTTTGTCCATTCCCGCGAACGCTACGTCAACCATCGTGGCGTCGTTGATTACTGGCGCGCTCTTTACCACATAAGTCACAGTTAAACCCATATTTTTCAGTTGCTCAACCAGAATGGTGTCAAAGATGATTTCGCCAGCGTTGTCTGCCAAATAGAGAATTTTGCTGGCTTTTTTTGCGAGTTCGTACGCTTTGTCTATGTCGTCTATAACTAAGTCTTTGGCTGCGTCTTTCATGGTTGCCCGCAGGTCTTTGAGCGTGAAGTTGTGTCCTGGGATGTCAAATTCCATTATGTTGCCGACGATGGCGCAGAGGCAGGCTTTTTTGAATCTGTCCTCTTGACTGTAACCTTCCTCCACGAGCCTGTGGGCGTAGGGCACGAGCTCCATGGCTTTTTGGTTGCTCAGCCTTTTGCTTCGTTCATAAGGGTCACTGTTGCCTGACAGCTGCCTGACCAGTCGGTCTCTCTTGGTGCCTAGGTCAGCCGCAACGGCTGTGGGTCGGAATTCGCGGTTCAGCAGTTTCAGGAGTTCAGCCATGCATCTGAAGCGTAACGCTGGGTTGGTGGTTGCCAGGTAGGTTTCCGCCATACCCCTTGAGAGTAGGCATGAGGCGCATTCGGCTTCGACTTTCAATGTGTTCCCAACGTTAAGGTTTCGTTGCTGAGTCTGCAAACTCTCGTATGACGGTATATGGGTTTTTCGCCTTCACGATGCCACTTGCAACAAGCACACCTTGTGCTCCGAGCTTCAAGGCTACAGCAACGTCCTCGCCGTGGCTTATGCCTGCACCGCATAGAATTACCGCTTGGCTGTTGACTTTGCGGACAAGCTTGATGGTGTTGGTTACGGCTTCAGGCTGGGCTTTAGAAACAGCAATTCCTGTCCCAATGAGTTCGGGTGGTTCGATGCTGATGATGTCTGGGTTGAGGTATGCTGCGGATGCGCTGGTTGTAGGGTTGTTGGTGCACAGACAAGATATGAGGTTTTTTTCGCTGCAGAGTCTTATGACCGCGTCGATGTCTGCGAGTTTAATCTGTCTTTCTGAATGGTTAAGTAGTGTGCCGGCTGCGCCTGCTTCTTTGACAGCTTCAGCAAGGACGTGCCCGGTGCTGCTACCGGGTTTTATTGGGTCTATGTGCTGAGCGTAAACAGGAATGTCTACAGCCGCGGAAACGGCTGCCAAGTCTGAAAATTGAGGCGCCACAACGATGCAGGTGCCCGTTTCTTTGTTTACTTTTTCGGCTTGCTTGGCAAGTTCAACGGCTTTTTTTCCTGTTGCCTCAAGGTAAGTTTTGAAGTTTATAATTATAATGGGCGTTTGAAGCTTGGGCGTCAATTGTCTTCACCGCTCTAAGGTTGAAGCTGAGGACTAATAATGGTTTTGCCAAGTCACAGCATTATTTTTGCCGTGAGCCATCCAGAGTCGGCAAAGTAGGTAAGCTAATGAAATGCTTTGGTAAATCATGCGGAATTAGGTCGCAGGAATGCGTTTTTGCGCTGTATTGCGGTTCGTTCTGGCAGTCATCTCTTGGGTAAGCATGCCCATCAACTGCCCGTCTTTGACAACTGCAACTCTTTTTGCATTCTTTGCGCGCATTGATTTCAAGGCATCAGTCATCGTTTGTCCATCATCTAGTGTCAATAAAGGCGTGTAGTCGAGGTCTTTTGTCAAGGTTTTCTCTGGGTTCTTCTTCCGTTCAACTACTTCTTTGAGGAGGTCTCTGTCGCTGATTATTCCCACGGGTTTGTCGTTTTTAGTTATGAGAATTGAGTTGACGCCGTTATCCAGCACCATGCTGACAAGTTCTGAAACCGTTTGCGTCTCCGACGCTGTGACTGCGGGCAGTTTCATGCCTGCTTGTGATGTTATCTCGGAAATTTCTGTCCCCCGCTTCCAGGTGTCGTTGAGCATTTCGCAGACTCTTTCGCTTGATTTTGGGTCGTTGGTGTAGAAAGCGTCGTTCAAGTAGAGGGATTCATCCGTTAAGTCGCTTAGCGGTGCGGATTTAAACATGAACAGGTTATTGTTGTCGACAAGCATCATCGTCATGTAGTTGATTGGAACATGCTTAACTTCATAGTGTTCAGAAAGCTTCTTCGCAGCGCCGAGGTTATCCAGATCTATGGGCGCCATAAGCCTGAACTTCACGCCTTCCTTGTGATGTTCAGCGAAGGGGTCCTTCTCTGCAATGCTGATCAAGCTTTGCGACGAAGTTATCATTATCACGTCTTCTTTGGCGGCATCAAGCACGTTTTCAACTCTTGCCCAGACTTCGAGGGGGTCTTTTATTACAACTGTTTCACCGAGGGGTATGCCAGTTTTTAACTCGTCTAATCGTCTGCTGGCTTCCACTCCTATCTGCCACATCTGGGAGAAGAATGCTTTCAGGATTGAGATGAACATCTTGTCGTTGATCCATAAGCCTTCGTCTTCGATGTTCAGCACGGACGCTTCGTCGCCGCTTGAGGCGTAAAGAATGCCTTCTTCATCGTCTTTTATGAGAAAGCGCGGGAAAAACTTGGAGTTCAGGTTTAGGTGGCGGCATTCGACTTTTCGGTTCCCGCCGTTGGCTGAAGTTCTTTTGTCCAAGCGCTCCATTATCTTGAAGTTGTCCTTTGAGATGTCCGCTAAAATCTTGAACTGGAGGTCTCGTTTGCTGGATGCTTGGATGATTTCGTCAAAAATTCCTCCTATGTCTTCTTGGATTACGCCAAGCCCCGTGGTTAAGACGTAGACAGATTTTTCCGCTTCGTCTATCATGTTTTGCATTTTGCCGTGGATTTTCTTTTTTCCGCTGATGACTAAGAACTTTGCAACTGTGTAATCTGACTCGGGCACGCTTATGGCTTGCCATGAAGTAAGTAGGCTTTCTTTCTGAGCGCTGAGGTTGTTGACTTCGCCTTTCTTCGCCTCAATGAATGACTCCAGCAAGTTTTCAAATGGCACTACTGTAAAGCGTGTTGGCCGTTCAAGAGTGGCTTCTATGAAACCTTTTTCCTGCAGTTTCTTGAATGTACGGTAGGCTTGAACTCTCTCCATTTTAAGCCGTTTTGCCACGAAACTGGTTGACTGCGCTCCGCTTTTGGCAAGGAACATGTAAACCTGTATTTCTCTTTTTAAAAAACCTAGATTTTGCAGAAATTTCAAAATGTCTTTTTCGCTCAATGTTATCCGAACCCTGAGTTACAAGTTGTTACAACTGAGTGCTACACAAATGTGTTACGATTATTAGATATATAAGCACTACCCGAAACTCGAACAAATCCACAGTTTCCCGCAGTTGCAATGCAAGCAAGACAAGGCGGCTCCGTTGTCTCTGTACGTTTTCCTTTTGGGAGCAGAATTTATAAGAGTGAATCACAGAGAGTAAAGTGTCCTTGAAGGAAATCGAGGATACGACCTTTAATCTCTTTCATAAGATCGTAAATGCCTAAAAAGAACGGATTGTTGGCAAGACTAAACCGAGAAAGGTGAAAGTTAAGATTGGAAAACGGTAAAAAACGCATACTCGTGATTGATGACGACAAATCCATTCTCAGAACATTTACTCGCATTCTTCAGAAAAACGGGTACGACATTGAAGTGGCTGAAACTGGCAAGGAAGCAATTGAGAAGTCAAAGAAAAAACGCTACGATTTAGCTTTAATCGACATACGTCTGCCTGACATGGATGGAACCGACTTACTCGTTAAGCTGCAGAAAACCATGGAGGATGCGGTAAAAATAATGATTACCGGCTTTCCTTCGCTAGAAACTGGCGTAAAAGCTCTCGATGAAGGCGCGGATGCTTATCTCGTAAAACCCGTAAAGCCTGAGGAACTCATAGCCCTCATCGATGAAAAACTAAAAGTTAGTAATACTTAGCTAGCCAAAAAGCCGTAATCTTGAGAATCATTAAAAAACAGCCCTCAGCAACTGCAAAAATCGCGCCACAGCAAAATTTTTTGTGCAAGGCAATTTTGCCCATTTGTTATTGCCTGCATGCAACAACAAGCATAGTGTAGGCGGGAAAGTGCTAATGCCAAAACGTGCAGTGCTAGGCGTCGGCTACATGGCTTTATTGTGTGGACACGGAAGGCATCGTGTTCGGAATTATGCAGACGGATGCTCACTTCTTGCCGCCAAGCCGCTGCGCCACAACGTAGTCTTTGATCATCTGGGCATGTTCAAACGCCAAAACTTCCGGAAGCTCGTCCAAGCTGAAAAGCTTGATTTCTGCAATTTCGCTTTCCTGATTTCGAATTTCTCCGCCCACACGCTTAACCAGAAAGCAAGCGGGGTAATAGTTGTATTCCATTCCAGCTTGGATGCCTTGTTCGTGGTACTCGCCGACCTTGCACACTATCTCCACGTCTAAGCCTGTCTCCTCTTTAACTTCTCGCACCACGGTCTGTTCCACCGCTTCTCCTGGTTCTGCTCTTCCGCCTGGAAGTGCCCAGTATCCGACGAAAGGCGGCGTCAACCGCTTTATCAGTAAGATATTGTTCGGTGGAAAAATGATAATGGCTGTTGCTGTTCTTCCGCTGAACTTCATTTTGCCTCGCTGCTTAGATTGCTCTATGGAGAAATAACTGTTTTGTGAAGCCCATAGACTTGGGGAATGAAGAAAAGAAAGCGCGATGAGGATTAGGGTTTTATGAGTTTGCCGTTCTTCGCAGAAACAAACACCGCAACCGCCACGGCGGTGGTCCATAAGCCGTTTTTGTCGCCTACCGCCGTCTGCGTCATGTTGGCAGTTTTAATGATTAAGCCGCTGGTTTTGAACAGCTGCTTCCGCTCATCCCAAGCGGTTTCAGGGTCAAACTGGATGCCCATGGTGGTTGCCAGCATGGTTGCTGCCAGGTCTTCTGAGTAGTCGCCTGCGGTCTCGTCGGTTTGCCCGAAGCTGTGGTGCTCCGACAGGTATCCGTACTGGTTTTTGCCTGAAGGAATTGCCACGCCGATTGAAGACGCGACCAGCCTGTGAGGCTCGTTCGTGGCGTTTCTGGCGATGACGACGAAGGTGATTTCTCCTGGCTGAACCAGTTTCAAGCCTTTTTCGCGCGGAAGCATTTCGCATCCAGGTGGCACGATGCTTGAGACGCTTACCAAGTTGCAGTGCTGTATGCCTGCATCTCTCAGCGCAAGCTCAAAAGACTGCAGTTGCTGTTTGTGTTTGCCGACGCCTTTTGTTAGGAAGAAGTATTTGGGTATCATTTTTTGTGTCGGAAATAGACAGTACAGAATGGATTTAAAAAGGTTTTTATGGCAATATCTCCCGCGCTATCTTCCTTTTTTCTTTTACTGCGATTGTTTTTATAACTACCATCAAACAAACCTCCTATTATTTGGAGGTTGATTTAAAATGTAAGTTTCAACTAAACAAATATTAATAAAGACAGATTTTACATAACTGTTATAGGGTTACTTCGATGTCAGATACGCTAAAAGTCCAGCCTTTAGAAATGTCCCTCAATTTTCTTTGGATGTTACAGCCTGATTACAATGGATTGAGGCAATCGCTTGATAATAAAGGATACACCAGAAAAGATCAGCTCCGCGGTTCTTTGTTTATTATAGCAAAAAAAGGAACGGTTGAGATCTTTATTAATCCTGAACGGCGGGTGCTAGGCATTTTGAGTGAAACATCTTCAAAAGATATCCTTACTGCTGCCGACGATCTGGAACAATCCTATTTGGAAATTGGCTTGGAACCGACGAACCTTTTATTTGTTGAATTTATCGGGAATTATATCTTTCAATCAACAAATAGTCCTTTAAGAAAATTGAATGGAATAAAGCTGGAAGGAGACCTTCTGCCAAAAATTGGGGCAGTCTTAGATAAAGAAATAGTAACTTTAGGTTTGAATCTTTCTATCAAAGATTCCAATCCTACAGAATCCAATTGGCTAAACTTGCAAATAGACCCACTATATCCGAGCGCTAACAAGAGTTATATCATAAAAACAGTTTTCAGAAATAAGAAGAAGGAAGAGGTTCTAGATTTCGTGAAAGATATCGATAAGAAACTCCCAAAGGTTATAGAAAAAATCGAAAGCTAATAGGAGAATTTAGTCATGTCAGAAGAAAATCTCGATTTGGCTTTTGAAAAGGGAACAGACATATTTGATAATAATGCAACTGGTCAAACGACCATTGTTTGCTTCACAGAACAGAGAGATCTTCAAAGTATTGAAGAAAGCAAACGTAAAGAACGGTTAGCTGATCTTATTCAGGTAATACCTAAACCTATAACAGGGTTGAGTAACCTTCAAAATGAGCTCACAGGCATTGCTACGCGGAGCGATGCTTTGGTTGCAATTACAAATATCGGACCACAAATAATTACTGAAGCTGCCGACTATTTCATCAGTCGCCAAAAGAAATCGGTGAAGTACAGAACCGAAATTTTGGAAGTATCAAGCAAGGTTACAGGGTATCTCAAAAAAGAAAAAATAGATGCCGAAGTAGTTGTTGATCTTTTTACTGACCCAGAATACAGTGACTGGATTGAACCTAAAATACAGATTTTGGTTAAAAAAGAGCAACTACAAAAAACTTATGAGGTCTTTGATAAACTACTAGAATTCTCATTCTCAAAAATATCCCAAAAAACACTTAAGAGACTATCTGTTACCATCGATAGTAGACAGTGACAAAATTGATCACTCCCGACAAATTTGCCCACTATGCCAAGAGAATCGTTTCCAATCCTTCTGCGCCGGAGGAAGAAGCACGCTCTGCAGTGAGCCGAGCTTACTACTCATTATACCATGAAACACTTCAATTAATGTTAAAAAGGTATTCACTTGCGTTGATAAAAAACATCGAATATGACTGGAAACGACCTCTTACGGCTCGAGAAAGATATCAGCTCAATTCTTTAGACCCACTTTTTTTGAGACGAGTCAATTTTCATCAAGTCCTACCTAAAACTATTCATAGCATGAAAAAACCAATAATTGCTACAAATTTTAAAAATTATAGAGACAAAAGGAATCAAGCTGATTACGATTTAGGGATTGACATGCTCTGCAGTCAAGCAAATACTATTGTGTCAAACATAGATGGCTTTATCAATATTGTAAAGTCAGTATTATAACATTTTTTTAGTTCAAATTCCAATAGATTAATCGTTACGCGAAGATAATCCTGTTGAGCAGCCAAGTTAATCAACTTTGTTGGTCCTAAAATACCTGTGGCGTTCATTATTGCGCGTTAGTAGCTCCGAGCAAATCACCCGTTTAGCGGTGAGGAGCCTCACCAAACGGTGACTGAAGTGAGGGGTGACTTCCGAGCGGGGTTCCTGCACTTCCGCGAGGGGAGCGAGGTTTACACAAGCGAGCATTAGCCGTAAAAACATCCCTACTGCATGCGAATCTTCCCTAATGGATTTATTAGGCTTTTGCTTCTAAAAGGATGATTACTTAACAAACGAGAACAGCAGCGTGCTTTAAACAAGTGGTTTGAGGTTTAACCCGTGAAATTCCATCAAAGCGTATTCAAAGACGAGTCAAAACTGGACATAAACTACGTTCCAAGCCGTCTGCCCCATAGGGAAAAAGAGCACCGCCTGCTGATGGAGTTCTTCAGTTTCCTCACGCAGTTCCCTGAGAAAATGGCGCAGCGGGTCATAGTCACAGGCGAAATAGGCACGGGAAAAACCGCTCTTTGCCAGCGCTTCGGTACAGACGCTACAGTGGAAGCGCGCAAGCGCGGCGTGGCGCTCCGCTACGTGCATGTTAACTGCCGCGAGTACAGAGGCAAACTTTCCTTGATAATCCAGCATGCGGTGAGCATTCTTAGTCCGAATTTTCCGAAGCGCGGTTTCTCGTCCGAGGAAATTCTCCAAACTCTTCTGCAGAGCTTGGACGAGGAGAAGTCGTTTATGATTCTTGCTTTGGATGAGTTTGACAGCCTCATCGAGGCGGAAGGCTCAGACGCCGTTTACGCTTTGACGCGGCTGCAGGAAATGCGTCAGAACGCGTCGCAGCGCATATCGCTCCTCTTCATAATGAGAGACCTGAAACCGACGGAGCGGTTGGATGCGAGCGCAAGAAGCACGCTGCAGCGCAACGTAGTTTGCCTTGAGAAATACTCCAAGGAGCAACTGGTGGATATTTTGAATGACCGCGTTTCCATGGCTTTTGAGCCAGCAGCCGTTCCAGAAGATGTGGTAAGCTTAGCAGCGGATTTGGCTCGCGGCGAAAGCGGAAATGCAAGGTTCGCTATTGAGCTGCTGTGGCGCGCGGGGAAATATGCGGACGCTGAGGACCTCGGCGTGGTTGCGCCTGACTGCTTGCGCAAAGCGGTCTCCAGCATCATCCCGATGACTCAGAGAAGCGAACTGCAGACCTTGGGTTTTCATGAGAAGCTTTTTCTGCTTGCTGCCGCCGAGTTCTTCAAGAACAGCCAAAAGGCTTACGGTACGCTGGCGGAGGTTGAGAAGGCTTACGCGGTTACGTGTGAAGAGTTTGAGGAGCAACCCGTCAGTCACACTCAGTTGTGGAAGTACGTGCAGTTGCTTACGGCGCTTGGCATACTGAAGACTGAGGTTTCTGGGGAAGGCACGCGCGGGCGTTCTACGCTGATTTATTTGCCTGCCATCTCTGCCAGCGAGCTGGAGAAGGAGCTGCGTGGGCTTCTTGCAAAAGGAAAAAGAGGCGAGGCAACGTGGAGATAGAAGAGGTTTTTTCTTCAAAACCGAGGATGAAAATGCTGAAACTGATTGCTCGGCTGGGCGAATTGAACGTTTCGGATATTGCGCGGAGGACAGGTTTGAACTTCACCACGACGAGCCGCCACCTGCAAGTTATGGAAAAGGAAGGCGTGCTGCAGCAAAGGGTATATGGCAGAATTCGCATGTACAGGTTTAACCAGGCTTCGCCTAAAGCGAAAGCCGTGATGAATCTGATAGACGCTTGGGAACAAGCAGATAAGCATTAGTGCAATTTGGGTGTCGGGAGGAAAAAGAAAGTTGACCATGGTTGATGTGTCTGGAAAAGCCGAGATTTTCCGCGAGGCAACGGCGGCTGGAACAATCAGGCTTAAACCTGAAACATTAAAGCTAATCAGAGAAGGCAAAATCGCGAAAGGCGACCCGCTGTACACGGCGAAGATTGCGGGCATTTTGGCGGCGAAGAAGACGAGCGAGTTGGTGCCGCTTTGCCATCCGTTGCCGTTGACGAGTGTGGAAGTTGAAGCCAAAGTCGTTGATGACTCCACGGTGGAAGTCACATCCACTGTTAAGACGAAGGCTCAGACGGGTGTCGAGATGGAGGCGCTCACGGCGACTTCGGTTGCGTTGCTTACGGTTTGGGATATGACTAAGCAGTACGAGAAGGATGCAAAGGGGCAGTACCCGAGCACCGCTATTGAGAAAATTCATGTGGTGAAGAAGTTCAAGCAGGTGTGAAATGGCATGAGTGAGAGCGCGAAAAGTCATAAGGCACATGCGCCTAAGAAGCTGAATTTTGCCGTTTTCGTCTGCAGCACCTCGCGGTACCAGTCCCTCCAGAAGGGCGAGCAGGTTACTGATGTGTCAGGCGACACCATCGAGTTGATACTGAAGGACGCGGGGCACACTGTGCTGCTTAAGCGGATTGTCTCCGATGACAAAGTGATGATTGAGCATGCGGTGAAGAGTGTCTTGGACAACGCGGGTGTGGATGCGGCGATTTTCTGCGGTGGCACAGGAGTTACGCATTCCGACGTTACGATTGAGACGGTTTCGCCTTTTTTTGAGAAGACACTGCCTGGTTTCGGGGAGTTTTTCCGTCGGCTAAGCTATGAACGAGTTGGTTCAGCTGCAGTCATGTCGCGGGCAGTGGCTGGCGTGGCTCGGGGCAAGGCGCTGTTCTGCATACCTGGTTCCCCTGACGCTGCGCGGGTTGCGGTCGAATTGCTTATATCGTCCGAGGCTCCCCATATCGTTAAGCACGCTCGGGAATAACGCTATGAGTTTGATAGACAACTGCGGTAGACCACTGCTCAACTTGAGAATAGCAATTACCCAGCGCTGCAACTTGCGCTGCGCGTACTGCCACCGCGAAGGCGAGGTCAAGAGGGCTAACGTTTCTGCCGAGAAAATGACTGTTGAAGAGATTGTTCGGATAGCAAAAATTGCGATAAGCCTCGGCATCACGCGGGTCAAGCTTACAGGCGGCGAACCTCTCATGCGGGAAGACATCTGCAAGGTGATCAAGGGAATCGCCGTGGTTCCTGGCGTGAGGGACCTTTCAATGACCACGAACGGCTTGCTGCTTAAACCGCTGGCAAAAGACCTGCACGATGCGGGATTAAAACGGGTAAACATCAGCCTCGCATCTTTGAACGCTGAAACCTACCGCAAACTTACGGGCGGAAAACTTGAAAACGCTCTAAAAGGCATCGACGCCGCCATTGAAGCAGGCTTCTGTCCGGTAAAACTCAACATGGTTGTCCTTGAAGGCGTGAACGTTGAAGACGTCGCGGACATGATTCAATTCGCAAAAGCCAAGCGCGTGGTTCTGCAGCTAATTGAGTTAGACCCGATAAACGTAAGCAACGCATACTACTCGGCGCACCACAGGTTCCTTGATGAGCAGGAAGCCATGCTGAAGGAGAAGGCGGTGAGCGTGGAGGTAAGGCGGTTCATGCATAACAGGCACATCTACCATCTTCCAGACGTGACGGTGGAGGTGGTGCATCCGATTGAGAACACCGAGTTCTGCATGCACTGCACGCGGCTGCGCGTGACAAGCGACGGCAAACTGAAGCCGTGCCTCATGAGAAACGACAACCTCGTGGACATCCTGAAGCCGGTGCGGGAGGGCGCAAGCGACGAGAAACTGAAGCAGCTCTTCACGCAGGCGAACTTGCAGAGAGAACCCTACAACAAAAACGCGTAGAATTTATCGAAAAAAGCGCGAAGCCACTACGCTGAATCCTATTTGCCTTCAATACTGCGGCGCACCATTTTCCTGAGTTCTTCTTCGAATTCAGGCTGAAAAGAAATCCCAGTTTTCTGCTCGTACAAGACGCAGAGAAACCGCAGCACGGCGTAGGCTTCGGCGGAGCTTTTGGCTTTTCGGGCAAGCAACTCGTTTACCTTGTTGCCTAGGCGCGCGATTTTTACGAAGTCGATTTCGATTTCTTTTTCTAAACGGCGTTTTTCAGACACACAGAATCCTTCCTGGAGATTCGTTTTGACTTGGCTCTTATTGGTGATGTAGGGATTTAAGCATCGCCTTTTGAATTCAGGCTAATCTTTGAGCTGCTGTGGGTCAAGAGTGCCAAGCCCAAGAAGAGGAAGGTGGTGCACCAAAGTAAGTTTGGGTTATGCGTGATGCCGATGATTTCGTACCACACGTTCGGGTGCGCTGCGTATCCGCCTGTGAGGTAATAGTATAGCATGTCGAAGATGAAGTAGCCTCCGAAAGCCGTTACGACAACGCCCAAGCGCCTCACGCTTAACGTGTGGGGCAGCTTTCTGATTGCTGGAAAAGTTAGCGCCAACGCAGATATGGCTATCAGGAAAAGCCCGACGACCGTTGTTATGAAACTCGCGAGGTTTACGGGCTCAAGCAAGAAGCTCCATCCGAACTGTCCCTCTGCCCTTGAAAACGGAATCATGTTGGCCGCCCACGACATGGAGTAGCTTAGCCAAAAGGGCACAAGAAGGTATGCGACACCGGTGAGGCAACTCCATCTGGTGACCTCTTGGCTGGAAGCGCCTCCGATGATTTTTGATCTCAGCTTGAACAGAAGTGGGGCTACGACTGTGACCATCATGAGCGTAGGTATGGCAGTCACGTACAGCAGAATCAGCTCTGGCGTGTGACCAAAATAGTAGAGGTTCTCGTTCGACAAGTTGTAAGTGAAAGCTGCCAGCGTAGCTGGGAGAAAGCATAGGAAATAGAGTCCTTCAAAAAGTAGCGCTGTGCCGACTTTTCCCCTGATTGCTGGTAGCGCGTTTTCCTTTTTCCACGCAAATAGGACAGCCGCGTACAGTGCAAAGAATCCTGCTACCGCGCGGAAAACGCATCCTACTGTGCCGAAGATGCCTTCGCTGGCGTAGAACATGATGGTCCACCATCCTGGTCCTTGGGACAGGAGGTTGCTGACGTATTGATCCGACGCCAACTGGATGCTCCAGTTTAGCCCAACGTAAGCCCAGTACACTCCCAGTGCAAAGTAAGCCCCAACTACAACTAGAATCCAAAATCTGAATGAGCTCAGAGTGTGCAAACTATTGGAGGATTTTTCCGCAGTCAAGCAACATTGCCTCCATTCAAAAACAGGCTGCATTTAGCGCGAGCATGGGAAACGATATTTGCGGTTAAGAGCGCTTTCATCACATTTTCCTCAAAAAGGCATTACGCTAAGTGGCTTTTAGCTCTCCCTGAGGAACAAAACGTTCCATAAGTGGAACAGTTACTTCTTGCTTTCTTTGCCGTTATTTTTGAAGAATCAATGTTCCATTTTGAAAATGCCGTTCTGCAGCAGTTTTGCTAACCGTGTGCGCCGTTAACCTTGTCTGGAGTTTGCAGGCAATTTGCTGCTATTCTTTTTCGCTTTTTCTCGGTTTTCTTCTAAGCAAAAGTACCGCTGTCGGAACGGCTGCACCTATTGCTACCCCCACCAAGAAGTAGACATATTCAGCGGGCACGAACGCTGGCGGATCTGGCGAAGCGGTGGGGTCTGGTGATGGCGAGGGTGTTGAAGTGGGTGAGGGGCTGGGTGATGGCGTTGGAGTTGGGCTGGGAGATGGATTTGGACTGGGCGAAGGTGTCGGACTCGCCGTTGGGGTAGGGGAGGGCGTAGGCGTCGGCGATGGTGCGGGCTGGACATCTGGGCTGTCCCAGTAGAGCAGTTGGCTGTAGCCATAATTGTTCCCTGGCGATAGTCCGTCGTCGTAGATTATGTCTAACTTATCGCCGTACACATCCAGCATATTGCCGATGGCTGAGTTAATGATTTTGGATGTATCATCTTGATACCATATCCCCCAAATCTTGTCCCCTGGCCACCTGAAACCGCATCCATAAGCATCAGGCAACACCAGTACTGTCCGCTCGCTGATTGCATGGCTCTGGCGAGGGTTATCTTTGACGTACTGCCAGAACTGCTGCATCGCCAGGATATGCTCGTTCAGCAGAATGTCTCCGGTCCAACCATCGTTTGCGTCATAAATCAAGATGTACTTTGCACCTGAATTGTAAGCGTAAACCATGTCGTCATACAGTTCTGGCCCAGATTCTAGGTATGGCGGAACATTCGGAGGAGTGTATTTCCAGCCGATTAAGATTCCCCATTGTTTTCCCTGGACCTCCGCTGCGCCTCTGACTAACGCAACCGTCAGTTGCCGACTGTAATTGGCGACGAACTCGGCGAAAAGCCCATCGTACCCTCCTCTGTAATCGAACCAGTATAAACCGTAGTCTGCGGTGAAAAGAGGATAGCTAGCCTGATTGATGCTTTGTCTAGCATAACTTAAACTCCTGCTAAGACTGCTTTTAAAATTCTTAGCTGCCTCAGCAGAGTCGCTCGGGATGAAAGTTACGTTTGCACTTCCGATTATCCCAAAAGCCGCTTGACTCTTACCATCAAGCGCTTTCCCGCCTGGTTCGTCATCCTCATAAAACCCAACCAAACGTTTTCCCCATGTCGCGGCTGCGTACTGGAACCATTCGTTCCGACCTACAATTGACGAGTTGATACCTGAATTCGGAAGCAACGGGGTAAGGCTCGCGAAATAAAATCCCTTATCGTAAGCATACTGAAAGGTCTCGTTCAATTTGGACCCGCTATTGGAAATCCTGGTTGTTCCTATCAGTACAAAATTTGCGCATGACGCTGTGCGGTCAATCAGCGCCTTCGCCTCGGCAACATCTCCGTACCCTATGTGCACGCCCACATATACATCAGGCACAGTTTGAGCCTGTGCATTAGTCGAAGCGCCTCCGAGGAAAATGGTGACAAATAACAAAGACAGGAGAAAAACCGTCAAGCATTTGGTTTTCATTGCATCTAGGGTTTAATCTGTGAGTTAATAAGATTTGTCCCAAGACAAGAGAATAAAGAGAAAAAACGTTTCACCCACCTTGGCGAGGCACCCCCCACGAACCTCAACTGTCAATCCCTGCAGTTTGAAGAGTGAGGTTTGTCGATGTCTGCGATAGCCCGTACGCAGGAAAAAAACACACATCATATTTGGAGCTTAATAGCAGTTCTATGCAGAAATCTATAGGGGGTAGGTCTGAGCAGCAGCTAAACGCTATTAATAGTATAAATAAGGGGGGTTATAGTCTGCTCCGAGCAACAGTGCCGCAAAGTTACAGTTCGATTATTTCTGCTTTCCGCTTCACCGTGTCCAGCAAGGCAATTGTTGACTTCCCATAAAGGTAACCGCAGACTTCCCCTGGACTCACAAGAAGCGTTTTTCCCTTGCTCTTGTTAACCGTCAAGTGCGCATGACCATGCACAACCGCATCAAAACCTCCACAGTTCACAAGCGCATCAAGCAGCTCAGTTTCATCTCCATGCACCAACGCGATTTTGAAGCCTTCTGCGTTGACTTCGGCAAAGCGCCCACGGATTTCGCAGTTGCTGGTTTCGCCAAATCTTTTCCGCAGAAGCTCATGGTCTCCATCGTTGTTGCCGAAAACTCCTATGAGCTTGCAGTTTAACGCTTTGAACTTGGCAATTACGAAAGGAGAACAGTAATCTCCAGCATGCAACACAAAGTCCACTTTCTCCAGGTTCAGCCGTTTCACTGCCCTCTCAACAGCTGGCAAGTTGTCATGTGTGTCAGAAATTAAACCTATCAACATTCACCGCTTCACCTGCGTCTTTCATGTGGTTATCGCGATAAAGGTTTTTCCATAGGCTAACTATAGAGGAATTTTCTAGAATATTCCCACAATCGACATAGTCACACACGCGAAACACGACTTAATATGCAAAACAACCAAGCTCAACTATAGAAAACAAGCCTTAGGAGAGAAACAAAAATGACTACATGGCTCACAGAATCCACATCCAAAAGAAGAGACAAACTCTACATAATATCCGAAATAATGGAAATCTCCAAAGCAGGCGCACTAAAAACACAAATAATGTACAAAGCCAACCTCAGCTTCGCGCAGCTAACCGAATACCTCAAGCTCCTCGAAAAAATCAACCTGCTAAGAAAATCCGCTGACGACGGAAAAGAAGTGTACACAGCAACAGAGAAGGGCTTAGATTTCCTGCAGAGACACCGCGAAATAATGGATTTGCTCAACGAAGAAACAAACGCCAGAAACGGCATGAAGATTCCTCCAGAAAACCTGCTCAGAAAATAGTGTGACTTTTTCGCAAAAACGGCAAAACACACCAAAACAAACAATTCTTGAAAATTAATTATTGCACTTTTGAAAACTGCTATAGAATAAGAAAGTGGTTCTAAACTAAAATTGACTAGTCACCTTGATCTTCAAGGTACGTTTTGACTCTATTCTTCAAGGTCGGAAATTCATCTATCATGGCTTTCACAACTTGCCACCGCATTTCCTCATTGCCAACGTGCGTTTTCATACTCATCTCCTTCCTACAAAGCCATCTTATGACTGCATACACAATATAAACCTATTTCCCAAACTGGAATATCAGCCAACCCACCGAAAACCATCCACAAAACCATCAGCATTCACCTCCAAGCCGAAAAAACCTTCAAATGCAAAACCGTTTTAAAGCTTAAGCCCATTCTGCACAGTGGGAAACGCATGCATATCCAAGCAGTCCTCTTCGACATGTTCGACACCCTAATGATAATTGAAAAAAACCACGCCTTCTACAGCCCAGCAGTAAAACGCATGCACACGTACCTAGTCCAAAACAGCATACCCGTTCCATTCGCAACCTTCAGAGACGCATACATCAAAGCCAGAGACGCACTCTACGAAAAAGCCGACGAAACCATGGAGGAACCACACTTCAACCTGCGAATCGCAAACGCCCTGCAAAACCTAGGCTACAACTACAGCGTAGAAAGCGACGTAGTTGCAGGAGCCACAGACGCGTTCTGCCAAGAATTCATGAACTACATACGCATAGACGACAACGCAGCCGAAACCCTCAAACAACTACACACAAAATACAAACTAGGCATAGTCTCAAACTTTGCCATCCCCGAATGCGTAATGAAACTCCTCACAGCACACCAGCTAACCCAACTCCTCGACGTTGTCATCGTTTCAGCAGCAGTTAACAAACGAAAACCCAGCCCCGAAATCTTCCAAACCGCCCTCCAAAAACTCCAAGTAAACCCCGAAAACGCAGTTTTTGTGGGAGACACCGTTGACGCAGACATCAAAGGCGCCAAAGAAGCCGGAATGCACACCGTCTACATCGAAAGAAGACCGCAGAAAGAACTCGAGCTAAACAGCCCAGACCAAACCGTAAAAAACCTAAACGAACTGCCAAGCGCCATAGAAAAAATCGAGAAACTCAAATGATTATCCCTCAAACCTTTTACACAAACCTGTCAACAACCCCATGCAGATGAATCGAACAGTTTTTCTGCACAAACGCAAATAGTATATTCCACAGGTGATTTCTCCTGTCTCAAAACAACTCACAACACAAAACACTAACCAAGGACGAAGAAAGCGTCATAATCCACAAAGGCACCGAAGCACCCTTCACAGGCAAATTCTACGCCTTCTGGGAAAAAGGAACCTACATCTGCAAACGCTGCAACGCACCCCTGTACCGCTCCGAACGCAAATTCGAAGCCAACTGTGGATGGCCAAGTTTTGACGAAGAAATTCCAGGTGCCGTCAAACGGACTCCAGATCCTGACGGAATACGCACTGAGATTTTCTGCGCTCGATGTGGTGGACATTTAGGGCATGTTTTCATTGGTGAAGGCTTTACGGGCAAGAACACGCGGCACTGCGTAAATTCAATCTCAATGGAGTTCATCCCAGACAAAAAATAAGAAACAACAGGCAAAAAGCAGAAAAATTGCCTCCCAGCCGACAGATTGCCCTCCTTTTCCTCAATCCAAATCCGCCAGAGTGACAAATATAATAGCAACGATAGATGTTGTCAATTATCTGCTTGAGAGGTGAACTGTGTGAAGTTCTCAACAAGAGCGATTCACTCAGGCGAAGAGCCAAACCTGAAAGAAGGCGGAAGTGGAGACGTAGTTGTCCCAATCCATATGGCTTCCACCTTTGCCAGATGCGAAATAGATAAACCCACAGGAGGATACGAATACTCCAGAACTGGGAACCCCACAAGGCAAGCTCTGGAAAATCGGCTAGCATCCTTGGAGAACGCCAAGTACGGCTTAGCCTTCGGTTCGGGTTTAGCTGCAGAAACAACAGTGGCTTTGGCGCTGTTGAAAAAAGGCGACCACGTCGTAGCCTTTGACGACCTTTACGGCGGGACACGGAGACTTTTCGACCGCATGCTCTCCAACTTCGGCTTAGAATTCACTTACGTGGACGCCACCCACGCCGAAAACGTTGGCGCAGCGCTCAGGAAGAATACGAGGATGGTTTGGCTGGAAACCCCCACTAACCCGTTGCTGAAACTGTGCGACATAAAAGCAATATCAAAAACTGCCAAAGCGCATGGCGTCGTCACGGTTCTTGACAACACTTTTGCCAGTCCATACCTCCAAAACCCCATAGACCTAGGAATCGACATAGTCCTCCACAGCACCACCAAGTACCTAGGCGGCCACAGCGACGTGGTGGGTGGAGCAATCATGCTCTCAAACGACGAACTCCATGGCAAACTAAAGTTTATCCAGAATGCGGTCGGCGCCATCCCCTCCCCCTTTGACTGCTTCTTGGTCCTGCGCGGCACCAAAACCTTGGCTTTGCGGATGGACAGGCACTGCAGCAACGCCATGCACCTAGCGAGTTACCTCAGCTCTAACCCTTGCGTGGAAAAAGTAATCTACCCTGGGCTGAAAGATCATCCGCAACATGCGCTAGCAAAGAAACAGATGTCTGGCTTCGGCGGAATGATCTCCTTCTACCTAAAAGAAAACGTGGATACCAAAAACTTCCTAAGGCATCTAAAAATTATTGCACTCGCCGAAAGCCTTGGCGGAGTTGAATCGCTGATAAGCCAGCCTGCAATCATGACGCACGCCAGCTTAACGAAGCAGGAAAGAGAAAAAATCGGAATCACTGACAATCTGCTTCGTTTGTCCGTTGGCATTGAAGACGTGGAAGACTTAGAAGCTGATCTTGCGCAAGCTTTCAAAGCCTAAGAAATTCTTAGCTTGTCCACTTCTTCGCGGCTAAGCGGAGAAACTTCCATCCTTTTATCCAACCCTTCTTTGCCGAAGTTGACAGCTGCGTCGGAGCATTTCTTGTCCGAATGGGAGAGCGTTAATTCTGCTGCCGTTTTTATGGCTGTTTTTGTTTTGGGTCCTTCGAGGATTGCGATTGGGCTGCCGCAATCTGGGACTTCGAAGGCGTAGTCGCCTTTCCTTTTGGTTCTCATCAGCGTTTCGTTTTCGGCTTTGTTGCGTCCCACGATTATTTTGTTTTTGCCGAGCCTGAAGTGTCTGCCAACTTTCAGCAGGTTAACTTCTTTGACGGTTACTCTTTTTTTGTTTTTGAAGAGGTCTCTGAGTTTGGAGGCAAATTCTTTGTCTGTAAGCAGGCATCCGCCTCCAGCGCATGGATACTTTATGATGTTGAATTTTTTTGTCATTTCAATTTGCTTTTTCCTCGATCTGCCGCTTATGTCCATCAATGACTCTCTGTCGATAAGCCCCATTTCCTCGGCTTCTGTTTTCGGCAGAAGTTTTGCTGAGAGGGGCCGCACGATTTTTCCTTTCAAGCCTGCTTCTCGTTCTATTAAGTCAAGCGCTGCCCTATGTTGGGACATTGGGCGTTGCCCAAGGACTTCGCCTGTAAAAATGAATGCTGCTCCTGCCTCTTTTGCGTATTTTTTTGCTTTCTTCAACATGAAGATTCTGCAGTCCACGCAGGGATTCAGGTTTTTTCCATAGCCGAATTTGGGGTTTCTGACAACTCTTAGGTATTCTTTGTCTGCGCTGAAAACTTTCAGCGGAATGTTGAATGCTTTTGCTGCTTCTGCGGCGCCGCATCCGCCTTTTCGGCAGAGGCAAAAGGGTGTCATAAAGTTTAATGCTACGACATCTATGCCTCGTTCGAGAATCATCTTCACGGCTAATGTGCTGTCTAAGCCGCCTGATAAGAGTGCCAGAGCCTTCATTTTCTCACAAACACACTTGGGTTGATGCATCGCCGTCATAAGCGGTGGGAACGCTATAAAGGTTTATGGTTCTTTTGCGGAAGAGGCATGGTTTCAGAGCATTCTTAGCAGGTCTGCTTTTGTTATGATGCCGACTACGTTGCCTTTCTTCGTCACAAGCACTGCAGGGTAAGTCTGCAGAAGGCTTGAAATCAGCGATAACGGGGCATCTTCGCTTACCTGAGGGAAACCTTCTTCCATTATCTCTTCACATGGCAAAGCGGACAATTGCTCCAGATCCTTTCCTTCCAGAATTTGGCGGAGAATTGTCTTTTCGGATATGCTGCCTACGGATTGTTTGCCGTTGAAAACTGGAATTTGCGAGTACTGATGGTCTTTCATCAGGCTTACCACTTTTGATATGGGTTCCTCCTTCTGGATGCTTAAGACGTTGGCGTGAAGTACTTTTTCAGCTTGAATTTTGCCTTTCACTTCCAGCTTTTCAAGCGTGTCGAAAATGGTTTTGACTTTTGTGTAGGATGAGTCGATTGTTCCAGCTTCGAGTTTTGCGATTAGGGATTGGCTGACGCCTGCGAGTTTAGCTAGTTGTGCTTGTTTTAGCCCTAGTTGGCGTCTTTTTTTGGCGATGTCTTCGAGTGATGGAAACATGCTTGAGTAATAGGGGTGATGGATAAATATTCCTTTTGGAATAAAATACGCAAAAAGGCATATAACGCCGTTATCCAATTATGTGGTCTCACCAAACAAAACTTGGAGGAAAATCATAAAGTGACAAAAAGAAAACTCGACACCTTGGCATTGCATGCTGGACAGGAAACATCTGATCCAACAACAGGAGCCAGAGCAGTCCCAATATATCAAACAACATCATACGTGTTCAAAAGCACCGAGCACGCGGCAAATCTTTTCGCGCTCAAAGAATTCGGAAACATCTACACTCGAATGATGAACCCAACCAACGACGTGTTCGAACGCAGAATTGCAGCCATCGAGGGAGGCACAGGAGCACTCGGCGTCTCCTCAGGACAAGCAGCTGCAACATTAGCCTTGTTGGCCATAACCCAAGTTGGTGACAATATAGTTTCCGCTAACAATCTTTACGGCGGAACCTACCAACTGTTCCATTATACTTTCCCTAAGCTTGGCAGAACAGCCACATTCGTAGACTCACAGAACCCAAAAGCATTCGAAAAAGCAATCAACAAAAAAACCAAGGCGATCTACGCCGAAACTATAGGCAACCCCAAACTGGACGTGCCAGATTTCGAAGCAATCGCCAAAATAGCGCACGACGCAAAAATTCCTCTGGTTGTTGACAACACTGTCGGCGCCGGATTGGTCAGACCAATAGAGTACGGAGCAGACGTCATAGTTGATTCTGCAACCAAATACATAGGCGGACACGGCACTTCAATCGGTGGCGTCATCGTTGACTCCGGAAAATTCGACTGGAGCACAGGCAAATTCCCAGAGTTCACCGAACCAGACCCAAGCTATCACGGACTGAAATTCTGGGATGTCTTCGGTAACTTCCCAGGTCTCGGAAACGTCGCATTCATAATTAAAGTCCGCGTGCAGTTGCAGCGCGACATAGGCGCAGCGCTCAGTCCCTTCAATTCTTTCCTGTTCCTTCAGGGATTAGAAACCCTGCCGCTTCGACAAAGGAAACACTCTGAGAACGCCTTGAAAGTGGCTACGTTCCTGAAGCAGCATCCGCTGGTCAACTGGGTCAACTACCCAGGCTTACCTGACAGCCCCAACCACAAACTCGCCTCCAAGTACCTGAAAAACGGCTACGGCGGCATCGTGGGCTTCGGCATCAAAGGCGGTTTGGAAGCAGGGAAGAAATTCATCGAGTCAGTGAAACTCCTGTCGCATCTGGCAAACATAGGCGACGCCAAAAGCCTTGTCATCCACCCCGCTTCAACCACCCATCAACAGCTGACCAAGGAAGAGCAGGCTGAAACAGGCGTCACCGAAGACTACGTTAGGCTGTCAATAGGCATCGAAGATCCCGACGACATCATAGAAGACATAAACCAAGCCCTAAAGACATCCACAAAACCCTAGCGTGAGCAGCATCAGCTACACCCCACATTTTATGGGAGGCGGAAAGATTAGCGACCCTTAACCAAACCATGAAAAACACCGAAACAAAAAACTTCACGTTCGCGCAACCTCCAGACGAGTTGACTCTCGAATCTGGAGAGAAACAGGGTCCCATAACGCTTGCCTATGAAACATACGGCGAACTGAACAAACAAAAAACAAACGCAATTCTAGTTCTGCATGCTCTTTCCGGTGATGCATACGCCGCTGGGTTCCGAAAAGGCGAAAATGCGCCAGGCTGGTGGGACAACATGATCGGACCAGGTAAGGGTCTCGACACAAACAAGTACTTCGTCATATGCTCGAACGTCATCGGTGGCTGCAAAGGCTCGACTGGTCCATCTTCAATTAACCCAGCCACAGGCAAACCTTACGGCACAGACTTTCCTATAATCACGATTGGCGACATGGTGAACGCGCAGAAGCACCTAATTGACCATTTGGGCATAGAGAAACTCTTGACGGTAATCGGTGGCTCCATGGGCGGCATGCAGGTTCTCCAGTGGATGGTGGCTTACCCGGAAAGAATCCGTTCCGCCATTCCGATTGCAACGACGATGAAGCATACGCCTCAGCAGATAGCATTCAATGAAGTCGGCAGGCAAGCAATTATGGCTGATTCGAACTGGAAGAAAGGGCATTACTATGGCTCCGCTATTCCCGCGAAAGGACTCGCAGTAGCAAGAATGATTGGCCACATAACCTACATGAGCGACACGTCGATGACGGATAAATTTGGCAGACGCCTGAAAACTGACAAAGAACCCCTGAAGTTCGGCGCAGAATTTGAAGTTGAAGGGTACCTGCGCTATCGAGGCGACAACTTCGTCAAAAGATTCGACGCCAACTCGTACCTGTACATAACCAAAGCCATAGACTACTTCAACCTCTTGAACGGAAACGGAAAAAACCTCTCCAACATCTTCAAATGCCTAAAATCAAGAGTGCTCGTCGTAGCCTTTAAGTCCGATTGGCTTTACCCAGCTTATCAGTCCCAAGAGATCGTGAAAGCCTGCAAGCTGGCAGGAGTCGATACGACCTACTGTGAAGTCAACTCCACCTACGGTCACGATGCGTTCCTGCTGGAAGTGGAAGAAGAAACACACCTCATAAAGCACTTCCTGAACAGCGTTTTAAACGGAAATAACGGTGCACGCTAATGACGCAGTCAACGTTGAAAACAGAACACAAAATCATCATGGAATGGATAAACAAAGGTTCATCCGTCCTAGACCTCGGCTGCGGCGACGGAGAACTCTTAGCCCTGCTCATAAACGAGAAACAGGTGCGCGCTCAAGGAATAGAACTGAACGAAACCGCAATTCGCCAATGCGTCGTCCAAGGGCTGAGCGTTTTCCAAGAAGACATAGACACAGGGCTTTCAGAGTACGCTGACAAATCGTTCGACTACGTCATACTGAACCAGACATTTCAGCAAGTCAAAAAACCCGATTTCGTCCTGAAAGAAGCACTCAGAGTTGGAAGAAAAACCATCGTCGGATTCCCCAATTTTGTAAACTCCTCCGCCCGATTTCAAATATTCTTCAAGGGAAAGGTACCTGTGACTAAGTCTCTGCCTTACGAGTGGTATGATACGCCGAACCTGCATTTTCTCGGCATCGCTGACTTCATCGAATACTGCGCAAAAAGAAACATACGCATCGAAGATTCAGCGTATGTGACAAAGAACAGAAAAGTGAGGCTCTTTCCTAACTTGCGTGCCGAAATCGGGCTCTTCCTTTTGTCATCGTAAGTCATCACGCACGTTGTCGAAATTTCTAGTAGATTTGCTGGAAGCAGGAAATATTAAACTTTAACAATCTGCCATTCAGAACAAAAAAAGGAAAGGAAAAAACTTCTATTTGCGGTAATCTTTCAGTGGCGCCAAAGGTATCGTAAAAGTTTCGACGACGCCTTCGATTACACGGATTTTGTCACCCACAAAATGCAGCGCGTTTTCGTTGGTGTCTGCTTGAAACAGAATTGCGAAGTCCCATTCGCCAAAGACCTGGTATGATTCTTCGAGTTTTACGCCTTCCATCGGTTTCTCTTCAAACTGCATCAGCGGCTCATACAGTTTTGCCGCCATCATAGGGCTCAACTTAATTTTCAAAAAATACTTTTGGACTGATTTTGCCATCATAAACACCTGAAACAGTTTTGATGAGCGCTTCTATTTAAAATATGTGACTGCGCAGGCGAGACAACACAAAACGCGGTGAATTACCTTCGTAAAGGCGTACTCCAAAACATAGGTGCAAAAACCCAAGACGAAGATGAAGACTTAAATAACTTTTCAACGACAGAAACTCCAGAGCGACTTGGAAAACCAATTTAAGAAATTTCACTTTCAGGAACTCGGCTGGCTGATTTGTTTTCCAAGCTGCGAAAATAAAGGAAAATACGTTAACTACAGCGTAATTCTCAAGAAAGGCCCATCCCACCCTGAGAAACGTGTACAGCTGGAGGAAGTGGTGGAAGATCTGGAATTTGAACGGAATTTCCCTCATACCGTAGGATACTACAAAGTATCTTCGGGAGAGGGCGCAGACTTCAAGCCAGATTATTTGGAGCTCAGGAAAATTGGCTGTGTTGAAGAATTCTGGTCATTTCTCAATGCCTTAGACATATAACTGCAGATTAGAAAGTAACAAGCAACGAAAAAAGCAACCAAAAACTAACATCCCAAAAACGAGGGGAAAGAGCCAGATTTTCCAGCTTCTTTTTCTTGTTTTTGGTAGAATTTTGTGATAGCAAAGTGCGCATTGCTATTCCATTAGTCTGAACCTTGGCTTAAGTTGCCTCGATTATTGCAGAAATCTTCGCTTTCCAGATTTGAGGCGATTAGAGTAGACTTTGACTCTTTCCCCAATTACAAAATAGGCTATTAGAATATTTAAGAATTGTGTTTAGCTCGAACTTTCACCCTGATTGGGCTCAATTCCGAGACATCTCTGGTCTTTTTGTAGTAAACATTATAAAGAAAACTGCGACAAAGAAGCATCCATGAACGGCAAGAGTGAACGTGCTTATGTTCTCGTAGTAATCCAGCCTGGTAAGGAGCAGGAATTCGCCAACAAAATTCTCTCACAAGGACTAATTCTGGATTCCAAAGTTGAAAGAGTGGATTTTGTCCACGGCTCCTTCGACTTCATCATAATCTTAACTGGAACAAAAAACGACATAGACCGCAGAATCCTAGAAATGAGGAAACTGCCGTTTGTGCGAAGGACAGAAACGCTGATTCCGTTCGAAATGCTCAACTTTGAAGATTTACAGCCAAAATCCAATGAGTAGCCGACGTATAGCGGCAACTCAAAGACTTTCCCATTCGCCGAAGGCACTTGCGGCAGCAGACAAAAAGGCTTAGTCGAAATAACTGCTTAAAGGAGTAGAATTGAGTGCTTGATTTTGGAGGAAACGCCGTTAGGTTGCTTTCAACATCTGACTTGGAAAGAGCAGTCTACGTGCAGTCGCGGGCGTTTCAGAATGACCCTCTTTGGCAATACCTAATTCCTAACCCTGCGAAAAGAGCCGTTATGCTTCCGAAGTTTTTCCGAGCTTTTCTAAAAGCCAGCATCCTTTGCAGCCAAGCATACGGCGTACGTAACCCAGTTGAAGGCGTTGCCACATGGTGTTCTCCGAGGCAGAGGAGATTCGAGTTTTCAGGATTTTTTCTTGTTGGTCTTCCAAGGCTGGTTTTCGGCGGTTTTTTCGTGCCGTTTCTCAGGGCGCTAAAAGTCTTAAGCCAGACCGAAAGGCTGCAGAGAAGAATTGCTTCAGATTCGCATTATTATCTTAATACGCTTGCGGTTTCGCCTGAATCACAGGGGAGAGGTCTCGCGTCCAAGCTCGTTAAACCGTTCCTTGAAAAAGCCGCAGAGGAAGCAGTGGCTGTTTACGTGGAAACGATGGCTTTCAGGAATGTTGGATTGTATGAACACCTCGGCTTTCAACAAGTTGGATACTGCAGTATGTCGTCGGCGGGTCTGAGCATTTATGCATTTTATCTTCCGCCAAAGCGCAATGGGCAACATAGTAAATAGCATGTTTTACTACTGGGGGACTAAACTGGCAGCATAATTCGTGGCGACAGATTAATTGGGACAAAGACCTTCAGCAAATTTGGACCAAAACTCGGAAAATTGAAGAATGGATAACAGGGGAAAAAGTGGATTACAGCGCACTGAACAAATTTCGTTTACGGCAAAAGAAAGCTATTTCTTGCCTTTGGCGTGTTTTGCTGGGAGTGAAACCTGTTTCCTCTCCTTTCTTTTCAGGTCTTTTTCGCGCTGCAGTTTCTTATGCTGTTCTAAACCTTCAGCTTTCTTTGCTTTTCTTGACAAAACTAATCATCCTTATCAGGAAATAGGGGCAAGAGGCACTCAAAAACCTTCCCCTTCTGTCAAAGCTTCCCCTGCTGACTGCCTGAGAATAGAGTTGGGCTGGCAAGCTTTTATGACAGCATACTCAGGTCAACACATGAAGGTTCTATTCGCCTCGCGTGTCGTTCCTGTTGCACTCCGCTTTTGGCCTGTATTCTCTTTTTGTGGTTCGCTGTTTATGATGCTTTTCACATTCTTTTATTCGCACAAGCATCCAGTTGTTTTCTTCGTACACGCATCCGCAAAGCAAAGTCTTAATCGTCAAGACTGCCACCTGTCACGCAAGCTCACAAGTATAACAATTGCATTGTCATTAAAAAACAAGCTTCTCGAGTGCTCTGTAGACTTCTTCTTCGGGCGTGTCCACACTTAATCAGCGTCTCCAGCGACCAATCTGCCGAACACAACTCCTTAACGGCGTAGCAATCTTTAATACAAAAACACTTCATGCTAAAATGGGAAGGAAGAAAAAACGCCGACCATTGAAATGCGCTGTCCCAAATGCGGCTCTCATGCAGTAGAGAAAAACACAAATCAAGAGGTACACTGCAGCGACTGCGGAGAAATCTTCTATTTTGTTACCCTAAAATGCGGTTCTGAACCCGATTCCGAAAAATACAAGCTCTAACAGCCAAAATACAGCGCTCTTTATCTGAGGCTTCAGGGCAAAGCTGAGAAGAGCCTGGCACCTTATTTTGCCTTATTGGCTTTTTTCGCGCAGGCATCACTGCAATATTTTTTCTTTTTATCAAACGTCATGTAGACTTTTCCGCAAACTGGACATTTCTTATCCATTCAAACCCTTCTTACCTACTGCAAATGCATGCATAACCTAAAACCTTTTCCTTAAACAACCGAGCTGCTGCTAACTCAGAAGTTTGAAAACCTGTTGTCCCGTCATCAAAAATTTCGACAAAAAGCAACTACCGCTGCAATTACGTGAAATGCGGGCTTTTTTGATTGTGATAAAAAAATAAATAAAAAAAAGTTGTTAAAAGACTAACGTGAGATTATAGCTTGTGAGCTTAGAATCTTCGTGGTGGTCTTCGTTTAGCGTAACATTCTCGGCAATAGACTGGCCTGGTGCCGTCTGGCTTGAACGGAACTTCACATTCCTTTCCGCAGTCAGCGCAGGTAGCCTTATGCATCTCTTTATTATACATTTTTTCTGTTTCAACTCCTGTTCTACTGTTTGTGCAAAAATCGCTTTTACACGTTCCATATAGCAGCGCGCACACACTTATAAACCAAATGCCTGAATCCATGAAGAGTAAACATGGAAAAGAGCAACAAGCCGCCTCAACGAAGAAAAAGACTTATGGCGCAGCACCAGCGACCTTCTGCACGTCAAGCAGATGCCCAAACCAGGCGAAGTGAAGACACATATGAGGTGACTACACTTGCAAAATTCGTAGTCACCTTTCAAGTGAGCAGTCTTTTAAGTGCCTTGTATTCTTTTAACATTAGCTCTAGAGTCGGGCGTATATTGTGGTTTTTTTCGTAAACTTGAAGTGCTGCATAGTACTGCGACCTGTTCTTTAGTTCAATGTTTAAGGGTGGCAGATTGTGTTTTAGCAGGATGTTGTCTAAGAGCAATCTTCCGACTCTGCCGTTTCCGTCTTGGAAGGGGTGAATTATCTCGAACTGGTTGTGGACTACGGCGGCTAAAACCAATGGAGGGCATTTCGCTCTATTTCGGTTGTACCATCTTATCATTTCCTTAAGCAGAACTTCTACCTGCTGTGAAGGCGCGCCTTTATGCACAACGTTTCCGTAGGCATCCGCGACTGCCACTTCCACGCCTTTTTCTCTGAATTTTCCGGCAAAATGCTTTGAATTCTTGAAAACTATTCTGTGAAGTTCTTGCAGGAGTTTTAGAGAAACATGCTCGTTTGTTTTGCGGATGTAGTCAACTGCCTCGGCAACGCCGTAGGTTTCGGAAATGTCCTCTTTGCTTTTGTCCTCGGGCCATCTTCTCTTTTGGAGTATTTCTTCAACTTCCTTGGCTTCCACAAGGGAGCCTTCGATTGCGTTTGTGTCGTAAGTGAAGGCTTCCTTGAACTTGTCCCAGTCGAGTTCTGAAAGGTGGGGCACCCGTAGCTCTCCGCGGGCTTCAAGAGTTTCAAGTTCTTTCATATCAGAAGGCGAAAGCGCAGTGATGAATGGGTCGTGTATCGCTTTGGCTTCCGCAATTCTTTTTTTAAGCTCAGCTTCGGCGTGTTTTCTTTTTTGCTTTAGTTCTTCAGGGGACAAGTCTACGCCAAGGTACACCCTTACCTTCCTGACGGCGCCGCCATCCCTGATGGAATGCGCTAAGTAATACTTTCTTGAACCGTTTTTTTCCCGAATCTCCAGGTGCACAACAGATATGGGTGACTACACAGATTTAAGTTTTCCCTAATGGGTGACTACAAAACAAACAAGATTCCCAAAGTATCGCTGGATAATGTTGTACAACATAGAACTCAAAACAAAAAAGCTATTCTGTGGTGGGCCGAACTGGACTTACCCCCAAACGGGTACGAGTCCCCATGCCGAAATTTGATCATAGTCTTCAGGTTTCGACCAAGATTTGAAGCTGACTGGACTCGACCCCAAGAGGGGGAACCAAGACTATGCCTTCGCTTTTGGATGTTTAGCTAGCTAAAGCCGGATCCGATTTGACGACTCTTCTAAATTGGCAATTTACTGTCGTCAGAGTAATAAGCAACAAAGTGTCTAATTGCGCATGTAGGTATTTCTTGGTTGTGAATATTCAGGTTCACTTTTTCGCTTTTTCCGGTTTAGTTCACATCTTTCTATGCTAAGCAATACGGCAACAATTACAACTATCACAACTGCAACAATAACCATGCACACATCTGCAGTGCTCTCACTACCAAAAAGAAAATCGTTGCTAAGCGTCGATGACTTAGACTTTGTTTCGACGACTGTTGGAGCCGGAGTGGGCGAGAGCTGCGAAGTTACTAGTTCTAATTCTGCGTTTACCAGCGATTTAGTAAGATTGCTGAATGATCTGTTCTGTTGATTTGGATCGGCAGGAGTTTGCAGAGACGAATTCTCTTGTCTGTCTCCCATTATTGAAAAATCAAATGCCTTTGAAGTAGGCACAGCGATAACCATCGCAAATGCAGATGCGATGATCAACGCGACTAAAGCAATTATAGGTAGTGCTCTGATTTTCTGAATCTGCGTTATTAAACCTCCATTTTGTGGATGATGCTACTGCACATTTTTATTATCATTATAGGTATTTTGTTAACAAGATTGATAATCAACTAACTAAAAAACCTTTGGCGATTACAGCCCTTTTTTGTTATTAAATAATCCGAAGGAAAACTGTCAGTCTGAAGGAAAGAAAAAACAAAATATAGCAGGCGAGTTCCTGAGCAAATACTTCCTACTGAAGCTGCTGAAACTTTGTAAACGGTACACATAGCTCAGCCAACTAAAAGGCAATGGGTTCTCGATAATCGTAATAGATATAGTTTATTGCCATAAGTATTATGAATAAGAATTAATATAGGCAACAATTCACATTACGACAGAAGATGTGAGACAGCTGTCAGCCAAAGAGATAGTCGTTTCCGGCGAAGAGGCTCTGAAAGTGGCAGAAGCTATCAACTCTACAACCATGAGGATGCTTCAACTGCTTGGAACTGAACGCCTGGATGTTACAACTATCTCAAAGAGACTCGGCTTAAGCGAAGCGTACATAAGTGAACAGGTTCGTCTTCTTGAAGACCTGAAACTGATTAACGTAACGTATGAGCGCGGCAAACGAGGCATCAGGAAGATTTGCGAGTCAGCAGTAGAGAAAATCACATTAGTCGTTAAAGGCTAACTTCTTTCGCTGGAAGTCTCGAAAAAACAAGCAGAAAAGCCGTAGTTCTACCCAAGCAGGCGAAAACAAGGTAATGGTTTTCCTATCAGGTTGGGACGCTTAAAAAAGGGCGCTAATCCAAAAATAGAGTTGTCACAAAAAAGTCGGAGAGTTGGAATAATCACCTGTTTATTTCATTTTTTGTTTTTCTTCTTGCTTGATTTCTTCTTCTTTGCCATCCGTTCACACTTCCGTTTGACAATATATATAGGTTATTACTTATAAGTTATGTGATAAATTGCAGGTGGTTGGTTTAGAAAAAAACCCAAAAAACCTAACGGATGATCTTGAACCTTGATAAAGCACTTGGCGAAGGACGCAAGGTCTACATCACATTTTCAATGGTGGAGTCTCCATGCCGAAAAATATTGAAGACGCGTTATCTGCCGATGCCTGCGCATATTTAAGAGAAATCAAAAAAAAAGCCGACATTATGGTTGGGATTCCAGCTTACAACAATGTTCTTACCGCTGCTTTTGTTTTGTCCCAAGTTGCAAAAGGTCTCGTAACCTATTTTCCAACCATGAAATCTGTAATTTTTGTCTCCGACGGAAATTCAGTTGATGGAACTATGACTGCGGGCAAAACAGTACAGCTCCCCCATGAGCTTAGACTCATCCCTGCTATCTATGTTGGCGTCTCCGGGAAAGGTTCAGCCGTCAAAGCTATCTTTGAAGCAGCAAAGCTCTTGGATGTCAAGGCTGTTGCTCTTGTCGATTCAGATTTGCGCAGCATAACACCTGAATGGATTAGGCTATTGATTTCGCCTGTTCTTGGTGGAACCGGGCTTGTAACACCTTTCTATAATAGACGTAAATATGATGGAACAATCACGGACTTTCTCTGCTATCCCCTCACTTTGAGTCTTTATGGAAAAGACATTCGGCAACCGATAGGCGGAGATTTCGGGCTTTCCATCGACCTTATTCTAGAACTTTTAGAATCTTCTCTTTGGAAATTGAATTATGTGCACGAATTTGGCGTTGACATTTTTGAGACAAACACAGCCTTGGCTAAGGGATTCGAGGTGAAGCAGGCCTTTTTAGGGGTCAAAGAGCATAACCCAAAAGACCCCGCAACGCAATTAGCACCGATGTTTAGACAGGTTGTAGGGACTATGTTTTCGTGCATTGAACGTTACGAAGACTACTGGAGAGATATCAGCGGTGGCATATGCAAAGTCGAGATGGTTGGGGAGGAAAGACACATTGAAAATCACCTAACAGTTCCTGTGGACCCTCTAAACGCAATAAAAACCTACAAAAACAATTTTGATAATAACCGAAGAATTTACAGCACACTCCTGGGCAATGATATTTATGCAGAGTTTAAAGAACTAAAAAATCTGGACAAGAAAGACATATCCCTAGCCCCAGAGACTTGGGCAAAAACTGTTTACCTATTCGCTGCAGGCTTCAAAAGAACCACAGCTGATGATAAAGAGGGGCTACTCGAAGCTTTGCGAATACTGTGGATTGGGAAGGTTGCAGCATTCGTAAAGGAAACTTTGATTATGGATGCCAAAGAAGCGGAAGAGAAGGTTGAAGAAGAAGCAAGAGTTTTTGCTGATCTCAGACATATATTATTAGACCCCTTTTTAGGAAGCGACCTGAATAGTTTTGTAAACACCAGCGAAGAACTTCCTTTGTGTGATTTCACAGTTTCCATTCTTTGGGACAAATGGTGCAATTGCCTTTGAGAAAACTCTTGAGAAACAAGCTAGCAAATAATGAATAAATTTTAAAGCGCTAAGTTTGAGATGTCACTAACTATTTTCTCCCACACTGTCTGAATTTCTTTGGGTTTGGAAATGAAGAAAGGCTCATCTACCGCTTCTAACATTTCTTGGTTTTTAGATTGCCGAAGCTCATGTATAGGTCATGTATTCTGGTAATTCTTCCTTGCTCAAAGTCCATTCTTGGTACCCTATTTTTTCAACGTTGTGTTTTCGTGTTTATTAGTTAGATAATTAGGAATATTTATAAGTATTTACAAATACTCATGGCATACTCCTCGAAAAGCGACTTTAGTTCACCGTCTAATAAATGAAGAGGCAATGTACAAAAGTGAATCTTTCAGAAATATTTAGAGAAATACTACAAACAAATCAATTTATTAGCGAAATCACAGCATCAATAATAATATTTTCACTAGCAGCCGCCATAGGTTGGTTATCGTTTTACATCTTCGCTAAATATCTTTCCAAATATGCTAAAAAGACAAAAACGACCTTGGACGACGACATCCTACGGAATACAAAAACAGTTATTGCTCTGTTGATTATTCTGTTTGGATTCTACTATGCAATAGGATCCATGACTATTATCGCGCCTTATTCAGAGCAAATATTTGCCATTTTCGCGGTTCTTGAAATCATGTTAATTGCGTTCGCCGTAACCAGAGTTACAAATGTTCTCACAGATTGGTACGCTAATCGCCAGTCTGAACATCAAATAGGAAAAAACAATCACCTTTTATTCATTCTAAAAAAGCTTACTCAACTCTTGGTTTACCTCTCAGCGTTTTTGGCATTGCTGGCAGTTTTTCGAATTGATTTGTCAGGAGTGATTCTTGGTTTAGGTATCGGAGGTATAGCGATAGCATTCGCCTTGCAAAACACTCTGAGCGATGTCTTCAGCGCTTTCTCCATTTATTTTGACAGGCCCTTTGAAATTGGTGATTTTGTAGTTGTAGGTGACTACAGCGGAACGGTAACGAATATAGGTGTGAAATCCACGAGGATCAAGCTTCTCCAAGGAGAAGAGTTAGTAGTTTCAAACAAGGAGCTCACCTCCGAGCATGTTAGAAACTTCAGAAAATTGGAAAGAAGACGCGTGACCTTCACGATTGGCGTTGAATACAGTACTCCACTTGCAAAACTGAAGAAAATCCCTATTATCATCTCAAAAATTGTTTCCTGCGTTGACCTAGCCGAGATAGACCGCGTCAATTTTACGGAATTTGGCGAGTACAGTCTGAAGTTTTTGGTCGTGTACTATGTTAAGGTAGCGGACTATGGAAAATATATGGATATTCAAGAAACAATAAACTTCGACATCATAGAAGCATTTGAGAAAGAAGGCATAGAAATGGCTTTTCCAACTCATACAATTCATATGAATAAAACTTATTGCCGGGAATAGCTCTACTGAAATTATTGGCCTTGCCTCAAGCCGCTTTAGTCTTACAATGACTGAATTCCCGCAAGAATGCAGAAAATTAATAATCCCCGAATAGCAATATTTATATTAAATTGGCGATGCAATTGCTGAGACAGCTTATGCTCGCGTCTTGCCAACAAAAGGGGAATGAAAATGGTGGAAATATTCATCACGGATATTGTAGCAAACGTAATCGTAATAGCCATTTCTTTCCTCGTTTTGAACTGGGCAAGTAACCTCGCCATAGGAAACGCTGTAAAAGTTTCTAGCATTACTCGGCTTGGAAAAACTGCTGTTGGCTTTAGCCTGATCGCCTTCTCGACTTCATTGCCTGAACTTACAGTGGCTATAATTGCAGCAGTATCTGGTGGCGCCGCACTTTCTGTTGGAAACGTTTTAGGTTCAAACATAGTGAACATATGCGTAATCATAGGAGTAGCTGCATTACTGCTACACTTTAGAGGGCGGTGGAAATTTAAGAAATCTAAGTTTGTCAGCCCTAACGACATCAATGGAATTAACGTTATCCCAGCTTTTGCCAAGTCAGAGCTAAACAACATCTATTTTGGTCTTTTCATCGCATCCATTGTTCCAATGATTTTAATTTACATCTCGAACGCAACGTGGGCTGTTGGCTTAATCTTGCTGTTCATTTTCGTCGGCTACATGTACCAAATGTCTAAGAGTAAGAGTGCCTACCGAAAACAGCGAAGTCACGCAAGAGGAAAAGAACAAACTGAAGAGATATTTGATCTTCACCATTACAGGCGCACTTGGAGTAGTCGTAAGCGCGTACTTCTTAGTAGAATCAGCTGTTAGCATAGCACAATTGGCTGGAATACCTCCAACAATAATCGGTGCAACAATAATCGCTTTTGGCACAAGCCTCCCCGAACTCACCTTAGACCTGAAATCGTTCCTTAGCGGTCACTCGGGACTTGCTTTTGGAGACATCATAGGTAGCAGTTTCATAAACATAACCTTGATTCTAGGGATTACCTTTTTTGTTCCGGCACTGGTTGGCTCTCCTTTAACGATGAACATGAGCGCCTTCCAGAATTTAGTAATTTTCTCCATAATTACAAACCTGTTTTTCTGGTACTTTCTGTCGAAGGAGAAAATTGGCTGGAGAGAAGGAGTAATATTTCTGTTTATCTACGCCCTGTTCTTAGCAACAACCTTAGGCGTTATTACACCGCATTAAAATTTCTACTACCTGTCAAACTGAAGTTTCTTCTTTACTCACTTCTTCTTTTTTGTTCTTTTAATCACTATCTTGAGGCCGGGGGTTTACTGACTTCTCTCGATATTTTCTCTAACTGCTTTTTTCCTTTCAATGTCTTTCTGGAACGCTATTCGAACAAACAAGTGCGACTATTGACTTTCTCCGGAGCACTTTGTCAAGTTTAAAGTGGGTAAGTTGGAATGAAGTCAGGTCCATTCTCGCATACGCCATCTTTACTCTCTTCTGAAGGTCCCTCTTTATCATAGGATTTTTTGAGCCATATTGGAGCCAAAATAGTGGTTACCATAATCATGCCGATGATTGCGGAGTAAATGCTTTGGCTAATGACCCCTGAAGTCTTTTCCATGAACCAACCACTATGACTTTATTTGCTGAGTTTCACTTCTCCATGTTTCATTAGTCTGAAATAGTGAATTTTCAGCGTGTCAGTTATTAGGAAACTGACCAACGCATAACCCCATACAAATGCGGCAAGTCCCCAGCCGATTGGGTTCATGAAAACACCGTAAACAGCCAACAAGGTTCCTACGATTTGAGTAATTTCCGTTGTGAAGAATAGCAAGCTTGCAGGAAGTGGGCGGTCCCAGAAGTGATGAACACCCGTACGTGCAAGATAAATTGTCAGGTGACCAGCAACAGTCATCTTGAGGAAAATGAGCGTTTGCAAAGTAGCCATGTCCAAGTGAAATACCTGCAGACCTATCAAGAATAGAAAGAAACTTGAGAATACTCCTGTTGCACCCAACAATGAAGCTACCGTTAGTACGTCGCGCATGTTCCAGCGAACCGGTTTCTCTTGAACTTTGACCTTATCATAAGCAATCATCATGATGGGCAGGTCGTTCAGCAACGCCAAGATTACAATCATGACAGCGGTTAACGGATAGAAATTGAAAACAAGGATTGAAAGAGAAAGAAAAATCAAAACCCTAGTTGTTTCGGCTATCCGGTAGATCGAATAGTTCTGCATGCGCTGGAAAATCTTCCGGCTTTCCTTTATTGAATCAATTATTACTGAGAGCCCGGGTTTGGTGAGCACAACATCTGCTGCTGATTTTGCAGCGTCTGTGGCGCCAGCAACGGCTATTCCCGCGTCCGCTTTTTTCAGTGCGGGGGCATCATTCACTCCATCTCCAGTCATGCCAACGATGTGCCCTATTTCTTGCAGCAATTGCACAATACGGTATTTGTGCTCGGGGAAAACTTGTGCGAAGCCATCAGCGCTCTCAATGACCCTTTTTGCATCAGCATCAGGACTGTCCATGAAAGAGGCAGCAGGCAAAATGTTTGTCCCGAGGCTGACTTCTTGTGCAATCTCCTTTGCGATTGCTATATGGTCTCCTGTAACCATCTTTACATGTATGCCCATTTTCTGGGCGGTCTTTATGGTTTCAGCAGAATCTTCCCGAGGCGGGTCGTAGATTGCAAGGAGTCCCACGTATTGCCACTTTCCAGTTTCATCTCCTTTGATTACGCCTAGTGAGCGGTATCCTTTCTCTGCGAAGTTAGTAACGATTTCATTAGTTCTTTTTTCAATTTCGTTTTTGTTTGAAACAAGCGACAGAACGACTTGGGGGGCACCCTTGGACACTGTGAATTTTTTGCCGTTTAGTCCTTCCACAGTTGCTTCGGTTCTCTTTGAGACGGGGTCAAATGGCTTAAAGTCAACTACGTTATATTGGCTAAGGACTTCTGCAACTGCTTTGATTGCTTTGGCTTTAGCTATTACCGCGTCGTCTATGGGGTCTCGATTTTCAGCCCTTGAGGCTAAGGCGCCAAAGAGTAGAGCGTCGTCAATTTCAAACTCATCGAACGCCTGCGCCTGTGCCACTGTGAGTTCATTCTTGGTTATTGTGCCTGTTTTGTCCGAGCACAGAATATCTACCCCAGCCATCTCTTCTATCGAAACCAGTTTGCTCACTATGGCTTCTTTCTTTGCTAAGGCGGAAGCTCCAACAGCCATGGTGACTGTCAAGACAGCAGGCAGAGCTACTGGTATCGCAGCCACCGTTAGAACTAGGGCAAATTGGAGAATTTCGAGGGGGTTGTTGACTTGACGGAAGAGTTCTGCAACTACTACTGCTGAAACCATTATAGCGGCAAGGGTAATCAAGTAGTTGCCGATTCTGATTACGGCTTTTTGGAAGTGGCTTCCGGTTCTGGCTTCAGCTACTAGCTTGGTGGTTTTGCCAAAGAAACTGCTGACTCCTGTTGCTACGACGTATGCGTCCATTTCTCCTTGGCGAACAATGGCGCCGGCATAGGCGATTTCTGAGATGTGCTTTTCGACCGGCAGTGATTCGCCGGTGAGGGCTGATTCATCGGCGAGTAGATAGTTGCCTTTCATGAGTTTAACATCGGCGGGGACGATGTCGCCTAGGCGAATGCGAACTATGTCTTCCGGAACCAGTTCTTTTGAGTCTATTTCACGCCAAGTTCCGTCTCTTAGCACGCGAGCTTTGGGGGCAAGTCTCTTTTTTAGAAGTTCTATGGCATTGTCTGCTTGGCGTTCTTGCCAAAACCCTACAATGGCATTAACTATTAGCAAAGTGAAGATGATGGCAAAATCTTCGTAGTGCTGTATTATTACTGATAAAGCTGCAGCTATTTCGATCATCCAGGGAATTGGTCCCCAGAAATAGCCCATAAACTTGCGAAAGGGATTAATTTTCTTTTCAGGAATTTCGTTAAGACCATACTGCTGAAGTTTCCTCGTTACTTCTTCCGAAGAAAGTCCAGTCTTGGCATAGACTGAAAACGGAGTTTCTTTTTCAGATGATTTTTTTGACTGTTCGGATTCCACTCACAAGGCCTTCTGTTCTTATAACAGAATATATAATTTGTTAACCGAATAGCCGAATTCAGTAGCACCGTCGCTCTTTAATTTTTTCCTAACGATTGGAGAAAGCAAACCTTCAAATTCTACAGTAAGTCAGACGATTTTCCTCGTACACAATAGTATTCCAGCTTCAACCCGTATTTGGTGGCGACAGGACAGAAACTGCACATGCACCCGGATTCGAGGACTGTCTCTTTAGGCTTTCTTCTGGAACAATAAAGAGCTCCACTTAAGGGCGAATTTTTGTAGCTCGGGCAGTCTGGGCAGGCACACATTTTCAGGTTTTCATCATTATCATAAACAGCGTTTCCCATTTAATCACCATAGTGGTTGTGCTTTAGCTTTCCATGGGTTACAGCTTGCAGCCTTTAAACAGTCTATAGGTAAAACATTTTTAAACCTTTTCGGGCTCATTTTCTAGTTCAGCCCTAGAATAAGTACTCTGAAGGGAATCTAATCAAGATAAAAGAAAGGTCCTTTACAAGGGATAGCCGTCCCTTATTCTGACTTGAAACGAAAACTGTTGATGCGCAACGATGTACTTAGCCCCAAAATTTTGGAAGTAAACGGAATGCTATAGCGGATGAGAAAAACGCGGTTTGTATTAAGAATTAACGCATTGTTGGATTCGTGGGAGATTTGGTTTTAAGCTTTGGTTTCAGAGAGTGTAGAATTAATTATATATGTAAAGCCTCCACACATTAAGTTGACGTTAGGTTGATCAAAACGAAAATAACAGTTAAATTAGTATTTGGAGCTGGACAGGTTCTTCTGGCTTCTTCATACATAGTTTTGGCCCTTTTCCTCAAATTTAACCTGTTCAATGCTCAGGCTTCGTTGAGTATTCCAGAGGAGGCTTTGAACTTCTATGTAGTGATTCTTCTGGCCCTTGGTTTTGTTTTAGTTGTAGGAGGGCTTTTTCTAGTATATGATTGGTGGGAGTCCCGATAATATGAAGAGAAATCCTCTGAAAACTTCAAAGAGTCTAGGACTTTTTGATATCGTAATAGCTGGTCTCAGTGGTGCAATAGGCTTCGAAATTTTCGTTCTTCTTGACTATGCCTACTTCCACTTGGCTGGACCAGACATCGTAATCGCACTCATGCTTGGCGGAGCAATAAACCTCCTCATCATGCTCAGCTACTGCGAACTCGGCGCAGCCATGCCCAAAGTCGGCGGTGAATACACCTACGTCAAAGCAGCCTACGGAGGCTACGTTAGTTTCATATCTGGCTGCTTCAGATGGCTTGCAAGCATATTCGGCGCTGCCCTTGCAGCCGTAGCGTTTGTCTTGCAACTGGCTTATTTGTTTTCAGCCATCTCGCCCCAAATACAGACCGCAATCCTGAGCCAGGCATGGCTCATAGCCGTATTCGTTGTGGCTTTCATGGGCTTCTTAGAGGTAAGGGGCATAAAACAAGTCGGAAGCATAATAGTTATTGCATTCGTCCTTTTGTTTTTAGGCTTCATAATCGAAGGATTCGCAGAAGGATTTGGATCTGTCAACCTATTTGCAACGCAACTAACCCATGGAACTGCAGGAGTATTCGCAGCAGCCGTCTACATATTTCCAATGTTCATCGGAACGCGCGCCATCGCAGCCAGCGCCCCCAACGCAAAAAAACCCGAAAAAGATGTCCCGAAAGGTCTACTATTGTCTGCTCTGCTGATAATACCTCTCTATCTACTACTGGGCATTGTTGCGACGAGCACAGTAACGACCGCGGAAACAGTTCAGCAAGTGCCCCTGCTAGGTTTTGCAGCTAGCAGAGTATTCGGAGGCTACGGTGGTATTATTTTTGCCATAGCTGGAATGATAGCTTGCCTGTCCGCGCTCGGAACTTCTTTGTCTGTACAATCCAGCATAGCGCGGGGAATGAGCCGAGATGGCTACTTTCCAAAAATACTCCTATCTGTTCACTCACGCTTCGGAACCTTCCATGTAGCTGCAATCGTTGGTGTAACCTTCATTATGCTTCTGAGCGTGCTAGGTGCTGTACCTTTCTTAGGATATGCCGCAGGTTTTGGCTCACTCTTTGTCTTTGCTGTGGTCAACCTTTCCCTCATCAAACTCAGGAAAACCAAACCCCATATGGATCGACCTTTCAAGACGCCACTGTATCCATTCACACCCGCGTTAGGAGTGGTTCTTTCAATCGTTTTGCTGTTTATTCCTGTAGCCGTTGGAGACGGTAATGCCATTGACGCATTGGTTTCAGCCGTTGGCTTGGTAGCCATCGTGTTGGGCAGTTACTACCTCAGGATGATGGGGCGCTATCGTGTGCAAATAGCCTTAGGTGGGATGAGCATCGGGATAGGCATATCACTGGCAATAATCTCTATCCTCAACATAGCAGGAACGGTTCAAGCCATCCTCCCCTTCATACCTAACTACGTGCAACTTTTCTTCAGCGTCATCTTCATTGGGGCAGGCTACTTCAATTTCAATTCAGGATCTAAACGCAAAAAGCGTGAAAATGAAGAACACCAAATGTCACCGAACGAATTGTAAGACCGCTTGATAAAATGACTCAACCTCACGGTCTGACAACCAACCCTGCGCCTTCAGTTCTGCCAACCCGCTCTTGAAAACATCACCAACGTCTTTGTTCGCCAGCAGGTTAATTTTGCTGCATGCTTCGTAAATTTCACGATTGAAAACCACGTTTTCTTCAAGCAGACCAATGAAACTATTAAGGATTGAGACAATCCTTCTAGACCTAGGCTGAAAAATCTGGCTGATTTTTGTTTTCCCCACGGCCTTCAGCCTGACACCTAAACCGCCATTGCTGATGATTGAGGGCGCCACGTATGTGAAACGTTTGCTAGACTTAGACTGATAGCAGAACAAATAGAACGGAAAATACGCCAACAAAGGCAGCTCCCTTTGTTGTTTAATACCTATATCGTCGAATTCAAAAAGAACAGCTTCTCTTTCTTTGACCATTTGATCGATCTTCTGGATAATGCTTAAGGTTAGTTCTTCCAGTTTTTCCATTTCTTTTTGGCATAAGCTGATTTCGGCGTCGCGGGAAGCTTCAACTTCAATCAGTTCTTTGCTTGCTTCCTTAATATCATCGTCATTCTTCTGTTTAAGTTGGAAAAGCTCGCCTTTCTTTTTCTCTTCAAGTTCCTGAATTGAGCCCTCAAGTTCCTTTATTCTAACGTTAATTTCCGAAAGCTCCCTTTTCAGTTCGTTCCGCTTCTCCTTCCAACTTTGCTCGGCGGAATCGTCTTTATTTATGGCTGCAGTTTTTATTTCCGCTTCAGCGTGTTCAATTTCAGCATTTGTCTGATCTCTTGTCTTCTCCAGTTTAAGGACTTCTTTCTGAAGGTCAGTAATCTCCTTTTCAAACCTGTTTGAGACTTCTGTAACTTTATCTGTATATTCCTTGTTGATTCCAGAAATCTTGTCATCTACCGAAAGCTTTGCTTTTTGAATCTGCACCTTGAATTTTTCTCCAATCTGGCTGATTTCGTCGCGCAGACTCGCCAAAAACTGCTGATTTTTCAGGTTCAAGAGCTTAACTATTTCGTTTAGCTCCGTAACCTCCTCCTCTAGCTTTGACCTCGTGTTTTCCACTTTCTGGAGCATTGACATAACGCCAGTTTCGTCATAAGTAGGTGAAACGAGCACGCTGTCTACGATAGGGGAGTTGGTCGCTGATGCCTCCTTGAGGTATTCCATGAACTCTGTTTCGAACTCTTTGTCCTCCATGAAACCTTCTATGACCAGCGTTTGTTCATCGCCGGAGCTCTGAAAGTAATTCAAGTTATTGGAGAGGAAATTTGCATAAAGCTGCCGTGTTGCAGAACGCCCTGCCAAGTTTTCCTTGAAACCCTTCAGATCAGGCATGGCCGAATAGGTTGTAGCGTGAGATGAGACGTTCAGCCCATCCAAAAGAACAGTTAAACCTCTAAAGGGAGCTACCCAGAATGGATAACAAACCTTCGAAACGAAAACAAGCTTTTCTGCAGCTTGTTTCTTAAAGAATCCCCGTTCTTTTTCCCTGCTTAACTCGGCAATACAGAGCACTGCGGCCTTCTCAGTATCGCTGGTGAAAACGCCAGGCGATGCTGGGGGAAAAACAGCAAACGGAAGAAGACACTTGGTCTGCGTCAAAGGTTTCAACTCATGTGCAAATCTCCTAGTAAAATAAATCCTGCATTTAAGACTTGCGAAGTTTTCTCGAAAGCCAAAAAAGCAGCGTTATCACAAATGATTTAACGGTGAAACGGCTACTCTTACCCGGGATATTGGAGAAGTCTCCGATGACGACTGATGAAGAGAAAAAGGAAGTAATAGTTAAGGCGCCTTCCAAGCCAGTGCTCTCCCCCGAGAGAACAGCTAAGAAGCAGACTGAAAAGGCTTTGGAAGAAGAAAGATTTGGAGTGCTTCAAATTTCCAAGAAAGTCAGCAAGTACCTTGGAATCACAACTGCCGTCGTCGGCTTCCTAGTGCTCGGTCTGTTTGTCTACATAAGCGCAACGGGACAAACAAGCGGAATACTATTATCGTCGCAGACGGCTTCGTTAAGTCTGGTGGTCTGGATTCTTGTTGGCTTGGTTAACGTCGTCATCGGTTTCCTTTTTATGGGAAGCGAATAACAAGAAAGGCTGTCTATCCATGAGAAATAGAGTGATCCCGCAAAAGACGTCCGCAATCCCCACTATTCCTATAGTAGCAACCACAAACTCATTCTGAAAAACGGTCTCTAGATTTGTTGCGCCAGTCGCTGTTAAGAGAGCAGCGATCAAAATCAGGAAGCCGATAAAAGAGACGAATCCACCTATAGCAATTCTTAAACGCTGAGTTTTCGAAAAGGTTGGCATCTGCAAACCTCTATTTTATATTGCATGAAGCACAAAATAATCCTTTTGCCAATTATTGGGGGTTGACCATGATATTCCCGCTGAAAGTGATCTACTGCACGCTGATTGAGGCGGAATCGCGAAAAGTGAGAAAATAAGAATCTTTGACTGTGCCATCATCTAACAAAACCGTCCTTTTGCATGAAGGTCAGAAAGCAAAGTTAATGTTTTAGGCAACATTTTCAGTAATAGATTAGCTTGAAAGTCTATAGAAATCTGCAAAATCCCTGCAAAGCGAAAAAGGATTTTTGTGTGAATTGCCACAGCCATTACATGTCTGTTAGACCATTTATCAAAGAGGCTGTTGTTTCCAAGCATTTCATCAAAGATTTGAAAGATGAAGAAGAAGCTGAATCGATAGTTGACGATGTTTTAGACTGTTCCAACACTGACTTTTATGAACTGCACAAATTTGAAGAAAGCCTAGATGGAAATCTTATTTTCAGAGCAAAAAAAGAAAGTGTGCACATAGTTTATTGCGTTGACAAGCAAATGCGAATCATATTTTTGAGAGCATTCAGAAACTATAGCGAATATGGAAAGTTCCTGGAAGATAAGAAAGAAATCAAAAAGTTGCTTGCACATGTTTAGATAATGGAGGATTAAGACTTGAAGGAACAAAACAAAACCGAATCAGATGTCCCTCCTGAGAAGCAAAAGGAAGACGAAGAGGAAGACGAAACTCTATATGAAGAGGAAAAGAGAAAGAAGGCTCGGCTCAGAACACGAGGTCCTTATAGAAAAGCCCACGCCAATTGGTAACGCACAGCACGTAACACGTGCCTCTTTATCTGAGAACCACTATTGAATTCTTCAAGTCAAACCCGAGGATGAACGCTTGCTCTGTCATAAATGTGGAATCGGACTAACATTTGCCGTTAACACTGTTTATCAGTCTTGTCATTTCCTTCTCGAGTTCGTCGAGCCTTTCCTGGTCTCTTGCTTCTATAGATAAGCGAAGCATCGGGGACGTGTTTGACGCTCTGATCAGTGCCCACGAATCTGGAAAGACGATTTTGACGCCGTCGATCGTGATTGTTTTTTCATAAGTTTCTATTGCTTTTTCCTTTATCTTGTTCATGACCTGAAACTTCAGCTCGTCAGAGCACTCGATCTCTAATCTTTTGAAAAGTCTTGTTGGCAATTCTTTCACGACCTCTGACAGTTTCTGTCCCATTTTTGAGATTATTTCGGTCATGTATATGCTGTTTATTATTGCGTCGTCGAACCAGAAGAACTTTGGAACGCATATGTGCCCAGATTTTTCAACACCTAAGACAGCATTGTGTCTCTTGGTCTCCTGCACTAAAAACGTGTGCCCAACTGGTATTCGAAAAACTTTTTCCCCGTATTTCTTAACCTCGTCCTCTATGATGTCTGAGCATTCTATGTTGGCGACGACAGGCCCCCTCTGAGTTTTCATTATGTCCCTTAGGAAAAGGATTGCACTTTGCTCGGTCATGATGACTTTGCCTGTGTCGTCTACGAAAATGGCTCTATCGCCATCGCCGTCGAACGCTATTCCGAGATCTGCCTTCTCTTTCACCACCTTCTTGCAGAGAGCGGTCAAGGCTTCCGGTTTCGGTTCAGGGTCTCTGTTCGAGAACTTTGGGTCAGGCCAATCAAATAGGAAAGTGGCTTCGACACCGATTTTCTTGAGTATCTTCGGAACCAAAATGCATGCGGCTCCATTTCCGAAGTCAACGACCACGCGTATTCTCTCCGGTTTTATTCTTTCAGCCACGAAACTAGCGTATTCTGCGTCCATTCCCTCAAGCTTCTTCACTGACCCCGCGCCTGTTTTGAATTTCCCCGAGGAGCTAATCTCACCCAATTTTTTGTTCTCATCTTCAAAGAAGCCCACTCCGTTTTGATGGAAGAATTTGACGCCGTTCCACTCCGCTGGCAGATGAGACGCCGTTATATACGCAGTTACATCGTTTCCCAATTTCCAGTTTGCAAAGACGCAAAGACTAGCAGGACAGTTTCCGACGAGATTGGCATTTGACCCTGTCTTTTTCAATCCTGCAACGAATGCTTCCTCGAGTTGGGCTCCATGCTCTCTGAAGTCTCTTCCAATTGTGAAGGTACCGGGGCAACAGGTTCCGGCGGCTTCACCTATTCTAGTCATAATCTCTTCCGTTAAGTCTTTACCATAAACCCCTCGTATGTCGTAAGCTCTAAAAATGCCCATTCTCTGTCACACCGCTTTCCTTTATTCATTAGTTTAGCTTTCTATTAAAGACTGTTTTCTGAAGAGTCCCTTCAAACTCGTTTCTGTATCAAACAGCGAGTTTACAAGTCAAACATGCGTCCGTCACATAACACATCTTAGGCAGCAAAAGAGAAATTTCGAGCCCGAGTGTCCGAAGGATAAATTGAAATACGTGATTGCCCATTTTTAGTTAGTTTAAAAGCCACGGATAAACGTGTGCACGCCTTCTGCCGCTGCGAATCTTCACTCTCTTCGTGGGAAAATATGCTAATCAGCATAAAGGCGCAAAATAGGATGAATGATTGAAATGAAAGATTGCGAGATTATCATACAGAGCGCATTGGAAGAAAGACGACCTTTGCTTGTGAATGAAGCTCAACAAATATGTAATCTTCATCACATCCCTACACCGAGATCCGACAAAGCCTCAAATGTACATGAAGCTATTTTGATGGCAAATGATATTGGATTTCCAGTTGTTCTAAAGGTCATATCGCCTCAAATCCTTCATAAATCCGACGTAGGCGGCGTTATCCTAAACATTAGAGACGAGAAAGAACTCGAGGTCCAATATGAAAAGTTACTTGTGGAAATAGGCAAACGAGAACCTTCAGCGAAAGTTCTTGGGGTATTGGTTGAAAAAATGATGCCTACCTCAACAGAGGTAATTGTTGGAGGCATCAGAGACAGCCAATTTGGGCCGTCGATCATGTTCGGGATAGGCGGCATATTTGCCGAGATATACGATGACGTTGCGTTCCGTGTGGCCCCTATAGACAGAATAGATGCCTCAAACCTCATTCATAACCTTAAAGGTTCAAAGATACTGGAAGGTGCTAGAGGAAAACCCCCAGCCGACCTCGATTCAATTATAAATATTCTGACTAACGTATCTGATTTAATGATTGAACATGATGCCATCAGCCAACTGGATCTTAACCCTGTACTTGTATATTCCGACAGTGCCTGTGCAGTTGACTCTCGAATTATCATAGGACAAACAGATGGAGGCGTGTAGAATGAATTTAGAGCCCTTCTTCAAGCCTAGGTCTGTAGCCGTAATAGGAGCCTCGAGAGAACCGAGAAAATTCGGTCACGTAATCTTCAAAAACTTCGTTGAATCTGAATTCAAAGGCAAAGCGTACCCTATTAATCCTAAAGCAGAAAGCATTCTAGGCTTTAAGGCATACCATACCTTAAAGGATGTCCCAGACGAATTGGATTTAGCAGTAATCGCAGTTCCAGCGCCAATAGTTCCATCTGCAATCGACGAATGCTTGTCCAAGAATGTCAAAGCAGCTGTGATAATATCGGGGGGTTTTAGAGAGGTTGGCGCAAAAGGAGAGAAGCTTGAGCTTGAAATAAAGGAGAAAACTGCAGGGAGCAATCTCAGAATCATTGGCCCGAATTGCATCGGCGTGTATGACCCGGCAAGTCACGTGGACACTTTGTTTTTACCTACATACAGGTTAAGGCGCCCAAAGCCAGGTCCAATAGCCTTCATATCGCAAAGTGGTGCATTCGGTTCTGCAGTGTTGGATTGGGCTGCGTCTCAAGATATTGGTATTAGCAAGTTCATCAGTATAGGAAACAAAATTGATGTAGATGAAGTTGATTTGTTAAACTATCTCGTCAACGATCCACTTACGAGCTGTATCACAGTTTATGTAGAGAGCATAGGGCGAGGAAGAGAGTTCCTTAAAATTGCATCGAGAGTCACAGAGAGTAAACCGCTGATTGTGTTAAAGGGGGGCACGACGCCAGAAGGAGCTCATGCCGCTTTGTCCCACACTGGATCATTGGCTGGGTCGGCAAAGATCTATAAGGGTGCTCTCGAACAGGCGGGGGTAATACAGGCGCAAACTGTGAATGAGCTATTTGATTACGCGCGTGTTCTTGCCTATCAGCCAGTACCTAAAGATCAAAAGGACATTGCGATCATCACCAATGGTGGAGGATTCGGAGTGATAAGCGCTGATGAGGTTTCAAGGCTCGGGCTTAAATTGGCAAGTTTTAGACCAGAGACTACGAAAACTTTGCAGGAAAAACTGCCAGATTACGCCGTCCCCCACAACCCGTTAGACCTGGTGGGCGATGCAGATGTGGAGCGGTATCGATTGGCATTAAACGCTGTTTCCTCGGACCCCAACGTTGGGATAGTTCTGGTGATCGTACTTCTCCAAACATCTTACATTGAGTCAGATGTAGTTGACGCAATAACCGAATCCCAGGCAACCTACGGTAAGCCCACGATCGTATGCACTATAGGAGGAGACTTCACCCAAATGCTGGTCAAAATGTTAGAGGCAGACCACATACCCTCATACGTAACCCCTGAGAGAGCAGTCAACGCGATAAACGCTCTTATCAAATACCGCAAAGCGTTAGAAGATAAAGAGAAAAGAAGAATCGGATAACGAGCACACATTCGGAATTTTGTAAATTAGTGTTAGAACCAAAATCCAGCACCGTTGATCAAACGAAAACCGTTTAAAGATCTTCAGCGCGCACTATACTCGCCGTTAACCTTAACTTGGAATGTGCTATGTTCTAGGCTGTGTGAGGAGAGATGTTTTGTTGAAGAAAACAAAAATCATATGCACTGTGGGTCCCGCCAGCTTTTCAAAGCAAGTGATTGAAAAAATGTTCCAAGCAGGCATGAACGGCGCGAGGATAAACACCGCTTATGGAAATCTCGCTCAATACCAGTCAGTTATCGAAACAGTGAGGGAAGTTGCAGATATCCCCATAATAATTGACGTTAAAGGACCCGAAATCAGAATCAGGGCATCTCAACGAAAGGTCTTCAGCAAAGGAGACATTTTGGACGTGGGCTTCGACGGCGAAGAAGTCTGTTTCAATCACGATTTCTATGACGAAATGGCGGTTGACGACGAAGTATATATCGATAATGGAAAAATTAGAGCGCGCGTGGTTGAAAAGAAAGATCGAAAACTTCGGCTTCTGACCTTAGACGGCGGCGTTATTGAAGATGGAAAAGGAGTTAACATTCCTAATAAGCATCTTTCAGTTCCAACCTTCCCCGAGAAGGATTTAGAAATCATAAAGTTTGCAGAAAAACATGACGTCGAATATGTTGCGCTCTCCTTCACTAGAAGTGCAGAAGACGTGAAAAACTTGTCTCAGACTAATAATTTTGAAGGTGGAATAATTGCCAAGATTGAGAACTCTGAGGGTGTTCAAAACGTCGAAGAGATTTTAGACGCCGCTAGTGGACTAATGGTTGCAAGAGGCGACTTGGGAGTTGAAATCGAACCTGAAAAAGTGCCTCTGGTTCAGAAATCCCTCATCAAATTATGCAATCAGAAGGGCAAGCTTGTTATCACTGCAACAGAGATGCTTGAATCGATGATTCTTCAACCCAATCCAACCAGGGCTGAAGTCAGCGACGTGGCAAACGCCATACTAGATGGATCAGATGCCATTATGCTTTCTGGCGAAACAGCGGTTGGGCAGTATCCTGTGGATGCAGTTGAGATGATGACTCGCATAGCGAATGAAACAGAGAAAGCCGTTAAGAGCAACGTTGAAGATACTCCGTTCATCAACATCTCTGATACGGTGAGCAGGGCAATCCAGAGAATATGTCAAAGTATGCCCGTTCACAAAGTTATCCCTTTGACACGGTCAGGCTACACGGCCAGAATGATAGCTCGCTTCAAGATAGCTCAGCAGATAATTGCCGTCACCCCCGAAATCAAAGTCAAAAAACAACTGGAACTCATATTCGGCGTGTACCCAATTCTGATAAACTACCGCGAAGAAAAAGACAGAATATTGAGAGTTGCAAACCAGCTTCATGAAATGCATCTGGTTGATGATGAGGAAACTGTCTTGTTCACGGAGGGTGTGAGAACTACCATGGAGCACGCCAGCAACTCGATAGAGATACATAAAATTAAAGAGTTGAGGGAATTTGTGTCTTCCTGAGGGCTGGACATTTTTTTGGTGAGAATGGGCTATGATTTGTAATTTGTTCGTTTTTAGGCACGCTGAGACTACCGATAACAGCAACGACGTATTTTCAGGCTGGCGTGACCCCGACTTAACTTCAAAAGGACTTTTACAGGCGCAAGAGATTGCTCAGCAACTACAGCAAGAAAAGATTGATTATGCATTCACTTCACACCTTTTGAGGGCAAAAAGAACCCTTGAAATTGTCCTTAAACCACACGTTAACGTTCCTGTTTTTATGGATGACCGCCTGATAGAGCGTTGTTATGGTACGTTGCAGGGCAAAAGCAAGGTCGAGATTGCAGCCGAGAGACCTGACTGGTTTGCTAAAGTTCATCGAGGCTATGATTTTCCGCCTCCTGAAGGTGAGAGCATGAAAATGGTTGAAAGCCGCACTTTGCCCTTTGTTGTGCAGCTTGAAGGGTGGCTTCGACAGAATCCTGGCAATGTGGCTATTTCGTGCCATGGCAACTCGATGCGCCCTATTAGGCGAGTCTTTGAACACTTAAGCCTTAAACAGATGCTTCAGCTTGAGAACCCACAGGACCAAGCGATGGAATACGCTCTTCACATTCACCGCGTGAATGTTGAAGTTGCGGAACGCGGACTCGAAAAGGACTGGCACAGCATTATAGTCCCGTCGACTGTAAAGTTGGCGACAGACCCACAAAACCCATTGAAACAATACTATTGAGCCCAACCAAGGTTTTCTGGCATGAATTAGTTTTGAAAAGTCAGTCAGCGTGAGAAAGTAAGAGCTTTGTGCGCTAAGTATAAAATGTTCAATGCTCATCTGTTAACATGCTCAATAGGTAGGGACAAAGAATGCCTAGAACAATCACAGTTTTGGAAGTTGAGAATCCCCATTTCACAATTAGGCTTTACGATGATCTACTCAAAATAGACTTGAAAGGAAGTTTCAAGAATGAAATCGAAGAAGCACTAGAAAATAAACCCGTCCTCAAAGAAACGATCGGCAGGATACTTGGCATATTTGTTCCATTGCACATTCGCATAAGCGAAATAAATTCTGTGCATATGGACGAGACCGGAAAAATCAAGGTAAACCTCCCTAATCACCGGGATATTGTAATTCCGCTTGAACGCAAAGAAGACGCTGAGAAACTCATCGAAAAATTGAATCAGTTGATCTCAAACGCAAAGACAGCGAAAAAAGAAGAACGTCTTGCGATAAGGCGAGCTAAAAGAAAACTAAAAAGGAAATCAAGAGGGGTCTCTCCAAGCTCATATGGTACGGTGCCATACTACTTCCCTACCGAACAAGCTGACATTGTTGACAAGCTCAATCGGAAGCGAAAGAAACAAAAAAAGTAGAAAGCTTGACAGGCCATTTTTAGTGCACATGCGTGACTACCCCAGACAAATGCTCTCAGTTCCCCAAGCTAACAATTCAGTAAGCTATTCTTCGCGTAAGAGAAATTTTAGCCAAAGAGGGATTGCGTCTGCAAGCTTCTTCACCCTGTAACATGCGCTCTATTGTAGCGCTTTTATTCTAAAATTTTGGCTTTGCTCAGTGATGAAACTTTATGCCCGTGTGGTTAAGTAGCTTGTACAGTCGCACTTTTGCAAAGTCTGTTACAACAAACAAGGATAACGCATATCCCCAAACGAGAAGAGCTAATCCCCAGCCCATCGCAGGAAGCAAAATGCCGTACACCGTGATTATTGTAGCAACCAGTTGAGTAGCAATTACGGCGAAAAAGAGAGGTTTTGCAGGTTTCACAGACCAAAAATGACCCTTAGTTCTCGCGACAAACACAGTCAAGTGCCCTGCAACAGAAAGTTTAAGATATATGAAAGATTGCAGCACTAGCGGGTCTAATTTCAGCACCACTAGCCCTATGTAGAGAATCCCGAAAGTCGAGATTACCCCGATTATTCCAAGAAACGTCGCAATTCCTAACAAAGTTCGCATGTCCCATTTCTCTGGTTTATCCGAGTATTTCACGTTGTCATAAGCTATGCTCATTATCGGCAGGTCATTTAGAAGCGCCAACAAAACAAGCATCAGAGCAGTAACCGGGTAAAACTGGAAAATGACTATTGATGCAGTCATGAAAAGCAGCACCCGTATCGTTTCAGCGATGCGGTACGTTCCGTAATTCGTCATGCGCTGGAAAATCTTGCGACTCTCCTTAATCGCATCGATAATAACAGAAAGACCCGGTTTGGTCAGAACTATGTCCGCTGCCGATTTTGCGGCGTCTGTGGCGCCCTCAACCGCAATACCGGCGTTAGCCTTCTTCAAAGCAGGCGCATCATTAACTCCATCACCAGTCATTCCCACAACATGCCCTTTTTCTTGGAGAAGCTCAACAATGCGGTATTTATGCTCAGGAAATACTTGCGCAAAACCTTCGGCATCTTCAACCACGCGTTGAGCCTCACTGTCAGGCCTATCCAAAAAAGCAGCAGGCAATACTATATCGTTTCCAAGGTTCACCTGACTCGAGATTTCTTTGGCAATAGCTATGTGGTCACCAGTGACCATTTTCACGCTGACGCCCATCGATTGAGCGGTTTTTATTGTTTTAGCTGAATCTTCCCTGGGCGGATCAAACAAAGCAATTAGACCAGCAAATTGCCACTTGTTATCCTTATTAGTTCGAGCTACTCCTAGCGCCCGGTAACCTTTTTTGGCGAATTCATTAACATCTTCTGTCAATTTGTCGTTGATTGATTTTTTGTCTTCGATCAAAGCAAGAATAGCTTGAGGGGCTCCTTTAGTTACTTTAAACAGGCTTCCATTTTCCTCTTGCATTGTTGCCTCTGTTCTTTTTACGACCGGATCAAAGGGCTTAAAACCAGTTACTTTGATGCGATTGATTCTATTTTCAATAGCGGGCGTACTCTTGGTTTTCGTTAAAATTGCTTTATCGATGGGATCTTGGTCTTCTTCTCTTGAAGCAAGTGCACTGAACAAAAGTACGTCATTTTCTGAGAATTTGGCGTAAGGTTTAGTTCCTCCTATAGTGAGTGCATTTTTGGTGATAGTGCCAGTTTTGTCAGAGCACAGCACATCCATGCTTGCCATTTCTTCAATTGCAACCAATTTGCTAACTATCGCTTCCTTTTTCGCTAGGGCTGTGGCACCTATGGCCATGGTAACTGACAGAACTGCTGGAAGTGCAGCAGGTATCCCCGCAACAGTTAAGATCAATGCAAACTGAATGATGTCTAAGATGTTTTGACCCCGAAAAATCAATACAAGAAAGATTACTATTACGAGTCCTATCGCTAGGAAAATCAGGTAATCGCCTATTTTGCCGATGGCTTTTTGGAAGTGGCTTGGGGTTTGGGCTTCCTCTACCAGTTTGGCGGTTTTGCCGAAAAAGGTTCTGGCGGCGGTGTTGACAACAAGTGCGTTCATTTCGCCTTGTTTGACGATGGAGCTTGCGTATCCGATGTCGGATAGATGCTTCTCTACTGGGAGGGATTCGCCGGTTAGTGCGGATTCGTCGGTTAAGAGGTAATCGCCATCAATTAGTTTTACGTCGGCGGGGATGATGTCTCCTAAACGCAGTCGAACAACGTCGCCTGGCACCAGTTTTCCAGCAGGCATTTCCTGCCATTTGCCATCTCGCAGAACTCGCGCTTTTATGGCTAGTCTTTGCTTTAGCAGTTCTATGGCGTTTCCTGCTTTGTGTTCCTGCCAAGACCCTACTATGGCGTTTACCATCAGAAGCGCAAAGATTATTCCAAAATCAGGCCACCGTTGAATAACCGCGGACATTATCACTGCGGCTTCAATCATCCAAGGTATTGGACCCCAAAAATAACGTAGAAATTTTTTCAGCGGGTTAACTTTTTTCTCCTGAATTTCATTAGGACCGTATTGCGCAAGTCGTTTTTCAGCTTCTGAGGAAGAAAGACCCTTCTGATCCGCTGCTACCTTCTTTAGTAATTCGTCAATAGGTGCTTTTTTTGCCTCTTCTGTAGTTAAAGAACTTTGGTCCATGCCTTAGTCCGCCTCTCACAAATCCAGGAACCCTTAATTCTGCAAATCTATGTCACAGATAGGCGTCTGTGGCGTACTTTCGCATCATCCGATGTGTGTTGAAGTAATATGCGACTTTTCCTATAGAGTTTTTCATCAAGTCTATCCAAGTGTCCCGTTGTTGATAGAATTTTGGGATAATGAGATATTCGAGTTTGTTGTAGAGATCAGCTAGTTCTCTTTTCCTTGTTTCTTGTTCATTGAGCCCTTGATCAGGGAATGGACCTATCGCCCAACCTGTGAGACCTTCCACGCAACCCTCTATCCACCACCCGTCTAAAACGCTAAAGTTGACTACACCATTGTGCGCCGCCTTCATCCCGCTTGTTCCAGAAGCCTCGTACGGAGGCAGAGGCGTATTCAGCCAAATATCCACGCCCGAAGTCAATTTTCCAGCCATCTCCATGTTGTAATTTTTAAGATAGACGATTTCGATTTCGCCTTTCAAACGGTCTATAAACTCGTAAATGTCTTTGATGAGGTTTTTTCCCATCTCGTCCTTTGGATGTGCCTTTCCAGCGAAAACAAGTTGAATCTTGTCCTGGCTATTAACTTCTCTAAGTTTTTCCAGATCCGAAAAGATCATTGTTGCTCGTTTGTACTCTGTGGCTCTTCTGGCAAAGCCTAATGTTAAAACGTCGATATCCATCTGGAGCCCCGAACTGTCATGAACAAAGTCGAGTAAATCCTGCTTCGCTTTCACGTGGGCTTCCCACAACTCCTCATCGGGAATTGTGTCAACTCTTACGAGGAGCTCCGGTTCATTGGCCCATCGGGGAATATACTTGTCGAATAGTTTCCTAAAGTGTGAGCAGGTCCATGTGTAGGAATGGACGCCGTTGGTTATTTCTTGTATGTGATATCCTGGAAAAAGTTTCCTTGAGTATTCCATATGTGCTTCTGTAACGCCGTTGGTGTACTTGCTCAGGTTCAGGGCCAAAAGCGTCATATTCAATTTGTCTTGTCCGCTGTATTTCTTGAGGATATCTGGGGATACCTCGGTTTCCAGCACTTCTGAGAGGAGGTCGTATGGGAACTTGTCAAATGCCGCTGCTACGGGAGTATGAGTGGTGAAAACACACCGGTTTTTTACTTTGTCAGCGTCCAAGTCATTGTTCTTTAATAGTTCAAGGGTAAGAAGACTGGAATGACCTTCGTTCATGTGATATTTCTTGACATTGATTTTCAACGCCTCAAGGATGCGTAACCCGCCTATTCCCAACACTATTTCTTGCTTTAATCTGTATTTTTCGTCGCCTCCATAAAGAAAATCAGTAATTTCCCTGTCCTCTTGCGTGTTCCCTTCAACATCGGTCGTAAGGAACAACACAGGAATGGTTCCGCCCGTTAAGCTCTCTTGCTCATAGACCCAGACACCAACCTTTACATTGCGTCCAGCAATCTTGACGGCCACAGTTTCCGGCAATAGTTTCATGAACTTAGAGGGATCCCATTCTTCAGGGTATTCCATTTGCCAGCCGTCAGGCGTTATTTTCTGTCTAAGATACCCTTTTTTGCTAAATAAAGTCACTCCAACTAAAGGAATTCTCAAATCTGCACTTGATCTAATTACGTCACCAGCAAGAACGCCTAGTCCTCCGCTGTATGTAGGCATATCAGTATTCATGGCGATTTCCATGGAGAAGTAAGCGACTTTGGCGCCTTCGATGAAGCTGCTCATGCAGTACTCACTATCAAAATAATATTGCCTAGACAAAAAATTCGTGGTAAACTGAGTTTTAGACGGGTCTAAAGGCATTCCACAAGCAGGATCTTTAACAGACATAAAACCAAACTCCTGGTTACAAGGAAGTGCTACCTTCACCCATAATTAGTTTCCGCTCAGTCGATAACTCGATTCCGCGGTCTCAAGAAAGGCGACCGCTTTGTTTACTATTTTTGTTTGATTTCAGCTGAACAACCTGTGATGCGTGACTTAAGGTGGACCTGTGACGAACGATTCAAGGTTTTGGGTGGCTGTTTTGATAGGTGCTGTAATAGGCGCAGCTGTAGCCGGATATCTAGCAGACCGGGTGGGTCGCCGCAAAATGATTCTTGTGGCCGCCTTAGTTTTTATCTTGGGAGCAATTGGAACCGCGTTTACACCCAATGTGTTGCTGCTGATAGCTGGAAGAATTGTTGTGGGACTTGCGATTGGCATAACTTCCATGACGGCTCCGCTCTATATCTCCGAGGTTGCTCCAGCAAAGGTGCGTGGCTCTCTTGTTTCTTTAAACCAGCTGGCGATAACAATCGGAATTGTTGTGTCTTATCTGGTCGATTACGCGTTGGCTCCAATTCAAGGTTGGCGGTACATGTTGGGTTTAGCTGCAATTCCAGCGGTAATACTGGCATTGGGCATGCTTCCTTTACCTGACACTCCAAGATGGCTCGTAAACCACAACGAACCTGAAAAAGCCCGCTTGGTTTTGAAGCGAATCAGAGGCAACGAGAACGCGGAAAAAGAACTAGACGAAATTCAAAATGGTCTCAAAGGGCAGAAGGCTGGGCGTTTTGAACTTTTAAGTCCGTTGGTGAAGCCTGCCTTGATAATCGGCGTTGCCTTGGCTATTTTGCAGCAGGTAACTGGAATAAACACGGTAATCTATTATGCTCCAAAAATCTTTCAGTTTGCAGGAATATCGTCATCGTCAGCTGCCATTTTTTCAACCTTGTTAGTTGGCGTTGTTAACGTGGCGTTTACGGTTGTTGCGATAATTCTAGTGGATTGTGTGGGTCGTCGTCCATTATTGCTGGTGGGTTTGGCTGGGATGGTCTCAAGCTTAACGTTGCTCGGGTTTTCTTTCTATTTGTCAAGTTTGTTTGGTCTCCAGGGTACTTTAGCTACAGCCGGGCTAATGATTTATGTGGCGTCTTTCGCCATTGGATTAGGTCCAGTTTTCTGGCTTCTCATTTCGGAAATATATCCGCTGAAGGTTCGGGGTCTTGCAATGAGCATAGCTAGCGAAGCCAACTGGGGATCGAATCTTATAATCGCATTAACTTTTCTCACGTTTATTCAGGTCCTTGGTTTATCGGGAACATTCTGGTTATACGCGGTTGTGGGTGTCTTAGCGTTGGTATTTTGTTACAAGTTGGTGCCGGAAACCAAAGGACACACACTTGAAGAGATAGAATCGCATTGGCGGGCAGGTAAGCATCCCCGCGAAATGACCAAAAAATGAAGCACCTACTTTTCAGGGAATGAGAATTTATTTGCCAAAGGGCTATACTCTGTTTATCTGATTCTAATTTGCAAGAATAGTAACCTGTAGTACTTCAAGGTGAAATTTAGGAAAGCTAATTCGCAATTGCCAGTTTAAGACTTGCTCAAGATTTTCCAGTCAAGTTAACATTCATACTGCTAGAAGCAACCGTTACTCTATTGTTTTCTAAATATTGGAGAATTAGGGATGAAAGTTCACTTCGGGTTTTGCTTCTAGCTCGAACTGGGCTAATGTATCTCAAGTCTATTTGGACCCAGTTGCTGTTAAAAGAGACAAAAACCTGAGGTTCCAAGGGAGTATCTTGGATGTAGTATTTTTTGTGGACCTTCCTGTAAGCCGTTTCCGCTTGCTCTCTGATTTGAGCCGTAAATGAATCCGCTATTTCCTTTATTCCGCTACTTATTTTAGCAAAGTCTGAACCGTAGAGCAAGCCAACCCAGATTTTGTCCCAAATATAATCGAAATCTTTAGAGTAGTTATACACTGCGTTTGACAGGATCCAATTTGTTGGAACAAGCAATATTCTGCCAGTATACAAGTCTGCATCTGTCCAAGCGTGAATCTCCATTACTTTTATGAAGAAAAAGCCATAGTCCACAACGTCTCCTGCAACATTATTTATTTCTATTCGGTCACCCACGGCAAAAGGCCTTTCGAATGCTAAAACGAGCCAACCTACCAAGCTGGTTATAGGTCCCTGCAGTGAGAAAGAAACACCTGCGGCTACTAGACCTAAAGATAACGCCAGATAAGTAACTTCTTGAATCCATATAGCCAAAATAATTATTATAGAAGCGGCGATAGCTATGACAAACGAAATTTTGTTAAAAGTAAACCGCAATCGCTCTTCTTGTATACGAGAAGCCAACGTTGTTAAGAAATAATAAATAACGGCACCTATGAAAATGGCTAAAGCGGAGTATACTACATTCATCCAAGATGCGGGTATGATTCCGTAAATGGCTAAAGCCCGCACCAAGAAAGCATACAGAACTGTCACGAAGACCGCGGTGATTGTTTTGACTATCGCCGAAACCATAGTATCCTTTTCCTATAAAGATAATTATAAATCCTTCTAATTTCGCGTTTACCTTGACGTTGCTGTGCACAAATTGTGAGGCTATACTCCAAGAATTGCAGATTTTTTGTTAATATGAAAGGCTTCAGTTACAATGCGTGTGCAAGCAAATCGAACTATATTTGACCGCAGATGGGTTCCTCAAGTAAAGATGCGATCAAATAGAATTAGTCAACCAATTCAGTCGCACTTAAAGAATATTGATTTATTGTTTTGAATCCTTGTTTCTTGAAGATAGTGAGTCCAGTCTCTTTTTGAAAGATGCCGCAGTCTGGTTATCGGCGAGCACGTAGACGAAGTCTCCTTTTTGGAGTCCAAAGTCTGCAGTCAGGTTATGGATTAATTCAGTATTTCTGTAAACCAATAATATTGGGTCGCCTTTATCGATGTCCCCGTATTTTAAGCCTTGAGAAGTTATTTCGAATCCAACAACGTATTTAGATTTTAGTTTTTCAGACAGAACTATGCCTGCTACTTCATTCGAAATTGTCGAAGATGCTAGCATTTGCCCTATCATGTCGTAAATTGGCGCCACAGTATCTGATCCAGCAGCCTTGGCGCTTTCTAATAGTTCCTTATCGTTGATTATTGACACTGCATGAATGTTCTTGTTAAGCTTCTTGGCGGTTAAAATGGTAAGCATATTATCTCCATCGTCATCGAAAGTGGATATTAAATGGGAAGCTCTCTCTACGCCAGCTTTCTTCAGGGTTTCGTAGATATGTGTAGTTGGTCCGCCCACTGCTTCTATGCCATCTTTTCTGAGCGTTTCCAATTGATCGTTATCTTTTGCTATGACTACAAATTCCGAACCTATTGACTTCAAGCCTTCGACTACGTATTTGCCCAGGAATTTGTAGCCGACAACGATTACGTGATCCTTCATCCTTTTTATCTTCCTTGTCACGAGAGCCTCGGCGAGGAGTTCTCTTTTCATTGCGACAGCAAAAGTCGCTTGAAGAAGAGAAGCTGCTGAACCTACGCTTACTATAATGCCTACTATTAGAAGTACTTTTTCAAGGACAGGCATCGTGACAATATTGGGTGCATAGATTCCAATTGTGGTAATCGTTGAGACTGCGGCAAGAAAAGCGGTTAATGGATCCAGACCTTGATAATAAGCGAAAATCGAAGCTCCAAGAACAAACATTGATGCCAGCACCGAAAGCTGAATCCAAATAGCTTTGACAATATAGTAAGGCGTGTAAACAAGGGTATCTATGAAATCTCGTAATGTTCGCACAACAAATTGTTAGGCATCATCTTATTTAGTTCTTATGAATCCGCCGACATCTTCATTTAGAACGAGCGAGGTGACTTTTTAGAATCCCCCTTTTTCTATGGTTCATGAAACGGCTCTTTGATTTGCGCAAATCCAAGGCATTGGCTAAACTGAACGAGTTATTGGGGTGTAGGGTAGCGCCATATGGCTTCGAGTACGCTTTCGGTGAGCGTTTTCTTGCTGAGGTGTTTTGCGAAGTCGGAAACAACTATTATTCCGACGAGTCTGTGGTGTTTCATGACTGGGAGTCTTCTTATTTTGTTATTAACCATTCTTCTGGCTGCCACGCTTAGTGAGGCTTCTGGACCGATGGTTATTAGAGGCTTGGTCATAACGTCTGAAATTTTGGTGTCCAATGGTTTTCTTCTAGCTACCACGCGCCTCACGAAGTCTCTTTCGGTGACTATTCCTCGGGGTGTTTCGCCGTCCAGGACCACTATGTCCCCGACCCCTTTTTGCGTCATGAGTTCTGCGGCTTGGAAGACGGTTTTGTCTTTGTCAATGGTTAGCACGCCCTTGGTCATTAAATTTTTTACTTTGGGCATTGTTATCAAGATATAATGGTGGCTAATTGGATAAATAAATTTGCTATCTTTCCAAAAATGTTATGCCGTTCAATGAAGTGATAGTTTCTTCAACAACAGCCTACCGTTTTTTCGAGAATATGTTAGATATCTTGACAAAGCGTCAGAAAATTTAGTGCGTACCAATATTTAAAGAAAAAAAGAAACATAGAATTCACTTATTCATTATAGCCAAAACGCGTTCGGTTAAGGCTGGACCCGAGTACATTCTGAGAACTGTGCTAAGCTGATCCGCTTTGGTTAATTTTGATAACGACTTTGCTATTTGAGAGTTTGGCAACGAATTCCCACCCCTTTGCTAAATAGCCATTGGCTTCATCCACTGTGACAACCTTCTGCTTGCAATTGTCAGATGTTGGAGTGCCCACAAGCTTTTTTCTGACAAGACTTTGCAGCTCCTCCTCACTAATCGAAATAACATCCATATTGTCTATCTCGTTTTTACCAAAGCCAGCAACCGACAAAAGTTGCCGCCTGAAACTGCCTCTCAACTTCTCTTCACTGGTCTCCTCATTCACTTTTGTTTGCAAAAACTCTTCGCTTCTCGCGTAAGCTACACGCATATCCTCCACAACAGACTCCAGCAACCTCTGCTTGTTAGTAGTATACCGGTTTTCGATGTCGCCTTTGTGACCCATCCAAAACTGCCGATAATCCCTAAGAACCTAGCCTTTTGACTCAGCAAACATTAACATAGTATCAAAATAGCACCTGAGCACATATGGTCTCCAAGTGAAACCAGCAGCTTTAATGGATAGTTTGATAGCATCACTAACGTTATTTGCTTTTATGAATGGCTTCATTTTATATTTCGGAGTTACCAACGGCGACTTTGAGGTTAGAGTTTCCCCACCTCTTAGACGCTCTTCCAGGTAATCTTGGACGTATGCACAACCTTCTGTACTAACAAAAGTAAAGTATTGATGACCCGCCTTGCTCAATTCTTTACGTACAAGAACCAATGCAGGTATCTTTGTAAAACCCACACTATCAGGCTTAATTTCGATTTCCGGCAGGTCAGCGATTCTTAGTCCATCCTGCCCCTTGTAGTTGCCCAAGACTTCAATACGAACGCCAGAATGAGCAACAAACACGCTAGCTACTCTTGTCTTCTTGTCTCCTGAAAGAAATATTCGCTTGAGTTCCTCTTTCGTTGGAACTCGTTCATCCTTAAGCGAAGGAGCGTCTCCCCCACCTCTTATCTTAATTTTTCTACGAATGTCTTTTCCGTTGTGAGAAAGCCAAGAGCGAATCACCTTGAAGACAGATTCAATATAACTCCCCGCATGACCTTCCTTCTCCATCGACGAGATAAGATCAAGCAGCAGGTTATACAATTCGATTTCACTAAAGGCAATCAATGCTTTAGGAGAAGTATCGTGACTCTGACAAAAAGAACCTAGCCGTCTCAAGTATACGTCAGCTGTCACCGCTGAGCCTCGGGAAACGTTTTCGTGCCAACGTCTGACGCCCGCGTCTTCTAACAAGTACTGGTACTTTCGTTTTGTGGGGAAGAAGACTTTGCGACGGGCGTCATAATCGTCTATTTGACGTGCTGACCACAAAAGCGTTGTGGGAACTCATACCGAATTGGGAGTGGGCCGGACCGGATTCGGACCGGCGACCTTCTGCACGTCAAGCAGATGTCCTAACCAGGCTAGACGACCGGCCCACAGAGTTGTCTGCAGTGACAAGTTTTCGGCGTCCGATATATTTATGGGTTTTGTGCACATCCACAGCCCAACTCTCGCATCTTTGCCGTGAAATGAAAGCAGTCACTAAGCGGCAGGGTTAGCGGTCGTATTTGGATGCTTTTAGGGTTTCGTTGCGGAAACCTATAGGGGAAGGTCGCTGTTGGCGGATTCTCAGCCCAAAAGCATGCAGCCTGCTATAAATAAGGGGGCTATAGACTGCTCCGAGCACAACAGTGGCAAGATTTACCTCATCAGTTTTAGCAGCATGGCTTTTGCTGAGTGTAGCCTGTTTTCGGCTTGCTCATATATTACTGACTTCGGATTTTTGATTGCCTCTGCGCTTATTTCGTATCCTCTGTGAATCGGCATGTCGTGCATTACGTAAGCGTTGCTTCCCTTCAGTAATGAGCTGTTGATTTGGTATGGCATCATTTGTTTGAGGCGCTTTTCCTTCTCCTCGGCGAATTTCGGGTCAGTGAAGAATTCCATGTCAATCCATGTGTCCGTGTAGACGAAATCTGCATCGTTAACCGCTTTCTTCACGTCCAATGTGCTGTTCCACAGTCCCGTTTTCTTAGCGTCTTCAAGCAGCGCTTCGTCGCGTGAAGCCTCATTGAAAATCGGTGCAACCGTCGTAATCTTGACGCCGGTTTTGGTGCAGCCTTCAATCAGCGAGTTGCATACGTTGTTGTGGATGCCCACGTAAACCAGCTTTGCACCTTTCAGCGTGCCTTTCTTTTCTTTTACTGTAATCAAATCCGCCAGGGCTTGGCTTGGATGATACATCTCGTCGCAGCCGTTGATGACTGGAACACGTGAAGCATTCATCATCTTCTGCAAATCGGCGTTCCGCAGCAGCCGCGCCATGATTCCGTCGACGTTGCGCGAGAGATACTGCGTTTCGTCGCCGATGTCTGCCAGAGTGAAGTTTGTGGTTCTCCAGTCGATGAACAAGGCGTGTCCGCCAAGCTGTGTCATGGCAACCTCGAAGGAAACTCGTGTTCTCGTGCTGGTTTTCTGGAAAATCAACGCCAAAGACTTACGCTCTAAAGTTTTGGCGAATTTCTTCGGGTTCCGTTTGACTTCTAAGCCCAAGTCCACTAGCTCGTTGAGCTTCTGCTCGGACAGTTTCTTGAAGTTCATCATGTGCATTCTTGGTTTGCGCCTCGCACAGAAGGGTGAACCCGACTCAGCAATTAAGCTTTACGGGAAACCTTTTTCCAGCCACAACCCACTCTCATATAGAGTGCATCCTGAATGATTCTGCTCGTAGCGTCAAGCCAAGACGCAGCAGGCACAAACATCGCCAAACACGTTCTCCAGCACTTTCCCTTCAACGACACAAACCATGCATTTCAGGAAAAAACCGTTTTCCTCGCTGAAATCGCTGGAAAAAAAGTCACCTACGTCACCCTGAAAGAAGAAGCCGTCAACGCCCAAAACCTCCCACAACACTTCCCAAACCTGGAACTGATAGTTTTCCTTTCACGGCACAGCAGCCAAAGCGGAACCCCAACCCTGTCTGTTCACACTCCGGGAAACTTTGCAGCGGCGGAACTAGGAGGATTACCCAAAACCCTTTCCGTTTCCCCAGCCAACGCCATGCACGATGCGCTCAAAGCGCTTAAACGCCTAAAAGAAGAAATGCGCCTAGACTACGAAGTTACCTACGAAGGCACACATCATGGTCCTTCGCTGAACGTGCCAACCATGTTCGTCGAGTTAGGCAGCTCACCAAAACAATGGAACGATTTAGCCGCTGCAGCCGCAGTTGCAGAAGCAGCCATGGAAGCCATCGCCAACTTTGGAAATTCCAAGCAGCCTGCCGTCCTCGGCATAGGTGGAACACACTACAACCAGAAATTCACGAAAATGGCTCTGGATGACGAAGCGGTTTTCGGGCACATGATCCCCAAATACGCCATTCCACTTGTGGACCCTGAAATTCTGCGGCAATGCGTGGAAAGAACGCTGGAGAAAGTTGACTGTGCAGTTTTGGATTGGAAAGGAATCAAAAGCGAAGACAAACCCCAACTGCTTAACGCACTGCAGGAAATTAGGCTTCCCTACAAGAAGGTTTAGCGGCGAAATCGTTCCAGAAAATTTAAGGAATTTTCACGTTCAAAACAGGCATTTAGAAGAAACTAATCAGACATCATCAAAATTCTTGCACAAGAGGCTAATGTAAGTTTGTTGCTCTACTGGGCTGAGCTATCGAGGCACCCTTCTGTTGCACAGTTGTTCACCATGAGATGAAAGCTTACACAAATAAAAGTTACTACTAAAAGTTCAGGCATGCTGACCTTCTTATTGCTGTAGGCTATTCTTTCAATACCTTTCCGTTTTTCTCATAAAAATTAGGATTGGACAAAAGCCCTTATTGGTACGCGTTGAGCTTTCGTTTCAAATCTGTTGTAATTTTCGATGAACAGAGTTACAGCGTTTTCAAATTCTTCAGCGATTAATACTGGTTCCACGCTCATGAAATCTCCATCGAAAGACTTGTTTACATCATCTCTTACAAGCTTCATAAATTTGACAAATTTCTCATTTGAACATCTGCCATGAATTTGATGAACCAAAACATGTCCGATCAATTTTTCAGAGTTTTGTAACCTTTTGCTCAGCAAAACATAATCATTTTCTGATGATTTCAGGTTTAGGACGATATTCTCGACTGGAACTTTGCCAAAGATATTGTAGAAATTTGTGACTTTTGAGCGTATTTTTTCTAATGGCGCTTCAGTAGCCAACGTTGGGTAATTTCCAAGTGTTGAAGGTAAATCCAAAGGCAGTTTTTGGAGCGTAAAAATAGCGTTCTTACCTTCTTGTATGGGGTCGTACTTCAAAAGAATCACTTTTTCCCAAGGCAGAAAGATGTTTCTTACAGAAGCGTATTCTGCAAGTTTTGGACTAAATCGATGTGCCAAGAGGCAGATTGAAAACTGGTAGTTCAAACTGCCTCTGTCAATGTTTCTCAGCTTGAATAGTTCCTGGTATTGGAGTGATTGCATTAAGTCGTAGATTTCTGCTTTGTCTGTTTTTGCCTCTATTGTCGTAACTATTTTTGTGTCTTTCTCAGCAATACACATCAGATCGATTGGCCTTCTCATTGTTTGCCCAACGAAAGTTTCAATCAAAAAATCGTACTCAGATTCATTGCAAGGAGGGAAAAAACAGGTAATGTTGGGATTTTTTTGACCAAGTTCATAAGCTAGGAGCGACTTCACCGCGAATTCTATTTTTCCAATTTTGTCAATGAAAACTCTTAACGGAGTCATTGCCATGTGCATTGGCTTAAACAGAAGCATTTGATCGTCGTGATAAATATCGTGATGCCTGTATAATAGCCTGATAATTTCTTTGCTGTCATCACGTGTAATTTTCTTTACTGCATGAGCTGCTCCTCTCACCTCCCTCTCCAAAGTCAAAATTGACATGATTTTGCGATTTTCTACAGACTGATAAAACTCGCTAACCGGAACGTTCGCGTCATGATTGCAGAGTTCAAGATGACCTGGATACGGTTCAAAACAGAATCGGTATGGATAAACAAGACTAGGGCTTGATTTCCATATTCGAACTCTATCATTAAAAAACGGTTCCTCTCTTGTTCTGTAAACTCCATGAATTGCGCTTTCATCAGTCTTTAGGACATGAAAAAACACGATGTCTCCTTTTCTCATGCCGATCAGATCTTCAATTATTGATTGAATTATCTGATCCCCTTTCTTTGTTTTAGTAAAGTAAGTTACTTCGCCAGAGTCGTTCTCACTGCCTTCACGATTGCCATAAACACCAATCTCTCGACTGATAGCCCAGTCCATTTCTGAAACTTGACAAATGAATGCACACATTTCAATCGGATTATTGTTGTTGCATTCTGTATTTAAAACCAAGACCTAATTGAAGTAGGAAGAAGCAAAATTGAACAATTTACGGGCTCTTCTAAATATTTACTGTTAGTTTCTTTTGATATAGTCCGCTCTGCTTTAGCCGCTTAATCGCCAAGTCGCAGTAGTTTTTATCGATTTCAATACCTAATCCCACTCTGTTGGTTTCCAAGCATGCGAGCAAAGTTGTGCCACTCCCTAAGAAAGGATCAAAAACGATGCTTCCCACATAACTGAAGAGTTTTATACATCTTTTCGGGAGTTCCACAGGAAATGGAGCAGGATGTCCAATTCTTTTTTTGCTTTCACCACAAAATGTCCAAACGCCGTTTGTCCATTCAACAAAGTCTTTTTTACTAATATCTGATTTGCCTTTTCCCATTTTTCTCCAGACTTTTTTATACAATACCACAATTACTTCAACTGGAGCTATTACGAAAGGTGCGGAAGCACTCAACCAAGAACCCCACGCCGTTCGACGAGACATGTTTTGTTCATTCCACACTATGGTTGAATGGTATCTCCAGCCAACCTCTTTTGCTATTTGAGTAATATCTGAATAGACACTTTGCTGACCACCTTTGTTCTTATCTAATGGTATATTCAGACATAATCTTCCATCATTTTTGACAAAATCGTAACATCGTTCCAGCCATTTCCGTGTAAACGTAAGATATTGGTCGTAAGGTATGCTATCATCGTAGTTTTCGTATTTAATGGCTACACCATAAGGTGGTGAAGTAACAATAAGGTCTATACTGTTCTTTTCTATGGCGTTAGTCTTAATTATATCATCATGAAAAATCCATGTGGAATTGGCGTGAAAGTAAGGTTCGACAATCCCTATCTTCGCTGTATTCTCTAATGCTGTAGTAACGTTAGCATCAACAAGGCGCTCAGAGGAACATTTTTTCACTTGAAGTACACTGTTTTCAGGTGTTGTTATGATTTTAGAGACCGTTTCCATAGGCTTTGATATTTCCAAAATGGCAACTTCTTGTGTTTGTTCAATTGCAGTAATTTGAAATCCACCGCTGTTTTTGCTTATCGTAACCTGTGTGTCGACAGGGTACCTTTGCTTCAGATAATCTGACCAAAGGCGTCCGTATTTATCGACTTTAGCAGGCAAGTCATTTAACATAGTATCGAAGGGCGCTGATTGGTCACCCATAAGTTCTGCTCTGTTTTTTGCAGGTATATGAATAAACCCTCGTTCTACTTCCATTTTTTTAAGTGCCTTTGTGACCATTGCGACCAGTTCTTTTACCTTTATAGTATACGGTCTATAAATTTAATCTTAGCCATTAATCTTCAGTACACAGAAATATGTATTTGCTTGTTTAGATAGAGGTGTTGTTTGAGGGCGAGTTTCTGGTTCCGTGTGGATAGTTGAGAGCGGTGTATTATTTAGCGTCTTTCCACAACATAATGAGGCAAAGTGGACTTACAGATGACTGTGGCAGTCGGCGAAACTGAGCTTAAACTGGTTCTTGAAAAGCTCGACACATTAAAACTTGAAATCATGCGGTTAAGAGCCATGCTTCTGCCTGAAGAGGAAGTAACTGAAGAAGAGAAGATGGAGATTGAGGCAGCCGAAAAAGAAATGGAAAAAGGCTCAAAAACAAACCTTGCAGATTTTATGAAAGAAATAGGTTGATGCTTCTCCGAAGTCTACCGCTCAAACAGAGCCTCCTTCTTCCAGCAGAACCTGCATTTCTCTCTGCGTTTCAGTCTATAAATAAGGGAGGGTGTAGGCTCTGTGAGCAGCAGTGTTTAGCCGTCATATTTGGAGCTCATTAGAAATACTATGCAGAAACCTATAGGAGGAGGGGTCTATTGGCGTTTTTCGGCGTCAATAGCATGTTGAAAAGTTGGGGTTTGTAAATTTATTGGTAAATTGATAAATTTCGTGAGGATTCATAAGCAGCGGCTGGTTCCAGCTTTTTCCAGAGGCGCAAAGACCAAAATGCAACGATACGGAGGTGAAAACCAAAGAGGTATAGCAGTTTTAGTTAGGGGTTATTCTGAGAAAACCCACTGCACAGGCAAAAACACACGAACGTATTTGCATCCTAATAGCCAATCTACGCAGAAAATCTATAGAGAGAGGTCACTATTGGCGAAAAAACAGCCCAATACCATGTTGAAAAACGGCAAACGGAAAGTGACCATCAAAAACGCAGCTTACCCATCAAACAACTTAGCCGCAGAATCCCACGCAGTTTCATTAAATAAGGGAGGTACAATCAAAAATCACAAAACAAACACCAACCCACACAACAACACACCAACAACAACACCAACCAACCCACATCCACCACCCACAAAAACCAACCGCCAAAACCCACAACCACACAGCAACATTTATTATACCAAAGTGAAATCTCTTTGTGCGGTCAACATGGGAATAAGATCATGGATAGATCAGGCAGCCAGAACCCTGAAACTCTCACAGAAACCAGACGGAGAAGAGCTCAAACTCTCCATAAAAATCACCGTCCTAGGCATGGGCGCAGTAGGCTTAATCGGCTTCGTCATCAAACTCATTGACTTCGCAATCACAGGCGGCGCATAGAGGAACCACCCATGGAGAAAAAAGAAGAACAGTTCCAAGCCAAAATTTTCGCCGTCAAAACCACAACAGGCCAAGAACGCAACGTAGCAAGACTCATAGCCTCAAAAGTTGAAATGACCAAAATCCCCATAAAAGCCATCCTCGTCCCAGACACCCTAAAAGGATACGTATTCATCGAAGCAGACGGCCCACACCTCATCGAAGAAGCAATCGCAGGCGTGAGACACGTCCGCTCAAGAATCCCCGGCTTAGTAAGCTTCAACGAAATCGAACGATACATCGTCCGCAAACCAGTCATCGAAGACCTCGGCGAAGACGACGTCGTCGAAATCACAGGCGGACCATTCAAAGGAATGCGCGCAAAAATCACCCGAATCGACAAATCCAAAGGCGAAGTAACCCTAGAGTTGCTTGAAGCAACGTTCACTTTGCCCATCACAGTTCACTCAGATTACGTGAAACTAGTAGAAAAAGGAAAAAACAGAAGTGAAGAATAATGGTCGAAAATAAATCTGTAGAATTGCTCATAAACGGTGGACAAGCAACCGCTGGACCACCATTGGGTCCTGCACTTGGCCCACTAGGCATCAACATCATGGCAGTTGTAATCAAGATCAACGAGCTTACCCATGACTACGCTGGAATGAAAGTTCCAGTGAAGATCTCCGTTAACACTGAAGACAAAACATTCGAGGTCACCGTTGGCACTCCAACGGCTTCAGCGCTTCTCGTGGCTGAACTGAAAATTGAAAAAGGCTCAGGAACACCGAACACAGCCAAAGTTGGCGATCTCAAAGTAGAACAAATTGTGCGCATCGCCAAAATCAAGAGACCTGAATTGCTGGCAAAGACTCTGAAGGGTGCAGCGAAGGAAATGATGGGAACCTGCGTGAGCATGGGCGTTACAGTTGAAGGCAAAGATCCCCGTGAAGTGCAGACGGAAGTTGACGACGGCAAATATGACGACATGTTCAAAGACTGATTGATAAGCGAATATTTTTATAACTGCGCTCTAATCCTCATTGTCACGAGGCTTAAAAATGCCCTTAGATAAGAAATCTCTGTTGGAAGCGGTGAAGCAGGCGAAGGAACAGTCTGGGAAGAAGAAGTTTAACCAGACAGTAGACTTGATTATGGACATTAAAGAAATTGACATGAAGGCTCCTGAAGGCAAAATCACAGAAGTTCTAGAACTTCCTCACGCACCAGCAAAACTCAACAAAGTATGCGTGATCGCTTCTGGCGAGTTAGCCCTGAAAGCTAGAAGGGCAAACGCGGACAACGTGATTGAACGCGCTGACCTTGACGCTTTGGCGGGCAAAAAGAAGGATCTGCGAAAAATAGCTGAAGAATACGATGTTTTCATTTCTGAAGCCTCACTGATGTCGCTTGTTGGCAGAACTCTTGGTCCAGTTTTGGGTCCAAGGGGAAAGATGCCTATTCCTGTTCCGAATTCCGCTGACATCGCGGCAGTTATTGAGAAGAATCGTAAGACAGTTGTGGTTCGTATGCGTAACCAGCCGATTATCCAGGTTAGTGTTGGCACGGAGAACCAGTCGGATGAAGAGTTAGTGGATAATGTTCAGGCTGTGCTGCGTGTTTTGGAGGGCAAGCTTAAACGTGGGCTTAAGAACATTGATGTTGTGTTCGTTAAGACTTCGATGGGTGCTCCTGTAAAGATTAAACCTTAACTTTGAGTGTGAAATGTGAGATGCCATCCCAATTAGTGTTGGAAGAAAAATCTGGTGAAGTTGAAGATATCAAAGTGCTGCTTCAACAGTACAAGTCTATAGGCGTTGCCAATTTGAAGAAAGTTCGTGCCACGCAGCTTCAAGAGTTGAAGAAGAGCTTGTACGGCAAAGTCTACATGCGTGTGCTGAAGAACACGTTAATGAGGATTGCCATTGAAAACATGGGAGAAACAGACCTCAAAAAGCTTGAGCCCTATTTGGAAGGGTCAAATGTTCTTCTTTTCACGAATCTTAACCCATTCAAACTTGCGCTAATGCTGGAACACGGAAAAGTAAAAACCACAGCCAAATCAGGCGACATTGCCGCGATGGACGTTGTTATTCCGCAGGGGAACACTGGACAACCTCCAGGACCATTCATCAGCCAGTTGAACGGTGTGGGTTTGCCTACGAGGATTGAGTCGGGAAGCGTTTGGGTAAGCAAGGACACGTTGGTCGTGCGGAAAGGTGAAGCTATCAACGAGCGCTTGGCAAGTGTCTTGTCGAAGCTTGGAATTAAAGCGGTTGAAGCTGGGCTTTCTATGCGTGCAGTCTACGATGAAGGCTTAATGGTGATGGAGGATCAGCTGAAAATCGACGTTGATGGCACGAGGAAGAGCCTTCAGCAGAGCCAAGGTGAAGCTGTCGCTTTAGCTTTAGGCATTGCTTATCCGAGTTCAGATACCATTGCCTCGCTTTTGCAGTTTGCTCACCAAAAGGCAGTTGCGCTTGCCGTGAGCGCTGCAATTCCGACGAAAGAGACAATTGACGACTTAATCCGCAAGGCAAACGCCGAGATGAATAGTCTGAACAGTGCAGTGGAGAAAAAGAAGCCCAAGGCATAGTTGGCTAATGTTCTGTTGCTCGGTGCAGTCTATAGCCCCCTTATTTAAAGCAGGCTGCATGCTTTTGGGTTGAAAATCCGCCAACAGCGACCTCCCCCTATAGGTTTCCGCAACGAAACCCTAAAAGCATCCAAATATGTTCGCGCTGCCTGCTCACGGAGCCCACCCCCTCCCTTATTTATAGCCTATAATAAAGGTTGAACCAGTGTTTGTTTTCTGTCTTCTTTGGGAGAGCAACGTGTTCTGCTGATTGATTTGGGTTGGGTTTAGAGTGGAAAGTGAAAGCTTTTTAGCATTTTTCGCGTAACAAATTTTTGACAAGGCTTTGAGTTTAGCTGGCTTGCGACAAGGTTTTAATGCAGTATTGTTTAATATCAGCAGTTATTCAAGTGTCTTTTGTTGAAGGCGGATGTGAGTGCGTGAAGTTTGAAACTTCAATAAAGGAAATTGTGCCGCGGGTCAGCGAAGTTGCGAGTTTCAGGTTTCCGAGACCTCCAGACTTAGATTACAAGCCTGGGCAGTATATGTTAGTCACAATAAAGTCAGGCGACAAGGAACTCATGCATCCTTTCAGCTTCTCAAGCAGCCCCACGGAAAGAGACTTCATCGAGTTTACTAAGAAATTCACAGCCAACGAATACTCTATTTTGCTTAAAACGCTGAAAGCAGGCGACTGGACAAGGATAGATGCGCCTTATGGAAAGTTCACTTTCGAGGGCGAATACGAAAAAATAGGTTTGCTCACAGGCGGCATCGGCATAACGCCCTTCAGGAGCATCTGCAAATACTGCACCGACATGCGCTTGAGTACCAGCATTATTCTGCTCTTTGGCTGCCGTTCTCCAGGAGAAATCGCCTTCAAAAGCGAGCTTGAAGAAATGCAGAAACAAAATTCCAACCTTAGAGTAGTTTTCACCGTAAACGAAGCCAACAGCGAATGGAAAGGCTCAGTCGGAAACATCAACGCTGAAATGGTGAAAAAAGAAATGCTTGACTACAAAGAACGGGCCTTTTACGCATGCGGTCCCCCTGGAATGGTGCAAGCCATGACAGACCTAGTCGTCAAAGAATTGGGTTTACCTCCAACCCAGCTGAAACTTGAATCTTTCGCAGGTCACACCTAGCTCCTTTTGGTGAACCCTGAAAGCCAGAGCTATTTGAGCACCTCCTAGCGCGCCCTAGAAAAACTCAATAAAAAGGGCTATTAGGAGAAATATAAATGCAAAACATCCAAGTAAGTAACCGAAACCTTCAGCTCCTAAAAGTCAAAGCAGAAATAATTAAGACAACACCTGAAAGGCTTTTAGCCATGCTTATTAAAGAACAGATCGCGCAAACTGTTCCAGTTGTTGTGCAAGAATAGGCTTCTTTTTCCCTTCTTTTTTTGTCTGTTTTTCGCGCGTGCTACAAAGTCCTCAAACTGAAAAGCAGCGAAGACAACAACTATATTTTCGAGTGCAAGGAACTGGACATAAAAGGGAGCAAGCAATTCCAGTTCAAAATGTCTATATTACTGGAAGCAGCTAACCGTGCCTTCTCAATTATGAAAAGCCCGAAAGACATTTTTTCTTAGACATGGACAACAATGGAAAATAGAAAATCGCCACTGAAGACCGATTAAACAAGCTCGCGCTATAGCGAGTTCTGCATATCTACAAACAGTAAGAAGAACTATGATTTTGACAGGAATGATATGTGGAAGCTAAGTTTGGCAAGTGGAATTAATAGGGTTTTTCGAGGTTGTGGGAAAAAAAAGGGAAGTGGAGTTGTTTTGGTTAGCCATTTACTTCTTTCTAAGGACTAGGATGGCCACTATGATAGCTATGAGGATTACGATTGTGGCGACGATGATGTAAAGGTCTGTTGAACTCGCTGTGGTTTGCGTTGAAGTCTGAGTTCCGCTTGCTCCAGCAACCACTACGACTGCTGTTTCAGCATATGAACCGCCGTAGGATTGTGTTCCGCTGAAGGTAGCGACGATTGTGTACTCTCCTTCCGCTGGGGGTGTCCAACTCTTTTGGAACAAGCCTGTTCCGTCGCTGACTACGGTGCCTATGTCAGTTGTGGCGCCCGTTGAGCTGATGGCTGTGAGTTTGACTGGGACTCCCGTCACCATTGGCTGTGACTGCTGCATGTAGAGGTATGCCATCCATGCTGCTTGGTCGCCGTCTGAAACGCATGCTGCTCCTTTCGCTCCTGGAGACTGGTCGGTGACTGTGCCTGTGATCATCATGGCTGTTCCGTTGGGCACTGCGGTCAGTGGCGCTGAAACTGTTGTTTGGCTGGGACCTTTGCCGAAGCAGTAGAGTTGGTTGTCGTAGCAGTTGTGGGAAACTAGTTTGCCATCTGCGATTGCGGGTTGCTCAAACCATCCGTTTATCTTCCAGGCTTCTTTTCCTGTTTCTGCATTAATTGCGTAGATTTTCTCGCCCGTGTACAGTGTTTTTACTCCGTTGCCGTGTTCACTGGTTGTGAAGAATACTTTGCCGTCATTCACTGTTAAGCCGCTGTAGATTGGCCAGAAGCCGTATGGAGTCTGGAAACCAGAGCTTCCGGTTGAGTAAGTCCACAATTGCTTTCCGTTGGAATCGTCGTAGCAAATTAGATCTCCGCCGTAGCCTCCTGCATAGAATTTGCCGTAGGCGACAGCAACTGATGTACCGTACATACCCCAAGGATTGGTTAGCGGATCGGTTCTCCATTTTTCCTGGCCTGTTTTTACGTCATATGCGATCCACTGCAACGTGGCCTTAACGAAGCTGTAGTATGTTCCGTCAAATTCATAGGTGTTCAGGAAAGACGTTATGCCTGCAAGGCTTTCTTTGGCTGGTATGTCTGTTGGAGGTTGTAGTGTAGATTTGTATTGGAACGATCCATCTTTCATGCTGTAGGCATAGAAGTCAACTCCGTTTGCCATAGATAGAATGTTGCCCTCGCCGTCGAACAGTCCTGCTTGACCAAACAGTGGCGCTATGCTTTCTCCAGGGTCATTTGATGCTGGTACTGACCATTCTATGCCTTTGTTGCCGTCAAGTGTCTGTCCTGCCCAAGTCCATGGTCGCCACATCCAGTCGTAAAAACTGCCGCCAGGTGGTGGTGGGATAGCTTTGCCTAGAATTCCAGCATGTAAGCATGCCATTTGCGATGTTATAGTTTATGAGACTGCCATCACTGCTGAATGTTTGTACGCCGCCTGTTACGTTTGCGATTGTCAGTATGTACTTGCCTGACCAGGCATCATACATTTTGTAGTCGCCTGTGGCAGTGGTGCACCAGAGATATGCATAAGAACCAGCTTGGTTGGGTGATACATAGTTGTAGATTTGGCCAAATGAAATGTATTCGTTTGGAATGGTGAACAAGGTTTCCCCTGTTTCCATGTCCACGCAGCTGAAGCTGTTGTACCCTGTGGGTTGTGAAGTGCCGGAACCCATGCCGGAGCCTTCGTTTCCGTATATATCATTGTAGTAGAGTCTTCCGCTGATTATTACAGGTGGTTTGAACCAGTATTCGTAAGATCTGCCGTCATAGAAGAAGTTTGTGCCAGAAACTCCGCCAACTAGTCCTCCGAAGCACAGCTCTTTGGTCCACAATATGTGAGCGGTATTGGGCGATGTGCCTTCAGTATCAATTGCGAAACCCGCGTCAAAGCTGCGAGACATTGAGTTCCATGCCGGCATTAGCCAGTTGCTTCCGATTGTTGACCACGCATGGTTCTCTGCGTTGATTGGGCGAGTCCAGAAGCCAGTTGGAAGGTCTGGACCCTTCGGGTCAGTTATGGGTTGTGATTGAACTGTAAGTGAGTATACATTGCTGTCACTTGCTAAGAAGGCGTTGTCAAATGGTCCTGTGAAGAAACTGAAGCCCGTCATGTTCTGTCCGCCTGGATAGTGCATCTGAAATGTGTAGACGCCGACCATTGATGGGTAATAGGTGAGGTAATAACCACCTACTGCGTCTGAATTGAAAGGTCCCAGGTTTTCAACGCTTCCATCAGGCTTTGTTATTTTTACGGTGAAACCTATCCATCTGTCTCCGGCTGCTCCGCTGGCGGTGGGCGGAGGATTCGACAGCCACATAGATACTTGCAGTGGTTGGTTAACACCGATGGGGTTGGGGTTTGTCGCTATGAAAGCATAGGTTGGTGTTGGCACGGCAGCGTTTGCATTAGACATGCACAATGTTTGTACGCTAAATAAGAGCAAGAGTATCATGGCAACTGTTGTTATTGTTTTGTTTCTTGTTAGGCCTCTATTTCTTTGAGAATTCACGTTTTTTTTCTCCTTTTAATTTTGTTCTCCCAAAGTTGTTTCTCTTCGTGAGCGATATGCTATTTATGTGCAATTGATATATAAGATTTAGCGGGAATGTTAGCGCGCGACGCAGCCAGGCGAAGTATCTCCAACTGAACTGTACCTCATCGGCGTAGCCATAATCGTCATCGTCATAATAGTGGCAGCAGCAGTAGCACTCAGAAGACGCAAATAAACATCCAAAACAAAACACAACCTTTCCCCTTTTTTAGCACCAATAAACGAATTTTGAGAAGGATGGCTGAAAGGGCTGTCCCGCGGCTACCGTTTCCTGAGCAAGTTTTAATACAGAGCTAAGCTGAAAGCGACCAGTGGTGCCGCCGAATGATTGACGCGAAAAATCTGTTAGCATACAATAAGGAAGTTAGACACCGATACTTCGACGCCCTCTGCAAACTGCCTTGGGAAGAATTCACAAAAAACAGAGAAGCAAGTTTCCACTCACTACGGAACATTTTCATCCACACCCTAAGCGCAATTGACTACTGGCTGGATTTCCTGCAAAACCAAAAACTTTATTCCCGCAGAGAATTCGACGAATACAAAACGCACGCGTTAGTACGCGCTTACATGGAGCACATCGAGGAAAGAATGCAAACCTACCTTGAATCGCTGATGCCTGAAAAATTAGAAAAAACGTACGCCGCGCAGAACGACGACGGAAAAACCGTCGAGGTCACAGCCGAAGATGTCTTGGTCCACGTTTTCGAAGAAGAGGTGCATCATAGGGGCGAGTTGATAGCTTTGCTTTGGCAGATGAACGTTAAACCGCCGCTTATGAGTTGGAAGGGACTCTGAAACGGATTTCTCTGCTTTCTCCATGCCTTTTCAAGGGTAGAATCTGCGGGTTGTCCTCGGAAACGGAATTGCATCTATGATGTTTTCTAGGTCAAGCATCCAAGTCAGCAGCCGCTCCAAGCCCATGCCGAAGCCAACATGCGACACGGTGCCGTAGCGCCTGAGGTCAAGGTACCACTCGTAGTCTTCAGGTTTCAAGCCTTGTTCTTTCATGCGGGCGATGAGTATGTCTTTGTCTTCTTCTCTTTGTCCGCCCGTGGAGATTTCGCCTATCCGCGGCACCATCATGTCCACCGATAAGGCTACTTCGGGTCGGTCGCGGTACGTCTTGCAGTAAAACGCCTTAATCGCTGTGGGGTAGTCGTACACGAAGAAGGGCTTGCCGAAATCTTCCGCCAGCACTTTCTCGTCTTCGTAGCCTAAGTCGTCGCCCCACTTCAACGCTGGATTCTTAGGCTTGAGCCTTTCAATGGCTTCTGCGTACGTTATCCTTGGAAACGGCGCCTTGACTGCGGCTAACTTGTTGATGTCTGCGCCTAACTCGGCAAATTCTTTCTGGCAGTTTTCTGATGCGCGCTTGCACACGTGCACCATGAGGCCTTCTTCGAACCGCATCAGGTCATCCATGTCGGCGAAGGGCCATTCTGCTTCCATGTGCCAGTACTCGGTCAGGTGCCTGATGGTGCGGCTTTTCTCTGCGCGGAACGATGGGGCAATGCAGTAGACGTTTTCCAACGAGTAAATGAGAATCTCGAGGTAGAGCTGGCTGCTCTGGGTCAAGTAGAGGTTTTGGTCAAAGTATTTCAAGCCGAAGAGTGTGCTGCCGCCTTCCACTGCAGCAGAGATGAACATGGGCGGTGAGACTTCGGTGTATCCCTGTTGCTTGAAGTACTCTCGTGTGTATTCAAGGACGTCAGAGCGGACTTTCATGACCAAGTTCATTTTGCGGCTGCGCAACCACAGGTGCCGCATGTCGCGGATGAACTCTTCACTCTTGTCTTTTGTGATGGGGAAAAGTTCAGCCAACCCAATGGTTGAGACGGCTTCTGCGCTGATTTCGTAGCCTCCAGGCGCCCGCTTATCCTGCTTCGCAGTGCCCTCAAGCGTCAGGGAAGATTCGATGGTTAGTTTTTCGGCTTCAGTCCACGCGGGACTTGCTTTCTTGACCGTGCACTGTATGACGCCTGTGGAGTCGCGGATGACGAGGAAGATGAGTTCTTTGCCTTCCCGTTTGCGGTAAACCCAGCCTCTCACGGAGACGTTTTTGTCTGTGCAGTTTCCCTCTAAGATTTCGCGGATTTTCACCAGAGCCATGATGCATCATCTGTTCTGTCGCATTCTGCTTTCAAACGTAAGTGGCTTTCTATTTAAGTTTTAGAGTTGCTTGACCTCTGGCTCCGAGATTCTGAATACTACGAGTATGCCCAGCGGCACCGCAGCCGCTGCCAGCAAAACAAACGGCAGCCAAGGCGCCACGAACGAGTAAAGAAATCCGACCAGCAGGTAAACGAGAGCCTGCGATAAATACAGAAAGAACTGCAAGAAACCCACGGCTTTACCTCGCAACTCCCGCGGAATAAAGTCACCCAGCAAAACTTGGGAACTGTTGACACGCAGCATGTTGCCCAAGCCGAACAAGAAGAAGGCAACGAGGAGCAACGTGGGGTCTGCAACGGCGAACAGAAGCATGGCTGGAATATACAGCAAAAACCCAAGAACTAGGAAACGCTTTCTTCCAGTTATATCCATCCTGAACCCCGCTAGGAGCCCTGGCAGCGCGATGCTGACGTACATGAAAGCCATGGCGATGGCGTACTGTGCGCCAGTTATCTGGAGGACTTCTGTGGCATATATGAAGAAGAATATCTGGCAACCTGCAACTAAACCGTTTATCCCAATGGTTACTAAGAAAAGGTAAAAGGCTGACTTAGGTACTTTGCTCCAGATCTGCCAACTTTCACGGACAACTTTCGGGTACTCGCGGAATGCTTGCAGGATTCTTGGGCGAGTTTCATTGCCGTTTGGCGGCAGGGTCTCTTTCAGTTTTATCCGCAGCGCTGCAGCCGCCAAGTAAGCTACCAGCACTATGGAGTAAGCTATTCGCATGCCAAAGTTGGATTGCGGCGAAGCATATTCCCCATTCACCAACACAATGGCAGCAGCGATTAGAGGGGCAGGAAGCGAGACCAAGTTTATGATGACTGACTGGAAATTCATCCCAGTTCCCCGCTTGGCAGGTTCTAAGGAGTCAAGCATCATAGCCATTAACGCGGGCTGATAGATTAGGCACAGATTTTGCACAACTAAGCCTATCACGATGAATTCCCAAGAGGGAGCAAAAATGAAGAAAAGGTAGCCTACCGCCAAACCGAAAGACATCGTGGCTATGAGCCATTTTCGACCATTCTTGTCGGCTAGGTATCCGCCTGGAAACTGCACGAACGCGATAGCCAGCGAACCCGCGAAGAACATCACTGACAACAAGAAAGGTGTTGCGCCCAAGCTAATGTAGTACATGGGGGAAAACGTTTCTGAAATGGGCTGGGTCGAGTACATCAAAACCCAAGTCAGCATCAAAATTAAGAAGTTGCCCGTTAGAACTGCGTCTTTGCCGCGTAAACGTTCTGCAAAGTTCATCTTGAAGACAGTTGGCTCCAACTCTTATTTAAACTGAAAGCAAAAAACAGCGCTTTCCAGACGAAAAAGTCAGCTTTCAAAGAAAAGATAAAGAAAAAAAGAAAGTGTTTAAGTGAGGTCTACTTGGGCAATCAGCGAAAAGTCTTCTAGGCTATTCAGCTGCACTCTGCCTTCCGAAATGGTGTAAAGCGTGCTGCCGATGTACAGCGTTCGAGTTATCCAGTATTGGTTGCTCATGCCATAGTAGTAATAGCCTGTGCCCTGCTGCACTTTCGCCAAAGTTGCGCTGTCAAGTTGCGTCACGTTTCCGCGTATTTCAAATCCGCCATCCAATGTTACCCTGAAGACGTAAGCGCCCTGCCAAACAAACTGCGGTTCACTGGTCTGCCAAGACGGAGCCATGGTTGGAACAGGTACGGGTAACTCGCCATCAGCGGTAGGAGGCAGGGCTGTGCCTATCTTTAGGTTGGGTGAGAGCGCAGATTCTGTTGCGTTCGCAAGGTACAGGCTCACTGGAATCACAAGCAGGTTTTTGCTGTAGTCGAACAGCAAGGCATGCGGGTCGCTGAGCGCTGGACTGTCTGTGCCTCGGTCGCCGATGATGATTTTTGCCACTTCCTTCGGCGCATGTACATCGCTCACATCAAACAGAGACAACTTCAAGCCAAGAATCGCAGTGTAGTAAACTGCTCCCGGGGTATGGACTAGGTTTGCGTCGATGCTTGCGTTCGCGTCTTTCCCTATACCAATCAAGTGCGTTTCATCGTAGGGCTGCAGAAAATCCGAGTAACCAGGAATCGTTAAGTTTCCGAGGATAGCGGGGCTATTAGGCTGCGATAGGTCGATGACAAACAGCGGGTCAATTGTGTTGAAGGTTACGAGGTAGCATCGGTCACCCATGAACCTGGCAGTGTGGAAGTCTTCGCCTGTGGCTATGTTTTCTACCTTGCCGACTAAGTTCAGGTTCATGTCCAAGACGTAGATGTTGTTCTGCTGCGTTCCCGTGAATGAATCTGAGTTGTAGAAGTAGGCTGTGGTGGCTACTCTGAAGTGGTCGCTGCTCTCGTCCATGGAGTACTGGTCTAGAATGTTGCCTGTTACGTTGCCTTGAGCTGCAAAGACCATGGAGCTGTCAGCGACGTGAATTCGGTAGATCGCCGTTTTAGTTGTGGACGGTACGCGGAAGACTGGGGGCATGGGCATTATTGTTGTAATGTTAGAGTCTGAAGCGGTTGGCATAGGTGTTGATGTGGGCAATTCTTCGTATTCGTAAACTGGGTACGTCACGTAAATGTTGCTTGTTGAAACGTACACTGTGTTTGCGCCGTTAAGCATGATGGTCATGTTCGAGGGTTCTTGGGCGTCGTTCATGATGTTCAGAGCCACGAAGGTGGTGTAAGTGTAACTTTGGTATCCATAGGCGGTGCTTGAGAAACCTGCGTAGACTCTGTTGGCTGAGATTTCGGAGCCAAGTGCCCCTTCGTAGACGGATGGGAGGAGAACTGTGCCGTTGAGCACGTAAGCGCTTTCGGTAACGATGTTATAGACGTAGTTGCCTATCATGCGTGAGTTAAAGTAGCTTCCAGACATGGTGAAGTTTCTTACAAGCTGCGGGCTATTCTTGTTTGAAAGGCTGTAGACGTAGGCGAAGGTGGAACCGCTCCTGTAGTAAGGATAAATCGCGATGTCCATACCCATCGGAGGTTGCGTTTTCTCATTGTAGTAGTCGTAGGGGACATATTGATTGCCTAAGACAGCGAGTTTGCTGCCGTCTTGGCTCAAGTAAATTCCAGACAGGTAAGTGTTGGGGTAAGTCAGCTTTGCGAGTACTCGGGCGTCTTGAGGATCAGCGTTCAGAATGTAGACGCTGTTGTTGGCGATGACGTAGAGATATTTGCCGTCTGTCTTCACGGTGTCCGCTTCGTCTACTCCGGCAACTTGGATATTTGTAGTTGAGTAGTCCTTGTTTCCGGTGCCTTCCGCAGCTTGCACAGGAGCAGGAACCGCGGTGGGAGCTACGGAGGGAACAGGACTTCCGCTGATAGAAAATGACCCTTGATCCATAGCACGAGTCCAATATGCGTTTGTTGTTACGCTGCTTGGGCTGTTAGTTGTCAAGAAATTCTTGAGGTCATCGTAGGACGCGAAAGTTTTCATAGGCGTAACTTCAGTTGGAGGATTCGACGGGTTCACTGACGGACTAGGCTGCCCATTCGGCGAGATTCCTGGCTGCGTGCCGTAACTGTAAATCAACGCGACAAACATCGATGCAAGCAGAATTGCCATTAAACCGTAAACTTGCGCTTTTCGCTTAACTTCTTTCTGAACCATTATTCTTTCACCAGCCTATTGCTGTGTGGACTCGCGTATTTGATGCTAAGCTTAAGAACGGTATGTACCAGAGGTTAGTACGGGCGCATAGACCACATACGCAGCGCCTCATACCAGAACACGGCACAAACAACCGCGCCAAATGAAATCATAAACAAGTTCTCGCGGCTGAAACCTGACAGGAGAAACAGCAGGAAAGCCACGTAAAACGTTGTGGAGAAAAGCGCGTAAAAGAAGTACCGTGGAAACAGCAGTCTCCCCAGCTTCACGTAGTGCCTGAGCACGCCGATTTTGACTTCGCCAACTAAGAAATAGTGTCCGCCAAGGTCCTCTTTTTGAACCAACCCCAGCTCGCGAAGCTGCTCCAGATGGTGATGCGCCACGCTTGGACTGCTGAAATGCAGGCCATGCTGAACTTCGCGGACGCTCTGGGGATTGCCGCTTTTGAGGAGGAACCAGTAGACTTTCCACGCTTTGCCCCTTAGGGCGTATTCGATGTCGTTTTGTTGGTCAGGGTTCAATCGGCTGGGCACCTGACTATACTTGAAAGGTTGGGTGATATAAGTCCACGTATTAGAACGGTTTATTCTAATAAGTTTGTTCGTGTTGCAGTTAAGTTTCTCTGTTTTGTTCGTGCGCGCTTAAACTCAAAACAAAAAAGTGGAGAGTGACGGTATGGCTCTCGTGGTTAGTTATGCTTTTGGTTTGCGGAAGTAGCGTACGCCAACTATCATTGCAACAGACGATACTAGCACCATAACTCCGATGCCTAAGCCCTCTGGAACAGTCTCATATGTTATTTCAGCAAGTCCATAATCGCCGGGGACATTAGCGCCGCTATTGCTTGGCCACGTTAGGACCCCTGCACTTGGATTGCTGGCATCGTATGCGGCTACTCTATCCCCTGTGCTCTCCCAAACATTTTCAATGTTGATTTCAATGATCCAGTGTGGAGTGGCGCTATTTGGTGAGGCGCTTATTGTACTTGCTACTACGACATCGAGATCAGATGTTGGAGTCCACCCTGATCCAGTTCCCTTGAAAACGTTTACTGTGCTATGTCCCGTGTAATTTATTAAGTAGTCGTCTGTTTGAGGCGTTGCGGCGCCGTCTAGGTTGCTATCATAGCAAATTTGTATGAAGTCTCCAGGGTCGTTAGTGGTGTCACTGAAAATTTCGATAAGCCACTGGTCATACCAAGTGCTACCGATGCCCGCCCATTTTACTCTGAAAGTATTAGCCGTCATTGTCGAGCCAGAGTATAGGTTAGCTTGGTCAGAATCCCCCCATTCACCAGAATCTACCCTTCCGTTAACAGTAACCACGCTTCCTTGACCATCGGTTATAGTGAATCCTGGTTTTGTGGCAGGAACCACCGGTCCTTGACCATTAAAATTAGTGAATCCTGGTTTGGCGCTAACGATTCCTGTAAAGCAGAGAATGCACAAAGCGATAATGCTTAAAGTTGCCAACAATGATTTTCCCATTTTAAATCCTCTCTTGCTAGGTCTCCGCTCAATTTATTTGTGGGTTTTATGTATATAAGATTTTTTAGCGAAAAGAGGCTCAAAATCTGACAAAACAAAAATATAATAAAAACAAAAGCGCGCGCTAAGCGCCAGCCGTTGCAGTGGCAAAGTTTATGAAGATTCAGAAGCCACATGATTATCCACTGAAGGTGAGGCGCTTGTCGAAGAAAATATTCGCTGAAGGCGGCTTAAAGGAGATGGAGGAGATTCTGAAGCGTGCCGAAGTTGGGCGGCTTGGACTCTGCGACGGCTCAACCCCATACATTATACCGCTGAATTTTGCTTACCTCAACGGAAAAATTGGCTTTCACTGCGACTGGAAAGGCAAGAAACTGGACTTAATTGCTGAGAATCCGCGGTGCTGCTTCGAGGTGGACGAGTTCAAGGGCGAAGTCAGCTACCACTATGACAGTTTGTGCCACTTGGACTATGACAGCGTCATAGCCACGGGAGTTGCACGCGTGGAAAAAGATGAAGAGTCAATTTGGCAGTTCTTCCAGCTTCTGCACGCGAAGTACAAAGAAATCTACCGCAAGCCTGTTTCGGAAGGCGGCAAAGCGTTTGACAGGAAACGCGTGAGTGAAGCGTGCTGCGTCGTCATGGACATCGAAGAGTTGACTGGACGCAGGGAACGCACCGTGGAAGGCAAACGAAGCAAGGTCATGTGGAGTCACAAGTTCTGAGCGACGGAAAAAAGAAAGAAGGAAATTGAGAGCTAAAAGAGAAAAGTTGCGAAGCGTTTAGGTTTTTGACTTGTCGCTGGTTGAGCCTGTGGGCATTCCCGGTGGCAGGTCAGGGAAGTTCGCGCTTACTTTCTGTTCTGCAACGGTGGCTGCTTCTGCGAGTATTCTGGATGCATCTTCGTTGACGTTGTTGAAGTTGAGGGACATTCCTGAGCCTGATCCAGCGTCGAACATTAAGCCGCTGAGCATGTTGCTGATGTCTCCGAGTTCGTTTTCTGCTTCTGGCAAAACGCCGCATAATCCGACGTTTATGCTGCGCAGTACGCCGATGCAAGGTCCTAGTGTGGTTACGATGTCGCCGAATTCGGTTACTGTCCTGATTCTGAGGGTGACTTGGTCGAGTGCGAGTTTTGCGTTCATGACGAGTTTTTCCATTTTGCGGACTTCTGCAAGTTCGTTGGCGTAGATGTTGGCGTGTGCGGTGTCATGTTTTGCGTATGCGTCGACGATTTTGGCGAAGAGGGTTCTGTCTTTCTGGGTGAAGCGGTCTGAGGCTTGGTCGAGTCTCTGGATTTGCATGTCAAGTCGTTTTGTAGCGTAGTCTAAGCGTGGTTTCAGAGGCTGTTGAGGTTGCACTGTTCCGCGAAGTTGGTTGATGAACGTGTTTTCTTCTCTTTTGCTTTCCCATTTTTTGGCAAAGCGTTCAGACATGTTAACATCTCTGAAAGGGTTTCTTCAGCGGCTAACGTACTTATGTGTTGTTAACATAGGTGAATCATGGGGGTATATACGTGGGGTTAAATGGTGTTTTTGGTGGTGCAGCAGATGGCTAAACATGCCGCTTTGCCATGGTGGAGATTTACAGAATGCTAGCAAATTCCGCCGTTCTGCTCTGCAATTTGGAGTAGCTTTTTGATGTTTTTGGTTGTTTTCTTCAGGTGTAAGTCTAGTGCTCGGAAAAGACTATAGCCCCCTTATATATACTATAAATAGCGGGTGTGCGGCTTTTCCGATTTTGTGCCCGAGAGCCAATTGATTTTTTTAAGCATGGGGAAATAGCATGATGATTGCAGGGTTAAAAGTCAGGATGGTAATCCATAACAAAATTTAAATATTTGAATATTTAGATTCCACTTGACAGGTGTTCGTTGATGACTCTGGATTGGAAGAAATGGAATCGAAACGACATAATCTATGGCGTGGTCGCTCCTGTAATAGTAGTTTTGTTGATCGTGGCGATTTCCAAGTTGGGGTCGCTTTCTGGAGGCGGATTTGGCGTCGTGACCGGAATCACGATGGAGCTTCAAGAGCTGGTTATGATAGCCGTAGTTCCTTTATTGCTGGGTTTGGTTTGGAACCGTTGGGCTGGCGGCGCTTCAGGTTTTCTGCTGGGAGGTATCTATGCACTGTACTGGGCTGACAGTTATCATTCGTATCCAGGTTCTGGTACGGTTCTGCTGGCATACGTTCTTAGTGGGATGTTAATCGGCTACATGGCTGGAGCATTGAACAAGCGCTCAGAGAACTTCATCCGAATGATAACCTCAGGGATAGTTGCGGCGACCATCGGTGGTGTTCTGCTTTTTGGGATCTTTCAGCTTTCAACAGCAAACGTGGTGACTGGAATCGACGGATTCCTGCTTACGGTGTTGACTCGGACGGCTTGCGGGGCAATCATACCTATAATAGCTAAGATATTCATGTGGTACGGAATTGGCAATAAGCAAAAACCCTCTTAGAAGAGGTAGAATTTGAATTATCCTTTTGCGAAAGAAAAACTTGTACACATTGGAAAGAAGGGCACTGTTCGCTAAAAGAACCCGAGAAAAATGGCAATTCTTGTCTGAATTTTGAGGATGCAATGGATTTTCAGAGATTAAAAGTAGAGGCAATAAAAGGAACATTAAGCCTAGGGTTTGGTTGAGTCGTACTTCACCAGCGAGAACACTTCGTACTTGTCGCCTAGCGCTTTTCTGCCTTCAAGGTAGCCGAGTTCAATCAGGAAACCTATGCCCACGATTTTTCCGCCAAGCTTCTCGATTAATTCGATGTTGGCTTTGACGGTTCCGCCTGTCGCCAGCAAATCATCAATCAGCAGCACTTTCTGTCCTTTTTCGATGGCGTCGGCGTGGATTTCGATGCAGTCGGATTCGTACTCTTTTTGGTAGGTGAAGCTGATGCATTTTGAGGGCAGTTTGCCTTTTTTGCGGATGGGCACAAACCCCACGCCAAGCGCGTAGGCTAAGGCGGCGCCTATGATGAAGCCTCTTGCCTCATTCGACACGACAACGTCAATGTCTTTGCCCTCATAGTGCTCAGCCAGCTTGTCGATGCATTCTCTGAAAGCTTGTTTGTCTTTCAGCAGCGGGGTTATGTCCCAGAAGACTACGCCTTTGAATTCAGGTATTCGCCTTATTTTCGATTTCAAATCCATTCACTTGTGCTCTCCTTTAGACTAACGCGTTTTTGCACGCGGTTTTGCAGTCGCAGGCTCTTGCTTTGGGCAGTTTCGCCACGGTTTCCACAACTATCTTCTTGACCTTCTCAATATTAGCCTTCATGGTGGAGACTATTTCTTCGGTGCTGACAGAATGGTCTTTCCAACAGTCGTAGTCAGTGACCGCGGCAACTGAAGCGTAACAAATTTCGGCTTCGCGAGCCAGAACGCACTCGGGAACAAGCGTCATGCCGACAACGTCAGCTCCCCAGTTTCTGAACAGGTTGGACTCTGCCTTGGTTGAGAAACGCGGACCCTCAATGCAAACGTAAGTGGCAGTGCCGTGAGCCTCTATTTTTGCCTGTTTAGCAACAGCCTTCAGAACCCGCCGCATCTCAGGACACATGGGCTCAGCCACGGAAATGTGGCACACTCTGCCCTCTGTGTAGAACGACTGCTCGCGGCGCGTGGTTCGGTCGATAAACTGGTCAACGAACGCGAGGTCTCCTGGCTTGAATTCCTCTTTCAGCGAACCCACGGTTGAAACTGCAAGGATTCTTTCGACGCCGAGTTTTTTGAAGGCGCAAATGTTGGCTCTGGAATTCACATCTGTGGGTCTTATCGTGTGCTTCTTTCCGTGCCGCGCCAGAAAAGCCACGTGCCTGCCTGAGAGTTCTCCGATGGTGAAGGAGTCTGATGGCGCGCCGTATGGCGTTTTCACTTCTGCTTCTTCAACGTTCTTGAGGAGGTTGGGGTCGTAGAGTCCTGTTCCACCGATAATTCCGATTTCTGCCTGCATGAAAACTCTACTTGCTGGGTTTTACCTTATAAGAATACCGACTGCCCCATGCATCACAGGGTAAAAAGAAGGAGAAAAGTGGGTTAAGACAGCGAACTCAACGTGACAGGCACATTGATTTCCTGATTGTTGCGCACAACGGTCAAGTTCACGGTCTGCCCCGGCAGCGCGTTCTCCTCCAAATAGCTCAACAGGTCATCTGAATTAGTTATGCGCACGCCGTTTACAGCTATCACAATGTCGCCGCCTACAGTCACCGTGCTTCCTAAGACTAATGCTTGGCTTGTTCCGCCTTTCAAGCCAGCCACGTTGGAGCTTTCAACCAGCCAGCCGTAGGTCACGTTCGTGTTCATGGACTGCGCGATTTCAAACGTCATGTCTGTCCCAGAGGCGTCGATAGCGGGATGCTGATTGTAAGAGCCGTTCGTCACGAGCGACTGGATTTCTCTCAGAATTGTGTTGGATGGAATGGCGAAGCCCAGTCCCTGTGAGTTGCTGACTATAGCCGTGGTTATGCCGACTACTTGACCCGCATAGTTTACGAGGGGACCGCCTGAGTTGCCAGGGTTGATGGGAGTGCTGGTTTGAATTACGGCTGCGATGGGCACTCCGCCCGTCAGGTCTTCCGTGATTGTCCTGCCCAATGCACTAACTATGCCTACAGTGACGGAACCAGCTAAGCCGTAGGGGCTGCCAACCGCGACCACGGGGTCACCTTCTCCCAAGGTTGAGGAATTTACAATTTGCAGAGGCTTAAGTTCACTTGCAGACACGTTGATGGAGAGAACCGCCAAGTCCGCGTATGGATCTGAGCCGAGGACGCTGGCGGCGTATCCGCTGCCGTCTGTGAAAGTCACGGTGTTGTTCGTGGTTCCTTGGACCACGTGGTTGTTTGTGACTATGACCATTTGCCCGTTGACTTCTGCGACGAATCCTGAACCTTGCACTTCTGTGTAGATAATTTGTCGGAAGATGTTGCGTTGTATAATTAACCCGCGGATCACCACCACGGACTGCTGGACTTGACGGTACACCTGCGAGAGCGAAACGTTGTCGTTAAGCACGTATGTGGCGTTCGCGTTAGAGTAAGAAACGTAAGTGGCGTTTTGGGGTGAAAGATTCTGTAGCTGTGTCTGCAACTGATTTTGCACATCACTGATTTTCCCGTTCAGAACGGAGTAGCTCATTGCATAGCCTAACAAGCCACCTCCAACGAGACCGACGACAAGAACGGCAACTATAACAGCGGCTGAAAAGCGCTTTGCCGCGTTCTGTGGCGGTGGAACTTGGGGAGCTGGTGGGATTTCCATTTCACTTCGCCTTTAGATTTGCAGATGCCTCTATTTTCCAGTTTCGACCTTCTCGGCGGTCAAAGGTTTTTTCTTGGTTATCGCGGTTTTTCCGCAGGTTGAGCATATCTCGTTGGCAGCGTGCAGTTTTCCTCCGCAGTAGGGACATATGAGCTTCCTTGCCAAATGGAGCCCCTGTTTCTCCTTGGTGATTTTGCCGTCGCTAAGGAGAAGTAGTCTTTCTGTGTGCGCCGCCACTTGACCGTCATGCGTGACCACTATTATAGTGGTTCCATGGTTAAGATTGAGGTTCGCGAGCAGCTTCACGATTTCCTGCTTATTCTTGCTATCCAAGTTCCCCGTCGGCTCATCCGCCAAAACTATGGCAGGGTCATTCGCTAGGGCGCGTGCGATGGCTACGCGCTGCTGCTCCCCTGCGCTGAGACGCTGAGGCCTGTGCTCCTCTCGTCCTGAGAGACCAACCATAGCGAGGAGTTCTTTTGCTCGGGTGCTTCTTTGGCTCTTCGATTTTCCGTTGTTCTCCATGGGCAGTTCCACGTTTTCTCGGGCGTTCAGGTAAGGCAGCAGGTTGAAGGTCTGGAACACGAAGCCGATTTTGTTACGCCGCACCTTGTACAGTTGCGATTCGGGCATTCCTGCGACGTCAATGTTATCCAAGAACACTTTACCGCTTGTTGGTTTGTCGATGCAGCCCAGCACGTTCAGCAGCGTCGTCTTTCCTGACCCCGAAGGTCCCATGATGGCTATGAACTCGCCGCGTTTGACTTGGAGGTTGAGGTTTGAGAGGGCTTGGACGTTGCGTTTGCCCAATGTGTACGTTTTAGACATGTTCTCGGTCTTAAGGACTATCTCACTCATATCGCATTGCCTCCGCAGGTCTTGTTCTTGATGCACGCCAAGCTGGGTAAAGACTGCCCAAGGTGCCGAGCAGGATGGATGCGCCGAACGCAATCAGCATAAGCTGCGGGTCCACGACAATTGCAGTAGTGCTTGCAGCTGGCGTTCCTCCTAATACAACTCTAAAGCCAGAGTTGCCGAATGGGTTTACGGTCGGAAGCAGAATCGACGAGAGGAATGGTGCTGCGACGGTTCCGATGGCGACTCCGACCGCGCCTGCCAGCAGACTGAGCAGGATGCCTTCAAGCATAAATTGACTCATGACGTTCCAGTTGCTGAAACCTATGGCTTTGAGCGTGCCGATTTCTTTGGTTCTTTCGCGCACGGTGTACAGCATCACGAAGAGGACTATGAGGCTTGTGGCTGCAACTGCGACGACGATTTCTTCGAACGCTTGATTTTGTGTTTGGTTCATGGTTGATTGAGCAGTTTGCAGCTCTGAAGTGTAGCTTGCCTGCACTTGTTGGAGTTGGCTTAGGCGCTGTTGAGCTGTAACAACATCAAGCTCTGTATGCAAAGCGCTTATGGCGCTAGCCACTGAAGTTGTATCGCCACTGTTGTCAGCAAACACTTCTAGGCTAGTTATGTATCCAGTATTGTTAGTCAAGGTTTGAGCATCGGAAAGGCTCATGTAAAGAGTTGTTCTGTCCGAAGCCCCTGAGGTTCCGTGTATGCCTACCACTTCAAAGTTTTGTCCCAAAATGGTGATGGTACCTCCGACGTCTGCTCCGAAATACGCCGAGTTATTCTCGCTCAAAAGAACAACTCCGCTGTCGCCTGCTTGCAGATTTCGCCCAGCAGTGATGTTTGAGGGCAATACTGGGTAGTTGTCGATGAGGGAAGAGTCCAGCGGGACGCCTTCGATTATGTAGTCGGCTACCTGACGAGTAAAGCTTCGACCATACATGGTTGTGGTTACGTTATGCCCTTCAGACACTTGCAGAATCGGCGCAACAGCCGCGACGCCTGAAACGGAGCTGTTTATGTCGGTGTAAACGCTTTCATTCATAGGCGTGCTTCCCCCGCCGCCGAATGCACCGCCGCCAAATTCGCCAGGTATACGACCGCCACCTCCGAATTGGCCAGGCGTGAAATTGAAATTACCACCACCGCCAAACTGACCCGGAGTAAAATTGCCAGGACTGAAGCCGAAGCCTTCGAAACTTGGCGTTAGACTGCAGTCTATTTGCGTTAGTGTTTGGTTGATAGATGCTTCTGTTTGTGTGATGGTGCCGCTGAGGTTGCTGGTCAGATCCTGTGTGGCTTGTTGGTTTGCAGCTATACCTGCGGGAATGGAAATCATTATCGCCATGGAAAAGCCCAAGGCAATAATCACTAATAAGGCTCGGATTTTTCGTCTTGAAATGTTTCTAAATGCTCTATTTACGATACCCGTATAGTTCACTCCTGAGGACTCATTGTTTTTTGCGATACTGGCGTTGGGCGCATTTTTTTCTTTGAAATTTGCTGGATTTTCTTTGAAGATACCATATGTTTCAGCCCATGCCAATTGTTACTACGTGAATTAGTAGGTTCGGGATATAAATGTTACTATTGTTGATAGTAACAAACGCTTTCTTAAGAAAAATCTTGACAGACAAAACTTTCAACAAACAAAACTCTCAGGAAACACCAAAAAAAGGGAGAGGAGAGAGTGGGTTAGCTGCTGGGTTGTATGTTAAACGGTAGTACCGCATTGGCTGTTGCGCCTGTGGCGTTGGTGGCTGTGTAACAAAGCATTTGGTTGATGCTAAAGCTCGCATTACTGAACAGATTGTTCTCTAGCACCTGCAACGTGATGGTTTGCCCTGAACTCGCAAATGTGCCATTGAATAGCTCAGCTCCGTTGACTATCTGGCTGTTCACAGTCCATTCTCTTGGAACTTGCACAGTTATCTGCCCTGAGGTGGTATTCAATATGAGCAAGTTTCGGTATTCCGTAACTATTGATCCTTCAATTGTTGCTGTTGTGGCGTTCTCCGTAGCGTATCCAAAGAATTCTGGACCGCTGCCCATCATCCGTTGGGCATGCATGCCGCGCATTAAGCTGCCTGGACCTGCGAAGTTGCCTGGTAATGTAATATTGTCTGGCAATGTGAGGTTGCCGAGAAATGCTGGGTCGCTGGGATATGTGTTCTGGTTTTGCCAAAAGGGCGGTTCCATGTATTGCATTGTCTGTGCATTTGTTGATTGCGGACTGTTGAGGGTACTGTAGCTATTGCTGGTTTGTGTTGTGACTGCTGTGCTTGCGTTAGCGAGGACTATAGCGCCGACTACGGCTATCAATGTGATCGTTGCTGTGAGTATCATTAGGCTTTTTCTCATGTTTTTGTTTGCACCTTCCTTTGCTACTATCTTAGATAGTAGCTATAACAGAATAGCTTGCGTCTGGCTTATAAGCGTTACTATCACCAATAGTAGCACATTAGACCCAAAATATCAATCAGTCACAAAACACAGAAACCCAACAACCCAACAAAAGAACAACTATCGATAAATAACCAAACCAATGCCGTTAACCACGTAATAGCTATTCACAAAACCGTTGCCCGAAGGAGGCAAAAACGCGCTTGGCGTAACTCCCCAATTCACAACGGATGCATTGTAGCTTTCAGCGATAAAAACAGGTTTAGCATAGAATGATGGCAAAGTAGACGATGCGACCCAATCGCCATTTTGAGAAACATTCATTTCCCATTGATTCAGGTGGCTCAACCACAAACTACGATTGTCAAATGGGTGACTACCAACCGCACCAAAATCAATTGGTTTTGGCGCCTCAGATGACATATAACTAACCTGTAAACTGACCATAGCGTAACTGGCTGCCACTCCACCAAGAATTATCAGCAAAGACAACAGAACCGCAAACGTCATCTTCCCAGAACCCGAATGCCTCCTTGAAGCTGACATAGAGATATTCTTCAGTCGGTGATCTACTCTCGGGTGAGCCGCAAGTATTTGCGGTCGGTGCACGATTGAAGAAGTGACCAGCATATTCGAGGTCACGCTAGCCCACATGCCCTCTTTGGGCAAAGTCTGCAGAACTCCACATATCTTGGCAAGAGCATTTCCCAAAACAAACGGCTTCTCTAAAAGTTTGGTGGCTCGTTCATCCGCAAGCATCTCCCGCTCCCTTTGGGCAGACGAAGACGCGAAATAGGCAAACGGGTTAAAAAAAGAAACTGCCGTTAAGGCACTTGACAGGGTCTTGAAAAAGAAATCATGACTTTTGACATGCGCAAGTTCATGAGAGGCAACAGCGATTATTTCTTCCTGGTCTAGGATATTCAGAAGGCCTATGGAAAAAACTATTTGTGTTTTGCTACCACAGCCTATTGTGAAGGCGTTGGGTCTGAGGTCTTCGGTTACCCCCACTTTAGGTGTTCTAATGGCTAACTTTCCTGACAACTCGTTTATCTTTGCCTGAAGCTCCGGGTAGTCATCTGGTGCAAGGTCAATAACGTGAAGAACTTTCCTTGCTAGTTTGCCCCCTGCCAAAATCATGGTAGAGGCAAAGAAGACACCGATTGCCAGTCCCATCAGGCAAATTATTCCCGTTACTGAAAGAGTGTCAGTTACTGAAAAAGGCGGTGGATCGATAAAGCTCAAAGGTGGCGGGTAAGGCAAAGCAAACGTAAAGGGAAAGTTGCGTTGCCATTCGGCAAAACCTGCAGGTATACGCGGCAAAATTGACTCTGTCTGTATGATTGTCGAAGGTACGAAGACGAGCATAACAAAGAGGGGAATCATTAAAGGAACGAGGGAAATCACGCTTCTAACATCCCTGTTTAAAAAGCTGCAGTACTTCACAGAAATTTTGACACAGATAAACGAGACTACTAGGAAGATAACTGAATAATAGAAGTATGGTTGAAAAATCTGATTGAACACACCTTCTAAACTCATTTGAGGTTTCCCCATGCTTATTTCTGTTTTTCTGTCTTGTTCTTCCCAAGTTGTTCTCTTAATGTCTGGCGTTCTTTTTCAGTTAGGTTTGCTTCCTCGATTAAGCAGCTTGTGACTACTTCGCCAAAATTGCCAATCAGGCTTGCAAGTACTTCACGCACAGCGGATTTTTGGAAACTCTGTTTCTCAAGCGGCGGCCAGTAAACATAGTACAGTCCCCCTCTTCCTTTCTCGATTTTGCGGTCCAGCAGACCCTTCTCAAACAGCCTGTCCATGGTGGACATCACTGTCGTGTAGGCTATTTTCTTGTTTTTCTTGAGCACTTCGTGGATTTCTCTCACGGTTATAGGCGTCTTCTTTGCGGTCCAGATTGCTTCCATGACGCTTGCCTCCAGTGGACCCAGAAAAGCTTCGAGCGCTTTTCCTTCTATGTTGTACTGCGAGAACCCTGTTTTTTTCTCCTGAGACACTTCGCTCCACCAGAGACTACTATCTTGCATAGTAGCTTTTAACTTTTTCCTCCAATTATTTTGAGCCCATCAAGGTCCAAAGCAGCTGAAGAAGAGGAGTTTTTGCCGCTTTGGGCCTTGACGAGTTTTTGGGGGTGTGCTGCTTCTAACTGAGCAAGATGTCAGAATTATTTAAATATGTTTTTCATAATAACACCCAATTCTGTCCCAAATCTGTGGGGATAAAAGAACCTGATGGGGAAAAAGAGACATATTTATTACTGAAACCGTTAACGATGTTATAAACGAGTCTCATTGTGGAGAGAGTTAAATGTCTGTCAACGTGCGTCCACTGAAGTATCTGCTAGGATGGCTGATTGCAGGCACTAGAGGTGGCGTGACCCGAGCCCAAATAATCAAGGCTATACATGAGACTCCGCAGAACGCAAACCAGTTGGCGAACGCGCTTAAGGTAGACTACAAAACGGTAAGGTATCATCTGGAAGTTCTGCAGAAAAACCGAATAGTCACCTCCGTTGGCGACAAGTACGGCGCAACCTACTTTCTCTCCCAGACATTAGAGGACAACTACGGTGAGTTTGAAGAAATTCTGAAGAAAATCTGGAAAAAATAGAAAAGGAAGCAAAACAGAATGGAACAAGGAAAACATATGAGTGGAAGGCTGAAAAACGTAATAATAATAGCAGCCTTGATAATCATAGCCGCGTCGGCTGCACTTTTGGCGGCATTAGCCATAGCTAACCCAAAGAACTTCCCATTAAATCCCCATCTTCCTCCAGAGGGTAACCCTGCAGACATAGAGCTTTTTTACGTCGCAAGAACAGTAATTTCCACGATAAATGTAGCGCTCCTGATAGTTCTTGTTATCAACTATGCTGGAATATACCTGAAGCTCCGATCTGAGTTCACCATTGGATTACTAATAATCGCGATTGCATTCCTCATCAAAGACCTGACATCAAGCCCATTAGTTGTGGGAGCTTTCGGTTTCGGGCTGTTCGGTCTGGGACCATTTGCTTTCCTGCCAGACCTGTTTGAGCTGATAGCGTTGTCGGCGTTGCTGTACCTAAGCATAAAATACTAATTCGCCCTGTGCAAACGCTTTATAACAAACGAGAACTCAAAAGTGAATAGGCGAAGGCAGGCAAATGACCTCGTCTTAAGGCGAATTCTTGCCCTTCAAATTTAGGCAAGTGGTCGAGATTTCTATGGAAACTGAGAAAGACAAACAGCACAAGCCAAACAGGCTGATATGGGAGAAAAGCCCCTACCTGCTCCAGCACGCGTACAACCCAGTAGATTGGTATCCTTGGAGTCAAGAAGCCTTCGACAAAGCGAAAGCGGAAGACAAGCCCGTTTTCGTCAGCATAGGCTACTCGTCATGTCACTGGTGCCACGTCATGGAAAAAGAGTGCTTCGACGACGAAGAAGTAGCCAACCTGATGAACGCAGCGTTTGTCTGCATAAAGGTTGACCGCGAAGAAAGACCCGACCTGGACGCGGCGTACATGGCTGTGTGTCAAGCGATGGGGCGAAGCTGCGGCTGGCCCTTGAACATCATGATGACACCGCGGAAAAACCCGTTTTTCGCAGCCAGCTACATCCCCAAGTACAGCCGAAGCGGCTTAACTGGAATGATGGATCTCATCTCGCAGGTGACGCAGATTTGGAAACTGCGCAGAGCCGAACTGGAAATAGTAGGTGTAGACATCAAAAGCAGAATAGAAGCCTTCGAGAAGAGAATCCCAGAAAGCGCACTTGGAAAAGACGTGCTGGACGATGCTTACGAGAAGCTGGCGCTGGATTTTGACGGGGAAAACGGCGGTTTCGGAGGTGCCCCGAAGTTTCCTAGACCGCACACTCTGCTTTTCCTGCTGCGGTATTGGAGAAGAAGCAACGAGGAAAACGCGTTAGCCATGACCGAGAAAACGCTGCGGCAGATGCGGCTGGGCGGAATCTTTGACCAATTGGGCTTCGGCTTTCACCGATACTCCACAGACGCTCAGTGGCTGGTCCCGCACTTTGAAAAAATGCTCTACGACCAAGCGTTGCTGGTGCTGGCTTACACGGAAGCCTACCAAGTAACGGGCGCTGGAAAATTCAAACTGACCGCAAAGGAAATCACAGATTATGTGCTGAGAGATTTGGCAGCGCCTGAAGGCGGTTTCTACTCGGCTGAGGACGCGGACACTGAAGGCGAGGAAGGCAAATTCTACCTGTGGACCTTAGAGGAAATCAGAAAAGCCGTGCAGCCTGAAGACGCGGATTTAGCAGTTAGGCTTTTCGGCGTTGAACTTGAAGGGAACTACTTTGACGCGCCAGGTGGGAGGCAAAACGGCAAGAACATTCTTCACTTCCCGAAACCATTGGAGCAAATCGCGTCGGAATCAAGCTCAACCCTTGACGAGCTTATCGTTAGACTGGGCAGAATCCGAAATGCCTTGTTTGCAGCGAGGAAAAAACGCGTTCCACCTGCGAAGGACGAAAAGGTCTTAACTGACTGGAACGGCTTGATGATTGCTGCCTTAGCCAGAGCCAGCCAAGTGTTCGGTGAGCAGCGGTACCTGCAAGCCGCGGTTAAAGCCGCCGACTTCATCTTGGACAACGTGAAAGGCGAAGATGGAGTGCTCTATCACCGTTACGCCAAGGGCGAAAGAGCTGTAGAGGCTTTCGTGGATGACTACGCTTTCCTCGTGTTCGGGTTCATCGAGGTTTACGAGGCGTCTTTCGAAGACAAGTACCTTCAAGCCGCGTCTGCGTTAACTAAGGCGATGGCGGCGAAGTTTTGGGATGAAAAAGAGGGCGGCTTCTACTTCACCGCAAAAAGTGCCGAAGACGTTATGCCGAGGATGAAGCAAGTTTATGACGGCGCGGTTCCTTCGGGAAATTCGGTGGCACTGTTGAACATGCTGCGGTTAGCCCGTTTGACAAACGATACTGCATACGATGAATTGACCAGCAAAATCGTCAAGGTGTTCGCTGAAGAAGTGAAAGGAGCGCCGCAGGCGTACACGTTCATGCTTACCGCTGTGGACTTTGCTGTCGGACCAACATACAACATTGTTTTGGTCGGTGACCTGAAAGAAAAAGACACGCAGGACATGCGGGCTGCTTTGAGGAAACAATACTTGCCGAACACGACGATTTCGTTGCAACCGCCCAGCCATGCAGGATTGGGCTACGAGAAAATTGACGGCAAAGCCACCGCATACGTGTGCCGTGACCAGACATGCATGCCGCCCACAAACAATGCTTACAGAATGCTTGAGTTGCTTGGTCTGCCGCCGAAAGGAAACCGTTAAATCTACTGTGAACTTAGGCTTTGGTCAGCATGAAGAAGACAGCGTTCATTTCTGGGCCAATTCAAGGCATGGAAACCGAGCAGGGATACAGGGAAGCCATCGCTAAAGTGTGCGCCAAGCTGGGCTACGACGTGATTGACCCGTGGCTCCGCGAAAAGGTAATTTACCGCAAAGACGAGCCCTGCTGGTGGAACCAGGTGCCAGCCGCTGATTTTGTGCGAAGAGATTTGGAGGACGCGGAGAAATGCGACGTCATGATTGCTTACCTGCCCAGGCTTTCAGCGGGAGCCTGCATGGAGCTGTTCTACGCTAAGAGTAAGGGCAAGAAAGTCATAGTGGTTTCGGACATGGACTGCCTTAGCCCGTGGATTGTGGTGCACTCCGACGTGATTCTGCGGAGTTTTGCAGAACTTGAAGATGCGCTGAGACTGCTATTCCCTTAATTGCCGCGGTATAGCCTTTGTTTTGATGGCGAAGTCTTTATCAACCAAGAAGCGAAGAGACTATCAGAGGATGGGCTGTTTTGAGTGAAGGTCACAGAATAATCAAAAAGAATTTTGAAACGGAAATGTGGGTTGACGGAAAGCAGTTGCTCCTGAACCACATGATGCAGGAAACCATAGCTAACATCCTGATGGGATTCTCGAAAACCCTGAAGGGAACGGAAGAATCTCCTGAGAAGATTGAGATAAAAATCAAGAAGCTTCACCAGAAAGTGGACGTAGACGCACACACTTACCCCTAAGCGGCATTCGCCAAGCACCCCTGGCACCTGCAGTTTGCACAGAGGATAGTCAACGTTGTCACCGCAAAAAGAAAGATTAACCGCGCCTTCGAAGGGCATTTACGTGCTAATCACCCGCTTAAACAATGACGCCTGCATAAACGTCGGTGCGTTGGGGCAAAAAACGTTCAAGAAAGGCACGTACGCCTACGTCGGTTCCGCCCAGAAGAATCTGGAGCAGCGAGTGAAGCGCCACCTGAGAAGAGAAAAGCGCAAGTTCTGGCACATAGACTACCTGCTGGACAGTGACGCTGCTAAAGTCATCGAAGTGCTTTTCAAACAGGGCAGCAAAACGGAAGAATGCCGAGTCGCCAGCGAAATCAGCCAGAGAGGCGAAGCAGTAAGCGGTTTTGGCTGTTCAGACTGCAACTGCAAGAGCCACCTTTTCCGCGTTGAAGATTGCCGTTTTCTGCAGGTAACCTTGAGGGAGTTTAATCATTTTGGGTTAACCTACGCTAGCGATTTTTCGGGTCTTACGGCACCTTAACTTTTGAACACTGATTTCAGGCGCTGCATGCACAAGCGGCGTCTTTTCAGCATGGTTCCGCAGGGAGAACACTTCTGTTCTTCAGGGAGGATTAAGAACATCTCTGCTTATGGGTAAAATGAGATGTGGCTCATGAAACTGGTCAGTTTGGAAAAGTTTGGCAAAACAAAAGGGCTAATCCTTGCTCTGCTCCTAGCAACCACGCTAAGCATGACTTTCACGGCGTCAGTGAAAGCGCAGAATTCAGTTGACCCTAACACCGTTGGTTTATGGCATTTAGACGAAGTCAAACCAGACGGATACAGAGTAGTGACACCTGATGCTTCAGGCAGAAACCCCGGAACTTTAGGGGTTGATCCTTTGCCCATGCTGGTGGAAGGCAAATTCGGGAAGGCTTTGAAGTTTGACGGCAGCAACTTTGTCTACGTGCCCATTTCTTTCTTGGTGGGCTTCCCGCCTTCCCCTCAACCCATATACATACCCATCTCGCCGAGCTTGGATGTTCAGAAAGAAGTCAAAATAGAAGCTTGGATAAACGTGCAAGCGTTCACCAACGCCACGTACAACAACATAGTGGTTAAGTGCACGCGTTCAGATGTTTCTTGGGAGAACATAACCCGAGTTCTCGGACTCGCCATACGGTCAGGCGTACCTGAAGATGGACTTTCGGTGCCTCAGGGTGCCCTCAGCGGTTTCGTCCGCACCGACGAGGGAGGAGCCAACGAGGTAGTTACAACGGAACCTGTCATCACCTTGAACCAGTGGATGCATGTCGAGTTCACGCGGACGTCCACGGGCATGCACATCTACGTTAATGGCTACGAGCAAAGCGTCAGGGCAATTCAAGGAGTACAAAACCCAACAGGGGCGATAATGAACGGAACAGAAATCTATTTCGGACATGATTCCAAAGTCACCATAGACGAAGTGCAAATCAGCAACCTCGCGCCAGATGTGCAGGCTGCTGCGGCACAGATCGACATCGGACCCAACTTGCTCGTTGCGGTCATCGCGATTTCCACGATTTTTGCGGTCGCATGGCTTCTGCGCAGGGCAATCCAAATGTGGGTGCTCCGTTCAAAGCCATAAATCTGGTGTTCAAAATTTGAAACACCAAAGCGAACCCGCAATTTCGGTAGAGACTAAGGGATAGTGTTGAAGTGGGTATCGGGCTTAAACTCCTGGAATTGCTGCTTCGCCAAAAACTCTTAGGCTCAGGGTTGAAGGGAACTCCAAACACCCCGCTAATCGTGTCCTTCGCCGTCACCAAAGCCTGCAACCTCCGATGCCTGCACTGCCACGTTTCAGCCAAGGAGGCTCTGACTGATGAGCTTACCCTGCGGGAAGCGATGCACGCGATTGATGAGATGGTGAACCTTGGGACGGAAGCTTTGATTTTCAGCGGCGGAGAACCTCTTCTGAGGAAGGACTTTGTTTTAGCGCTCGCTGAGCACTGTGTTGACGCAGGAATCATCCCTGCGATGCTCACAAACGGCGTGCTGCTCAGCCGCAAAGTGGCATGGGAACTAAAAGAAGCAGGAATCATGGCGGTAGGCATACCCATAGACTCCGTCGTGCCCGAAAACCACGACAAACTCAGAAACGTCCCAGGCACCTTTGAAAAAGCCCTCAAAGCCATCAGAGCCTGCAAAGAAGCTGACCTAGAAGTTGTCATCACCACCATGGCGCTCAAAGACACTTTTGAGGAGATGCCCAAACGCATAGAATACCTAGCCAAACTGGGCATAGAGCAAGTTGCCGTCTACGACCTGGTTCCAGTCGGACGAGGAAAAGACATCATGGACCAAGCCATGAGCCAAACACAGCGAGTCAAACTCATAAAATACCTCCAGCAAATGCAGGAAGAAAGAGACATGGTCTTCACCATGTCTGGGGGAGTGCCAATGTATCCTGAAATCGTTTCTGAAATGCACAAACACAGCGACTCCAAGCCCCGCGACCTGCTCCTGAAGCAATTCTGGATTCACACGCCCGTCGGATGCCACGCGGGCATCGTGTACTTCAGCTTGCGCCCCAACGGAGACGTGTACCCCTGCACCTTTCTACCCGTGAAAGTGGGCAACATCCGAGAGCAAAGCCTCACCGCTATCTGGCGCAACTCAAAAGTCCTCAACGAACTCAGAGAACGGAAGCTGGAAGGCAAGTGCGGAGAATGTAGTTTCCGCGGAACCTGCGGCGGATGCAGAGGAAGAGCCTACGCGGTCAGCGGCAACTACCTGGAAACCGACCCAGTTTGCCTGCAGGAGCTAATGCAGCAACAAGGAATTCTCCCATCAACCGTAGAACGCTTCGGGTGGTGCGTGGGTTAAACTGAAAGCGCACAATCTGCTTTTCACACCTTAGACCTCCATAGGTCAAGAAGTGCAATTTGAGCATATAGAGAATGCAGAATAAGTCCTACAACAAGTCAAGAACTTTCTCAGGAACAACGTAACTCTTTTTACAATGAGCACAGACAACTTCATTTGACTTTGAAACAAGCGGTTGAGATGCACCACAATAGGGACATTCCATACTTATGGAACCAATCTTGCCTTCTTTTATTGAAACAGTTTCCAATTCTTTACGCTTCAAAGCTGCTTCCTTATATCGTCCAGTTCGCTCAAGTCTCTTAATTTCTTTTAGTGTTTTAAGCCGTTCAGGATCTTCAAATTTTTCATCTGGCAAAGATTCTTCAAATTTTCTGCAACCACAGTAAGGACAAACTACTGGGTTAGCCTGCAGGATATCTTGGTGACAATCTGAGCATCTCATATTGGGAAGATTATTCAAGCAACAGGATTTAAGATTTTTCTAAAAAGCCTTCCTCATTGGCAAGAATACTGACCAAGATGGTCAAGTTAAAGGTCAAGTAGAATTAAGCTCCAATTCACGAACCGAGTGCGGTTGTAGTCTAGCCTGGTTTAGGGCATCAGCCTGCCACGTTGATGACATTTTGTGTTTCGAGAGTTGTACAAGTGCAAAATCTTTTAAGAAAGTCAAACAAATATAGCTCCTTGAGAGGTAAGAAACAGAATGAAAAAAGGCGTAGGCGGAGGAGGGTCCGCTTCAGCTCATGTACCAATAGGCGAAATAATTAGCGCTCGCCCGCATCCAAAAGTAGAGCTAAAGTTTAAGCGCGTAAGCAAACCTGGCACAGCATCAGCTTCACCCGTCTCGACTTATCCATCGCATCCGCAGGGCAAGTTCTTAGGGGAAGTTTTCGACATCAAAACCACAGCGGTCTTTTCCGGAGTCGTCACAGTTGGGCTCTCGTTTGACGGCAAAGGCATGACCGAAGCGCAGAAGAAGAAGCTAAAAGTCTATCGGAACGACCTCAAGAAAGACTCCGTTTGGGAAGACGTAACGTCATCCATCGACACCAAGAACGACGTTGCTTACGGCGAGACCGACCACTTCTCAATATTCGGCGTTCGCTAAGCTGAAAGCACCCTTTTCCTACAACTAAAGCAACAGCCTCAAGAACAAGAAAAAGAGGAGACCCGCTGAGAAAAGCGCGAACGTTTGGAATTCGAATGCGTCATGGAAAAAGACTGGTTTTCTAAAAGGTAAGTATGTTGAGTTTGCTGGGACTCTGGCGGATAGGGACATTTAGGAGAGAAAGAAAAATGCACCCATTGCTTCTAGCTGCAATTGCCATAAGCATGACCGTCAGAGCCTATTCAGCCCAAAACTTGGTTCCATTTCTCCTATTTCTAATGTGCCCATTGCAGTGTTATACTGAAGGTTGCTCTTAAAATGTTGTGATTGGTATTACACAGCAACAAGATTTGTTTTGACATTGTAATTCATCTATAGCCTTTTCAAATATCGAATAAGCCAATACGCTCCAAAAATAGTTCTCAGGGGTCTTTAAATTCAGAATTGACCATTCTGGCTGGTCACGTTATGATTTGGATGATGAAGAAGAATGAAAATCAAATGTGTAAAATCAATCTGTGACTTAGACAGTAAGTCAGGTATGATGCAAATCTTCTTCGGCAAGAATGGAACCAAAGTCCGCACGTATAAGACATTACATAGGAATTGAAGCGGGTAAACCAAAGTTTTCATACTGTAATCAATCAATTGCATATGCTGAAGCTGAAGTCAACAATGCAAGTCATCCCTCCTAGCAGACTCCTCCGGACGAGCGGGCAAAAAACCCCAGAAAACCCGCAATGGTTAGAAGCACAAAAAGTAACGAAAAGTCATCAATTTGTGTTTCCAGAGGTACACGTTCCAAACCCAACCACAACTATCCCAAAAAACCTCCTCGTATAAAGAAGAAAGTCAGCCCACTCAAAAAACTTAAATAATATCCGCAGGGTTGTGTAACAACCGAAAGTATGGAAAAGCGGTTGTAGTCTAGCCTGGTTTAGGACTTCAGCCTGCCACGTTGATGACCCGGGTTCAAATCCCGGCAACCGCACCAAACCCGCTTCTTTCGTGAAAGAATCGGGGGCAAGAAAGCTGTTTTTGCTGTTGGTGGCTTGTATGGCGTTGATTAGGGTGATAAGTTGGTTTTCGCAGACCTTTGAGATGTTTATGCCTAATTCGTGGGCTTTTTCACATATTTTTTCGTCTATACTTACGCTCACTTTATGTCGCATCCTGCTCTTTTCTCCCTATGCGTGCGTATGCGTGCTTATACGCATGGAGGCTTAATGGATTTTTCCCCCAAAAAAAGAAAGAGGGGTGTGGTTTTAATCGTTGATGTTTATCCAATCTGCTTTCATCAGGCTAGAGAGAGATATGTAGCCGACTTGTCCTGTGTAAGCGTTGAATCCTGTGTTTGAGGCGTCTATGTATAATGTGCCGTCTATCCATATTTTGCAGTTTTGCCCGATGATGCTTGCGGTGAAGGTGTGGAATGCGCTTATTGGGTCTAGTCCTGTGTATGCGTACCAATCGGTTTGTGAGCCTTGGTTTCTGAGGGTTAGGAACAGGTATCCATTTTTGTCGAGGTAGCAGAAGACATCGTTGTTTGCGTTAACGTATTTGACGATTAGTTGGGCGACTGCGTAGCTTCCGTATCCGTATTGGGAGTAGTATGTGTTCATTGATGTTGACACTGTTCTGTCTGATTTGTAGGAAGCCGCTGATATTATTATGCTTGAAATGCTGTAGGAGGTTAGTTTTGATTCTGAATCGCTCCATGAGCCGTATGGTGTCCATCCTGATGGTGTTCCTGGTGCGTCGAAGTGGTCGAAGAATGTTATTGTTGGCGAAAATGCAAAGTTGTCAAAGCTGTTCCATCCGCATGCGTGGGATACGCTCATGTACACGTAAACGTACACATCGTAGGTGGCTAAGGCGTAGGGTTCTGAATATTTTAGAGCGCCATTTTCGTAGAAGCTTATGATTCCATTGGCAACGGAAATTTTGAGTTGTCCTGTTGATGCCGTCCAAGCTGTTGTTTGTAGGTATGTTTTGACACCGTTGATTTTTCTTTGGATATAGATGTTGTCGTCCCAGTTGTCTTTGAGTATTCGATACCAGTTGGCTTCGTTGTGCGGGTCGCTATTTGTGACTTTGGTGGTGCAGAGTTGTAGAATCATCTCTTCGCCAGTAACGAGTGATGTCACATCGATCGATGATGAAAACCCATTGGTTTGTTGTGGGTTTGCTGTTACATATCCTGCTTGCCCCCATCCGCTCAACCGCATCACCGCGACCTGAAGTTTGCTACCTGATTCCATAGCTAAGCCGTTGTTTACTTGGACTCTTGACCATAATGAGGTATCCATATAGTCGTCGTCGAAGTTGTCGTTCCATCCTATGTCGTAGCCGAAGTATTCTAAGCCCATTGGTTGACCATCGTGACTGATTCCCATTGAGTCTCCTATGTATCCTAAGCTGATTTCTTGTGGTGTTCCTCCTCCTGTGTGTACTTTGAATTGTATTTTGGCGGTGTAGCTTCCTGCGGGTAATGAGTCTATTTTGGCGAAGTTGTTTATGACGAACATTTTGCCTGCTGTTGCGGTGTCTTTGGTGTTGCCCTGTAAGTCTGTTAGTAAGTCTCTGGAGTCGTCTGCTACTAATTGGTTGTTTGAGTCGTATAGTGATACTTTGACGGTAAATGAGTTTCCTCCTGATGCTATTGTGGCGTAATAGTCGGGTATTGTGAAGTATGTTTTGGCTCTCCAGTTGGGTGCGGTCATTTGTAGGGTGAATGGCATTTCGTATTCTATTGTTGCCCATCCGCTTCCTATGTAGGTGGCGGGGTATGCTGTCATTCTGAATCTGGTTAGGGTTCCTGTGTGTTTATAGACGTTGCCTGTGCCTCCTCCGATGTATTGTGTGTTGTCGTTGTTGGATACTACTGTTATATTGCCGTCGCCTCCATAGCTTCCTCCGTGGTCTGTGTAAGCCACGCAGTTTTCGTTTAGTGGCATTGTGTATGAGGGTGTTTGCGGGGTGGTTGGGGTTCTGCTTGTGGTGCGGTATTGGATTAAAGCCCATACTGAGGGTATTGTGCATTCTGCGTTGCCCAAGCATGGTATTGCTATGGATGCGGGGTCTATTTTGAATGTGCCTGACCAATCGAGGTATCCGTAGATTAGGTCTAACCATTCTGCGCTGTAAACATCTATTTGTCCGTAGCTGTATGCGACTGAGTAGCCTGGGAGGAATGCCCCTAAGAATTCTGCTCTGTAGTAGGATTTGTCTTGTGCTCGTGAGTATCTTGTTACGCCGATTTTTTCTTGTAGCATTAAAAGTGTGCCTATTACTGCGTCGGCTTTGGCTCCGTATGTCTCGTCGCTTGTTAGTTTGTAGTATTGTGTGAGGGCGTTGGCGTATGTTGCGGTGTTGTGTGTTCCGTATCCTGGGTATGCCCATCCGATTGGTGAGCCATGCCATGTGTCCATTGATATGCCGTTTCCATCCCATGCTGCTGTGTCGATGAATTCTTGTCGTAGTGTTGATAATCCGTTTCCGTATGGTATGTTTGAGCCGTATTTTGCCATGTCTGCGCATGCCCTGATGCTTTTTGTGTCTGTGCCAATTCCAAGAACGACGTCGATTCCAGGCGCTACCAACCATCTTCCGTTGTATGTGGTTAGGTCGTATTCAAATCCGTTGGCTATGTATTGGTTTCTTGCCCATGCTATTCCTGTTCTGCTCTTGTAGTTAAATACGAATGAGCCGTTGGAGCATTGGAAGGGTGTGTTGTCCCATTCTTCGTCGGGCATCATGTGTCTGCACACTGTTGTTGACCGATATACGTTGTGATATTCGTCGTCAAGTGGTTGTGGAACATTGGCGTATGTGTACCAATAAGATGTTGGTGAAGTGAGGTAGTATGTGCTCCAGTCCGCTGGCTCTATTAAGAGTGGTTCTTTTATTAGGTCTGGATTTACGGGGTAGTTGGGTATTCCGTATTGTCCTGCGAAGGGTCTTACTGTTAGAGTTGCTCCGTACATTCCGTCGAATCGGTCTATTATGTATCCGCTTCCGTACCATGTTCTGTATAGTTTGAGTGCTCTGTCGGTGTAGTTTATGCCTCTGGTTTGTTGGTATGTTTGTCCATTTAGCCATGAAAATTGTGTTGTGGCGAGCCACACGTATAGGTCTGCGAGTCCTTTGGTTGTTGGTCTTATAGTGTATCTTCTGCTTGCCCAACCGTATTGCTGGTCAATAGTGAATTGTGCGTTTAGGCTCATTGTTGCGATTACTTGGGTTGTTTCGAGTTGTAGTGATAGTGTTAGTCCTTTGCCGTCATACGCTATGATTTTGCCTGCGACGCGGGTGTGTGTGTTGTCCATTGTGGCGTATTCGACGTATAGTATTATGTCGTTGTAGTTGCCGTCTCCGTCGATGTCGAAAAAGTATTTTAAGTGTTCATTATCGACCGCGCCTGTGATTAATCCTAAGTCGTCTGTTGTTGGTTGTGGTGTTAGTGCGCCTCCTCTTATCATTGTTGCTGATGGCGGTAGGTTTGTGTCGGTCATTTTTCCGAATATTGTCCAGTATCCGTCGCTGCGGTATATTCTGAAGCTTAGGCTTGGGCTTTCGAGGGCTACTGCGTGGGTGCTGTTGATTTCGAGGTATGTCATTCTGTCTAGCCAATCTAAGCCTGCGGTGATTGCGTCGGTTACGTTGTCGGCTTTAGCTGTTGGTATTTCCTGGATAATTAGCAACGACGAAAAAAGCGTCACTGCAACCAACAGCACTACTTCCATTTTTATTTTCAGTTTTGTTTTCATTCTGTTTTTTCAGTTTTTTCCTCCACCTTACAACCAGGTGGATCGCTACAACCTTCAAAATTTACAACATTACTGTGATGTTTCTCTTTTCGGTGATTAATGATTCCAGCAGCAATAATGTAGGTCCAAGGCATTAACAGAATGAAAAGGCCGTTCATGGCTAGGAACGTCGAATAGGAATTGTTAAACAAATAATTTGGAATTGTAATAACAACAAAAACTTGAGCGAACCAACCAAAAGGTATAATGGAAAGTATGATGGCTTCCAATACCACATTCCCAAGATATACCACAACGAGAATTTTTCTCATGTGCGAAGTCCATGTTTTCGTCAACCCCTTCAATATATGCCATGGTAAAACCGCCAAATATCCTATTGCTAAAAACGCCAGGATGATTACTATTATTGTTACGAAGAAACCGAAAGCCCCAAGCCCACTTTGAAGAACAATCAGGTTCCGCCACACTCCACGTTCTTTTCTGTTGCTGCGCTCTTAAGTTTTCCCTGACTTTCACCCTCAACGATGACTACGTGTCCATACGGCGATTCGCAGGTCCAAAGAACCCGAACGTTCTCGTCTGTGTGGAAAAGTTTCTTGCCGAGGCTACGCGCCACAGCTAAGACATCACCCATGTCCCAGTCCGCGCGGTCCTGAGGCTTCACAATTAAGGCTTTTTTGACTTTGGTTTTCTCAACTTTCAATTTTAATCAACTCGGTTATTTTTTTTTGTTTCAGGTGGAGACCTAACACGTGGCGCTGAGATTTCTCTGCAGGAACCGATTTGCAGGGGTAAGTCCACAGCGGCGCCCTCTTCACTATATTATGGGTTTTGCCCCTGCTTTTTCGCGTGACTTTGGGCTTCCAATACCAGAATTTATCATCGAAAACGAAGCCATAACGGTCTATTAGCTGCGCAAGTCGTAGGTCAGGGTTATGCGTGTATTGGGTGTAGGGTCCTGGATTGTTTAGCCACTCCGACTCCTGCATCATTTCAGGCAAACTCCTTGTATCCGCATGTAGGGCACTGCCAAAAGTTGCCGATTCGCCTAGCCTTTTTAACGCAAACTTTGCCCTTCATTTCTTTGCGACCCCTAGCATCGTTGATAGATACTTCTTTGAACATGGAACCTGTCCCTGCCACTTTTTCCTGCATTGCAGGCGTACCTGTTTGTGGCATTCGGGGCACCGTAATTTACCCATCTTATCGGATTCGATTGTGATGAGGTTTTCGCGGTAGATGTAGTGACCGCAGTGACGGCAGTAAGCATTTTCAGCATAATGTGTCTGCATCGTCAAGCAACCCCCAGAACCCGCTTCACGTAGCCCATGCTTCCCCGGACCCGATACTTCTCAGCGCACTCCTTGCAGATTTCCCCCGTTAAGCCGCTGATATATCGCACCTTCAACAGAGTTGCTGGTTTGCCGCATTTAGGGCAGACATGGTTCTTGTGTGCTGAGCCGTTGAAGTGGTCTATATGAAGCTGAGGCCTCCCCCCGGAATGCACAGAAATATAATGCTTCATTGCTTCCTGGAGGACGCTGCTCATGGAGGCTTCTTGTCGTTTGCAGGCAGCTTTAAACTCCGTTAAGACAGCTTGTTCGAAGTAGAAGCTTGTTCTTGTGATGTCTTTCTCGGTGGTTTGCTTCTCGGTTGACGTGATGATTTTCTTCTCTCCTTGTATGTTATTCCTGTATGTTACATACACTACCACTACTACTATTAGCGTAACAACTGGTTTTTGGTGTCCCTAATCGCATTTTTCGATGTATGTTATTCCAGTATGTTACTCTGTGTGAGTTTGTTGTGGGTCTGTGCCCTGGTCCACGTGTTCGCGGATGCAGTCTTGGCAGGTTTGTTTTCTGATGCAGAGTGTTTTGGGTTTTTCGCTGTGTACGGGGCAGAAGGGCGGGGTAGCTTCATGTTTCTTTCCATGTTACCGTTTGGGCGTCCATGTTTTTTCAGGCATGTGGCTACGCTCTCCCATTGCGTTTTTCCCTTAGAATTATCACGAATAAGTGAAGGTAGCAGATTAGGCAGCTCGGTTGGTAGTAGCATTGTTTGCGGTTGCGTCCATGCCAAATCCTGTTTAACACGATGTTTTCTCCTTTTGTTTTTCGAGTTCTGCGACTTTAGCTTGGAGCTGCTCGATTTGTTTGTCTTTGCTGTTTTTTGGTTTTAGTTTGCTGAGGATGCGGTCAACGTGGGGTTTGAGGATGTAGCCGAGTGCTGCGCCGACGATGAGGGCGAGGATGGAAGAGGCGAGGGCTACGGCGACCGCTGCAAGGACGGCGGCGAGTTTGATGAATGTGGTTATTCGTTTTTTGGTTAGGTGTTCGGTGATGTAGCTCCAGATTGTTTGGATGGTGTCGAGGATGAAGCTCATAGTTGCGTCTCCGTTTTGCTGTCGAGTTCGTGGGTGACGTTTCGCGGTTTGGGTATGATAACTTCAACTTCACGTTGCGTTGGCTCAGATCTATGCTCTAGGGCTTTGTATTGGTCTAGATGGTTTTTCATTTCGTCAAAAAAACGCGCTCCCTTCGGCGTAACCATATCAGGCAGAAACGCGGCAACTCGGCTACTCTGCATAGCATAAGCATTCTCCATATTTGCCTTGATGTACCAGAACATAGCCCGCATGGAGACTTTAAGGTTGACCTGTTCAATGCGGCGTTCAGGTTTGGGACTATTGCGAACTGCTTTGTCCCAGATTGTTGGCATAACCACTTTTGCCGCGACCTTAACTGGGATTCTATCAATTATTTCCTCGATTTGGAATTGCACCCAGATGTCATTTATGTCTGGTTTCCAGTTCCATGCGATGAGGGAGGTGTCGTATGCTCGTAGGATTTCGCTGATTTCGTCTCGTGTTCGCTCAGGGCTTATAGTGGTGGTGATATAGTGGACTTTTGGGTCATCAGTAAAGATTTTCATGTTGTCGCCTCAGGTTGGCAGTTCACAGCGAATCTTGAACTCGCTGTCTTGCTTTGCCTCCGTCCACCATTTGAGCAGTTCTTCCAGAACTTCATGGGGCATTTCTACATTTTTTTTATGTTTGTAGTTGATGTATAGTTTGAAAATTCCTGTCATTCGTTTTTACGCTCCTCTTTCATTTTCGTGTAGCATTTGGGGTGATAGATTTCCCAGTCCATAGTATTTCCGAATCTGTTTCGGACTTGACGAATGATTGCGTTCTCAAAATCTACCAATTCGCCGCATTTGTAATATTTAAACTTCATTTTTTCTCTGTTTCTCCTTCAGGTTTTTACATGAATATGATAACTTCCTAATTATCAAGTGGACATGATGTGTCTCAGGCTTGTCGCCTTGGATTTGTTTGCCGCACCACGGACAGGTGCCATTTCCAGTCACGAAAACTTCAGTAACTTTCATTCTTCCACGTCCTTGCCTATGCAGGCGTTAATCACGGTCTCGAGGGCTAGTTCGCTGAGTTTGCCGCGAAGGTTAATCGACATCTTCAGTTGTTTGTTTCCAAAGGTCACGCGGTCAAAACGGTTGAAATGTGTCACTTTTTCCAAGGTGTAGCCGTGGTCTTTGAGTTTCTGTTTTAATTCTTTGATTTCCTGTTCATTCATGCTTTCAGGTCCTCCTCTCTATAATCATCAAGGGAACTTTGATTTCCTGTAAATAAACCAAAATTATAGCATTCGCGGCAATACTGCGACCCCTGGAGCTTGCAGATAAGGCAACTACGTTCTTGGTGATGTTTGATTTTATTCACTCCCGCAACGCCTCCAAGGTAAGCCCCGCGCGAATCAACGCTTCAATTAGCTTGTCCAGGGTCTTCTTTTCAGCGTTGACATGCGCCTCAAACCATGTGGTCCAGTTCCAGGCGTCACTCCGCACGTACCCCAGATTTTCAACGTGGTAGGGTCCGTTGACGAAGAGAACGATTTGCGGGTGAGGCGCCGTTTTTCCTCCGTCTGGCAGCAGCTTCACTGATAATGTGTTGTGTTCGCGGTGGGTGTTGAGGTCCGCGTAGGCGATGCGTGGCGCGATGCCTGTGCCATTCCAGATTCGGATTGGGTATGCCTTAGCCGATTCTAGCGCGACTTCTCCAAACACTGTACCCGCTGGGATACGTTTCATGGTTTGCATTACTCGCCGTACCTCCGACATTGCTCTAAGAAACTTTCTGGTTCGTTAGGCGTGCACCATAGAATTCTTCTTGCAAACTCGGCGGCTTGTTTGGGTGTCCATTTCGAAACGTTCAGATGCCGCCGTTTATGTTTTCCCGTAACTGGTTTCGGAAATGGAGCGCAGACGAATTTCTCATAAGCAAGTTTGGGTATTACATCGACAGTGACAACTATAACTTTCCCATCCTTAACGATTAATTCTTTGCCTTCGGGGATGCGTTTTATGCTTTGTATAGTAACGCCTCCCTGCGTTCCTCCGTTTTGAGCGCCTGAAGCTTCGCCTCAAGTTTCTCGATTCGGCGTAGCCGCTGTTTTTTCTTCTGTTTCGCCTTGACATCAGCACGCTGAGAGTACGCCTTCTTTCTCGCCTTGACATCAGCAGCACGATCTAAACCCATTTTGTAACCGCATTCCAAGCAGACCTCCCTACCCTCCACTTTCTCATGCTCAGTAACGCGACCACATTTCTTGCAGAACCAACCATTCAAGAAACGGCATTTCCCATCGAAATTTTTTGGGGTTGCTGCTCTATGAGGAGAGAGAAGAAGGCTTTTGGTGTCTTTGGCTTCCAGGCGGACTCCAGCTGTATCGTCCGACTCTCCAAGTTTGGTACCTGGTTGAGGTGAACTGAGAGGAATTTTTTGGTGAGAGAAGCTTGTGGACGCCATAGTTCTATTCCCCGAGCAGCAACCCATCTATTTTCGATTGCAATCCTGCTGGAACTCGCATTTTGCGCATTGCCAGTTGTCGTCAGGGAGCGGCAATACACTGATGTTTTTGGTGTCGTATGCTTGCTGCAGGAGGTCGCGATCGCCGAGCATGTCCTCAAGGTAGCGGTCGAGGTCTTCCTTCGAAAAGTTCACCGTCTCAAACTTCAGCACGCCGTCGTTGATGTACTGTGTTATCAGCGAGAACGTGTTTGTGCCTGTAAGTAGGCAGTAGTATGCGCCTTGGCGGATGTAGTGTCCTGGCTTCTGGCCGTTTGGCTTCGCGCGAGTGGTTTTGATTTCTATCGGGTGCTTATCCATCAAGTCCAAGTGCCCGACGACTCCGTAATGGCGAATCTCAACTTCATGCTTCAAGTTCTTGACTAAGCCTTGGAGACCTTCATGCCGTTGGTGACCGTCAAGGAAAAAGATGAGTTGTTGTTCGCTGAGTTGGCGGTTTTTGAATCGGCGCCAAAACGCTTTTCGGAGGCAATAACATAAGTCGCTGACATGGATTTCGGTGCGGACAGGCGCGCATTTCTCCTGTAGCTTAGTAAGGAAAAATTCGCGGAGTTCCTCATCATCGGCGATTGTCGGCATTAAGAAAATCCTTCCTTTATGAGTTTTTCGAGTTTGTCGCTGCATTCCTCGCAGAGTTCCGCGATGTCATGCGTGCCTTTCTCTTCACCGTCTTCAAAGTAGCAGAAGCGTATCAGTGCCATGTCGATTTCAGCAGAGATAATTTCGCCGCAGTTGTCGCAGCGGTAGATGCGTATCATTAGCGTGTCTCCTTTAGATTTTGAAGTCATTGGTTAAGTGAATCTCAAAAATGATGGTTTGCCCATCTTTTGTTGTGAATTGCTGCAGTTCAGTTAGAAGTTCTATCAGTAGGTCAAAGTCATCTTTGCTTATTGGTTCTTCTCTTGGCATAGTGATTTCAACGCGAACTTTCATGTCATCTTCCGCTTGTTCAGTCATTGCAGTTGCCTCTTGAGTTTTTGCCGATAAATTTTGCCTTCGCCGTAAATCCAGTAGCTGTACTGGTAGTCAACTCCGTGGTAGCGGTCCTTGATTGTCGCATTAGAAGCCTTCAGGATGTTCAGCGCGGTTTGGAATTTGTCGGCGATGTTTGCGGATGCGTAGGCGATTTCGTAGTCTCCGATTTTCTCGCCATGCATCAGGTCGTACTTGAGGGTGGTGAAGGTGAGTTCTTGGACGGCAGTAGTGGCGGGTTGCTGTTGCGGCGTGGTTGAGGGCGTTTTTTTGCCGATAGTGTGGAGTGCACGTTGGATGTTTATGCTGCATAGTTCGAGGTCACGCTGTGCTTGGTCGAGAATGTCAAAGATTTCTTGGGTGTCGTGTTCGAGTAGTACTACGCGGTTTTCAAGTTGTGACATATTTTAGACCTCAGCAGCGTTGACTTTGTTTTGGCGTATTACGGTGGCTTTTTCGTTGACGAATATTTTGCCTCCGAGGAGGACAATGACCTGCTCCGATTTTATCTCGACTTGGCTTGAATCGTGGCTCACTACTTGGCTTGAATCGTAGCTCTCGACTTGGCTTGAACCGTAGCTCTTGACTTGGCTTGAACCGTGGCTCACTACTTGGCTTGAATCGTAGCTCTCGACTTGGCTTGAACCGTGGCTCACTACTCGGCTTGAACCGTGGCTCTCGACTCGGCTTGAACCGTAGCTCTCGACTTGGCTTGAACCGTGGCTCACTACTTGGCTTGAATCGTAGCTCTCGACTTGGCTTGAACCGTGGCTCACTACTTGGCTTGAATCGTAGCTCTCGACTCGGCTTGAACCGTGGCTCACTACTCGGCTTGAACCGTAGCTCTCGACTTGGCTTGAATCGTGGCTCACTACTTGGCTTGAATCGTAGCTCTCGACTCGGCTTGAATCGTAGCTCTCGACTCGGCTTGAACCGTGGCTCACTACTCGGCTTGAATCGTAAGTGTAAATCTCAGTGTCAGTGACTTCACGCTGTTCTTCTCCGAGGGCAAGTTGGATTTTCAGGTCTTCGGTGAGCTTAAGAAAAACAGCTTCTTCGATTCGCGGCTTGTTTCTTATGTACCATTCGGGCAAGCTTTGGTTTTCGTCTTCGCGGTATTTCCATTGGGCGAGGTTACGGGTCATTCTCTGCTTGTTTTTTGGGGTAACTTCGATTTTGACGAAGTTGCGGGTTTTGGTGGTGTCTTGGTTTTTGAGGTATTTGATTCCGTTTTTTGCCATTATGTTGCCGTGATTACTTGTTTGGAGTAGCCCGTGGACTTTGAGGTCGCTGGTTACGACGTAGCTTTTGAAGTTGCACATTACTTTGACGCCTCCAGTTTTTTGTAGGCTTCTTCCGCTTGTTTTTGGTATGTTTCAGGTGTTGGTTTGGAGGTTGCGGTGAGTTCGGGGCAAACCCACGCGTCGCCTGTGGTGACGTCGAGGTCTATGCAGTTGTGGTCTTTGTAGCTGCAGTGGTCTTTGTAGCTGCAGTGGTCTTGGTTGCAGGTGAATTCGAGGTTGAGTTTGCGCGGCATGTTTGGTCACTCCGTTTCGGCGTTCTGGAGCTTCTCGATGCCGTTTTTCTTGAGTCGTTGGAGTTCTCGGCGCGTAGCTTGATAGACGAACCCTGCAACGCTGTTGTACTCAGGGTTTTGTCGAATGAAGTCAGGGTTTTCTTTAATGAATGTCTCAACCTCTTCGACCGCTATCGCCCTCAAGCTTAAGCTCCTGAATTTTTTTTCTTCCATCTTATTCGCCTTTGTATCTTAATGTTGTGGTAATGTTGTTGGATTTATTTATAAATTTATGCAACAACTTTAATGCAACATTACAGTACAAGAATAACCCATTTATACATTAATAATGTGGTATAAGTGAAGGAAAATGCCTCGAAAACCAGAGTACACGGGCGTTAGTATCAAAGAAGAGTTCGCCCAAAGCGTAGAGGATTTCATTGAGGAGCATCCGACTTTAGGGTACCGTAGTCTCGCCCAATTCGTTGAAGATGCGATGAGAAGGCGTTTAGAGGAATTACAGACTAAAAATAGAGCGCTTCCACGTTTTGATAGAATAAACGGCGATGCAACTGGCGTATTAATCTACGACCGCGAGCTCAAAGATGCCAAGGGAGTTCACGTTTCAGTTAAACCCAACGGAATCATATGTGATTTTCATCAAACAAATAGCTGTGAACATGTCAAATTCGCCCTTAGTCTTTCAGATGTCAGAGAACTTGTCCGAAAGAAGCGGAAGGAAGGTTGGAAAATTGACCTCCCAGACGAAACCTAAGAGTACTTGTACACTTCATACGCCGCTAGGACACACGCCGCCAAAACCCCAATTATCACCGCAAGATACACGAGGTTAAGATACCAAGCTGACGCCTTAGCGACATCGGCGACAACTACAACGCTGGAAAAGGATGCTTCGCCATCCACGCTTGTCACCATCACCGTCGCCGTGTAGTTGCCCGATTGCGTGTACACATGGCTTGCGCGCTCGCCGAAACCAATTAACCCGTCGCCGAAGTCCCATTTAAACGTGGAAATCGGCGCGGAGCTGCTGCTGTTGGAGGCGTCGAAGAACACGGTTTCGTTCGCGTACCGCAATAAGGGTGCCCATGTGAAGGCGGCTTGCATGTAGGGTTGCAACGCGATGCCCTGCGCGGTTTTGGCGAGGGGTGTGAAAGTGGTGGTGTAGTTCAGGTAGGTTCCTGTGTAATCGTAAATCGTCAAGTTATACGGAGAATACGCGCTGCTCTGCAACGTATTGCCGTGGGCTTGGTCGTAATATCCATAAGTCAATGTTTGAGTTGTGATTTGCCCTGTGCTGTTTGTAGCTTGATTCAAAACTTGCGTACCATTTTTCATTGTTAAAGTCACGTTTCGACCTGAAAGCGCATTTCCGTTTTCATTACTGACGGTGAGGTCAAACTCGTACTGACGAAAAACCGTTCCAGCACTTGCAAAATTCAGAGTCCAAGCGTCAAAATCACAGTCAATCAGAGCTAAAGAAGCCGCAACAGAAGCGGGATAAACATAAATAGATTTTACGTTGTTTCTCGCAGTTACCAAATTCATACTCACGATTGAAGATACATCTGCATTGATAAAAACCGCGTAATCTGAACGGTCAACTCTAACTTCACTAACAACAGGATTTGGCGAAACAAGAGTTAAACCATATAATGTTCCATCATGGATTCTTAATCTTTTTATAACGCCACTTGCACCCTGAAAACGCCCACCTATCCACCCATCTATTGTACAATCAATGATTTTGACTATCTGCGAACTACCACGATACATACGCCAAAACATATAGCCCTTGACCATGGAAGCATAAAGGTATATGTCACCTGTTGACCCATCGCTTGACCAAGCCTGAATATTCGGGTTAGTAAAAGTTAGAGTACACCCATTATAAGTATTGCCATTAGCATCAATGGAGCCTAAAGTGAAGGTACTACCCACTTTGGTATATATATATCCTCCACTAACAGAGACAAGAATTTGTTTGTTTATGTCTGTAAAGTACGTTGCCGTGGAGCCGTCACCCACTTGGAGTTTGCAGTCAAAAGCATACTGCGTACTGCTCTGTTTCCAGACTACACCCCACTGCCCCTCAGACACCGCATACGTGAAGCTTCCAGAGCCAGAAAACACAACCACTTGACTCTGCGTAAGCGTGTGGTACAGTAGCGCCGAGTACTGCGTTGCCGCGCCCGTGAACGTGAAGTTCTCCGCTTGGCTACCACCTGCGCTATCAGTCCCAAAAATCTCTATCGTGCAATTCGTCAAGCCACTCCAGCTTGAAACGGTTATGTACAAGTCATTCGCGGCGCCGCCTAAAACATAGTAATCCGTCGGACGCAAATTATAGGAAAAAGCGTCGGGCGCGCCGTCCACCGCCGAAATGCCCGTGCGCGTATCCAGCGTCAGCGTCCCGGCTTTGTCATAAACCCATAGGTCGTTGAAGCCCCAAGGCGTAGAGCCTGAAGAGTATCCAACAACCGTAATTGTGTTGGCGCTAGGCGAGTAAGTGCAACTGTTCGCCGCGTGGACGAACTGGACTCCCGAGAACAGCGACGCGCAAACCACTGCCACTGTCAGTGCAAGCAAAACCCGCTGGAGCCGCGCCTTCACCACTGCGCTACCTCCCCTTCAAGAAGTTCCAGAGCACCAAAACAATCAACGCAATACCCGCGATTACGACCACAACCATCCGCGCATCCGTCCACCACGGCGCCGCATCCACGGGATTCAAACTCTTCAACTCTGCGATGTACGCTTGAGTTTGATGGTACAAATAATATTCGTCGCTGCTGCTTGCTGTCGCGTCGCGGTGCGGCTCAATGGCGGTGCGCTCTGGATACTCGTTCCAGCTTGTGATGGTGACGAAGTCCACGGCGTTGCTCTCGGTGAGATTCAGCGCATGTTCCCACTGCTCCCCGTACAGGTACTCCTCATGCGAATCCACCGTCTCATTCGGCGACCGCACATAAAAATCGTCGAAGCGCGGGGAAACGCTGATTTGGCGGTCACGTGGAAACGGAACCGCATCTGCAGGATTGTTCTTTTCGGTGGCGCCGTCGTACTGCCATTCCGCTGTCGCGTCGTTGCCGACGATTTTCACGGTGAACCTATCATCCCGCTCGAAAATCCCAGAAGCGGTGAAGTTTTCACCATTGAAGAAACAGAGCAGTGGCTTCCCATCCACGCGGTAGTACACGGTGGGGTACTCCTCGAAAAGCCCGTAGGCGTGGTTGTAGATAGCTGTGAAGTTGTAGGTTCCTGTCTCGTTGAACGGCTCCACCATCAGGGCGACCTTAACATTCGTGACGTTGGTCTTCGCTACCTGGAAGATTTGCCGAGTCGCATTGTTGATGAAGCTATGCCAGTCGGTTTGATTGTACATTCCCCACCAAGAAACCATGATGAAGTCCACGTGCAAATCGCTTAGCCACGCGAAGTGCTGCTCAATTATGGCGGGGTCGCTGCTGTTGTAGTAGCCGAGGATGGGTTTGTCTTGGATTTTCGGGTACTCCCAGCTTGAGGCGTCAGCGGGGTTGTACCATGCGTAGTAGAATGCGCCGACTTGAGGCGGACTATGCGGAGGCGAAGATACCGCGTCTACAAGCGGAATAACCATGAACAAAAAGAGAAAAAAGAGGGGAATCCATGCCTTAAATCTTGCCAAATTTCTTCAGCATCCCCAGAATCAGTCCGAGCATTGCAAACGTCACTATTGCAGGCATAAACTGCACGACGATGTCGGTGGTGCCGCTTGTAATCCCGCTTATGCCGGTGTTGACGTTTACTTGCATGTACCCGTCGGTTGCAACGTATGCGGTGCTGCCTTTCACTCGTAGGTCAGCGATAGGGGTGGAAATGCTGAAGCCGTCAACTATTTTTGTCTGCGATGCTTTGACGCCGTAATTAGTGTATACATCGAGTTTTGTTCCGCTGAAGACGACTCGCGTAGTGCTCACATTTCCCGTGCACGTATAGGTTCCAGTGCCTATTAACACTTCAGTTGGCTCTTGTATGTAGAAGACGTCCAATGTTGAGCCGTCGTTGCTGAAAAGTATGTTTATGCCTTCGCTACTGCCGCTGGTGTCGTTAGCAAAATATACTTTTGCCCATGGCGTGCCAGTCGAATTGAAGGTAAGGTGGCATTTCAAGTCTGCAGTAAGAGAAGTGTAGGTTTTGTCGAGCGCATAGTCTACCCAGGAGTTAGCGGTGTTGAAATGAGAATACATTATGCTAGTGGCGTAGGAAGCGTATGCTGAGCTGATAGTGGCGCATAGCAAAGCCAGTGTCGCAACGATGAGGAGAGTTCTCCGCTTCTGCATTTGCGGTTAAATCCCTCCTTGGTCCTTAAATCTTCCCGAATTTCTTCAGAAGACCTAGAACCATTCCTAGCATGGCGAAAGTTATGATGACAGGCATGAAGTCCATGATGGTGCTTGTCATATCGCCTGATGTTGACATTTTCTTTCTTTTTCTCCTGAGTATTTGTTTAAACATGTTTAGATAAAACCGTTGTTATACATAATGTTTAACAAAGTTTAAATCTTAATGCCATTAATACAATATCGTGACCGTTTATGGCGAAAAACGACACCGAACGAATTAACCTCTGCTTGCCAAAGGCATTGACGAAATTCGTGAAGGAAGAAGCCGGTCGCCAGAATCGCAGCGTCAACAACCTCGTTTTCGTGGTGCTTTTAAAATTTAAGGAAGAAACGGAGGCAGATGCAATCATATGTACGTCGGCGCGTTAATCCAGCTCCCAGATGGCACACGAAAAGTCGTGTCTGGACTTGGCTTCCTCAAATACGCGAAAAAACAAAACAAACTTATAAAAATAATCTGTGACAGTCCAATCGCGCTCGGAACACTATCAAAACAGCTTCCAGGAGTGCAAATTTCTTACGGAATAAAAGGCGAGTTGGAACTGGAGATGAACAAGGATGAACCACAGAAAACTTAGCGTTTTCGCGTTGCTTATCCTCTGCCTCGGCGCGTTGCCCCTCACAGCTCTCGCGCCCAGGGCGCACGCAACCGACTACACCCTAAGCCTCAGCGTCGGCGGCGCAGGCTCAGCAAACCCCGCATTTGAACTTTACTGGGGAAGCAACGGGCACATGACAACAAACGGAGGCGATTACGTTTTTGGAGAAGGCGCAGAAGTAAAAATTTATGGATATCCCGCGATATGGTACCTCTTCAGCTATTTCCTAATCGACGGCGTAAACGTCACTGAATCCCCACACAACGTTACGATGAACCAGAACCACGTCGTCGAAGCCCACTTTTACATTCCACCTGAACCTTCCCCGACACCTACGCCTTCCGCAACTCCGACTCCTACACCCTCCGTGAGTCCAACGCCCACGCCAACACCGCCTCCACCATTCAACGGAGACTGGACTGGAGAAACAACAAGTCCCTATTGGTCATACCTTAGCCCCACAAAACAAAGTTTCAGCGGCACAAATGACACCATAACCTACACCACCTTCACCCCAAACGAAACCACGCAAGGATTCATCGTAAACATGAACCATGTCTGGGGAAACTTAACAATGACGCCGAGGGGATGGCTAGGCGATGGACAAGTAGATTTCGTGTTGTTGGGCGAGATGACAGGTTCCAACGGACAGAAAATCTATGGCATGATTAATTTCCGAGACAGCGCAGGATACTTTGGATGGGACGCCGCTTGCCGCGTATATTTCGGCAACAGTCAACAGTGGCACCACACCATCGTCAAACAAGCATTCGCCAACGGTTCTCTCCCGCAATATCAAGTAGGCATGTACTTCCGTCAAAGCGGGACAACCTTCACGGTTTCATACTACATTCATGGATACCTCACGCCTAATGAGGGACTCAATTTTGGTTCTGGGCAAAACTATGATGTGAGCAGTTGGGTGTGGAACGAAACATATACAGTCCCTGCGAATTTCGGCGATTCCACGGACCTGAAAATCTATGTTGGATGGAAAGGTTCGGGGCAAGGCAGCTTTGAAGAAACATACATCTTAACCCAGTCGGTTTATGACACGATGCCTCCAACAGGGACATACGACACCACGACTGGCGCGGATCAGAGCAGAAGCAACCTCCTCAGTGACATATACAATTTTCTGACGGGAGCCTTTAACTTCATAATCGGAATTGCTCAGATTATAATAAGCATTCTTGTGCAGATAACGCCATATCTCCCGTTCATCGCGTTGCTCTACATAATTGACTTGGGGATTACCAGTTTCCAGAAGGGTTCTATTCAACCAGTCGGCGCCGCGTTCCAGCAGGTATTCGACATCGTAGTGAAGGTGTACGACACGGTCATTCATCTTGGGCAGCTCGTTTGGGACGCGATAACGTTCTGGAGTTGAAAACATGGGCATAGTTGATGGAGAACCAAGAATCAAATTTTTATGGGGCGTCTTAGTAATCGTAGCCGTCATGGTAGCCGTCACAGTAATCCGTTTAATATTTGGATGGTAAAAACATGCCGAATGTAAACCTGAAAATCAACCTAATCGACAAGAAAAAAATCTTCCCCCTCAAAGCCAAATACAACCCCGAAACCCGACTCGCCCAAGTCCACCGCAGCTTAACCCAAATCTTCCCCACGCGGTTTGAAGTCAACCCCGACCACATCATGCACGAAATCAAGGGGCGCCACATGGGATTTGTCGTGTTCGTTGACAACGCCACACGCAAAAGCATAGACGCCAAAATACCCAAAATAGAAGCCGTCGCCACCGAAGACGGCAAAACCAAAACGGAAATCGTGGAAGTCACCGAGAAGGTGGAGGTAGGCGTAAGCCACGCCCCAACAGTTTCAGAAGGCGAAATCGACGGCAAAACCAAAAACACCCTCGACTACCTCATCGAAGAAAAATTTTGGAAATCTCTAATCGCCAAAGCCAAACTGCCATTGAGCACAATTCTGATTTTGCTGTTCGCGGGAGGCGGCCTGTTCTACCTTATCCGCGACATTATCTTGCCACTTTTCGGAGTACACCCATAGGAGACGCCGAAAAATGGAAACCTACGACAAAGCCAAACTCAAGAAGGAAATCATGCAGAAAATCGGCTTAAACACCCGCGACGAAGCCGTAGCAAAAAGCATCAACGACCTAACCGACGAAGAAAAACTCGAATACTTCACTAACCTAGCCCCTGGAGAAGACAACCAGTTCGCCCTCATGGCATGCATCGCCGACCGCTACGACATCGCGTGGTTAAAGAAATTCGTGGTAAAAGCCGAGAAGCTCCGCACAAGCGTTAACGGTTGGCGCGCGAACCAGGTCGTGACGGTTGCGGTGGAGAAGATGAAGGAAGAACGCAAAAGCATTCTTGGGCGCATTCTACACCGTGACAAGAATGACCGCTGGAAAGTCGAGGAGTTCGAGTAGGGAGGTGAAAATAAGCCATGTGTAAAACTCACCGTGGTTCACGTGGCGGACGCTACAAGATGGTTCGCAAGAAGGGCGGAGGCACCAGGAGAGAATACCTTTGAGTTTTCAACCCAAAAAGAAATATGACATCGAAATGCAAACGCTCCAGACGCTTAGCCAGAAGCTCGCGGCTAAAATGCCCCAACTCAGTGACTACGCCTGTAACCTCAACGCGGACAAACTCGCCATAATTGACTTGTACCTCGCCCAATTCGATGAGGAAGATGACCCAGAGTTTTGGGGTTGGTTGCAGGATTTGAGGGCGGAGCTGAAAATGCAGGGCGAAGCACTCTGGATAATGAACGCGGATGTCCTTACGAATTTGGGCTTAAAAATTGGCAAGACGGGAATGAGGGAGATAAGTGGAAAACGCTCAAACAATCCAAGAGACAATGACGACCCCGAACTATAGTAGGGGCTTAGCCCACTTAGTCTGCAGGTTCCTTGCACAATGGAAGTACCCCGTCTGCGTAATCTACGGCAACCCCGACACAGGCAAAACCGACGCCGCCGTGCTCTTCGCCGAAATCGGACTCAACGAGAAAACCCTCAACTACTTCGCAAGCAACATCAACACCTACGGACACGGCGAAAGAATCACAAGCCTCGAAGACGTCAACTACTGGTTCGCCCACCAAGTCGGGAACAAACTCTTCATACTCGATGAGGCAGGAATCCACGACGACACCCGCTCCCCGCTCAGCGGTTTGACGCGGAAAATTAGACACAACATCTTCATAGCCCGTAAGTTTAAGGGCCATTGGGTCTTCATTTTGCAGGATATTAAGGACCTGGACACGTGGAAGGATAGCCCGTTGACGGGCATGATAATCAAGAAACAATGCTTCGGCAGCGAATTCGTAGCCAAAATCAAGACCAAATGGAGCGAGGACTTAATCACAGTACGGGACTTCCCCAAAGCAACCCTACCCTTCGACACCCTCGACATCGCGCCGTTCACGCTTGACCGCGAACTCGACGCCGAAGAGCTGGAGCTGAAGGGCACGCCAAGCCAAGTCGCGTACCTATACGCGAAGACGGGCAACTTCAGCGTCATCTGCAAAACGCTGAAGGAAAAAGACGGGAAAGACTGGAAGCCCCAACAGGTGAAGCGGGCGCTGCAACAGTACGTGCGGCAAACACTCCGCCTACACGGCAATGAAGCATCAGAAATCGACGTTAAATAACACAGTGTGCTGAGTAGAGGTACACCCCCACAGAAGTGTTACATTTGGTTGTGGGATGAGGCAAAAGAACATGCTTCAACCTCGAAGGTTGAGGACTGTTTTGTAACCAAAGAAGATTTTTTCGGTGCTCCGCTTGATGTGGAACTTGAGTTCATTGTTTGTTCCAGAATTTGCTTCATCCTAAGTTCCAGAATTACGGTTTTATCTTCTCCATTTATATTGGTTGTTTGGAGGTGATTTGTTTGGAAGAATCTGAGAAATGGATTAAGGGAATAGAGTTAGTCGTTCTTGAAAATCTGTATGGTGACTCTGGGTTCTGGTTGTGGATGGAAGAAAACTTTGGTTGACCAAAGGCTAAACAGATGTCCACTCACAGGCAGGCGAATCTATCATCTCGCGTCTAGAGTGGAATCCATTTTCAAAACAACTGTTCAAAAACGATGTGGCAAACTTTGCGAGAAAAGGCTAGCCTAATTGGTTAAGTTCCGCTCCACCCGATGACCGTCTCACTTAACTTCACCCAGTCATCCGCGCACACGCCGACTTTGCCTTTCTTCCAGGGAAAAAAGACAACGGGTTTCGCCTGGCATTTCTTGCACACCTGAAACTTTGCGACTTGTGCCTGAGTGATTTGCCGCGTCACATCGGCGCCGTCATTGAACATCGGCAACCGTCCGCGTTCTGCGTTTCTCAGGTACTTGTTGATTTGCTTTAAACGCCAGTCGGGGATGTCGCTCGTAATGGCTTGGAGTTGGCGCTCGCGCTGTTTCTTAATCTCTACCACTGTTTTGACAATAGTTTTACGCTGAAGTTGTTGTTTCATGGAAAATTCACCTTTCCAAATTCGGCGTGTTGAAAACCGTTAGACAGAAACGTGTAGAATATCAGGTATGCTTCGATATGCTTCTTAACATATTGAGTATGTTTTTGCATGGAGCGTGAAGAGTGGGCATTTGTTTGGGTCGTTTAGGGGAGTTTCTTTCAACTATGCCACTCATGCCTATTCCTTCTCCAAATTAAAATTAAGTCAGCTCCAAGAGTGAGCACTTCTATTATTACCCCAGCAAGACCAATTATGTTTACCAAGTTTTCAGGTACAGAAAAAATCAAGACGCAATTGACTGCGGTTTCAATGGTAATCAGTATTCGAAGTTTGTTTTTCATGCTTTCACCTTCTCCTGTATCTCGCTGATTCCCTGAAACACCCGCGTCCGCAAATCCGCAATCAACGCAGGGTTGAAGTAGTGCTGCATGAAAACCCCGCTCGTCACCCTGCCATGCAGAAAATCAATCTCTTCCCGCTTCAGAAACTTCGTCATAAACGTACCATGCGCCTCACGGATGTCACTGAACCGTTGCGGCAAAATCCTTTTGATGCGACACTTCACCGCTTCTGTGTTCGCGAAAGGTTCAAGCCTTACAATCTGTTGTGGCAACTCTGCAGGAACAAAACTGACAAACGCCTTCTTGCTCTTGCGAAGAAACAAATCCTTGAAACGGAAGTGTTCCAGCGCGAGCTTGTCGGCTACGAAGTAGCGGTCCAGTTTGCCCTCAGCGGCAAGCTTGATTTGGAGATTGAAGCTGTTGACTGCCTCTCCCAAACGCAAACCCGAAACCGCCATCAGGTCCATGAAGTCCGCGAGGTCCACACGCTCCCGCTTGACGCTACGTATCCACTTCCAGATTTCTTCGGGGTCCTCAATCTTAGTCATGCGTTCAATAAACAAATCATCTGCGCTTTTGCCAACCCACTTCAAGCCGTAGGCCTTGATGAGCTGCCGATACTCAGCATAGCAACCCTGAAACTTTGCGAGTGCGGAAAGCGCCTTCATCGCGTTGCTCCGCACCGAGTCATTTAGATTAAGGATTACGCTGAGGTCACGTTTGACAAGGCAGTCAGCATATTTCTCGGCGTTGCTCGCGAGCTGCTGCGCTGTCCTCGGCTTATGCTCCTTCTCAACAAACACTCGAAAAGCCGCCCAATCAATGCTCTGCCACGTTGATGACCCGGGTTCAAATCCCGGCAACCGCACCACAAACATTTCAACCTAAAATTTTTCCGCACGCCTTCCTGAGGACTTTTGCATAAGAAAGAAAAACCGAAAGGGTCAGTTGCTTAACGAAACCGCGGCTTACTTGGCTGCGTATTTCTTCTTGAACAGCAAAACCCCAGCGCCCACGGCTGCCATCAACAGGGGAACTGCGATGAAGGTTGGGAATTCTGGAACTACCCAAACGCTTGATTCTTTCAGGACTAAGTGTCTGGTGATGACTTGGGTCGGCGCATTTGTGTTTATATCAATGGATCTGGATTCCACAATAATTCCTGTTTGCTTGTCAAAGTACAGCGAAAGGTAGCTGTAGACCTCGCCTTCTAAATCGGTTCGGTTCACTTCAATGTGGTTGGTCTCCCTGTAATTGCCTCCGTAGCTGCGGTACGATGAGTCATTTATCACCCAAGGAAGGTCCGCTGCGAGGGGAAACAGTTTGCCGCCCGCCGTGAGGTTAGCCGCATAAAGGTATATCGAATTTGTGATGTTTTCGTTAAGGCCGCTTACATCAGTCAACTCCGTCTGGTTGACTACAGTTCCGTTCAGGAAACGCCACGAGGTCTGAAGGACGGCGGTTGTGCCCACTGCCATTTGGATGTTAATCTGGAAGTAATCAGTTTGGTTCTGTTCTATCCAGTCGAGAGGAGGGACTTCTCCGGGCTGGTTGGAGTTCCAAAACACGGTAAGGTCGTACTTGAAGGTGTCGCCTGTGGAAACGCCCAAGCTTACAGTTTCTGTTTGGGCTGCAACGTTTCCGATAATGGCTGTTCCGAGGAGTAAGAGTAAGAACGCTGTAATCGCAAGTTTCTTGTTCACGGTCTGTCCATCCATCAACCGTATTATTCGGATTGGTCAAGTTCTTATTGTTTGCGGAAAAAACGGTTGTTTTCACAGTTTCCACGTTAAAGAGAGCTTATTGACCTCGCAAATACGGAAATCTGCGTATGAGATAGATTGCTAAAACGTAGAAGATGACGATGAAGAAAGATGTTAAAGCTTGTCTACAGCTCTTGGATTTCGCACTTCAGCTTCTTAATAGTCTCCTCAGCCTTTCCGGGTTCAACCTTCAGCGTGTAGAGTTTCCTTGGCGTGCGAAGCTTCAACTTCACTGATGACTTCAGACGCTTAACGGCGCAGAACTTCGCGTTGGCGCTCATTTCAATGAATTTCTCAGCATCAAGAATTTCAGAGGGCATATACTTTATCACCGTGTTTGACACCTGCATGGATACTGAGCGACTTTTTATCTGTTTTGGTATCCTAACCAATAACAGATTCAAACCCCAGATTCAAAAGGCGCTCAAGATGAAGAAGTGCCAGCTGAAGGAGCTGACGGTTTATCTGTTTCCGCTTCTCCAATCGCTTTGTCCGCGCAGGAACGAGATGCAATCATGTTTCTTGCACCTATGACTTGGATAATTATGTACCCGACAACGACTGGGAACCAAAACGTGACGCTTCTCAGCATGGCTACTGCGACTCCGCTTAGGGCAGCCTCAAAACCATAGAACACGAAGACGCTTGTCAGTATTATTTCAAGCGCGCCTACGGAAAAGACGGCTGATGCATCTTGAATCGCGCCTGCAAGGAAGTAGACCACGATGAAGAAGCCTATAAACGTGAAACTTAAGCCCAAGGTTGAGAGGATAAGAACGTACACGGTTATGCTTAAAAGGTAAGCCATAATCTGGAATGCAAAAGGCAATATGAGCTGCCGAGGGTTTTTGCTGAAGAATCTGGAGCCTTCATGAAAAAGGGAAAGCGAATCGTAGGTCTTCTGCCGCGCCTCTTCCGAGGAATACTTCTTTACTCTAAAAAAGCCGAGTACGCGGAAAATGAGGGAAGCAATTTTTTTCACAGCCCGATCACTCAGAGCCAGATACAGAAGGACGCCCACGTGAATAACCGAGCCGACCCAAGCAATCAGCAGAATATACAGAGCATATGCAGGCAGCGCAGTTGTGGTCAACAGATAGACCAAGCCGACAGACAAGCCACTTGTCACCACGGTATAGGCAACGATGCGGTTGGTTACGCCGCACGCGGCTATGCCGCCGTAGTCGGCATTTACGTCTTTGCGCACCAAATACATTCGGGTCACCTCTCCACATACCCCTTGACCGGGAATTACCAGGTCAGAGAAGTATCCGACCCAGTAGTAGAGAAACGCGTTCTTCAAGCTGACCTTGATGGAGAGGCGGCTCAACAGCGTTTTCCACGAGATAACCCAGAAAAACATCATTAGAAGCATCGCGCCGATAGCAAGCAGATACAGCAAGGCGTACTGTGTTAGGTTGACGTGCTCGATGACTACGGAAATTTGGTTGAAGCCGACGAAAAAGTAAAGATAAAGGAGGAAAACAACTAAGCCAACAATCATGAACAAACCAGACTTTCTCTTAGGAAGGTATTTGGTTACCGACAGCGCCTTTTCACACCTGTAAATGCCATGTGTTCTGAATGGATAGCTTAGTAACTCAAATGTGCTGATAACTCTTTATCTGCTTTTCTGTAGTTACCCCGTCAACGTTTCCAGCACATGCACCAAAGGCTTAAGGCTTTTATCTTCCGCACGCAAACTAGATTTGGGGAAAACGAACGTGATAGACGCCGCGACATTTGCACTTAATTTAGCAAAAGCCGCGATTGTGCTGTTCATTATCGTAGACCCCTTCGGCAACATACCTATCTTCATGAGTTTGACAGAGAAACTGTCGGACAGCCAGAGAAAGAAGGTTTTCAACACTGCCTGCCTAATCGGGTTCATCTTGCTCTTGGTTTTCGCGTTTACAGGGCAAGAAATCTTCGTGATTTTCGGAATTTCCATATACAGCTTTGAAGTGGCAGGCGGCATCCTTCTGCTGATAATTTCCATCCGAATCCTCATAACAGGCAGTCTGCATGAGAATGTGGAGTCACCTGAACTCATTGGTGCCGTTCCCATCGCCATGCCGTTGCTTGTGGGACCAGGCGCCATAACAACGACGATATTTAACCTTCAAGCATACGACTACGCTGTCACTGCATTGTCTGTTTTGATTGTTCTGCTTCTTACGTGGGTTACTCTGAGGTTCATGAATTCCGTCTACAAGTTCCTCGGCAAAACTGGTTCGATAGTCATAGCGCGGGTCATGGCTTTGCTGATTGCCGCCATAGCAATCCAGTACATCCTTGACGGCATCAGGCAGTTTTTCGGACTACCCTGAAAAGTCTCCTTTTAATTTTGAGAACTCTCGTTGCTTCGCTCCGAACCGCTCCTCAACCAAACGATTCCACCAAGTGTCTTGGGCGCGCAATTATCTAAATTCACTTTTTCTAACGGCAACAAAAATCAGCGCTAGCATTGAAAAGACAAAGCAAGGAACACCTAGAAACAAAACAAAAATATCCCAAGTAAGATCATAAAATCCAATACCGTAAGAGGGAACAACAAAAAACAGGAAATTCAAAATCCCCGCAAAAACCACAAGAACTGCGCCTATAATGCTAGCCGCAAAATGTCTCCTTCGAAGCACTTGTATGCCCGAAGCAAGCCCGAACGCAAACCCAAGTATCCCAAATAAACCAAGTGCGGCAGAATACGGAACAAGAAGCGGGGAAAAATCAGCACCCCGACCGTAAAATGACATAAATCTGATTGAAAAAATCATACCTAATATTCCTCCGACCAATGCAAAGCAAGAACCGATTATCATCAAGACTCCGCCTGCGGTTAGGGGACTAGACCGCCCGTTTGCTTCATAAAACTGTTTTTGAACAATCTCCAAAGCAGCTGAGCCGCAATTCAAGCAGAATTTTGCATCTAATGGCAAGTTTTTTCCACAATTTGAACAACGCTTTTCTGACAACCTAACCACATTTACCATTCAACCAATTTGTTTTTAACATTTTTGATGAACGGAAAAAATGCCAACCTGCCGAGAACGTGCAGTTTTGTTTGTCTCTATCAAGTTAAGATTTGGCTTCGCTCTCCACAATGCACAAAAATCCCAATGACCCACCGCAGACACTCTTTAAGAATCTGTACGCTTTGTTTTGCTGCCTTAACTCCCGATTAGTCAAATCGTGATGTCTGCTTGTGCTGCACTTACTTCCAGCAAAAAACATCACAGCGCCGGACGGGGAAGCCAAACTGAAAAACCCTTGTCGGGGAGACGCCTAGTATGGCAAAAACTTAATAGAACTTATATGCACAGAATGCTCGTAGGCGAAGAGAAATGAACGCTAGCAATACCGAGAAGTTTCGGTCACCGTTGATAACTTTTGGACTTATAATTCTTCTCGCTGGTTTTCTAATAGCGTTTCTGGCAGGCATAGCCATGGACCCTTACAAGAACACGGGAAACGAGCTCATGTCAGCCTTAGGTCGCATAGCAACGGGGATAGTGTTTCAATTGCTCGGCATAGGCTTAATCCTGATTGGCAAAAAATGAGACGCCCATCGATATTTTTGCCAAAGAACTGACAGAAACCCACCCAAAACTCAACACAAATTCAACCTGCGCTGGAGCCCTCTCCAAAAATTGAGTTTTTGGATGAGCATATTTGGAGCCTGTGAGAGTTTCATCGCAGAAACCTATAGAGGGTAGGTCACTATTGGCGTTTTCAGCAGCCAAAAACATGCTGAAAAAACAGACAGAACCACCTAAAGCTTCAGTCTAAAAAAGAACAGAGTAAGCGCCGTGAGCAGACAGCACTCGAAACCCAGCCTGCACATACATCCTTCTGCGGCAAGGGTCGTTCTGGAAAAGAATCTGCGGTTTTTTTTGCCAACACTTTTAAGTTCAGAAAATAGAAGTAAAATGAAGAGGGCTACCTTTGCGAAAACGACTGGTAATTTTCGTTGTCGCATTTATTGTACTAGCCTTGGTGCTTGCTTTGGCTGCTTTTCCGTTCATCCCCAATAGCCTGCCAGACCATTATGCAATTCCTGGGAGAAACAGCGAGGTCAGTTTTGCCCCTGGCTCACTCGTGGGCGCCAGCATTGACCATGCCACGCTTAGTGAAGATACCTGGAATTTCTACTTAAAATTCAATGATACCTCGCCCAACGGCCAAGCAGGCACGGATTTTCTTGTCTCGGCTGAGAACTGCAACTTAACCATCACCAATTATGATGTGCCCAAAAGCCAAAAGTGGCAGGGTTGGCTAAACTACACGGTCTCTGGAGAGGGAACGCAGTTCTTTCAAACGTATGCCTTTTCCTATTCAAATGAAGTACACGTTTACATAGATGGCGAATATCGGGAACTCGACGATGGGTGGACTCTGCCGAATGAAACTGGCGGAATCAATGTCACGGACGCTACCGTAAACGCTAGCATTCATTTCGCCGGAGGTGCGCCCATATTCTTTACATCTCAGACGCTTTTCGAAATTCCCGAATACAATGGGTCCATCAGTTTCGCCATGGGCGGTTCCTACCCCCACGGTGTCTCAACCGCCTACAACTATGAACAAAGCTACACTCACCTCAAAAATGATACATGGTACTTCAAGGATTTGGCTTTAAACAGTTATACGCTTAATCTTACTGCATTTGGAAGGTCGGATGCTAAAGGAATCGCAAATGGTTCTGACGTTGTGGGGTGGCTTCCGAACAGTGGAGACTTCAGCGTTTCCGCGCAGAACTGTAAAGTTGAAATTACCAGTCTTGACCCATTGGTGTGGATGGGGTGGAACGGGCCTCATTCAGGATGGCTAAACTATACCGTTAACGGCGTTGGAACGCAGCGGTTCAACTTGTACTATTCCTCAACTAAACTCATCCCGCTTAACTATACAGTTTACATCGATGGCATAGCACATGAGCGAAACAGCGGCTGGAGCCATCTGGATGGGTGGCTGACCGTTACAGGCGCGGTATCAAACGTTAGCATACACTACGACGAGGAAGTTGCTGTGATCTTTGCTTCAGGTAGCCAGTTCAGAATTGAAGACTACAACAGCACCGTAATTTTCGCCAAAGGCGGTGGATACGATGCGGCTGTTCTTGAGAATAATACTTGGTCCTTTACGGGGCTAACCTGGAACACTACTGAACCCGACTTGGATGCATTAAGCATCTCAGCGAAAGACTGCAACGTTACCATCACGGATTACACTTCTGACATGTATTTTAGCGGCAGACTGAACTACGATGTATCTGGCGTGGGCACTCAAACCTTCAACTTGAATAACGACAATTTCAAAGGGGAGGACGTTAGCCTGAGCGTAACTATTGACGGCAATTCGCGGGCGTTGAACGATGGCTGGTCAGTCTCCGATGATGGATTTTGGTTAACTGTTATAGGCGCAACTTCGAGTGTCAGAATCTCTTTCTATAGAATTATGCCTCCACCATAGGTACAGCGCATTTTGTATCCCTGATTTTAGCTGAATTTGGATGCCTTCCAACTAATCTTCTGCTCTTCTTTTTCGAGTTCCAATGCTTTGTCTTCTCCTTCCGTTTAGGAGATGCTGGTGATTTTGCCCTGTCTCTCTTAAGGTTTTTAAAATTGAAGCGCATCATAATCTGCAAGGAATGAGGGGTGGCGTGCACAAAGCTAAGAGATTATTCATTACGGCGCTTTTCAGCTCTATAATTTTCGTCACCAACTTCTTCGTGCCCGTACCCGTAAGTTACCTCCTCATAGTGGTTCAAGCAGTGGTACTCGCCCTGTCCACCCTGTTCGTGGGCAAAGCAGGAGCAACATACGTAGGCTTCGTCGGCGGAGTCCTGTCTGCACTTTCCAGACCAGCCTTCGGACCCTTCACTTTCGCCTTTACGTTCTTCTTCGGGCTCCTGGTGGACGCTTCTTTTCTTGCCTTAAGGGCTACACCCACTGAAAAAGGCGTAAACACAAGCAGAGTCGTCCTCGCCATGGCAGCAAGCACCGCAATCATCGGCTTCACAAGCTACTACATCATCGCGGTCATCCTGAAAATTCCCGAACTCACCCCAATGGAATACACGCCGATGATGTCCGCCCTCGTAGTTTTCGTCGCCACAGGCAGTGGAATCAGCGCTGGCTACGCAGCATCGTACCTTTGGAATAAATACCTCAAAAGCATACCCCTTTGACGGGTTGAAGCAGACGCAGTGAACTGTTATTCTCCAGGTTTTCGTTTTATAAGCTAGTCCGCTTCAGCACCACCATGCACGCTCCAAAAAAGACTGCTCCGAAGGCAAGAAGAACCGCCAAAGAAGACCAAGGAAAGGGTTGCCCCAAGGCTGCTGCTCGCAGGCAAAGGCTTGAATGCGTAAGAGGGGAAACCGACAAAACGATTCTCATAAACTCGGGAACTTGGCTTAGAGAGAAAAACGTTCCGCTTAGAAACGTCATGGGCACCACCACCAAACTCATGAACACGCTCATGTCTTGATGCGACTTCGCAATTAACGCCACAAGCACACCAAGGAAGGAGAAAGTGAAGCAGGAGATAACCAGCACCATAACAAAAACTACGCCCACGGCAGGAAGAGGCAAAAAAAAGAAACACGCCGCCAGCAAAGCAGCAGTGCTTATGAGACCACGCACCACGCCTATGAGGGTTTTGCCGACGATTATTGAGAAGAGGCTGATAGGCGACATCAAGCATTCGTCGAAGCATTTGAAGAAGAGCCTGTCAACGTGCAGCTTCATACCTGCAGCGTTAAAACTAGTGGTCATTGCGGTGAGCGCCACGATGCCGGGAACAACAAACTCTAGATAACTGTAGCCATCTACGGCGATCCCTCTGCCGAGCCCGTAGCCAAAAGCCAGCAGGTAAAGCACAGGCGCCACAAGAGTGGTTGCCAGCGTTTTCAGCAAGTTCCGTCTAAGAAACCGAAGGTCCACCCACAGAACGGTGTAAATGTCTCGTGCGGTTTCAAACATCAGTCATTGCTCCCTTCTTTCCAGTTAACTCGACGAAAACATCTTCCAAGTTGCATTCGCGGATGACTATGGTTTTAACGTCAGCAGGCAGATTCTGAGCATAACGTGTCGCCTCATCGCGGCTGCTGAAATGCTGATAGCGCGTGAATTTTCCATCTACAAGAGTTTCAACAGTTGCAAGGCCCACTTTCTGACGCAGTTCTTCAGGCTTTCCAAGAGCAATCAGCCGTCCCTCATGAACTATGCCGACTCGGTGGCAGAGAGCTTCCGCCTCTTCGATGTAATGCGTGGTTAAGAAAATCGTGGTGCCTTGGCTGTTTAACCGCCGTATCAGGTCCCACAAGCGTCGCCGCATCTGAACATCTAACCCAACAGTTGGCTCATCGAGGAACAAAACCTTGGGCTGATGGATTAAGGCTCGAGCAATCATCGCAGCTTTCTTCATTCCACCTGAAAGTTCATGGATCATCTTGTCGCCCTGCTTGGTTAAATCCACGTAGTCAAGCAGTTCCGTGATGCGCTGTTTTCGCTGGTTTGCAGGTATATGATGGAGGCGGCTGTGCAGCTCCATATTTTCCTTCACATTCAAATCCAGGTCTAAGGTTAAATGCTGCTGGACCACGCCGATTACTTTCTTCACCTTTTCAGGCTCGTCAACAACGTCGAAGCCTGCTACCCAAGCTGACCCCGAAGAAGGCTTTGCCAAAGTAGTGAGCACTCTGATGGAAGTGGTTTTTCCAGCGCCATTGGGTCCCAAAAAGCCGAATATCTCGCCTTCGTACACGCTGAGCGTGAGGTCTTTGACTGCGGTTAAATCCTTGTACTTTTTTGTTAGGTTTCGAGTTGCTATGACCTCTTTCATGTTGCAAACCTGTGTCTTCTTATGGGTGGATTATCCAACCGTTCCTATAAGCTTTCGTCAAAAACCTAGATACCCGTTCCTTTGAGAAGAGGGCGAAAAGTGTTATCGTCTGTACTTCCTTTTGCTGCTTCTTCGCTCTCGCAGGAGCACCGCAGAAACCGCTACAATCACTATGCTGGCTACGACAGCGACGACAACTGCGACCAATACGGGCAGCGATAATCCGAAAATCGTATCTGATGCAGGCGTTGACGCATTTGGCGTTGGGCTGGATGATGAAATGGATGGGGACTTCGTGATTGCCCAGAGATTTGTATTCGCCAATACTATCACGATTGAAAAGTTCTCCGAAATTGTAAACATGAAATCACTTCTCGCAACGAGCATTCCTGTTGCCCTATCGAAGTAGTAAGCTTCCTTTTCATAAGCCGTCAAGTTATTTGAATCCACGGTGGGGTGGTCGAAAACAACAGAGCCCGCGTCCCTTTTGGTGCTTCCGTAGTCAACACTTACGGTTTGATTTATTTTTCGGGGGTCATCTCCAGAAGGATACAGCAGGTCATCTGGATTAAGATTGACGCCGACGATGTTAATCAGCCCCTTCATCAGGTATGATTCTCCAGAGTTAACGTTTTGAACCACTATCGCGGTAGAATCATCGGTGCCATTAGTAAAATGCCAAGTGTCCTGTGTAGTAACGTTTGAAGCTGAAATGGTTGAAACGGCAACTTCGTAAACTGTGTTGTTTATGCCGACCAAATCTTCTGGAACGATGGCGCTTGTATTGAGGGAACTCCAAAAAGCACCTATTGAATAAGTGAAAGTGTCATCTGGGTTAACTCCGACCGTTCGAGTTTGACCAAAAGTTTGCCCAACTATGGCGAAGCACAACAAAGCCAAGAGTGGCAGGGCAAGGACCAGTTTCTTTTTCATATGCGGTCACGCTTAATGGTTAGGTCTAGTTCTTATGGCTTTCCACAATTTGAGATAACATGTCTTGAGCCAGTTCCGTTCAGCCTTTGAAGTTAACGCCTGAATTTCTTTCGGCGGTGTCTCTTGCCTCTGAAATATACGGCTGCGACAACTACCACGATAATGACCGCCACTATGGCAACTATGATGGGCAACGGTAATGGCGTCTCAAGAGGTGTCGCGGAAACTGCCCAGAGGTTTGTTGATGTCAACTTCCAGAGTTGTGTCCCGTCTTGATCTGGAAATTGGCTGAAGATCTTTAGTTCTACAAGTACTCCTGTTGCCTTGTCAATGTATAAGGACTGAGTTTCTGTTCCTGTTACGTTGTCAGGATTTTGCACTCCGTAACTGTACTCCACAACATTCGTGTCTCTCTTGCCGCCTGGATAATCAAGAGTTATTGTTTGATTTATCCAAAATGGAAGTGTAAGATTTCCCGGGTAGAGGGGGTCATTCACTTGTAGGTTAGCGTCGTAAAAGCCTTGGAACGCACGTAGATTAGGAACGTATTCATAAACCTCTCCAGTATCAGTGTTTATGGTGGCAAACGAATTAATAACCGTTCCATTCTTGAAGCTCCAAGCTATAGTCTCAGTGACGTTGTCATTAACAACATAGGTAACCGTCACGTTGTATGCAAGCGTACCATTAACAGTATCCACCAAGAATTGTGGAGCGGTGGCGCTTGCGTTGCTTGTGTTCCATGAGGAAGTAATGGAGTAAATGATGTTGTCTCCAAAAGTAACGCCTGGCACGCGTGTTTGAGCTAAAACTTGTCCAACCAAGCCAAAGCACATCAGGAACAAAAGCGGAAGCGTAATCATCAGTTTCTTGTTCATACAGGTCACGCCTTATTGGTTAGTCTGGTTTTTATGGCTTTCCCAAAAACCGCACTATATAATTTAAAAAGCAAATTATCTATAAGCAGTTAAATCCGCAGACAATATCGAAGGCATTATCCAATTTACTTAGCGGATATAGCTTCCTCTTGTTCCTTCAAGCCTACCAAGAAGTCAATTTGAGGTTCCGCGATTGGACGAGACACAGCTTGGTCAGCGGTTAATCTTCGCATAACGAGAAAATCGTTGACCAGCATTGCTCCAAGAATCATTGCTCCAAACCCTCCGAACGCGCATACATAGCGAGAGTAGATGCCAAACATGATTTGGGGTTTGATCTGTTCAGCCCAGCCAAATACTGCAAAAGAGGCGGAAAGCAAACCTACTATTAGAGATGTAGCGCCTAAGAGCAGTTTCAGGTTAAAGTACTCAGGTTTTTTCTCCATCTTGGTGCCATCTTCCTTACAGTGAAGCGGCTTCGGCTCATCTAGGTGAATGAGTCCTGTGGCAGTGGGGTAAATTGAAATGCTACTTCGACTGCGGATGTTTCATCAATCAAGTTGTAGGAGTACGTAACTTTAATTTCGTAGTACTTCGTGGTTGACTCAGCTTGGTGAATGTAACCTGCATCTCCTCCAACTAATCCATCTATGAAAGTTTTTGTCGTTCCTCCAGTCGTGCCTGCGTAAAGTGCCTCATCGCTCCATGCCCCCCCTGATGAAGACCTGACAGTGATGTTGAAGTTTGAGAATTTACTGTTATTAACGGCAGAAACTAACTCGATTTTTACTGCACAAACTTTGTTGGAATCCGTCACGACTTTAACTGAGTAAGTGCTGGGGTCGCTGGGGCTCAGTGTTGGCTCATCAAATCCACCTGGTAGGTACCTAACTTGATCAATTTCGTTCACGTAAATAGTCCACGACGCGGTGGTAGCGCCAACTGTAAGTTGCTGCGTCGGATTTACGGCTACCGTTTCCGTGTAGGTCACCAAAGCGAAAGTTACAGTAGTCAAAAAGACAAGGGCAAGAATACCTTTTATTCCAAGCGAGGCGAATATTCTGAGGATTCTTCTCTTGTTTACCATATGTTTCTAACCTAAGTTAAGCCGTTTTAAGATATAGAATTTATGAAAACTGAATTCAAATTCTCAGTACAGGTACAATTCATTTTAAAAGTGAGATGTTTTCACTAACTATATGATGACGAGGGGTGTGCACAATTCATTTTTTATAGTTTGTCCGCTCAAGAATCAGTGAGCAGTGCATGGGTTAACCCGGGTGTCACCAAGATTGCCCAATCTTGAACCGTACCATTCAATTCATTCGGGTTAATCCCAGTACTTGCTCACCTGTTTCAGGCTTGAGTCGCCCCTAAGCAAAGCCTCGATAGCGTTCGCTTCCATGCTTACAAGCCCAGCCATAACCATCGAAGTCTTCTTCAACAAGCCTTTGGGCCTAACCCAGCAACCCCTCAAGATGTTATGTTTAGAATGACTGTTGAACTGCTCCGCGGGGTAACGTCTACCCCTGAAGAACTCTGCATTCGTAACCTTGCCTTCCTTGCCTTTTCTTCGAGGGTTAACAGCAATGATGGGTTTAGCGCCCATGTCTCTGACGGCTTTGATGTTCTGCAGGGAGTGGTAACCAGCGTCAGCCAAAACGTACTGCGCCTCAAGGTCCTCGATGAGTTTAGGTAGAAACGGCGAGTCAAAACGGTTCCCCGGCGTAACTATGGCTTTCAATGGTAAGCCGAGTTGGTTGACGACGGCGTGGAGCTTAAAGCCTTTGAAGTGTCCTCTGCACGTGAAGCCGCATTTGGCTTCCATGTCGTAGAGGTCTACCAGCGGTGTCGAGTCAGCGATTAGATGTGTGGTTGGCACTAGCACCTGAATGATATCGGCGGTCTTTTTGAATGTCTCTTCTAGAAGTTTTAGGTAGCGTTTCCACCATCGGCCAATCGTGGTTCTGTCGGGTATTTGGTGTAATCCAAGCTTTTTTGCGTTGGATCGGATGTTTCTTGAGGTGCCAGTATATGCGTGTGTCGTTTTGGAGTCCTTTTAGTCTGGCGTAGACGAGGATTCTGATGGCTTTGAGTTGTCCGTAGCCTGGGTTTCCGCGTCTTTTGGGCTCTGCCGGAACGACTGTTTTGTTGACGATAAGCCTGACTAGTTCGCAGGCTTCCATGAAGACAAGAAGGCGTAGCTAGATTTAAAATTATGCACACCCCTCGATGACAAATAATAAATCTTTTGGAAAGTTGGTGCAGGGGGTGGGATTTGAACCCACGAACCTCTACAGGATAGGCTCCTGAAGCCTACGCCTTTGACCATGCTCGGCGACCCCTGCACGCTCGCATTTTAATGCGAAGTAATAGGTAAAGGTTTAAGTGTTGCATTTATTCTTTATCTGCAAACAGGTCGAATATAATGCCAACTCACGGTTCACTATCCAAAGCTGGAAAAGTCCGAGGGCAGACTCCGAAAATCGTGGCTAAGGAAAAAACAAAGGCAAGTCCAAAAAACAGAACTCGCCGAAACTACGAGAAACGCGTAATTCTGCAGCGGAAACCTGGCCAAAACTGGATGTAAACGCTCCTTCAACTTCTATTCTTAGAACTCATTTTCTTAACCTGAAGCCAGCGCACTTTATTTATCCGTTCACCAAAATTCTAGACCAGACTCCAAATGCCAAAAGAAAACGCAGCAGCCCGAGAAATCATCAGTGCCCTAATGCTTTTGTCGTCCCCCACCCATGAAGACGCAAACCGCATCAAACTAAAAATCGCAGCAAAACACCACCTACAAACAGTACCCTCAAACGCCGACATAATAAACGCCCTAACCCCAAAAGAAAAACAGAAACTCACACCAGTCCTACGCAGAAAAACCACACGCACCCTCTCAGGAGTCACAGTCGTCGCAGCAATGACCAAACCTTACCCATGCCCGCAACCTGAACCATGCGCATACTGCCCAGGAGGACCAACAACAGGCAGCCCACAAAGCTACACAGGGCACGAACCCGCAGCCATGCGAGGAACACAGAACAACTTCGACCCATACATGCAAGTCCGCAGCCGCATAGACCAACTCACAGCCATCGGACACCACGTAGACAAAGTGGAACTCATAATCATGGGCGGAACCTTCCCCGCCACGCCGCCAGAATACCAAACGTGGTTCATCCAGCGCTGCCTAGACGCAATCACACTGAAAGAATCCGCAAATCTGGAAGAGGCAAAAGCCAACGCGGAAACAAGCACAACCCGCAACGTCGGCATAACCGTGGAAACGCGACCCGACTGGTGCAAAGAAACCCACGTCGACGCCATGCTGGATATGGGCGTAACCCGCGTGGAGCTGGGTGTCCAAAACCCAAGCGACCGAATCTACCGCCTCGTGGGCAGGAAGCACACCGTGTCAGACGTAAAGGAAGCAACCCGCATAGCCAAAGACGCAGGATTAAAAGTGGTTTACCATTTGATGCCTGGGCTGCCTGGTTCAAATCCCACGCAAGATTTGGAAGCCTTCAAAACCGTGTTCACAGAGCCAGCGTTCAAGCCCGACATGATAAAAATTTACCCCTGCCTCGTCATCGAAGGCACAAAAACCCACAAGTGGCACCAAGAAGGCACTTACCAGCCTTACTCAACCGAAGAAGCCGCAGACCTCATCGCGGAAGTCAAACGCATCATCCCGCCATGGGTTCGCGTTATGCGTGTGCAAAGAGACATCCCAGCTCGGCTGATCGTGGCAGGTGTCAAGAAAAGCAATCTGCGCCAACTTGTGCACCAGAAACTGGCGGAACAGGGCGAGCGGTGCGCGTGTATCCGCTGCAGAGAAGTCGGGCACCGACTGGCAGTTGACAAGGTTAAGCCTGACTTGGAAAAAGTGAAAATTCTCTCCACCACTTACGAAGCCTCCGAAGGCAAAGAAGTGTTCCTCTCCGCAGAAGACCCAGAAAACAGCGTGCTGATAGGGTACTTGCGCTTGCGAATTCCCTCGGCAAAAGCGCACAGACCTGAAATTTCCTCAGTGCCTTCCGCGGTTGTGCGGGAGCTCCACGTTTACGGTCCGCTGGTGCCTGTGGGAAGGCATTCGGCAAGTGCTTGGCAGCACAAAGGCTACGGTGAAACGCTGCTGAGCGAGGCAGAACATGTGGCACGTGAGATTTATGATTTAGAGAAGCTTTTAGTTATAAGTGCGTTAGGCACAAAGAAGTATTACATGCGTTTCGGGTACGAACGCGACGGAGTTTATGTTTCAAAGAGTTTGAGGAACTGAGAACATGAGCAATACAGAGGAAAATTTAGGTTACAGGGGCGAAGCGCTAGAAGCAATCAAGAAGTCAGGATGCGAAGTTGGAGATTTTGTACGAGTAACAGATGACGGAAAAACCTACGAAGGCATCCTTATCCCCAGAGCAGAGTACGGCGACAACACTCATATCGTGGTTAAAATGAAGAGCGGCTACAACATAGGCATTCGCCTGTCGGCAAACGTGAAAATAGAAAAAGTCGGCATAGGCGTGAAGCCATCTTTTGCTTCGCCTCCACTTCCACCGCAGAAAGAGACGTTGCCAAAAGTGGTGATTATGAGCACTGGCGGAACCATCGCAAGCCGAGTAGACTACCGAACAGGCGCCGTCAGAAGCGCGTTGTCTGCCAGCGACCTTTACGGCGTGGTTCCAGAACTTGCCGACCTCGCGCAGGTGGACACGCAGATTCTTTTCAGCCTTTACAGCGAGAACATCACGCAGAAACACTGGACAGAACTGGCAAAAGCTGTTGCCCAGCACATTGAGAAGGGTGTAAAAGGCGTAATCATAGCCCACGGCACAGATACGATGGCTTACACGGCTGCCGCTCTGAGCTTTGCGTTGCAGGACCTTCCTGTCCCCGTGATAGTGGTGGGAGCGCAACGCAGTTCAGACCGACCCAGTTCCGACGCAGCCACGAACCTGATTGGCGCGGTGAAAGCCGCAGCCTACGGACCGTTCGCTGAAGTGGTTATTGCGATGCACGAGACGGTGGCTGACACGTCTATCGTGTTCAACAGGGGAACGAAAGTTCGGAAATGCCACACCAGCCGAAGAGACACTTTTAAGCCCGTAAACGCCTCGCCAATAGCGCGGGCAACCGACCAAGGCGTAGCCATGCTGGCAACGGACTATAGAAAACGCGACTCATCGCGTAAGCTCGTTCTGAAGCCTGAGTTCAGCGACAAAGTCGCTTTGGTCAAGTTTTATCCTGGTTTGGACCCGTCGGTGATTGACTGGTACGCGGAAAGAGACGTGAAAGGAATCCTTCTGGAAGGCTCAGGCCTGGGTCACGTGAGCAAGCGTTGCTTCGGTGCCATCCAGAACGCCGTCAGCCAGGGCGTGGTGATTGCTTTGGCGTCGCAGTGCATTTGGGGGCGCGTGAACATGAACGTGTACGACACGGGGCGCGACCTGCTTGAGCTGGGCGTGGTTCCCGCGGACGATATGTTCCCCGAAACCGCCTTAGTGAAGCTTATGTGGGTTCTCGGACAAACCAAAGACCCTGAAGAAGCAAAGAAGCTATTCAAGACCAACATTGCGGGGGAGTTTTCTCCGCGGACGCTTCCGCAAGAGCCACAAATCAAGGAAGGAGGAGAATAAATGACTGTTGACTACGCTAAAGTGGGGCTTAAAGTCGGCTTGGAGATTCACCAGCAACTCAACACTGCAGGAAAGCTGTTCTGCAGTTGCCCGCCCATGCTGTTCAAAGATAATCCCGAAATTGTTTTCTTGCGCAGGCTCAGGCCGACCCAGAGCGAGTTGGGGCAGATTGACCCTGCAGCGTTCTTTGAGTTCCAGAAAGGCATCAAAGTCATGTATGAGGCTAACCGCGAAACCTCCTGCCTCGTGGAGATGGATGAGGAGCCGCCGCATCCGCTGAACATGGAGGCTGTGGAGGTTGTGTTGACGGCGGCGCTGATGATGAACGCTCAGCCGATTGACGAAGTGCATATCATGCGCAAAACCGTCATAGATGGCTCCAACACCACGGGTTTCCAGCGAACGTGCATAATCGCCTTGGACGGGTGGATTAAGGTCGGAGAAAAAACCATTCCCATTCAAGCAGCAAGTCTGGAGGAAGATGCAGCCAGAAAGACAGGCACGGAGGCTGAAGGAAAAATTATCCGTTACCGCATCGACCGCTTAGGCATCCCGCTCATCGAGGTGGCAACGGCACCCGTGATTTACTCGCCTGTGGAGGCTCAGGAGGTTGCTCTGGCAATCGGGCGGATTTTGCGAGACACTGGCAGAGTCATGCGCGGCTTGGGAACCATCCGCCAAGACTTGAACGTGTCGCTTCCGAACGGCGCGCTAGTTGAGATTAAGGGTGTTCAGGAGCTTGAGTTGATTTCCAAAGTGGTGGAATACGAGGTTCAGCGTCAACTGGGACTTATCGCCGTAAGAGACGAGTTGAAAGCCAAAGGCGTGAAGACCGAAGACATCAAGGAAGACATTGTGGATGTGACAGACGCCTTCAAGGAAACAAAGTGTAAGGTCATCCGAAAAGCAGTCGACAAAAAGCAAGCTGTCAAGGCGTTGAAACTTCCAGGGTTCGCTGGCTTCCTAGGACGGGAGCTTGCGCCCGATTTTCGTGTAGGAACCGAGTTGTCTGACCGCGCGAAGTTCTGGGGCAGAGTGGGCGGAATATTCCATACTGATGAGATGCCTAACTACGGTGTGACCGCGGAAGAGGTTGAGGCAGTAAGGAAGGCCGTTTCGGCTGAAGCTAAGGACGCAGTGGTTTTCGTCGCCGATACCTTTGAGAACACGATGGATGCTTTGAAGGCTGTCGCGGAAAGAGCGCGTGAGATCTTGAACGGTGTGCCAGCTGAAACGCGCACTGCAAAAGATGACGGAACAACACGGTACATGCGACCGAGACCAGGCGCTGCAAGGATGTATCCTGAAACAGATATTCCGCCGGTATTGATAACGGAGGATTTCGTGGAAAAAATTCGCCTGAACCTGCCTGAATCAGAGGAAAAAAGGATTCAGCGGATGATGAAGCAGTACGGTTTGAACGAGAAATTAGCTAAGCAGATTATTGAATCCGAGTACACTGCGCTCTTTGAGACAATCGCAAAGGACAGCAATGTGTCTGCGACTACCGTTGCGGCGTTCCTGACTGAGAGCTTGAAATCGCTGAAACGTGACGGCGTTCAGGTGGAGAACGTTGCAGACCAGCAGATAAGGGACATATTCAAACGCGTCAGCGAAGGCGAGGTTGCTAAAGAAGCGATAGCAGACGTGTTTACATGGCTCTCGAAAAACGAAGGAAAAACCGCAAGCGACGCCATGGAAAATTTGAACTTGAAGATGCTCTCTGAAGGCGAATTGGAGAATCTCGTCAATCGCATCATTTCTGAGAACTTCAAATCGGTTGAGAAAATGGGAAACAACGCCTTCAGCTTAGTCATGGGCTTGGTCATGAAGGAGGTACGGGGCAAAGCAAACCCTGAGGTAGCTTCTGCAATCGTTAAGAAAAAGTTGCAAAAGTCTAGTTGAGGCGCTGAAGCTAAGGGAGCAGTATTTCAAGTTACCTTATGTTTGGAAGCAAGCGACGTAGTGGTCTTCACTCGCTTCTATCAGTTCAGGTCGCTTCTCACCACAAAATCGCTGGGCTCGTGGGCAACGGGAACGGAAACGGCAACCTGAAGGAGGGGTAATTGGACTTGGCACTTCTCCCCGCAAAGCTGGCTTATACGTCACCACCTTTGGGTCAGGTATCGGCACAGCTTCAATTAATGCTTCCGTGTAAGGGTGAAGAGGCTTGTCAAACAACTCATCGGTGTCCGCCATCTCAACTATCTCACCTAAGTACATGACGCCTACTCTTTGGCTAATCTGCCTCACGGAACTTAAATCATGGGATATGTACAAGAATGAGAGCCCCATGGTTCTCTGCAAATCACCCAGCAAATTAAGAATCTGAGCTCTAATTGACACGTCCAGAGACGACACAGGCTCGTCAGCAACAATGAACTCAGGTTCAACGGCCAACGCTCGAGCAATGCATATTCTTTGTCTCTGTCCGCCACTGAACTCATGAGGGTACCTTTCAGCATGGTATTCTTCCAGCCCCACAAGTTTTAGAAGCTTGTAAACTCGCTCACACTGCTCTTTTTTCGGCACACGCTTATGGATAATTAAAGGTTCAGAAACGATGTCGCTAACTGTCATTCTTGGATCAAGAGAGCCGTATGGGTTTTGGAAAATTAGCTGCATTTTCCGCCTTAGACCCAGTTTTTCCTCTTTGCTTCCTGACTTGAACTTTTCAACCACGTTTTCTCCTTTGAAGAAGATCTGTCCGGATGTAGGCTCTATTAAATTCAAAATTAGTCTGGCAGTGGTTGTTTTTCCGCAGCCGCTTTCTCCAACCAGAGCAAACGTTTCCTGCTTTTTGACGTCAAAGCTTATGTCGTCAACCGCATGAACATTTCCCGCCTGCTTCTTGAGCAAAACTCCTCGTGTGTAAACTGGGAAGTATTTGACAAGGTTTCTAACTTCAACTATATTGGTTTCAGCGATTGTTTTCACTCTCCCCTTCTCCCTTCAAGCGGATGTTTGCCCACTCGTGGCAGGCGACGAAGTGCCCAGGTTCAATTTCTTCCAAAGGCGGTGTTACTTCTTGGCATACTCCTTGAGCATATTTGCATCGAGGATGGAATCGACAGCCCTTTGGGGGTTCAATAAGATTGGGAATGTTGCCAGGGATTACTCTCAAGGTTTTTTTCCGGTCTAAGCGGGGAACCGCGGCGAGCAACGCCTCAGTATAGGGGTGCTTAGGCTTTTCGTAAAGAACTAGGGTCGGGGCAATCTCACAAACGTTTCCTGCGTACAAAACCACAACTCTGTTAGTCATTTTAGCTATTATGCCCATGTCATGAGTAATCATAACTAGCGACATGCCCATCTTTTTCTTTAAGTCATCCAGCAAATCCAGAACCTGCGCCTGAACCGTCACATCCAACGCTGTCGTCGGTTCATCCGCAAACAGCAAAGTCGGCTGCAACGCCAAAGCCCTCGCGATGGCGACGCGCTGTTTCATGCCACCGCTGAACATGTGGGGGAACTCGCGCATCCGCGTCTCAGCCTCCGGAATGCCCACGAGGGTGAGGAGTTCGATGATTTTCTTCTGGCAATCCGCCTTTGATATAGGCTTGCGCGCCGTTCTAAAGGTCGCTATCATTTCTCGCAATTGACCTCTTGAGAGCAATTTCAAGTACGTTGTTCCTTTCACTTTGCGTGTTTGACCATGTGCCAGAATAATGTCTGTTAGCTGTGTTTCAATATTATAAACAGGGTTGAGCGAGCTTGACGGGTCTTGGAAGATAATGGCGATTTGGTCGCCGCGGATTGACTGCATTTCCTTCTCAGTCTTCGCCAAGAGGTCTTCGCCGTTGAATCTGATAGAGCCCTCAATCGTCTTACCCGGTTTGGGGACTATCCGCAGCACAGACAACGCCGTGACAGTTTTTCCCGAACCTGATTCACCCACTAAGCCCAACGATTCACCTTTTCTCACGTTGAAGGAAACGCTGTCGACCGCTTTGACGATGCCTGCTTCCGTGAAGAAATAGGTCTTTATCCCGCTGACTTCCAGCATCAGTTCTTCCTTGTTTGTGTCAGCCACCTTAGTCCCTCAATCTTGGATTCAAAGCGTCGGATAAGCCATCGCCCAGCAGATTAAAGCCGAAAACCGTTATTAGTATTGCTAGTCCTGGGAACACTTCTGCCCACCAAATTATGCGCATGTCCGAAAAATTAGACTGCAGAATCTGCCCCCAAGTAAGCGTGTTAGGATCGCCGAACCCCAAGAAACTCACAGCTGCCTCGGAGAGGATGGCGCCGGCAATCGTCAAGCTCGATACTACGATGATGGATGAGAGTATATTGGGCAGGATGTGTCTGAAGATTATTCGGATGTCGCTTGCGCCCAAGGCTTTCTCCGCTTCCACGAACTCCAGTTCCCTAACTCTCAGAAATTCGCCTCGCACCATTCTGGCGTTGCCTGCCCAATTGAATATTGCGAGCACAACTATGACCAAGGTTAGTCCAACTGGTATTGTGAAGTTTAGCACAGGCACCGTTATGGTTGTAGCAGGGTTAGTCAACGTGAATATTCTCGCGAAAACCAAGATGAACAAAAGCGCGGGGATAACAAGGAAGACCTCCGTTATCCTCATCAGAATGTTATCAATCCAGCCTCCGAAAAAGCCTGCAAAAGCTCCAACAACAATCGCCACCGCCATAGTTATGGCAGTAACGAGTATGCCAACGTAAAGAGCGTACTTTGTTCCATGGAGGATGTCGCTGAGGATGTCCGTGCCTATTGCCGAAGTTCCAAGAAGATACTTGGAGCTCGGTGGAACGCGGACATCTCCTCTGTCGAAAGGTGTTGTCGAACCTGGACTTGGGTAAGCCGGATAAGGCGCCAAGAAGTCGCCAAAAATGCCTATGAACACCACTGCAAGAACGATTACTAAACCTGCTATGCCAGCTTTGTTTCTCTTGAACCTTCTCCAGGCTACTGCCCACTGACTTGCTGACCGCCGCTTGCGTTCGACAGCTGATTTTTCTTTTTCGCCATTAGCTGCCGAATCCTGTTTCAATTCTTCCATGATGTTTCACCTACTTTAGCCTAATTCGCGGGTCAAAATAGACGTAAATAATGTCAATAATGAGGTTCGCGACAAGCGTCATAATTGTGATTATCATTGTGATTGCCATGATGACGGGAAAATCCATGCTTTGCGTAGCCGAAACGAAACGTCTGCCCAACCCTGGCCAGTTAAACACATATTCGGTCATGGGCGCACCTCCAACCATGGCGCCTAAGCGCAATTCCTAAAAACGTAATCGTAGGCGTTATAGCGTTTTTCAGGGCGTACCGGTAGATTATTTTTCGTTCGCTCAATCCGCTTGCTCTGGCTGCTAAAATGTAGTCGGACCTTAAGACTTCAAGCATATTTGCCCTTATGAGACGGATGTTCTGAGCCAATGTAACATAAACCAGAACAATTGTGGGCAGAATCAAGTGTGCAATGTGGTCGAGGATGGGGTTGCCCCACCAGGGGGCGTAACTTGGTCCGATTGCGCCGCTTGATGGCAGCCAGCTAAGATTAAATGAAAAAACAATTATGAGTATGGCTCCTAGCCAAAACGTAGGCATGGAAACGCCAAAAAGTGAAACAGATGTTACCACCAGATCTCCTTTTGAGTACTGGTTCTTGGCGGAGTTTATGCCAATGGGGATGGCTATGAGAAAAGCGATAATGAGTGAGAGTATCTGCAGCTCAATGGTGTAGAGTATCCAGTTGCCGATTAGAGTGTTAACATCTGCGCCGAAGGTAAACGACCTTCCGAAGTTTAAGCGTAAAATGTTAGCAAGCCAATCAAGGTATTGTACAGGCACAGGTTGGTTCAGTCCGTAGTAAGCCCTCAAGCCCTCTTTGGTCTGTTCGTTTAGGTTTCTTCCGAGGCTGATAAGGTTAATGGGATCGCCAGCAGCGTACATTGTCACAAAAGTGATTATGGAGACACCTATAGCAACTGGAATCATGTACAAAAGTCTTCGGACTATGTATCTAAACAGCGGACTGCTTACTATCGATGATAGTCTTTTGCCAACTCCCTCGAGTTTTCCGCCTTTACTCAAAGCTACCCATCCTGCAGAACAAGTCGGTATTCTATAGCGAGAATTGTACTTAAGTTTTGTTAAAAAAGCATGACTAACTAAACAACGCATGCTTCAGATTTGCAAAAGCTAATATAGGTTTACATGAGAAAAGAGAGAGCCAGAGAAATAGGCAGGGAAAAAAATGAACATTCAGAAGAAAATACTTTTAGCGATATCTGTAATTGCTCTTTTGACCTCAGCCATTGCACCAGCATTGGAAGTGCAGGCTCAGAGTAACCAACCCTTATTCCACGTGACTATCATAGCACCAGGAAATGCGAACCTTGTTAGACGGCAATGGTCACAAATATTCGCTTCGAATCTGCAGCAGCTAGGTATTGACGCAAAAGTGGTTTACCTAGGATGGACATCAGTATACGACCGTGCATTAACGCCTGCAAGAGAAAACGTCGGCAAAATGTGGGATGACGGCGGCTACGACATTCTAGCAGTAGGCTGGACGCCCGGATTGCTTCCTGAACCACGCCAACTCTTCTACGGAGGAGAAGGCTTCTTCGCACCAGATGGACAAAACTACGAACTATACAACAGCTCCGAAGCAAATGCGCAGTTGGATACATTCATAACCGCAACAGACTCCGCAACCCAATCAGCGGCACTGAAGGCATGGCAACAAATATACTACAGTGATACCCCCGCTTCGCAGATCATGTACCAAGCAGCACCTGCAATTGTCAACCCGCATGTAACTAACTGGTACACTCCACCAAATGGTGGAGAAGGCTGGCTATACTTCAATGCGCAGCCCTATCCAGAACTGCTCAAACGCAACGACGGCTTAACCAGAGTGACCTACTGCACAACAGGCGAGATCACTGACCTATTGCCACCGATTAGCAACTCGTGGTACGACACCATTATAAACGGCGTTGTCTTCAACGGATTGGCACAACCATGGCCCACCTTAGGCTCCAACGACATAGCTGTACCCAATCTGCTGACATCTTGGAACAACAGCGCAGACGGCTTCACCTGGAACTTCAACGTCAGACAGGGAGTAACATGGCACGATGGTGAACCCCTAACTGCAGACGACGTTGTCTTCTCCTTGTGGGCTCTCATGAACCCTGATACCGCGTCCCAATTCGTGGGATACTACCAAAGCGTCTACGGCGACAATTGCCTGTTTGCCTACAGCAACGGAACTTCAGTCACATTGGGCAATGGCACGAGACAAGGTGTAATAGCAGCATCCGCTGACGGAACAACAGTCACAGCACAACTTCCAGTACTGGCAAACGGCAAACCCTATGGCTACTTCGACCCATACCTCCTCGGCTTCGCCAACAACATCATCCCGATGCACATATTCCAGTACATGGAACCGAGTACATGGAAAGGATCGCCACTCGACACTGGCCAAGGATCCATAACTATCAACGGCAAAACCTACACCGGTCCAATTGGCACAGGACCCTACAAATGGGATAGCTATGATCCAGTTGGGCAACTCGTTCACTTAACCAGGAACGACGCATACTGGAATGCAACTGCTCTGAAAAGTGAAGGCCTCTTCGGAATCACCGACTACTATATTCAATACATCGCAGACAAGACATCCGCCCTAGCAGCTTTGAAGAACGGAGAAGTCGACGTTCTCGACTATAACTATCAAATGCAACTTGACATTCCATCAATTGACGCAGCATGGGGCAGAGTACTCAACCTTGACGGCACTGGCAGACAAGAATTCGGCTACAATATGCAGCACCCAATCTTCGGCACAGGCACAGCTACCCCGCTCGGTCAATCAGACCCATCAAAAGCAGCTGAAGCAGCCCGAGACGTTAGAACAGCATTCGACTACGCCCTTCCAAGAACCCTCATCATCGACAACCTACTCGACGGCTTCGGACTACCCGGCGTAACCCCGATGCTGCCCACTCAGCCATTCTACGACAGTTCTCTAACGGCAAGACCCTACGACCTCGACCAAGCCAGGTACTATCTGCAATTAGCAGGCTATTCACCCGCCGGAGCAACGACTGGTTTGACCTTGTCAGGAACCTATAAGTTCGCAAATGGAACCGTAGCACCCACCTATTCCGTAGACTTGAAGGTAACTACCGACAACGCGACTTTCCCAGATTCACTGCAATTGGTGACGCAAATCACGACTGACACAACCGGAGCCTGGAGCTTCACAGTCAACCCAATTGAGCCCGGAACATACTACTACTATCTCATGGACAACTCAACTGGCACGCCAGACTACCAATTTATTCAAAGCTACACTGTAGCTGGTCCTTCGCCGTCGCCGACAAGTTCACCATCGCCCACATCTACTCCTCAGCCGACAGGAACCGACCTTACTTTAGTATACGCAATAGTGGCTGTCGTAGTGATTGTAATTATTATTGTTGCGGCGGTCATGCTTGTAAAGAGAAGGAAAAAATAGCCTCTCTTCCTCTTTTTTCTTTTTAAATTCCGGAAAAAGATAAAAGCATAGATTCAATGAACAAGATTATAGCCAAGATAATGTACCTGTTGGCTCTCTTCTCGCTTTCTCTAAGTTTATCAATCGACCACCTATCATCGGACTTACGGACATATTCCTTTGCCTTACTGGTCGAAACTGAACCCGAAAACGCAAGTGCACCCCCAACCAGAAAAGCAGCACCCGTTTCCAGCAGTATCACTAAGGAAAAGTAATGCAAAGAAACAATATTAGCTAAGCTGGAGGTTAGCAAAACCAGAATAACAAGCAGCAAAGCGTTTATTGCCCAAACAACCAAGTTAGCTTTCAGAATCCAAATCGAATACATACGCAAAGTTGAATGCACCATATTCTTTGAGTTTATGTTAGCGCATCTATTTACGTTTCTCTCATTTTCGCCACGACTGCAATATGTAATAGAATGCTGTTAGAATGTTGTCCCAAACCAAAATCTCGCCTGTTCATTTTACCAGCAGGACTGGAACGGTTGCATGGCTCAACACGTGGTCGCTTACGCTGCCAAGCAGAATATGCCTAAAACTTCCTGACCCTCCGCTGGTTATGACGATGAGGTCTATGTCCTCTTGCTCAGCCGTTTGAATTATGGCTTTGGCTGGGTCTCCGGAAATTAGTTTTTGTTCAGCCGCAACTCCAATCATGTTTGCGGCATTCTTTAGAATCTGTGTGCCGAATGCTTCGATTTCAGGTCTCAGCTTCAAGATGTGCCGTTCTTGAACATGCAACAAGGTTACTTTTGCGTTCGCCGGTTTCGCTATTCTTGAGGCGTATTCGAGAGCTTTACGTTCTTTTGCCGTGCCATCGATGGGAACAAGAATTTTGGATACTTTCTTCTTTTTTCTCACAACTAAAACAGGATTTTTTGAGGTTGCGGACACTTTCTTCGCGTTGCTGCCAAGGTGAAGGTCTTCTTCGTTTTCTTCGCCGCCGCTGTTGCCCATTATAACGAAGTCATATTTCTCGGCTTCGGCGACTATAATTTCAGCCGGGTTTGCTCCTTCTAGAAGTTTTTCTTCAACAGATATGTCTTCTTTTTTGAAGAGGGCAACGGCGTCAGAGATAATTTTCTTTCCTCTATCGAAGTACCACTGGGTGACCTCGCTGACGACTTCTTCGGGAAAACTGTTTTCCCTAGTTTGGGGCAGTTTCACAGCTCTAGGAAATTGCCCCGTTGATGTGCTTATCGGCGTGTAGTCTTTCCGATATTTCTCTCCCTCTTGAGTAAAAGCCAGTGTTCCCGGAGTCATCAGTTCATGAGATACCACATGAAGTACTGTAACCTCAGACCCAAACAGTTTGGAGAAAAAAATTGCCATCTCCTGAGAAATCTTGGATGAAGATGAGCCATCAACAGGCACCAGAATATTTTTAAAAATTCTGTCCATAAGGTTCTCCTAATTATTGGTTTGGCGTTAACTCTTATTAAGGTTCGCAAAATTCCTTTAATTGCCAAAAACAAAAATGATAATCTTCAACTGATTAAGAGACCTTGTAGCAGCAGCATGAACAACAAAAACTTTCAACAGCTCTTTTGCGTTAGTTTCTCCACGCATCATGCACCCTTTTTCCTTAGTGCCTTCCTTGTAAAATATTGATTGTTTGCTGCGCTGCTCAAAATTGATGTAATGAATTGTCAAAGTTAGAATTGAAATGAAATTGACGCAAAGGTGTCACAAATCCTAAAAAGCTAATTGTGTGAGTATAGCGTGGGATAGGCAAAGCCCGACAAGAAGCGGAAGCTTTACTCAATGAGGAATATTGTATGCGGAAAATTGAAGCGCGAATAAAGACTCCTTTCGGCGAAGTCGTCATTGAAGGCGACACCCCGCAGGAGATACTCAGTATGCTGGAGTCTGTTCCAGAGAACTTCGTGGAGAAGCTTTCTGAGTTCGTTTCGAGCAGGCTTGTGCCGAGCGGAGCCCAGCTGAAAGGCATTGTTGAATCGACCACTGAAGGTCCAGTAATAGTGACGCGGGAGAGCTTAACGCACTATGAGGCAGTTGGGCTAATCCTATACGCGTCGGAAGAACGGAAGAACACGGCATCACAGGTGCAGAGACTGCTGGAATCCAGCGGCATAAAAAGCATGGTTCCCGCACGCTTAAACGAGATGACCAAACGCGGGCAGGTGTTCAAGCCTGACCCGGCGAAGCCAGAGTTTAAGCTGACGATTCAGGGCGAGAAATGGGTGGAAGAGGAAGTTTTGTCAAAGCTAAGAGGAAAAATGAGTTGACCGAGAAACCTGAAAAAATCACCGTGAAAGTAAACTACATAGGAACAGAGCAAACGTTTCAGGGTACAGCTCAGGAAACGTGGCTGATGCTGAACAAGTTCTTCAGCCAACTAATCCCTTCCTTCGAAATAGCCCAGAAGCTGTTGCTGAGCGTCGATGTGCAAGCGCTCGCCAAGGACTGTGAAGGCTTAATTGCGTTTTCACCTGAAGGACCAAACGTTCTGGCACCCAAGAACAAACTGACAGACAACGAAACCCTGGCGCTGTGGCTTCTGGCAAGCTACCTAGGAAACAAGCTGAACCTGCTGCAGACCGCCGCGCTCTCCAAGGATGAGCTGCAGGCGAGGCTGGGCAAAAGCGGCAAAATAACAAGCACCCGGCTCGGTGAACTGGTCAAGAACGACATGGCAGCCAAGAACGAAGACGACACATTCAAGATAACAACCTTCGGCGTCTCCCAAATGCAGAAGGACATCATCCCGAAGATAAAATCAAAAACAAACAACTGAATTTTCTCTCTTGCCTCTTTCATAGCCCAGCACGGATAAAAGCTCATGTTGCTTTTTGCACAAAGAACATCGGTCAGGGTAGCAGCCGATCTTAGCTTTAACGTCACCAAGTCTACTCTGAAGTCCAACCTGCGTTTTAGCCTATAAATAAGGGAGGGGGTAGGCTTCGTGAGCAGGCAGCGCGAACATATTTGGATGCTTTTAGGGTTTCGTTGCGGAAACCTATAGGGGAAGGTCGCTGTTGGCGGATTCTCAGCCCAAAAGCATGCAGCCTGCTATAAATAAGGGGGCTATAGACTGCTCCGAGCAACTATTCTACGACAAAGCAAGTTTACAGAGGCTGAAAAACATAGCACGCAACTACGGCTGCAAACCTAACTTGCGATAAATCTTCTGCCTGTTCACCTCAACCATCTCAGCGACCTCAGAGAACAAATTGCCCCCATGCGAATCAATAGCCACCACCAACGGACCAAACTGCTCCACTTCCATAATCCACATCGCCTCAGGCATCCCCAAATCCAGCCACTCAACACCCTTAACGCTTTTTACGGCTTCTGCAGCGAGAACAGCAGCGCCGCCAGTGAAAACACAGTAAACAGCACCAAGCTTCGCCAACGCATCAGCTGTCCGCCTCCCCATCCCACCTTTACCAATAACCACACGCGGCTTGAAATTCTCGATGAACTCAGCCTCAAAAACCTCCATCCTCGTACTCGTCGTTGGACCAGCAGCAACCGCAACCCATCTACCATCCTGCTTGCTCATCACAGGACCACAATGAAAAACCGCCAAACCATCAAAATTCACCGGCAAAACCTTCCCCTCCTTATGCCACTCCAAAGCTCGCCGATGAGCTTGGTCACGCGTCGTAACCACAATCCCGCTCACATACAAAACGTCTTTTACCCTAAGCCTGCGAACTTCGCCCTCAGAAACAGGCAACCGAAGTTTATACGTAGCCATCAGTTGGCACCCGCTATTTTGCGCGTCAAGAACTCCACAGAACCATCAGCGCAGATTCTCGCCGAAGCATGCCTAGACGCCCAGCAGTTAAACGCAACCGCCACAGGAAAAGACGCAGGATGCCGAAAAGCATAATCAACATGCACGCCCAAAACCGTGGTTTTCCCACCTAACCCCATTGGTCCAATGCCAGTCATGTTTGCCGCATCCAATATCTCCCGCTCCAAACCCGCAAGTTCAGCATCAGCGTTAGCTTCATTCAATGGCTTAAACAGAGTCTTCTTCGCCAAAAACATGGCGGCATCTGCTCCACCACCCACAGCCACCCCCAAAACCGTTGGAGGACAAGGCTGTGCACCTGCCCTAATCACCGCGTCAACAACGAACCGCTTCAAGCCCTGCAAGCCTTCACTTGGAACCAGCATTCCCAAGGCGCAAACGTTCTCGGAACCACCACCCTTCGCCACAACCGTAAGCTCCACGCTGTCACCAGACACGATTTCCCAATGAACCTGAGGAACAAGTCTTCCAGTGTTGTCTCCGCTGTTTCTCTGCGTGAAGGGGTCAACAGCGTTAGGTCTCAAAGGCACCTCCTCAGTGGCTCTCCGAGTGGCATCCACCAACGCCTGCTCCACGCTGCCCAAGTTCCTTGCATTTTCGCCTGCTTTCACATAGAAAATCATGGTTCCCGTGTCCTGGCAAATCGGCGCTTGGCGCTTCTCAGCCAACGCAACGTTATCCAAGATTGATTTCAACTGTGTTTTCGCCGTTTCCGCAGTTTCCTCAGCGTAAGCTCGACGCAAAGCATCTTTAACGTCGATAGGCAAATAGACAACTGCCTGTTTGATGAGGTTAAAAGCCACTTTCTCCACGTTGCCGTTTGATTGTTTCACGCTTGTTCCCCTCTTTTCGCCAGTTGCTTTCTATGAAATCTGGTGCATACTTATAGTTTGGCTTGATGCTGCATAGCTGACCACAGAATTGCCCTCAAAAACGGCTTCACTTTAACTTACCCCTCCATGGACTAAAACCTCATAAGCTTCGCGTGTTTTAAATATGGCTTAACGCAAATGTTCCCTCCGTTACGCACTGAGAACGTGAAAACCAATGTCCGAAGACGAAACAGTTGAAGCTCAAGAAAAAGAAGAAAGCACAGCAGAGAAGAAGGTAAAGTACGAGTTCATCGAAGACCTTCCAGGAGTTGGACCAGCAACATCACAGAAACTGCGCGAACTCGGCTACCACACCGTCGAATCGCTCGCCATGGCTACTGCACGTGAGCTGGAACCTGTTGGCGTCAGCGAAAAGAAAGCTTTCCAAATCATTGAAGCTGCACGTTCCGCGATAGGCATCAGTTTTGTGCGTGCTGACGAACTGTACAAAAAGCGTCAAACTGTTCTGCGCCTAACAACAGGCAGCAAAGCCGTGGACAAAATGGTCGACGGCGGATTGGAAACCCAGACTATAACCGAGTTTTACGGAGAATACGGCAGCGGAAAAAGTCAGTTCTGCCACCAACTGTGCGTGAACGTGCAGTTGCCTCCTGAACGTGGTGGCTTGAGCGGTTCTGCCTTGTACGTGGACACGGAGAACACTTTCAGGCTGGAACGCATAATTCAAATGTCTAAGCATTTGGGTCTTGACCCCGAGCAAGTGGTTAAGAACATAATTTATGCTGAAGCCTTCACTTCAGACCACCAGATGTTCCTCCTCGAGAACGCGGACGAAATCATAAAAGCCAACAACATAAAAATAATTATCGTCGACTCGCTCACAGCACATTTCAGAAGCGAATACATCGGGCGAGAAATGCTGGCGTCCAGACAACAGAAGCTGAACAAGCACATGCACAAACTCATCGCTCTGGCAAGAGCCTTCAACGCTGTCGCCGTTGTGACCAACCAGGTCATGGCTAAACCCGACCAATTCTTCGGCGACGCCACACATCCAATCGGAGGACACATTGTGGGGCACACGAGTCACACGCGCATCTACCTCAGAAAAGCTTCCCACGGTCCCATCCGCATTGCAAGGCTGGTTTCAAGCCCGTATTTGCCTGAAGGTGAGGAAATCCTTAAAGTAACCGAAAACGGCATAGAAGACGTCACTGAAGAGGAGAAAGCGAACAAAGGTCGTAGTCGTTAAGCATGCCTATATCCCAAGCGTTGGTAACACGGTACTTCCAACTTGTCGTTGCCAGACAATTCACTGAGGCTGAACGGGAGTTGGAAAGGGTAAAGCAGAAGATGCAGAAGACTGAGTGGAACAGAGGTTACTTCAGGGCTTTGTACGGTATGTATCTTTCCCGGAAATCCACGGCTGACAGCTACTCGTTCTTCGCAAAGTTGGACCTGACTGACAAAGCAGCTTTACACGGTTATAGGCGCGAATTTCTTGATCATACACGAAATGGGCTTCACGGCGATTTTGACCGTGGATACTTTTCTGCTTGGGCAGATTGCATGCGTGTCCTCACGAGAATGGAGATTCCAGCTTCCCAAGCTGCTAAGAGCGATATAGCCCCTGAGAAAGAGCAGCTGGAGACATTGAAGAGTGACAAGAGTCAAGCTACCATTGCGAATTTTTTGAAGAAAAAGTTGGATGATGCAGAAGAAGAGGAAGAAGATTAGTTTTCCGCTATCTGGGCTATAATGGTCCTATAAACACGGTTAAACTTAGCACCCAGATGATTATCCAAGTGAAGAAGTAGATGAATATGCCCATGCTCATGATTTTGGATTTTTTCTCGATCTGTGAAGAGTACTTGGCTTTCAAAACGTAGAACGATATTAAGTAGAATAGCAAGGCTATTGTTATCCCGTTCAGCAGAGTACTCGTGTTTGTCACCTGTGCAAGCGTAGTTCCAGTGAGTATGGTAATGCTTGTGCTCACTAACCCTGCAATGGCGCCTAATGCAACTCTCAGCCAGTAAATCTTGGTCAGCGCATTCAACGTTGTTCAATCCGATTAGGTGTGTTTTGAATCTACATAAAAAGTTGCCTAGTTAATAAACAGTTTCCGCTTCTGAGAGTGTTTCAGAAAAGGGCTATGGGTTGTTGGCTGAGGCGCTCTATTGTGCTCGGTGCATTCTATCCCCCCTCTATTTATACTTTCAACGCGTGCTGAAGCTGGATGTTGCGGTGTTGTGTGTTTTTTCAGAGAAAGGGCAGGTTCAGTCAGCACTTGCATGATAGGCTATTGTTTCTATGTGCGTTTGCAGGCAGGTTCTGCGCTGAACCGCAAAGTGCAACCAAGAGGCGACCTTATGCGTCGATTTTTGTGGAAATTTGCATTTCAAAGCAGACTATTTTTATGTGCTCTCCGAACATCGGCTAACAGGTTCTTGTTCAATGAATTTCTCCTTCGTTTTCCCGTACAAATACCAAGATACCAACACCGCCGCTACAATAATCGCTGAAAGCGATAACTCAGGAGCCAAAACCGCTAAAACATTATTGGCAAAGTGAAGGCTGACTGATGCAAGATAAAACGGCAAAGGCCTCTTAGTTGCAATTCCACATGCAGTTATCGAAGTACTCGCAGGGTGAAAGATGAGCCCATGCAACCTGCCAAAAGGGCTACTGCCCAACACAAAAACGTACGTTAGAAACTCAAAAAATGCCAAAACCTAAACCTACACACACCGCAAGGCTGAAGATGGACTTTTGGGTTTCACCATGCCGATAAAAAAGCGGAAAAGCTTTAGAGAATTCCTCGATTAATGGAGCAAAAACCGCCACTGAAATCAAAACGACGTAGAAGTCGGATAGGCCAATCAACAGGATGCTCGCGTACTGGTCGATGAAGAGTGTCAGGGGAACGCTCATGATCGTTCCAGAAAGGAGGAAAAACAGCAGTTCGGTGGCTTTTGGCTTGTGGAGTTCGATGACAACTTCGTTTTTCTTCATGTCAATCGGCATTTCGGTTTCTGGTAATCCAGCTAAAAACATTGCAAGATATTATCTTGTTTGCCCATATTTCGGTTTCTTCATAGGAGCGAAAATGGCGAAGCCTCTGAAGCATTTTCGACGCTTTCGACTCGTTTTCCTCTGCAACCGAAACATCAACGTGCCAGTACCTTGAAACGTATTTTCTTCGATTCTTCGCCGATGCTATTTATAGAGTAAGTGCAATTCTATTGTTATGGTGGCGCCAAACCGTGCCCAAAAAGGACTTCACAAGCTTCGACTTACATGCTATAGTCAACGAACTGAAAGACAAGATAGCTGACGCTAGGGTAAACAACGTTTACCAACTAGACAGCAAAACCTTGCTCCTGAAGCTCCACAAGACGAATGAACCGCCAATGCGCCTTGTCTTGGAAGCGGGAAGAAGGCTACATTTGACCGCTTATTCGCTGGAGAAGCCACAGACTCCGCCAGCTTTCTGCATGACTCTGCGGAAGTACCTGCCTGGAGCGTGGATAAGCAACGTTGAACAGTACGAGTTTGAGCGCGTCGTTACCTTCCACTTCAAAGCCAAGGAGGGTTCACTGCGGCTTATTCTGGAGCTTTTCGGCGAAGGCAACGTCATACTGGCAGCTGAGAATGGCGAGATACTGCAGGCGTTGTTTTTCAAGCGGATGCGCGACCGAAACATCGTCCGAAAAGAGGTCTACCAGTTTCCGCCTTCAGCGGGAAAAAACCCCTTCAAAGTCACCCAAGAAGAACTGGAAACCGCGTTGAAAACAGCAGATGACGTTGAAGTTGTCAGGGCTATCGCCCGTTTTCTGGGTGTAGGCGGCGTCTACGCTGAAGAGCTCCTTTTAAGGGTTGGCATAGAAAAAACAAAACCTTGCAGCACACTGGCTGAATCTGAAGTTGATGCGCTGTTTGCTGCCCTGCAGGGTTTGCTTCAAGCCATTTCAGTTACTAAACTGGAGCCGAACATAGTTCTCGATGAGAACGGCAGCTTCAGTGATGTTGTACCTTTTAAGCTCAAACGATATGACGCCTTTAAGCTTCAGCCTTACCCGAGCTTTAGCGACGCACTGGATGAGTTTTACGTGCGGGTCACCGCAGCGGAGAAAGCCGTGGCTGGCGTTGACGTTGGTCAGTCTAAGCGCGAAGCCGAACGGCTGAAACGCATGATTACCGAACAGGAACAGGCTCTGCAGGAAGATGAACGCAAAGTGGCACGGGACAAGCGCATCGGCGACGCTCTCTACGCTCGTTTCAGTGAACTGCAGATGTTGCTGGAGAAATTTGCGTCTGTGTGGCGTGAGGGCAAAGACCTCGGCAAGGTGGTTTCCGAAGTAACCGCTGCTAAGCAGGCTGGAAAGGTTCCTGAAGTGTTTTTTGAGTCGTTTGATGGGCGAAATCTCGCCATCAACGTTTCCATAGATGACTTGCAGTGCAGTTTGAGCCTGCGCAAGACGCTGTATGAGAATGCAGCAGAATTTTATGACCGCGGAAAACGTGCCAAGCAGAAGTCTGCAGGAGTACTGGCTGCCTTGGAGGAGTCACGCAGGAAATTGGCTGAAATTGAAAAACGCGTAAGCGAAGTAGAGGCTTTGAAGACTGCTGCTCCTGCGGAAGCCATGGAAGAAGTCGCTAAGCGCAGAGTCGAGAGCAAAGAGTGGTTTGAGAAGTTCCGCTGGTTCACCTCTTCGGAAGGCTTTCTGGTAGTTGCAGGCAAAGACTCCGTGAGCAACGAAGTCCTCATCAAAAAGTACACCGAGCCATACGACGTTGTCTTCCACGCGGAAATTGTCGGTTCCCCATTCGCCGTCATAAAAACTGAAGGCAAAGAACCTGGCGAACAGACGCTGCGGGAAGCTGGCGAGTTTGCCGCTGCGTTTTCCAGAGCTTGGCGCGAAAGCATGGGTTCAGCCGATGTTTACTGGGTTAAGCCTGAACAGTTTAGCAAGAGTGGTCCTTCAGGCGAGTTTGTTCCTCACGGCGCATTTGCAGTAAGCGGCAAACGGAACTGGACTCGTGGTGTGCCCTTGAAAACTGCAGTGGGCGTGGTGGTAGCGGACGGAAAAGAAGAGTTTTTTGGTGGCCCCGTGGATGCTGTGAAAGCCAAAACCAGATTCTTTGTTGTTCTCGTTCCTGGTGACGCGGCTGGCAAAGATATTCTGAGGCAGGTTTTGAGGACTTTGTTTTTGAAGTTGCCGAAGGAGCAGCGTGAAAACGTGGACAAAACTTCGGTTGAAAGCGTCAGGGAGTTTATACCCTATACGAAAGGAAGAATTCTGAACACTGACGCTTAACGTGCTCCAGCTTTGTTAGCGTCCAATGATTCAGGTCGAACCTGCGTCCAATCGATTTCCACGTTTTATTCATAAGATATAAAAACTCTCGTCGTTCCTAGTGAAGCGAGGAATTTGCATGAACAAGTCAGTCCTGACTTTTTCCGTACTCGCAATAGTTAGCATTCTCGCCTCAGTGGCGTTCCTGAATTTGAACGGTGCCAACGTGAAGAATGCAGAGTTGACCAGCAATTTGGCGTCACTTCAAGACCAATATAATGAATTGTGGTCGAAGTACAACAGCCTCAATTATAACTACAGTTACTTGGAGTGGAACTACACTAACTTTCTGCTGCAGAGTCCAGCTTCATGGCCAAATCCAGGCAGCAACGGCACAGACACGGGAAATGACACGTATCAATCTCGCTTGCAGGCTTTGCAGGAGTTGTATGTAAATCTTAAAGAAGAGTATGACCAGTACGTTGCTGACTACCAGAAGCTTAAAAGCATGACTGACTTGCGGCTTATGCATGGCGACCTCACAGTTTTGATTACTCCTTCTGACCCTGAAGTTGTGAATCTTACTTACAGCATCGTCGGAAAATCCTTAACTGATAACAGTTCAGACATCAATTGGGGAGACATCAAAGCTCTCTATGACTGGGTTAACAACAACATAAAGTACAGGGAAGACGGTTTGTACCCGAGCCTTCCAGAAAGCCCCGTTGACCTTGAAACCAAGAGTTTGGAGCAGACTGACCAGATGGCGCAGCTTCCGAATGAAACCTTGGCGCTGAAGCAGGGTGACTGCGAAGACACTGCGGTGCTGCTTGTTTCCATGCTGCGGGCGTACTTTAATTATCGGTATACAGCGGAGTGCGTCTGGATAACTGGGGCTTCAGCGGGACATGTTGGGGTGATGATTCCGTTCTCAGGCGACAAGGTTGTGATTTTGGATCCGGTGCGGGACTATTACAGTCATAACACGTTAGGCGATATTGCTTTGAACAGTGCATCGACGGAAATTTATAACTGGATGAACATTTGGCGTCCATCACTGGGCAATGACGTGCATGTTTACCGCGTGTTCAGCGATTACGTGGACAAGAGCTTTGACACAACCGAGGATTTCCTTAACTGGATGTACAGTCGCTAAAATCCCAGCTTTTTCCTTGTTCTTGGTGAACTGTTGTGCGGAGCAGTCTATAGCCCCTCTTATTTGTAGAATCTGCATACTTTTTGGTTGAGAACGCGTCAATAGCGACCTCTCCCTATAGGTTTCCGCAACGAACCCCTAAAAGCATCCAAATATGTTCGCGCTGCCTGCTCACGGCGCCCACCCCATCCCTTATTTATAGGCTAAAACGCAGGTTGACCCAGTGTTTGCGTTCTGCCTTCTTTGGGATAGGAACTTGAGTGTGCGGGTTTTGCAGTTTTGTTTTCTTTTGTTCGAGACAACGGTTAGCTTTCTGGCTGAAACACATAACAACCTAAGTAAAGCATGATGATTGGCGAAAAAGGGACAAACGATGTTGAATAAATAAAGTTATGAATCTGATTAGCTAACTCAGAGCTGTGGAGCTGGCATGATTTGGGGTTTATATATTGTGAGAAGCTCTAACTTATTGTTCACGGTCTGTGAGCGACGCAGCCCATAGTTACGGGTAAGGAATAGATGACGGACAGCAAAGGAATGTTTGAGAAAGACCTAATCGCTCTGCAGTCGCGATTAGTAATCGACATGGACGAGCAGGCAGCGCGCAAACTCAACCAGGTCAAGAATGAGTTGGTGAACCTCCAAAAAGAGAACGTTGTTAAAATCAATCACTCAGTCATGGAGCTTGTATGCGCTAAGTACCTTGTTCTCAAAGGGTATGAGGTTCAGGTTGAGCACCCGCTTGATGAGTTGTTAACATGCGACCTGTACGCGGTGAAGGGTTTTGGAAACCTCATTGTTGAAATTGAAACAGGCTACATTCCACCAGAGCACGCCATGGACCCCTTAACCTACACGTATGCACGCTTAGCAAGCAAAATAATAAGGTACAGCGGTTTCGCTGGAAAATTCGCCATCGGAGTTCCACCTCACTATGTTCTGCCGCTGCCCAAAGCGTTAGCCTTGTCCCCAAAGAGAAGGACGGCTACGGACGTTGAGCAGATTAAGAATCTGTGCGATTGGTACTACCAGAAGCCGCCCGTGACCGAGGACGGGATACGAAACGCGCGCATACAAGAAATCTACATAATTGACGTTGACCACTTGATTGTTCAGGCAATGGACCCTGAAGCGTACATGAAACGTGCTCTGCATAAAGGCGTAATGTTTACGTTAAATGAAGAACCTGCAATCAGACAGGTAAAAGCTGCCAAGCCAGTTCGCGATGACGAAAAGCTTGACTACTACAGCAAATAACCAGGAGCACTCTTGATGCCGTACTACGTCTACATCATTCTCTGCAATGGCGGAAGCTTCTACACGGGCTACACGAAAAACGTCGATGAACGCGCAAGGCTGCACGCCAACGGCAGAGGCGCAAGGTACACAAAAATGCACCAGCCCAAAAAAGTCGTGCATGTTGAACAGTTTGAATCACGCGCCGAAGCCATGAGACGCGAGAAAGCACTCAAGAAGCTGAGTCACAAGCAAAAAGAAGACCTAATCAAATCGAAAAAGACACCGAAAAAACCGAAGAAAAATTCTTCAACTGCGTGAATAGTTCTGCAAAGAAAAATCCGCTACATAAGGAGCATGAGCGCTAAGCCCGTGCACAGCGGCATCAGGACATTATCATTCACGGGCAACGGCAGATATTCCACCGTCATGGCAACTGCAGCGCCTACAAGAGCCAGCCACGGCGACACAAAAAACGAGCCCGCAAGAAAAGCGAAAAAGAATCCGCCCAGTGACCCTTGCAAGGTTTTTGCCCTGTTGAAAGGCAGAGGTCTTCCAGATAACGCACTTCCGATAAGTGAGGCTGTACTGTCGCCTAAAGCGAAAATAGCTATAGCCGCGCCGCTGGCTCGGGCAGGAAAAAGCAGCAAAGTAAACAGTATGCCCACGGCAAAGTAAATCGGAGCTAAAGTGAACTCGCAAAGTTCCGCCTGCGAAGCCGCATGACGCGTTATCACCGAGATGATGGGCATGTTTTTTCCCTGCAGCCGCGTCCACTCCGACGCAACATAGACTGCAATCACCGCAACAATCATGAATACCGCAAGCGGCAGTCCAATCCACAAAGCTATCAGAGGAACAAAGAAACCTGATCCATGGATTGTTTCTCTGAATATGTCACTTTTGGAGGGGAGACGTCTGCTTCTTGTTTCGCCGTTCACGGCAGGCAAAATCTTGGAGAATCTGCCGTCCACAACGACGTCTGCCTTGGCACGTATGACGAAATCTGGGCTGTAGCCTATCTTCCGCACTTCTTTGACGAAAAGCGAGGCGTTGTTGCGGTCGTCCGCCACCACCACGCAGTCCTTCAGGCTGAGCCTTTCAGACTCGACAAGTTCGCCAAAAACAAGTGCTTTCCCCTTGTCCCGTATGACGTCGCCCCAAATCTCCCCTGTTAGAACTTCACCTTCGATGCCCACTTCCACGCCGACTGCATAGTCTGCTCCCAACGTTTTGGACAGTTTCTCAACCAGAAACGTTGGCAACCCTGAACTTATGAGGGCTATCTTGCAGTTTTCAGCTTTGAGCCGTGCGAAAACCTCCTTCGCATTTGGCATAAGTGGCAGTTTCTCGTAGCTTCGGATAAACAGGTCGGCTTTGGCGCCGCGTGCCACTTTGTACAGGCGCTTCAAAGCCTCGGTCAATCGCACAGCGCCAACCTCATAGAGGAAACCGTAGAGGAGAATCTTCAGCAGCGGCACCACGCCTAGACTTCTGCCTACCTCAAAGAACAGGCGGTTTCTAGGAATCAGAACTCCTTCGACATCGAAGACCACCAATTTTGGCTTTCCGCTACTTGAAGCAGTCAACGGCTTTCACTTCAAACCTGCCAACATGAACTCAATGGTACTAAATACTGTGGCAACTCTTTAAAAAGGGCTTGCGCCTGAGAAACGGCTGTTCCATTACATGGATTCGTTGCACGCGTAGTTTTCACTTTCAAGCTCCAGCGGGCAGCCGCCACCACAGACCTGCAGTTGCGGGCAGTCCTTGCATTTGGCTTCCACGTAGGCTCGGCTGCGGATTTTCACGGCAGTCGGATGGCTCCAGATTTTGCTCCACTTGTCCGTGAGGATGTTGCCGAGGCTTTCGAAGTAGCTCTGGCAAGGGTAAACGTCTCCGTTCGGCGCAACGCACATGTTGATAAGCGCTGCAGTGCAGGCTTTGACGCCTAAGCCTGCTTGCACGGGGTCGAAGCGGCAGTACTGCGTAGGCGTGTACCAGAGAAACTTGAGCCCGAGGTGTTCGGCTTTGCTGCGGATTCTGGGCAGAAGCAGGTTCAACTCGTCAAACGTCAACGCAAACTCCTGGCTTACGGCGTTTGCCTTCCCAGAGTAGATGAGGCTGTTGCACCCGAAAGCCGCCACGTCCAGCGCTTTTATGAAGTTGACTGTGTCCAGGAACGTTGGTGCGTTGTGCTTGCTGAGCGTGGTGTTGGTGGTAACGTAAATCTGCGAGTTAACGGCGTTCCTGATGCCTGCCACAGTTTCTTTCCAGCTGCCAGGTGAAGCAGTCATTTTGTCGTGGACTTCAGGCTTATGGGATTCAAGGGTTACCTGCACGAAGTCTAACCCTGCCTTTTCAAGGTTGGCAACGTATTCTTTGTCTTTCAGTTTTCTTCCGTTGGTGATTAGCCCCGTTACCATGCCCTTGTTCTGCGCGTAAACCAGCAGTTCAGGCAAATCCTCCCGCAGCGTGGGCTCGCCGCCTGTGAAAGTCAAGATGAAGATACCGATGTCGCTTAAGCGGTCGATAACTTGCTTCCACTGGTCCGTACTCAACTCGGGTGTTTTGTGGGTCCGCCTGCGTAGCAGTGGATGCAATCGTTTTGGCATCTGAACGTCAAAGCAACATCCATGCGTAGGGGCGCTGAATACTGGTAACTGAAAGGTTCTTCCTTCTGAATTTCCAGAAAAGTGACAGGGTCAATTTTTTCCGTTTGAGCCAGCGTGCTGACCGTGTAGACAATTTTCTCGTAATCTGCTTGGGCGTCTTTAGAGTTCACGCGGTACATTCTGCGAATCTTTTTGATCACTTCTTTCTTTGGCATGCCCTGCATGAAAAAGTAAGCGAATGCCGTTGCAGTGTGGTTTAAATGGAGGACGCTGTTGGCGTTAATCACCATAACGCCCTGCCCGCTCTCTTCAACCCTGAGCTGAAGCGACATGCCTGAAAACTTATCCTTACCGCGATAAGCATAACGACCGACAGGAATTTTTTGTTTGCCAAAAACATTCTTCACAAAGCTCATTTAATGTGCACCTCCACCTGCACAGGCGCAAGCGCATGATACGCAAGCGCATGCACAAGCACATGTGGCGCAAGCACAGACGCAGTCTGCTTTATGGTGCGCTGGTTCATGGGAGGCGTTGGGTGGTGGCGGGACGATGGAGTTGGCGAATTTTTCTAAGTTCCCCACTATGCTGTTTGAGGTTTTCTCAACAGATGTGGCAATGTTATTTGCAAATTCTGCGCCTGGAATTGCTGGGGGTTTACCTGATTGTGCGGGTGCCTGAACGTTTGGTTGATAAGTGGGGTGGGGATTATATGTTGTGTACCCGTACCACCACCAGAACCAAAGTGGGTCGGGCTGGAAAACTCTGTTTTGGAAGATTGTTTCTGTTTTTGTTTTTTGGTTTGGGTCAAGCATGAGCCAGAGCAGTTGCTCGTCGTAAGCGTTTGACGCTAACTGTTCGGTTCCAGCTTGCTGCACTTGAGTCCATGCTTGGTCTACAATTTTTCTGTAATAGTCAATGGTGTCTTTTCGGCTGTAACCTTGCAGTTTCTTGTCAGTCGTATCCCGCAGAGACATGACAGTGTGTGCCAGTTTCTCTTCGTCTAACGTGCCGTCAGGTTTAAGCGAGTTAAGGAAATCAATCTCATAATACCGTAAGGGATTTTCGGCAGTGCCTGTTTTGTTCTCATAAGGCGCAAGCACCTGAAGCTTAAGCGCTGGCTTAGTTTCCGGTGCCCAAACAGCTCTTTTCTGAAGTAGGCTGTAGAGGATTTCGGTGACTATCTGTGTGGGCTTCAAATCAAGAAGGTATGAAGCCTCAACGGCTGTTAAGCCGCGTCTTATGCCCAATGTTTCCATGCTAACTTTAGGCGAAGAATACTTGCTTTTCCTCGCAACTCCAACAATAGCTATGACTACAATGACTGCAATTATTGGCAGAGCAATGAGTGGAAGGATGTCTGCTAAACCGCCGAAGCCCGAGGATTGAGTTGGATTGTAGTTAGGCATGTATTTGGCTGGAAAAGACACACCAACAAAGTACTGCTGGTTAGCTTGCAGGACGGGGATTTGCCAGAAGACAGCCAGTCTGCCCTCCACAATAGCAGTGCTGTTGTAGAAGTTCTGAGTGGTTAACACATCGCTCGTTGTGGCGCCCGGTGGAAGAACAATCTGCACCCGCACATCGTTGATGGGTGTATCTGTGGTCCATTGCGGCGCAAACTGCATACCCAAGTTGCCAGGGTTTTGCGTGTCATTGCTTATCATGCCTGCAACGTTCGTTGTCACCGTAAACCAGATGCTGTCTCCAGCTGTTAAAGGCTGATTCAATGTTACGTCAACTCTGTAATCGCTGCCGCTGCTAGCAGAGGAAACCGCTAGAGTGTTTCCAAACTGGTCCAATGCTTGACCTGGCGTGAAGTCGCTTTTTGGTTGACCAACATAGAATCCGTGAATAACTCCTGACGTCACCGTTAATGTTATGTTATAGGTCAGATCGATAGTGCCGTCTTGGTTAATGAATATCTGAGCGTATTCATGGTCAATGCTGTAAACTATGTTCTGGGCGTTAACAGTGCCCAAAGCCATCAACATGAAATTTAAGACTAAAATGACCGCGAAAAAACAGGTTTTATTTACCATTTTGGTTCCTCGGCAACTTCAAAGGTTTTTCCGCAGTAGGGGCACGTGGCGTAGGGCACGCCTGAGGTAATTTTGATGGCGCTTGCCTCAACGGAACCCCCACAGTTGGGGCACTTTATGGGTGCCGTTTTCATCTGTCCAGACAGCTCCAACTGTTGAATGACGGTTGTGGGTTTGCGCGAGAAAGCGTAAACGACGTAGATTACGGCGAAGCCCACGAGGAGAAGTATGCCGCCTTCCACCAGCCTCAGAACCTGCTGTTCCTGAGTAAGGACTACGGACCCAGCGGACAGTAGGAATATGAATCCGAAGAAGAGGAGCACTGCCGCGGCGACTGCGCCTAATACTGTGGTTATTTTCATGGTTACGTGTTTTATGGCAGGTTAGAATTTAACTTTGCCCTCCGAATTTGCGATGGCGTTCTTGGCGTGTGTTTATTCTTTCACTATTTCTAGGGGAAGATTTTCGCCGTTTGAATCGTAAACGGCAACGCACCTTTCGCCCTCGAAGGGGTAGCCGACAATCATGAGGATTCTGCCGAAGAAATGGTTCAAATCCACGTTTGAAGGCGAAATGTTTCCTGAAGGATGGGAGTGGACTGTGCCGACGATGGAGAAGTCCATGGGTAACATGTGGGGTGAAAAGTTTGCGAATCCACGTCCATGCACCGCAAAAGGAGCGAGGATCAAGTCGGATATGTGGATTATGTCTTTGCGTTTTTTGCCGCGGAGAAGCAGGAAACTTTCGCGTGGATAGAGTTGTTTTGCTCCAGCGAATATTGCGTCGAGCAGTGCTTGTGGAATTTGGACTGCGGTGGGTGCGGGCATGGGAATCTCTGAGTGAGGCGTGGGTTAATTACTTTGCCGTAATGCTGAATAGTCTGCATATTCACGCGGTAGGGTCATCGAAGGACAGATCAAGTGAAAACGCTGGTTCAGAACGCAAACAAAAGTGAAGTTTTCTAAAACCTTTTAAGAATGTCCGAGAAACCTGCCTAGTAGAGACAGGAATGAAGCCAGTTATAGACAGGGTAGGCTATATTCTCATTTCTCTAGCAGTCATCTTTTACGTCATTATTCCTTTGCCCTATTATGTGTACATAATCGCCTACAATGTGGTTTTTCCTCCAGAGTACAGATTTGCAGTGTGGATTAGCCAAGGTCTTGGGATATTGGTAACATTTGCGTTTACTGCATATCAAACTCGGAGAAAAAGGCAAGAAACTCAAACCAAATGACGCGTTTTGAATCCTAGGCTCACGAAAAATGGGAAAATCTGTATTTCGCGGGCACCAAAAGTCTTATGAGCAGAGGCATTACTACGAGTAAACCGAGGAGAGCAAAAGAGCATGGTTTACTGTTCTAAATGTGGCACGTTGAATTCTGACAACGCTAACATCTGCAGCAACTGCGGCGCTGCACTCTTCGCGAGTCAAAGCCAAAGCCAAACCGAAAGCCCGCATTGGAGGCGCAGACAGTACAGAGAAGAATACCGCGAGTACTACAGGGGACACGCTAGCATAGGCGCCCTGTTCTTCGGCGTAATGGTACTCGCCATAGGCTTGATTCTTTTCTTGTCAGTGACGTTGAACGTGCCTGTTGAAGGGTACATTTGGCCAACCATCCTAATCCTCATCGGACTCTGGGTTCTGTACATTGGATTCAGGAGAAACCGCAGATACAGGTACACGCAGCCGCCACCGCAGTAACAAACTTCCAGATTTTTTCTTCGCAACAGCTCTTACGTGAGTTAAGGTTCTTCTTGCACGTTTGTCCACTTTCATGCGCAAAAGAGTTATATTACATTCCAGACGAGAAGTGTAGTTCATTACGGAGAACCCAGCATGGTCAAGTACATTTTCGTAACGGGCGGAGTGCTCAGCTCAGTTGGCAAGGGCATTTTAACCTCTTCCATCGGCAAGATGCTTCAAACCCGAGGCTTAAAAGTTAACGTCATAAAAATTGACCCTTACGTGAACGTTGACGCCGGCACCATGAACCCCTACATGCACGGCGAAGTCTACGTCACCGACGACGGCGGCGAAACCGACCTCGACCTAGGCTGGTACGAGCGATTCTTGGACCTGAGCCTGAAACAGGAAAACAACCTGACCACTGGCATGGTTTACAAGTCAGTCATAGAGAAGGAACGCCGAGGCGACTTTCTCGGACGATGCGTCCAAATAATCCCACATATAACCAACGAGATTAAGCACCGCATAAAAGCCATCTCCAAGCAAACCAGCGTAGACGTAGTCCTCACAGAAGTCGGCGGCACAGTAGGCGACATCGAAGGCTTACCCTTTCTGGAAGCCATCCGCCAGATGCGCATGGAAGAAGGCTACGAAAACACGCTTTACGTACACTTGGCGCTCGTGCCAATTCTGGACGTAACGGAAGAAATGAAGACCAAGCCGCTGCAGCACAGCGTCAACGAACTTAGACGCATCGGTATCCAACCCGACACCATAGTCGCGAGAAGCCCAAAGATGATAGATGCAGAAGCACTTCGCAAAATCGCCTTGTTCGGCACCATCCCAGAAAGCGCAGTGTTCTGCAGCTACAACGCAGAATCAGTTTACCAAGTGCCGCTTATCCTGGACAAGCAGGGCATGGGCGACTTCATCTGCCAGCGACTCGGCTACAAATGCGGACCACCAGACTTCACAGTGTGGAAAACGTTCGTCGACGCCGTCGTGAAACCAGAACACGAAGTCAAAATCGCCCTAGTCGGCAAATACGCAGGCTTATCCGACAGTTACGTCAGCATGAGCGAAGCGCTAAGGCACGGAGGCGCAGCCAACAAAACCCGCGTATGCATCACCTACCTGGAAGCGGAAAAGTTTGAGCAGAACCCCGAATGCGTAGCTGACCTGAAAAACTACGACGGCGTATTCGTGCCCTACGGCTTCGGTCCAAGAGGCACAGAGGGCAAGATGGCAGCCGTCAAGTTCGCGCGGGAAAACGACATCCCGTTCCTAGGCATATGCTACGGTTTCCAGCTGGCAACCATCGAGTTCGCGCGGAACGTCTGCGGTTTGAAGGACGCGAACAGCACCGAGATTAACCCGAATTCGCCGCATCCCGTGATTGACCTGATGCCTGAACAGCGGGGCATAGAAATAAAAGGTGCCACCATGCGTTTAGGCGCACACAAGGTAATTTTGGAAAAGGGAACGATGGCGTACAACTTGTACAAGACAGATGAGGTTTATGAGCGCCACAGGCACAGGTTCGAAGTCAACCTCGACTACTTGGAAGTGCTCTGCAAGAACGGCATGGTTTACTCTGGCAAAAGCACCGACGGCAGAAGAATGGAGACGCTTGAGCTCCCTGACAAATACTTCTTCTTCGCCTCGCAGTTTCACGGGGAATTCAAAAGCCGACCCGGAAAGCCTTCACCTGAATACGACGGGTTCATTAATGCGTGTTTAAACAAAAAAATGGGTAAGGCAAAGCCAACTTTCTCCTAAATTCCCAGTTTCTGAGCGAAATTCTGGTTGAGGAAGTTTGCTAGCTCACTAAGACGTGGGGAACAGAGTTTTATCTGACTCGTTTGAAGCCTGGGCGGCAGAACTCTTCCATCGTTTTGACCATGGAGGGAACCGCGAACATGACGTCATCTGCGGTCAGCACGCCAACAAGTTCGCCTTTCTTTCCAGTTACGGGTAGGTGCTTGACGCCCCAGTGTTTCATCTGTTGGACTGCTTCTTCGACTGTTGCGTTTTCGTCGATTGTGAATATTGGGTTGGTGTATACCATTCTGGCTATAACTGCGCTCGGTGCTATTCCTTGGCTTACGAGTCGAACGAGGATGTCGTGTTCCGTTATGATGCCTGTTGGTTTGCCGCTCATCTCCACTATGATGTAGCTTTGGTCGAATTTGGTCATGGTGGCGATTACTTCAGCCATGCTTGTGTCGTTGCGAACTACCTGAACGTCTTTAGTCATGATTTCCTTTACCAGCATGTTGCTTGACATACAGTTTATCTCCTAACGTGGTATGACAGACGTAGCAGTTGTTTATCAATTTTTTGTTCCCAAGGTCAAAGTCAACATTTTAGAGGTACCTTTCACACATTTCCCCATATCAGGAGCCGACAACTTGACCCAGCCTGAAGCCGACAACTTCGACAAGTTCCGCAACAGGCTTGACGCAGCCGCAAGTTACGCTGAAGTCTGGCAAATCGTCAAAGAAACCGTTGATTTTGCCTTTGGCAAGCATAGGGGCAGCATGATGCTTTTCCTTGATGATATGCCTCTTCAGGTAGGTGCGTACCACCCTGTCGGCACCAACAACATCGTCCTTAACCGCAGGCTCGTCGACATAGTGGAGGCTGCATTAAGCAGCAAGCGTTTGGTGAATGCGCTGGTGTACAAAACTTGCTCTTGCACGAGTACCTCCACGCGCTGGGTGAACTCTCAGAGGTCGAAGTAAGACGCCAAGTCGTAGATGTTGCCAAGAAATGCTTCGGAGAAGAGCATGCAGCGACCGTTCTCGCAAAGAAGTCGCCGTGGATTCTGCTGAGGAACATCCCGCTTGAGGCAGCGAACTCGCCTAAGCGTGTTATGGAGATTGTGAGGGATTTCGAGAAGACCGACAAGTACATTGTTTAGTCACACTTGCAGCAGGTTCAACGCTTGATTATATTGTGGTCTGATAGACCACTCGAATTTGGACAAAACATATAATACTACAACACCATCCTGTGAGCGTTCACTGCCAGTAAGGATGATAAAACCTGATGGATTCAGCTAAACCCAAAATTACACTCACAACAGTGGTGCTGCCCCTCATAGGTTTAGCCGCTTTTTTCCTGTACATCCTCCTCTTCAACGTTAACATCCCAGAGATAATTGCCACAGCCCAACGCGCAGACCCCGCGATTTACTCCGCAGCCGTTGCGGTCAGCCTCGCAGAAGTGTTGTTCTACGCAGTCTCTTGGCGTGCCATCCTGGACTCCCTCTACGTCAAAATCTCAATTACACGGTCCTATCTTTTCGTGTGGTACGGCATATTCATGGACATTGTGATTCCCGCGGAATCCATAAGCGGAGAACTCTGCCGAGTGTACCTCGTCAACAGGGAACAGTGCGGAACAGGCGGCAAGGTGGTGGCTTCCGTAGTCACGCAAAGACTCTTAGGAATGGGCATGAACATCGCCTTCCTCATAGCAGGCATAAGCATGCTCCTCACTGAAACCCAAGTTAACCCTTTAATCTTCAATCTTATCCTGTTCTTCACAGTATCCATCGCAGTCATCCTGATTTTACTGCTCATGCTCAGCGCCAAAGAAACCTGGAGCCTAAAAGCAATCAACGCGCTGATTAAGCTCGGAGAATTCATAACACGAGGAAAATGGAAACAACTTGCCCACTTCAAAGAGGAAGCAATTAAAGACGCCAAGATTTTTCACGATTCAATGAAAGATTTCGTCCACAAACCAAAAACGCTCATTGTGCCAAGTGTTCTCCTTGCAATTAACTGGGTATGCAGCATGAGCGTTCCCTTCTTGGTTTTCCTCTCGCTCGGTTACCAAGTTCCATGGAGCATCATTGTGATCACTTCCGCGATAGTTGTAGCCGTCAAATCCATCCCCATCGGGGTTCCCTTCGAAGTTGGCCTTCCAGAAATAACCATGACCACACTTTACACGTCGATGGGCGTCCCCGCAGAAATAAGTGCCACAGCCACAATCCTCAGCAGAATACTAACGCTATGGCTCAGGTTCGGCATAGGCTTCGCAGCCCAGCAGTGGATTGAACTGAAAGCCGTTCTGCTCCCAATAGGCAATGCTGCAGAAAAAACCTAAAATCAAACACCAGCTTTATCATAGTTTAAGGCGCAGAGATGGAGACCCAGATAGAAGGCGCGTCGCTTCGGCTTCTGGATGAGCTTTACGAAATCGAACAGCAGTGCTTCAAAGACGAAGCCTTTCCAAAGCAGCAGATAGCTTACTTGCTTGCTGAATACAACTCCATCAGCTTGGTTGCACGCGTCAACGGCGAAATAGCCGGTTTCGTAATAGGGCGAATTGACGTTGACCGAAAACTGCCCGTCGGACACATACTCACCATAGACGTTGTGCCGATTCATCGGCGAAAGGGAATAGCTCAGCAGCTTCTCCGGGAAATTGAAGAAATCTTTAGGCAAAAAGGCGCGGTGGAATGCTGCTTGGAAGTCCGCGAAGACAATGATGCTGCTCTAAGTCTCTACCGGAAACTTGGGTACGCAAAAATTGCTAAGCTTGACCGCTACTACGGCGAAGCTCATGGATTGTATCTGAAAAAGGCTCTTGGCTAAGAGCGCGATCGGCAAATCTATTTGTGCAACCCGCTATTCAACCCATGGAGATAATAGCGATGCTATAAGCAAAACCTTAAAAAAGATGAAGCAACATCCTCTGAGGGGACGAATGGGAGACTTGTCTAAACGAAAACCCGCTGAGCAAACATTTGTGAGGACAATCGTTGTTCTGATTCGGAACACCACTTGGCGGTGCGGAAAACTGGAGCGATCAATCGTCAAACATCTACACAAACGGCACGAAAACTTGGGCGAATCGAAAATCTTGGTCAAAGACATGATGCATAACTTGAACTTGGCTGGCGAGAAAAGAAACGAGTTTTTGGATGCTCTAAGGCGCCTCGAAAAAAGGAACATAGTGAGACTACTGTAAATTCAGTAGTGCTTATCTCCGCAGTTTTTCTTTTTTTCTATTTCACCAGTTTCTTGGCGCTTCCAATCCACATCTTTACGATTTTCTCTGAAACCTCAAGTTTCGCAGCCAAGTCTGCGGCAGATGCGTTTGCCAAGTCTTCAACGCTTTTTATTCCGTTCGCTTTTAGTTGGTCTGCTCTTTTTTCGTTTATGCCTCTTATCTTCGTAAGCTCCGTTCCCTGTGCTGAAACTGCGGTTTCCTCCGCTGGAACTTCTGCTGCAGGTGCTGAAACCTGTGCTGCCTGTGCTGTCTCAGGGACGGCTGGTGCTTCAGCTATGCGTGTCTCAGCTACGGGCGTTTCCATCAAAGGAGTTTCAGTTTTCGAGACGATGGCAACTGGCGCCTCCACGATGGCTGCCTGTGGTGTAACTGAAGGTGCTGGAGGTGCGGGTTCCGGTGGCGCGGAAGCTGCTGCTTTGACTTTTGGCCTCAGCATATAACCAACGCCGACAAACAAGAGCCCCACGGCAACTGTTGACACGGCATACAGGCTTTGCGCAGTTTGGTCCGAAACTACGGCAAAGGAAACTGGTGTTATAGCGAAAAACACGACTGCTAACACGTACAAAGTATAATCCAAACGCATAGTTATTTCCTCAGCCCCTATTTGCATGGAACGCTTAAATAATTTTCTGCCCTTGCGAAATGAAGCGCCCACCAAGATTCAGCGAAGGTCGCTTCAGAGTTTGGCTTCGTTTGGAGGCGGCTTTATCAAACCCTCTTTCATGAGCAGTTCAGTGGACTGTCGAGCGTTTCGAATGATGGCGCTTGCGCGTTCGTACAGCTCTTGCCTGCTGGGCTTCACTCGGGCTACTCCCTGCTCAATTGACTTGAGGGCACAAGCCACGGCTTCTCTGGGAAAGACCTCCCACTCCTCCATTCTGGGCAAGATGTCCTTCTCATTCATGCCGCGTTCCTCAGCGTACCGCGCCAGCTCCTGAGCAGCTGCGATGCACATGTCATCGGTGATTGTTTTTGCTTTCACGTCAAGCACTCCGCGGAAGATACCTGGAAAACCCAAGCTGTTGTTAACTTGGTTAGGAAAATCATTTCTACCTGTAGCCACAATCCTAGCCCCAGCGGCTTCAGCCTCCCAAGGCCAGATTTCAGGAATTGGATTGGCACAAGCAAAGATAACTGCGCCGTCCGCCATGGTTTTGACCCATTCGGGTTTTATGGTGCCTGGACCCTGTTTTGAAGCGGCGACAACCGCGTCTACGCCCTTGAAGCCTTCAGCGATGCCGCCTGTTCTACCTTCGCCGTTTGTTTTCTGGGTTAACTCATACTTCCAAGGGTCTTCTTCTTTCGTGATGTCTTTTCTGCCTTTATGGACGACACCTTTTGTGTCAACGAGCATTATGTTGCCGGGCTTCACGCCCCACTTCATCAGCACGTAAGCAGTGCGAATGTTGGCTGACCCAGCGCCAACCAAAGTTATCAGGACCTCGGATGGTTTTTTGCCGACGATTTTGAAGGAGTTAATCAACCCCGCCAATATGACAGATGCAGTTCCCTGCTGGTCGTCATGCCAAACAGGAATCTGAAGCTTGGCGCAGGCTTTCTCCAACACATAGAAGCACTTGGGTTTCTCGATGTCTTCCAGGTTTATTCCGCCGAAGGTGGGCTCAATTAGTTCGCAGACGCGCACAATTTCGTCTGGGTCTTTGGTTTTGAGGCAAATGGCTGTCGCGTCCACTCCGCCAAGGTACTTGAAAAGCATGGCTTTTCCCTCCATGACGGGCAGGGCTGCTTCCGGTCCGATGTCACCCAAGCCTAGCACTCGCGTGCCGTCGGTAACCACAGCCACGCTGTTCCATCGGTTGGTAAGCTCAAATGACTTGTCTGGATCCGCCTGAATAATCCTGCACGGCGCGGCAACGCCTGGAGTGTACCAGACGGCAAAATCGTCTGGGCTGGTTATGGCGCATTTGGGCATAACCTGCATCTTGCCCTCGTAGAACCTGTGCATTGCTGGAGCGATTTGCGCTGGCTTCTTGGCTTTTGCCAGCAATTCTTCGACAGTGGGCTTTGCTGCGGCTTTCTTGGCAACCATCTCGGCTTTTCACCTGTTCATGCTGTGAAAACTCTCTGTCGGGTTAAAAGGTTTTCTTGTAGACGAAAGTTACGCGAGCGCCAATTCTTCACTATACTAGGTCTAAGTTCTAAGATAGATTCATATGCACGTCGCAACTATGTGCTGTCAGTAGTGGTCTTAATGGTTGCTCGCAAGTTCACGGTTTTCTTGGAGCCTGCGGAAGAGGGCGGCTTCGTAGTTAAGTGCTTGGAGCTTCCAGTCGCGAGTCAAGGCGAGACTAGGGAAGAAGCCTTGAGAAACATCAAAGAAGCCATAGAAGGCTACCTAGACATCAAAACAAAACTGCTGAAGAACAAGGCGAAAGTTGAGAAGGCAGAAGTAATTATCGAAGCTCCCTCTGCTCAACTGGCGTGAAATCGTCAAGGCACTCAAAAAAGCTGATTTTCAGGTTGCTCGCCAAAAAGGAAGCCACATAGTCCTCTTCAAGAACGAACGAATCGTTCCTGTTCCGAAACACGAGCAGATAAAGAAGGGACTTTTGATGACAATCATTGAAGAGGCAGGCTTAACAAAGGAAGAATTCCTCAAACTACTCAAATAGCATTTTTTGACGAAGCGATTCTACATTAAAAGTGACCTGTAGGAATCAAAAATAACCTACAGAAACAGAAAAACAGCTAACCGCTACTAAATTGCGGACACAAACAAAAAACCGAAACAAGAAATGAAAAACTAAAAAAGGAACAAAAAAGCGGAACTAATATCGGTTCCGGTCTCTGTAACCGCCACCGCCGCCATGTCTGTCGCCGTATCCGCCGCCTCGTCCGCTACCGTAACCGCCGCCGCCTCGTCCACCGCCATAGCCGCCGCCACCGCGTCTGTCGCCGTATCCGCCGCCTCGTCCGCCTCTGAAGGGTCTGCGTTCTTGCTCGTAAGTTTTGCTGGATACGTTGTTCTCAGTGTTCACTTCGCCTGCAAGCGGTTCTTTTGCCATTTCAAGTTTACCGTATTTGCCTATGTTCAGGCGCATGTTGCCCTTAAACAAGGTCACGTAGCCGTTTTCCACGCGTATCGTGTCGCCATCGTTAACTTTCTCGATGTTATCATCCCAGAGAGTCAAGTAAACTGCGCCTGTCTCGTCGCCGACGAGTGCGTCGCACACTTTGTGCGCTGAACCGTCTCTGCCCATTGGGATTTCGCGTATTTCGCTTTTGGAAACCACTTTGGCTGTGACGTTAACCGCTCTAGACTGCGGGGTTAACTCACCGACTTTTGCTTCAACGGGTTGCCTTTTGTTTTCGAAAAAACCTTCAACTGCCAATCTGAATTCAACCTTTGTGCTTTTTAAGCAGAAGTAGATTCTTTGAGATTCTTAAGGTTTGCGGTATCACGTTTGAGCCGTTTCAGAGGTTTCTCGCTCGAAAATGGCTGTTAACGCAGCTTCTCCGATATTTTTCAACAGAAAAAGACGTGGTTTAACACGCTGCCTATAAGTCAGAAAGCGCAAATTGAACAGATATGAAAGGGTTGCACATAATAGCCGTCCTTGTCATCGTTGCGGCGCTCTTGGTCAGCGGAATTGTTCTGACATCTATGAACGGCAGACAGCCAAGTTCCCCCTCACCTTCCGCCACCAACACACCCGCAACTGCGGTAACATACACGTACGACGTCGTTCACGCGTACCCTCACGACACTAACGCCTTCACCGAAGGCCTAGCCTACGCAAATGGCGCCCTCTACGAGAGCACAGGCCTCTACGGCGACTCCACGCTTCGTCGAATTGACCTACAAACTGGAAACGTTGAACAGGAAGCAAATTTGCCGACCCAGTTTTTCGGCGAAGGCATAACCATCGTCAACGACACCATCGTCCAGCTGACATGGCAGGAACACGTGGGCTTTGTCTACGACAAGAACAGCTTCAACCTTCTGCGAAACTTCACTTATCCAACGGAGGGGTGGGGATTAACGTACGATGGAAGCCGCCTAATCATGAGCGACGGATCAGACAACCTTTACTTTCTGGACCCCGTGACATACCAGACTACTGGTCAGGTCCAAGTTCACGACGGCGCCGCTTCCATCTCAAACCTCAACGAACTTGAATACGTCAACGGCGACGTCTACGCCAACATCTGGCACCAGCAGAAAATCGCCATAATCGACCCGCAAACTGGGCAGGTCAAAGCATGGATAGACCTAACGGGCTTGCAAGGTTCAGCCGCCTTAAGCTCGGAAGAAGTGCTTAACGGAATCGCATACGACGCTGGAAATGGCAGGCTTTTCGTGACGGGGAAAGATTGGCCTCAGGTTTTCGAAATCGAGCCTGTTCCGCTAACCTAAGGTGCCAATAGGCTCCATAGGAGCGGTTCAGAGAACAGGTTCAGCCAAGCAGAGAGATTTAAATTGCGCTCAAACCTTTTCATTAGTGGCTAAGTTGCTTTTTCGGTGACACACGCATGGTTGAGAAACTAATCAAGGTCAGCTTCAGCAATCTTGACAAAATCTTGTTTTCCAAACTGAAAATCACCAAAGCCCAGTTCATCGAGTACGTACATTGGGATTGTGTGTATTTTGAATAAATATTAAGTATTCACAAGTCTTAACATACACTAAAGCTTAGCATAAACATGCACAGAGTCTGGTATTTCGCATGGAGCAACGCAACACTGAGACAACTAGAATAGAGGTTAACCTAGCCAGCGTAGGACGAAAAGAAGCGTCAACTCCCAGATTACATTTAGACAAGCAGCAAATAATCTCCTTGCTGGAGAAGAATGGCGTCAAAGAAACCAAGATTTTGCAGAATCCTGAATTAAGGGCAGAAGACGTAATCCCAATGTTGCGGAAAGCAAAGGTGAAAATACCTGAAGCCTTCTTCCAAGACTTAGCCGCCGAAGTCAATCTTCCCTTTCTGAGCCAATCGGAGGTCAAGAGGCACTGCCGAAAAGGTCATGAATTGAAGTTCCTGACGGTATTGCCCTATCGGGTCATGGAAGATTACCTTATCATTCCTCTAGACATTACCAAAACAGAAGCTGAGTTAGCCTCTGCCAACCCATTCAACCGCAAAGCCATGATAATCCTGCAGATTTTGCTGGGTAACCGAAAAATCAATTGGCACTTGGCTTCTTCAGAGTCCGTTGGTCTGGCTGTGGAAACGGTGTACCGTGAAATCCACAAGCAAAATGCCCTGTTGGACCTCTATTACCGAAGCCCCGATGAATCCGCGCATAAAGTGCTTTACCAAAACCAGAAACTCTGGATAATCGGCGCGATACTGGCAGTGGTTATCGCTGGGATATTAAACCTTGTTGTCACTTTAGCTTTTCTCTTTGCAGCCATAAACGTTGCTTACTTCATAATTAATCCTATGAAGATTTACATCTCCGCACGTGGCTTCCAAAGGTCAGACAAGACCACGTTCATCTCGCAAGACCAAATCGACAACGTGAAAAACGAAGATCTGCCTGTTTACACAGTTCTGGTTCCAGTTTTCCATGAAGCCCAAGTGTTGCCGCATGTTATGAGAAACCTGTACCAATTGGATTACCCCAAAGAAAAGCTGGACGTGAAAATCCTCATGGAGGAAAAAGACGAAGAAACCCTCCAAGAAGCTCGAAGGCTAGGTCTTTTCGGAGACCAGCCGAAAGAAATGGTTGAAGGCATACCTGCAGAGGAGTGTAGAGAGTTTCTCGAAGTCTTTGACCCCGTCGTCGTGCCGAGGGCAGACATCACCACCAAGCCGAGAGCATGCAACTACGGCTTACTAAGGGCAAAGGGCAAGTTATGCGTGATTTACGATGCTGAAGACAACCCTGACAAAGATCAACTTAAGAAGGCAGCTATTGCTTTTGCAGCCGCCAAAGATGACCTTGCCTGCTTGCAGTCAAAACTCAACTTCTACAACGCTAACGAAAACGTGCTGTCGCGATGGTTCAGCATAGAGTACTCTTACTGGTATGATTTCTACCTTGAAGGACTTGACAGAGTTGATGCACCGATACCTTTAGGCGGTACAAGTAACCACTTCAAAGTGGACCAGTTGCGGGAGCTGGGAGGTTGGGACCCATATAACGTGACTGAGGACGCTGATTTAGGCGTAAGGATTTCAAGGAGAAAACTGAAAACCGCCATGCTCGAATGCTACACCTACGAGGAAGCAACGCTGAAAGTCTGGAGCTGGATAAAGCAGAGATCGAGATGGTATAAGGGGCACGCCCAAACTTACCTAGTCCATATGCGACACCCGAAAAAGCTTCTGCAGGATGTGGGCTGGAGGAAGTTTCTGCTGTTCCAGTTCACCTTCGGCGGCTCCATTTTCATGCCCATAATCAACCCAATTCTCTGGGGCATCACTGCGGTCTCCTTGTTTGCTCCTTGGCTTTTCGGTAGCCTCTTCTTGCTGCCCATACAGTCAATATGCATTTTCAACTTGCTGGTAGGCAACTCTGCTTACCTTATCCTTTATGTCGCAGCATGTGTGAAGAAGAAGAACTTTAGGGCGCTGCCCTTTGCAGTCACCATGCCTGCGTACTGGACGCTGATCAGTGTGGCAGCTTGGCGAGGACTTGCACACTTGGTTACCAAGCCGTTCTACTGGGAGAAGACTGCGCACGGCGTAACAAAAGCCAGCCAATGATTGAGCTAGTCGCTCCACCGTTTGAGTCGAAGCCCCATGAATATGCGTGTACTTTTTTTTTCTGTTTTCTTGAATATTTGAGACAAGAGACTTCAATTTTGAGCAAATTTATAAGCAGAACTCAACAAATGCACTCCAGTGATTTAGATGCCCGTTTGCGAAAAATGCGGTGGAGAGATTAATCCCAGCACAGGGTTCTGCCGAACCTGCGGTGCCCCTTATAACCTTCGTTTTCAACCAGCAACACAAAGCAAAGCGGCTCAGCCAACCTACGCGATGCCTCCGCCTGCGCCTTTGCAGCCATCAATGAACGGACCTCAAATGCCACCCCAAAGAAACTACATAGAGAAAGCCCTAGGTGTGATACTGCTCAGAAAGCCAAAGTCCCTCGGAAGATACGACACATTCACGGCGGTCGTTACAGGGCAGAGAATGATTTTCGCTCAGATGACCAGCGAAATGCTGAAAGACTCGATACAAGCAGCCAGAGACCAAGCAAAAGCGGAAGGGAAAGGGTTCTGGGGGCAGTGGGAAGAGCAACTCCGAGCTTCTTTCAGTTACTCACAGAGATACCTCAGCATGGATCCAGCGGCAGCGCTGTCGGAAACTCCGGGCAATTTTGCCGTCAACAACGATGCCATAAGAGAAATCAAACTTAACCTGAAAAACATAAGCAGGGGACAGCAAACGCAGTTGCATGAGTTCGAAATAGAAATAGCATCCGCTTCAGGAAGATACGAGTTCAGAATGGACGAGAGAAATGACTACGTTAACTTGCTGAAGATGGTCTACGGCGAGAAAGTCAAAACGCCGTTCGGATATTTCTCTTCACAAGGATTCAGGTTAAAGCTGGGTTAGCAAGCCCATCTTTTCTTCTGCAGTAGGCTGCGGTAGATGGCTAGTCAAGGGTTGCTTCGCTGAAAGGTCAGATTTTGTATTTGGCTCTGACGTGACGCTGAAGCAGATAGATTATGGCTATCACGCTGTACGTGATTTCTCCGAAGCCTGCAAACTCTGGAAGCTCTGCGAGCTGCTGGAAACCAGGTTGGCTAGTTCGGTGACGTTTCTTTCGTCGCTGTCCTCCACCTGCGTGATGACCCATCGGAGGGCGTTTCTCATCAGCGGCTCAGTTTCTCTCGCGGCAAAAAGGAGCGCTTTCGCTTCGGAGAGTTCTTGGATGAGGTCTTTTCGGGTTTTGGCTTTTGTTGCCGCTGCCATGGATTCCAGCGCTTTTATGGCGGCTACACTTTCCATTGTCCAATAGTAGTTTCCGGGGACCGCCATAGGTTTTTGTTGAAACTCCTGAAGGTATTGTACCATAAACGCCATGCCAAGTTGATGGCAAGTTATCTCCTGCGTACGTTTGGAAAAACGGAACATTTGTCAGCTGATTGCTCGTCGTGTATCCTTCTATAGCATTCGCCGGAGAAAATGTTGGTGTTACAATATACAGCATATTAAGATTTGGTGGCGAGGCTGCTGTTAAGTTATTTGTAGTGCCGCGTTACGGTTAAAATCAATTGGTTTTGGTTATTCGGAAATGGAACAGAAATTATTAAAGTAAAATCAATCACACATATAGTAGAAACAAAAGGAAAACATTTAGAAGAAACCATGTGCTCAGTTGATAAGGCAGAAAACCAGAACATAAACAAACTCGGAATTTGGTTTATGTATTATTTGAAAAACCTATGTGTTGACTATTTCAAGCCCTTGAAACTAACAAAAGGGACTAACGTAATGAATAAAAAAGCAACCTTAATGGCTATAGCGGCTTTCTGTGCAGTCGTTATAATTTCGTTCTCGTTCTTGTTTCCTGCAAAAGCAGAAACAACTACTCCCTCAGCGCCCCCTAAAACTCAAATGGCGTTTACAACAACAACCCAGTTCCCTATCCCGGCACTAAACGGCACCATCAACTTCGCAGAAAACGGCACCTACGAAAGCGCCGCCCTCATCAACGACACATGGGTTTTTGCCAACCTCCAACTAAACTCACCAAGCACTGACATGCTCTCAGACAGTCCAACCACTGGAAATCTAAACATAACCGCCCAAAACAGCAACATAACAATAAACTGCTTCGACCGACTCATATCTCCCTATTCAAACGACTATCATGGCAACGCAACGTGGCAAACTCCAGGCTGGCTAAACTACACCCTGAGTGGAGTGGGAACGCAAACATTCAAAATCCAATTCGAGCTGGTCGGCGGGGTCGGCGGAACGGAAACTTGGCCAATAGACGTTTACCCTTTTGCCGGTAGCAACGCCAGCTTTACTGGCCTCAGCAGTGACGAATGGCCCCAGCCAAATGGAATAAGACTTTTGGTAAACGGAGCAGTCTCTAACGTTAGCATCAGCTACGAATGGGCACCTGTCCCCGTTAGCTTTAGTCCATTGCCTATCGATAGTTCGAACAAAGCTAATGTCGTCTACATTGTGTTGCTTGTGTTGGCTGTTCTGCTGGTTACTGCTATAATAGCTGTGGCTGTGTTGATTCTTAAGCGAAGAAATAAATCGGTATTCTCTTCCTGTTCTTAACCTCAGTATGACAGCTAGGATTATGATCCCGAGTTTAATAGCAAAACAGGTTAAACTCGAAAGAAATTCAAGATATTTTTACGAAATCAATTGAAAAATGGCGCTAGGAAGAGATTCGAACTAGTGCATATGAAACTTCAGGAGAAATGGTTTAAACATTTGAACACAGATCTGGAATACCTGGAATGGTGGGTAAATTCAGGAACGCTAAAGAATCCGCCGTTATGACAAAAAGGGAAACTGCAACTGTTCCGACCCAGCCTGTCCGCATGGTTTTCCACAAGCCGTAGGCGAAGACAGTTACGAGCACGCTGAACACTACGTGTAGACGCTGTATACGTCTGGGGTTCCTAGAACAAGTAGGGCTATTCCCGAAGCAAAATGTAGTGCGCCGATTGCGTATTGCGCTGCAATCAGAACGGCTATGCCGAAGTATCTGCCTCGGAAACTGGGAGGTCCAGAAGAATGCTTGCCATTCATTCGCGTATCCGTCTCCTTTTCCGTTTATTTGGTCGGTTTATGCACTTATCCCTTTGCACAAAAGCTGGTTGCACCTAAACGGCAAAAGTTTTATTCCCGTTTTTCCATAGAATTTGATGGATTTTTTGGAGGTGAATTCCGCAATGGAACCTATCAAGGTAGCTTCTGCGGCAGACCTGAAGCCCAACCAGATGAAAGCGGTGAACGTGAACGGAAAACCTGTTTTGCTCGCAAACCTCGAAGGCAACTACTACGCCATCGGCAATAAATGCATGCATATGAGCTGCACGCTTACCAACGGCAAACTTAAAGGCGAAATCGTCGAATGCCCCTGTCACGGCTCACAGTACAACGTCAAAACAGGCGCTGTGGTCAGGGGTCCAGCGTTGAAGCCTGAACCGAAATATGAAGTAAAGGTGGAAAACGGGCAAGTAATGGTCAGCGCATAAGTCAACTCAGGAAAAACGTTTCGGTTTTCACTCCTGCTCTTTTTTTGTTGCTTTTCGGAAAGCTTTTCTCAAATGCAGGATGAAGTGAGCTAGAAATACTTGCTCCTGTTCGTATATCCTTCGCAACGTAACTTGTCTTGACAGTAGGGCATTCTTGAGGTCTATTAGCTCTTTCTTAGGCGAATATTTTATGTAAATCGGCACTCCAGCCAAAAGCAGCAGCACACCTATAGCCAGTTGAACTGGAGTGCATTGGGAAATCAGGTAGATTGAAAATGCTATGCCCAAGCTAGGAATTATGAGGTGGCGTTTTGAAAAATGCGGAGGAGTCAGTCCTTCTCGGCGGAACCAGAAGATTGACGCACTCGTCGCCAAGTAAGAGATTGACATGAAGAAAACTGACACCGAGATCAGCAAGCTCAGACTGCCCACGAGAGAGGCAGCAAAAGCGGTTACGCTTTGAATCGCAATAGACACGTAAGGCGTCCTGTACTTAGAATGCACCCGCGCGAACACTTTTGGAAAAAGTCCGTCTGCAGCCAGAGCATAGCCAAGCCTTGATGTGCCAATCATACCTGACTCATTTGAGCCGGCGACAGAAATTAGAGCTCCGACGCCCACTAACCCTCCCCCGACCAGCGCCAAGACAGCGTTTGAAGAGAACATGGAGTTCGCTGCCGTCGCCAACGGTGCGGAATCGCCTGCGAGCAGGTTCCAGTTTCGAATGCCAAAGAGCACAACGTTAGTTGTCAAGTAGAAAACGGTTACGACCGCGATTCCAAGCACTATGGCTTTCGGTATGGTCTTGCGAGGCTCCGTGATTTCTTCCGCAGGTATGGTTGATATTTCGAAGCCAGCGTACGCCCAAAAAATCAAAACCAAGGCGGTGCCGAAATTCGTGAAGCCGAAAGGTGAAAAAGGGGTAAAATTCGCCGCGGCTGAAGCAGGGTTGAAGGCAATCCAAGTGATTCCTGCGACAGCAAAGAAAATCAGCGGAGCCAGCTTCGCAATTGTCAGCACGTCATTAGTTCTGCCTGCTGCTCTGACGCCCACGATGTTGGTTACGGCGAGGAATGCAACGAACAGCGCTTTTATCAGAATCTGCGACGGGAGGTCCAGATTGGGAAAGAAAAACATGAGGTACTGCGTGAAGGCTATGGGAAAGACCGCCAGCGATATCCACTCTGCAAACCACAGGCTCCAGCCAACCGTGAAGCCAGCAAACGGACCCCACGCCTGTTTAGCGTAAGCGTATGGACCGCCCACCTTAGGAACGAGCGCAGCGCACTGGGCAAAGCAGAGGGCGATAACTATGGCGATTAAACCCGCGATGACCCACACTACCAACGAGAAGGGACCGAGGCTTTGAGCGCCAAAGGATGAAGCCACGTAAATGTCAGCGCCTATGATGGCTCCAATTACAAGGTTGGTTACATCGAAGAGCGTGAGTTTCTTTTGAATTTGAGGCTCAGGCAAATTTGGTCTCACCAGAAAACAAAGCGCGTATTCTCCGTGAAACTCTAAATGGATAGTTCCATTAAGGGGCGCTTAAGCTTTTTCTATCAACTCAATTAGCGTACCGTCGGGGTCTTCCACGAACGCCAAAAGCGAACCCGTCGGCGTCAGCCTGAAGGGTTCATCGGTTACGGTGACGTTTTCCTTCCGCATCGCTTCCAAGGTTTTGGTCATGTCTTTCACTTCGAAAGCAAGGTGGTCGAAAACGCGGTCCTCGTAGTCAGCCTGCACAAACTTCTTCTGCGTTCGGTAAAAGGTCAGTTCAAGCGTGGCGCCTTTCGCCTCTGGGTCCTGGAGAAAAACGATTTCCGCGTTGTTTCGAGGTACCTCTCGGCGACTCAGCAGCTTCAACCCCAAGAGTTTGGTGTAGAAGTTTACGGATTTTTTCATGTTGCTGCTTCGGACGCTCGCGTGTACGAACATGCGATTAACCCAGAGTTTCAAGCGTGTTTTTCCTTTAAAGACGTTCCGATTCTCAGAAGGCTCACGAATTTGTTGCCAGTGGTTGGGCCTGCGTTTTCTTGCCCGCCTTGGAAAAAAGGAAAGCCGCGGTTGACGCGAGAAGTACGAGGCTTAGCGAAGCGAAAAGGGCGAAGTACTGGTGGCTGAAACTCGCGAGGACAACTCCGCTAATGAATGGTCCGAGGGTTTGGCCTACATCCATCATGGTGCACAGGAACCCCATGGACGCGCCGACCAGACTGAGTGGTGCGAGTTCGCTCATGAGAGGCGAAGTTGACGAGATGACCATCGCGAAACCAAGTCCATATGCGACTGAGATGAGCAGCAGCAGTGGGAATTCTGTTGTGAAGGGAACTACCAGCATTAGCAAAGCGCTGACAACTGAACCCAAAATGATGGGAGTTCGGCGCCCCTTTTTGTCGGAGATTCTTCCCAACAGCGGTCTCGCGACAATTACGGTTGCAACCTGAACGCTCAGGAACGCCCCAGCATAAAACGCGTCCAGCTTTGCCGACTCAATCAAATACCCGACGATGAAAAACTCCACCGCCCCGTAGACGTAGTATTGGCCTGCTTGAACGAAACTCACCAGTACCGCGCTGCGGTTGCGGGCGATTTCACGCCAGCCTTGAAACATTTTCTTGGCAACGTTCTTGGCGCCTGTGGCTTGGGCTGGAGTCTTTTTCTTCTCAGCGAGCAGAAGAAAAGCGAGTATGAATGCGGTGACGCCTGCGATTGCCACTGCCAGATAGAGCGATTGGTAGGCATAGTTCGCTGCGATGAGGATGGTTCCGCCCGCTGTCAGGATTGTTCCTCCCAAAATGGGCGCAAGCGTCCTGCCGATACCTGTGGCTGAGTTAAGGATAGATATGCGTTCTCCCCGCTTCATGGGAAACCGCTCAGCCACGGTTGCCTCCGTCACGGGAACGAAGATTGCGGTGGCGAAGCCGTGGTAGAACCGCACAAGCGCCAGCTGCCACCACGTCGAAACCAGAAGGTACAGGAACGGCGCGGATGCAAAGATGAGCGCGGAAAACAGGAGGACTTTTCGTCTTCCCATTATGTCTGAGAGGGAAGCGGCAGGCAGACTGATGAGGATTCCGGGAATGGTTGAGGCGGCAGCCACGAACCCCAGCAGATCCGTGGGAGTTCCTATGCTGGTGGCGAAGGGGTTTAACACTGGGCTTTTGGACATGGTTGAGCTTAGGATGGCGAAGGCGCCCATCACGCAGAGTATCAGGAAGTAGGAGCTGTCGGTTTTGGCGGTTTTTTTGAGTTGCATTTGGTTCAGCTTTAGTTTATCATGTTGGCATGTTGTATTTTGGTTTTGCGTGTTGTGGGTTAGGGTTTTGTGTGTTTGCAGGTTTTTCGGGGAGAACATTAATTAGTTAGCATATCGAATTGTTAGAAAAGGCAATTAATATGACCGAAGAATGCGCCCGAGAACTGCTCGACGTAGTCCCCATAGTCATGAGAGACATAAGAACTCAAATGCGCAGCCGCAGAACACCCGACCTCACGGTCCCCCAGTTCCGCACCTTGCTTTTCGTAAACCGCAACGTCGGCACCTCACTTTCAGAAGTCGCAGACCACATGGGACTCACATTGCCCTCTACTTCGAAGCTCGTGGACGACCTCATCAAACATGGGCTGATGACGCGGCAACCATGCACAGCAGATAGACGACGGGTAAGCCTATCTGTCACGCGTCGCGGATTCGCAATCCTGGAGGCTTCACGGAAAGGGACCCTAGCTTATCTAGAGGAGAAACTCGGCAGCACCAGCGTTGACGAAAAAGATGCCATCCAAAAAGCCATGAAAGCTCTCCGCTGCGTTTTTCACAACTAACGAACAAATGATGTGACTAAACATGACGCCTCTAATTGAAACCAACCAGCTAACCAGGTCCTTCAACGGACTCACCGCCGTCGACAAACTGGACATAAAGGTGGAGGCAGGCGAAATCTTCGGTTTGCTCGGACCGAACGGCGCAGGAAAAACCACCACCATAAGCATGCTGTGCACGATTCTTAAGCCCACTTCAGGCTCGGCGAAAGTCAACGGCTTCGACATCGTCAAGGAAGCCACGCAGGTGCGCAAGTCCATAGGCATAGTCTTCCAAGACCCCAGCATCGACGACAGATTGACTGGACGCGAGAACCTGTGCATGCACGCTAACCTCTACGGCGTTCCGCCTGGTGAGCAGAAAGACCGCATTAACCGCATCCTCAAACTCGTCGAACTGGAAGACCGCGGCGACGACCTGATGAGGACTTACTCTGGCGGCATGAGGCGCAGGCTGGAACTCGGCAGAGGACTAATTCACTATCCGAAAGTGCTTTTCCTTGATGAGCCGACGCTTGGACTTGACCCGCAGACCCGCGACCACATCTGGACCTACATCAAAGAGCTGAAAAAAACCCACGACATAACCATCGTGTTGACCACGCACTACATGGATGAGGCTGACAGGCTCAGCAACCGCATAGGCATCATGGACCACGGCAAAATCATCGCTTTGGACACGCCGCCCAAGCTTAAGGAAACGCTGGAAGGCGATGTCGTGCTGATTAAAGCGGCTAAACTGGATGTATTGAGCAAGATGGCGGCGGAAAAACTGGGCTTAACCAAGAGCAACATAATCGACGGCACATTAGAAATCACGGTGCACCAGGGAAAAACCGTGATGCCCCGCATCATGGAGTTAGCCACAGCCAACAGCATCTTCATCGAATCAATTCAGCTGCGGGAACCAAACCTGGAGGACGTTTTCCTGTATTACACGGGCAGAACAATACGCGCAGACGGCGGAAAAGAACTGCATGGCTTCTCAGCCATAAAACGGAGGCAGATAAAATGACGGAGTTCCGCGGTTTCTATACGCTTTGGCTGCGTGAAGTTAAACGTTACCTGCGGGACCGCACGAGAATTGTGAGCAGTTTCTTCCAGCCGCTTCTGTGGATAGTCGTTTTCGGTCTAGGTCTCGGCGCCATCGTCAAAATCACAGTTCCTGGGTTAACGTATCAGCAGCTGATTTTTCCAGGAATAATCGGGCAAACTCTTCTGTTTACTTCCATGTTCATGGGCATATCCGTCATCTGGGACAGGGACTTTGGCTTCTTGAAAGAAGTCTTGGTTGCGCCCGTTTCACGGTTCACGCTTTTCCTCGGCAAAATGGTCGGCGACAGCACCGACGCCCTCATTCAAGGCGTGATAGTTTTTGCGTTGGGCGTTGTCTTAGGGCTTGGGATTGATCCGCTTACGTTTTTCGCGACTTTGCCCGTCATGTTGCTCATCACCTTCGGCTTGGTCAGCATAGGCTTAACGATTGCGAGTTTCATTGGCAGCCTCGAAAGCTTCGGCGCCATACAGAGCTTCATCAATCTGCCGCTGTTCTTCCTGAGCGGTGCGCTGTTCCCAATTCCGAACCTGCCCGACTGGCTGCAGACTGTGGCGAAGTTGAACCCGATGAGTTACGGAGTTGATGCTTTGAAGCAAATTATTTTGGGCGGTGTTTGGCAGCCTCTCCAGCTGCAGCCTTTGTTCGTGGACTTGGCGGTTGTGGGTGTCTTCGACGTGGTAATGATTGGCATCGGGACCTGGGCGTTCAGCAGAATGAAGTAGCAGACAGTTCTGGAAATTCTCCAAGGAAATGGAGCATAAGCAGGAGACTTTTTCTTAATTCTTGCCACATAAGCTGTCCTTTAGTCTTTTGGGGTTTGCGTCAGCGTTCAAAAAGCCTTTAAGCAACTTATAGTTATGTGCTTTTGGTGATGAAAATGAGAAACAGAAGAATCCTGAGAAGAGCCGTCTATTTAGCGATTCTTGGAACAATCGGCGCACTTATGGTTCTGTTTTTCCCAGCGTACACTTTACTGGCTACGTTTGGCGTTTTGGCGTTGCTCGCTCTCAGTCGACAGCTAAACTTCTACAAAATCGCAATGATGCTCAAACGCTACGCCGTCAAAGGCAGAAAACTGTGGCTTGAAAGCAGAATGAAACTGCACACAGGCTTCCGCGATGTCCATTCCGCTGAGTTGGAGAATGGCAATCGAAGATGCCGCTGAAAAACGCATGCACAACCTGCAAAAGCGTACTGCCTTCTCAAAACTGAGAGTAGAAGTGGCAAAAGAAAAATCCGAAACCGCTGTTTGCGCGGTTACTTGTTCGTCATTTCGTTGATTTGCTGTTCCATCATGTGCCCGCGGCAGTAAACCAAAGCCTTCGTGACCCCTGGAACCTTCTTCGCGGCGGCTTTTATGTCAGCTGCAAGCTTGAACGCTATCGGGCAGAACGGACTCGTCGGAATGAACTCGACTTTGACGGCGCCTGGTTCTTCCTCTTTCACGTTCGTAATCATCTGCATTTCAGCGAAGCTTTGTCCTGTCTCAGGGTCCAGTACTTTGCCTACTTCCTCTCGGACTTTGTCTTCGAGTTCGGTCAATATAATTCACCTTTGAGGCTTCTGTGAAAGAAATAGAGACGGGCAATACATATAAACCGTTGCTTCAATTATCAAAACACAGATTGTTCGGTGGCATTCCATGAATGAAAACTGCATTTTTTGCCAAATAGTGCGGAAAGAAGCACCAGCAAGCGTAGTCTTCGAAGACGCAGAGGTCATGGCGATTATGGACATTAGACCCGTAGGCGAGGGGCATACGCTTGTGATTCCGAAGCAGCACTACGTGGACATCTATGATACGCCGGAAGAAGCGGTCGCCAACATTCACAAAATTACGAAGCGCGTTGCCATCGCCGTCAAAAAAGCCACAGGTGCCGACGGCATAAGCATAGTCCAGCAGAACGGAAAAGCCGCAGGCCAAGACGTTTTCCACATACACGTTCACATTATTCCTATGTTTGAAGGTGCGCGGATGCCCAGGTTCGGCGAGCTAAGAGAGGTTAACAGGGAAAAGCTAGATGAGGCTGCGGCAAAAATAAAGCAGTACCTCTAGGGCGGAACTGCCAGACACCGCTTTCAACCAATAATTCACCTAAGGTTTCAGGCTTTAAATAAGGGAGGGGGTAGGCGCCGTGAGCAGCCTAGCCAAAACTAGGCTGTTCTCCACGGTTCTGCGCAGAACCCGCTTGCAAACGCACACAGAAACAACAGCCGCACTGCACATCCGCAGACTGAATCTGTATCTTCTCTGAAGGAACTCACAAAAACCAAACATTAAGCGTCAGCAAATGTTGAGACTATAAATAGAGGGGGATAAACTTCTCCGAGCAGCTAGTCAAGTCTCAGTGAACTTGCAAGCTTGTCGGTTTATCATGCATTGCTCAGTTCAGTTTGGCTTTTTCCATTGATTTTTCTTTTTCAGGTAAGAAGTGGAGTTCGGATTCAGATTTCGAGGTCGTAATTGACTAATATGTAGTCACCGAAAGCAGTAGCTACGATTCAGACGTAGAAACCAAAGGAGAACTCTGAAATGGAACTTGCGTTGGAAAGAAACAACAGCGACCTCATAAAAGTATACGACGAAAAAAGCGACGCCACAAAATTCGTCAAAAGAGACAAAGGCTTCAACAAACAACTCCTCACCATCGAGGAAACGCTCTCACGCTTCGGACTGCTCAAAAACGAAATCAAAGTCTACCTCTACCTCGCACGAGTAGGTGAAAAGAAAGCAGGCGAAATCGCCGAAGCCATATCGCTTCACAGGACAGAAACCTACCGAATCCTCCGCGATTTGGAAAAAAAAGGCATCCTCTTCTCAGTCTTCGAAAAACCACTCAAATTCACAGCCGTCCCACTTGACAAAGCCATAGACCTGCTTGTTGACGCGCAAAAAATGAAAATCAAACTCCTCGAGAGAGAAAAAGCAAACCTCGTGGAACTCTGGCTTTCCATGCCGCAGCTGAAAATTGAAAAAGTCAAGAAAGAACTCTTCCAGATGCTCGAAGGCGAACAGCAAGTTGTCCTGAAAGCAATCGAACTGCTTGAACGAACCGAAAAGGAATTCCAAATTTACGCTCCAGACGACTACTTAGCTCAACTGTATTATAGCGACTTCACAGACAAGCTGAAAAACAAGCAAACCAAACTTGACATCACGTTGCTTACGGAGAACTCGCCGAAAAGCCTCTTCTTCGTTGAACAAATGCAGTGGCCAAAACACAAACTAGGCCTCGTGCAAGCACAAAGCCTCCCATGCTTTATGATCTCCGACAAAAAAGAACTCTTAATTGCCTTCCACGAAAACGATATATCAGAGGAATCTGGAGAGAAAAAGAAGTACAAAACCGCAGCCATCTGGACCAACTACAACGCTTTCGTCTGGACCCTGCAGATGCTGTTCACCAAACTTCTTGGAAAAGAAACATAGGCAAAAGCCTCCAGCCACCCTTCTTCCGCTCACGTTCCTCCCTGTCTTCTCGCTCACAAGAAAGGAGATAAGCATCAAGGTATGCAGATACCCAAAAACCCGATCCGCCTGCTTCTCGTCCTTCTATTAGTCATCGCCATAGTATCCCTCGTAACCTCAAACATGGCAGTCATAACTTCCCAGCCCAACAAAACAGCCAAAAACGCCCCATTAGGGCAATTCAACTCCAATCCAAGCATGGTCTGGGAGAAAACGTATGGCGGAAACGGAGACGACAGAGCATTCTACGCCGCAAACGCCGAAGACGGTTACATAGTGGTTGGCTCTTCAACCTCAGCGGAACAAGGCAAAACAGCCGCTTGGGCTTTGCGGCTTGACCCAGACGGAAACGCAGTTTGGAACCAAACCTACAGCTATGATGCAGGCAGCGAATTCAGAAACGTCCTCAGCCTAGACAACGGTTTTCTGCTCGTCGGCAACGTGTTCCTGCCCTCAGGCAAAGTCGAAGGCTACGTGATGAAAATAGACAAAGCTGGAACCCCACAATGGAATCTCACACTGAAGGCACGCGAAGGCGTTAACAAACTGTTTTCTGCAGCCAGAACAGCGCAAAACTTTGTCCTCGTTGGGCTCTCAGAATCCACAGACACCGAAAACTCCAGCGTTTGGCTCGTCAAAATCAGCGCGGACGGCAACATCATCTGGAACAGGACTTACCCAGGATTAGGCGAAGCAGCGGGAAGAGCAGTCACCCAAGCTCAGGACGGCAGCCTCATGGTTGCAGGCTACAACGACTATACTGGAAACGGCAACTATGACTTCCTCGTACTCAAAGTTGACTCGGACGGAAACGTGATTTGGAACAAAATCTACGGCGGAGAACAAAGCGACAAAGCCTACGCAATCGCAGCAACAGCGAATGGCTGCGTGGTTGCAGGCGACACTCGCTCGAAAGGTGCAGGAGACAGCGACGCCTACGTGGGACGGATCGACTTGGACGGAAATCTGCTGTGGGAGCAAACCGTCGGCGGCACAGGCTTCGACACCCCAACATGTCTAACGCCTGCGCAGGATGGCGGATACTTGGTCGGCGGCATAACCTTCTCGTTTGGGAATGGGCAGCGGGACTTCTGGCTTTTCAAGGTTGACGATGCAGGCAAGGTCTTGTGGAGCTGCACGGTGGGTAGAAGCGGCTACGAAGAAGCGTACGCCGTGGTTGATGCTGGCGGAAACCAGTATGTCTTGGCTGGGTGGACCAACTCCATCGCCCAAGGGCGCTACGACTTCTACGTCGTCAAAGTTCAAGTGAATGCTTAGCCTGAGCTCAACTTCTCCGGCTGCTGGACGATTGCAGCGTTTTCTGGCTAGAATTCTGTTTATGGGTTCTTGAACGTGAAGCTGAAAAATTGGCTAAAAAAATGAAACGGAGGCAGAGAGAGTTACTTGTTCTTAGACTACGTATTGGATTTGCGGCTGAATTTGCTCCATTTGGATTTGGCTTGCGTGCTTCTGGGCGTTCTGCAGAAGCCAGCTTGAGAGTCTGTCGCACCTGTTGGGGTTGCACGTGAAGCTTTTCGCTTTCGCGTCCCACAGAGTACACTGTGCGCAAGGGATGTCTGCTTCGTTCTTCATATCCATCCAGAAAATAGTCGGTTGGAAAATGATTTATTCCTTGTGAAGCACCAATCCAGATTGCGTTTAAGCTTTTCAAAAGCAAGCTCAATCAAACTGCCTTCCCGTTGCCTGAAGCCATCATTTTGCAGGGTTAGGTTTCGAGGGCTTTCGCTGAAGCGTCGGCGAACACGTTGCCGAATATTCTGACGAGGTCTTTCGGCTTGTAAACTGAGGCGTTTAGCCTGAAGAAGTTGCCCATGCGGTCGGTTTCGACGCCTATGCCGATGACTATGACGCCTTTCCTGAGCAACTCGTCCACGTTTTCCTTCAAGGCGATGGGCATGCTTTGGTAGCCATATGGCCAGCCGTCGGAGATGACGATGAGTACGCGTTGTTCTTCGAATCTTTTGGCCAGCATTTTTCCCGCCATGTGCACGGCGTCTGGGATGTAGGTGAGTCCTTCGAATTTGAGTCCGCCGATTCTGGCGCGGACCCGTTGCGAGTAGGATTCGGTGCTGTCTTTGAGGATGTAGAAGCGGTCGCTGAAGCCGAAGAACGTCCATGAAGTTGGGTCGGTCATGAGTTCTTTTGCTGCTTCAGCCACGGCTATGGCGAGGGCGCGGGCGTATTCTCCGCGTACTTTCATGCTGCCGCTTACGTCTAGGACTATGGACCAGGCGAAGCTCTGCTTCAGGTACTCATCCAGCGTGAATACGTCTGTGGCTGGTTTGTTGCTTGCCATCGCCTGAATTACGGCTGTTAGGTCTAGCTGACCCATTTCCTGCCGTGGATCTTCATCCAGATAGTCGAGGGCTGACCTGAGTGCGTCCAGAAGTCTTCGGCTTGTTCCTTGCACTAGGCTTTTTGCCCTGAGATATTGTGTGTAGTCTTCGTCTGGGAAGTCCAATGACTTAAACCGTGTCAACCCGATATAGGGCGTAATCTTGGACTTGATTTTCTCTCTGCGTTCCTTCTGGTACTTGTCAGAGTTGAATGCCTGCAGTGCTTCGGCTTCCTGTTCGGGTCTCCAGCACTCCTCAATGTTGTCTACGGCGGGCACGGAGCCACCCAAGGTTTCGAGGGACCTTATAATTGCCTCTTCAACGTCTGCGTCGGTTGATGTTTCGGCTTCGGTGTAGATGCTGCAGTTGCCTATGCTTTCTGTGTACGGAAATGAGGGCGCCTCCAAGAATGGACCGAAGGGGTCGAGCAGGTTTTTTATTTTTTGGGCTTTTTCAGCGAAAAATGCTTCTAAGTTGGTCTGGTCGCCTGTTATGGAACCCAGGATTGTTTCTTTCAGCGTTGTCAGCTCTTGTGATGACGCGGTTACTGTTTGTTCTTCCGTGGGTGTTAGGTTTCCTTTGACTGCGCCCATGTTGGTTTTTGTGAGCAAAGCTGTCATGACTCTTGTGGAGGGTGCGAAGATTCTTTCTGCGGGCTTGATTTTTTGGTAGGCTAATGCGTTGGCGTAGGCGATGTCGATGAGTCTGTCTGGGTACCATGCCTGGAGGTAAGCGTTGGCGTACGTGTCTCTGACTAGTGCTCTTGCAAACGCCTCCGTTATGCCGTCTGACGCTTTGGGGGCGATGTTTTCTTTCGGCAGAGGCGTCAGCGTATGCGTCGTCAAATGAAGTACCGCAGCCCTGAAGAGTCGCCCGACTTTTGATTTGCCTGCGGCGTTGGAGGGGAACTTTTGTCCGAGAAACTGGATTTGCCCGTCTTCCAGGAATTGGACGTTGGGCAGTTTCACGGTGTATCCGTAGCCGTCCAGCTCTAGCGTGGGCTGCTGCAGGGTTGTGTCTTGGAGAATTTTGACTTTTTGGTTGTCTTTCTGAAAAGAAATTGTCCATGCGTAGTCAAGAAACCCCATGAAGCGGTTCTTCCCTATGTTTGTTTGTTGAAGACGGCTTCGAGGATGCGTTTCACGTCTGCTTGGACTTCGATGTTGTCGCTTGTTAACCCGATTATTGTCTCTTCAGCCGCAGCCATAGGTGTGTTTCCGTCTTTCACGAGGGTTCCCCAGTTAATCAAGTCACCAAGCGACGGCCCATAGGGTAGGTCGCCTGCCTTGTATTGCCTGCGGAGTTCGGCGCCTGCTTGGATGATTTTGTAAGCTGTGTCTTCGTCTATTTTGGTTCTTTTTCTGAGCATGTCGACTTCGTGGGGTGAGATGTTTTCGCCGACGCTGAGGAAGTCGAAGTTTATCCAGACTGCCATTCGCCTGCGCATGGCGGCGTTCAACGGCTTGGTGCCTGAAAACTCCGCTGTGGCAGGGTTCATGCTGATTATCATGTAACCGTACTTGTGGCGTTCGATGACTTCGCTGTCCTTCTCGTTCAAGACTAGGTGTCCTCTGGTGTCTAGGACGGGGTTGAGTCTGGTGGCTACGTCCTGCTTCATCATGTTCGCTTCGTCCAGGTACATTATGCCGCCTTTGCGGAGCCACTGCGTGAGCAAGCCGTCTACCCAGTTTTCCTTGCCTAAACCGATGAATCGCCCAATCAGGTCGAAGCTGCTGGTGCTTAAGCCGCAGTTGACTTCCCAGATCGGCAAGCCCGTGAGTTCAGCCACGAGGTAGACGATGTGGGTTTTGCCTGTGCCTGAAGGTCCGATGAGGCTGCATTGCTTGAAGTAGTAAAGCGCACGGACGATGCGCTCAACGTAGTGGAGTCCGTGGTCTAAGTATTCGGGTGTGCCTTTGGGAATCATATCATCCAGATGCGAGAAGCTGAAGTTTGGGTGCAGGTCATATTTTTGGATGGCATATTTCTCGTAGAGCGGCGACTTGGACATGGGGCGCTCTTTGTCCAGAGAGACGGTTACTTTGTAGTTGTCTCGCCGCAGCGACGTGACCTCTTGGATTCTGCTTGCATCGCTCTTTTCCTTTATGCCTTGATGACCATAACTCACACTAAAGCCGCCTCTGAATATTGCTGAATGTAGAACTGAAACGGAATATAAGTATTGTGTATTACGACTTGTTATGCATCATCAATAAAACTGCGAGACAACGATGGTGTTCACAAGGGCTAAGTCAGCATAGTCTCTAGAATTTTCAGGTTTTCGTTTGCTTGTCCGTTGTCAAAGAAGTACCAGTAAGGTTCAAACTGGAGGATTTCGGCTCCTATGTTTTTTGCTGAAAGCGCGTGTTGGATTAGCAGTGAGATGGGCATGTTTAGGGGGTCGGGGCTGTAACGTGTGGTCCAGTACCAGGCTTGGATTGATCCGCCCCAGTGCTGGAACATTTTGCTTATTTGCATGAAGCCGTCAGCGGGTTCGAGGTCTCCCGAGTTTGTGCTGAAGCTTACGGTCACGACATCTTCATAGCCCTCGATGTAAGTTTGGATTACTTTGAATGCTTCAACTTTCCACTCAGTCCAGAACACTTTCAAGTTGTGCGTTCTGCAGAAGTTGAGGATAGATGTGACATAATCTGTTGGAAAAGGCAAGTTTGGATGCTCTGTGTACCAGCTTACGATTTCGCCGACCGCGATCCATCTGACGTTGGCGGTCGCCATAGCCGCAGAGATCTGGGTGATGTTTACCTGATAGTCGGGAGTTGCTCCATTTCCGCCGCCGAAAACAGGTAGCATGATTGGTATGCCCTGTTGACCTCCGAAGTTGGTGGTTATCCACGCGAGTTCTTCTGTCCAGTTTTTGTTTCCTTCGTATTCGGGCAGCAGAAGGATGTTGTACGTGTTGTTGTTGAGGGCTAGAATTTGGTTGTAGGCGTAGTTGACGTCGGGAATGCGGCCTGATGAGACATGGAAGGCCAGGGTTTGTAGTTGGTTAGATTTGCTCATGTTAATAATTGCTGTGAGGTCGTTTACCTGGCTTTGCAGCGTCGTTATGTTGGAATTTGAGGAATTAATCTGTGAGGTTGCAGATGCGATTTGGCTTTGGAGATCTTTTATTTGGGCATTTAGACTTGTGATGTTGCCGGTTAGCCATGTTTGCAGTTGGTCTATTTGGTTTGTGAGGCTCTGGATTTCTTCGTTCTTACTTGTTATCTGGGCGCTTTGCAAGGCGATTATGCCGCTCTGATTTTCCGTCTGCGCGGTCAAGTTGTCTATTTGCAAGTTTAGGGTATTGATTGTGGCTTGTTGGGTTGTTATGGTGTTGTCTTTTGCGCTTATGATTGATGTGTAGTTGGTTATTGCTCCGACTAGGCTGGCTGTTAAGAGGATGCAGATGATTCCTGTTGTGATGGTTAGTTTTTTACCGACGGTTGTCTTCATGGTTCTCGCCTCGTGTCGTTATGTTTTCTTTGGCTTTTATGACTTGTTGGAATTCGTAGGCTGCCACGGTTTGGTCGGGGTTCAACGAGCCATTAATGTTATCCAAGCTTGTTTGGATGCTGTAAAGTTGTCGGTTAAGCCTTTTCTCTCCCAAAAGTCAGTTGCTGACGTTTTTACTACGAGCGTACCGTAAAGAGGCATAACAACAATAATAAACTGGAGCGGATGAACGGAGAAATCCGTGACAGAGAAAAGACCATGCGAGGACTAAAGCGCAAACGTACCCCGATACTCTCAGGATACCAGCTATTCCACAACTACATAAGACCGCATGAAGCTCTCAGTGGAAAAACTCCAGCAGAAGCATTCGGAATAAAGGTCGAGGGGAGCAATAAATGGATAACTATAATTCAAAACGCAAGCAAAGTAAAAAATTAGCAGTTACCATTTTCTTCTTCTTTTCAGACATAATCTGTCGCAATGTCTATTTTTGTACACAAGAATTTCTTTTTCGCCGTCTATACAATAGGCTTCTGCTTGCCATTGCCACGGTATTAAAGAAATTGTGAGGTTGCAAAGGTTCTCTTGGATTCTTGCCTCTTTAATCCTGAATCCTATAGAAATTGGTTTGAAACAAAGCGCATAATGCATGCCATTCTGAGTTATGCCTGCTGTAAAAGTAATTTCAACAGGTGAATCATAGTGAGGGTGTTCGACAACGATTCTCGATTTTTCGTCTTTATCAATTATCCAGCCATAACTTATGCAATTATGTGTTACAACCGCCCTTTGTGAGAAAATGTCTCTCGGACCTGAAAACGCACATATTTTCCAGTTCGTACAGCCATCCACCCATTTTTCGGCAAACATTTTTTTCCTTGGTTTCCCTCTATATACGAATCATTATATAAGTCGTCTTTGACCAGTTTGTGTACAAAACTGTATACGCACTTAAGTATAGTAAGCCATCAGACGACAGTTAACAGAAAAATCCATGTGACGATAAGTTACCTGAACCTATTTATAGTATATATAAGGGGGGTATAGTTTTTTCCGAGCATATCAGTCTCGCCAAACAGCCATATTGCCCAGAACTCTGTGCGTAGTTTCAGAGACATGCAAGTACTTTTCTCTGGCAACCGCGCTATTCACGTTTTGATGCACATTGACCCAAGAAACGGCAACTAAACCGAATGTAGCGGAAATCAGCATACGAGAAGAACCACGACGCAGCGAAAAAAAACAGGTCTCAGTGCAGGAACTGGTTGATTCGCTGAAAAGCGCTGCTGACGACATCGGACAAATCAACGAACTCACATCCGAAGAGAAACTTCTGGTAGCGCAGTTCTTCACTTCGCTCCTGAAACTCATGAAACCGTTAGCTTCCGCCATGCCAGTTTCCACGTCCGCACTTCCCGAAGAAATCGGAGAAGTCACACAAGCCTACATGGATCCAACAGGACATTTGGCGTTGATATTTCAGGATGGACGCATGGAACTCAAGAACCTCAGCGAAGAACACAACCGCGAACTAATGGTTGCAGTTGTTTCCGATGTGATGCCAAAATTCAAAAGCCTCACAAGCCAGCAGAAACGTAAAATAGAAAACCGAATAAAGTTTGTCTCAACCGTAACCAAGGAAATCCAAAAAATCAGCGACATCCTATCCGCCGTGATGCCGACACAGTAAACGCGACCCCACCTGTGACAGACTACTCACCGATAGTTATTCACAATTAGCTTTCATTTTCCTTAATCTGCTTACAGTTAGCGAATAGTGTATCGTAATACACAACGTTCTTATATTCTCAACCAGACCATAAACCAACCCAGAAACACGAGGAATAACTCTTGGGAACAGTCATGGTAGTCGATGATACCTCATTCATGAGAGCAGTACTCAAAAAAATAATCCTGCATTCAGGACACGAAGTCATAGCCGAAGCAGGCAACGGCGACGAAGCCATCACACAGTTCCAAAACGCCAAACCCGACTTAGTCCTCATGGACATCGTCATGCCACCCACACCAAAAGCCAAAGACGGCATCGAAGCACTAAAACAGATAGTCCAAGCCAACCCAACAGCAAAAGTCGTCATGTGCAGTTCCATGGGACAACAAGCCCTCATCGCAGAAGCTCTCAAATCAGGCGCCAAAGACTTCGTCGTCAAGCCATTCCAACCTCAGAAAGTAATGGAAGTATTATCTAAATACTGCTGAGGCACGTGAATGCGCGCAACCCTATTCTGGGCACAACCCCAAAAAACACCCAAAATAGACCAAACAGCCCAATCACTACAGAAACACACGCCACAAAACATCCTCTCACAAACAGAAACACTGCAAACATTTACAATCAAGGCACGAACACAAACAGCGCTGGAAGAGGTTCGAGTAAACATGGCGGAAAAAGTGGAAAGCAAACCAATCGAGCTAGTAACAAATGTCGGCTCGTGCGTAGCAACATGCATGCACGATTCAGAAAAGAATGTGTGGGGGAACTAGCTCACATAATGCTCCCAAAATCCGCCACGGCAACACAAGAACCTCTTCCAGCAAAATTCGCCGAAACAGCCGTCCCCGCTCTCGCCAAAGCAATCCGAAAAAAAATTAAGGCACCATTTTTCTCTCAACTTTTTTTATTGACAGCGCTCTGCCCAAGGGTTAATAGTACGTAACTTGTATGATGGACAAATCCTATTATCCAAAAAACCCTGATAATTATCCATGAGAGTCAACATAGAAAATGTGGCATCGCCAGTCTCAGCAAAAAATCTTCATGGTGACTCAGTTAAGCATGGAACTTGGAGAATTTAAGGTGAGTTAGATGGGAACAGAAATTCGCACATTCACAAGTTTGAAAGAAACAACTGAATTCGTATTAGATCAAACAGTTCAGTATCGGGCACTTTTCGAGGACTACAGCCAATGGCTCGGGTCACTCCTGCGAAGCTGCGAGAATGGTCACAAGGATGAAGACTGGTACCAGAAATCCGCTGCTCTGCAGAAAAACCTGAAAGGCTCCGGCAAGAAAGCACCTGAAACGAAGGCAAATGGGAAGAATGGCAACGGAAAAGGAAAAAACTCTGAATCCTCGTGCTGGGTGCAATCAGGCAACATCACACTTTCTTCCACTGAACAGGGTCAAGTCGAAATATTATTTGAGGCAATCGAGAAAATTAATAACAAAATCTTGGAACTGGAAAAGTTTAAGGCATCAGTTCAACAACTTGAGCGCATCGGTTTAGGCAAAAACGTTAGCTACGTGGTTTACTTGGAAGATGACATCCCGAAAAAAATAGTGCTGCGTTCAAAAGACACTATGCCTCAGGAAGAAGCCTTCAAGTTCACCGCTGACCTTTCGGTTCCAGCCATATTCAACGAATCATAGGTGAATAAGGACTCTGAACGCGATGGGTGGTTTGCTGAAGGATACAAAGGTTAAATATGGAAAAGTCGGAAATAGGTTAGAGGGAATCTATCATCTGCCCGAAGTATTCAGTTTCAGGCGTCACAGTCTCCATTCGTATAGACAGCCTCCAAGCTGAAAGAACTGGGCAGGCTCAGCCGACGGAAGAGCTTTTCTTCGACGTGAACGCGAAGTTGGAAGAGCAGAAGAAAATAGGCGAAGGAGTGGTGCTCGGTTTCAACTTTTTCATAACCACGAAGCCTAACGTGGTGAGGTATTCCACTGCGGGCAGCGTAACTCTGGAAGGCAAGCAGGCGGATGTCAAGAAGAAGTTGGAGGTAAACACGAAAACCAAGATTCCGCAAGTACTCTTCACGGTTTACCAGCACATCTTCAACTCTATTTACATGTTAAGCTCAATTTTAAACACGCCCTATCCGCCGCCTGACCTGCTGCACCCAATGGCGGAGAAAATTCAGATAATCCAAACGCCCGCGCAACCTGAGAAAACTGAGGCTCCAGCGCCCTCTGCAGCTCAGCCCGCGGCAACTGCTGCACCTCAGACAGGCGAAAAACCTGCAACCACGTAATCTAGAACGCTGGAATTTTCTAGTTCTTTTTTAACGTTTAAAGGAAACATCAATCTTGAATTAGCTCAATGTTGCTGTTGTTAATGGGAAAAGGCAGCAGTAGGCAAGGCAAAAACGGGTTCAACCTTTGTTATAGGCTATAAATAAGGGAGGGGGGTTGCCTCCGTGAGCAGGCAGCGCGAACATATTTGGATGCTTTTAGGGATTCGTTGCAGAAACCTATAGGGGGAGATCAGAACCGCGTTTCTGCGCAGAAAAACGGGGGGAGGGTCGCTATTGGCGCGTTCTCAACCCAAAACCATGCAGCCAGCTATAAATAAGGGGGCTATAGACTGCTCCGAGCAGCTAGACCCAACAAACACAGATGATTCTGCTCAATGCTCATGACGCAAGAGCCAAAAACCGAAAAAACAAAAAGAAAAGAAAGAATGAAAAAGTTTACTTCTTGTTGAGCTGCCTTCGCAGTTCCTCGTATGTGGCTTTTATGTCTTCCACGCTTGCGTCATCTTCCAACGTGGAAACGTCACCAATCGGAGCTCCAACCAACACGGCTTTCAAAATTCTGCGCATGATTTTGCCGCTTCGAGTCTTCGGCAGCTTGTTCACGATGACGATTGCTTCTGGCGTGGCAATTGGACCGATGGTTGTGCGGATGTGCTTCACAAGTTCAGCACGCAGTTCCTCGCTCGGCTGGAAACCGCTGCGCAAAACCACGAAGGCAACAGGCACTTCACCTTTAACAGCATCTTCCTTGCCCATCACCGCAGCTTCTGAAACTGCTTGGTGCGAAACCAACGCGGATTCAAGCTCCACTGTGCCGATTCTGTGCCCAGCAACTTTCAGAACTTCATCAGCCCTTCCAAGAAGCCAGAAATACCCATCAGGATCACGAACCGCATAGTCACCTGTGTAGTATGTGTTTGCCCATCTGCCGAAGTACGTCTGCTTAAACCGCTCAGGATTCTTCCACAGAGTCTGCAGCATCCCAGGCCAAGGCGACTTAATCACAAGGAAGCCCTTGGTGCCAGTCCCAACTGGTTGCCCCGTCTCATCGTAAATTTGCGCGTCAACGGCTGGCAACGGCATCGTCGCTGAACCTGGCTTAAACGGCGTAAGCTCAATGCCTGAGAGCGGTGCAATCATGAATCCGCCTGTTTCTGTCTGCCACCAAGTGTCGATTATGGCTAGTTTTTCTTTGCCGACTATGCGGTAGTACCATTTCCACGCTTCAGGGTTAATGGGTTCACCCACTGTGCCCAAGATGCGCAGGCTGCTTAGGTCATGTTTTAGCACCCATTGCTCGCCGAACTTCATGAACATGCGTACAGCGGTTGGTGTGCCGTAGAGTATGGTTATGCCGTGGCGTTCGATAATGTCCCACCAACGGTCTTGCGCTGGGTAGTCGGGTGTTCCTTCGAAGAGGAATGCTGTTACGCCGAGGCTCAGTGGTGCGTAGACGTTGTATGTGTGTCCTGTGATCCAGCCGATGTCGGCGACGCACCAGTAAATATCCTCATCCGTCGGGTTGAATGCCCATTTGAGTGTCCAGTATGCCCAGACTAAATATCCTCCTGTGCCGTGTTGTACGCCTTTTGGTTTTCCTGTGGTTCCTGAGGTGTAGAGTATGAAGAGTGGGTCTGTTGATTGCATATGTTCTGGTTCTACGTAGGCGTTTGCTCCTGCGTTGCTGAGGGCTTCGTCGTACCATACGTCTCTTCCAGGTTGCATTTGGACGGGTTGGCTTGTGCGTTTGACGACTATGACCTTTTCCACAGTTGGGGCAATTTTCAGTGCGCGATCTGCGTTGTCTTTGATGGCTACGGGTTTCCCTCTGCGGAAGCTGCCGTCTGCGGTTACGAGGATTTTTGCGCCGCTGTCGTTGATGCGGTCTGCGAGGGCTTCTGCGCTGAATCCTGAGAAGACTACTGCGTGGATTCCGCCGATGCGTGCGGTTGCGAGCAGTGTTATGGGGAGTTCGGGGATGACTGGGAGGTAAACTGCTATGCGGTCTCCTTTTTTGAGTCCATAGTCTTTGAGGGCTTTGGCGAGTTTGTTGACTTCTTTGTAAAGCTGGTAGTACGTGTAGGTTTTGACTTCGCCCATTTCTCCTTCCCAGATGTAGGCGAGTTTGTTCTTTCGGGCTGTTTTCACGTGTCTGTCTAGGGCGTTGTAGGAGATGTTGAGTTCTCCGTCTGGGAACCACTTGTAAAATGGCGGGTTAGAATCATCCAGCACTTTGCTGTATGGTTTGAACCAGTCGATGGCTTTGGCTTTTTCAGCCCAGAACGTCTGCGGGTTCTTCAGGGATTTTTCCCATTCTTGTTTGCGTTTCTCTCCAGAAGAAACTTTCTCAGTGCTTGGGTAAAACTTCTCGTTAAATGGCAAACTAGATTCAGACATTTCTACTCATTCCACGAATCCTGTGGGGGAAACCTTAAATTTTGAAAGTATAAAGCTTTTCGGTGTTATTACAGAAAATAAAAAAAGGAACTTAACTATTTTCAGTTTAACGGGCAGATTGGCAGCACCGTTTTCTGGTGAGCCACATTCAGCAGTTTGCTGCTGACGTATGTGTCTTCGCGTACTGGGAACTATCTGCACTATTGCTCACAGACCTCTACCCTTCCCTTTTATATAGAGTTAGAACTATTGGAAACACAAATTGATTACTTTTAGTAACTTTTTGTACTTTTTTGCTCCAACTCTAAGTATGTATAGCCCTCTCAAACCGCATACTACAAAAAAACAGACCAAGAAGCCTCAAGGCAGAATAGGTCAAGAACCGAAGGGGTAGAGTTACACTTTGAAGTCCTGTTCTTTGAACCATCGAACCCGCAAGTAACATCCTGATGGAAAAATTCGCCGCTTCAAAATTCAGCCTGCATTAAAATTGCTTTTTCCAAGCCTCAGAGTTGCACATAACACGCAAAAACTCAGGTAGTATTCACCTTGATAGAATAGCGGTATGAGCTTCTCAAGTGGGCGTGTTTGCCCAAAGAAGCATGGAAAACCTAATAGGTTAACGAAACCCAGAGGCGACTGGTGTTCTTTCTGTCTCTTAACGATTTATATTGAGAACTTGGGATTCATACTGTTGTTTCACAATAAATATATTGGGTTTAGCTGCGTTTTAAATGGTGGGGGTTGGTTACTTGTTGGATTCGCTTCAAAATAGCGATTTAAAAACGGCTAATGGCAAGGATCGCTTACGCATTTTGCATGTTAACGATGACCCGTGCATTTTGGAAGCCTCCAAAAGTATTTTGGAGATGAAGGGCAACTTCGAAGTTGACACGGCTTTATCAGTGGATGAAGCCTTCAGAAAAATGGAACAACAAACCTACGACGCGGTAATTTCAGATTATGAAATGCCACAGAAAAACGGATTAAACTTTCTAGCAGAGCTTAGAGGAAAGAGAAACAAAATCCCCTTTATCCTGTTTACTGGAAAAGGCAGAGAAGAAGTAGCCATAAAAGCGTTGAATCTGGGCGCAAATTATTACCTGAATAAAGCGGGCAGTCCAGAAACTATGTACGGCGAATTGGCACACGCCATTGAAACTGCAGTAAGGTCTGTTCGAGTCGAGTCGGCGTTGAAAGCAAGCGAGGAACGGTTTAGAGCCGTTTTTGAAGGAGCAAGCGACGGCATTCTAGGAGCTGACCCAGAGACGAAACGGCTTGTTCTTGCGAACCCAACAATGTGCAAGTTGACGGGCTACTCTTTGGACGAGCTGACCAAACTGGGCGTAGGCGATATTCACCCAAAAAAGGATTTGCCCCACGTGCTTGACGAGTTTGAAAAGCAGCTGAAAGACGAAATAGCCCTTGCGTTGGATATTCCAGTACTGAAGAAGGACGGTCAGGTAGTTTACTGCGACGTAAATTCAAGGCTTGTCACGATTGAAAACCGCAAGGTCATGGCTGGTTTTTTCCGAGACACCACCGAACGCAAACGGACAGAGGAAAATCTGCGCAAATCTGAGGAGAAATATCGGGGTCTATTTGAGTCCACTCAGGATGGAATAATAATTTCTGATGCCCAAGGCGTTGTGGCGTCTGCGAACCAAGCAGCCGCGGCGATGTTAGGCTACAAGAACGCGGAGGAACTGGCGAATGCGCCAGCCGAAACCCTATACGCAGATCCAGAGGATAGGCGGGTTCTGTTTGAGCTCTTGGCAAAGAAAGGCACTGTAAAAGACTATGAGGTTAAACTCAAGAGAAAAAATGGCGAAACATTCGATGTTAGAATGACTGTTGCCCTTCAAAGGGACTTGCAAGGCAATGTCTTACGATCAGAAGCCATCCTCAGAGACATCACCGAACGCAAGCGGATGAGGGAGGAGTTACAAGAGTCGGAAGGGAGATTAAAGAGTGTTGTTGAAAACTCAAGCGACCAAATATTCATGGTAGATAGGGACTGCAGATTTTTATTAATGAATAACACCGCGGCAGACCTTTTTGGATTGTCTCCTCAAGAGGTGGTCGGCAGGTCAATATTTGAGATATTCCCGGAAACAATTGCAGCCCAATTCTCGAAAAATATCGAGAATGTTTTTGATACGGGCAAGCGCATGCTTATAGATGAAAAAATGGTTGTCAAAGGTCGTGAATTGTATAGCAGTAGCAGCCTAAATCCTGTCAGAAATGATAGAGGAAGAGTGATGGCAGTCACCGGGATTGTTAGAGATATCACTGAACGCAAGAAAGCGGAGGAAGAAAAAAACAGGCTTATTCATAACCTTGGTGAGCGTGTAAAGGAGCTCAGATGTATTTATGATGTGTCCAAGCTTTTTGAGAAAAATGACACTCCGTTAGATAGCTCATTGCAAGAAACGGTTGATCTGCTTCCCCCTGCTATGCAGTATCCAGACATTACATGCGCAAGAATAGTTGTTGAAAATCAAGAGTTTTCAACGAAAAACTTCAAAGACACCCAATGGAAACTGCAAGCTGACCTTAAAGTACTTGGAAAAAAGGCCGGTTTTGTGGAATCTGTTACCTTGAAGAGAAGCCTACAGTTGCTGAAGGCCCCTTTTTTAAAGAAGAAAGAAACCTATTAGATGCCATTGCAGAGAGATTGGGGAAAGTCGCTGAACGCAAGAAAGCTGAGGAGAAGCTAAAGGAGAGTGAAGAGAAGTATGAGACTACGTTTGAGTCGTCAATGGACGCGTTGATGTTGCTTGACGAAAAAGGCTTCTTTGACTGCAACAAATCAACTCTTGTGCTGTTTGGGTGCAAGTCTGTGGAGAAGTTCGCAAAGTATCATCCAGCGGATTTGTCGCCTCCTACACAACCTGACGGCTCACCGTCCATGGAAGCCGCCATGAACCACATCAATAGAGCATTCAAAACGGGCACAGATAGCTTCTTTTGGATTCACAGACGAATAGACGGCACGACTTTTCCCGCGGACGTATTTTTAACGAGGATGCCACTGAAAGATAGAAACGTCCTGCAAGCTACGGTCCGCGACATCACCCAACGAAAAGAAGCGGAGGAGTTGTTGAAGGAAAATAGCGATAGAATTGAAATGATGAACGAGAAGTTGCGTGTGGTGGGTGGGTTGACTAGGCATGATGTTCGAAACAAGCTTTCAGCGGTTACTGGATATGCATATTTGTTGAAGAAGAAGCATGCGGATCAAGCCGACATCATAGATGGGTTGGGCAAGATGGAGCAGGCTGTTAAAGATGTTGTGAAGATTTTTGACTTCGCCAAAATGTATGAACAGTTGGGAGTTGAAGAGCTAACTTATGTCGATGTGGAGAAGGTGGTGAATGAGGCGGGGGCTCTTTTTCCAGACTTAACTATTAAGGTGGTTAATGACTGCCATGGACTAACCGTGCTGGCGGATTCGTTTCTTAGGCAACTATTCTACAATTTCATTGATAACACGAGAAAATACGGCGAAAAAACCACAGCGGCAAAGGTGTACTTTGAGAAAGCAGAGCCGGGTGAGTTGCGGCTGATTTATGAGGATGACGGCGTAGGCATATCGGCGGAGGACAAGTTGAAGCTTTTCACAGAGGGCTTCAGCACCGGAGGCAGCACAGGCTTTGGCTTATTCCTGATAAAGAAGATGATGGACGTTTACGGCTGGCAAATCCAAGAGGCGGGAGAACTGGGCAAAGGAGCAAAATTCGTAATAACGATTCCAAGGGTTAACCAAGGCGGAAAAGAGAACTTTCAAATTGCATAATAAAATGACGCCTGAGCAAAAGTTTCTCTCCAAACTTCCCCAGCAAAGCTTTTTAGCGCCCAGTGCCAACCCCGCGTTTCTGCAACACACTCATTTAACTATTTTCATGACTTCACTTAGAGAACCTGCGACTACCGTACGTTAGAACGTAAAGTGACTCTGTCTCTTAATTTTCTTGAGGCTATTGTTTCTGCCTTTATATAAGGGGGCTATAGTCTTTTCCGAGCACTAGAGAACTCAGCTACTGCAACAGCCAAACTTTGGTTTCGCCGAGAAGGTTAAGAAAGAATAAAAAAAGGAGTTTTTAGCTTTTCTACTTTATGGGGCAGATTGGCAGCACCGTCTTCCCATGCGTTTCATTCAGCACTTCTGCAATTGCCAGGTAAACTGCGCTTAAGCCGCATATGACGCCTTCGATGCCTGTTAGGTTGTTGAAGGTGAAGGTTCCGAACAGCGTTGGGTTGCCAGTTAATTCTCTTATCACAAGCATAAAGAACAGAATCGCCAAGCTCATGAACACAAACTGCAACGCACGATTCTTCTTTAACGTTCCGAAGAACATGGCGAACGTGAACAGCCCCCACATGAAGAAGTACGCAGCCATCGCACTGTGACCTGGAGCAACTATTCCAGTCAATGAGAAGCTTAGGCAGAACAAGCAGAGCCACTAGACTCCACCAGAACAAGCCGTAAGAGGTGAACGCCACCGTACCGAAGGTGTTGCCTTTCTTGAACTCCATTATGCCCACTATGACCTGCGCAAGTCCACCATAAGCCAGTCCCATAGCCAGAATCATCGTATCCAACGGGAACAAGCCAGCGTTGTGCAGGTTCAACAGCACCGTGGTTAACCCGAAGCCAAGCAGTCCAAGCGGTGCGGGATTCGCTAGTTTAGCAGCCAGTTTATCGCTCATATTCTCCACATCGCATCCGTTTCAAGTGTTTTAGACGTTTGTTCAACGTTTTCCAATATAACCCTTCTGGTAGCCCTATCATCTTCTCCTTCGGCTCGCAATATATTTGCCCAGCTCCAGCGAACCGAACACGATGGCTGTGAACAGGATAGCAAACGCCCAATCCAAGGGCTCAGGCGCATGCACACCGAAAATTGCCTGAACACCTGGAGTGTAGAGCACCACAAGCTGCAACGCCAGCGAAGATAGTATGGCAACCCAGAGGAACTTGTTCTTGAACACGCCAACCTTAAACACCGGATACCTCAATGAACGCGCCGACACAGCGTTAGCCAACTCCATCAGAATCATAGCTGTCAACAACTGCGTCCTCGCCTCAAACAACTGATGCTCTCCCTCCCAAGGTCTGTAGAAAAAGAACCCGAAAAGGAGCAAAGCTGTCATAATGACAGGCACAACCCCCAAGTAGACCCTAACGTCCCTTGTGAACACGCTCTCCTTCGGATCACGTGGTTTCCGCTCCATCAAATCCGGGTCGCCCGGGTCAACACCCAAAGCGATGGCAGGCAAACCGTCCGTGGTCAGGTTCACCCAGAGCAGCTGCACCGCTGTCAACGCCACTGTTGCACTGCTTATGGCAACCGCGTCTGCGCCTGGCGAGAAGACAGCTGCCAAGGTCGGCACTGAGACCACGGCTATGAACATGACGAGAATTTCCATGATGTTGCAGCGCAACAGGTATGTGAGGTACTTCTTTATGTTGTCGTAGATTTCACGTCCTTCCCTTACGGCTTTCACAATAGATGCGAAGTTGTCATCCGCCAAAACCATGTCTGAAGCTTCCTTCGTCACCTCGGTGCCTGTGACACCCATGGAGACGCCTATGTCACTCATTTTCAGTGCTGGAGCATCGTTCACGCCGTCCCCAGTCATGGCTACGACGTGCCCCTTGGATTTCCAGGCTTTGACGATGCGCATCTTATGTTCTGGCGACACACGAGCGTAAATAGCCACGTTCTCCACCACGGCTGAAAGCTGCTCGTCGCTCATTTCCTCCAGCTGCGGACCAGTAAGCACTTTGCCCTGCTCGTCGTTTTCACCCAGCAGGTTCAGCTCCCTCGCCACGGCTGTGGCGGTCAACTGGTGGTCTCCTGTTATCATAACTACACGGATTCCTGCGCTTCTGCAGGTCTCTATGGCGTCTTTAACTTCAGTGCGTGGCGGGTCAATCATGCCCATTATGCCGACGAAGACGAAGTCATGCTCGATTTTCTCATCGAACTCCTCCAAGTTTTCAGGAAGCTCTGTATAGGCAAAGCCCAAGTTACGCAGGGCTTGGATTGCCATGGCTTCGGTGACTTTGAGGAGCTCCACGCGGTCGGCTTCTGTTAGCTTCTGGACTATGCCGTCTAATACTATGCGCGTGCAGTTTTCCAAGACTATTTCTGGGGCTCCTTTCATGTAAGCCATTCTCCTATTGCCCGCTTCATGCACCGTGGTCATGCGCTTCCTCTCGGAGCTAAATGGAACCTCGGCTATCCGCGGCTCCTCTGCTTCGAGTTCTTCTTTCCAGATGCCTGTTTTTGCGGCTGCCACAACCAGTGCGCCTTCGGTTGGGTCGCCTTTGATAATCCAGCGTTCAGTCTCCGTTTCCTTCTCCAGCTTGGCGTCGTTGCATAGCGTGGCAACTTTCAGGAGCGTTTTCAGGTCAGCATCAGGCGTGAAGGGTTTGTCTTCGAGGAGGAATTCTCCTTTGGGAGTGTAGCCGATGCCTGTGACTTTGAGGGCGTTATCGTTGACGTAGATGCGCTGGGCAGTCATTTCGCCTTTCGTCATGGTGCCTGTCTTGTCGCTGCATATGACGCTTGTGCAGCCTAAGGTTTCAACTGCTGGGAGACGTTTGACTATGGTGTTGACCTTAGCCATGCGGTACATGCCCACTGCCAACGCACCCGTAACAATGGCGGGCAGCGCTTCTGGAACAGCAGCTACAGCGAGGCTTACTGCCCAGAGGAGCATGCTGACTGGGTCTCTGCCCTCGATGAATCCGGTGGTTCCTACGCCGATGCAGACGACAATACACAAGACGCCTATCCACTTGCCCACCGAAGCCATTCGCTTTTCCAACGGCGTTTTTTCGCTTGTGGTTGTCTGAACCATTTCCGCGATTTTGCCAAATTCCGTGTTCATGCCTGTGGACGTGACTGCGGCTTTTCCTCTGCCATAGGCTACGATGGTGCCTGTGAATAGCATGTTTCGCCGGTCGTTGAGTTGCGTTTCTTCCGGCACTGGATTAGGGTCTTTGCTGACTGGGGTTGATTCGCCTGTCAGCGCCGCCTCGTCGAGTTTCAGGTTGAAAGCTTCAAGAAGCCTAGCGTCGGCTGGGACTTTGTCGCCTGTGTAGACGAGGATTATGTCTCCTGGCACGAGTTCGCTGGCTGGGACTCGGTTTTCTTTGCCTTCGCGGAGAACGGTGGCTGTGGGCGCAGTCATCTTCTTAAGTGCTTCAACGGCTTTTTCGCTTCGGTATTCTTGCGTGAAGCCTAAGACTGCGCTGGCGATGACTATGGCGAGAATTATCATGGCGTCTGTGGGTTCGCCGACGGCGAAGGAAAGCCCGGTAGCGATGAGGAGGATAATCATTAGCACGTCCGTGAACTGCGCGGCAAAGAGCCTGAGCGGCGACTTCCCCTTCTCTTTCCGAAGTTCGTTTAGCCCGTATGTGCCTAGGCGTTTTTGGGCTTCTTCGGGAGTCAGCCCTTTCTCGTCGATTTTCAGTTCTTCAAGCGCCTCTTCGGGCTTCATTGCATGCCAAGATTTGGACGTGATTTTTCTCTCCGACCTTAGCTAAAGTTTAGCGATAAACCCTATAGACTTTTCTGAACGCAAAAGGCAAGAATGAGTGCAAAGCGAGGAAAACAAAACGGCATTCTACAACCCCAATCTTTACTGTTGCACGAAAGTGCTACCCCTCCCTTTTTTATAGAGTGAAATCTTGGTTGACACAGTTGTCATAATAGGAGGCTTTCTATTTGCGAAGCATGTGCGGCGTCGAAAGGTTCTTAAGGGATTGCTTCTTTTTCTAAGCGGCAAGAAAAAGGCAAACAGACGCCTTATCTCCAGATAACGGCACGTTCCCCACGAAGGGAACAAGCCTGCATCAGCTAAAAAGGTTAAAATACCCGAGTAGAGAGGTGAAAAAGCATGGAAAACATTTACGCCGCGATGCTCCTTCACAAGGCAGGAAAAGAAATCAACGAAGAAACAGTTACCGCAGTTCTCGCAGCAGCAGGCGTCACAGTTGACCCAGTCCAAGTTAAAGCACTCGTCGCGTCACTCAGCGAAGTCAACATCGAAGAGGCAATCAAAGCAGCACCCGCTATGATGGCAGCAGCTCCAGTCGCAGCAGGCGCTCCAGCAGAGCAGAAACCAGCAGCCGCACCTCCAGAGGACAAGAAGAAGAAAGCTGAAGAAGAAAAAGCTAAAGAAGACGCAGCGCTCGAAGGATTAGGCGCCCTATTCGGGTAAAACCAACCCTCTCTTAATTTTATTTTCCAATTCTACAATATTTTTACATTCCTCACGTTGCAACCTACCGTATATTAGGCTGAACGGAACTAAAAGAAAAGCAGATCCGAACTTTTTCGAGTCTACTCGGCAGCAGGGGGCATCGGAGCAGTTTCAGCTACTTGAGGCTGCGGTTTCTGTTTTCTCTGCATCAGCATCTTCACTGCAATGACTGGCAGCCAGCCTAAGAGTATGGGCAACGTTGCTGGGAGAGCCTGAACAGGCAAGGCTTTCGCGAATTCTGGATTCAGCAGGACAAGCTCGAAGAGCGCAAAAGAAATGCTTATGGTCAGCAGTGAGAGCACAGCGGTTTTCCTGCCGAACTTCTTCATGGTCTGGGTTGCGAGTATGCCTGCGAAGAAGAAGTCGCCGAGCCCAAGCCGCAAGATAAGAATGCCTCCGTCGCCGAGGATGAAAGGCACGGTTGGAAACGCTACAAGCACGGGCAAACCTAAACCTGAAACCGCGTTGGCAGCCTGCACCATCGTTCCAGTAACCCATACCAAGACGATGTCTAAGCCTGTTATGAAGGCGGCAAAGATAAACACGGTCTTCCAATTGAAGAGCGTGCTCAAGTAAATGACAATCAGCAAAGCAAAGATTAAGCCGTAAACATCCAGCAGGTACGGGAACCATACTGCAGTTCCGTTAAAGAAGAAGAAAAGCAGCAGGAACAAGATGGGCGCTAGCGCGGCGATGTACCATCTCGGCTTCGCCTCAGCCTGCTGATGAGTGTAAATCAACGCGAAGATCGCGCAGGACGCTAAACCTGCAAACGCCAACGTCCCATAAACCCTCAGTTCCGCGGGCAGAACACCCAGAAAACCAGCTGCCCCTGCCATGACGCTGGCAACTATGAAGACCCCGACATAAAGTGTCACGCGCTTTTTCTTCATATCCGAGAAAGTATACGAAACCGTGAACAAGAGAGAACAATAGGAGAAGAGGAAAAGCACCAAAATTGCCAAATCAGGCACGAAAATCACCACTGTGCCGGCAACCGCAATCATAACCACCAACAATGCGGAGTCGCGGTTCTTGAATTCACGCCCTTCAAGCGTTGCCTTAAGCTTAACCTCTGCCTTCTGGCTCAACAGTATGGCAGCAAGCGTCACAACGAACAGAATCAAAGGCATAAGCACATCGAAGTACATGCAAACCACCTAATTCAAAGCCTACTTTTAAACGTTAAAACCCAAACTGCACATTCAGAATGGCTAAAGACGCCAGAACAGCCTCCTCCGTCCGCACCGTTTCCGTGCCCTGATTCGGCAAAGTGTTCACCACGAAATCCACCACGTCGTTCAGGTTTATGCCTTCGTCTTTGGCGATGTCAAACAGACCCCTTGACGGCGACCCAAACAGCAAGAGGACGCTGCTGGCTTTTGCCCACCGTTCGCCCAAGCGCTTGGCGACTTCCTGGAAAAGCGGGGCAAACTTGGAGGTGCCGATGACCAGGTCGAATCGGGGTTCATTAAGCAGCGGTTTTAGGGCGCGGGGCTCCACGGTGACGGTGTATCCCCAGTACTCTGGAACCTCATCACGGCTGACGGCTTGAACTTCAATTTTCAGGCCTGCCGTGACTACCTGCACGGTTATGCGCTGGTTTTGGTCAAATTCGGCTCCCCGAAGAAGTGCAAGCTGTTCTAAGCCTATGTCGACGAGTGTGCCTTCTTTGGCTTTGGACAGAACGACGGCTTCGCGGTAGTCCCCCACCTTCAGTTTTCCAGGCAACGGGTGATGAGGGGTGCGGAGAGGCGGGAGGATGCCTGCGAACTGCAGTTCAGGTTTAAGCTGGAAGAGTCGTTTGCGGAGGTACTGCGGAGTCTCCATGTAGCTGAGCAACGTGGCTATGAGGTCAATTTCTCTTCGCTGGTTAACTTTTGGGACGTCCGCGTAAACTATGATTTCGTCCACTTTGAATATGGCGGCAGCTCGCCCGATGAAACCTATCTTGCTCGTTTTTTCCCGCAGGTGCGGCGTGTCCGAGATGACCGAGGCGGGCACAGCCACAACCAGCCGTTTCTTAAACATTTTCTGCATTAACCCCCGCGCTGGAACTGACGGTAGTTCGTGTTCAGTTTAGTGAGTCAAAAATCAAATATAAACGTGCAGATAATATATCCACTGGGAGAAAAATTTGCCAACCACAGCTCTCGATAACCCTGAAGATTTTCGGAAAATAGACAAAAACAACATGCTTCAGTTCTGCACCGAAGCAGCAAGGCACTATGCTGAGTCGGCGAAAAACGCGGAAAACATCAAGCTTGACTACCCAAAACCAGAAAACATCGTCATCGCGGGGATGGGAGGCTCAGCCATCGGAGGCGAACTCCTCAAAGACTACACACGCAGCACTACGCAGGTTCCTATTGAAATCAGCAGGGAATATCACCTGCCAGCTTATGCGGGCAAAAACAGCCTTGTGGTTTTGGCGAGTTACTCAGGCAACACCGAAGAGACACTCAGCAGCTTCGTGGACGCATTGAAGCGCAAATGCATGGTATTCTGCCTAAGCTCAGGCGGAGCGCTGTTGCAGTACGCGGAAAAGCTGAATGTGCCTTACCTTCGGGTCCGCGAGGGGATGCCGCCGCGTGCCGCGTTGCCACACATGCTTCTGCCCCTGCTCAAGTGCATGGAAAATTTCAAGATGATTCCAGATTTTTCTGAGGAACTCTCGGAAGCCACAAAACTCTTACAGAAAGTAAGCACGGAGAACGCGCCTGAAAAGCCTGCAGGCGAAAACTTCGCGAAGACTTTGGCGATTAACTTGAACGGGGCTTCGCCCGTGGTGTATGGCTTCGGCGTCTACCGTGGCGTGGCGCTTCGCTATAAGCAGCAGTTTAACGAGAACAGCAAGTTGCCCGCGAAGTGGGAGGCGTTCAGCGAGCTCAACCACAACGAGACCATGGGCTGGGAAAACCCAAAAGAACTCGCAAAAAGCTTCGCCGTGGTTTTCCTTAGAGACAAGGCGGAGCCTGTGGAGATTCGGAGCCGAATCGAAACCACCCAAGCCCTGATGCAGCAGACGGTGCCGAAGATGTTTGAAGTGTGGGCGCAAGGCAAAAGCAGCCTCGCAAAAATGCTGTCCACAATTCTGGTAGGCGACTTCACAAGCGTGTACTTGGCTTACCTGCGCGGCGTAGACCCAACGCCCGTCCACACCGTGGCGGTTATGAAGGAAAAAATCGAGCACAACGGGGTAAAAAAGAAAATAATTCGCGAACTGGAAAAAATCGCGAAAAACGCTTAAGCGTTCTCGGCAACGAAGCGGCTGAAGGCTTCTTCTGCTCGTTCTAGCGGCAGCATTTGCGGCGGGTGCTTGAACCCGTAAGCGCAAATTGGCTCCTGTGCGCCTTTCAGCTTCTTGTTCAATGCCATCTTCACGGCGCGAATCACGTCGAAGAGGACGCTGCCTGCGTTCGGCGCGTCCACCGTGGAGAACTTGAGGTCAATTATCATGGGTGCGTTGCAGAAGTAGGTGCCGCTGATGAAGAAGTAGCTGTCCCGTTTGTTCTGCAGAAAGTCCACGTAGTCCGTGCTGCCAGCCACCACTTCGGTTTTGTACGGCAGCGAAGAAGCAACGGATTCAGTTTTAATTGCACGTTTAGCATCACGTGTGCGGTCCATTGTATCCATCGATTCGGTGCCTCCACCAACATCTAACTGGTATGTTTCCGTGATTTTCACGCCGTTCTTAGACAGCAGTTGCAGCAGAGTCTTGTGCAGAGCTGTGGAGCCAACTTGGTCGACAAGGTCATCACCCACCAAAGGCAATCCTGCAGCGGCGAAACGTTTAGCCCACTGAAGGTCGCTAGCGATGAAGTTGGGAGTAGCGTTCACGAAGCCGCATCCTGCCGCCAACGCTTGTTCCGCGTAGAATTCGGAAGCCTTAGCTGCGCCACTTGGGAGCAAGTTAAGCACGATTTCTGCGCCGCTTGCCTTCAACGCTTTTGCCACATTCACGTCTGCTGCCGCGCTTACCACGACGACATTCTGAGTGGTTTTGCCTACGCCGTCCAGCAGTGGACCCTTCTGCACGGTTATGCCTGTTTTTGGCACATTAGAAACCTTAGGAGCGTTGTTTGGCTGTGCAAAAATTGCTTCAGCCAGGTCTTTGCCAACCTTGCGCTCGTCAATGTCGAACGCTGCAACCACCTGGATATCCTTCGGGGTTAGGCCGCCTAAGGTTGGGGTGCGAAGTCCTGTGAGGTCTTTTTGCTGCGCAGATTTGCTATAATACTGTAAGCCTTGGATCAAGGCTGAGGCGCAGTTGCCTACGCCGATTAACGCGATTTTTGTTTTCGGCATTTCCGCCACCTTTGTGTGGCATTTCTATTTGCGATTGCCTTATAAAAGGCTACGCTGAGCAACGACCTGAAATGTCGAATTCTCATTTGTTAACCAAATCTGTCCGATAGGTGCACGTTTTTCTGAACCATGTGGTTCTTCTTGGGTAAACGTTGAGTCAAGGCGCAAAAATTTCCCGAATAAATACGGGCTTCCGCACGAGCAAGAGACAACATCCATAAACTCCATAATGACCATCAATATTCAAACGCCGAGAACTATTTAAAAGCGTTATTTTTGGCGGGCATTATTACAGAAGAGGAATACGAAAAGCTGTTTTAAACAGAAAGTCAAAAAGTCAAATAAGCAAATATGTTAAAAGCAAGAAATGCACTCCTCTGTAGTGGGGAATCATCTGTGGCAAAGATGATTAAACGTGTTTCCAGTTGGAGAAATATTCTGATTAAAGGCACAGTTTTTTGGGGTGCTGTGATTCTCGCTGATTTTGTTTCGGTTTATTTCTTCGGTCCTCAAATATGGTCATATGCAGGGTATTTCTTCGGAAGCGACATTAAAACCACGCTTGTTATTCTCTTGTTTGTTGAAGGGGGAGTTATTTTTGGTGTAGGTGCTGTGTGGGCTTCGGGGTCGATGGAAACAGTTTTCCAGGGCGGCAACCTAAAGACTAATCCCTATTATCGTGGGGATGATTGGAAGCAGCGTCGTGAACAGACAGAAGGGCAGAACGCAACTGGTCAGATTCTCATGTTCGCGGGTGGTCCTCTCTTAATCGTGTCCTTTGTCTTGCTTTTTATATAAACACTAAAAGTAAGTGGATAGCCTTTGTTTGTGGCAATTTGCTAGGACAAGGATTTTGCATGTTGGGGTAACTTAACAGTACCCTTTGGCGACGGCTTCGGAGGCAAAGAACAAGTTATTTGCACTAGTAACCTTTAATTTCTCAACGGACTTAAGCTTAAAAAAGGGTCGGACAAGAATTGACTGACGAAGCAAAATGCGACAAAACCCCATGCGACAAATTCACAGCCATTAACGAGTTAGCCAAACGAAGAGGCTTCTTCTGGAACTCCTGCGAAATCTACGGCGGCGTAGGCGGCTTCGTAGCCTATGGACCGCTGGGCACAAGGCTGAAGCAGAACATCGAGAACAAGCTCAGAGAGCTCTTCGTGAAGCAAACAAGCATCCTTGAAATGGAATCATCCGTCATCACACCAGGAAAAGTCTTTGAGGCTTCAGGACACGTGGACCACTTCAAAGAACCCATGATGGAATGCGTCAAATGCAACAAACGTTTCCGCGCAGACCACCTGCTTGAAGAGTACGCAAAGATGACATCGGCGCAGGCTGAAAAAATGACCTTGGACGAAATCAAAGACGCCATCGAGAAAAACAACATCACCTGCCCCGACTGCGGCGGCAACTTCAACCCGCCACAGCAGTTCCTAACTATGTTCGTTACTACCATCGGACCCTACTCGGGCGCCACAGGCTACGGGAGACCTGAAGCGGCGCAGGGCATCTTTGTCGAGTTCAACCGCTTGTATTCGGCGGCACGTGAGAAGCTTCCGTTTGGCGTCATCCAGATTGGTCATGCTTTGCGAAATGAGATTTCGCCGAGGCAGGGTCTCATCAGGCTGCGGGAATTCACCATCTGCGACTTAGAGTTCTTCTTCGACCCCGAAGAGCCATGCTGTCACCTGCTGAAAGAATTGGAAAACGAAACCTTGCCCATTGTGCTGTGCGAAAAAAGAGAAAAGAACTGCGAAGACATCACAAACTTCACGGTTAGAGAGGCTTTAGACAAAAAAATAATCCGAAGCGAATGGCAAGCCTTCTTCATGGCTATGGCGAAGAAATTGCTAACTGAAATCGGTGTTCCAGCTGAGAAGCAGCGCTTCATCGAGAAATTTCCATGGGAAAAAGCCCACTACTCCAGCCAAAGCTTCGACCAAGAAGTGTATCTTGAGCGATATGGCTGGACGGAAGTTTCAGGGCACGCCTACCGCACCGACTACGACTTAGGCTGCCACATGAAAGCCAGCGGCACCGACATGCGAGTATTCAAAGAATACCCAAACCCCCTCGAGCAGGAACAACCAGTCGTCAAACCCGTGATGGCAAAGCTTGGTCCAGTGTACAAAAACGAAGCGGGAAAAGTCGCGGAAATTCTTTCGAAAGCGGACGCTGAAACAGTTGCGGCATCACTCAAGAAGGACGGCTACTTCATGGCTGGAACATACAAGATCTTGCCCGAGCACGTGTCCATTGCAACTCAGAAAACTGTGGTGCGCGGGCGACGCTTCATCCCACATGTCGTTGAGCCAAGTTTCGGCTCCGACAGGCTCTTTTACGTAGCGCTGGAGTACGCGTACCACGTCAAAGACGACCGCGTCGTCATGAGTTTTCCGAGAAGCATCGCCCCAACGCAGATTGGCATTTACCCCTTGATGAGCAAAGACGGCTTAGCTGAAAAAGCCCTGGAAATACGGAAACAGTTGGCTCAGGAAGGCTTCACAGTGGACTACGATGATGCAGGCTCCATTGGAAGGCGATACGCACGCGCCGACGAAGCAGGCATCCAGCTGGGCATAACGGTGGACTACGACACCTTAAGAGATGACACGGTGACCCTACGGGACCGCGACACGTGGCAGCAAGTCCGCAGTCCAGTCAAGGATTTGCCTGAACTCCTGCGCAAGTACTTCCAGGAAAAAGCAAACTTTGAGGACTTAGGCACGTTTGTGGAAACCTAAACAGTTACCTTTTATAATGCTCATGTGAACTACAAATTAGAAAAACAGCATTGATAATGGACGGGAAAAATAACTTGGTGCTTCCAGCAGAAACAGAAGAACGCGTGAAACGCAAGGCTCTGAGCGCATGTCAAGATAACCTACGCAAGGTGCTGGACGTCACCAGAAAAATCCCTCAGATGACTGAGCACTTCGCAAAAGGCGACAAGGAATCTGCAAGGCAGCTTTTCATAGAAATCAAAAAAGGCGAAGAAGAAGTCATCAAAGCGAGGCAGATGGTTTCTCAGGAATTAGCGGAAATAGGCGCCATTCTCCTGAGCAGGGAAGACTTCTTGAGGTTCACAAACCTGACAAGCGAAATCGCCGATTTCTCCGAAGGCATTGCCTTTTACCTCCTCGAAATTATGGAGCACAACTGGACCGTTCCCGCCGACGTTAGGAAGGATTTGCAGAAGCTTTCTGACGCAGTTCTTGATACTGTGCTCAAGCTTAGGGAGACTATGATGGTTTTGAGCTATGGCTCCACGAAGACGCTGGAGAAAGCCAAAGACGTTGAAGTCGCAGAGAGAATCGTTGATGATTACTACCGCGGGTTGGTGATAAAGGTTCTCAGCAGCAAACTAGACCTTCCCGCGATGTTCATGATGAGAGATGTCCTGCAACTTTTGGAAAACTCAGCAGACAAAGCTGAGGACGCCGCGGACGCAGCGAGGATGCTCAGTTTCGTAATGTAAAAGGCGAAAAGCTGTGCCTAAAAAAATCAAAGTCGAACTGCTCGAAAACTTCCTTGTTGTCTGGGATTCTGCGGAAGGCTCGCAGCTATACAAGAACGGGTATTATGGGAAGCCACTGGGGATTTCAAAACCGAAAATCCCAGAGTTCAACGTTCCCTTAATCTTGGATTTGATGGAAGGCGTGTACCTCGCAGAAAAAGGCACCATAACTGTCTATGAAGATGCTGGGAAACGCAAAGTCAATCTGCCGAAACTCCGCCAGAAAGCCAAGAAACTCTACGAGGAGTTTGACGAGAAATACAAGGTTTACGAGGACCTGCGGGAAAGCAACTTGATAGTAACGCCAGGCATAAAGTTCGGCTGCGACTTCGCAGTTTACAAGTACGGACCAGGCGTGGAGCATGCGCCATACATGGTTTCCGTCAAAACCGCTGATTCAGACATCTCAGCCACAGAAGTCGTCAAAGCAGGGCGGCTGGCGACGACGGTTCGGAAAAGATTCATCATCGCCGTGCCAGGCTTGGGCGCGGACAAAGTGAAGTACGTTATTTTTAAGTGGTTCAGGGCTTAGGCGCTTAGCTTGTTATGAGGGTTTGGTTTCGGAATTCCCCTCGCACGTGCTGGTGCGGGTAGATTTTTGCGGCTGCCAACGTGCTGCCTTCTTCTATGATTACGTCGTCGGCGACAACTGAGACCTCGCTTATCTTTGTCTGTTTCCGCGCCGTGGAAAGCACGGTGGTGTGCCTGCCAATTATGCTGTCCTTTACTTCGGCGCTTTCGCCGATGATGGCGCGGTCCATGACCGCAGAGTTTTCTACCACAGCACCTTTGCTGACGCGGGTGAAGTTGTCGATGCAGGAGTTGACTATTCGGGCGCCGTCGTCAATTTGGCAGTGTCTTCCGATGAGCACAGCGCCTTCGATATCTATTTTGCCTTTCTTGATTTTCAGGATGATTGCGTTTCTTCTTTTTTCAGCGTCGTTGCTTTCGCCTTGCACCCAGATCTGCTTGCTATCGCTTATTCTGCCGCCGAAGTCGGTGAGCATGCTGAAGCCTCCGTGAAGGAGGTCTTTCATGGCTTCTAAGTAATTCTTTGGTGTGCCGACGTCGAACCAGTTGCCCTTCAACCTGTAACCGTAAACTGGGTACCCTGCTTGGGTAATGTAGGGTATGAAGTCGTAGCCGAAGTCTAAACGGTGCTTCTCCTCAATTATCGCTTTGACTCCTTTTTCTTTGAAGACGCTTTTGGCTTCAGGAGAAACCACGTACAAGCCTGTGTTGGCAAGGTTGCTTGGAGCGTCTTTGGGCAGCGGTTTCTCTACGAAGCAGCGGATGCGGCTTTTCTTGTCGATGTCAGCTATTCCTAAGCCTTCAACGTTCTTGACTTCGCGGAGCACTATAGTCATCAATGCGCCTTTGTCTCGATGGAACTGGATGAGGTCTTTCACGTTGATGTCGAATATGTTGTCGCCTTGCACGGCGAAAACGGGGTTTTTGATGTCATAGTACTCCATGTTTATTCTTGCTGAATCGGCGCTTCCCAGGTCTTCCACGTTTGGCTGGTATTTTATGTGGACTCTTGGTTTGATGTTGTAACGTGCGGAGAAACCGATGCCTGACTCGAAGTAATCGTAAAGATCCCTGTAGTTAGTGTAGCCTTTGACGCCGAAAATGAAGTGGCGAATGCCCTGATTAGCAAGGGAGAGCAGCGAGAACTCCACCAGAGGCCTGTTTAGAAGGCGAAGGCAGGCTTTGCTTGTCTCCGCAGTAAGGGGTAAGAGGCGGGTTGCTTTTCCGCCTACGGGGATTATGACTCGGATTCTTTCGGGGGCGTAGTCGTCGCCCACGAGTGGCGCGTAGTTTTCGCTCAAACTTCTTCACCTCAGTTGCGTAGTTACTCTTCTACGGGAAACGTATTAACCTTTTCAAACTTGCTACTTAGAACAATTGTCACTGCGCTTTTTCAAGAAACGCCTTTAATGCGACTGCGTTGTTGACTGCTGTTTCTTTAGCCGAGTAGACAAGGGTAACGATTCCTTTTTCTTCTGCGATTAATATTATCTCGTTGAGAAGCTCATCTTTGGTGCTCAGCTCTTTGGCGTATTTCTTTTTAAATTCCTCCCACTTCTCAGGCTCACGATTGAACCACGCCCTCAGTTCTGAACAAAAAAGCTTCACCAATTTACCTTTTCTTCACCTTCCTCGTGTACCTTCGCAAAGGCACCCATCGGCACAGGCTTCGCGGTTACGGTGAATTTTATAACTCAGCGCCCTCTAACTTAAGAGACGTTGGCACAAGGTTTGAAGGGTATGAGTAAACTGGGCGCTTATGTTCGGCTGATGCGGCCACTCAACTGCATAATGATGGGTTTCGCAGTCCTCGTAGGTGCGGTTCTTGTTGACCCGCAGCTTGTCTTTGCCCATTGGCTTTGGATAGTCTACGGGTTCCTCACGGGCTTCACCTTGTGCGCAGCCCCGATGGTCATTAACGACTACTACGACCGAGCCATAGACGCCATAAATGAGCCTTCACGTCCCATTCCCAGCGGCGCAGTTAAGCCGCAGGAAGCTTTGGCTTTCATGATTGCCCTTTCGGCGGTGGGTTTCGTTTTCGCCATTCTGGTCAGCGTTCTTTGTCTTGCCGTGGCTGCGGCGTCACTGATTATTGCGGCGACGTACCTTACAGTTGGGAAGCGCAGCGGACTGCCAGGCAACTTTCTCGTCAGCGCCTGCGTTGCCACCCCGTTCATCTACGGCAGCGTGGCGGTTGCGGGCACGGTAGGGTTGAACGTGGTCTTCTTCGCCTTGATGGCTTTCCTCAGCAACACGGGCAGGGAAATAACCAAGGGCATCGTCGACGTTGCAGGCGATAAAGCGGGGAACGTGAAGACTTTGGCTGTGCGTTATGGAAAGAAAAGCGCAGCCGTCGCAGCTGCAGTGTTTTACATTTCTGCCGTGGCGTTGACGCCGATTCCCTGGTTTATGGGCTTAGTTTCGGTGTGGTTCATCCCCTTCGTTTTGGCAACGGACATCGGGCTGGCAGCCTGCTCGGTGCTGCTGTTGATGGATCATTCGCGGGAGAAGGCGCGCAAAATCAAGAACACCGTGCTTTTGCTATTCATCTTGGGTCTGCTGGCTTACGTCTTCGGCGTCTTCAAATGAAAACGCTTGCGGGGCGCTAGTGTTCTTGCAGGAGAACCATGCTGTTCTGCAGGGAGAGCTAAAAGACCCTTTCTTCTCAATACGTGCCAGTGAGCTGGTTGAGGCTGACTGTGAAGTTGTGGGTTTCTGCTTCACTTATTGTTCTATCTTTAACCTTGCCGCTGTCGCAAGCGTACACTGAACGAGTGCCCGATCCTGTACCGATAGCTGTTCAAAACAGAGCATTGTCTTTCTTGGCTGATGCGGTGGGTCTTGACGTGATAAAATACAACATTACATTGACACTTAACGAGAGTTGGCATTTTGACCCAACAGCACCTTCCGCCCAATCACTAAGATATAATCTTTCATGCAAAGAGAGCGTATTAGACGTGATGTTTGATTTTACAGAAAATACTTGGTTCTACTTCGGCATGTATAACATTTCGGGACCACCACTGTTTGTCCATCCCGCCAACAACGTTCTTGAAGAAGCCAAAGCCATTCTTGGAAGATATCAAAATCAGAAAGAAACAAAAGACGAAGGAATCGGTAAAATGCTTTACATGCTCAATTCAATAAATACGCTTGAGCCCATGAAAATAGTAATGGCTAACCTTACGTTAAAAATTACAGAAAACGATTTTGGACCGTCCTTCACGTGGACAGACACAGTTGGCGGCATTTCTAACTCATACAACCAGCTTTATTTTTCTTTTTTCCATGGGTTTTTGAATGGTTTTTCAGACACTTGGACGCGCTATGCCATACCTGAACCTCAAATAAACGTTTCCAAGGAAGAAGCCATAAACCGCACTAAGGAACATGGAGCGCAATACGCGATTGACAAAGAAATTGTCTATGGAGACCCAATCCTGTATGACAAAGCGGTTGCAGAATTGTCTTTTCAGCCTCGGGAAGATGGCATGTTGTATCCGCAATGGGCTGTTGGTTTACCTTTTGAGAAGAAACTACCCCCTCCTTTTAGCATCAGACCTGATAACCCACAGTACTATTGGTTCAAGTTTTTCTATGACAACGAAGTCAGCTACTACTATGCAAATTACTCGATGGGAATTTATGTTGCCATGTGGGCGGACACTGGAGAAGTCGCAGGAGTCTACAACGACCGCATCTACACAAAACCCAAACTGTCAATATCTCCCGAAGAGTTGCCAACAATTGTTATCCCTGCTGATGCTGTTCCTCCGAACATTTCAAATGTCTCTCCAGAAAACAAAACTTACAACACCACGAACGTTCTCCTACGATTTAATGTTAACGAGACCCCATCTTGGATGGGCTACAGCCTAGACCAGCAGCGAAACATAACAATCACTGGGAACACAACTCTAAATGGGCTACATGAAGGAACACATGGCATAGCAGTGTTCGCGAATGACACATTTGGCAACATGGGAGCCTCCGATGTAGTCAATTTTGTCGTAGACACAACGCCGCCAGTATTTGCAGGTTTGCCTTTGGAAAACGTGACCTACGGTCCGAACAGCCTGCAACTGAATTTCACTGTGAATGAGGGCACTTCGTGGATAGGTTGCAGCTTGGATGGGCAAGCAAACACAACCATAATGGGGAACACAACCTTTACAGGATTACCTGCGGGAACCCACAACGTAACAGTCTATGCTAATGACACGGCGGGGAACATGGGTTCTTCAGGCACCGTGCATTTCCTGATTTCTGACCCTTTCCCAACAGCATGGGTCGCAGGAGCCACATCGCTGGTCGTCGTCGGCTCAATCTTAATAGTTTTTTACATCAAAAAACGGAAGCCTAGCGGTCGTGATTAGAAGAAAAAAAGCCAGCCTACAGTTCACTCTGCAAGAGATTCTATATATTCTATTTAAAAGGGGGCTATAGTCTGCTCCGAGCATAACAGTCCTCGACTTAACGCAATAAGTCTTCGATGTTGATTGGGAATTCACAAACCCTTTATTAAAAACTCGCCAATGAGAACGTGAGAACTGCCCCATGCGAAAGTCCAAGCTTGAAACGTACGAAGACATCATAAAGCGCTTAGCCGAGAAAGCCTTAACCATCGATAGCATTGCCTTCAAATGCGGCATGGACTGCGTTCTTCTCCAGCAACGACTCGATTTCCTGCTGAAAAACAACCTTGTGGACATAGAAATCAGCCGCGACAACAAGGCATTCTATGTTCTGACGCGAAGAGGCATGGCAATTTCTAAAACGCTTATCCTCGCGAAGAAACTGGAAAAACTGCAAACAAACACGTAGACGAAAAACCTTTTCTGAACGTTACCGCAAAAGAAGCAGCAACCGCATTTTGAAACCAAAACTATTAAACAAACCCCAACATGTTTTCTCACGATAAAGCATGGCTTCACCTTCCTCAAACGCAGTCTGGAACGCAAACCCACAGAAAATCCAGCGCTTGCTAGACTCAGGAAAGCTTATTCCTGAACCCAGAAAAATCCACTTCTACGCTCCAAGCTTCACCTACTACAAAACAAGCCACTACCAATCCACGCACGCAGAGTTCCCAACGATATCCGTCACAGGAAACGGCTGCGCACTCAACTGCAAACACTGCGGCGGAAAAGTCCTCGAAACCATGCACTCAGCAGAAACACCTGAAAAACTCCTCGCACACTGCACTGCACTGAAGGAAAAGGGCGCTTTAGGCTGCTTAATCAGCGGTGGATGCTTACCAAACGGTGCGGTGCCGCTGGAAAAATTCATCCCCACCATCGCACAAATCAAACGCGACTTAGGCTTAACCGTTCTTGTCCACTCAGGAATCATCAGCGGGGAAACGGCAAAGCAGCTCAAAAACGCAGGTGTGGACGCTGCATTAATCGACATCATCGGCTCAAACGAAACGATACACGACATATACAACCTGAACACAACAATTGACGATTACGCTAAATCGCTAAAAGCCCTGCACGACGCAAAAATAGCCTTCGTGCCACACGTCATCGTCGGCTTGCACAACGGCGAATTGAAAGGAGAACTCGCAGCCCTCAACATGATAGCGCCACACAAGCCTTCAGCCATAGTCGTAATCTCCTTCATGCCCATCCACGGAACAGCCATGTCCCACACGAAACCGCCAACGCCAATCGACATCGCAAAAGTCGCAGCCACAGCACGCACAATGTTCCCTGAAACACCGCTGGTTTTGGGGTGTATGCGACCGAAAGGGAAGCACCGCGTGGAAACCGACGTTTTAGCGTTGAAAGCAGGAGTAAACGCCATAGCGTTTCCAAGCGAAGAAGCCATCGCATTCGCTGAGAAAAACGGGTATGAAATAGCGTTTTCCCCGTTTTGCTGCGCCCAAATCTACAAAGACATAAACTTAAAGTAGGTTTCGAAGTTTTTCGAGTGGGCTTTGCAGGCATTTTTCACGAAGTGCTAAGGTGGCGTGGAATTTGAAGGAGTTTTCAACATTTTGACGCTTAAGGCTTCCATCCAAATTGCCCCTGCAAACCCTGACACGAACTCGGGAACAGCCACGTTGGGAACATAATGCAACGTAAACTCCAGCACCCAAACTGCAGCGGCAACCAGCGCTACGCCAAGCGTGAAAACGCCGAATCCTCGTTGATGTGAACGCCAGAAAGCCGCTGAAAGAACCAGCAGCGAAATGGGGAAAAGCACGAAGAACGCCACGGAAACCTGATAATGCGTTGGGGTGAAGCTTTCGTTGAATACGCCAATTCCAATCAGCGCGATGCACGACAAGGCGAAAATGAAAGCGCCAACTTTACCCCAGACCTGCTTGCCCATCAGCGTGAACAAGCCAGCTGCAAAAACCAGAAACAGCAACCCAGACACCACAAGCCCAACATTGAAGACAACAGCAGTGATTCCCTGTTGCACGCCCAAATCGCTTAAGGCGTTGTTTGCCCAGCTGAACTGGCTCCAGGAAGCTACTGCGGAAAGGATGCAGGCAAACGCGAATATTGGCGCAATTATGCCGCACAGGGCTACTGTCTTCTGGATTCTGTTGTCCAATTCGCAAGCCTCAGAAGGAGATTGTGCCTTTGCATTTAAGAGTTTTCTGCATCTGGCGGAACAAAAATTCTAAGCCTCTGCAAAGCCTGAGTTTTCTCTTTGTCTCCAACTTTCGCCGCTTGCACCGTTTCCTTGAGAATCTGGATGGATTCATCCATGGCTCTGCGGTTCACGGGATAGGGTACACCGTCTTTTCCGCCGTAGGCAAAACTGTATTTCACTGGGTCTTTCCAGCTTGGTTTTTCGCCGTAGACAAGTTCAGCGATTAAGGCTAATCCTCGCACGGTTGCAGGTCCAACACCTCTGATGCTGAGCAGTTCCTCGTAGTTGCTGGGTTGCGTTTCGTAAGCCTGTGAGAGTGCGTTCCAGTTTATGTTCCTGGGCATACTCAAAGTCGTGACCTGTTGTTGGCTGGAGGCGTTTGGCAACCACTGCTGCAGAGACTTCTGGTTCAGCGGTGTTGGCTGCGGTAAAGCCTGTGCTTGGCGCATGAGTTTCCGAGTTGGCTCTTTCGCAAGGTCTACGGATGCTTTACGGTTGCCTTCGCTGGATTTGGCTGTCATGTTTAGCACTGTTGGGCGTTTGGTGTCGCCGACGATGGCGTTGTGCGGTTCCACGACGAAGTCTTTGGTGTTTTCGCTGAGCCAGTGGTATCTGCGTGCTGTGCGGTCTGCTGCGCTCATGCCCTGCTGGATTACTGCCCACTTTGCGTTTTCGGTTATGAAGAATGCGTGGTGGTAGAGTTGGTAGCCTGCTTGGATGGCTGTGTTGTCGACTTTTGCGGTTATCCTGCTGGTGTAGGTGAGGGTTTCGATTTGTTTTTCGCTGAAGCCGAATTTGCTGGCTGTTTCCGCGATTTCCGAAGGCGTTTTTCTGCTGGTTTTGCCTTTTCCTCCGCAAACTATGACTCCATGTTCTTTGGGCGTTAGCGCGGTTTTGAGTACGCCTGTGACTACGGTGGTTACGCCACTGCTGTGCCAGTCATAGCCTAAAACGCAGCCAAACGCTTGGAACCAGTGTGGGTCGCTTATGCGAGTTAGGTATTTTTCTGTGCCGTATTCGTCTATCATGATGGCTGAGATTTCTTTGGCGAGTTTGCGCATTCTGCCAGTCAGCCATGAGGGTGCTTTGCCTGGGTGGAGCGGCAAGTTTGCGATGCCTGTTCTTTGCATGGGTCGTCGTGGTTTGTTGGTTGTTGCGGGGTATTTTTCTGTTTTTGCATTGTTTGTGCTTGTTTTGCTGGTGAGTATGAGGTCTGTTGCTTGGTGCAGTCTATAGCTCCCTTATTTAAAGGAACCAACATGCTTTTGGGTTGAAAATGCGCCAATAGCGACCTCCCCCTATAGATTTCTGCATAGAATTGCTATTAGCCTCCAAATATGACCATTAACTTCTGCTGCTTTATTGAAAAAAGCGCAACTCAGCCAAGCTGCTACATTATTGATTGTACTCTGCCGACTTTGCCGTCTGCAAGTCGCACCTTGATTCCGTGCGGATGAATTGAGCTGCTGGTGAGGATATCCTTGACGATGCCCTCGGTTAATTTGCCGCTCCGCTGGTCCTGCTTCAAAACGATTCTCACGCGGATGCCCGACTTGATTTGGCTTCTTTGCTGGTTAGGTTGCATTCCAGTCATACATGCTTCGCTGCTTAAGTGCATTCGCGCTCAAAAGGCAGGTTTGGGCGGCTTATTTTCTGAGTTTTAGCACATAGTTTTTGTTAACGGCAACTTTATTCAACGATGAGTGCATGATTTCGGCTCTCTGCTTAAGGTCCAGATCCTTCGATTTCTCTCTTGCTTCATTCAAAGCGGCTTCGAGTTCCGCTGGTTCCATGACGGCGGCGGCAACGCAGTAAAGGCTCTTCGAGCGACCTTCATTGAATTCCGCCAGCATCGCCCTCAGGAGGTTCTCTCTTGTTTTTTGCTGTTGCTCGAATTTCTCGATTCCTTCTTTCTGGATGAACTGCGCATTGTCTTCGATTTTCTGGTAGCAAGTTGCGGTATCGTGGGCTTTTGCGAACTCCCTGTTTTTCTTCAGTCGCTCGCATGATTTGCTTTCGTTGCATAGCCAGCAGAATTCGATGCCTCTCTTTTTGACTGCGCAGTTGATGAAGGGGCATGGTGCGCCCATTCGGTATTCGCTTTTGCAGCCGGGGCATCTGCTTTTAGTTTCTCTGTGGTGGGCTGGGCAGAGCCTGCAGGAGAGACCGCACACTCCAATTTCAACGTGGCTGATGGCATCCAAGTTTTTCGTTTGCTCCGCGTTAACTGGTGTGGGTTACAGTAACTATATCTATTTTTTCATCACACTAAGCCAGTAGATGCGTCATGGAGAGCGTCGTCGAAAAACTCAGGCGAGTCGGACTGGCAGAATACGAAGCCAAAGCCTACTTAGCCTTGCTCAAAATGCATCTATGCACTGCCACGCAGGTGTCAGAGAAGTCTGGAGTGCCGAGAACAAAAATCTACGCTGTTCTCGAGTCACTTAAGCAGAAAGGCTGGGTCCGCATATATTCAGGCGTGCCGCTGTTGTTCAAAGCCGTTGACCCTGTGAGAGTTTTCGAGCAAATCAAAGAGGATAGCACCAAATTCCTCGATGCCGCTCAGGCGACGCTCAAAGAAAAGGTGAACAGCATGAAAGAAAAATTCGTTATAAAAAAATTTGACATAGGCTTGGACGCCTTGAAGGAAGAGTTGAAGAAGGCAAAGACTGTGGAGATTAACAACGCCACCACGGGCTTTATCAAGAAAGTGGCTGATGCTTTCAAACCAGATGCCAAGGTTCGTGTACTTCTTTTTCCAGGCGAAACCAAACCTGCAAACATGTCTAAAGTGGAGTTTAAGCAGGCGGAAGTTGCAATTGTTACCATCATACGCAACAAGGAGGCGCCGTCAATGTCAATCACGCTTGACGAAGCCCGAACTTTCACGGCTTTCCAAGACCCAGTGGACCATTCGTACGTCATTGACGAAATGCTTTACGATGAGTGCCAGCGCTGCTTTTCAGAATGGAGCAGCATAAGCTGGAACAGCACAAATCAAACCGCGAGGTGAACTGCAGGATGCCGATTGTTGATGGAAAATACGAGGTGAAAATCAGCACCGCCTTCGCTAAACCTGAGGAAGGCATAGCCGAAATCAAACGCATGATTCAGAAGTCGCGGAGAATAAGAATCAGCGGCATACCCATGAAGCTTCTGGAAGAATTGAAACCGCTCTTGAAGGATAAGGATCTAATGATTATCCTGCCTCTGGGCGAAAAACCCTCGGAAGACCTGCTGCAGCTGGCGCCCGTTGCCACAACCAAAGCTAAAATATACGTTGATTACAGGGGTCAAGAAGCCAACTCTGGGTCAGTTAACTTTGCAAGCCGCATCTTCAATGTTATCTGGGTAGGCGACAAGATACTTGATGTTTCAGCCATGGAGTATGGCAAATGCGTCAAGTGCCTCATGGAAACGTTTGACGGCGGATGGCATTACAGCCAAAAATGGCAGAACAATCCAACGCGCAGCACTAAGTAGACTTCTTAGGGTTTTAGAAGTCCTTCGCCATTAAGCGCTTGTTTAACGATGAAAAATCCGCTTCAAACCTTTTTTTCATCTTCGTGAAACGCATAGCCGCTGAAGGATGCACCGTCTCGATGTACTCTACACCTTCGACTTGTGGAGCTTGCCAAGCAACTGCACCCATCAGCACAACTATTCGCGGCTTAATCAACTTGATTTGAGCAGTCAAATACGGTGCACAAGCCTCGATTTCGTCGGCAAAAGGCTTCCTGTTCTGCGGGCTGGTGTGGTTGACTATGTTCGTTATGAACACCTCTTCGCGTTTAATGCCGTTCGCTTCGAGGACTTTGTTCAGGAATTTCCCCGCTCTGCCCACGAAAGGTCTGCCTGCTTTGTCTTCTTCCGCGCCTGGGTTCTGCCCCACAAGCATGACTTCGGCACCAATTGGTCCTTCTCCTGGGACAGCGTTTTTGGCTCCTTGCCAAAGCCTGCATTTCCTGCAATGCCTTATCTGTTCGTTTAATTCTTCAGCGTTCAAGCAGGTCACTTTGTTGGTGGCTATTTACAGTCACACAAACTTAAAAAATCTCCATGTGTTACATTGGGTAAGGCTTGTTGTTTCAGCGTAAAACGTAAATTTGAACAGGAGGACAACTGCGTCGCCGCTATAATCAGTGAAAAGCTTCTGGGTCTCATGCTCAGGGTAGCTTTGGCTTTTGAGCCTTTAGCTCCGACAGCCATCACATTTTTGCTTTCGCGAAGCCTGCGGAACCTGCAGAGTCAAGGATTAATCGGCGACTTCAAAGCTCACACGAGGCGGCTCGGCAAATTCCACTACAAAATGGAGATTGACCTGGAAGTGAACGGAAAGCAGGTTCACTACATTTTCAGTCACCTGCTGCCTAACCGATTCACGGTGCTAAGGAGGTGGTTCGATGTCTGAAGAGAAAAAAGGCAAATTGAAGGTCACGTTGGAAGTGGAGATTAACGAGGAACTCATGGGAGTTATGAAAGAGGGAATCTCCAAGATGCATTGGAAGATGCCTGAGATGATGAAGCGCGGCGAGGAAGAAAAGAAGTGACCGCCATAAACGCGCCTTTTACATCCACTTTTCATTTTTCTTGTGCAAATCAATCAGCAATAGTATGTTACCGAAAAAACAGAAACACTCAGAGTGACTTACATGAAGCTTCTCATAATCCAAAAAGTCAAGCAGGAGATACCGCTTGAAAAATGGGCGAAACTGCTTCCGCTGGAATTCAAGTACTTCGACCAGCTGGAGAAGCAGAAAACCCTCGAAGTCTGCTATCACCTCATCGGGCAGCAGGGCAGCATGCTCGTAGTAAACGTGGATTCAGATGAGGCACTTTCACGCGTGATAGGCGAGGACCCGATGTTCTTCCACCTTGACCGCGAAGTGTACCCGCTGACTACCCGCGAAAACCACGAAAAACAAGTCAAAAAACTAATCCAGTAATCTCCAAGGACAGGGCTATGCATGGCTTGCCACGGAGGCTTCTCTCTTGACGAAAACACAAGACGAAGCTGGTACAATCCAGAAGCACTTCTGAAAGCCACAGGCATACGGAAGGGCACGGTTTTCGCGGATATAGGCTGTGGAGAGGGCTTCTTTACCCTACTCGCTGCGGAAGCCGTGGGCGAAACGGGGAAAGTCTACGCGGTAGATGTGGATGCCTCAGCCATTGAGAAGCTAAAACGCAAAGCGGCAGAAAAAGGCTTGAAGAACATGCACGCCGTAGCCGGAAAAGCCGAAGAGACCGTTTTCTGCGAGGAATGTGCTGACATTGTCTTCTACAGTATGGTGCTCCATGACTTCAACGACCCAGCACAGGTTCTGCGGAATGCAAATCAGATGCTCAAACCCTCAGGTTTACTCGTGAATTTAGACTGGAAAAAACTGGCGATGCCCTTCGGTCCACCCGTGCAAATACGGTTCACAGAGGAAAAAGCCTCAGAATTAATCAAGCAGGCTGGCTTCACCGAGGAAAGCCTAAAGGAAGCGGGACCCTACCACTACATGATAATCGCGAAAACTCAGGTCTAAAGCGGATCGCTACTGTTCCGCCGTAGCGTAAAGCTCAAGAAGGTCCCGCTTGAACCTGCTAGGCTGATTTGTGTAGGCAGAGTGTCCAGCGCCTTCATACGTGATAAGTTTGCCGTTGGGCATCTGGTCCGCTAGAGTGCGCATTTCTTCGCCTGAGATGATGTTGTCTTCGGACCCCCAGATGACGCGGACGGGGAACTTGAATTTGCCGTATGCCTGCACAAGGTCTTCTTGCTGCGTTCTTGAGGGCGCAACAAGCAGCAAGCCCCTAACGGCGTAGCGCGCCGCGTACTTCAGCGCTATGTGTCCGCCGAAGCTGGCGCCGACGAGAACAGGTTCTGCCCCGTCGAAAACGCTCTGGAACGCTTCTTTCGCCACGGAAACGTTAACTTCGGTGTCGCGTGTTTTCGGGGTGCATTCGCTTTTCAACCCGTAAGGCATGTCCAACGACAGGAACGGCACGTGCTTTTCCGTGAGAAGTTCGGTTACGCCGATGCGCTGCCACACGCTGCTCGTGTAGGAGTAGCCGTGAAGAAACAGGACAGGGGTGCCTGCTGCGTGGTGGATTAGGGCTCTGCACTTGTGGTTTGCGGCGTTCATGGTTTTTTCCGTCAAAACTGCCACCTCTCAGTTGAATCATAGGATATGGATGGAGGTGTTTATAACATTATTTTTTCGGTTCTCCAAGCGCTTACTAATGCACAAAGGGGCTTCGCGTTTCCAAAGAATTCGCCGCAGCAAGGTGAGTGCGTAAAAGATAATAAATCACGTTAACCACTTGAGCAGTGGTGTTTGTGTGGCAGTCAATGTCGGAGACAAAGCTCCTGATTTTACTTTGCCGTCTCAGATGGGCGACAGCGTGACGCTTTCAGAGTACTTTGGCAAGAAGAACATAGTCCTCTACTTCTACCCGAAAGACGAGACAATAGGCTGCACCAAGGAAGCCTGCACGTTTCGAGATAGCTATGAGGCTTTCACAAAACTTGGGGCAGAAGTGCTTGGCGTCAGTGGGCAAAGCGTAGAATCGCACAAGTCTTTCGCGTCCCATCACGGATTGCCATTTCTTCTGCTGAGTGACGCTGACAACAAGGTTAGGCATTTATACGGTGTCCCGGCAACGATGGGTATAATCCCTGGAAGAGTCACTTACATAATTGACAAGAAGGGCATCGTGCGCCACGTTTTCAACTCGCAATATCAGCCTGAAAAGCACGTTGAAGAAGCCAAGGAGGTGCTTGAAAAAATTGATGCTGAAGAAACTGCGCAGGCACCAGCCAGCAACGCTTAATATCGCAGAAATAGTTTATCTTAATTAGAAGGTGCGTGTTTTTGCTTAATCTCTGCAACACTTTAACTGGAAAAACTGAACCCTTCCAGCCTGCCGAAGATGCGAAGGTCAAAATGTACACCTGTGGACCCTCCACGTACCAGCCTGCGCACATCGGAAACTACCGCACCTTCCTCTTTGAAGACATTCTTCAGCGGTACCTGGAATATTCAGGCTACAAACTAACGCGCCTCATCACGCTCACCGACATCGAGGACAAAGCAATTGCCCAAGCAAAAAAAGAAAACGTCTCCGTAGAAGAGTTAACCAACCGAAACGAAAAACTGTTCTTCAAAGACTTCGAACTTCTCCGCATAAAGCGTCCCGACTACACCGTGCGCGCATCAACCATCATCGACCAAGCCGTCAGCCTGATCAGGATTTTGATGGGGAAAGGCACAGCCTACAAGTACACCCATGAAAACGCGGAAAACGTCTACTTTGACCCGCAGAAATTCCCAGAATTCGGCAAACTCGCGCACCTCGACATGAAAAAGTGGCCTAAAACAAAAAGGAGATTCCACATGGACACTTATCCAGGCACCCCGTGGAACAAGGGCGACTTTATCCTTTGGCACGGTTGCAGAAAAGGCGAAGCAGTCTGCTGGGACACCGAAGTCGGCAGGGGCAGACCCGCCTGGAACATCCAAGACGCCGCCATGGTCACGAAGCACTTGGGCTTCGCGGTGGATGTGGCATGTGGCGGAATAGACAACCTCGTGCGGCACCACGACTACACCTTAGCCGTGGCGGAAGCCGTGTCGGGCAAAGAATTCGCCAAGTACTGGCTCCACGGCGCTCACCTGTTTGTCGACGGCAAGAAGATGTCCAAAAGCATCGGCAACGTGGTCTACCCAGCAGATTTAACAGCGAAAGGATACAGCGGCGCCCAAGTTCGCTTCTTCCTGATCTACGGGCACTATCGGAAACGGAAGAACTTCACATTCAAAAATCTGGACAAAACAAGCAGCAAACTGGACCAGCTCCGAATCATGGTTAAGGAATTGCAGACGGCAAAATCCACTGCACCAAAGCCACATGCACACAGCCTTGCGGACGACGTTGTTTCAAGCTTTGAAAAACACATGAACAACGACCTAGACGTAAAAAAAGCCTTCAAAGCACTGTTCGCCAACGTTTCCAAGCTCCATGAACTAGAAAAAAGAAGCAGCTGAGCGCTCAAGACGCAAATGCGGCGTTGAGGAACCTGCGAAAAGTGGACGGTGTCCTGCAAGTTATCTTCTAAGCTGCTAGACCAATTCGCCTACGAGCTTTACTCGGTCAAGGTTTTCTGGTCCATGAGGCGCCAAATCTAATTCTGCGGTGAGGTCTTTGCCTGCCTCGTGCGCGTTCAAGTGGTCTCCGCCGAGCCAGAAGGCGCTGTCCGTCACGTCGTAGACTTTGCCCTTGTAAGCTATGTATGCTGGGTTGCCGTTTTTCCCGTCGTTTTTTGCGAGTTCGGCTTGAGTAAATTTCTTCGGTTGTTCTCCCATAAGTGTCACCTTTACCTGCTCAAAAGAAGTGTGAGCCTCGTTTAAACGTTTAGGAACTTTGAAACCTAAACATTACATATAGCCCTTGAACCGTTGAACAAAGAAAATATACTTGAACGCAGATAATGTGCCTCTGAGGACAAAGCGATGGCTTACTGCAAAACATGCGGCAACACGCTTCCGCCCGAAGCTAAATACTGCCCCCGCTGCGGCGCCGCAGTAAGTCCTGAAGAGGCTCCCGTAGCCCAAGTTCAAACTGCAGTTTCTGGAGGCGGGTTGAAGCAGGCTACTTGGGGCGAACGCTTCGTCGCTTGGCTCATAGACATAGCCATACTTGATTCAGCACTGCTGATTATTAGCGCGTTAATTTACCTTGGGCACCCGTTCGTTTTGCTTCGAAATGAAGGCTGGTGGTCTGTCGTATTCAACTTCAACTCAAGTGGCGTGATTTTCTTCTTGTACTGGATGCTGATGGACGCTGCCTACGGCAAGTCAATTGGGAAAATTATTATGGGGCTGAGAGTTGCGCGGCTCGATGGCAAACCCGTGAGCTTCGGGCAAGCAGCGTTGGAGAGCGTGGGAAAAGCGTTTTTGCTTCCGCTAGATTTTCTGCTGGGCTGGGCTCTTTATCCGCGGCGGAGGCAGAGAATTTTCAATTACTTGTCAGAAACCGTAGTGGTGCGTGAGTGACGCGCCTAAAAGTGAACCGTGAAAACCAACATTTGGGTTTGGAATAACTCAGGTCTGCAGAGTTTCGACATTCTCAAGCGGTGACACGTAATCAGTCTGTTTTTCTGATATTGGCGGTTTCAACGGCAAGGTTACCGTGAAAATGGAGCCTTTTTCTGACGCGCTTTCACCTCGTATTTCCCCACCGTGGGCTTCTATGATGCGTTTGCAGATGGCTAAGCCGAAGCCCATGCCTTTTGCTTTCGTGGTGAACAGTGGCGTCCAGATTTTGCTCATGACTTCTTCGTTCATGCCTGTGCCTGTGTCGTTGAATTTGAGGGCAATTTTGTCTTTTGTTATTTCGCTTTCTACGGTGAGTTTTCCGCCGTTCGGCATCGCGTCGACGGCGTTTTTCACGAGATTCATGAATACTCTTTCGATTTTCTCTTTGTCAACTTGCAGACTTGGGTCATCTGAGGCTTGGTTAAGGACTTCGATTGACGCAGGAACTGCAACCTGACGCAGAGCGCCGTCGACAAGGGCTTGAGCATTAGTCTCTTCTAGGTCTAAACGTATCTCTTTAGAGTACTCAAGCAAGTCATTGATTATCTTGTTTGAACGTTGAATGCAGGTTTCTATGGTTTCCACCATTTCTCTGCCTTTCTCATCCAGCATCGCGCTTTTCTTGGCTTTGAGGTAGTACGCTGCGCCTGCGATGCCCTGCATTGGGTTACGTAAGTCGTGCCCCACCATCCCAGCCAACTCGCCGATGGCAGCTAATCTTTCTGCTTTGAGCAGTTTTTCTTGGGCTTTTTGGAGGTCTGCTTTGGCTCTGTGGAGTTGCTTCTCCAGCGTCAGGAAAGAAGCCATGCTGAAGGTGTTTCCGTTGTTGGGTACAACAAACATTAATCCTGTGAAAACGACGCTGAAGAGGGAGAGAAGAACGGTAATTTCAATTTGAGAACCAGCTTCAACAGTTATTCCCTGAAATATGAAGCAGAGAGTTGCAAGCAGAAAAATCAGGTCTGCGCTTTCCCTGCTCTTAATGAACAAATATAGTAGCGTTGGAATGGCGATGCTGAGCAAAGAAGTCGTTAGGCCCAAACGTAACGTTTCGAGAGGTAATTGGGTGAGGAATATAGCGACAGAAGCCGCTGTGCCAAATAGGAAAACTCTAAACGGCGTCTTAAAATCCTTCAATCTAAAGAGACTGGATAATGCGGCGACGGCAACAGCCAATGATACAGGGACATACAGCCATTCAGTTGAAGCAAAAATGGGGGTGAATCCGAGGTACGTCATCATCACGTGGGCGTGTCCAAAGGCAACGCATAAAATTCCAATGGCGAACACGAGTTTTCGCCTGTTCCTTTCTCTGAAGAACCCATAGAACAACATAGCCGATAAGCCGAGTGCAGCAAAATAGGGTATGGCGAAGAAAATGACATCCTTCAAAGCATCATACACAGACTGCTACCTCACAATTCCTCTGTCTTCTTTAACTGAAAGCGTATCAGACAGTTTCTTTCGCCCAAACATGATTTGTAGGTTTGTGCGTACAAAACCAGACAACCGCCAAGCACGGATTCCGCCATGCTGGAAAAGCCCTATGAACCTGACGCATAGTTTATATGAAGACCAGCCGCTGAAATAATCATCAACAACAGTGCATCTGGAGGGTACAAACACGCCTGAAAAAGTTCTGGTCACCTCAGCATGGCCCTACATCAACGTGACGCCTCATCTGGGCAACCTTGTCGGCTCTGTGCTATCGGCGGATGTAGCAGCCCGCTACTACAGGCTACGCGGAGACGATGTTCTCATGGTGAGCGGCTCCGACACGCATGGCACACCCATTGAGGTGGAAGCCTTGAAAGAGGGCATCTCGCCGAAGGCGCTGACAGACAGGAACCACACAAAAGTGGCTGCGCTTTTCAAGAAGTGGGAAGCTTCATTCGATAATTACACAAGCACCGAGAGTCCCGTGCACAAGGAATTCGTGCAACAGCACCTCATGAAAATCTACAGGAACGGCTACATATTCAGCCAGAAAACGGAGATGCTTTACTGCGAGCATGACCAGCGCTTCCTGCCTGACAGGTTTGTGGAGGGCAAATGCCCCTACTGCGGGTACGAACGCGCCCGCGGCGACCAGTGCGACCGATGTGGCAGGCTTCTGGAAGGCACCTTGGTGGAGCCCCGCTGCGTTATCTGCGGGAACACGCCAACTTTTAAAACAACCACGCACTGGTACATTGACCTGTCAAGGTTCTCTGACCAGCTCACCGAGTACATACGGGGCAATCGGCAGCTGCCCAGCAACGCCAAAAACTTCAGCCTCAACTGGATCAAAGAAGGTTTGAAGCCCCGAGCAATCACCCGCGATGTAGAATGGGGAATCTCAGCGCCGTTTCCAGGCGCAGAGGGCAAGACGGTTTACGTCTGGGTTGACGCCGTCCTCGGCTACGTTTCCGCAACAATCGAGCAGTGCCAGCGGATGGGCGAGCCAGAGAAGTGGCGGGAGTTCTGGTTTAACAAGAACGCGAAGACGCTGTACTTCGTTGGGAAAGACAACATCCCCTTCCACACCATAATCCTGCCTGCGCTGCTGCTGGCTTCAGGCGAAAACTACAACCTGCCCTGGAACGTGTCAGCCACCGAGTTCCTCAACTTCAAAGGCGAAAAAGCCAGCAAAAGCCGCAAAATCGGCATATGGATAGACGAGGCGCTGGAGATGTTTCCAGTGGATGACTGGCGCTTTTTCCTCATGGCAACGCGCCCTGAAACGAAAGACTCAAACTTCAGCTGGGACTTTTTCATTGAGAGAATCAACGCTGACCTTAACGATACCTACGGCAACTTCATCCATCGGACACTGACTTTCATAGATTCAAAGTTCAACGGCGAAGTCCCCAAACCTGCAAAGCTGGACGCTGAGGACGAAATGGTCCTTAACACCATAAGCGAGAAAGTGGAAACAATTGCAGATGACCTTGAAGCGTCTAAGCTGCAGTCTGCCGCGAACACACTAATCAGCTTAAGCCGCGTCGGAAACCAGTTCCTGAACGAGAAAGAACCCTGGAAACTCCTCAAAACAGACCCTAAAAAAGCAGCCACCATATTCTACGTTGCCGCGCAAATCGTCAAAGCCCTTGCAGTGACATCCGCGCCGTTCATTCCAGGCTCGGCGCAGCAAATTTGGCAGACGTTGGGGCTTCCGGGAAGCGTTGAGAAAACCCGTTGGGACGAAGCCTTAACTCGCCTGGAGCCTGAGCACAAGATTTCCAAGCCCACACCGCTGTTCAGCAAGATAGACGCAGACGAAAAGAAACTCGACGAAATGCTGATGAAAATAAGAGAAAAATCGGCAAAGGGTCCAGTCCAGTAGGCAGCGCTGTCGTCTAAGTTTCCAAACGACCAATATTTCTTATAAAAGTGATTTCCTATATACTACTGGCGATGTGGTTTGACGCAACCTGAAACAGTTCTTGTTTCCTCAAAGGGCAGAATCACAATTCCCGCCAGACTAAGAAGATACATGAAAATCAAAAAGGGAACCCGTCTCGTGGTTGTTCCTGAAGGAGACAGTATCAGACTGTTTCGTGTTCAGAAGTTATCAGAACTTGCGGGAGTGGATGAAGAAGTGTTCAGGGGCACAAAGCCTTCCGAAGATCTTGAAACTATGAGAAAAGAGTGGGACAGAGAATTTGAGAGACGCAACTTGTGGGAACAGAACCCAACTGGAAACGAATCTGAGTGATTCAATGTCTCTCCGAATACGCGCCGACCTCCACGTCCACACCACCTACTCATCAGACTCCATTATTTCTCCAAGAGAACTTGTTTTTTACGCCAAGAAACGCGGGCTAAACGCAGTCGCCGTAACTGACCACAACCAAATTGCAGGCGCCCTCAAAATAGCAAAAGAAACCGACTTCCTGATAATCCCGGGCACAGAAGTTTCAAGCGCAGACGGGCACATCGTCGGGCTTAACGTAAGAGAAACCATCCCACGAGGCTTAAGCGCAGAGGAAACCGTTGACCGCATCCACGCAGCAGGCGGCGTAGCAATTGCCTGCCACCCCTACGCACTGTTCAAAGGCAGCGTCGGAAAATCTGTGAGCGCAAAGTTCGACGCCATCGAAGTCATAAACGCCTCAGCCATGCCCTTCAAACGCAGCGTAAAAAAGGCACGGGAAGCAGCGGAGAAACTTGGGCTTCCACAGGTAGCGGGAACGGATGCGCATTACGGTCCACAAATAGGCTATGCTTTCACCGTCATCGACGCCGAACTTAACGTGGAAACGATAGCCAAAGCAATAATGGAGGGGCGCTGCCAACCCCAAGGGGAACCAATCCCCCTCATTCTGAAACTTGCAAAACAATTCCAGTATTTCAAAAGAAAAATCGCCCCCACCTAAAAGCCTACTTCTTTTCAGTTCTGCAACGTTCATTTCGCTTCTCTGAAAGTTCACTTTCGGCGCCTGACTCTATGAAAAATGAAGGGGGTTGGTTCCGTGAGCGGCAGGATTAGCAGTTGTATTTGGGTGCCATTAGAAATAGTATGCAGAAACCTATAGGGAGAGGTCGCCATTGGCACGTTTTCAACCCAAAAGCATGCAGCCAGCTATAAATAAGGAGGCTATAGACTGCACCGAGCACTAGTCTTGAAGATTATTCAATCATTCCGCCAAGGTACGTTGAAAAAGTCTTCACAACCTTAACCCGCAAAGTCTCACCAAGCAAGTCTCTTGAGCTTTTCACGATGATTGGCTTGTAAGCGAAGTTCCTGCCAACCCATGAACCCTGCACCTTGCCCTTCTCATCAACCAGGATTCCACCAGTCCAGCCAAGCCACTGCCGATTCCGCTCCAACGCAATCCACTTAGCCAATTTTGCTGCTTCCGTGCTTCTGCGCTTGATTTCCTCGCGCTCCACGAACTCACTGCGCATTTCAGCGGCTGCAGTTTTCGGTCGCGCAAAAAACTTGGAAACATTCACAATGTCAGGCTTCACTTCGCCGACAAGCCTAAGCGTGTTGTCAAAAGCCTCAGCCGTTTCGCCTGGAAAACCGCAGATAACATCCGTGGAAAGCGTCAACTGAGGAAACGCCTTTCGAAACGCATACACTATTTTCTTGAAGTCGTCAACCGTGTAGAATCGTCGCATCCGCTTCAAAACCGCATCATCACCGCTCTGCACAGGCAAATGCAAAAACTTGAAAATCTTCTCGCTCCGAAAAGCCTCAACCAACTCACCAAGCATCGGCTCAACCAAATTCGGAGTCATCATGCCCACCCGAACACGGAAATCACCATCCAGCCTGCTTAAGCCGTTAAGCAGTTCTGCAAGATTTGTGCCAATGTCTTTCCCGTAGCAAGCAGTGTCCTGCGATGTAACCCAAACTTCCTTGGCTCCCGCAGCCAAGTCAACCTTCACACGGTCCACAACTTCTCTGACGCTGTAGCTGCGCAAGTGCCCCCTTGCATGAACCACACAGCAGTAAGCACAACTGCCCAAGCAACCATAATTCACAGGAACCACACTAACCGCAGGATTCGACTTCACGCGCGGAAGATCCAAAGCAGGCTTCGCAGACAACGCATCATCCAACTCCACAACCCTTTCGCCAGCCGCAACACGCTTCACCACATCCACAATGCCTTCGCCAACCGCAGGACCAACAGCACCATCAAATCGAACTTCCCGCATAAGCCGCTCAAAACTAATCAGCGGCAAACAACCCGCAACGACTACTTTCTTCTCTTTCGAAATCCGCTTCAACATGTGGATAATGCGGTTTTCCGTAGGTCCCTTAACAGCGCAACTGTTGAAAACAGCAACATCAGCATCTGCCTCAGAATCAACCAGCGTGAAGCCAGCAGCCGCTAAGCAGCCAGCCAAAACCCCACCGTCAGCCAAGTTCGCGCTGCACCCGAAGCTCCGCACGAAAACCCGCATCAACAACCATCCATAGCAATTCATAAGAAACATTAACATCCAATAAAAACCTACAGGTTCCAAAGCCCAGATTATACAAGAACCTGCAACATCACCATTAACAAACTTATAAACCATGGCACAAACATGTTATGCACATATTCATGGCATAACATATACGAGTATAACCCACAACACATCCTTCTAAAATCACCGAGGCTAACTGAGATGAAACTAATCACATTGTATCTTCCTGAAACGTATATAAAAGCATTGGACCAACTCGTGGACGAATGCTTTTATCCCAACCGAGCCGAAGCCATCCGCGTGGCAATCCGCGACTTAATCAGCGCTGAAGTGTGGAGGCGAAAAGGAGTTGACTAAGCACATACCGGATGAGCCAATTCAAAAATGCCACCTCGGCTTCGATGAAGCCAACAAAATAGTTGAAACCACCGTCAAAGCACTCGACAGCAACGCGCTCTTCATCTGCCGCACAAACATGAACCCTGAACCTGAAATCAGACTTAGAGTTACACGAGTCAAACCCAAAATACACTCGTCTAAAACCAGGTTGGGAAAATCCATGCAGAGACTATACGACCTTGAGCCAGAAAACGAACCTGAAAAACAGCTGAAGATCAACTTCAAAGTTGACCTCTACCAGATGGAAGACATTTAACCCCCATTTTCTTCCTTCTTTGTTTTCCTGTTGAACATTTTTGGTCCACGCCCTGTTTCACGAACAAACTATTCATCCGTTCATAAAATAACACTTTTATTCCAACATTTCTCCCCCCAGCATCAGACTCGACTGGACAAGTTTTTTATGCACTCACATAGCATATAATATGCTGGAGGGAATGAGGCGTGTTGAGCGAAGAAGACATTATTGAAGTGGGGCATGTAAGCCATTTCTTCTCCAAAATCGGCGTCGCCGTCTTAGAACTTACAGCGCCTTTGTCGGTGGGAGACAAAATACTTGTCAAAGGGCCATCAACTGATTTTGAACAGGTCGTTGAATCCATGCAGGTTGAACACGAGAACATCCAGAGAGCCGAGGCAGGGCAAAGCGTAGGCTTGAAGCTTGTGCAGCATGCCCGGGAACGCGATTTGGTTTACAAAAAACTGTAAGGTTTTTTCTCCCTTTTTCTTTTAGTTGCTTTCAGCTCACAAGTCCAAGGATGTATTCGTCCACTGTCTGCATGAACAGTTCCTCAAGACTGGTGCCATAGTTCTCTGCCAAAACAAACGCTAAATAGAGAAGCTCCGGAAGCAGCTTTGAGAGTTCCTCTTTGCTTGGGCTACTGCCGGCAGAACTCGTTCTAATTTTTTCAGCTATTTCACTTGCCTTCTTCGCCATCTCGTCAGACACTGCGGAGATGTTGGATTCTTTTTCCCTTTTCGCTTCAGTTTTTTTGAAGGTTTTCCAGCTTAGGAACTGAGCATCGCGCAAAGTTAGAGACAAGTTATCACCAACACAGCAATCTGTTAAGCTTCGAAAATAAAACTTTTGACAAGGCACCGAAGAAGCAGGTTCACTTTGAGGTTGCTGAAGCGTGCTGCGCTCTTTCACCTGTGATTTCTTGTTGGAAGCCTTCGGAGTGGAAAAGTAAACGTTGATTTGCAATTCATAACACTTATTTTATGTTTAGGGTTAAGTGTCAGTTAGACGCAAGTTGAAAAACAAAAGGTCAACAATGGGGAAATTAGCAATGCAAAAAGAACCCCGAAAAATCACTGAACAGAACTTCAACGATGTTCTCCTAGCTTCGATTGATGAAGTCTTATCCGTTCTTGGGGAAAACGTCAAGTTGAACATATACCTGCACCTTGAAAAAGGCTTCAACATCAAAAAGCAGGAAATCCCACAGAAGCTATGTCTTTTCACAGAAGCGTTAGAAGCAATCTTTGGAATAGGAAGCCGACCCTTAGAAATCATGTTCATGAAGAAACTTCATTCCAAAATGGGAGGACAGCAACTATCCATCGGACTTGAAGACTTCACGTTTCCAAAATATGCCGACGAACTCAAAAAGAACCTAATTCCAACGAACATTGAAGAAGCAAAAACTGCGCAAAACGGCAGAAACAGAACGGAGAATAACCAGGAAAGCAAATTTTTGGCTCTTCTGGAGACTCCTCCGCTGCCCGTCACAGTTCAAACGTCTGAGACCTGAAGACCTACCTAAGCTCTCAAAAGGTGGCTTACCCTTCTCATGTGAAGAGAAGGCTTAAAGTTGACAAAAAGCTAGAAGCTTTTGAGAGCCTATGGGAAAATTTGGTCGGTCTCTCTAAGAATCAAAAAAGAATTTTGGAAATGCTGGACATAAAACCTGATATGACCACTAAGGAAATTGCCGAGTTGATTTTTGGCAAAATCGTAGGGTACAAGACAAAAGAGTATGCTTCAGTTTACCGTAGTTTAGTTTCGCTGGGTGGCAGGGATTTATCCAGAGAGTTCATGTTCAGCTGAGGTGGCGCCGCGCGGATGCGAATACGACTAGGGAATAATCTCGGATTCGTTTTGTGTGGTGATGTCACCCGCGCCATCTTCCCTTTTTTCATTGCACTTCTGTTAAAGCATAGAGGACGATAAGGAAATCTTATCCCCTGGAATAACGTGTTTGTTTTTCAAATGTAAATTTTGGTCGCATTTCGTTCTATCCTAAAAACGGAGTTTGTCTTGTTATTATCGTCCCATTTTTTTTATTCAAATTCTTTAAAAAAATAGGTTTCAAAGTGAAGCTCTACCCATTCGCTTCTTGACCTTTTCTGCCGAGAAGCTTCTAGGTCTATTTTTTGTATTATGCGGTTTGAGAGAGCTATACTGACGGGGATTTTTCGCGGACATCGGCTATTTCGAAGTATGAACCTCTCTTGCTTCCTAAGGCACTCCTTTATTGTTCGGAAGAGTGTTTCCTGGTCTATTGGTTTGATGATGTAGGCGTTGGCTCCCAAGTTCATGGCATCTACCGCGTTTTGCGTTGTTGCGTAGGCGGTCATGATTATAGCAATAGGGGAAGGCTGCTTCCCGGTGAGAGTCTGAAGCACTTCTATGCCTGTTATGTCTGGCAGTTTCATATCTAAGAGGACAACGTTAAAGAACCGTTCTTCCGCCTTTGCGAGGGCTTCCTTTCCAGTTTTTGCAGTTTCAGTATAGAAACCTCTTTCTTGAAGGATGTCACTTAAGGTTTCAAGCGCTTGCTCGTCATCATCAACTATCAGGATGCTTATTTTTGCTGGCATGCTTTTACTCCATCTCCTGAATCTCTGTCTTTGTCTTTCCCAACATTATTCCTCCGAGCAGGTGTAGAATTTTTTTTACATCAAAAGGTTTGTAGATACATGCATAAGCACTCTCGTGGATAGCTTGACTTATTACTTCTTCCATTCCTGTGCGATAATTGGTTGTCATAACTACCTTGATGTTGGCTCTGGTCTTCCTCAGACGTTGATAAGTCTCCAGACCGTTCATAACGGGCATTTTTGCTTGGATAAAGACCACGTCAAAATCTCTATGTTGGACAAGTTGTATAGCTTCTTCACCACTGGAGGCCTTTGCGATGAGGTATCCTTTTTCCTTTTCTGCTTTTGTGAGGGCTTCCTTTCCGGTTTTAGCGGTTTCTGTCACGTATCCTTTTTCCTGAAGAATGTCGCCCAGGGTTTCAAGCATGTCCGTGTCATCGTCGATTATCAGAATTCTGACTTTTTCTGTCATCTTCGTCCTCCATCTGCTGAATCTCGACTTGTGTCTTTCCGCTCAGTATCCTTTCCAACAACTTTACGACTTTCCCAACTTCAAAAGGCTTGTAGATGCATGTGTAAGCACTCTCGTTCATGGCTTGATCTATCAAGTCTTCTATTCCTTCACGATAATTAGTCGTCATGACAACCTTGATGTCTGGCTTGATCTTTCTCAGAGCCTTGTATGTTTCTACACCGTTCATAACAGGCATCTTAACTTCGATGAAGACCACATCGAAGCTCTTCCTTTGGACAAGCTTCTGGGCTTCTTCACCGCTACTAGCTTCTGCTACGCAGTATCCACTTTGCTTGAGAACGTCAATAAGCTTTCTGCTTGTGGACAGATCGATGTCAACAAATAGGATTAGAGCCCCTCTTTTCGCGGTTTCTATGAATTCAACAAGCTTTTTCGTGTTAATCGGCTTGTACATGATGCCGTAGGCGCCTTCTTCTAACGCTTCGGCTACAAGCTGTTCAACAGACTGGGCAGTCATCAACATCACTACCGCTTCCGGTCGGATTCTCTTGATTTCTCTAAACGTCTCCACACCATTAATTCCGGGCATTTTGATGTCCAACAGAACTGTGTCAAACGCATGATTCTTGACCCTCTCAATCGCTTCTGATCCGCTGTTGGCAGTTTCAATGTGATAGCCCATGTCTGTCAAAATGTCAGACAAAGTCTCTGTCATATCTTTGTCATCGTCTACCAACAAGATGCTAGCTTTTGACTTCATTCGCTCATTCCTCTTAACGGCACTTCAGCCTGCAAGAGTCCAGTCTCCACAAGCTCCACTCCAGAGAGAATAGGCAATCTGACTATAATTAATGCTCCCTCACCTACCTTGCTTTTTACCACAATGCCACCATGGTGGCCTTCAACTATTTGCTTGCAGATTGCTAGGCCCAAGCCTAGACCCTTTGCTTTCGTTGTGAACAGTGGTGTGAAGAGCTTCTGCATGTTTTCTTCTGGGATGCCGACTCCCGAGTCTTTGAACGATATTTCCACTGAATCACCAGATTTTGATGTTCCAACAACCAGTTTCCCGCCTTTCGGCATAGCCGCGACTGCATTTTGGATAATGTTCAGGAACACTCTTTTAATACGCTCAGGATCTATCAGCATTTTGGGGATTTTGCCGAGTTTTGTGATTACCTTTATGTCTTCAGGGATAGATAGGCTGGCGAATGCACGTTCCAAAATTCCGTTCAAATCGACCAGTTCAAGAGCGCCCACCTTGTTCCGCGCAAGATCAAGAAGATCGCTAATGATACGGTCTGCGGCATTGATGTTCTCTTCCATAATTCTCAGGTGTTTTACTACTTTCTCGTCAGCGTTTTCTTTAAGCCTAATGTTCAGGAAGTAGACAGAGTTTTTGATCACACCTAGCGGATTTCTAATCTCGTGAGCAACAGATGAAGACAATTGGCCCAAGGTAGTAAACTTTTCGGAAAAGCGCAATCTCTCTTCCATCCGCTTTTTCTCGGTGATGTCGCGTTCAGTGGTCGCCAAGGCGACGGCATTACCTTCATCGTCAACCAGCTTGGTTACTGTCAGCCACATATCCAAAACGCGTCCATCCTTAGTCAAACGCTTTGTCTCAAAAGATCCCACGGTCTTATTCATCTTGATCTTTCCAATGACATCTAGGGTCTCCTGCTTCTTGTCCTCGGGAACGATTTTGAGGGCGTCCATCCCAAGCGCCTCATCTTTGCGGTAACCGTATGTATCTTCGGCGCCCTTGTTCCAAGCAATGATCCTCCCCTTCATGTCCACAACTGTAACAGCATCGTTAGAATCGGTAACTATGGTGGCCAAGCGTCGCAAATCTGCATCGGCTTTCTTGCGTTCAGTAATGTCTCTAGTTATTGCCACTAAATACTCAGGTTTTCCTGAGGCATCCCTTACAACACTTGCGGACAATTCCCCTGGGAATTCACGTCCATCTTTAGTGAGAAGAGTGTATTCAACGGTTTTCACAGACCCTTGTTCAATCGTCTTCTTTAGATACTGAATTGCTTTCTCACGGTCTCTTTTCGCGATGACCTCAAAAGCATTTTTGCCAATCAAGCCCTCTTTCGACTGGCCACCATGCAAATCTGCTGTTGCTTGATTGCATTCGACTATGTTTCCATCGAGGTCAGTGATTGTAATGGCTTCTGGGGACGACTCTAGAATTGCATTGAGTTTAGCCTCTCTCTTCAACAACTCGATTTGTGCTGACCTTCTATCTACTGCTTGATGTATAGCATGTGCTAATTCACAGTACAAAATTTCTGGGTCGCCTGTCTTGTTGAGGTATAGATCTGCTCCCAAGTTCAACGCGTTTATGGCTACTTCTTCTCTGCCTTTCCCTGTAAAAATGACAAAAGGAATTTTGTTGTGTTTTTCACGGAGCTCCTTTAGGAATTGTAACCCATTTTTCTGGGGCATATCATAGTCAGAAACAACAGCATCATACGATTGCGCCCTCATTTTTTTGAAGGCTTCATCAACAGATAATGCGGTGTCAACCTCGAAATTGGCTTCTGCCATGAGAATCTCTTTAGAGACTTCTAAAATGCACGGGTCATCGTCAACATGCAAAATGCGTAAGCGATCCTTGCCATTAGCCGTTTTTAAATCGCTAATTTGAAGCTGATCCAAAACGTACCAACCCCCACCATTTAAAACGCAGCTAAACGCAATATATTTATTGTGAAACAACAGTATGAATCCTAAGTTCTTAATATAAATCGTTCGTTAAGAGTCAGAATATGAACATAAGTTACATCTGGGTTTCATTAAACACGATGGTTTTTTTCCGCTTCTTTGAGAGGACGCCCGCGTCACTGCCGTTTTTTCCAGCCGAACAGGCAGGAGAAGTAGTTATCCACGCCAGAAAGGTCTGGTCTACTACTGCCAGAGCTTAGAGCAACTGGTAAAACAACAACTCATGTTTTTGCAGCTGGTGTTGTTCTTCTACTTGCATACTTCAGAAAATGCAAATGAAAAAATAGTTAATGGATACCATAAAAAACTGGGGGATAATCTCGCAGGCGTTTTCTGTGGTGATGTCACCACTACTGCGCTGTTTTTCTGCCGATCTGTTGTGCAACTCCCTTAAAGTGAAATATACCTTTCAAATAACGGATTTTAGGCAATGGGGTTTATATAGTCGATTCTTTCACATGTGAAGACATGAGAAATATGTCTTAAGAAGACATATAGTACACATGTACAACACAACTACACAAGGAGAAACAAACAAAAATGGATAACAATTGCAGAAAAGGAATTCACACAAAACTCGCCAAAGGACTCCTTGACATGATCATCCTCCAATACCTGAAACAAGAACCCATGCACGGATACAAAATAATCACCAAAATCCGCAAAGGCTTCGGCGTCTATTTCGGTCCCAGCACCATCTACCCTCTGCTGGGCACGCTGGAAAAGAAAGGCTATGTAAAAAGCACATGGTACATGGACGCAAAACGCCCCAGAAAAGTTTACCAACTCACAAATGACGGCAAAACAGTACTGAACTTCACCGAAAAATCACTCACTATGATCAGCAACACCTTGACAAAAGACGACAAAATAAGCACCGAAGAAACAGAATTCTACATTGACTCCAGAACCCAAAAACCAAACATGCCGATTACATCATTCGCAAAATAAACGCCAAAACATATCAAAGAAGATGGGTTAGTATGTTGCATGCCCTATTTCTTTGAGATTTCACCAGCGTGCGATAAAGACAAGGTTGATCTGTCAAAAAGGTACATAAAATAACAGCAAAAGATTCCTCAATCAGTATAGAATCATATCTGCCTTCAGCTTACGGGCAAGCGATAAGATTTTGTCATAAGTGATTTTCATGCTTGCTTGAAGTGGCCTCTGAGCGAGAGATAGTTGACTGTAAACCCGTTTGGATGCCCCCAAAACAGTAGCACGATATCCACTGTCCGCAAAGCGCGTGCCTTTTCACTGAGATAAGCCTTCTGACCACTTTCTATTGTCTTGCTTGTGTTCTACAGGTCTGTCTGGATTACTCCAAAACTCAGGGGATTATCTCGCAGCCGTCTTTTGTGGTGATGTCACCACCCTCCGCGCAACCACTCCATTTTTTCTCTTTTTCAAGAAGTTGGAGGCAGTTTCAGAACTTAGAGTCTTTTGGAGGTTTCAGAAAGGTGAATCGATATGGCACCGCTCATTGTGAAATGTGCGCGCCTGCACCGCCAGTGTTTTAACGTCTTCAGCGGTAGGCTCAACTCCTGAGGGATTAGTTATGAAGAAGAAAATTTTGTCGTTAACCATGGAAAATGGAAAACGATCGCGCAGCGCGCGCTTCGTAATAAGCAGAAGTAAGAAATAGAACATTTACGGATACCACATTGAAATGGGGCTGTAATTTAGAGAAATAAGGGAAAAGAGAATGAAAGGCAAAACAGAAGTAATATGCATCGTAGTTTTATTGAGCCTGAGTTCTTTCGCGCCATTAACACATTTAGCTACGGCTGACCAGGACAGAAACAGCCTGATCAATACAATACAAAACTTGGTAAAAATCATCAACTGGACCTCCGACTTGGACACAGCTTACATGGGTCTAAATTTCGGCAAAGTTACGCTCCAGCAATTCCAAACCATGATAGATTCACTGCCTAGCAATAGCTGGGCAACAATCATTTTCTGGTATGCCATCACAACTAAATACGGCATCCAAAACCAAACAACGATTAAACGAGCTCTTGACGCTGCAACCATTATGCCAAATGGCTTGCCGACAGAAACATCGAACGAGGGCAAACCCTGCTTCAGCGTTCACACCCGTTACCTAATTTACGGCTACTATTGGGCAAATAAATACCGATACAACCTGACCAAATGGAACATAACTCTTGCATATGACAGTTATGACACAGCCGTCAAATACAGTTATGCACGTAGTGGTGCACCTCCACTTTGGATTTACGGAGATAACACAGCAGAAACATTTTCCGGAAGATACTATGACGAAACAGGTGAATCTTTAGATGGATACCTTGAATTCTACAAATTCGGAGTACCACAAGCCTTAGACCGAGCTGAAAACTTGTGGAACCTCGCGAACTCACATTACTGGAACGGTGCGTACTATGGTTACCAAGGGCCAAATGGATCATTCGAATGTGCAGCAGGAGGCTTCGAACAAATCGCCTGGAAACTCTACCACTACAATCACAGCATATCTAACACTACAAATCTAATTGCAGATTTTAACACCCGATACCTTGCTAGCCTTTGGAATAGCCCACAATGGCTATTCCACGTGATTCAACACGCAAACACAAACCCTCAAAGAAGACTTGAAAACACCCTGATGTCTTGGGCATCAATCATGGGAGCGTACTCCAGCTTGCCCACATCCAACCAAACGGCTGTTCAAAAACTATTAGATGGCACAGCTTATGGCGGGGTAAACAACAACACCCTTAACGAGCCCGCCTGGAGTCTACTAAGTAACCCGTCAGCCGGACTATACGACCCATCCAGCGGAATGTACAGATACCACTCAGACTCCTCTCCAAATGACTTTTCAACGGCTCTCGCAGCGAACCTCCTCATGTATTTAGGCATCATACAAACCACTGCAAAACTAGCTATTCCTCTCGAAGAGATAAACTACGAGTACACCTACAACATAATAGATAAAGACTTGTTTGCGATGGACCTCGCCACAAATTCAATTAAACTCCCCATAATGGGAACAGGGAACCTAACATTCCTGTACGGCGTGACACCAATCAGCTATGACTTCAGCAGTTGTGGAGTCTGGAATATCACATTCTCCTCGGATTGGAACGAGATAACCAGCGCAGTTCAGACTGCAGAACTTCCAACAAATAGAATATATTTCATCACCGATGTGTCAGGGCAAAATTCAACAGATGTTGGTGGCGTAATTAATAAGGACACTACATGGACCAAAACAAAAAGCCCCTACAACCTCACCGGACCTTTGCTTGTAAGTAATGGGGTAACCTTAACGATCGAAGCTGGAACCACTGTAAACCTCAATGACTATTACATTAAAGTGAATGGCACAATACGTGCAAGAGGCAACATCACTGACCCAATTAACATTTATGGCGGTAGCGACATTTACCCGAACTACCCCATTACATTTACATCATACAGCAGTGGGTGGAACGAGCCGACAGGCACTGGTTCCACGATTGAGAGGGCAGTTCTAAACTTAACTACAATAGATATCCAAGGCGCATCTCCAAAGATTAGCAATAACACCCTAAAGGATAGCGCAATCCAGATTAATGAAGGGTCACCTGTAATTGTAAATAACACTCTTCAGGGCTCAGCAGAAATACACTCGGGCATCTCTGTGTTTGCAGTCGAATGTGCAATCATTTCTGGCAACAGCCTATCAGGTTACCAAACAGGAATAGAGGTATGCACATATGGCAACTCAACAATTGAAGACAACTTGATTTCAGGCAACATTCAAGGCATACAAATCGTCAGTTACCCCAATGCGACGGATGGCACGCCCATAGTCAAAAATAACACCATTACCGAAAATTCCAACGGGATATCCCTCATTCGGCAATCCGATAACGGAACGATGTCACCATTGATTTCAGGCAACAATATCTACGGTAACATTAACTACAACATCAATTCAAGCGTTTCTGATAACATAAATGCCACATACAACTGGTGGGGAACAACCAACATTAACGAAACAATATTTGACTTCAAGAATGATTTCAATTTGGGAACAGTGAACTTTGTTCCATTCTTAACTGAACCAAACCTAAATGCACCAGCAATTCCTGCTTTCACCATTTCTGCTTCGGTCAATGCTGGTGGTTCTATCAGCCCAAGTGGCACCATTAGCGTTTATTATGGTGACAATCAAGCTTTCAATATAATTGCCAATACTGGTTATTACATAGTTGATGTAATAGTGAATGGAAATTCAGTTGGCCCTGTTAGTTCCTATACTTTCAGTAGTGTTCAGGCATCATGTAACATCTTAGCAATATTTGCACCAGATCCAACTCCTCCAACTCCTCCAACTCCTTTCCCAACACAAACACTACAGCCAGAACGCCTTTCAATAGTGCTCTCTCCTCAACACTCTGAAATAAACATAAATCAAAAGGTCAACTTCACTGCATCTGTTAGTGGTGGAACACCACCGTACAGTTGTCATTGGTATTCTCAGTATGAATCCTTTGCCAATCCCATGGAAGAAGTCGCTACCTCTTCAAGTTTCATTTTTACCCCAAATTCCTCTGGAACGTACTATATTCGCTTTTCAGCTACAGATTCATTAGGTGAGTCTGCAGGTCAGTTTTTGACACCTATATCTGTCACAGTTTCTGAATATCCTTTACCCTCACTTAGCGCAACTCCTTCCCCAAGCCCAACGCCAAGCATAACTCCTTCAAATTCTCCCACGCAACAACCAACATTGGAGCCTACTCAATCAGCACAGCCAACTGAGCCTCAACATAGTCAGCCACTTCCTTTTTCACTAATCATCATAGTTGCTGCTGCAATAGTAGCCGTCCCCGCAGCAGGTTTAGCGGTGTATCTTAAGCAAAAACAGAAAAAGAAAGAAGTAAGATAAGAAATGCGCGCGGGCTGGCACGTCAAAATGGTTTTAGGCCACAGGTCAATCAAAAGCACCGAGACATACATCCACATCGAAAAGATGATGTACGGAGGGGTATCAAACGACCAATTCACCGTTAAAGTTGCCGACACAATGGAAGACGCAGTTAAGCTGATGGAATTCGGATTCGAGTACCACGCTGAAATTGAAGGTCATGAGCTGTTCAGGAAAAGGAAGTGAAACGATGACCGCAGACACAACGGATTATTCAAAAGTATATAAAGCAAGCTAAGGGATAATTTCGCAGCCATTATACTTTAGATATTCAAAGTCGCTTAGGCTAACTTTCCCATTGTGGATGAGCCGCTTGACCCGAGGAAGCTCCGTCTCCACAGCGTTAACCAGCCCCTTCACTGTTTTGCATATTTCAGCGTATGCTTCGTTGCTCCAGCGTTTGGTGATATTCGCGTACAAACAGCGTCCGCCGCATAACCCAGCAATGTCGCATTTGGTGCACGGCGCATCATCGACCAGGACTTTTCCAAGTTTTAGCGGATCAGCGTTGCCGATGTGACCGAGGTAATATTTTTTCATTCCCCACATAGTTGGGCAAGGAATGATGTAGCCGTCTGTCTGGATAGCGTAGTTTATCCAGCCGCCGCCGCAGCGGAGCAGGCTTGGCGCTTTGTCAAGCAGGAGGGAACTGGCAATTCCAAGCAGCGGATAGAGATGCAGGACTTTGCCTTTCTTCTCCATTTGGTCCACCCAGAACCGCGTCAGCTTCTCCACGTCTGGAACGTAGCTGTTTTCGCTCCAACGTTTGAAGTCCCGTCTTGCGTAGTCGTTTCCCCAGAAACCCGCGTTCAACTGCCAATGTAGGCTGGAAAAAGAGAACTCTTTGTTGTCCAGCAGCCAAGTGGCTTGCCGGTAAAATTCAGTCTGCTCCATCACCGTCATCCGCGCAATCAACTCGCCGCCGAAGCCATTTTTCTTAATCAGCTTCATGTTGTCGATGACTTTGCGGAAAGTCCCTTTTCCACGGTAATAATCCGTTAAGGCTTCGTCGCCGTCGACTGACACGAGTATGGTGTGGAAGCGGTTAACGTACGCCTTTGGCAAGCGGTCCAGCAGCGTGCCGTTCGTCTGAATCATGAAGTGCTTCGCCTTCACCTCATCCATCGCCTGCCTAACCGCATCGGCGTTGAGGAGCGGCTCGCCACCGTAAAAAGTCACCACGCAATCCGAATCCTTCTTGCAGAATTCTGACAAGACGCGGAAATCGTAGTTCGCCTTCTTCGGCAACGAATAGTCCAGTTCGAAGTCGCCGAAGTCCTCATCGAAGTCGTCCATGGTTTCGCCGAAACAGTACCTGCACTGCAAGTTGCATTCAGTCGTCAGGATGACGTGGAAGAACATGCCTTACTTGGTAATTGCGCCTGCTTAATAGTATTTTTCCGCCAGTTTCCGCGCTTCCTCATCTTCAGGGCTTTCTTCTGAACCAGCTTTTTCCTCTTTTTGTTCAGCGTTTTTGTTTTTCTTTTTCTCTTCTTTTTGCGCCTTCTCCAATGCCTTCTGAGCGTAGCTTTTGAGGTCTCTGTCCTTCATCATTTTCTCCGGCAAAGTCTCGGGCGCGTAGAAAAGAGGCAGAACAGCGAGGAAGAGGAAGAAAGCAGTGAACGAAAATATTGAGGATGGCGATGGAATCGCTGCCACTATGTCGTTCCCTATGGTGAGTTGAAGGAACTTTGAAATGAAGAAAGGTAATACGCCTATGGCATAATATTTATCGCTTGCAGCGCTATGGCTGAGGTCTCCCCATATGGTCACTACAAATATCACGAAAAGAATCCCCCAGGCAACGCCGTCCACCACCGTGTAGAAATACCAGCTGTATAATTGCTCAGGAAAGATCCCCAAAACGGAATAGCCTAAACCTAACATAGCAAACCCCACAATAGCCATCCGTTTACGCCCCATAATGTCTGCGAGAAAACCTCCAACAATTGCGAAGATTCCGCCGAGAACATTTTCAATAATCTGCAGAGACTCCAATGTCGATTTTTCGACGATTTCAGACTGTATCGGATAGGTCAAATAGGTTATTAGTGAAAACATTATCCACGGAACGAGATACAAGATGAATGGTCGCTGACTAAGAATCGATTTATAAAGTGGAGTTTCACTTTTTTTCACGCTCTCTCCCATTTGCCTGAAAAGGAGGAAAAATACTAGACCAATTACTCTCCAAGCGGAAAGGATAAAAGTTTGAAGCCACACATCGCCGCTGGAAATCATTCCAAGCACAGCCATCAACAAACCGCTTAAAAGCAATATAATGCCTCCTGCTCTGCCACGATGATCAATTTCCACACTTTCGGTGAAGTATCCCATACAACTCGGCATTCCTATTCCCAATGAGACACCCAAAAAGAGGGAAAGTATGATGATTTCTGGAGCACTAGTTTTGTCAACTGCTATTGAAGTAACGGATGATACTATTCCCAGAATCATCCAAAGAATAAAAAACCGTGTCTGCCCTCCCAGTCTTCTAACTAATGTTGCACCTATTATCGCCGAAAATGCAATTCCAGCAAAATGAACACTCCAAATCAGCAGGGTAGTAAAATAATCAACCTGCATCATTCCTACAATATTTATCAGAATAGTTATGGCGAAAAAATACCAAACAAATGCGTTGGTAACTAGCAATATGCTTGCTAAGGCACGTCTTGCGGCAATACGAGATTTTTCAGGAAACATTCGCTCTAACATTCAGCATTTTCCATTTTGTTCTTCTTTCATATTTTACAGATAAATTTTTGGTATTTTGAAACCATATCCAAGGTTAAGACCGCAAAATTCTTAAGCATATCTGTTGAACATATATACAGAAAGGGAAATTCGATGAAGGCTGCACGGAAAAGACCCTATGGGCCAATAAGAACTATTTGGGTTTAAATTCAAATACTCCTCAATTTTTTATTTTCAGCATAGTGGAGACTGTATTTCTTCTAAATGTCTTCGACAGTAGACCTCAGCATGAGGTTGAATATTTTCGCGCGCGCTCCAAATAGGCGCAATCGCTGGATCTCTTCTTTTACCAACAATTGCATTTCTCTTTTCAGTCGCCGTGTTTCTTTTGAATCAATAGCTATGTCAAGAATTTGTTCTATGTCTTTTTCAGTCATTTTTTCCTGTTTCAGTAACTGAAAAATTTCTTTTGCTTTCTTTGAATCCTTAAGTGTGTACAGAATCGGCAGGGGTAAGCATTCTTTTTCAGCTCTGTTTTTGAGTTCGTCCACTTCAAATGTGTCGATGAATTCGTCACGTATCGTAAGAAGAATACCTATGGTTTTGCCGAAGTGACCCAACGCGTCCACTTCTTCAGCTGATCCTCCTCCGAGAAGGGCGCCTATTCTCATTGAAACTTCTCCTACGGCGGCTTTCGTTCGGATCATGTCCAAGTATTCTTCAGCTACGGATGGTTCCGTTTTTCCGTGTAGGCTGGCTTCTTTGGCTTCGGCACTGCTTATCCTGAAGAAAGCTTGCTTCGTCAGTTCAAGTATCTCGTGTTTTTGGTTTTTCGGCAGCGACTCGCAGGCTTCATTCAAGGCGTAGAGACCTTTGAAAAGGAGAGCGTCGCCGACGAGGATGGCGATGTCTTTGCCGAATTTTCCGAGAACCGTCGGTTTCGAGTATTTCCAAGTTGACTGGTCAATTATGTCGTCGTGCACGTCTGCGCCGCCTGCTAAGAGCACAAAAGCGACGCCCACATGCGTGGTCGAATCTGGGCTTCCGCCGACGGCTTCGCATGCCAACGCAAGCAACGCTGGGTGCGCCACATCTTCCCAAGAAGCCATAAAGTATTCCAGTGCTGCTTGGAGGGACTCTGACGGGATTTTTTCCTGCAAAACTGATTTCTTAGCCATTTCCAGGGCTTTCTGTCCTTTTTTCCATAGCAGGGCTTTAACCTGTATTGCCAGTTTCTGGTCGGGCGTCATTTTCGGTCTGTTCTTCTATGTTGTTCTTTTGTATTTGTCTTTTTAGGTCGTCGTCTCGTGAGTGAAGCGTAACAGTTAATAGCCTTTGGCTAACATGAACAGTTCCATGAACAGCCACAAGCAAATCGAGGAGAAATGGCGCAGCCGCTGGCAAGACGCCCACGTTTTCGAGGCAGACCCTGACCCGAAGCGGCAGAAGGTCTTCGTGACTTTCCCTTACCCGTACATGAATGGGCCTCTGCATGTGGGGCATGCCTTCACCGCTAGCCGAGTGGATGCTTACGCGCGGTTCCGCCGCATGCAGGGCTACAACGTGCTGTGGCCGTGGGCGTGGCACTGGACTGGTCAGCCGTTGCTGGGTGCGAGTCAGCGTGTGGCGAAGGGCGACGAGGCGTACATCCGTGTGCTGCGGGAGGTGGACGGCGTGCCTGAGGCGGAGCTGAAGCGGTTTGTGGACCCGCTGTATATGGCTCAGTATTACACGAACGAGGGGCGTTTGGCGGTCCAGGGAATTGGCTTCAGCGTGGACTGGCGCCGAGAATTCACCACGGTGCTGCCGACTTACCAGAAGTTCATTGAGTGGCAGTACGCGAACCTGCGCGAGTTGGGCTACGTTACCAAGGGGACGCATCCCGTGGTGTGGTGCCCCAAAGACAAAAGCCCCACAGGCGACCATGACAGGCAGGTGGGCGAGGGCGTCACGCCGGAAGAGTACGTTCTCATCAAGTACCGGTTGGATGAGCGGACGGTTTTGCCTGCGGCGACTTTCCGTCCAGAGACGATTTACGGCGTGACGAACATGTGGATTAACCCTGACGCGGACTACGTGGAGGCAACGGTGAACGGAGAAAACTGGGTGGTCAGCGCGGAGGCGGCGGAGAAGCTGAAGGAACAGGAGCGCAAAGTTGAAGTTAAGCGCGCGTTCAAGGGCAGGGAGCTCATCGGCAGGAACCTCCAGAACCCCGTCACGGGCGAGCGGTTCCCGATTCTGCCAGGCTGGTTCGTGGACGCGAAAACGGCGACGGGCGTGGTTTACAGCGTGCCTGCCCATGCGCCGTATGATTGGCTTGCGTTGAAGGACCTGCAGGAGAAGCCTGAGGTGCTGGCGGAGTTCGGCGTGGACGCGGAGATGGTGAAGCGGATAAAGCCTGTTTCGCTGATTAAGGTTGAGGGCTACGGAGATTTTCCCGCGGTTGAGATTGTTGCTGCGATGGGCGTCAGGACCAGCATGACCCGCAGGCGGATGAGGCGACGAAGGCGCTGTACAAAAAGGAGTTCCACGGCGGCATCTTAAAGGAAAATTGTGGTCCGTATGCGGGGAAAACCGTGCGTGAAGTTAAGGACGAACTTATCCGCGATTTTAAGCGGTTGGGCTACGCGGACAGCATGTATGATTTACCTGAGCCAGTCGTGTGCCGATGCATGACGCCCTGCATCGTGAAAGTGCTCAGCGACCAGTGGTTCCTCAACTACAGCGACGCGGAGTGGAAAGCGAAGGCGAAGGAGGTTGTGGCGCAGATGCGGATTTACCCCGAAGCTGCAAGGCAGTATTTCCTCACGGTCATCGACTGGCTTAAAGAGTGGGCGTGTGCGCGGACCACGGGTTTCGGTACGCCGTTGCCTTGGGGGAAAGGCTGGATAATTGAGACGCTCAGCGACAGCACCGTGTACATGGCGTTCTACACCATCAACAAGCACATCCGCCAGCACGGCATAAAGCCTGAGGCGTTGACGCGGGAAGTTTTTGACTACATCTTCTAGGAAAGGGAAAGCCAGAGGAACTTGCCAAGAAGGCGGAAATCAGCCCTGAGCTGCTGGCTGAGATGCGTCAGGAATTCCTGTACTGGTACCCGATGGACCTGCGTAACAGCGCGAAGGAGCTTGTGCCGAACCACCTGTCGTTCTGCATTTTCCATCACGCGGCGCTGTTTCCGCCTGAGCACTGGCCGAAAGCGATGGGCGTGAACGGCATGCTCATGATTGAAGGCAAGCAGATGCACAAATCCAAAGGCAACTTCATCACCATGAAGGGCGCGGTCGAACGGTACGGCGCTGACGCCACCAGATGCGGGCTGATGCTGGGCGCGGAGGGCATGGATGACCCTGACTGGCGCAGCGACAACGTCAACGACCTCAAAGGCAAGCTGGATTCGCTGCTGGGCTTCGCAGGCGAAATAGTCGCGAACGCGAAAAACAGCGAAGAGACCGTTCTGGAAAGGTGGCTGCTAAGCAAGATGCAGCGCCGCGTCGGCGAGGTCACGGCGGCTTTGGAGGAGATGAAGACGCGCACGGCGTTGCAGATGGCTTTGTTTGAAACTTGGAACGACATCCGCTGGTACATCCAGCGCAAAGGCAAAATCGACACAGCGGCGTTGGCTGAGGCGGTTAAGGTTTGGCTGAGGCTTCTGGCGCCTTTTGCGCCTTTCACGTGTGAGGAAATCTGGAGCCAGACAGGCGAAGCGGGCTTCGTGAGCGTGGCTGAGTGGCCGAAAGTTGACCAGGGCAAGGTGGATGTGGCTGCGGAGGAGCAGGAGAACCTTGTGACCGACGTCATCGCGGATACGCTGAACATCTTGAAAGCCACCAAAATCACGCCCAAACGCGTGTGCTACTACACTGCGGCGGCTTGGAAGTGGCAGGTGTACCTGAAGGTTCTGGGAAAGGCGGCGGTTGGGGAAGCGAAAATCAACGAGGTCATGAAGGAGCTTGCCGCTGACCCTGCGACTAAGCCGCGCATGAAAGAAGCCGCAGGCTTGGTTCCCAAAGCCGTCAAAGCCATGACGAAACTGTCCAGTGAACGCAAAGCGAACATGCTGAAAATCCAGGCAGCGAACGAGAATGAAATCATCAGCGGCGCGCTTGGATTTTTGAAGGAGCGGTTTAACGCGGAAGTCTCTGTGTACGGCGAAGAGGATAAGGCGCGGTTTGACCCGAAACAGCGTGCGTCGATGGCTATGCCCTACCAGCCCGCGATATACATCGAATAATTCAATTTGCGAGGGGCGTCGCGGGCACTCTGAATCGGTAGAGGTGGATGGAAAAACGGGTGTTTTTGGGGAAAAGTCATAAAAACCACGCTGATAAATAGCCCGTGATTAACATGAATAGAAAACTGACCATAGCCATTTCACTTCTGGTTGTTTTAGCCTTTAGTTCATTGGGTCAGGCTTTAGCTCAGAGTCAGGAAATAGGCGTCCATGTGGGCGACAGATTCGTTTACAGCATCACCGCTCAGTATAGTTCCAGCAACTCAAGCGTTGCGATTCCGCCTGGTTTGGTGGATGCTAACAAGACGACCACTTTCAACGTAACCGTTACTGCAGTTCAAAACCCAAACGTGACAGCGACGATTGCGTGGAGTTTTTCGAACGGAACAGTTGTTAATTCCACGGTCACTGTAGATGTTGATTCGGGAAACCCAGTTTATTACGTTCCTAACGCGCCTGTTTTTGAAGGCTTCTACTATGCTAACCTTGGGGAAGGGGATTTGCTGCGTCCAAGTGGGAGTTACCTACCAATAAATCAAACTATAACTGGCAGTTTTGCAAGTGGCTTTAGAGAGGTTAACTTTGCCCAATTTACTTTTACAGGTTCCGTGACTGAGAACATTACCACGGGCATTCAGACCACTTCTTACTTCATAGACAAAGCTACTGGAGTGCTTTTTCAGCGAGTAGACAACGCTACATCTTTAGACCTGGTGACCACGCTCTTTCAGTCTGCCTCAGAAACGTGGACACTCGTAGAAACCAATTTATGGAACGCATCGACGTCCCAGAATCCCACTCCTTCGCCGTCACCTTCGCCTTCAATTCCAGAGTTCCCGCAGACTATGATACTGCCCGTAGTTGCCGCGATGTTTCTAACAGTCACCGTAGGTTTGGCTGCTTACCGCCGACGCAACCCCCACAACGTACCCCATTCTTAAATGACCGATGCAGACTTGGGACTTGCCAGCGCAGTAACATTTTCACATGAGAACAATATAGATGCGTGTCTATGCTCTTCGCGCGCTTTAATAATGCGGGTAGAGTTCTGATCGATCTGTTGCATTCCCTAAAACTCAAAACTGCATGGGAAAAAGCCTTTTCTTAGGCGGCTACCCTATATACTCCGCATTGCTTTAATATAGCTTGTCGGGATTTTTCAAAAAGAAAAATGCAACCCTGTTCCAGGTCAACTCGCCTCTTTAAACCAATTCTGACAAACAAAAAATGGATGAGAAAACTTGAACCATAAAGAACCAAGCATAATCGAGCATCTAGCGTTCCTTTCAGTAAAACATCATGTTTACCTTTCGGAACTCTACCAAGCTTTAGTTTCTGCAAGAGAAAATGGAAAATCCGCCTGTGGAGACCTAACGGTTAAATACCGAGGCATCGCAAATGACCAACCTATCTTTCTAATCACAGAAGGCAGTATCGTTGTAGCGCAGTTCCGAGTTGCCAAAGAATTCCTCGCTAGAGAGAACATTAGTTTTGAGAGCTGGTTGGATACTGACAAAATACGCAAACAAGTAGATAGGCAAAACCCCGCATCCGAATCAACGTTAATCCAAAACCTGCGACATGGAATGAAAAAGGTTAGCGTAAGGGCAGAAGTCCTGGAGACCCAAAAACCCCAACTAATCCATACACAGTATGGAAACAACATTCTCTTGACCAACGCCTTGATAGCTGATGAAACTGGAAAAGTCAAGCTTTGCCTTTGGGGTGAACAAGCAAACTCCCTCATCGTTGGCGACAGGGTGCAAATTACGCATGCATCAGTAAAAACTTTCAAAGGAGAAAAACAACTAAGCATGGGAAAGCTCGGAACATGCAGCTTACTACAAAGTGACACCGCTAGAATAGAACAACAAACTGGAACAATCGCCCAAAACACAGTTTATGCATAAGCTACCGGAGGGCGATACATGCGGAAGAAAGGAGAAACAGGAGTAAACGATCGGTCAAAACCTCAGCCTGAAAAGAAGAAGGAAAGAGATGATAAACGCAAGAAGAAAAAGTCTGCCCGACTTGAAAGACAACAGTCCAGAAGGCTTAGCTAAAGACAAATCTTGGTAACCACAAACGTTTCCAGTTTCTATTTCTAAAATGGGCTTAAATCGAGCAGATGAAAAAAGGATACGCCCAGACTCCTGAATACGCCCTCAGAGTTACCTAATAGCTTGCTTTATGTTTTGCCCCGAAGCAGTTAGTCAATGGGGGCATTAAAATTTAATCCAAACCAAAAGTGTAGTTACAATCATTTCTCTGGAAAAAAATCAGGTGTGGACGGCTGTTTCGGTTCGAACTACAGCATTAATTTGGCTAACAGTCTCGCGGATGCGCCTTAAATCCGAAAGGTCATTTGCTTCTGCATAGAGTATAACGTCATATGACCCCATAACGGAATGTGCAATTTTAACGCCTTCAATCTTTTGTGCCTCTTGGACAACAAGAAAAGACTGCCCTTTCTTAGTTCGAATTAGCATATAGAAAGGAATTACCATTCAGTTTCACCTTCCTAAAAGTAAGAAGAAACCACAATGTAAAGTTTGCTGTAACCTGCACCCGCGTTTGTCGGGTCATATTTTAATCCAATCCGTGTCAAGCGCATTTATTTAAGCGTGCTCAGCATACTCTGAACGAGGTTCTCTTATGGAAAAAATTGAGAAATCACAAGTCCTTGCGCTGAAAGAAATGGGGTATGGTCAAAGCTGCTATGCAATCGATAGTATGCATAAAAGAGAGATGGCTATTCGCACAAAAGACCTGAGACTTGTCAATAAAGCAATGTCAGAAAAGATAGCTTCATTTGTGGGCGGAAAACTCGTTGACCTTACTCTTGATTCGGCAACTGACTGGGCAATAATGATGGAACCAATCAATAACCTAAGAATCTACTATGTTCTTCAACGTTACAGCCCAGAATTTGAAGATGAAGTGATAGCTTTATATGATAAGGAGGCGACAAGCATCGGAATTCCCATCGATGACCTTTATGATTTCACGAGACTGTGCGCTAACGCATTAGTTCGAGCCGCAAAGAACACTCCAACGCCCACTTGAAAGTATATACTCGTTTCCAACGATGCTTTTTTGCGAGGGGTAAGTTTTCAGTTGTTTTTTACCCCTCATACCATTAACTATTATTCCCAATCCTTCCAGATACTAACCAAACCTAATATTACACCAGTAACCTGAATAAAATTTAGTGTTTGTGGGGATTAAAATTTAATCAACCAACCAAAAACGACGCGACCACGACGACTAGCGTGCGCCACTCTTCAAAAAAAGTTCTGTGAAAATAGGTTCCATGTGCTACTAATGCTTTACCTGAATTCTAAATTCTGTTTTGCCCTTCATAAATGCTAAGTAAAAACTTGGTAGAACTCTTTCGCGGAGAAGACTGTTGCATGAACGCATGTATCGAACCGAGTAAAGGTCCCGTTCTAATTCTTGAAGTTAATACATTCCATTATAATGATTCACAAGCTTTCCCATTGATTTTCCTTGGTCGGTGCGATTGCTCTTCAGGATAAGGTATAGGAGACAGAATCGATGGTGGAAACCGTCCAAGAAAACACTACGGGTTTTCTCACTTCTGCTGTTCCTCAAGTAAAGGAACTCAAAGGAATAGATATTGAAAAGGCTTTCGAACGATATCTTTTGAATAATGCTTGCATTAAGCACACTATCAAACGAGAAGCGAGAGAACAAAGTCAACTTCAACGCATTCATCGCTACGCCAAAGAACGGCTAAATAGATTTAAAAAATATTCAATGGGCAATAAATTATCTGACAAATTAAAATTGATTGAAATTGCTTTTTTGGAGTTAATTCCCCATCCCGTAAGAAAGAGGAGTAGTAGACTCGACTTATTCGCGAACAATCTTGCAGAACGGCAATATGCCAACCTTACCATAAAGTCGGACAACCTTATTTATGCAATCCGCGATGCAGATAGCTTACACATCCTAAGTCACGAATTTGAGCCTTTCTTGCTCCGATTACTTCATCCTAAAATAGGTGAAGTTTTCGTGGATATTGGTGCTCACCTTGGAAAGCACGCTATTGCAGTGTCGAAACTGGTTGGTAACGAAGGGCAAGTTATAGCTATGGAAGCAATTCCAGAAAATTTCGCTTTATTGAAGAAAAACATCGAACTCAACAAACTAATGAACGTAGTTTCCTTCAATTTTGCAGCGTGGAAAAGTAGATGTGTGCTGAAGTTTTTCAAAGGGTCGTCTTCCGCAACTGCGAACATAAATAGACAAGACTATGGCTTTGGATGCATCGAAGTTCAGGCAGAAAGACCCGACACACTCCTTATACATAAGATTGGTCTCAAACGAGTGGATTGGATAAAGATTGATGTTGAGGGAGCCGAATACGAAGTTATGCTTGGGCTGGAGGAAACCCTCAGCAGGTTTAAGCCTACACTATTTGTAGAGATTTGGATGCAGAACATGTCCAAAGTCCAAGTCTTCCTGAAGAAGCATAATTACAGGATTGACAGGATTACGAAGTTTATTGGAGATAGGTCACAGTGTTACGTAGAAGCTTTAATTGTTGCTAATTAATCTCTAAACAATTCAACAAATAAACTATCTTGTTCTCTTACACTTCTAAACTAAAATAGTACGTTGTAAACTCTTTTTGTTTGTCGCACAAGCCGAAGCCGAAAGAATTTTTCGGAGGAAAAAAGGCATACACTGAGAAGCATGATGCCTACGGAACTGAAATAGAAATACCTCTACAGGAAAAGCATGTTTTCGCGCGCGAAGCTTGAGAACCGCTGGATTGATTGCTTAGTCGGGTGTACATTACTTGATGTAGACCGTATACTCGTTTCCAACCACACTTGCGGGAATTGTATTAGTTAATTAGTTAATAGTATAATTATTATTATCATAGCTTTGTAACTGAACCGTTCTCCCAAGTTGCTTCCACCAAGAAGCACTCTTCATCTTCAGTAATTCAGGAAGCACTATGTATTCTGAACCTGTACTGCCTTTGAGCTACGCCTCTTTTCCTACAACCCAAACAGTCGTCAGGTGGTGTTGGATTAAAATTTAATCCAACCCAAGTGGAAATGTCTCCCGCAATCACCTTGTTTAAAAGTGAGGTTGGAACAGCTCCACATACAAAGTTAAGTTTATCAAAGCAGTTGTTATTGGACAGCCCAAACATTTGAACTGGTAAGTTGCCAAGTGACTGTTAATTCAATTTCAGGGTTGGTAAAAAATTCAATACGCGTTAGCTTATCAAGCATTCCTGTTTGTTTATCGAAATAGACAGCGATAAATTCGGTACGCATAGTATTGCCTGTTTTGTCGTTAGTATCGATAAACTGGTTCGTTATTGACCAATAGTTTGTTGCTCTGGTCGAAGTAGCAAATTTTTGAGTGCTTGTGCTGTTAACGACGAGTCCAATAGTTCCCTTTGGGTAAAGTAGGTTAGTTACATTGAGGTTTGAAGGGTAAAGATAGATAAATCCAGTTGGAGCAGCACTTGCTCCCGTTGACAAATCAATTACTTGTGGACTTGCAATTTGCGTACCATTTTTAAATTGCCATCTTGTGTCAATGGAGACTTGACTGCCATTGATTCCTATTACGTTCACTTGATAGTAGTCCGTGTTGTTATACTGCATAAACTCTTCTGGGGTTACGACATCGGCGCTACCCAAAATTGAGGAACCAGCCAGTTTGTAAGTAAATGTGTCACCCACATTAAGAGTAGGATTTTCTGTAGAAGCTTGGGCTTTCTGAGAATTCATGCTAGAATAGAAAGCTGCAACTGCAGCAATTAGAATTATCACTATAACTGCAATAGCAATTCCGATTTTTCTAATCAAATGCTGGTGCTTTCGACGAGTCATTTATTCTACTCTGAAAATAGTCTTATCTTTGGTCTATGGATTTAAGATTATCTTTAGTCAAGTCAAACGGGCTAAATTAGAAGTTTTTCGTAATTTTAGCGATTAAATTGCCTTTTGAAGGAGCAAAAATCTTCAGAAAACCCAAACGCGTGCGCATCAGAGGTATTGCGAGGGGTATTTTTGTGTGTTTTTTACCCCTCACTTTCTTAGTTTCTTGCAGTTCAATGTGTTTACTCGATTCAGATACTATCTATATCCAATACCTTCCCTTCCCATCAATCTAATATGATATGTGCATGCCAAACCAAGTAAACACTTTTTGCCATTTTTAGAAGTGGCAAACCACTTCTAGCCTTAACCAATCCGTAGTCGTGTTCGTCGTCGTAGTCGTCGTAATCGTCGTTGGTTGGTTGGTTGGGTTTGGGATTAAAATTTAATTCAAACAACCAAGGTCCTATACATAATGAGCTAGCACAGAGAGAACCATATTCAAAAAGTAAGTTGCCAAGGTCAAAAAGCCCCACTTCTTATCAAACCTAAAACTATAACCGATTAGCCCACACAGCCCAACGTAATAAAGCAGAACATACGGTCCGACAATAGCTGTGCTTCGAAAATCAAACGCTAAGATATAGTCAAGAACGAGGTCGACGACGAAGAATAGAAAAATCGGAATGAGCAGATATGCCTCCCACTTGTCCCTTTTACTCTTTATGTTCAAAAAAGCGATGAAGCCTAAAGCAAAGCCCATTATAATGGCGACGATTCCAAGAAAATGTTCCATCTGCGGCAAACCAAAAATTCTAGCTATAAACAAGATTGCCATCATAACGTTAATGAGAATAGCTGTATAGACAACAGCCAAATCTATCCTCTTATAATCAGTTTGAATCTTGGACTCTAATCCCAAACTCAAACCCCAAAACTATACTCTAACCTTAAACAATTAAACCTTGATATCGGTTGGCTGGGCACAGTTTTTTCCGAGCAGCCAGTCCCAGTTTCTGTAAACTTTTATCGGCTCTGCTTCATTCGCTGGGTCAACCTTCCAAGCTTCTTCAACAATCAAAACACAAAAACCACCATCAAACCCACCACAACCACAACCCAACAGCAAACCCAAACAAACCCAAACACCAAAAAACAACCCCAACACAAACCCAAAAGAAGCGCCTACCGCACACACCACAACCACACAAACAACAAAAAAAACCAAAAGTTACCAATTTGCTCCCGCAAACCTCCACTTCACCAAACACGACTCCATCAACCTCCCAAACCACAAAAAACCCTCCACGCCCAACCAAAAACACCGCAAATTCCCATCAAAACAAAACTTCCCCCAAGCCAAACCTGAATCAGACCAAAAAAAACAGCCCACCCAACACCATAATTATTAATAAGCTTGAACAACAACAAACTACCCTCACCAGCAGAAGGAGCAACAGATGGCAAACACACAGGGCACGAAAATCGTGTTAACAGCGTCAGCCACCGAAATGAGCGAATACGGCAACAGCCCCTTCATAGCATTCGTCGGCGCATTCGCAAGCGGACCATTCCCAAAATGGATCCTCCGAAAACTCCTGTACCCACCAGTTCAACGCAACCTAGACGGAACAGCCAAACAAGCACCATACGGACTTCGAAAAGTCGAAGCCATGCTACTCGCAAACGGTTTCACAGAAAACGACATAGCCGTAGTGCATCCAGCAGACCTCGAAAAATTCATAGGCCCAAACACCAAAGCAGTCGGCATCAGCAGCATGGACCCCACAGGCATGGGATACGTAAGCAAAACCTACAGCAGCCTCGTCGGCGGAGGAGAACCCATGAACGCCGTAGAATTCAAAGCCCTCGCCAAACACCCGTCAATTCGGGCTTTTAAGCCGAAAGTCATCGTGGGCGGGTTTGGAAGCTGGCAGCTGGAGCGGAAACGGCTTACGCGGGATTATGGTGTGGATTGTCTGGTTATGGGCGGTGGGCAGGAGGGGATTGTGGAGGTTTTCAGGAAGGCTGTTGCGGGTGAAGCGTTGCCGCAGAGGGTTCGTTCTCCGATTAAGGCTGGGGATGAGGATGCGCCGTTGATTCGGCATGCGGCGATTCATGGTGCAGTTGAAATCAGCAAGGGTTGCGGCAGGAATTGCCAGTTTTGTACGCCGACGGTTTTGGGGAAGGTGGATGTGCCGTTGGAGCGGGTTTTGCGTGAGGTGGAGGTTACTGTTGGCGAGTTCGGGGAGAAAGGCTCTAACGTTACGCTTGTGACTGAGGATTTGTTTCTTTATGGTGCGAAGGGGAAGAGTTTTGTGCCGAATGAGGAAACGGTGCTTCGGCTTGTGAAGAGTGTTGCGGCGTTTCCCAATGTTAAGGGGATTCAGCCTTCGCATATGTCGCTTGCGCCTGTGGTGAATAAGCCTGGAATGATTCGCGATGTTGCGGAGGTGCTTATTGAGCACAGTTGGTACAATCATAATGGGAAGCGTATTGTGACGGCTGAAACGGGCATTGAAACTGGCAGTGTGCGGTTGATGCGGAAGTACATGGCGGGTAAGATGCTGCCGTATAAGCCTGAAGAGTGGCCTGAGATTGTGGAGCAGGCGTTTGGGATTTTGAATGATAATGATTGGTATCCGTTGGCGACGTTGATTGTGGGTTTGCCGGATGAGACTGAGGCGGATGTGGCGGAAACGCTGAGTTTGATGGATGATTTGCATGATTTTAACGCGTTTTATGTGCCGCTGTTCTTTGTGCCGTTGGAGGATTGTTTGTTGATGAATCGGCGTGGTGCGGAGTTGGATTCGTTGACGAAGATGCGGTGGGAGTTTTTGACGCGGTGTTGGGAGTATAACGTGCGGATTTGGCGTGACACGTTTTTGGAGGCGAGGATTCCTGGTTCCGCTTTGAAGAAGGTGGTTAATAAGGCTGCGATTCCGTTTGCGGCGAAGGTTGCTCAGGCTTATTACGGTTTGACGCGTGATGAGCAGATTGGCGAGGTTATCTGGAAGCTTTCGCAGGCTTAGTTCTGTTGTGTTCGGTGTGGTTTGGAGAGCTGTGAAACACAAATTGATAACTTTTGGTTACTGCAAGTTACGGTTTGTGCTTTCTGATGTTTGGGAGAGTGCCTTTGGGCTTGGAGAATAGCTGCTCGGAGCAGTCTATAGCCCCCTTATTTATAGAAAACAACATATTTTTGGATGGTTCTGCAGCCAATAGCGACCTCCTCCTATAGGTTTTCTGCATAGATTGGCTATTAAGCTCCAAATATGTTCGCGTTCCTTTGCAATGGGCTTTCACAGAATAGCCCCTGAATAATCGTGATTTACTTCTCTGGCGTTCACCTCCCCTGAAACTCATCTGCGTCACCTGCCTAAACGCCAAAACCAACGACGCTTAAGAACCCTCACGAAATTTATCAATTTACAAATAAATTTACAAACCCCCGTTTTTCAACATACTATTGACGCGGAAAAACGCCAATATATCAAACCGAGAAAAGCCTATGCATACTATACAAAAAACGCTTTGCCGATACCGAGAGGCGTCCGAGAAAACCCCGAAATACAGGAGATTTTTGGTTAATGAAAAAGAATTAAGTAACCTTAATGCGAATATGACCTGTGAGACAAATTGGACACTCCGTTTAATCGAGGTTTAGCATGGTACAGATACAAGGGTTTGGAAGAAGAATTCATAAACGCGATTAAATATTTCCCTTTTGAGAAGGAATATGCAAAGATTTGGTCAGAATTTTTTGGCGATTTGTTAATCAAGGTCGGCAATTCGATTGACAGCTATTTTCGCAACATGTTAAAAGATTCAAAATTTGACTCATTTCCAAATGTCATCGCTCTGAGGGAAAAGAAAGAGAAAATTGACATCAATTACTTTAGAAAGTTTTTTGAACCAATTTACAAACTTTCTGATGCGGAAATCGACATTTCATACGGCTTAATCTTTTACGATACCAAGCATTGCCCATTTGCGGAATTCAAAAACGACCAGATTCCACCATGGTGGACTTCATATAACCATGTTAAACATAAGTGGTTCGACTGTATAAAAGAAGCAACTCTGGAAAATGTAGTCAGCGCACTTGCTGGACTTTTTCTTCTAAACATCCTACACAAGCAAAGTCAAGAATATTTGCTGAAAAATCAGAATGTTATATTATTCAAATTTCAAAGTGGTTTCGAAAGGAGCGACATTTTGGAAATGATGAATGAGTCTATGTTTGGTGTACGAGACACGTGGCGTACATATGATTTTGTTGCAAGAACACCACTTTTCAAGCACACCTTCAGACTTGACAAGAAAGACCACTTCGCAGGATGGTTTAACATGGAAAGTTCAGCAAAAGAAAAAAGTGAAAGGCGCAAAAACTAAAAGCTGAAGCTTAGAAGAGACCATATATAAACTAAAGGGAACTTAAGCCTCAGTTTATGAGTTGCTTTTTCTCTCAGTACGCTTTCCATAGTATGCTCTTAGAAATTTTTTAATGGCTTCTTTTATATGGTCATCCTTCAGAACAAAAACTGTATTACCAGCACTATCGGGTTTGTCAACGGTAATAATTCCATCAGAGCGATATCTTTTTCCTTTGTCCTCAAAATAATTGATGCCGTTTGCCGTAAAATAGTTTGCTGTTTCTCCTTCGAATACTTTTAAGTATAGACCGTTTCCTTCGCTATCCATGAGTAACACTATATCAAATTTTTGAACGCTATTTCCCATTGGCATGTCCACGTATTCCTCGATTCTTGGGAATCGAGAATCCTTTTCTTGAAAGGTTGCAACAACCTGTTCGAGGTAAGGTCTAATAACTCCGATGAATGCTTTGGAAGCATGTTCCTTCTTTTCCTGTTTTTCTTTCGCTTCTTTTCGTTTTATTTCAGAGAACTTCTGTTCTTCGTTTTTTATTAACTCAATTTCCTTTTTCCAGTCTTCCATAAGCATCTCCGAAAGTTGCTATGCCCTATGTTGGATATTTAATTTTCTACTCTTATGCAGATTACCCAGAACAACCCGAAACCCATTCGGGAAAAAGTAGAATCCAATCAGCACCCCAAGCACTCCCCCTGTATCTGGAAAATAGAGACTTTTCTGTCTTTATCTCCTATTCCAGAGTTTAAAATTTGAGCTTATTTTTAGAGCGCTTTATAATCCTGCCTGAAAAGTCTAATAATGCAATTTCAAAAAACTTTGATTCTCTCAGTAAATCCTTTTTGAAATCGGTTATGAAAGCTTTTTAAAAATCTCTTACATTCTCAGAAAATTAATCTCCAAAGCAGTTTAAGCCAAAAACATTCTTTATGTATGTGGCTTAAGTGGCTGTTTAGCCTTTAAGAATGCCTATTTGCTCGAATAAGCCCGAAGCTGACACTTTTACGCTACTTTTTCACATCATTAAAGGAAAAAACACGATATTAAAGAATGGCGCGAGAGGACAGGTGAAAGTAAAATGAAAAAACAAAATAATGCGATTGAGACGCTTAAAGTATCTCCAAACCGTGAAGAACTATCGCCCCTCCGCTTTAACGGCAAAACCGTTAACTCTCTTAACCTCTCTAAACTGTTTCGCTCTTTCCGTATAGCTTCTATAGGTTTCTGCATACTATTTCTAATAGGCTCCAAATATGACGGCGACGCTATTGCCTGTGCACTGGGTTTTCGCAGAATAGCCCCTGAACCCGCCCATTGAAGGAATCAGCAAGAAACATCAAAAAGCCACACAAAAACCGTTGACGACTCAAATTGGCTCAGATGTAGAAGCAAATAGAAGATTAAAAGTGCAAAAGCGTAATAGCTGAACCAAAGACAATAATTAGGATAATTCTGAGTAGATGCTAATTTGAATTTGATGTTCTATATTAGATGGCGCATCGTAGGTATAGTCCCTAAAGTAGCTTCTAGACAAATAGTAACCAGCTACAATCATCACAACAAAAATAATTATAACAAAGGCTAACGCATACAAATTCATACAAATCACATAGATACAATACTTATCTGATTACTTAACTATGACTCGATTTCTACACCTTCTGTATAAATCTCAATCTGGGTGGAATGGTTTTGAAGTGAAAAAAGAAAACGTGATTTTCTATCTTAGGAAATGTTTTGGGATTGCGTGTTGAACATGGGACTGGAGATTATCATGTCCGCTGTTGCTCTATTACAGGCAGTTGGAATATTGTATAGGACAGCCAATCTGAGAAGAGCTTTAACATCGACATCATGAGGTAGAGATCCTAATGGATCCCAGAAAAATATTAGATAGTCTAGTTTTTTGTTGGCAATCATGGCTCCAATCTCCATGTCTCCGCCATGTGCACCCTCTTTTAGCAACCTAATTTTCAAATCAGTCTCCTCAACAAGCTTCTTTCCTGTGCCACCAGTTGCATACAGGTTATGCTTGGATAGGGTTCCTTTGTTGAAGTCACACCATTCAATCAAATCTTTTTTCTTGTTGTCATGTGCTACAAGAGCAATATTTTTCATATATTCACCACTTGTTTAATGCTGGGCATTAAGTTTTCTAGCTAACTACTCTCTTTATCAGATAAAAACCATATGGATTATTTGGAATGTTTGTGAAGTGAAAAGCTATACCAAAAACTCAAAGTCTTATGAAGATTTTGTCCTCTTCTACTTTTACTTCATGCGTTTGCATATCATAGGTTTTTACGGGGTCCACTAGTTTTTTAGCATAAACTAGAAATTTCTGCATGTCTTCAGGCAGCTTGTCCAAGTTTCCAAACGCCTCTTCATGAGGGCCTTTAATTTTCTTTCCTGTGGTAACATCAAACTCTGCGAAATGAAATGGACAAATAACAATTTTTCCTGTTAGTATTCCCATCGAAAGCATAGCATTCATGTGTCCACATCTGTCATCTAAGGCATAGAACTTGCCATCTACATTAGCTATTAAAACATCCACGCCTTTCACGTCTACACTTTTCATTTTTCCTGGCTCTATTTCAACAGTTTTAGCAACTTCCACAAAATCAGGTTCTTCTCTTACAACTTGCTTAAATCTCAATTTGACTGCAACTCCAGCTGGAAAATTGGTTGTCACTTATACTTAAGTTTTTTAGAATTCAACCATAACTGAATCTTTAGTGACTAAAGCTCAGTCTTTTTGGAATGCTTGTGAAGTAATAAAAATTAATAGGGTAGGTAGTTGTGCTTGCTTGAGTGAGAGGGGAGATAGGAACCAGAGAAAGAAAAGCAAGCACTACTTTACCTTAACCCTTAAACCAAGGTAGTTTTCAAGGTAAAACTTAAATCTATTTCCAAATTTCACTCAAATCTAATTCCGAATCATAGCTGAAACAATTTAGGTTCTTGAAATGTTTGCGAAGCGAAAAAGAAAGCTAACTAGATTTTTTTAAGGATAGAAACTTTACTGATTTAATTAGTGTCCAAGAGATTGTAAAATTACATAACCGTTCTGTTCTCTCATTGCTAAGTTGTGCCTCTTAATTATGCCTTTCAGGATGTCCCTTGAACAGCTGTCTAATTCACATTTCATTTTTATCTGATAACCACCAGTGAATATGTGAGATACCTGCGAGCCATCCAAGGAAACACAGCTTACAGTCACTGACTCCTTACAGGCATCATAAAACTCGTGTAGCACAGCTAAGGCTTCTAATCTATTCAAATAACCCTCTCAGTCCCAGTTCCATTAGTACGGAACTTGCATTTAAAACCTTAGCAGGCACTTTACAGTACCAAAAGCTGAGAGGCGCAAAAACTTAAATCCGCATGGCTTAGAAAGGAGAACTGAGGGGAAAAAACTGAAGCGGTGTGGATTGTGCGGAGAAGAAATTAAAGATGGTAAATATTTCACAATATATCAATGTAAGGGAACCGAAAGCAGACTTGTACTGGTAGCCTGTGCAAAAGACTTTAATGACGAGAAATACCGAGAAGTAATTATGAAAATCTCAGGTATTTGAACAGTATAGACTTCTTTCATTTTCTTTTTGAGCAACTTTTCTATCTCCTTAGAGGTCTTACGGCTCAATTGTCTGTTTATGACACTTTTCCGTTAGTTTCACCTTATGACTCTTTGTTTTCTAGTGGATGAAGAAACTCAGAAGTAACCTCGACCAAGTTGAGCTCCCCTTTAAGGAGGCATTTCACCATAACATCTTGTTTTTCTTCAACTATTTTTTGCCCAGTTGAAAGAAGCATGTCTTCTTGAATGGCTGAAAGGCTTGAAAAAATCAAGAACTGCTCGATCTGAGAACGAAGAACCTTTTTTCCAGAGACCAAGAAAGGCACATTATCGTTGTAGGGCTGCACGTAGTGGGTAATTAATTCTTCATATGAACAATTGAAGGTGCGGAAACGTCGCACGTTCTTTTTGTAGCCAGTATAGTACTTGAGTGCCAAAAGATAGTATGCCATTCTAATCTCAGTACTTATAGCTATGATTAGCACAAAAACTTTGCGCAGTGGTTGTGAAGCGAAAAAAGCAAAAAACCCAACTCTCCTTATCTAAACCGAAACGCTAAAAGAAGCTTTATCTCTGTTAACGCACAACATCCTAGCAGCAAAGTTTCAGGTGGAAAAAAGCACTTGAACAACAACTTATTAAACATCAACATAGCAGGCTTAAAACTCTGCAACCCCACAGCCCTAGCCAGCGGCATCCTCGGCTACTCAGCCGAATCCATGCAAGCCGTGGCAGAAAGCGGTGCAGGCGCGGTTGTCACGAAATCCGTCGGCATAACGCCTCGAATGGGCTACGCCAACCCCACAGTTGTCCAGGCAAAGGCAGGACTCATAAACGCGGTTGGCTTGCCCAACCCAGGCATAAACGAGTTCATCGAGGAGCTATCCTACGCAAAAACCATCCTGCAAGTGCCGCTCATAGTCAGCGTCTACGGCTACTCAGCCGAAGAATACGCCCTCGCAAGCAAGAAAGCCGCTGACGCAGGCGCCGACGCAGTAGAACTAAACGTCTCCTGCCCCCACGTCAAATACACAGGCTCCGAGATTGGGCAGAACGCGAAACTCCTCCGAGATGTCGTCAGCAAAGTCAAAGCCGAAGTCCGCAAACCCGTCATCGTCAAACTCTCCCCAAACGTAACGGACATAGTCGAAATCGCAGACGCAGCCGCCAAAGCAGGAGCAGACGCCCTAACCGTCATAAACACTGTCCGCGCCATGGCAATCGACGCAGAAACCATGCTGCCTGTGCTGAGCAACATCCGCGGCGGACTCTCAGGACCAGCTATAAAACCCATCGCGCTCCGATGCGTCTACGACATAGCCGAATGCATGAAAACGCCCATCATAGGCTGCGGCGGCATCTCCGACTGGCGCGACACCGTCGAATTCCTCTTGGCAGGCGCCTCCGCCGTGCAAATCGGAACAGCCATAGCCACAGAGAAACCAAGCCTGTTCCAGGACATCAACCGCGGAGTAACCGCGTACGTAAAAAGGAAAGGATTCAGGAGTGTGAACGAAATTGTCGGCAAATCTCACCACGCTTAACACGTTAAGAACCACGCAGATCGTGGACGTGAAAACCGAAACGGACACCGTCAAAACCTTCACCGTAAAAGACAAACTCTGCGCCAAAGCCCAGCCAGGGCAGTTCCTCATGCTCTGGATACCGGGCATAGACGAAATCCCATTGAGCGTCCAAAACGCAGGCGACGGAGAAGTCTCAGTCACCGTTAAAGCCGTCGGCGACGCCACAAGGCACCTGTACAGCATGAAAACAGGCCAAACCGTGGGCGTCCGCGGACCTTTTGGCACTTACTTCACAGAAAGCCGCGGCAGAGTCCTCATGGTCGGAGGCGGCACAGGAACCGCGCCGCTGCTTTTCCTCGCCAAGAAACTCGCCGCCAAAGCCGACCGCCTAAGCTTCGTCATCGGCGCCAAAACCAAAAACGACCTCCTATTCTTGAAGGAACTTGACGCTGTCTGCACGGAGGAAAGCGTCCACGCCACAACCGAAGACGGCAGCTACGGACTGCAGTGCCTTGCAACCGAACCGCTGGAAAAACTCCTGGACAAAGAGAAATTCAACATAATCTACACCTGCGGTCCAGAACGGATGGTGCGCAAAGTCTTCGACCTCGCAGAAAAACGCAAAATAGCCCTGGAAGCCAGCCTGGAGCGGCTGATGCGATGCGGAATCGGCTTATGCGGAAGCTGCGTCATAGGCAAGTACCGCGTGTGCAGGGACGGACCCGTCTTCAACCTCGCCCAACTCAGCGACGTCAAGGATGAACTGGGCATTTCCAAGTTGGGCTTCGACGGCAGCAGAATAGAAGTGTAACAGGCTGAAAAAACAATGATTCCCCAGTCAGACCTTCAAGCCACAATCAGCAAAACCGTTCTTCTGTACAACCGACTGAAGAGCCCCGGAGTCGTAGCCAAACTCGTCAAATTTTCGCCCGAAGCCGTCACCATCGCCTTCTCAGGCTCTTTCTGCTACAGCTGCGGTGTCCCAATTGACCTCATCAAAGATTTTATCCAAGACTTCAAAGTTTTCTCCATCAACATGGATTTGGAGATTGGGAAAACGCGGGAGACCAATCCAGGAAGCTTCGAAGTCGACTACAAAATCAAGGAAAAGTAAAAAAACAAAAAGAAAGTTTAGTTAGAGTTCTTCTGTGGGGAACCCGTATTTTCTCAGGAACTCTCTTTGGTACGTTGGGTCGAACTCCAGTTCTTTGCTTCTGAGGATTCTTTTTTCCAGCCTGTCTAACGCCACTCGGAACGTGGGTTCCACGCCGAAGCCTTCCCCTGAACTATTGAAGAAGCCTCGGACGCCCTTTACGGTGCGCAGCTGTAGCCTGCAATGGACGAGTGGTTGCCCTTTGTGGTTTGAGCCGTGCAGTTTCATGTATACGAAAAGCGTTCCTGACTCAAGCAAGTTCTTGTATTTTCGGGAGAAGGTGTCGAACTCTTCCATCATGAACCCTCGGGCGCCTTCGTCTATTTCCATGCCTTTAACGGCGAACTGAACGGTGAGTCTCCTGTCTAACTCGCCCATTTGTGAGATTGGCTCAAGGAAGTCCAGCTTGGTGACTATGCCTACAAGTCTCTCCTTCGTAACAACGGGCAAGCAGTGAACATTTCGATCATGCATCTTCTTCTCCGCATCTTTCAGGGTGGTTTCAGGCGAAACCGTCACTACGGGGCTAGTCATGATGCCTTTTGCTGGAATGCTTAGAACTTGGATTTTTTCGCCTTTGATGTCTCCGAGTGTTTGGCGCTGGTTTGGCTGAAAAATATGCTCAATGATGTCTTGGGTGCTTACTACGCCAACTAGTTTGCCGTTTTCAAGGACTGGCGCGTGGCTGATGTCATGTTCCCTGAAGAGGCTGAGTACTGCGCCCACTGACCGCGAGGCTTCGATGGTGTAAGGTGCCTTCGTCATTATCTGTTCAATCGGTGTGTTACCCCATTCTTGGGTGACGGCACCATGAATAATAGTTTCATCCGTGACGAATCCGCGGAGTTTTGACTTTTCAAAAACCGGAATCTGCCTCACGCCGCTCTGTATCATGAGTTTAGCTGCCTTGCTCAACGCGGCGTCAGGTTCAATTCTTGGCGCGGAGCGCATTAAGGTTTTGACTTTGGCTGTTGCTGGGTCTAGTCTCGCTCGAACTATCCATCTTCTGGCGATGACTCCCGCGTACCTGCCCTTTTCGTCTAGAACCGCCAGTACTGGCGGGGCTTCTTTTTTGAAAAGTTCCAAACACTTGGACAGCGTGTCGGTTTCGTTCACGGTTGAATACTCTTTGGAGAATACATCTTTGACAGAACTCATATGCAAATTGCTCCTTCATGGTAATTGGGGAAAGTAGAATTTAAACGTTGCAAACCTCTTCTGCGGAAAGTTGCCGTTCACCTGCAGTTCATACATTGTGAACTAACAAACTGCTGCAAGGTGGGAAATGGCAGTCTTTCCAAGAGAAGCGTGATAGTTTCTAGAAAACCTTAAAAGCAGGTATAGAAAACTTTATCTTTATTCTAGAACAATAATATTGATTTATCATACTTCAGTGTTAAATAGATCGCAGGCACAGAGGAAAATGAATGGAGAGAGAAAAAATCAAGTTCAAACAGCCACCCAGTTCGGCTCGAGTCATGGAGGAATTTAGCTAAACATGACTGTTGACCAGAAAGAAATAATCGATGCTCTCAGAATTGAGTGGAAGAAACTTTGGCATGAACGAGTAGATGACCGAGTTAGGGCAGAAGGCATAGCAATCACAGATTATTCCTCGTTGTTCGTGGAGCAAGGCACCATAATCCACGCAACCAGGGACTTCAAAATTCTCAACTTCAAAGAAATCTTGGAAAAACATAAGGTCGAAAACTCTGAACGTTTCATTCAGCCTAGCCCACAAGTTGGCGGGTGGAACAAGTTCATCAGGACAAAAATCGCGGGTCAGAAGCCTCAAAGAAACTGGCGAGCCGTGGCCTACCTTGAAGAAAAGAAAGCCGTCCAGCAACCTAAGAAGGGCGGTCGCGGCTGGTTGCACTTCTAGTTTGTGCTTTTGGCATTTTTCCGTTTTAGCACCAATTGGAATTTGAATTTTGGTTGCCAAATCCCAATGAATTAGGGATAAGGTTGACACAGTTGAAGTTGCAAGTCTAAGCGCAAAGAAAATGCAGATAACAGCTTTCATGCAAATTTGAACGAAACGAACTTAAGGAAAGTTGCATAGTAAGTTGCTGTTATGGATAAAGCTTTGAACATGGGCAAGTCTTCTGCGACTGGAAGCTTTTATCTGCTGATCGGCGTCGTAGGTTCCACTGTAATAATGGCTTTGGGAACATTTGTTTTAGGGTGGCTATTATCGCGCGATGAGCTAGGCTTGTACGGAGTAGCCCTGATTCCTTCATCCATGATTAACTTCTTCAGAGATTGGGGCGTAAACTCAGCAATGATAAAGCAAATAGCGGGTCTGAGAGCTGCAAACAAGGAAGCTGAGATTCATGACGTTATCGTTTCTGGAGTGATCTTCGAAATTGTCAGCGGAGCGGCGTTGTCTGCTCTTTGTTTTGCAGTAGCTGACGTGTTAGCCTCTTTTCTCCAAATGCCTGCGTCTTCAACCTTGATTTCCATCATGTCGCTTTCAATATTTGCAGGAGCCATCCTTGCTGCTGCTAACGCAGTTTTTGTCGGTTTTGAAAGAATGAAACTTAGCAGTTTCACTTCGATTTTTTCAGCTGTCACCAAAACGGCTCTTGGTCCTCTTCTTGTAATTCTGAATTTCGGAGTTCTGGGAGCCGTAATTGGTTCTGCGGTTTCCGTCGTGGCCGGTGCAGCAGCAGGCATCATCATAGTCTACTTTGTCATGTTCAAGCCGATCCAAAAGTCCAAAGTCAGCATGGGTGAGATTTCCCGTAATCTTAGGTCGATGCTGAGATATGGGATTCCCCTTACGATATCCAATACCGTTGTCGGGGTGTTGCCGCTGATTTTCGCTTTTGTCATGGCGCCTATTGCGAAGGAGTCTTTGATGGGGGACTACTACGCTGCCTCCTATTTCACTGTGCTTTTGACGTTTTTCACTATTCCAATTTCCACAGCTTTGTTTCCTGCTTTCGCAAAGGTTAATCCGAAAGATGAGCCTGAGTTGCTGAAGAGGGTCTTTTCGTCTTCGGTCAAGTACACCTCTGTGCTTGTTGTGCCTGCGACAATGGTTATAATGGCGTTGGCAAATCCTATTGTCAATACGCTTTGGCCGCAGAAGTTCCCTTATGCGCCGTTGTTTCTGGCTCTTTCCGTCATAATCAACCTGTACGTGGTTGTAGGTTACATTAGTTTGGGAACTTTCTTGACGGGGGTCGGCGAAACCGGCTTCCTCATGAAGCAAGGAGGGCTATCTCTTCTTGTGAGTTTGCCGTTTGTCTTCTTTTTGATCCCATTTTTCGGAACAACAAACCCGTCTTTGGCCGTTGTGGTTGCGATACTTGGGATTCTTTTGTCAGCGTTGCCAAGTATGATTTGGGGTTTGTACTGGGTTTGGAAACGCTTTGGGGTTAAAGCAGACTTTTTAGGGTCAGCTAAGATATTCGCTGCCTCATCAATTGCTGCGATTGCAGCCTTTTTGTTCCTGTGCATCTTCTCTGCAGCCGCGTGGATTGCTTTGGTGTCTGGGTTCGCAGTATTCATGTTGGTCTATTTGGCTGGGGCTCCGCTTATTGGGGCAGTCAGCCAAACCGATGTCGACAACTTGAGAGCAATGTTTTCAAACCTTGGTTTGGTTTCGAAACTGTTGGAGATTCCGTTGAAATTTGTGGAAATACCCTTGCATCTGCGCCGTAGGCAGGGCTTGAATAAGAAAAAACAGATTTTATAGTTTAGTGTCTGCGGGAATTGTTGGCTTTGCGTTTTGCGTTGGTTTTTTTTAAAAAAAGAGTGTGTCTGGCTTACGTTTAGCCAGTGCCTGTTATAAGAATGTTGAAGCTGAATGTTGATATGCTGCTGTCCACAGATGCCGACACCGATAGCGTTATCGTTACCTGCGTCACTCCGTTTGACGCCAAGACTCTTCCGTTTGCATCCCAGGTTACGCTTATCCATGTGTTGGCGTTTGCTGGCGACCAGTTGTTTGTTGACATGCTGAGTGTTGCGGAGGCTGTTCCGGTGTTTTTAATCCAGACTGTTCTTGTTGTGGTGTCTCCGGGGTTTAGTGTTCCCCAGCTGACAAAGGAGGCGCTCTGGGTGCAGCCGCTGTCAGAGTAGACGCCTATGTTTAGGGTTGGTTGTATTGATGCCACTGTTCCAGAGGCATCTAGGGTTTTAGATGAATTCAGTACTGCAGCCGTTGTTAATGTCAGGATTAATCCTGCTAACACAAGTGCTGCCGTTAATGCTAATACTAATTTTCTTCGTGCCGTAGTGTTTCCCCCACCAGCTATATCTTGTATAGTAAGTATTAATAAACCTTATTGGTTGTATTGAGTAACCAACAAAACTGCACAACACAAATACAACAACCAAACCAAAAAGCCCCCAAACACTTCTCAACTGCAGCAAAAACTCAACAAAACCACCACATACAAACTCACATTTCAATTCCCCTCGTCACCCACTGCTACGCCTGAAGCCGCATAAACTATAACCTTAAATGGGCGCGTCTCCCTCAAATCTTAGCTTTTCACGGAGGCACAATACTTCGTTCGCTGTCGGACACATGGCACTAGCCTACTTGCTGGGCAAATCAACAGCGAAAATCCTCAAAGTAAACCTCAACATACCCCTAATCCTCGTGCTCTCCGTCATCCCAGATATTGACCTCCTCCTCATGCCGTCGATGCATCGAGGTCCAACCCACTCTGTCATAATGGCTGCTATAGTTTTCATACCTGCTTTCGCATTTTACGGGCGAAAGGCAGTGCCTTACTTTATTGCCTTGGTTTCCCATTCGCTCATAGGCGACTTCTTCATAGGCGGACAAATCATGCTGTTTTGGCCCCTCACAAACGCAGAATTTGGGCTCCACGAGTTAGGTTCATACTACATCAACATCAGAGACCCTGTAAACGTCGTTCTTGAACTAACCTTGTTCGCCTTAGCCCTCATAGTCCTGCTGAAAACAAAAGACATCTGCAAGTTTTTCCAAAACAAAAAAACAAATCTGATACTTATCATACCCATCTTCTCAGTCTTGCTGCCTGCCGTCATAAGTTACCCCCTAACCGTTCCCTTGGCTCTGATACCCCCGCATTTGTTCCTCTTGATTCTGTTTTCAATCTCGGTCCTTATTGCTCTGGCTGGCATCTTTGGGAAGAAGTGGCACCGTTAATCGTGGGTCTGCCAGTTTTTGATTGAAAAGAAACGGAGACTTGGACTGTAGGAGGAATCTCATAAAGAAGGCATAGAACAATCTTCCATAAAGCTTTTAACCAAGAAGAGCCTTCTGTTGCAAATAGAAAGGAGAAGAAGGCTAATGAAAAAATCCCGCTTAGTAGTAATTAGCATATTTGCAATAGTTGCGGTATTATCATGTACAAGTGTGGTCTACGCTGATGTCACTGGAGGTATTACAGCAGAAAAAGGTGGAGTTCCAGTCACTTCGACACTTTACGTAGGTGACACTGTTCAGTTGGTTTGCACCTACATCAATACGGCTCCCAGCCCGCCTGTGGGAACTGGAACTGTTTATTACAGATTTTCAGAGGATGGCGTGACTTTTGGCGACCTGATACTAATAGGAACACTTCATGATATGAACCCTGATGGGACGTCACAGTCGATGCCCTTCACTCTGCCTGAAGCTGGCTTTTTCAGGTTTGTGGTACATGTTTATACAACAAGTCCCGATGACTATGTGAGTGCAAGTTATCCTTCTGTAGACGGGAGCATTCCAGTTGTTCCTCCTCCTCCAGTTCCTGAGGCTCCACCAATCTTTGCACTGGGCGCCGCGTTAGTTGCTGTTGGCGTGTTCGTGATATACAAAAAGCGAACTAAACAGCAACCAGCCTAAGTTTTTTCTCTATTTCTTTCGTTTTCAGAATTCTCAGAAAGCTTCCTGTTTCTGCTCAGTAGCACAACGGTCTTTGCCTTTTCAGGGTAAAAACTGAAGATTCCTCTTGTTTAGTCTGCTGGTTCTGACGTTTTCTTTCCTCGTCTCTTGAACCTGAGTTTGGCGGTCAAGATTTTTTCTGTGGCGAACAGGCGCAAGGCGATGTACATGATGACCACGGTGAAGGCTGCAACGTAGATTATGCCGAAGAAGACAACATCGTAATCGCCCAGCACAATTGCCTTCGAAGCGATTATCGGGTGACTGTGTGGGATAGCGTAGAAAACTGCTTTCAACGCCGTTGGCAAAGTGATGACATAAAAATGAGCAGGTAGATTCTGTGCCCTCAGGTCTTTTCTTGAAGAGCCATGCGACTAGTGAACCAGGAACCACCACAACAGCAGCGCTATGCCAAGCGCCCAAGTGTAAAAGGCGAAATAGTGAAACTTCCGCCCCTTAACAAACCGCGAAACCAGACCAATCGCGAAGTACCCCACCACAGCTGCAACCGCAAACCCAGCGAACACGGCAACTGGGCTTATGTCCGCGGTTGTGAGCAAGCCCCGTTGAGTGTAGGCTTCAACTGCGAAGTCGCCGATGATGGCAGGTATCGACAGGAGGAACGAAAACTTGAACGCCTTGTCCCTTTTCAGACCAAGCAGCAACGCAGTGGATATGGTTACGCCGCTGCGTGAAAGCCCTGGGAAGATGGCGAAGCCCTGCATTGTGCCCATGAGAATAACCGTCTTGTAAGACAAGCCTTCGACGTTTTCTTTGGCAAACTTGCTGGTAAAGACAATGGTGGCGCCTACTAGGAAAGTGACTGCCATTATGGGAATTGTCTGCAAGCTGTCCTGCAGAAACAGGTCATACGAGACACCGATGACGGCTGTAGGTATCGTCGCCACCACGAGCCGCGGAACCAGCATGCCGCTCTCCGACTTGAAGTCCCAGTGCACAATCGCCATCAGAATGCCTTTGACTTCTCTGCGAAAATAGAAAACCACAACCGTCAGCGTACCCAGGTGAAGAACAAGGTTAAACAGCGGTGTAGCAGCCAAACCCAAAAATGTCTCTGTTAGCTTCAGGTGCGCGGTGCTGGAAACTGGCAACCACTCGGTTGTGCCTTGGATTAAGCCGAGGAGGATGGTTTGGAGCAGGTCAAGCAAATTTGCCACCAGCACGGATAGTTATGGCTTGTACAATTGCGTGGTCTGACATATAGGTTTTTACAGTAGGGCAGCTCTCATGCGGTTTGGGTTTGTTTGGGGACGCGGCAGCCATTTCTATGGTACATCAACCTCTCTTTCTCTTGTCAAAGACTCGGGCACTCAACGCGTAGAGTTTTGTCATCGGATACTGCCGAAGCGGATGTTGGTGGATGCGAATCCAATAAGCTTATAGATGGATGCCCTCAAAATGTTGCACTGTGAGAGAGAAATGAAGATTAAATGGGCAATGCTGACTCCAATCATTCTACTCGTGTCTCTATCGTTGAGCTTGTTTTCGGCAAATGGACTTTTTCTAGCATCCGCTAATCTTCCGGAGGCTATTCCTTGTGGATCAAATTTGGAGCTTGTTGCGAGGCTAAAAGAACCTACCGCGCCATGGGCGCAGGTATTCACCATGCTGGAAAACAATGGCAAAATCTACTTCAGCCTCACCCAAGGCTACGAAGCAGGCTACGCAGGCGAAGGCGGAATCTACAGCATCGACCCTGCAACTCTTCAAGTAAAAACCGAATGCTACTACTCCGCATCGGGCGCGTACTGGTCAGAACACCCCCTGTCCTCAGCACTCGGAGGCTCATGGGGCGGACTTTCAGACGGCGACAACGTCTACTTCGGCGGCTACGCAATCAATGACCAAAACGGCGACTTCATCAACGTCAAACAAAAAACGGTCGTTTACCTGCCCACCTGGACATATGAAATTTGGAGCCTCGCGAAAGTAGGACACACGGTTTACGCTGGCACCAGCTTCGACATATACACCTCCTCAGACACGGACTTGCAAACATGGACTAAACTGCCTGGAACAAACCGCAGAACGGACATACTTGAAAACGTCATCTGGGGCATGACAAGCTACGACAATAACCTGTACTGCGTCTCAAACTTCCTCTACCGCTACGACTACGGACAGCAAAAGCTCGTGGAGCTGAGCTCTACTTTCTAGACATGAACACCCTCAAGCCCATCGTAACATGGAACAACAAAATATGGTTCAGCGGCTTCGGCTCGTCAACAACTCAAGACTACTGTTGGCTTGTCAGCTATGATCCTGCAACGGGACAAATCCAGAAGTATTCTGTGCCTGCAAACAGCATACACGACATCATCGCCTACAGAGGTAACCTCTACCTCGTAGGGTACGGTCCCCCGAGAATCCCTGCCCTTGACTACATGAGAGGCGGAACGGGTTTCATGTTCAAATTCGACGGCACGACGGTGACCAAAATTCTGGAACTCTCAGGCACCCAAGGACTAGTTGGGTTGGCTGCGTACGAGGACTACTTGTATTTTGGGACGTTCACAGGCGATGTCTATAGAATGCAAATTCCAGCCTCTTCTCAAATGGCAGTAGTGCGCGGAAACGACAACAGAATATACTATGGAAACGTTGACTCCTCGCTGACCTCTTGGGTTCCGCTGCCTTCAGGATACACCATCGACAGTCCTGCCGCGGTTCTCGTTGGAACTGAACTGCACATGGTTGTCAGAGGCATCGACGGTTCAAGCATCTGGCACGGGTACGTTGATGTTAGCAGCGGAGCCTTTTCGGGTTGGACTCAGCTCTCTGGGTACAGTCCCTCCGCTCCCACCTTAACCTCAAACGGTACCCACCTTGGTTTGGTGGTGAGAGGCTTGGACGACAGGGCTTGGTATCGCTTCTACGCTTTGTCCTCACGAACATGGTCAGCGTGGAACGCTCTTCCTTCTGGTTTTACGTCCGACAGCCCAGCCGCAACCGTGCTTAACAACAGACTGCACGTGGTCGTTCGAAACATCGACGGACTTAACCTGTGGCACGGCAGCGTCGACCTTTCCAACGGTGCTTTCAGCGGATGGACCATTATCGGCGAATCAACCCAATCAGCACCGACGCTCACGGCGTACGGCGCGCTCAATGAGATAGAACTCGTCGTCAGAGGGCTAGACAACGCAATCTCCCGAAACTCCTGGACAGACGCAGGCTGGAAAGGGTGGGTGAACCTGCCGACGGGAACAACCTTCCAAGGACCCGGAGCCAGTGTCGTGGGGCAGGATTTGCAGGTAATCGTTCAAGGCACGGAAGGCAGCACAATCTGGAAATCAAGCGTCAACCTTTCTACCGGAGCCTTCTCAGGATGGACGCTGCTGCCTGGCTACACGCCATCCAAACCGACATTAGCGGGTTAGCAAGTTTTTCATGATGGTTTAGCTTCAGTCAACCTGCCAGTGTCGGCTTAGAGGGAGTCAAGCCATTCAAGAGTGTCCAGTCTGAGAAGCTTCCCGTTCCCAAGTCGACGGTGATTTCCCAAATCCAGAGGTCTTCCGTACCTTGAACGTACCACATCCAGTCGGGTTTGAATAAGCAGAAAAGCGGAAGTGGCACGGAAACTGAAAATAGAGATACGTAATTCCTGTTAGATAGGTTTAAATGTATTAAGTTTAACAGTACAAGAAGAATAACGCATACGAGGGTTCAGAATGAGCGAAATGACCACAGAAATTCTTGAGCAAAACATAGGCAAAATAGTGCTCGTGCGACTGAAAGGTGGAAAAAGCCTACGCGGCAGACTGAAAGGCTTCGACCAACACCTGAATCTGGTTCTGGAAGAAACAGAAGACACCACCAACGTCGAAAACCAGCGCAAACTGGGTTTGATAATTGTCCGCGGAGACAACGTAGTCCTGATATCCCCGCCTCCAAGATAAGGTGACACGTAGTGGGCAAAGGCACTCCATCGATGGGCAAACGCCAAGGCAAAGTCGTCCACATAAAATGCAGACGCTGCGGCAGAAGAGCATATCATGTGCGCAACAAGCGGTGCGCGGCATGCGGCTACGGAGAAACCACAACCATCCGAAGCTACAAGTGGCAGACGAAGACCCTGGCAAGGCAGAGAATAGCTTAACCAGTTTTCAATCATTCTGAAGAAAACAACTCGCACGCAAAAATTTTCTTTTTGCTTTTTCCGTTAAGCCAAAATGTTTTTTGGGAAAATAAGGGAAGAGCGGCTTATTTCAGCTCTTAATAGTTGCCGGCGCTGTAGTAGCCTTTGTCGATTTTAACGAAGATTAAGGGACCTCTGCTTTGCGCCATCTCGCGGGCTTTCCTAAGCGAGTTGTTAAGCACAGTTAGGATTTGTTCTTTCTCGTTGAGGCTCTGGTTGTTACTCTCGCCCAGCTCCATTTTCAGAAGGTTCTCTGAGAGAATCTCGGTTCCGCAGATTTCTCCGTTCTTCACAAGCGTAGAAACTACTACTTCCATGATTTCTTGTTTGTGCTCCAGTCTTCTCCATATGGGTTCGGCGTTGTTTAGCGTTTTAGAGACCTTGTTCCATTTGTTCTGGTTTTGGTTGCCTATGAGCAGTTTAACGCGTTCTTTCCACTTTCTAAGCCAAATTCCTGTCCAAACCGTCAGGAATGCTTCCAGTTCAGCTGGATTCTCTTTAAAGAATTGCTCCATTCTTTCCACGAGTTCGCAGTTGTTTGCTTCTTTTCCGATGAGGTTCCAGTGACATTTCAGGTAGTTTGTGAAGTCTTGGCATGCGACTTGCAGCACTTTCCGGTCGGACCCCGAAAGGTCAAGGGCTGGGTCCGCGTCCTTCAGTTTCTCCGTTAGGATTATTTCTACGAAGTTCATGTTGATTCCGACTCTGAAGCCTTCTCCATATTCTTATTGAATGCAGGCTTTTAATAAGCTTTATTTCTATTTGCCCTATAACTGGTTTAGGCAGTTTTCAGCAATATATCAATTATAGAAGTATGATTTCAAAATTTACTCTATGAGTTTAGGCAGCTCCTCAATGTTGACTATTATAAAGTTTGGGCTCACTTTTTCAAGTTCCGCAAGAGAGTATAGCCCCGAAAGAACAGCCACGGTTTTAGCCCCAGCAGTTTTTCCTGCACGGACATCGACAACGGAGTCGCCTACAATGACGCATTCGCACATCTGAACATCCATGGCGCGGACCGCTTTTATGAGCGCTTCAGGGGACGGCTTCGGCTCTTGCGTATCCAACGCCGTCACAACGTGCTCGAAGTAATGGTCCAAGCCAAACTGCCTAAGCTCATCAAGGATTGCCTGCTTGGGAACGCGACGCATGGTAATCAAAGCTAGTTTCGCCTTCTCTGATAGCGTTTTGAGGGTGTTTGCGGCGTTCGGCACAGGTTTAGTTTTGGCTGGCGCTATAGCATAGAACGTTTTGAGGTAAATGTCCATGAACTTCAGCGGCTTAACCTTTATGATGTCGGATATCGGTTGTTTTTGCTCTATCCGTTTCGGAATTTCCAAGGCAACTGAGGCATCAGGCATTTCCTGCCCGGTGGCGGTGAACGCTGTTTTCGCCGCGTCTATGTAGGCTTCTCTGGTGTCAAGTATTGTGCCGTCCAAGTCGATAAGAATGCCTTTGACGCCCAGCTTCGATTCAGTCATTTTGGAGTTGCCTGCAGTTGTTTTCTGTTTGGATGCGTTCTCCTTAATAAGTGTCTTTTGCTCCTATTTGCTGTTCCAGCGCATCCAGCACTTCCTTCGTGATTCTGTGCAAACATTTTATAGGCGAACAAGATACATGAAAGATCTGACGGCGGGCAACTTAATGGAAGAAAAAAACACTTCAGAAAGCAACGTTAACAATCTCTCAAAATGTCCCTATTGTCCGTGCTGCTTCTGCAACGAAGCGGATTTGAAGCGGCACCTGGAAAGCTACGGAAACTCCAAAGCGGAACATTTTGAGGAGTTCAGAAGAGTTCATGGAAGATTGGAACATGGGTCATTCAACGGTCCAGAGTAGCCCAAATCCCTGTTTTGTCAAGAGGTACACAGCAGTAGATATAAAGAAGAAGATGCATCACTTTAAGCTAACGCAGAAGACTGAATGAACATGACTGAACAACCCTCCAACAATCAAGAGCCCGCTCCAGAAAAACTGCTAATTGACGACCCCTCAAATTTTCAGTTCCACGCTGCGTACATGGTGTATTCTGACTTGTATGACAACAACGGGGGAACTGACGCAAAGAAGGAACTGAACCGGAACATTGAAGACCTCAAAAACAACGTTATCGACCCCGAAACATTCTACATGAATATTTCGCGGTACCGCAGGGACGTTGGACCCATGCAACGGCATGACAGGTTCATGGTGCAGACGCAGCGGAAGAGAGACTGGCGCATGAAATCTCAGAAGCAGGAAAGAATCCGAAGACACAAGAAATAATCAAAACCTGCTGAAATGCCTTTTTGCCATGAAACGCGCGTCGAATTAGCCTTTTTAGACGATAACCTTAAAACGCAGAAGCAACATAGAAAGCGCGTGCAAAACCAGTTTTTGCGCTAACCAGTAGACAGGAGTTGAAACAGAATAATGTATAGAAAAGAGATGCACAAGGCTACCTGCGCTGACTGCGGAAAGGAATGTGAAGTTCCGTTCAAGCCAGACGGCACCAGGCCAGTCTATTGCCGAGAATGTTACGCTAAACGAAGACCACCACGAAGATTCTAAGCTCACAAGCTAACAGTAGACTTCGTTTTTAGCACTTTTTTTTGTATAATTTTTCCTTGTTAGGATCCAAGAAACAGGGATGTGGGAAGCCTGTGGCTCCCTAAGCATCCAAAACTCTCCGCCTAGTTCTTGGCTTTCTTCATCATGGCAACTCTGCTTTCGACGGTTGCGCTGAGCTCTTCGAGCAAGATGTCTTGCGCCCACTTGGGCAAGTCCTGGAATCGATGTTCAATTTTGTCCCAGATGTGCATCCACTTCAGGCGGGTTACGTCTTGTTTTCCGTATTCTTGAACTAACTCGATTTTCGGCATTTTCTCAATATCCCTCCTTATTGTATTTGGAAATTTCCCGTCATCCACCAACCGGTTTCAACTTTCCCCTTTCATTTGCAGACGAGATTTGGGAACTTTCAGCTCTACGCTTCAAGCCTCAAATACGGCTGGGCTAATGGTGGTGACGATTTTGACCGGGACCTGTTGAGTTTGCCGATGACTGTTTTCTTTTTAGGAACCTTTTTCTTGGTTCTCCGAGCAACGGTTTTTTGAAGCGGTGCCATTTCCAATTTGTAATGACGCTTTGCACGGTATTAAAGGTGTGTTGCAGTTGTTATACAGCAACAAGGCATGAGTTGTAGTCCGTTTACAACAACAAGCAGTTATTGAGTCTATATTCTGATTCTGAATAAAAATGAGGCTTTTTTATGGAATTGAGCCTCACAGTGTGGCTATTTGGAATTCTGAATTCTGTTCGAGCTTCATTCTGAATCGGTTTTGGACAAAGCCTAGCGAACCTCCATGAAGGCTTCAACTGCAAGTCAGCGCCTAACGTCGAAAAATGTTTAAACATGTTTAAACGGTTGTAAGGGAAGTTTTATCTATAATGACGTTATTCGAAGAGGATTATGCAAATTACAATCGGAGCTAAAACACGATGAAAGCTTTCGATGTTGCCCTCGTAGCAATCTGTGCCGCCCTTTATGCAGTCATTGGATATATTACTAGTTTTGGTTTCACTTTCGGTGGAGTCGCTTTTTGGCCTGCCGCTTTCATCCCTGCCGTTTTCGCTGTGCTGTTCGGACCTTGGACTGGAGCCATCGGAGCGGGCATAGGCATATTCATACGAGACATGTTATTCCACGGAAATCCCCTGTTGAGCCTAACCGCTGGGGTAACAGCAAACTTTGCCATGTTTTTCATAATCGGCTATGTCGCCCGTTCAAAACTTGACAGGAAAAAAACAATCTTGGGCTTAGTTGTCGCCAGTGTAACTATTTTGGCAGGATTACTGTTGCCAACGCTGGTTTTGCCAGCTGAATCTGCCCGGTTTAACACTTTTTTCTGCTGAACTGAATGTCTCATTGTTCGCGTCTCTAATTGGCGTAAGTCTGTTTCTGTTTTCAGTCATTGCGAAATACTGGCGTGAATTCCGAAGTTTCGGGGTTGGCGCCATAATTGGGCAAGCGATAGGTGCAATGATAGTGGCTGTTGGAGTGTGGGCTTACAGTCAGTTGTTCTATTCCCCAGGAGGTTATTTCACCTCGCCAGTATCTGCGTCGTTTGTTCCCATTCTATTTGTCTGGACGTTTGCCTCAGAGATACCCTTTGTTCTCTTGCTGGTTCCGCCGTTAACGAAGGCCTGTTACCTTGCTTTTCCATTTCTCAGGAATTATAAAAAAACTGAAGAAAGGGCAGTGTAATGCAAAAGTCCGCGAAGGCTTTTTCTCCTGCGGGTATCTCCAGTTTCTTCGAAATCTGCGATAAATATCCCGATGGAAAACCACTCACCGACTTAGAACGGATAGGCAGCAGAGGCGGCGGATTCGTCCTCACCAAAGGCGTGCACACCGATGCGGAAGTCTCCGAAGCAAAACAAAACCAAGTAAACGTCTTCATAAACAACCAGCTGGCGCCTGAGGCGGAAACAACGCGAATGGTTGCAGAAACGCTCCTTGCCAAGACAGAAAAAAAGTATGCCGTAACAATTCGCCATCGCGTTGAAGTTCCTGTCGGTGCAGGATTCGGCTCCAGCGCAGGAGGCGCATTAGGAACAGCTTTAGCCGTCTCGGAAGCGTTGGATTTGAACTTCACCTACAATCAACTCGGCAGAATTGCTCATGCTGCAGAAGTTAAATGCAAAACAGGGCTCGGCACCGTCGGACCTATCATGCTCGGCGGATGCATACTCACCGTGGAACCAGGCGCGCCAGGCATAGGCGTGATCGACCGCATACCCCTAAGCCCAGACTACGTTGTGGTGGCGGCAGTTCTCGGTCCCACGCCCACAAAACAGGTGCTCTCGTCGCCTGAAAAGCGGCAAAGCGTCAACCGCTACGGAAGAAAAACTCTGGACGCAATTCTGGCGGAACCCAGCTTGGAGAATTTCTTGTCGCGATGCTGGGATTTTGCCGAGGAAACAGGTTTTGCTACAGGACGCGTGAGGCGGCTGGTACAGTTGGCGAAGAAGGCAGGAGCAGTGGGTGCTGCGCAGAACATGATCGGGGAAGCGGTTCACGCAGTTGTACTTGAGGAAAACGCTGATGGTGTGGCAGAAGCTTTTAAGCAGGTGCTGCCTAAAGAGAAAATTCTCATGAGCAGGATTGATTTTCAAGGGGCACGCTTGGTGAGTGAGGATGAAAGAATTTAGAAAGGTGGCGGTCGGCGGAACCTTCGATGAACTTCACCGAGGCCACAAAGTCTTGCTCACCAAAGCCTTCGAAATAGGTGAGCGTGTACTCATCGGGTTAACTTCTGACGTGCTGGCTGCAAAAATGAATAAGCCTCACGTTACAGCGTCGTATGAAGAGAGGTTAAACGCGCTTGAAGCGTTTTTGGCAGATTTGGGTCTGCGGAGCAGAGCTGAGGTTGTCCGCTTAGACGACCCTTATGGTTCTTCGATTAGGGATAGCTGCATCCAGGCGCTTGTAGTAAGCGAGGAGACCAAGCCGGCAGCTTTCACGATTAATGAACGCCGCAAAAAAGCAGGTTTGCCGCTGCTCAAGGTCGTTACGGTTAGCATGGTTCCGTCCCAGAACTGTTCGCCAATATCTACCACTCGGATACGCAGGGGCGAAATGGACCACGAAGGGCGACTGCTAAAAGCCTCTTCAAAAACATAACTTCATTGTACTGTCCACCTTCACGGGTTAAAGCATATATGCGGGCGGCGCAAGTTTTGCATGGTACAAGGCAGTGGAGGACATCCGCATGCAGCTTGAAGAAATGAAGAAGGAAATTGAGGCGTTGGTTCTCGCAAAAGGTTTCTACAACAAACGCGAAGACATTCCAAAAAAGCTGCTTTTTGCGTTTATAGAGCTTGGCGAAGCTAGTGACGCTTGGAAAAAGGGTTCATCAGAAGAGAAAATTGCCGAGGAACTCGTTGACGTCATCTTCTACGTTCTCGATGCCAGCAGGCTTGCCTGTCCCTCCGTGAACATGGATGAGATGTTCCGGTGGAAGTTGGCGAAGAATCTTGGCAGGCCTTATCAGTATGGCGAAGGACATAGGGACAAATAGCCGCGGAACCTGTTTGCCGCTGAAAAGTACAGTTGGAACTGAATCATGGTGAAATTGGAATACCCCAAGAATTTGCGCTTCTCCTGCAACAGATGTGGAATTTGCTGCGGAGACACCCAGGAGAAAACGAGGCACGTGCTGCTGCTGGACGTGGAGGCTGAGCGCCTATCGCAGTTTGTTGGGAAAAGGGTTTGCGAGTTTGCCGAGAAAGTTGAAGGGAAATCGCCATACGTTTATGAAATGAAAAAAGGTTGCGATGGCAAATGCGTCTTTTATGCGGATACCCAATGTTCTGTTTACAAGCTGAGACCGCTGGTCTGCAGGTTTTACCCATTCGAGTTGGCGCCTAGTGAAGGCGAGAAATTCAGATTTACAGCAACTTTTGAATGCCCCCGTGTTTCTTCTGCTGATGGGGATGGGTTAAGCGAGGTCTTCTTCAGGAGACTGTTGAGGTTCGCGCTGAGGGAGTTAGGTTCGGCTGCCGAGTTTGCTCAGTCGCGATGAGATTTTGCGCGGAAAGTTCGTCGCGGTTTGCGTATTGTAGTAAGGTGGTCAGCTCATGAGTGGTCGTTGCTGAGTGTATTTGGAGCGCGCTAGAAAATTCTTCACTCTATGTTAGAATTGTTTAAGCACGTCTGCCTTTTCCATCATGTACCCGCAGTAGTGGCACTTTAGCAGCAGCGGGTCCTCGCTTTCCACGTAGAACTTTGCTGACACGGGTTCGCGTGCGTTGCTCACGCACGCAGGATTAATACACTTGACGATGTCTTCGATGACTTTGGGCAACTGAACCTCAAGCTTTTCCATAACCACATAATCTCGAATTATGTTAATCGTGGCGCGCGGGGCAACAAGGGATATGCGGTTAACCTCTTGGACGCTGAGTGCGCGCCCCTCAATCTTCACCAAATCCTTCACACGCATTAGCTTGCTCGGCACGTTAACCGCGATAGTCATCACTTGCCGCTCATGCCCTGTAATGCCAAGGATTTTGACAACATCCAAAGCGTAGCCAGCACTAATATGGTCGATGACTGTGCCATCTTTAATCTTTGACACGCGCACTTCCTTGTCGTTGCTCATTCCCGAACGAACTCCACAAGACCTGTCAGCGAACGTCATAAATAATACTTGCTGTCTGCAAGTTCAGTCGCGCGGAGAATTCGGAAGATTGCCTGACTTGCGCAGGTTCATGACGTCATCATTACTACGAGCAAAGGGACTCCTAGAAATTCCGTCATAAAACTTCACAAAACCTGAGATAGATAAGTTCATTTAGACTATTAAACCGCTTTGTTGCAGTTACACGCATAGTTTAAACAATATGTTAATGTGTTCATAGATATCTGACCCCAAACTCAACCTAAATCCTGTTGGGTTCAAGAATTACTTTAAGTGACTCGCCCGCGCCTGCAACGAGTCTGAAACCCTCCGCTGCTTGATCAAGGCTCAGCCTGTGCGTAATCATGTCTTCAACGTTCAGCTTTTTTTGAGTCAGAAGCGCCAGAGACTCTTCCAAATCCCTCGGTGCAGCGCCGTAGCTGGTTTTCAGGGTTATCTCGTTCCTCCAGAATTCGGTAATGGGCACTGGAATTTTCACGGAAGGGTCAGGCACGGCGAAGAACAAGATGGTTCCGCCTTTGTCCACGCACTCCAACGCCGTCAACGCTGCTTGCGTCGCTCCCGTGCAGACTATCACTTGGTCTGCTAAGCGTCCTTCGTTCGCTTCCTTCAGTTTCTGCGGCAGAGCCTCTTTAGCGTCCAATGTGCGGTCTGCTCCGAATTTCTTGGCTAACTCCAAGCGGAAAGGGTTCACATCAGCCACAATTACGTTCGTGACACCTCTGGCTTTGGCTAGCTGGGCGTGCAGGATTCCGGCTAAGCCGCCGCCGATGATGAGCACAGTGGCTTCTTTCTGGACTGCGGCAAGTCTCTGCCCGCGGGCAACGCAGGCTAAAGGCTCAATGAAAGTGCCTTCTTCAAAAGACATCGCGTCAGGAAGTTTGTAGACGCCTTCTTCAACGTTGATTTTCGGCACGCGCACGTACTGGGCGAAGCCTCCCGGGTAGTAGTTGGTCGTGTGGAGGGTTTCGCAGGCTGTTTGATGCCCGCTGAGGCAGTATCGGCATTTGTTGCATGGGACGTGATGTGACACGAATACGCGGTCGCCCACCTTGACGTTCTTTACGTTTCGCCCAGCCTTAGCCACAACTCCTGTTGCTTCGTGACCCAGAACTTTCGGCGCTCGGGGCACGCGGTACCATTCCGTTACGTCGCTTCCGCAGATGCCTGAAGCCAAGACTTTTAGGAGGAATTCGTCGTCCGAAATTTCGGGTATGGGCATTTCTTGGATTCGGACGTCTCGGTTGTTGTAGTACATGGCGACGAGCATGGAAGTCACCTATAAATCGAACAGGCTACGCTTTACCCGCGATTACCTGCTCGTAAAGGTCTTGAGCTTCTTTCGCCGTGAAATTGTCGTGGATTATGCCTCGGATGGCGCGTATGGCGGCTACAGGATGCTCTGTTTGCCAGATGTTCCTGCCCAAGTTCACGCCGATGGCGCCTTTCTGCATACCGTCATACACGAAGTCGAACACTTCCCGCTGCGTTTCAGTTTTTGGTCCACCCGCGATAACGACTGGGACGGGGCAGCCTTCGACGACTTTCTCAAAATTCTCCTTGCAATAGTAAGTCTTTACAACGCGTGCGCCTATTTCCGCGGAAACCCTTGCAACCAGTGCCAGATAACGGGCTTCTCTCTTCTCAAGCTCCCGTCCAACCGAGGTTACAGCCATGACGGGGACGCCGTAATCTTCGCATTCATCAACGAGCTTTGCCAAGTTGCTGAGGCTTTTGTTCTCGTATTTCGTTCCTACGAACACAGACATGGATACGGCGCTGGCGTTGAGTCTGAGGATTTCCTGAATTGAGGTGACTACGCTCTCGTTGGCTAAGTCTTCGCCAACCACGGTTACGGCTCCTGATACTCGTAGTATGATGGGCTTCTGAATGGCTGGGTCAATGCAGTTCCGCAGGACACCCCGCGTCATCATCAAGCCGTCTGCGTACTGCCAAATGGGTTTTATTGTTTCTCCAGGCTTCTCCAGACCGTGAGTTGGTCCTTGGAAGTAGCCGTGGTCAATCGGCAGGAAAAGTGCTTTGCCGTCGTTCTGGATGAGTTGAGATAATCGGTTTTTCATTCCCCATTCCATAGTTATCGCTCCGCCTTGTCTTTTAGTTTGACGATTAAATAACCTTTCTCAATGAGCCAGTGGTGAAACTGCCACGTCGTGTAGCGGCAGGCGGTTCTGCACGTTTGCCTAATCAGCTCGTAGGCTTCTGTCTTGTCCTTCAGAGAATTCAGCGTTTCCTGTACGGGGCATTTTACGTCGTTGCAGAATTCCCTGGCTTTATACTCCGTGTACTCTTCGGGAGACATATGTATCAGGCTACTGCATGGCGAAGGACTTATAAAAATGCTCATATGACCACAGGTTTTAGTATGCAGACGCTGTCTTAGAGGCATGGCAAAACTGTATCTTCTCGGCGGAGAAAACCTCAGGAGACGGGACGCGAGAGAAATCAACTTAAGTGCCTTTCAGGATGCTGGAGGGGCACCCAAGGTCTTGGTTTTTGCTTGGGCACACGCGGCGTTCGGCAAAAACTACAGGTACAGAAAAAGGGTCATCGACTACTTCAGGAGACTGGGCGCAGGCGACGTGGATTTTGCAGAATTCTCCGAGGCACCTGAAGAGACAGCGCGAAAAATCAAAGGCTCTGACTTAGTTTACATAACAGGCGGATTTGCAAGCGCACTCATCGAAAGGCTAAAAGCACGGAACGTTAACGCCATGCTGCGTGAATATAACGGGGTTATCGTTGGGCGAAGTGCAGGCGCCCTGGCGCTTTGCAAACGCTGCGTAGTCACTGACAGAAACAAACGCTCGGCAAAGATAGTTGAAGGTCTTGGGCACGTTGACTTATGCGTTAAAGTTCACTACAAGCCCTCCAAAGACAAAGTGCTAAGACCGCTGTCGAAGCAAGAGAGGATATACGCCATTCCCAACCGAGCAGCCCTCGCTTATGATGGCGACACCTTATCATTCATAGGCGACTTGCTTCTGTTTGAGAATGGCGAAAGGTTTCTGCTGAAAGACAGCAACAACGTCAAACTCGGAACAGACAGCAATCAAGAAGCACCACCCGCATTGGACAGCAACCAGCAGTAGCCAACCGCAACAAAATCACAAGTGGAACCCCAAAAGAGATTTGACTCTTTTTGATGTAGAAATTGACCGAAGAGTCTATGCAAAAGGCAATCTTTCAGTTAGAATAAGACAACGTTTTAGAATGCGGAACACTTATCGTATGCTAAGGTGAATACATGAGCGTATCAAGTAGGAAAAAGAAGAATGCGGAGCTTGAGCATCATAAGAAAATGCAGCGAGACAAGGACCTGAAAAAGAAACAGATGCGTCAGCAACTTCCTTCTAAACATGCAAAAGGCGAGAACCAGCGATCCTAGGATATGAGCGGCTAAAAAATTCAGGAATTTTGCTTTGAAAGCGATTTTACACGTCCAGTGTAATTGCCAGCGACGTTGCTGTAGTTTTTTTTAGGGTCATCTTCACAGAACTAAAATTCCCAAAGAGATAAACCAGTTACAGCATCATTTTTCCGCTCAATTTTTTTCTCCCAACAGCTCCACTAAGTGAATTTCTGCAGCAAAAATCTTCCCCCTCAAGCAAGTGTCCGGCTTCTGCGTTTCTATTTTGGTCACCTAAAACAGCGTGTGTATGAACAAAGGGTTTATCTTCCTTAATGGAGATTGCCAACGCGCTGGCATGTTTATGCATAAACCACGATACTAAATGGATGAAGAAAGGATTTGAACCCCTGCCAGAGTAGAGATTTCACCCGCACAATCCCCATTTTTTCTTCCCAGTAAAAATTAACTTTCCCCTGCTTCAAGCGCTGTCTAAGCGCTAAGCCCAAGGCATTTTGACGCTTGATTGTTTGGATAACAAGAAAACAGAAAACCCTAAGAGACTGTTCGGTGCAAAAACTAATGAGGGAACAAGCAACAAGTTTAACCCTGAAAGCTCAAAAGGGCAAGAGAATAAATGCTGAGCTTTTGGTTAGCAGTCGTCCCTGTTTGCCTCGCCATTGTCATAGTTTACTTCTCACTTTTCAAAATTCTGAAGTTTCTGTATCAAAAACATTTCTTGTGGTTTGCTGCTTCTATTATTTTTCTATCTCCTTTTGGATTCGTTTTGTCTCAAGCTCGCAACTTCCTTGAACTCATGTGGATATTGCTGCTTACTCCATTTTACGGCGTGTTCGTTCTCTTAATAATGTCCACAATTTGGATTGTGCGCTTCTATTGCACGACTTTTGCCATTCTCATGATTGCCCAGTTCCTGCTTCAAAGAGGAAAACCAGCAAATGAGCCGAAAAGTAGAAACAATTTTGAAGTGTTTTGGGCGCAACACCTGAAAGGGCACGTTCATTTTGCTGCAAGAGAAGAAACAAGAGTTAAAAGAATAGTCAGAAAAGGGCGTTTCTTTGTTCAAGGCTTGTGGAAGTACTGGAGTTTTTTTATGACATTTGTTCTCTTGGCCACTTTGGCTGCAACTTTCGCAAGCAGTGTCAGCCTTAGAAGCCCAACTTACCTTGAAGCCCAGCAATTCATGGCGTCAGACAAGACTGACAGTCATCTCTACATAAATGGAAGCTACACGTGTGCCAATTTCGCCGCTGACTTTAGAAGCAACGCCCTAAGAGCAGGATATGAATGTGGCTGTGTATTCGTGTATTTCCAAGACAACACCAGTCATGAACTTAACTGTTTCAACACCACAGATGAGGGACTTGTCTTTGTGGAACCCCAATTGGATAAATTTGTCAATGTCACAGTTGGAAAACCTTACCAGCCAATCTACAATGACACTGTAGTGCGGTACTACATAGACTGGCAAATGTCCTCTGTAAAACCATAGGACACTTTTCAGGTCAGTCAACGCTTGGCTCATGTTCTTAAAAAAGTCAACAACAAAGACCAAGAACCCGATATGAAATAGTTGCAAACCTTCCCCGAATACGGAGCTGACGCGTTCTTCCGACTTGACAATAATTAATGTGTAACGAGACTACGCTTTGCTAGAAACTTTGAGAGCAATGGAAACCAGAGAATTGTTTTTGAAGTGGACCGTGAGGATTTGAACTCTCACCAAAGTGGAGATGTCTCCCGCACATCCCCTCTTTTTCGTTCTGGAACAGGTAACACAGAAAAAAAATTAATGGATGCTCGCTCTTGTCTATAACTAGACTGAGGGATTAAAAGCGACGGTGAATCCAGAACTTATTGCACCATGTGGAATGAACTGCACGTTATGTTCACGCTACACGGCATTGAAGTACGACGTGAGAAGCCAAGGCGTCAGAATGGCTTACTGCACGGGTTGCCGACCTCGAAACAGGAACTGTGCATTCCTAAAGAAAAGATGCCAGAAGCTGTCAAACGGCGAAGTCACTTTCTGTTTTGAATGCGGCAGCTTCCCCTGCACCCGACTCAGAAAAATTGACGCTAGATACAAGGCTCTATATAGAATGAGCATGATAGAGAATTTGACCTTCATCAAAGAAAACGGCATAAACAAATTCTTGGAGAAACAGAAAGAAACTTGGAAATGCCCCAACTGCGGTGAAATGATTTGCTGCCACAATGGCATCTGCTTCAACTGCAGCTTAGACAAACTGAGACTCAAAAAAGAGAAGTACCGCTGGAACGACGAACAAAAATCCAGCTGTTCTTAGATTCTAAGGTGGACTATTCGATTCCGCTGGGTAACTATACCCCTCATCTACTACTTTCTTCTGCATTTTTCCCGCATAGCCCTTGACGCCATTCTCTTTGATGCTCTGTAGGGCAGGGTCGAAGTATTTGCGGTAAGGCTTTAGCTTCTGGCAAGACTGGGCTTCGCCACATTCCGTGCAAGTGCGGTAGCCTTTCTGTCTTGCACATAGACGCACTTTGCAGTTCGGGTCACCACCATTCTCAAAGCAGCCTGCACAATAACCGAACATCTTCACCAGACCATCCATCACTTGTTCGAACTCATCATAATGCTTGAAGCTTGGTTCCCAGTTGGCAAGGTCAGGCATAATCTTGTCAAATCCATATGAATCGAGGATGTCACGGAGGTTATTGACTGCTTCCTTTATTTTTCCTTGACGAATCCTGCAACCATCGCAGTAAAGCCCGCAGTATCCCACTAAGCTGACAGGGTCTATTACAGCCATATCTACACCTTCAAAGCGTGTTCTTTGGTCACTCCCATCTAATATCTTCATCTGCTGAATGAGCTATAGCCTTTTCCGTGATGCAACCGATGGAAATTGAACCCCGCCCAAAGCGGAGACGCCACCCGCAAATCCCACCTTCTCTTAAAACAAACAAAAAAACAGTCACCCCAACAACCCAAACACCCAAACAATGCACCACCACACCACAACCACAACCAAACACCAACCAAAAAACAACCCAAACACAAAACAGCGCCAGCCCCACAAACAAAAAAGAAACACCCACACCAAACCACCACAACCACACACAAACAAAAAACCAAAAAGTAGCCCGGAAGAGATTCGAACTCTTGTCAAGGGCTCCAGAGGCCCCTATGCTTGACCACTACACCACCGGGCTGCAACCGTAAACTTGAAACCTCTAAGTTATAACCTTAACGTAGCTTTCTGCCACGCTTGGCTCGTTGTGCTTCTCGCACGCAGTAGCATTCTTGGCTGACCTGATTCCACTCGCCGCAGCACCATAACGTATCCACGATGGGGTCTTTGCTTTGCCCATAACGCGTGGAGCAAAACACTTTGCTGGGGTAATCGTAGCAGTTGTGGCTGTCGCAGTTGCCGCAGAACTTTTCGCTGCTTTGTCCGCGTTTCATTTCGTCCAGCTCTCCCGCTTCACGCGCTCAGAGAAAGGTGGACGCTTGAATTTGGCTCCGAGCCGCTCAAGCACGGAGGCTGCCATCAAGGGAAAAGACACCATGGCGTCGCCAATCACCATGACGCTGTCGGCTTCGCCTTTGACTTTTCCCCAGCTAATCGTCTCCTTCAAAGTGGAACCAGACAAGCCGCCTGTTTCAGGTCTATCCATCGTGACCACCACCGCGTAGTCCAACCCCTTCTTAGAAGCCAACGCAGCAGACTGCACAGTGTTCCTCGGCACCCCGCCGCCAAGCACAACCATGCCGTTCTTCGGCGAGTTGGCGCAGATGTTGCAGATTTCAGGCACATCCTTGAAGGCATCAACGGTTAACACGTTTTTGCGGTTCTGCTGTGAACTGTGCAGCCAGTGGATGAAGCCGAACTCAGAATCGCGCACGGCAGGAATGAAAACGGGCACGCCCATTTCGTATGCCGAACGCAGAATCGAGTTTTTGTCGTCTAAGCGTTTCCCCAGTTCCCAAGCGAATTCGCGGGAAGAAAGCGCCTCTCCTTTCCGCTCTTCCGCGATTTTGCTGTACAGCTCTGAAAGCGTGTAATCCAGGCGCACGAAAGCCTCTTCTGGCACGAGCACATCGTAGATGCGGAAGATGTGGTATTTGTAAAGCTCATGGTCATCGTCAACCCAGCTTCCCTTGTAATGCCTGCCGCCTACGGCTTCGATGGCGTCGTGAACCATGCTGGCTCCCGTGCAGACCAAGACGTCGATGAATCTTGCGCGGATTAAGTCGCTGATGATTGCGCGCAGCCCAGCTGGAACCAAAGCGCCTGAAAGCGCCAGAAACACGGTGCATTCTTTGTCGCGGAGCATTTTTTCGTAGACATCGCATGCCGTGGCGAGTCTTCCAGCTCCGAAAGAACCTGAATTCCTGAACTGTGCAATAAGTTGGTCCACGGTGAGCGGCGCGTTTATTCGCATGTGCTCAACGGGTTTGTCGAGATAGTTTTTTCGCCTCATCAGAACTCACGTTTATGCTATCTAATTCGGGTTAAAGGTAAAATATTTTTCCCACATGGGTGCTGCAAGAGGTTGCGGTTCGCTTTGATGAGTTTCCGTTTGTGTTCCGCATTTTTTATATTGCACCCAAACGGTTCTAAGTAGTCAAGAAGCAAATATTGCGGTGTTATTTCAACAAAAGCCACCGCCAAATAACGAGACTGATGTGAAAAGCAAAGCATGAAAAAGGTAGATGCAAAAATAGTCGCGTTTACTGCACTTATGGCAGCGTTAGCCAACGTCCTCTCTGTCCCGCCTCTCGCCATTCCGCTGCCGCTGGCTGGGTTCACTTCATCGATACATTTCTCTCAACTAGCTATCTTCCTCGCGGGAATTATAGCTGGTCCATGGGCGGGTTTGGTAAGCGGCGCCGTTGGAGGCATCTACATGGGAGTAACGAAGATTCCGTTTGTCATAGGCGGCATCGCACTTTTAGGCGTCAGCGCTGGATTGTTTTCTAGGAGAATGCGTCCTGTTTTTGCTTGTTTGCTGGCTTGGCTTGTTCAGGCACCTTATGTTTTGGTGACGGATTATGTTTGGTTCACGTCTTTTGTCAATATGCCTTCTGCAGCTGCCCTTGGCGTCATTGCGCCCGTAATGCTGACTCTCACGTTGGAAGCCATAGTTAGCGCTGTGCTTGCGGATGTTGTTCTGCACTATGTGAAACGGGCAGGAATAAGGTTTTAGCGCGCCATAACGCCTGAGAATGAAATTTCTCTTTGCCGCAAATCTACGGGGTTTCCAGCCAAGAAGGCTTGCCTGAGAGAAAACTGGTTAGAAATTCCGCGAACCCTTCGTTGTAGACGTAATGTTCAGTGATGTCTTCGCCAGTCAAGACTAAGAAATCTTTGTGCAAAGCTGTCGCGACTAGTTCAGCCATGCCGAGGTCTCTGCCGCCCGAGCTGAGTTTGGTTCTGAGAAATTCTGCGGCATCGGTTATTTTTCTCTGCACTTCCACCATCCAGCGTCCCTCGTCAATGAACGGCCCAGCGACCACATCGCTGTTATCGGCGTACTTTGCGAGGAAGCTTTCGCATTCTTTTTCCCGTTCCAGCGGCGGTCCCAAATGCTTTTTGGCAAGCGGCAGAACGCGCTTTTCAAGCTCGAAAATGAACATGGTAAACGCTGCGTTGTTCTCGCTCCAGACGGCATCTCTGAGGACTGTGAAGTCGCTGAGTTCAAGCTGTGTTCTAAGGGCTTTCCGCGTGCGGTGCAGTTGACCCCACAGTACGTCGGGCACAGCTTCGATTTTACCGAAGGTCAAGAAAATCAACGAGGAGCCTCGGTTCGCCAGCGTCTCACGCAACTCCTCCACGCTTAGCGGTGTGGTCTTTAATGGGTAAAAGAATTCCGTGCTTGGTGCTTTCAGGAATGCCCTGCTCGCGCCTACGAATACGTGGAGCCTCTGTGGTTGAACTGCGGAAGCCACGTTTCTGCCCTTGTCCACGGGGTCAACGACGACCAAAGGTTCTGGGAAGAGAAGTTCCAGTTCCCTTTCACGATGCTCGTAGTAACCTTCAAGGTCTATGACTAGCCTCGGAACGTATCGTGCAAATGCCTGCAACGTCTCCGCGAATGAGCCGTAATGCAAGACCAGAAGCTCGCAGAGGTAGCCGCTGAAGCCGCCCACTTTGATTTCTGCGCCGTAGACGTCGATGCCCTTCATGAACCTCTTCAGTAGTCGGACTTCGCCGCGCTGACTTCGGTTCAGGTGCTTGTTCACGTAGTCCGTGTGAAAAGGTGTTCTGTCCGTGGCGCTCAGCCACTCACCAGGCTTGGCGTCGTAGCACGGCACAATGTTCACTCTCGTACCGTCCACGAACGCTTCCAAATACGGATGCTCCGCGAAGCGCTCTATCTGCTTTGAACCTTCGGTAGCTTTGCGGGCAATTTTCAAGCTAATTTCGCCCAGAGCTTTCCGCGGAATCGTCGTGGGCAAACGCATGAAGACGTCAACGTCGGGCTCTTCTCTGAGCCACGTGTCCTTAGCCACTGAGCCTTCGAGGCGCACGATGGCTTTGACGCCGAACTCTGCGCAGGCGACGGAAACTTTGCGTTCGAGTTCCGAGGCTAACGCTTGCATTTTAGCCTTGTCGGCTTCTGTTGGGGTGATTTTCGCTCGGATTTCTTGGGCGATTTGGTCTATTTTCTTCTGCATGAGCGTTTCCTTTTTGCGGTTACGGTTTCGGACAATACTCTTTCAGCGTTGAGTAGATGGGTCCTTTTGGCGTTAGCTCGCTTCTTTTGAGCCTCAGGTACTCTGCTTTAACCGTGCCAAAGTTGAATTCCGCGTTCTTCTGTATGAACTCAGCTAGCTCCGCCTTGTGCGTTGCTGAACGCACGCGGGCTATGGTTAAGTGTGGGCTGAAGCCTTTCGGGTCAGGCGTGAAACCCAAGCTTTGCAGTCGAGGTTCCAGTTGGCTGAAGACGTTTCTAAGTTGGTCCGCGCCCTTGGATATTCCCGCCCAAACTACTCTTGGATTGCTCAGGCTTGGAAAGACGCCTACGCCCCTGATTTGCACGTCGAAAGGTGTGAATTCTACTTTTTTCATTTCTTCAAAGACTTTGTCCGCCATGTTGAGGGTGATGTCGCCGAGAAAACGTACAGTCATGTGTATGTTCTCTGGCTCCACAAGCTTGAGGTCGGCGCCTGTTTTCGCCACCAGCCTCTGTGTTTCTGTTAGGTTCTTTTTGACTTCTTCGTTTTCTATGTCGAACGCCAAGAAGCCTCTTACGAACGCGCTCATCCAAGTTGCCTCTGGAGTACTCTCTACGTTTTCCCTTCATAAATGCTTCTTAGCCGCTGGGTAAGCGGTAGCCTTGGGCAGGCACCCTTCCAATGGGAAACCGAACCATAACGAGCCGTGAGAGCAAAAGAAAAGTTCATCTTAGTCAAATACTTAGCTCATACTGAAAAGCTGGTTCACGATTATGGATGTTGAAATCAAAGTCTTGAAGGAGTTTACGCCAAACCAACTGACACTTATTTGTGGGCTGCCCGGATTAGCTTACATCGGGAAACTATCCGTAGATTACCTAGTACAACAGCTCAAGGCTGAATTGGTTGGAGAAATCTACTCAAAACACTTTCCACCTTACGTAATAATAAGGGAGGACGGGCTTGTCGAGTTGCTCCGAAACGAGCTGTTCCACTTCAAAGATGACACCGGCAGAGACATTGTGTTTCTTTCAGGCAATTCGCAGGCTTTTTCCCCTGAGGGGCAGTATGAAGTTGCGGATAAGGTTCTGGACTGGGCAATTGAAAAAGGCGTGAAAAGAGTTTTCTCCGTTGCAGCCTTAGTGACGGACGAGCCCTTCGAGACTCCCAGCGTCCACTTCACCGCGACAACTGCTGCGTTGCTTGAAGAAATTAAATCGCATGGAGTTCAACCTATGGACCACGGAATAATCGGAGGCGAAAACGGAATAATCATGGGTCTCGCCAAAAAGAAAGGCATCGACGGCATCTGCCTCATGGCGGAAACCCACGGTTACCAAGCTCCCACAGGCGAATACGTCATCGACCCCAAAGCAGCCAAAGCAGCGCTCAACGTCCTCACATCCATCTTAAATTTGAAAGTCAACATGGAACCAATGGAGAAACAGGCCATTCAGATGGATGAGGCGATTGCGAAGATGTCCGAGATTGAACGCCGCGTCCGCGAAGAGATGGCGCGGTCGGGCAAGAAGCCCAGTTACGTCACGTAAACCAGGGATACGCTGATGGATAACGACATCTGGATGAAACGGTACGGCAAACCTATGCTTCATGAACCAGTGGCGGTTGTTGGCTCGCCTGGTTTGAGGTCTATCGGCAAACTGGTCGTTGAAAGTCTCGTCGGCGAAACCAAAGCGGAACTCATCGCCGAACTGTACTCAACTCACATGCCCTCAATTTATGAAACTCAGCCGTCCTACGCAGCCCATCCTGCATTGCCAGGTTTCGGAGGGGTCATCGTTGAATCTGGCAGTTTGGACTTGCCTAAGGTGCAGTTTTACGCTTGTACTCAGCCTCCTTTGATTATTGTGAAGGGTTACCACGCGAACTTTTCAGGTCAGTACACCGTTGCAGAAAAAGTAGTAGCTTATCTGACTGAAAGCCATGTCAAACGACTCGTGGTTATCGCAGGCTACGGCACAAAAGACAAAAAAATCTGCTGCGCCGCCACCAACCAAGAAATCATTCAAGAAATGAAACAGAAATTCAACATCGACATCGGCTACAAAGGTCCCTTCATGGGATTCTCAGGCTTAGTCTTCGGCTTAGCGAAAACAAACGGCATAGAAGCAGTGTGCCTTTTTGCTGGCACGGAACCGAAGGAAGAAGACCTCGAGTTCCCAGACAAGGAAAGCTCAGAAAGAGCACTGCAAATATTACGGCAGATACTCGGTTCTGGCGTGCGTGGTTCAGAGGAAACAAAAAAATGAATTCGCCTTCTAAAAGAGACTGCAGCCTGCCTGAAACTTTTGACATTTTGCATGTCACAAATGCTTTTTAATTCTCGGCGTAGCTAATGTAGAAAGCGATAAGTGACGCCATGAACGCTGACAAAATAGTCATCGGCTTAACAGGTATGCCTGGCTCAGGCAAAGCCCTCGTCATAAAAGCCGCCCAAGAACAAGGCTACGAAGTAGTTACCATGGGTGACGCGGTGAGGGAAGAAACCGCGAAAAGAGGGTTGGAGCTTAACCCCGCGAACGTTGGAAAAGTCATGCTGGAACTGAGAGCCACAGGCGGAGACAACGTAATCGCGGACAAGTGTATTCCAAAAATAGAGCAAAAGCAGAACTCAAAGATAATTGTTGACGGGCTTCGAAGCTACAAAGAAGCGGAAACGTTCCAAAAACGCTTCACCAAATTCTCCCTTGTAACGGTGCATTCTTCGCCGCAAACCAGGTTTAAACGCCTCTCTTCGCGGGGAAGAAGCGACGACCCGAAAAACTGGGAAGTTTTCAAAGAGCGGGACATGCGGGAACTAAGCGTAGGCATAGGAAACGCCATCGCGCTAGCAGAACACGTAATAATCAACGACGGAACTGAAGAAGACCTGAAAGCCGCTGTGGCAGAAGCCCTGCGGAAGGTGGAAGCGAAATGGACCAAATAACAATACACGTCGAAGTCGACGTTAACCCAACGGAGTCCGAGGAGAAAGTGAAGAAGGCAGTGTGGAACCTTTTCGGAGACCTGCCCACCGAAACCAAACCAGCCCACAAAGGAAGCGTACTAACCGCTGACACCGAGGGGCATACGGCGCTTGCCACGCTTAAGAACGTGCTTCACAGGGACCACATCCGCGACGCCGCACGCAAAGCCTTGCTAGGCGGTATTCAAGGGGAAATCATAAGTTTTTGCCTGAACAAGCAGGTAGCGTTCGCGGGGCACGTGTCCTTCTCGGAGGAATCAGCGGAGTCTCCGCTCGGACCCATAAAAGTTGAAATCAGCAGCGAGAACCCATGGGAGCTCATTGATTGGCTTGCGCCTAAGACAACTAAAGCTTGAAAGTGCCCATCTGCAGCAGAAAGCAAAGGTCACCCAGCGGGGAGCGGTACTGCTTGGCGATTCAGTAGCCTGCGACGCCTACGACGACAAAAGACCCCTCCGAGTAGTGACGCACGCGCACGCGGATCACACAGGCGGGTTGCGATGGAGCCTGCGCGAATGCGAAAAAGTCCTCATGACCGCAGCCACAAAAGACCTCATCGAAGTATTGGAAGGACCACTCGGCGCGAGGGCAAACGCCATCGAGGCACTGGAGTACGGGAAGCCTCTGCGCTACGACGGCGAAAGCATCACACTTTTCAAGGCAGACCACATCCTGGGCGCTGCACAGGTCCTCGTCGAGTCAGAGGAAGGCTACCGCTTGGCTTACACGGGAGATTTTCGCTTTGAGGATACGCCTGTGCTGGAAGACTGCGACGCGCTCGTGGTCGAAGCCACTTACGGCAGTCCACAGTGCAGGCGAGCGTTCAACGCGGACATCCGAAAACTTCTCGTAGAGATGGTTGAAGATCGCCTCAAAAACGGCGTTGTCTACGTCTTCGGCTACCACGGCAAACTCCAAGAGGTCATGCAGATACTGCACCGCGCAGACGTTTCCGTGCCGTTCGTCATGCCCGAGAAGGTTTATCACGTTTCGGAAGCCTGCGAGAAACACGGAATGCAGCTCGGCTGCTTGACGCAGTCTACAGCTAAGGAAGCCAAAGCAATGCTGGATGAAAACCTGCCCTGCGTGGCATTTTACCACATGAACAGCCGCGGCAACGTAGGCTTAGCGGCGGAGCGAATCTGCGTGAGCGGCTGGGAGTTCCGTTCGCCAGTTAGGCAAATCGGCGCGAAAGAACACCTCGTGGCTTTGAGCGACCACTCAGACTTCAACGGGCTGCTGGAGTACGTACGGCGCGCGAAGCCCAAATTGGTCATCACGGACAACCACCGCATCAGCCACGGAGAAACGCTGGCAAGGGAAATATATAGGCGACTGGGGATTCCCGCGGTGGCGATGCCGCTCCACAGTGCAAGCAGCTAAGACTTAAAAAGGCATGCGGCAATGTAGAAACCTGTGACACCTATGACTAAGACTTCAGCCATCTCAGGCTTCTACAAGCTGCCGCCCAAAGAGCGCTTAGCCAAAGTCAAGGAATTTGCGGACTTAACCGATGAAGAATGCAATTTACTTGGTAACACGGGCGCCTTGCCCATGGAAGTGGCAGACCGCATGATCGAGAACGTGGTAGGCGCGTTCCCGCTGCCGCTCGGCATCGGCGTCAACTTCCTCATCAACGACCGCGACTACCTGGTGCCCATGGCGATTGAAGAGCCTTCGGTGGTGGCTGCGGCAAGCTACGCAGCGAAGATGGTGCGTGATGGCGGAGGCTTCCACACAAGCAGCACATCGCCAGTTATGATTGGGCAAATACAAGCCGTCGGGATAAAAGACCCTTACGCGGCGAAGCTGCGTGTTTTAGGCGCGAAAGATGAGATTCTGAAGAAAGCGAACGACCAAGACCCAGTTTTGAATTCGGTGGGCGGTGGCGCCAAAGACTTGGACGCGAAAGTCATCCAAACAACGCAAGGTGCCATGTTGATTACGGAGTTGCATGTGGATTGCCGTGACGCCATGGGCGCGAACGCAGTTAACACCATGGCTGAAGCTGTTGCGCCGCTGATTGAAAAACTGACGGGCGGACGCGTTTACCTGCGCATAATCAGCAATTTAGCGGTGAAGCGCCTTGCCAGAGCATGGTGCACAGTGCCTAAGGACTCCGTAGGCGGCGAAGAAGTGGTGGATGGCATCGTGAACGCAAGTGCATTTGCAGCAGCGGACCCATACCGCGGAGCCACACACAACAAGGGCGTGATGAACGGCATAATAGCCGTGGTTTTGGCAACGGGGAACGACCACCGCGCGATTGAGGCGGGAGGGCACGCTTACGCTGCGAGGAACGGCGCTTACACGACGCTGTCAACCTGGGAGAAAAACGTGGACGGCGACCTTGTCGGCTCAATAGAGCTGCCTATGGCTGTCGGTCTGGTGGGCGGTGCCGTGCGCACGCATCCTACGGCGAAGATTGCCATGAAAATTCTCGGCGTCAAATCCGCAAACGAGTTTGCAGAAGTGCTGGCTGCGGTGGGATTGGCTCAGAACCTAGGCGCGTTGAGAGCTTTGGTACATGAGGGCATCCAGCGGGGTCACATGTCGCTTCATGCGCGGAACATCGCGGTGCAGGCAGGTGCCACTGGCGCGTTGATTGACTCTGTTGCGGAGCGGATGGTTAAGGAGCGGAAAGTGCGGGTTGACCGAGCGAAAGAACTGATTACCGAATTAGGCGCAAGCCTGAAAAAGTAGCTTTTCAGATTTTTTTGGTTTTTTGCATTGCCATGCATAGCTCGCAGAAGGATGCGTTGAAGTCTTCTATGCTGATTGCTGCGGTTGCCATTTGTTCTGCAACTTTTGCGGCTGCCGTTCTGACCATGGGCTCGATTTCTTGGTAGTTCGGGATGCCTTTGACTCCGCGTTTGCTGTTGATGTATTGGCTTACTGCTGCTTGGGTGGTGCCGAGTTTTTTGGCTGCTTCGTTCTGGGTGAGGTTGTATTTCGTGACTAGTTCTTTGGCTACGAAGCTTCGGTAGATGGGGAGTATGTGGCGGGCGACGTTTTCGCATGAGATTGACATGGCTTTTCCAGCTTATCACTGTTATATAACGCACTTATATTTAATCTGTGCGGTAAAATAGCAAATTTCTTATGCTCCGTCACCTTCAAACAGGCAAGTTCAAAAAATGCAGAAGAACATCACGAAAGGCAAATTAGTTTCCGCAAAGGAACAGCCGCTTCAACGTACGCCAAACCAACCCCAACCGAACGCAGCCAAACCAAGCCAAAATAAACCTTTCCACATCTTTCTAAGACGCAAGAAAAATCCAAAGCAAACCCAGAAACAAAAAACCAAACCGAAACACAACCCGCAGAAAACGATAGGGGGCTATAGACTGCTCAGAGCAGCAGAGTGCTTAGTTGTTAATGGTAAGGTTAAATAGACTTCTCAGAGTAAAGCATAGAAACATCGCAGTCCAGCACACCCAGTTAGAAGGTAACTTACGATGAAAATTGTTCTTGGTCCCTCTTCGCAGGAATTAGGCGAAAAAATAGCCCAGTTAACTGGCATCACGAAGATTCCTGTGGTTTCAAGAGTTTTCCCCGATGGCGAAAGCTACATCCGCTTAGAAGGCAACATGCAAGACGAACACGTTGTCATCGTGCAGACTACTTGTGCTCCACAGGATTCAAGGCTTATGCAGCTTGCGTTTATGGCAGCCGCAGCCAAACGCAACAGCGCCAAAAAAGTAACCGCTGTTGTCCCTTACCTCGCTTACGCAAGGCAAGACAAAATCTTTCTGCAAGGCGAAAACATCAGCATCGAAACCATAGCCGCCATGCTCAAAGCAGCAGGAATCGACCAACTCATCACCGTAAACGTTCATGAAGCAAACGCACTCAAACTGTTCCCGTTTCCCGCAAAAACCATTTCCGCGATTCCACTTCTCGCAGAATACTTCACCCAGAAAGGCATCAAGAAAGCATTCGCGCTTTCACCCGACAAAGGCGCAATGTACATCGCACAACAAGCCCAGCAAGTTTTAGGTGGCGAAGCAGGACATCTGGAAAAGCAACGTGACCGCTACACAGGACAAACCAGCCAAACCGCCAAAGGACTAAACGTGAAAGGAAAAACAGTCATAATCTTCGACGACATCATCAGCACAGGCGGAACAATCGTGGGCGCAGCAAAAATCCTACGCGAACAAGGCGCAGAACACGTCTACGCTGCATGCGTGCATGGCTTGCTCATTGGAGACGCAGAAAAACGCATCATAGACGCAGGAGTGGAAGAAATTGTCGCCACAGACAGCATACCAAGCAAAAACAGCAAAGTCTCACTTGCACCGTTGATAAGCCAAGAACTCAAGGCGCTGCAGAGTGGCTAAACTCTTCTTCCTCATAAGCGGCGAATACGAAAGCCTTTCCTACGCAGAATTGAAAGCAATTCTGGAAGCAGAAAAATTCCCGTACACAATCACGGAGAAACTGGACCAGACAGTGCGCTTGGAAGCTGATGAAGCATGCGTGAAACAGGTGCAGCGCAGATCAGGTTACACACGCGTATGCGCACTTGAATTGTTTACCTGCAACGCTGGCGATTCAGCCATCGCGGAAAACGCAAACGCCACCAATTTCGCAAATATTCTCGCTGAAGGCGAAACCTTCGAAGTCCGCATACGCCGCATAAAAGAATACAGCACCAAAGCGGACACAATGCGCCTCGAAGCCAAACTCGGAAAACTCATCCTCCAAAACACCAAACACGCCAAAGTCAACCTCAGCAAACCAGACAAAACCTTCTACGGCATACTAACAAACGGAAAACTCATCTTCGGATTAAAACTCGCCGAAATCCAACCGAAACCCTTCGTCGAACGCCGACCACGCAAAAAACCCTTTTTCCACCCCTCAGCCATGAACGCCAAACTCGCACGCTGCATGGTAAACCTCGCACACGCACGTGAAAACGAAACTCTGCTGGACCCTTTCTGTGGCACAGGAACCACCATACTTGAAGCAACACTGATTGGTGCAAACGCCATCGGCATAGACGTGCAAAAGCGCATGGCAAACGGAGCCAAACGCAACCTCCAACACTTCGGCTTAACCGCACATGCCATACTGGTAGCAGACGCACGCAGGTTGCCGCTGACGCAGGTTGACTGTGTCGTAACTGATCCACCATACGGCAAATCCGCCACAACCCTGAAAAGCACCACACACGCCATCGTCGAAGCCGTTTTAACTTCAGTCCATGCGCTGCTCGGCAAAGGGCAACGGATTTGTATAGCTTCACCCAAAACACTAGGCATATCGCGAATCGGCACGCAGCTTGGCTACAGGCACTTGGAGTCGCAGTTCGCCTACGTGCACCGAACGCTGACACGGGAAGTTGCCGTGTTCGAGAAGGCATAGCACATGAGCATACACGTAACGTTCCTGGGCACAGCAGGAGCAATCCCAACCAATCAGCGGAGCTTGCCAGCCGTGCTTGTGCAACGGGGAAACGAGCAGCTCATGTTCGACTGCGGCGAAGGAGTGCAGCGGCAGATGGTGAAGGCGAAAGTGGGCTTCCACAAGAAGCTGAAGATTTTCATTACACACATGCACGGTGACCACGTGCTTGGCTTGCCTGGACTGCTGCAAACGATGGCTTTGATGGATAGGCAAAAGCCAGCGCAGATTTATGGTCCTGTTGGCGTTGTGCAGTTCCTGAAGTGCTTGCAGGAGACATTGCAGTTTGCTTTGACGTTCGAAGTTGAAATCCATGAGCTAACAGGTCCAGGAATGGTCTGCGACGAAGAAGAATACACCGTAACAGCTGCCGTGTCAAATCATGTGGTTCCCAGTTTTGCGTACTGCTTCGCTGAAAAGCCACGTGCAGGGAAGTTTCACCCTGAAAAAGCACGTGATTTAGGTGTTCCTGAAGGGCAAGCATGGTCTAAACTGCAGCATGGCGAAACGCTGAAGTTGCCTGGTGGAAGGAAAGTTGAGCCTGCAGATGTCACTGGTCCACTGCGGAAAGGGCGGAAAATCGTTTACACAGGCGACACAAAACCGTTTCCGGAGTTTGCAGGGTTCGCTGCTGAGGCAGATTTGGTGATTCATGAAGCCACGTTTGATGATTCTTTGGCGGATAAAGCTTTGGTGGATGGGCATTCGACTCCAAGCCAAGCAGCCGAAGAAGCGAAAGCGGCTGAAGCGAAAAGTCTGGTTTTGACTCATGTGAGCGCAAGGTACACGGACACGAGAATTTTTTTGGAGCAGGCGACGAAGATCTTCGTGAATACGCGTGTTGCCGAAGATTTTCTGGAGTTGGAGCTTCCGTTAAGCGAGTAGTTGCCGAAGTTTCTGGAGGCTTTCCTCGACATGTTCCACTGACTCAGTAACTACGATTTGCCTATAGCTAATTTTCTTGAGTTCATTAGCGAACCATTGCCAGTCTATTGCGCCATAGCCAATTCCTAAGTGCTGGTCGTTGACGCCAACGTTGTCGCTGACGTGGATGTGCACGATTTTTTCCGGGAGCTTCTTGAGGAAGGGTTCTACTTGGGCTTCGAGGTTTGCGTGTCCAACATCCAGCACGATGCCGATTGGCAGGTTCGTTTCCTTGTAGAAGCGTTGGAAGTCTTCGGGGGTTTTCATGATGAAGCCGTATTTTTCGGGGAGGTTTTCGATGGCTACGGTTACGCCGTATTCTTCTGCTGCCGTGTGGAGCTGTTGGATGCTTTGCGTGTTTTGTTTCCAGTCTTGTCCTGGGTAGAACATGCTGATGCCGGTTTTGTTCCCCGGATGCAAGACCCAGAGTTTGGCGTTTAATGCGTTTGCGTATGTCATGGATTGTTTTAGCCGTTTAAGGGTGGTTTTCAGGATGGGTTTGCTTGGTGAGGCGATGTTTAAGTCTGCGAAGGGTGAATGCACCGTGAATTCGAGGTGTTGTGATTTTGCTTTTTGGTTGAGTGTGGCAACGCGTTTCCTGCTTAGCGTGTGTAATCCTTCATCGACAACTTCAACGTAAGGTGTTGTTGCCGTTTCTAGGCGTTTGACCATTTTGCTGAAGGGTTCGCTGAGACAGTGGAGCATTGAGAGACCAATCTTTGGTTCAGGCATACACGTTTTCCTCTGTTAAGTTGCGTTTTCGGATTATTGGCGAATCGCACTTAATAACTCTAGTTAAAAAATAAGAGCGAACTGTTATGCTCGGAGCAGACTATAGCCCCCTTATTTATAGTCTGAGTGTCTGAGGCTGCTTGTTGGGGCATTGTGCGCTCGTTGGTGGAGCGGTTGGTTTCTGTCTGCAGTTGTGCAGGTGGCTGTTGCTTCGTTGTGCGTTTGCAGGGGACACCTCTGAGGTTCCATGCAGAAGCAGCTTTCCTGTACATAGGGCTAACGCAGAATAGCCCGAAAATAACAGAAAACTACCCAGAAATGGAAATCCTCATAATTTACCTCATACGCCAAAAAAGCAAAAACGTACTTAGGCGGAATGCCACGCGTAAACATTTTAATATGGAGAAAACTAGAAAAGGAATACAATCCGTTCCATGTGAACTGACCTAAACTTTAAAAACATCACATGCGTTCTTCATGCTGTAAAGTTGCCGGGATGGCAGAGTGGTTAACGCGCGGGCCTTGAGGCGAAGGAGCGATGTTAAAGCTGAAGGAAAAAGCGTTGCACAATGAAGACATAGCTTATGCAATCGTTGGACAAGCAATGCTGGACGAAGGCAGTATCTTGACAAACAAAATCGAAGTGTTCTATAACGACGAAGAAACTGCCAAATACCTATTTGATATAGCAAATCAGTGGGATTTGGCGAACAAATTCAGGACAAAACGAGCCTTGAAACAAATCAAGTATGGATTCACTATCAAGGCAGAAGCAAGAACTCGACTGCACAATAAAATTGGCGCATTACCAGACATAGTAAGAAATGAAGCCTTTCAACATCTACTGCGACCCCTACCTAAGGGACCAAAATACCCGCAAGGAAACGCCAAACACAGAATAATGGCTTCCTTAGAAAAAGCGCCCAAGACGATACGCGAACTGTCGTATGAGTTGGAATTATCTGGCTCTACAGTTAAGGAACATTTAAACGACCTAAAAGGAGAAGGACAAGTAGCCGTTATCGGAAAAAACTTGAACTCTTCTAAAGGAAAAAGAAAATGTGCCTTCGTCTGGAGCATTGTTCCTCGCAAGTAAGCCCGTGGATCGTAGGTCCGCATGGGTTCGAATCCCATTCCCGGCGCCATATTTCCAAAGACTTGCGTGAGCTTATTTCGGCAAAAGGAGCCTGTTTTTAGCCATTAGGGCACTTTTTTGATCGACGTATATCAAGGAAAGGTTTTCCTAGAGAAAATAATCAGGTTTTATGAGATAAGACCAGAAAAATTAAGGCATAGGATTTTATTTTGCAATTTCGGCGTTTGCTGATTTTTCCCCTATCTTCACAATCTTTATTTTAACGTGGTCTCCAGGTTTTGCATCGGGAACATGCACCACATAACCCTGAATTTTGGCTATGCCCTCATTTTTTGGGCTCAATTCCGCAATGTCCACTTCTAGTTCTTCGCCCAATTCGACCGGGCAACGCTTAAAACCTTTGCCTCGACCGCGTCTGCCCTCGTAACCGCCACCTTGTCTTCTCGAATATCCCATATTTCAAAACACCTCGTCTTGTCGTTTATAGTAAAGGGAGTTGTTGATTTAAAATGTTCCGCAGGTGCGCCTAAATCTGCCTAAATAGCGAAAAAGGTTCAGAGTTGACCCGATTTTTGCACAAAAGGAAACGAAGGCAATCACCTATTGGGAGCAATTTTGTGCTGTCTCCTCTGTTTCTTTCCGCGAGATGTTCTTGGTCCAGTTCCGCGTTCACGCATCTTCTGATTCTTTTCATCTTCACTTCGCGGACCCGTTGCTTCCTCGCGCACCTTCTTACTTTTTGCGTCTTCACTCATGTTCTTTCACCTCGCCCGTGTAAGTTACACAATTTTTGTTTCAAAACAAAATAGATAGCTTTCTGAGCAGAGCCAGTTCTAATGCTGCCTTAATGTTTGGGTTCTCTATCCTCGCTGTAGTCCCTGTCTTCGTGGGCTTCCTCTTCGGATTCCTCTTCCATCTCTTCTTCTTTCGCTCCAGCGCGGGCTCCTGCAGCGCGTGCTTTATCTTCAGCTGCCCCTTCTTGGGGATAAGCATCATCTAGCCAAGCTTCAAACTGTTTCTTGCCTTCAGGATTAGAAAAGGCCCACACGCACATTTCATTGATAACGCTGTTCAAGTTAGTTTGGTGATCTTCGGCCAAAGATTTCAGGTACTGCTCCCACTTTGCTTGCAGAGTAACTTTTATCTCAACCATCGTCTATTCTCACCACCATTATTGTGTCTTAGAGCTATCATTATTCGCCTGTCAAGGATGCACATGCATTGCTCATTTTAGCAGTTGCATGCTTTCTTCAAGGCTCATCGCTAACTTAATTTCGCTTGTATTCCAAGTCATCCATTTAACAATGTCCTGTTCCATTGAGAATTTTTGGAGCGCTTCCGAACTTGGGGCTTCATAAACCCATATCAATAGATGCTCTGGAATTACAGTCCACACGCCAGTCCTCTTGATCCGCGCTTCTTCTCTAATCCGTTCAATTTTTCAGGCAGTTCCAATGTCAGTTTCTTCATTTTCTCATTGTTTACCGGGCAATTCTCGGGTGAATGTCTGGAAACTATCGAAAAAGTGGGCATAGAAACACTTCCAACTAAAAGAGTACCCGAAAGTCACATATAAACTATTGGAATGAAAAAGTTTTCCAGCGGAAAGCGAAAACAGTTTATGCAAGAAACGACATATTGAATATTAGATTTTTTGTCGAGGTGGAACATTGGTTGTGAAGAAGTTGGAGCTTGTATTCATCGATAAAGACGGCAAATTTTACCCGTTATGCGAGGTTAGCAGCGCAGAGTTGGCTGAGGGTCTTGAAAAGATTTCTAAAGAAACTGCAAAGAGATTGCTATTGCAGAAAGAACAAAGATAGCGTTACCTTAGAGATTACCCACATAAACAAGTATCTTTATAAGAGAGTAAGCACATAGTAGTCTATGTTGATAAGCGAATTGTGATGAATGAAAAATGATAACACAAACAAGGATAAAATTGGGCGTTTGGCAGTTCGCTTATTGGAAGAACATCTGACACGTGGGAATCGTGCACAAAAATCTAATCAAAGGAGCGATTGAATATGGGTCGAATAAGCGTAGATCTTCCGGATGAGCAGGAAAAACAGCTCAGATTAAAAACAGTAGAAAAATTTGGCGGGAAAAAAGGCGACCTATCTCGCGCTATCGAAGAAGCAATAAATGCGTGGATAGCCAAAAAAGAATAAACCCATATCCCCCTACCTCCAAATAACTCTATTTTGAGTATCCTTTCGTAGAAAGGCATTAGGGAAAGCCAGCTAGCCTCGACACTTGAAGGCTGAGATCGCGTCAGGGGCTAAAAGCTGAGGTCCCCCATTTCAGAATGTGACGTTTCCTTTCCCTCGCCGGGATAAAACGGCAGCAATAACACAAAAAGAGACTGCGCCGATCCAAAATAGCTCAGGCAAATTGATTCCCGTATTCTTAGATTCCAATAATAAATTAATTGAGGTGAAAAAAATGAGTAAAGAAGAAAAAAAGGCGCCGGTGAAGGCTATCGCAAAAGCTGGAGTCACAGTAAAACCCCTAAAGCATGTTCCTGCTAAACACATTCTAGCTAAACACATTCCTGCAGTTCATGTTCTGACGACATTTGACGATTTGATGGATAATTTTCGCAGAAATTTCATTGAAAGTATAGCTTTTCCATGGGATTGGGTAAATGTTGAACCTGTTGTTCCGGTCCGTGAGGCGACTGTAGATCTGGTTGATGAGGGAAATAGGTTTGTGGTTCATGCTGAGCTGCCTGGCGTAGCTAAAGACAAGATCGACGTAGCCCTGACGAAGGATGGCATCGAAATCTCAGCTGAAACAGACGTTGAAAAGGAAGACAAGGAGAGGAACTTTGTTGTCAGAGAACGCGTTTACTCGCATGTTTACAAGCAGCTGTCGTTCCCCGAAGAAGTTATCCCTGAGAAAGCTGAATCCGCATTTAGGGACGGATTACTTGAAGTCTGCGTTCCAAAGAAGACGATTGCACCCGCGCCTAAAAAGCACAAAGTGGCAGTGAAATAGTTGGCATAAGTAGAGGAACATTTATTCTTAGGTCTTATGCCTATCCATTGTTTCTTTGCTCACTCTGACCTTTCCTAAACCGCCGTTGTGTGCGCTCAAAACAAATTTCAGCGTATTTTCCTTGAAATATTCCCTGAATTGGTTTCCACATTTAGTGCATTTATACATCTTAACTCTGAATCGCCCAAAGTTCCATTCTTTGTCAGGACCTTGCACATGCGCTGTACAATTCGGACATTTCGGCATGACTTACAACCCTACCAGACTAATTGTCAAAATGGCTATATATGCTCATTTCAGACGCTAATTCCAAAGGCCCAATTTAGGTAAGTACGAAAATCCCTTGAAAGCACCAACGAAGGCTCCACGTAACAATGAAGGCTGCACTCTTGGCAGTTCCGTGTTTTTTTCCAGTTTAATCCAGCAATCGCAGTTTTGATGCTGGTTTCAAGAATAGATACGCTGGTCGCGTACTCATTACGAACATAGCAGGGTAGCACCAACTTTCCATCTGGACCAACGTTAATCGTCGCCCAGGGTTTGCATTTCCAGTTTTTCGCTTTTGCTAGGACTTCAAAATAACTGATTGAATTCACAAGTGGATAACCTTTCTTCTTCATCGCCGCAAGTCTTCCAGCTATCTCCGCGATTTCCTTTGCTGTAGGAGCGGACGCCTCAGCATTGCAATACTCATGCGCTACAGCCACGGATATTCGGGCATGCAACTCTTTAGCCAGCTTCACCATGCCTTCGATTTCATGAAGATTTTCAGCCATTATCGTCGTGTTAATTGTGACTGGAACTTTCTGTGCGGATGCAGTTATGCCTTGCACCGCTTTCTCAAAACAACCATCAACTCCCCTGATTTTGTCATGAGTCTTTCCTAAGCCGTCTATCGAAACGTAGACAACTCCGTTGATGTGCGGTGCTATCTCTTCTATCCTGGATTCGAGGAGAGTACCGTTTGTTATGAGGTTTGTATGCAAACGCAGAGAACGTGCAAAAGCAAGAATTTCCACCAAGTCCTTTCTCAGGAGAGGCTCTCCGCCTTCAAACGCGATTCCGCATACCCCAGAAGCGTAAATCTGTTTCAGGATTGCTTTTTCCTGTTCAAGACTAGAATCTTGGCTGGATCTTTTCCAGAAGGGGCACATTTTGCATTGGAGATTACAGTTATACGTCAACTTGTGTCCGCAAAACAGCGGAACCCTTGCACCAAACAGGTTTGAAATCAAGCTACGATAGATTCTCATCCCCAGCCAAAATGTTTCTACGTAATGATGAATGTTTTTTTCTCGACCAGAATAATTGGAAACCCGCTTCATCCTCCAAAATCAACTGAACATATATCTGCGGAATTCAGGTATATAAAACAAGTACTTTGCTTTTGGGTCTGTCCAAGCCTTTTTACCAGAAGATTGGCGCCAAAATCCCATTCCTGCTGCGACCTTTTATTTATGAAAGAAGTTGCCGCATAAGAGTTAACCCAAGTCGGCTATAGTCGAAATTTTGAAAGGCAAATGTCAGTATGCGCTTGCAGTGACAAGAAGCTTTAAGTTATGTGCGGGGCATGTAATAGTGATAATTGGAAATTTACTTTTTTCAATTATGCCTCAAGGTAATAGAGGTGAATAGAATGTCTCAAAGAACCATGTGTGAAGTTAAATGTACCAGCTGCGGACAAACCGCCACAGTCCCCTTTAAACCTACTCCAGGCAAGCCAGTTTACTGCAGAACGTGCTTTGCCAAACAATCAACTCGCCCAGCTACAAGCCCTCTTACAAGCTACAATTTCGAGCCGAAGCAGGCGTGGGCAAGGCGAAGAACATAGCATCAAACAGAGAAACGCGCCCCGCGTTTCCTAAACTCCCCAATGGACCCCTGTGAACGGCGCTATAGAGCGCTTCTATTTTACGTGTATCAAGCGAGGAATTATACATGAAGCTGGTGAAAGGCTGGAAGCGAATAAGCAATCAAGGAGGATTCGTGAACGAAACCACAGGGCAGACTCTGGTCGTTGTAAAGAAGGAATTCGGATTAAACTACCACGTGTTACTCTTCGCAGGAGAGAGAACTGAAGACTCGGAGGGCAAGATAATCTCGCCCGCCTTCGAGACCGAGACAAAAGCCGAAGCCTTCGCCATAGACTGGATGAAGAAGAACCCCAACGGAACCAACTAATTTTTCACAATTTAGGTTTACAGGCAGAGTTCTCACGTGCACATTCTAATCCATTTTTGAGCTACAGAAATTGAAGACGCTGTCGCTTTCCAAGCTTAGGTTGGCTTGGTCACAGAATACTTTAGCCGACCAATTTCACGGTTGTTCCCAGTGCCTGACCAGGAACTCCCTTCTTGAACCTGACTCTGACAACACCGTTCTTTCCGTGAAAACCAACGATTTTCCCAAAAAGCTCACTCTTTCCGCTTTTCCACAAGACTTTTTGACCTATGAATTTTCCTGCTTGTGCCTCGGAATCTGTGTTGACAAATTGAACAAGGCACTCGCGTGACATTTGCGTTCTTATGCCTATTCGATAGTTCATTATTCTTCCATAAACTGGTTGAGACAAAACCTTCACCTTAATAGCGCTTACCTCAAGACACACAACTGGCTTTTAAACCTGCTTCATTTAACGCTTCAACAAGCGAGTGTTATGGTTATTTGAACGACCGCTCGAAGCTATACTTTGCTGAACCACCAGATAGTTCCCGGAAATCATTGCGCTTTTAGGGATTTATGCAATGACAAAAGCTGTTTAAAGTCGTTTTTCAAAAGGTTAATCCACCCACGTTCAAAATGGAACGAGGCGTCAACGCTGATTGACCTGACCCTGCAGGATTCAGCTTCTAGGTAGGCTTTGCAGTCGGAATTCTTCAAAGGAACACGACCGCACTTCGCTTTGCAGAGACTATTTACGCAATCATTCACCGTGAAGTAGAGGTTTTCTGGTTTGATGGGCGGCATGTATTCATCTGAAACTTGTTGAATTTTTTCCAGTGCCATCTGTTCAGCAGCGGCAACTGTGAATCGCTTACTTATGATTACTCCGCGGTCGCAATCTTGGCTTTTCATAACTTTCAGCATTTTCTTCACGTCGTCCAAGCCAACATATCCAGCTTTTGCTTGCGGTTCTATCGAACGCAAAAGTACTTTCTCATCCGATTGGGTATCCGACACAGTGAAGTCCATGCCGTCTATCCGTTTTTTTCTACTTTTGAACTTGTAGTTTCTTACAGCGATTATGAGTTCTGCTTTGTCTTCAACACTCATTTTTGCCAACTCAGAATGTGGAGACGGAAATATCCTGTCTCAGAAACCATTAGGCCCTTGAAGGCCCAAAACTTTCAGTTCATTCCTGTTTATTTATATGGCATCACGGTTAATATACCCGCTTGTTTTGGGAGTTCAGGCGACTATTGCAGCAATTCGCCCAGGTCTTCGTTTTCGTATATGAATTCTTTCAGCTTGACTTTTCCATCTATAACTGACACTTTATATTGTGCTTCACAAACGGGGCAAGTAACTACTTCGCCCTCTTTGACGTTGTCGGCTTTGAAGGTGTTTCCGCATTCTGAACATTTTAAAATATACATTTTGGGAGGCTCCGTTCTTCTGCTTTAAATTGTAATGTAATTGTGTTCCCGCAGCCAGCTCGCTTGGTTTTGCCTGTACCGGAAAAGATGTCGCCTCGTGATTCTGCCTGAAAATCCCATGGAGAAACCAAAACGATGTCCCCATCGCGTATCCATACGCGCCGTTTCAGCTTACCCCGAATTCTGCATAATCTTTCTTTGCCGTCTTGACATTTCACCATGATTCTGTCAGCGCCAAGCATCTTCACAGCTATGCCCAGCACATCGTTTTGAGAGGGCAGAACCATCTGGTCTGCTTTTCCTTCATGTGTAACCTTTCTTTTACCCATTTTTCAACACCCCATGTGGCTGCATTTTAATGCGGCAACATTTGTTATCAGAATTGTCTGGAGAAAAAGTGAAGCGTGCTTTCAGCGGTCTGACTCTTCCTCTAAAGAATTCTAATGCTCTAATAGTGCATAGGCGGCTATATTAGTATAGTACCATTAAAAGCACGATTTGAATGGTGTTTTATGCATAAACTACGGTAACTTATTTTTGCTAATATTTGTGCATGGTGCGGCATGAATTATTTTTTTAAATGCAGATTGGATTTTTTTGGCAAATGACTTTATTAAGGTCGGCAGTCCTTCTGTAGCCGAAGAGTTTCTCTTATAATCTGGGCTTCAGAGCTTCGAATAATTGATTCTTTTCAAAATCATTAAACAAGAGGTACAGAACTATGTGTATGTTGAGAGCAGGTTTAGTTAAAAACTGCAGAAGATGCAAATCGTCCATTAGATTAAATTGCACCATGAGAAAGAAAACCACCAAGAAATTTTTCTCAGACAACAAGAAAAAGGGTGCAACCGTAACAAAATCGTAGAGACAAGGATTTGGCACGATATGTTCCGTCAGAATGGCTCATTCAAGTGCAGGCTATGTCAAGCCAATTTTTCAACTCCCGAAGATCTGAGAACACATCGGATGGTTCAGCACAAAGGCCACATGCTCACCATCAAACGTTGACTCTTTCTTGATTATCTCTGCAAAACTTCTGAGCAGCGTGCTTTTTGGCGCTATTAGGCAAGATAGATGTGAATTGCAAGCGGAACACTTAAGCCCTTAGAGGTCTTAATATCAGTGTTGTAAACGTGGAAAGAGATGTCTGATGAGTCCGAAAAAGAGAAGCCCAAGAAACGCCAAGAGCAAGCGGGGAAGAGGCATTGAGGAACCTTCCGGTTGAGCTTGGAGAAGAGTATGAAGTGGATATAACAGAAACGAGCCCCAAAGGTGAAGGCATTGCCAGGATAAGGGGGTTCTTAATTTTCGTTGCTGGCGCGAAGCCTAACGACCGCGTGAAGGTGAAAATCACGAGGTTAGATACCGTGAGCGCAGACGCAGAAATAGTCACACAATCGTAAAGCGCGCATTCGGAACTCAGTCAACTCACCAAAAGCCAAAAAAACTAAGATGAACACAAATTATAGCTGCGTCAGCTCCAATAGTCATGTTTGTTAAATGTTTGAAATAAGGGCAAAATCGAGCAGAATGGCTGTATCTTTTGGAAAGCAAACCGTCAATATAGATGATGGATAAGTTATGCATTAATTGTGGTTTTAGCAAGGGCTTCGGGTTGTTGACTGATTTTAGCTAAGCGGCTTTGCAGTACGCTGACGGTCCCGTTTTTTCCAAGACGCAGTTGTCTTTCGCCCTTAAACGAGGCAACTGACGCGTTCTTGATCTGAATGATATCGCCTACGGTAACGGAGTTTGCCTGTTCGTTCCAGAGGCAGAGTTTAACTTTCCCAGTTTCATCGGCTATCCAGGCGTTAGTTATTCTGGCGCTGTTTCCGTATTGTGTGTAAACTGTTTGAGGCTCTTGAGTTTCCAGAACTTCTGCTTCCACGTTGATTTTCTTCATTCCATACCGCAGGTTTTGGATAAGGGTTGAATGGGTCGGGTTTTCCTGTTTGGACATTTGCTTGCGTATTTTGTCGGTGTCCATCCAGTTTTCGAAGCATATGCCTTTTCGGAGTAGGAATTCTTCAGTCACCCGGAACTGCGCTACCACGCTACTGTCTTTGGTGATTAGGAATATAGCTTCGTCTTTTACGCTGCCTCGGTACTCAATTGCCAAATCATGGCAAATAGTTTTTCCTTGGTCCCTCGCTGAAACCATCGCTTGGAAGAGTTCGGCAAGATAGACACTATGTTTTACTGAAATAAATGCGAGATATTCGATTACTGTCTCCTTTTTTTGGTTCAAACTTTCCTCATTCCTCTTTCTTTGCCAGAACTGTCTCGAAAAAGCAAAGTCCCCTCGGAACAAATTTGACTCTTTCTTGAATAATCCCGACAATCATATACTAAAGGATGTTGACTATATAGGCTAGTTGCCTGAACCAGAGCGTTTGCCCATGCATTCCAGCATTTTGTGAAGACCTACAGACCCTTAGGCATCTCTTTTTGGTTATAAATTGGCGCAAGATCCCATATCCGACGCCACCTTCTGATTTTGCCTATTTTGGGTTTGTGGTCTGTGGAAAGTTTTAAAATTGAATCAGACGAAAATAGTCAGGGGAGGCAGGGAGAAAAATGCGAAGGCGCCGTGACAGATTAGTCACAGTAATCTTTTTGCTCAGTATTTTGCTGCTGGTTTCATCCTCCCTTGCAAGGGGCGCAGGTGTCAAGACGCAGTTGTGTTTGGTCATTGATGGCTCAGGGAGCATAAGCAGCGGCGAATGGAGCATTATTACGCAAGCGATTTCCAAAGCCATAAACGAAACAGTCCCGCATGACGGCTCGGTGGAACTTACGATAGTTCAGTTCGGCTACTCGTCCAGCGAAGGCTATGCAAAGGCGGAACTGCCGCCAACAACCATAGACAACGCTAACTATGCGACGATTGCGAACCAAGTTGCAGGAATACCCAAAAGTGGCGGAAGCACTCCAACAGCCCATGGACTGTACCTTGGCTGGATTGAGCTAAGAAACTCACCCAATTTCGGCTCCGAAACGAAACAAGTAATGAATTTGGCAACCGATGGCGCAGCAAATGTAGGAAATAATAATGCAACCGCTGACCTCGATGGAAGCGGCGGATCACCCAACGCGAACGATGACGTCGTTGCCGCTGTGAACTCGGCAGTTTCTCAAGGACTTGACGAGTTGGACGTGGAGGGAATCGGAATGACAACTAACGACATCAACTGGCTAAGAAACTGGACCGTGTACCCACAACCAGGCATAACAGCACCGCCCTTCACCAAACCAGGATGGATACGAATAGTCGCAGACCCAGCCGAATTCGCCAGCACCATTGGACAGAAGATGCAAGTCATAATTTCAGGAAGCCCAGACGTCTGGGTTCCTCCCGCTGAAGGAGCCCTTTTCGCAGGACTATTAACCGTGGGAATGACAGGCGCGGTCTCATCGTTGGGTTCTGCTGTTTCCAGCTCTGGGAGCGCGGTGGCTCAAAAAATAAGCGGACTGCTCCCTGAGGTTCTGAAGAAGTGGCTGCACGATTTTATCTCTTCCAAACGCAAACTTGTCATAACACAAAAAGCGGGAAACCCCTTTAAGCTGACAAAACTGGAAGTTGCCTCTTACGCGGTGGCATTGTCAATCTTAACTTTCGCCTTTGTCTACGCAAAAGTCCAAACCTTAGACGAAGTCTTGTTTGTGCTGCCCACGATTCTGGCGACAAGCATCATCGTAGAGTTTGTGAAAAACTTTGTCGTAGAGGCTGTGGCGAGAAAAATAGGAGTCTGGACTGAGCATCGCTTATGGTATTTCGGGATTGCCGCGTTCCTGATTTCAACTTTGGCTTTCAGAACTCCTTTCTCGTCACCGAGCCGAAATATTCACTATTCCAAGAGTTTCACCAAACGCTCGCTCGGCATAGTTTCAGCCGCGTCGGTGTTCATCGGTTTCGCCTTCGCCGTTATTTTCGGAATTGTTTTTGTCAGCGGCTTCACTCTAATAGGAAGCGTAGGCTTGGTTATGTCTTTGACTATGGCGTTTTTTGAGGCACTTCCCATACCGCCTATGAGCGGCAAGGATATTTACGACTGGAGTCGACCCTTATGGACTGCCTTGTTTGTGGCAACGTTCTCGCTCTACATGCTCTGTCTTCTACTCCTATAGCAAATGGAAGGCTGAAAACTGTGACCAAGAAAAAACACGAAAATCAGGAGGAAGGTGCAGAAAACGCGCTCCCCTAACTGGGAATACGTCGGATACGTTTTTGCAGCAGTCGGGTTCGCACTGGCACTGACAGGCACAATTGCATTCTACTCTCTCCAGCAAGGCAGCATACTGAATAGGCAGTATAGCGCGTACTTTCTACCAATTCTGTTCAGCCGGAATAGTCAACGCAGTTCTAGGAGGCGCCGCGTTTGTTAAGGCAGGTCAGGAGAGAAAGAAGGAGGTTCCTCCGCCGCCACCCCCACCGCCTCCTCCGCCCTAATCTGGGCTTCTCGCGTTCCCTCCGCGCAAAACTTTGCTTTTTGTGCTGAAAAAATTGCGACAAATGCACGGTGGTGACGTTGGCTGCAGCGGGACTCGTTTTCTCGAGGGCATCTGAAAGATTGTTTGAAACGAAGGTTTTATCTTTCAACTTGCATATAACGTAATCTGGGAGAGAGGAATCAGCCAATGCAGAAAAAGACTGTTCCACTAATCTTGGTCACGGCAGTTGCCGTTTTCTTGGTTTTGTCCTTCACATTACCTGCAGAAGCAGCCAACTGGCAACAAGTCACCACCATATCGGGCTCGGACTCGCAGACCACAAGCGAATTTATGGTCAGCGGGTCTGAATGGCGCATAAGATGGTCGTATACTCCAGACGCGCAGTTCCCAAGTCTAACCGCGTTCAGCTTTTTCGTCTATCCCCACGGCGAGACAGCAGCTTACGTGGGCCATGTCGTCGAATACGGTAGCAGCGAGACCAGCGGCACCCTCGACTTCCACGATGGGACCTGGACTCCACTATGTCGAAGTTCTCGCTGCGAACACACAAGGATACACGCTCAACGTAGAATACGACACGCAAAGCGTGATGAGCGACAGCTTAATCGCCGTAATAGTCGGGCTAGTCATCGGCATCCCAATAGTCCTGATAGTGATAATCTCGTTCATGGTGAGAAGAAGAGTCAAGAGACGGAAACTTCTAACCGCGTCTCCACCGCCGCCCCCTCCACCTTGAGAGCCGTTGACAGATAACATACGAACTTTAGAAGATACAAGTTTCTAAGTCTCAAGGTTTTTCATAATTCTCAAAAGGGCGAAGCCCATTCAAAAGTTAAAGATAAGAAAAACAATCGGGGGGCAGTTATAGAATGGCTGGAAGCTGTCGTATTACTGGTTCAATGATGTTTAGCACTATCTGCGGAAAGAGCCCCAGAACTATAATGGCGCCGGGAAGTATGAACACTGGAATCAGCAGACGTCTGGGCTCCTTAATCTTTGTTGCGTCTTTGGGCTTTCTGGCGTACATGTAGTTTATCAGTCTGAACAAGTAAGCGGTTTGCAGAACGCTCATGAGGACACCGATGACTGCAAGCCAAGCCATGCCGCCCTCTATTGCTGATGTGAACACTAGGAATTTCGCAGTGAAACCGCCGAATGGTGGGATGCCGGCAAAGGAAAAAGCGGCTAAAGCCAAGGCTAAGCTTGCAAGCGGCATCTTCCAGCCCAGTCCCGAGAAATCCTTCAGCGTCTTGAATCCATAATGGTTGATGATGCCCACTGCCATGAAGGCAAGTGCTGTGGTTATTCCGCCGATGAGGAAGAAGTACAAGTTGCCTCTAAGCCCGTCAGGCGTTAAGCTGGTAATAGCAACTAGGTTGTACCCTACATCAGCGACGCAGATGTTACCTATCAAGAGTTTCACGTTGTTCTGAACAAGAGCGTACAAGTTGCCCACAACCATGGTGAAAGCAGCCATAACCGCCAGCATCAACGTCCAATTAAGCACCGACGTTGGCAGCAGAATGAATAGGAGAACTCGTATGAGCACGTAATAGCTGCCCTGATCAATTAAGGCGGAAAGGAAAGCCGAAGAGGAAGCTGGCGCTGCCGCGTAAGCATCCGGCAACCAAAAGTGAAACGGCACGATAGCAGCCTCAATGGCGTAGCCTGAGGCTATGAAGATGAAGGCTATAACGAGCAGGGTTTTGTCTCCGAGCGCTATCAAGGCATCTCTGACAGCCCAGAAATTCAAAGTTCCCGTTATGCCGTAAACCAGCGAAAGCCCAAACACGATAAAGGCAGAAGCAATGATAATCATAACAATATATTTCAACGTGGCATTCAGTGACCTTCGGTTCTTCCTGTAAAGCATCAGAAAACTTGAGCCCGCCGCTGCTGCTTCCCAGAAAATGAAAAGCGTCAGCAGATCACCTGAGAACACCGCGCCCAAGAGTGCAGCAATTAGCATTAGCATGATGGCATAGTACCTTTCAGACGGTCTGCTTGCTGGATCAATGTAGAAGAGGCTGTAGAGGAAAACAGCTGCGCTGACCGCGACGAAGATTATAGCCATGTAAATTGAAATTCCGTCTATCATGAAACTGCTTGAAACTGAAGCCGTAGATGAATTCGCGGGACCTGTCAACGTCATGTTGACGAATCCTTCAGAAGGAGGCAGGCTGTAATACTTCACCGCCAAATTCGCCACGGTAGCAAATGCGATGATGAAAACTACTGCGAACCATGCAAGGGTTAAAGCGGTCGTGTGCGCGCTTTTTCTTGCGGCTTTGAGAACGACTACTGTCATTAGGGATAAAGCAGCTAAACTTATGATTGGCAATACAGCGTCAAAGATTTCAACCGTGGCCATTAGCCTCAACCAAACCGCACAGTTTTAATTAATTCCGTAAAGTATCCTGGAAAAATACCCAGAACAATCACCAAGATTACCAGAATAGCCATGGCTAATTTCATGTAGAATGAAACATCCACGATCTTCTTTTCGCCTTCGCTCTTTGATTGCCCAAGGAAGACCTTGGCGATAAATCGAAGCGAGTAAGCAAGCGAAAGCACAGTGGCGACCAGCATAAAAGCGGTCGGCAGCAAATAGAAACCGTCGGTGTTGATAACCTGGAAGGCGCCCACGAAGATGAAGAATTCGCTTATGAAGCAAGCAAACGGAGGCGCACCACCTATGCTTAGCGCTGCGGTTACCGAGCTGACGGCTGTGAAAGGCATCTTTGCGGCGAGTCCACCCATTTTATCGATGTCTCTCTCTTCAGTCTGATGCATAACTGCTCCGGCGGAAAGGAAGAAGAGCCCTTTGCTGACGGCGTGGTTTAAGATGTGAAGCACCGTTCCCGTAAGCGCCACCGTAACCGCTATTGCTCCCGCGACAGGCGCTGAGGGAAACAGGGAAAGCCCAAACAGGACGTACCCCATGTGCGCGATGCTGGAGTAAGCGATGACCCGTTTGATGTCCGTTTCCACAAGCGCGATGAACGAGCCGAAGAAAGCGGAAATGACTCCGAAAATCGACAACCCGTGAAGGAACAGACTTGTGAAAGCGGTATCTGCCATGAGTGCGGGAAGAACGGTCCCCAAAGAAAGACGAAGAATAGCGTAAGCGCCAGCGCTGATAATTACTCCGCTGAGAAGCGCCGACATAGTCGCAGGAGCCTCAGAATGCGCGTCAGGCAACCACATATGCAAAGGAACAATAGCCATCTTCACAGCGAAACCAGCGGTGAAGGCAATAAGAACCCACTTCACAATATCAGGACTGACAGACGCCAAAGCAGCTGGAAGCTTGAACATGTCCGTGACGCCGTTGGTTGCCATGTAGATGGTGCCTATACCCAGAAGCACGAAGACTGCGCCTGCGTGAGTAAATATGAAGAGCTTAAACGCTGCTTTGTAGGAGTCTTTGTAGCCCCATCCGCCCACGATGAAGTACGCTGGAACAAGCATGAGTTCCCAGCAGAAATAGAACAGCAGCAGGTTCGAGGTTATGAAGACTCCGACGAGACCCACGGAAAGCAGCGACAGAAGCGCATAGTAGGCGGGAAGATTCTTTTTTCCTTCCATGTAGTTAATCGAGAAAAGAGCGGCAGCCAAAATCAGGATTAGGCTTACGACGGCTATTGAAAGACTGATGCCGTCCGTGAAGAGCGTGAAGTTTATGTTCAGACCAGGAATCCACGAGTATAGCTCTTCGTGTCTGTTGTTGATGCTGTTGAGGACATCAGGCGTAGTAGATAGAACCAAGCCTATGTTGATAAGAGCGATTAACGCGACGAAGATTGCCGCGGCTTTCGGAGACTTCCGGGCAGTCAAATAAACAAATGGAACACTCAAGGTGGGCAACAAGAACACTAACAGTAGGGCAAAGTCCATTTTCTACACTCCCAATGTAATTATTATCAATATTATTATAAGGATAACGCCGATCAGCGCCGCGGAAATGTAATGCTGCAACGAAGATGTGGGCAACTTCTTCACCTTCGATGCCCCACGCAACGTGCGAAGCGCCACCAAATCGAGGAATTGATCGGCGAGAACATCAAAGTATTTCCGAACACCAATAGCTGCACTGATGACGAAGCCCGCGATCATCAGTGGAAAACGTCCGAAAGCCGAGATTTCAAATACTCGTAAACCACCAGAGAAAGACACCACTCCTCGGGCGGCTCCTTTTTCGTAAAGGTCATCGAAGAAGTACCCATGCTTGAGCAGACTGGACAAGGGGTTTGTGCTGTTGCGGATTGTCTGCAGAATCGCGGCTTTCTTGTAGTACGCTGCGTAAATAAGCAAGCCCACTGGAGCGAGGATGGCGAGGAAAATCGGCGTTTCCAAGCTGAGGAACGAGCCCAACAAGCTTGGTGTGCTTTCTGCGCCGAGGAAGGTGCCCAACAACGGCGCAACGAAACCCCATGCGATGCATAGAGCTGCGAGTACGGCTGCGGGAATAAGCATGACCTTTGGTGCCTCATGGATGTGAAGTTTCTCCACGTTTTCGGACTTTTTACCCATAAAGGTAAGCGTCATGAATCGCAGGCTGTACGCAAACGTCAACGCGGTTGTGGCGTAAATTAGGATAATCTGCCAGAGGTTCCCCGCCTCAGTCACGCTTGTGATGATTGCCCCTTTGCTGAAAAATGCAGCAAACGGAGGCAGACCGCTTGTGGTCAAAATCATAATCAATGCCAGTCCGAATGTGATAGGCATGGCTTTTCTCAGTCCGCCCATTAGCCGCATGTCGCGGGTGCCGAGAGCGTGGATTATGCCGCCTGCCAAAAGGAAGCCCAACCCCTCGAAGAAGGCGTGACTCATCATGTGAAACAGGCTTGCATACCAGCCTAGAGATGCGGCGGCCGCAGCGGTGACACTGCCCAGTGCAGCCATCATGAAGCCCAGCTGGCTAACTGTCGAATAAGCAAGGACCCCTTTAATGTCCGTGGTGTAAAAAGCCAACGTTGCACCTACAAAAGCTGTCAAGACGCCTATCCAAGCAACACTAGGTAGCCACAGAGGTTCGAGCACAGCCATCATGGGGGCTGCAATCAGAATGAACCTGGCGATAAGGTAGATGCCTGCTTTAACCATGGTTGCAGCATGTAAGAGAGCGCTGATTGAGGTGGGAGCTTCCATGGCGCTGTACAGCCAAGTGAAGAGGGGAAGCTGAGCGGACTTTGCAACTGCACCGCCTAAAACTAGAAATGCAACTGTTACCAAGGTTCCTTCGGGCATCAAGCCTTTCTGGATGGCGTCGATAGTGCCATGAAAGCTAAAAGTGCCAAGCGTCGCGAATATGATGCCTATCGCGCCAAGCAACATTATGTCACCAATGCGCGTCATAATGAAAACTTTTATGCCTGCTTTTACTGATTCGGGGCGGTGGTACCAGAAACTAATCAAGGCGTAGCTGCAGAGACCGACCATTTCCCAGAAGATGAACATCTGCAGGAAGTTGTCGGAGATTACGAGTCCAATCATGGAGCCGATGAAGAGGAGTAAGAAGAAGTAGTACCGTGTTAAGCCGTTCTCGCCCTTCATGTAACCTTGAGAGTAAACTGCGATGACGACCCCGAAGAACGCAATTAGGCAGGCGAACAGGACGCTGAGGGGGTCGATGAAGACGCCTGCACTTACAGTTTGAGGAATCCACGGTAAAGTTGACTCGATGGTGCCAGAAAATGCACTGGGGATAAGTGTGAAAGCTAGCCCCGCCGTAACAAAGCTTATAATTATGACGAAGAGGTTTCGCGCTTTTGCGCTACTTTTTCCAAGCAGCGGGACGAAAACGCTGGAAACTAACGGAAGTATCCAGACAAGCCAAGATGAAATGTATGAAATGTCTGTTAACTGCATTATTCTTCAGCCTCGCTTTCTTCTTCAATCGGTTCAGGGGGCAGCAACTTGCCGATGTCGCTTGTTCCATACTTCTTGGAAACTACCACCAGCAAGGCTAAGATGACGGCGCTGACAGCGGTGTCAGTGGAGAACGCAAGCACCAAGAAAGCTTCGCCGATGGCTTTGCTCATCGAGGACGCAAGCATAACAAAGTTAAGTGTAGCCCCAGTCGCAATAAGTTCGATGGATATGAATACTTTCAGCAGCTGCCGCTGAGTTAGCAAGCCGTAAATGCCTATCGCAAGAAGAACTAAGGATAAAATGACGAAGTCCATCATTTTTCACCTATCCGTTTTCCACTTCTCTTCTTCTGGTACAGCACGATGGCAATGCCCAAGGCCACAGTCATCACGACCAAGCCCTGCAAAACCACATCCACGGACCGAAGATTCCACAGGGCATCCCCGAAGCTAATATCAGGGTAAGACGCTGTGTTTGAGGAAGAAACTGTGAAAAACATGGCTGGCAGCGACAGAACCACGCCCACTAACGCTACTCCCACTATAGCTGCCTTCCGAGTTTTTTTCTCAGGCTTTTCGCTAAGCATTTCCCCAGACAAGAACAGTATCGCCAGCGTCCCCATGCCAACAGCAAACTGGAAAACAGCCACAAAGACGGCACCGCTCAATGCGTACAGGAGCGCCGTCAGAATAAATGTGCCCGCCAAAGCGGCAACTGAGTAAACAGCTTCATCGAGAAAAATCGCCAAACAAGCCGACACCACGAGTCCTGCACTTATGATTTCCAGTTCAAACATGCTAAGCACCCACACCCTTTTGAACAGCAGCCTGAGGCTTTAAAACCAAATCAGCACGCGTTAACGATGCTAACTCGAAGAACTCAGTGCTTTTGATGGCGTTTCTCGGGCAGCTTTCAGCACACTGGTAGCAGAAGATGCAGCGGTCCAGCAGGAACATGGGTCGTTTCTTTCCTTCCACCTCAACCATCTCGATGGCTTTCGCGGGGCAATCCTTGGAGCATAGACCACAGCTGATGCAGAGGCTAATATCGAATATCTGACGTCCCCTGAAACCTTCAGCCACTGTGCATTTGACGAAAGGATACTTGCCTGTTGCAGGTTTCTTAAAGAGATGACTAAACGTTTCTTTGAACATCGGGGATATTCTTGCTTTTTTAGCCATTCATGTCACACCAACGGATAGATCCATATCGCTAAGCTAATTGTGAGGATAAGCGACAGCACGCTGAGAGGCAATATTATGCGCCAGTTGGCTCGCACCACTTGGTCAATACGCAGCCTTGCAAACAGAACCGTCACGTACTCCGAGACCAATACGATAGCAAGTACTTTAAGCACAAACCACAGCGTGCCCCAGAACTCTGGAATCAACCCGAAGGGTACAGGACCGCTTGCACCGCCCAAGAAAAGCACAGTTACCAAAGCGGCACCGAACACTAGCTGCACATCTCGCGAGAGATGCAGAAACGCAAGTTTACCGCCACTGTACTCGGTTTCGTGTCCTGCGACAACTTCGCTTTCAGCGTGAGGAACATCAAACGGGTCCTTCTCCAACTCGGCCTGCATGGTGATTATAAACAGCACGAAAGCCCAAGGCGCCAAAACAGCGAAGGGCAACCACTGACTGGAAACTATGGCTGAAATGGTCAGCGACCCAGCGAGAAAAGCAGGCGCCAACGCCAGCAATAGCATGGGGATATCGTAGCCGAGAAACTGCGTCAAAAGCCTCGCAGAGCCCACAGCGCTGTACGGGTTCGTGGAAGACCATCCTGAAAGGAACAGCAGGAAGTTTGCTACCGAAACCAGCGCCAAGACGAAAATCAGGTCGCCTGCAAAGCCCACGTTAGGTATGATGCCTGAGCCATCAATCGGAAGGAAAGACATGGCGAAGACGAATACAGAAAAAGCGAGGATTGGCGTGATATTGAAGATGTTCCGTTTCGACTCGGACGGGGCAATCTCCTCTTTTGTAGCAGCTTGATGAAGTCAGCGAGCGGCTGGAGAATGCCCTTTGGACCTGTGAAGGTGGGTCCCATCCTGTTCTGCATGCGGGCTTCAATTTTCCGTTCTACCCAATCGCAGAAAAGGGTAAAGAAAAGTATGAAGGTGAAGCCTGGGAAAACGAGCACACGGAATACCAGCAAAAGATAGTCTATCATTTTTCTTCATCCTACCTGTCCGTGCATGAGAAGCACGGGTCTAAACTTACAAAGTTCGGGGGGATATCCGCGATGCTTTCACCTATGGCGGTTTTGAGGAATGCGGGAATGTTGGAGAAAGTTGGAGTGCGCACTTTAACGCGTTCTGGGTAGGCTGTGCCGTTGCTCTTAACGTAGTAGAACAGTTCACCTCTAGGCGCTTCCACTCGGTTGACTGCTTCGCCGGCTGGCACAACTCTCGGCACTTTAACTCTGTAGGCTCCAGAGGGCAGGTGGTCAAGTGCGTACTCGATTATGTTGATGCTTTCCTCAACCTCGTCCATGCGGACGTTCATCCGCGCCCACGTGTCGCCTTCTTTGCGAGTTATTTCTTTGAAGGGAATCTCGTCATACGCCTCGTAAGGCTCATCCTTCCGCACATCAATGTCCACGCCTGAGCCACGTGCTACTGGACCGACCACGCATAGTTTCAACGCATCTTCTCTTGCTAGCGTGCCAACTTTTTGCATGCGCATCCGCAGCGAAGGCTCGTTTTCGTAGACTTGTTTGTAGAAGGGCACTTTCTTTCTCAGGTCAGCTAGCGTGGTTTTGATTTTTGGAATGTCGGTTTCTTTCAGGTCGCGTCTCACGCCGCCCACGGCTATTGATGAGGAGACGACGCGGTTGCCTGTTATCATTTCAGTTAAGTCCATTATTGGCTCTCGGTCGCGCCAGAAATACTGGAACAACGTTTCGTAGCCGATTTCTAAGCCAGCGTGCCCTAGGGTAAGCAGGTGACTGTGCAACCTGTTCAATTCCAAGATTATCGTTCGCAGGTACTTGGCTCTCGGCGGCACCTCGGTTTTCAGTATTTTTTCCACGGTTTCAACGAAGGCTGTGGCGTGGCACGAGTTGCAGATACCGCAAATTCGCTCCACTAAGTAGACATCTTGCAGGTAAGTGCGTGTTTCAGATGCTTTTTCTATGCCTCGGTGTACGTAGCCTATGCGTGGTTCGACCTTAGTTACCGTTTCTCCGTCAACTGTCACAGCGAATTTTTCTGGCTCCAGCAACGCGGGATGCTGCGGACCTATAACGATCTTTACGAGTTTCCCTTCTTCTGAAGGTGGCACATCGCATGCTGCAGGCGGGTTGAGTTTGACCTCGCTTGCCTTGATGTCTTTTCTGAGCGGGTAAATGCCTTCTGGCCAAGTGTCTGGCAGAAGAAGTCGCCCGGGGCATGGGTGACCTTCGAAAACTACGCCAAAAAGGTCAGCTACTTCCATCTCGTGGAAGGTGGCGCCTGGCAATAGGTCTGTTACGGTTGTGATTTTGGGGTTTTCTTTCGGAACTTCCGCTTGGATGGTGATTAACGCGTTGGAAGTGCGAATATGATAGAAGACGCCCAAATTTGCGCCAAGATCTAAGCCACTAATCGCGCAGACAGCGGTTTTCTCGTCTGCCTCCAGCAAAGTCTTCAGTACATCTCTGTGCATGCCCCCGTTAGCTTGAACTGCCGCCTTGCCGAGCAATCCTAGCTGAATTTGAACGGGTTTGCCCCGCAGCTTAGTCTCTAGCACGTTTAGGATGTCTACATCATTTGGTGCCATCTTCTTTCGCCTCTTTCTTTGGTGGTTTGGGTGGTTTCAGCGAGTTGAGCAGTTTCACTACTCCGTCGAGTATGGCTTCTGGTCGTGGTGGACAGCCGGGAATGTAAGCGTTAACAGGAATCACTTTGTCTACGCCGCCGACTACGTTGTAGTTTCCGCCGAAGACGCCGCCTGAGCAGGCGCATGCACCGATGGCTACCACAAACTTCGGCTGAGGCATCTGCTCGTATATGCGTTTTAACCGTTCAGCACATTGCTGGGTGACGACGCCCGTTGTCAGCAGCACATCGGCGTGTCGTGGTGAGGGCTCAAGTTTGACGCCGAATCTTTCAACGTCATATTTAGGCGTTAGCAACGCTACAACTTCGATGTCGCATCCGTTGCAGGCGCCCGAGTTAAAGTGGAGTACCCATGGGGACTTGGTTCTTGCCCACGTTGCTATGTTTGTCATTTAGTCTTTGCCTCCGTCCAGCAGGACTACGCTAGATGCAAGCATCATGAGCAGGTAGAGCAGGATTAACGGAACATTTACGCTCTGACTCATGAAAGACGCAAACGCTATGAGCAGAACTGAGCTGTCTAAGACTACGAAGAATATAAGGTATTTGTAGAGTGAAACGTTGATTTTCAGCTTGGGGTAGGTAGTTTTTTCTCCGCAGGCGTAAACCGCGCGTTCTCCTTCAGTCTGGACAGGTTTAGGTGCGGCACGGCGTCCTAACGCGTAGATGAGGGATGACGCGGCTACGATGAGAACGAAAGCGATTGCGGATTCAACTAGCATTAAACCTGCCTCCACATGAAAACGGTTTTTTGGACAAGTTTCTCATTTCTCTCCTAACCTTAATGTTACTCGTTTATGAAAAAGTGATTTTGCATGAACATATTTAAGGCTACCGCGGAACATTATAGTTAAACGTTCAACATTCTCAGGTTTCGGAACTAGCCCTCTAAGCAAGATTCTCTCTCTCCTGCGCCGGACAGCCGTCCCAGGCCGCTCGACGCTGCGCATGCAACTTGCTCGTTATGGTCCGAGCTTGACCTTTTAGTTTGAAACATAGCTGGATTTAAAGTTTGGCACTGCAACCATAAAAACTCATCGTAATTAAGGGCGTTATAGTGGAAGAACTGAAGCATAGAGAACCTTAGTCTGATTAGGATTTGATTTTACTCAGTTTCCGCCCCAGAACCGTGCCATCTTCTTTCAAGATACAAGATTAAGCTAAACAGCCCCCTGCTGACGATGACAAGGATTAGCAACTCGAACTCGGTGGTTGTCCTCACGACCACGGTTTTTATGATTTCCGCGCCGATGAAGAACGCCAATCCGAGCGTCAAATAGCCAGACAGGTGGCGGGTAACTCCAGATGGTTGGTCAGGATTCTTCAACTTGGTCTGTATGAATCTTACAGTCACGAGAATGCCCCCGAAAAACACGACACCGCCGCCGACAAGGTAAAGAACGTCAGTAGCCATAGTTAGTAGGATGTAAATTATTTCATAGACAACTCCGCCTGGAACGTATGCAGGTGATTCAGACGTAACCCCAGGTTGGAAATAGAAAACGAAGTTTGGATAAATCAAGCTGGCAACAACACCTAGCGAAGTTAGGACCGTTATCACAACTATTAACACGATGGTTAGAGTGTTGGACCCGTTTTGTTTCATGCTACTTTCAACCTTGTTTGAATCGACAGCCAGATGATGTATTTACTATGTTAATGGTTCACCTAATATGATTTGTTGCCGAGATCTTGAAACCAGTAAAAGTTTCTGAAAGGCACAAACCGCGATGAAGGGCATGCGGCGGAATTGAAAAATTGAGTTTATCTCCCTCACGATCCCCTTTTTCTTGTTGAAATCAGCCAAAACCTGCTGAATTATCGATAGCAATTCAGAGATTGAGTCCGCATTTCGAAAGTTTTATAAACAGAGTATAAGAGAAGCTCGTTAGGAGGAGGGAAAGTCGTGAAGGTTAGTGAATTAGTTGAAAAAGAAGTTTGGATCGAGAATCTCAAATTAGGCACTGTCAAGGACGTCGTTGTAGATGGAGAAGAATGGAAAATAACTCACCTTGCAGTAAAATTGACCAAAGAAGCAGCTCATGAAGTGCTTGGCGCGAAAAAGTCGTTCCTGAATGTATTAGCCATTTCGGCGGTTGGTCCAGCTTCCAAATGCTGCACATCAAATACACGGATTGATGTCCAAGTTTCAAAAGGACAACTACATCTATACCTAAGACCCCCATAAAGGGTCTTTTTTCTGGTTTTTTCAATTAGCGTTCCATTTTGTAATTGTTAGTGCGTTGTAATCTCAAAAAGCACGTAAATTTTTTCACCGAAATATGCTGCTGTGTTTAATTTATGTTTGCGACTATCTGTTTGACGACGTATGTTTCTACGGCGTTCCGATGACTAATGATGCAACATGGATGGCCTTAGGGTGCTTTTTGGTTGTGCGAATATAGAGACTTTCTGCGCGTGTTTTCTAGAGGCTTCTGTTAGTTAGTTGAAGGAACAGTAGTTTTGGGCGTCTTCTCAATACAATAGCAACGTCAACCGTAACTCCAACAAAGCCTGTTCCAATTCCTGCATAGCGCGCGGGCTGAAAAATGCGGTCTAATAAACTGAAATCAGCGTCGATAAGTTTTTATGTTCGGTTTAAATCTCTAAGGTGTCCAAGAACGTCTAAAAGGACAAAATTAGGTTGATAGGCGAATGGTTAGAAAAGCGCGAATCCGATTAACAAGCACCGACTACGGCAAGCTTGAAGAAGTATGCGAGGAACTAAGTAGCATAGCCCAGAAAACAGGCGTCAAAATCAACGGACCCGTACCGCTACCAACAAAGCGATTGCGCGTACCCGTTTTGAAAGCACCCTCCGGAGAAGGAACAGCCACATGGGACAGGTGGGAAATGCGAATCCACAAACGCCTAATCGACATTGACAGCGAAGAACGCGTCATGAGACGCATCATGCGCATCCGTGTGCCTGAAGAAGTCCACGTCACAATCGAACTCATCTAAACTATCTCGTTTCTTCGATTTTTCTTCATTTCACCTTTAAGGTAAGCGTAGGCTCGGCATTTTTCATGTTAGTCTATCTTCCGCTAAGCCGGTGCTGCCCTTGAACGCGCGTTAGCTTTTGCTGTGTGGCATATGGAACCTATTAGCAATCCTAGGCAGAAACTATAGGAGAGAGGTCGCTATTGGCGTTTTCCGCAGCCAAAAACATGTTGAAAAACAGAAAAACAAACCAGACCAAAAAAGAGACAGTACATGTCCAGCATGATGCTTAATATCAGAAGTGTTAGAGCATTCTAAGCGAGGTGACTGAATTGAAAGAATGGAGGTGCATAGAGGTAGGGCACCATGATAACGTGGGTAAAGAGATTGAGGAATGGGAGAAAGCGGGTTGGCGTCTGCACACTTACTCTTCGGCGGGCATGGGTTCAGGGTGGGATAAAACAGTTAACCATTATTTGTTGTTTGTGAGAGGCGAATAAGAAGAGTTAAAAACCCAGGTAAGGCGAAGCCAAATAGTAAGAAGGCACTGCAAAAGCCACGGCGACTGCGAAGGCAAGCGCCCAAACCTTTCGGTTCCAACTGAAGATTTTGTATCCGTCAAGAATTCCAATCGGGATGAGGTTGAAGACCGCTATGGTTGCGTTGATGTAAGCGGTAAAAGTGAACAGGCTCAAATATGGGCTTGGAACAAGAGCAGCTCCAAGCAACACTGCACACAAAGCAAGGTTTATTGATGGTCCAGCTATCGATATTTTCCCCACTTCATCAAGCTGCGCTGGTCCAGAAATCATCACAGCGCCTGGGGAGATTAGCTTGAACGGCAAAACTACCGAGATTAATGTTATAACTGCGCCCCAAGTTGTTAAGCGAAACTCCGCCCATAAACCATTCTTCTGCGCGATGATTTTGTGAGCCATTTCGTGCACAAGAAAGGAAGCGGTCAAGACAAGTGCGAAAACTGATGTCATCAGCCATGTCCATCCCAAGTACGACATGAAACCCAAATAGAACACCATGGAAAAACCAATACATACGACGAGCAACGCTGCGATGGACAGGTGTTTAGCTTCTTTGGGGCTTACGTAAACGTCCTTCTGGTTTTTCCGGGGCTGCCCAAAAGTTATGGAGTACTCATACGAACTGGCTCGCGGAGTAATCACTTCAACGGGCGCGTCCTGTTTCTGTGCTTGAGCTTGGTCAATCTTTGGGCACGCATGGTTCTCTGGCAAACGATGTACACTGCAGAATTGACCTCCGCAGTATGGACAGCGGAACGGCATAAATGTTTCTTGCCCGCACTTTTGGCAATTCATGATTAATGTGACACTCTTTTTCTTCCATAGAGCAAACGTTGAGGTTTATATGTTTCTCTTGGAAAATGCACAAACGCCTTGCGATAGCGGTATAGTAAACGCTTAAAACTGTCAAAGCCAGAATTAGAGGCACATAGTTAACTGAGGATACTGAGGGAGACAAGTAAAAATTTGAAGGCTTTCAGCTTCGTCCACGCCGCAGACCTGCACTTGGGCTACGCGCAGTATGGCTTAGAAGTGCGCAGGCAAGACTTTGACAACGCCTTCACGGAAATCGTGGACAAAACCATCGAGCTGAAACCAGACTTCATGGTCATCGCGGGTGACCTGTTTCATCAGGCGCGACCCTCAAACGTGACGCTGGAAAACACCATACGGAACTTCAAACGATTGAAGGACGCAGAAATTCCTGTCTTAACCGTGGATGGCTCCCACGATTCAGCGCCTAACTCTATAACAAGCACTATTCTGTACCCGCTGGACAGCGCAGGACTGATTTATCATCTGCCGCGGCATGAAGGCGCGTGCTGGCGAAAAACAGACACATGCTACGTTTACGGAGTGCCTAACTTTCGGAGTAGACGCAAAACCGAGGAGGCTCTGCCCGAGTTCACGCGGTGGAACGTGCCCGCGCCTGACCCTTCGGTTGGCAATGTTTTCGTGTTTCATGGGGCAGTGGATTTGCCAAGCGTGAAGCCGCCGTACATCGAAGCGGAAGTGCCGCCTGCGCTTATTCCTGAAGGCTTTGGGTACTATGCGGCAGGTCATGTTCATCAGCGTTTTCTGGGCAAGTTCAAAACAGGCTTATTAGCTTACAGCGGGTGCACAGAGACCGTCAGCTACGACGAAGCCAAATACAAGAAGGGCTTTTACCACGTCCAAGTGAACGAGAAAGGCGAGTTCCAACCTGAAGTAATCGAATTGCAGTCGCCGAGGAAATTCAAAGTTCTCGAGCAAGAATTTTCAGGCATGAACACCCACAAAATCACCGAACTGGCAGCGCAAATGGTCAAGGATGCGGACGAGGAAGGCGCCATAATCATCCCCGTGCTTAAGGGTGTGTTGCCTGCGGAGGCAAACCGCTCCGAGATCGATGTATCCCACGTGCGAAACGCCGCCGAGAAAGCACTGCTTGTGCATCCCATCGTGCTGCTTAAGGAAACCGCGGTTTCTGATGAAATTGCGCGCTCCATCTTCGAAAGCGAATTCAAAGATCTCAAGACAAAGGCGTTCGAGTATTTCCTGCAGATTTTCAGCGACAGATACAGCCGCGAGGAAGCCGAGCGCATTGCCCGCGTAGCCATCAGCCTTATCGAGCCGTTGACTCGGAAGCAGGAAGACAAAGTGCGCCAGACGCTGGAGGAACTGCTGAAATGAAAATCGAAGCAGTCCAGCTGGAGAACATCCGCTCCCACGTCAAATCCACGGTGCCCTTCACACGCGGCTTCAACTGCCTGCTCGGTGGAGTGGGCTGCGGCAAATCCAGTGTGCTGTACAGCATAGATTTCGCTTTGTTCGGCGACCCCATCGGCAGAAGTTTTGAGTACCTGCTCCGTGAAGGCGCAGACTCCGCAAGGGTCACGGTTCAGTTTACGCAGAACGGGAACACCTACAAGTTGACGCGTGGCATCAGGCGGCGGGGGAAAGGCATAAGCCAAGACCTTGAAGAGCTCAAGCTGTTCCAAGATGAAGCGTTGATTGCGAGTATGAACACGGGCGCCATCGCAGAGCAGTTCAAAGCGATAACGGGTTTGGACAGGGACCTGTTCCGCGAGATTGTGTGGGTAAGGCAGGAACACCTGAAGGAGTTCATCGACGCTGCGCCGCGAGACCGACAGAAACGCTTAGATGAACTGTTTGGGCTTTCTGACTACGAGTTAGCGTGGAGCAGCATAGCGGAGTACCAGCGCGACTACGAAACTGAAAAGCGACTCCTCGAGAAAGACCCAGACGTCACGGGAAAAGAAAAACTCGGCGCCGAATTCAACCGCGTAACTGAAGAGTTCACCTTGCTGGAGATTGAGCTGCAGAACGCCGCGGAGAAACTCGCGGTGGCGAAGCGGTTCCTCGAGGAAGCAGATGCAAAGCTGAAGAAGCTGGAAGAGAAAAAAACTGCTGTAGAAGAACTCAAGCGAAAAGAAGCTCGCCTGCAAGCCAACATCGCAAACACTGATGATGCAACTACTCAGCTGGCTCAACGTGCGAAGGACAAGAAAACCGTCATTGACAACCTGCGTCAACGCATAAACTCTCTGGAGGCGCAGGTGAAAGCATGCCGAGCAAGGCTTGAGGAAGCGGGGGTTCCAGCGGATCACCCTGTTGAGTCTTTGCGTCCGTACTTGCTAAGTCTTGATGACAAAATCAGCAGTTTGAAGGCTGAGCAAGAAGCGACTTCGCGGAGCATGCAGCAAGACCAGAAACGCGTGGCGCAACTCTCCACCGAAAGCGAGCAAAAGTGCCCGTTGTGCCTGCAGCCGTTGAACGATGCTTACAGGAACGCCATGCTCCAGCGAATTCAAACTGAGAACGTGGAGCGACAAGCAACAATTATGTCGTTGCAGCAGGAAATTGAGCAGTTCCAGAGAACGAAGCATCTTGCAAGCGAAGAGTGCTCGAACCTGCAGACGACTACTTCGAGGCTCGAAGACCTCAAACCCCGCATTGCCGAGGAGGAAGAGAGCCTTGTGAACCTGCAGAAAGAACTCCAAGAAAAACAGAAACTCGGCGAGGAACTGCAGAGGCAACTTGAGGCTCTTCGCTTTGAAATCGGCAGATTCTATTTAGCTGATGTTGAAGCATCACGGGCGCAGCGGGAGCAAGCCTTCAGGCAATATTACCTGACTGAGTCGGATTTGCGGACGAAGGAGAACCGCAAAAAAGACCTTGCGAAACGGCTGGACGAAGTTCGCGAGCACATCGACCAAGCGCAGCAGAAGCTGGAGCGCATGGAGAAAATCGGGAAAACTCTTCAAGTAATTCTCGCAATTCGGGAAGCTTACCGCAGCATCCAGCCCAGACTCAGAAGCGAATTCGTGAAAGTCCTCCGCAACTTTGTGCAACAGGTCCTTGACAACCTCGTCGGCGGCGAAGCGCCCATGCTGAACGTGGTAATCGATGACACGTACACGCCTTATGTGAAGAGCGAAAGCGGCGCGGACAGGGAAGTGGCGAACCTTTCAGGCGGAGAACGCACGTTGCTGGCGTTTGCCTACCGCCTTGGGCTGGGGCAGTTGATTATGCAGTCCCGCACAGGACACGGATTAGGCATGCTGCTTTTGGATGAGCCAACAGAGAATTTGGGCACTGAAGACGGCAGCATCAACAGGCTAGCTGAGGCTATCAGCCGCTTCAGGGCAATAGAGCAGATTATTGCCGTGACGCACAGCGAAGCCTTCGCGGAAAAAGCCGAGACCGTGATTGTCTTGGAGAAGGAATCGGGAGTAAGCAAAGTCTCCATAAGCGGCAAAGATTAGCCTTCTCTTCCACTGTTTTTTCCAGTGCGCCGACGCCTTTGATTTCTTTGCTCCTTGCCGCTTCGTTTAGCCCAATTTTGGTTTCGTTGCCCACTCAAACCCGCCAAACCCGCCTTTCTCAGACAAAATAAGACTTTCTCAACCTTTTAAAGACGCGGAATAAACCAAATTCTAACTCAGAAACAAAAAATAAACCCAAAACAAACCTTTCCAAAAAGAGGGAGGGGGAGTACTCAGAGAGAGGAAGTAAGAGGAACTCAGCGTTGGTCTACTTTTCTTCAACGGAATTTTCCAAAGTACCTATCCCTTCGATTTCTATTCGCACAACGTCGCCGTGTTTGAGGAATCGGGGTGGTTTCATGGCGAAGCCCACGCCTGAAGGAGTGCCTGTGGCGATGATGTCGCAGGGTTCCAGTGTCATGACGCGGCTGAGGTGGTGTATTATTTGGCTGACGTTAAGCGCCATGTTGTGGGTGGTGGCGTTTTGGCGGATTTCTCCATTCACCCACGTGTGAACTCGCAGGTTTGATGTGTCTGGAAGCTGGTCCGCTGTAACAACCCAAGGACCTGTGGGTGCGAAGGTGTCGAAGCTCTTTCCCCTTGTCCATTGGCCGTCTTTGAACTGGAAGTCCCTTGCCGAAACGTCGTTGAATACAGTGTACCCGAAAATCACGTCCGCCGCTTCTGCCACGGAGAGGTTTTTGGCTTTTTTGCCGATGACCACAGCGAGTTCGCCCTCGTAGTCTAGCTGCTTCACGAACGTCGGCTTGACAATCTTCTCGTTGTGGCCAATGATGGTGGTGTGGGGTTTCATGAAAATCACAGGCTCCTCAGGCGGCGCCGCTTTCATTTCAGCTGAATGATCGACGTAGTTGCGCCCAAGGCAGAGGATTTTCGGAGGAAACGCAATGGGCGCGAGCATAGACAAGTCGGCAAGCGGGACAGAAGCGTTTTCAATGACGGAAGAAGAAGCTTTGGCTATGAGAGTTTCAGCGGTTTTGACGGCGCTCTCTTCCGCGATGAAATCTTCAATTCGCTCAGGCAGTTCTGTTTTGAGGCGCTTCGCTAACTCAGGAAGGCAAACTACTTTTTCTTGGTTTACGATGCCGTAGTATTCCTCGCCTTTGTGGCGGTAATGGGCGATTTTCATGTTTTTGCAGTCCTGTCATCTACGAGCAAGAATCAAGAGTTGCTAAAAATGAAGGGTTGTTAAAGGCTGTAACGTTAGTCTTCTTCGTAAACTTTGCGTTCGCTAATAGCAAGCGTTTCTTCTTCGCTGCCAATAACGCGGTAGACGTCTTTGAGTTCTTTCTGGTGAAGAAACTTCTTGAGCAGCACACGCACGTACTTGCGGTTTACGCCTTCAGCCTCGGTTTTCAGGGTCATCTTGCCGCCGTCGTTTGTAACTTCTCCAGCAGTTTTTTCCTTCAGAAAATCAGCCAGTGCCTTAACTACGTCGCTTCCTTCGCCCTTGATTTTTGATGCGTCAATTTTTATTTCAACCATAAACTTTCACCTCACCTTTCGTGCAGAAGGTTAACTTTAACTCTTTCTGTTTAGCCAGCGGATATTTCCTCCTTCAACCCGCCTTCAGGGTACGGAAATACATGAGTGTTCTCCACTGGGAAAAACACTTTCACGCGTTCACCTACAGTCAGCCACTTCTCACTTAAAGAGGACTTGATGACCACGATGAGTTCTTCGTTGTCCAGCCTGATTTCGTACCGTATGTTCGGTCCCTCAAAAGTTACGCGCTCCACCACGCCAGATACAACGTTGGGACCATCCTGCAAGCCTTCTTCAAGAATCAACGTCTCCGGTCTTATTGACAGAACCACTTTTTTCCCTTCCAAAGAAGCCCCGTTAATCGTGGTCTCAATTTTGGCGCCTTCCCGAAGTTCCACAAGGGCGTTTCCATCAGTCCTCCCAGAAACGTAGCCCTCCAGGAAGTTGGATTCGCCAATGAAATGGGCAACGAAGATGCTTTCTGGCTTAATGTAAAGTTCCTGAGGGGTGCCCACCTGCAGGATTTTTCCCTTCCTCATGACGGCGATTCGGTCGCTTATAGCCATAGCCTCCGACTGGTCATGAGTAACATGGATACCAGTTAAGCCTAGGTCCAGCGCCATACGCCTAATCTCATACCTAATCTCGTTCCGCACCTTCGCGTCTAACTGACCAAGAGGCTCATCCATGAGCAACAGCCTGGCTCCTGCGGCGAGCGCGCGGGCAACGGCGATGCGCTGCATCATGCCACCGCTCAACTCGTTCGGGTAAGCATCCAAACGTTCGTGGAGCTTGACCATCTCAAGCACCTCATGTCCGATGGTTGTGGCTTCCGCCATATCGAAGCCCTTCACTTTAGGGCCGTAAGTCACGTTATTCCAAGCGGTCATGTGGGGGAAAAGCGCGAACGTCTGGAAGACGAAGCCGATGTCGCGGTCTTCAGGCGGCACATCGTTGACGAGTTTGCCGCCGATGTAGATTTCGCCGCTGTCGGGTTCAATTAAGCCCGCGATGAGCCGGAGTAGGGTGGTCTTGCCGCATCCGCTGGGTCCAAGCAGGCTAAAGTATTCTTTGTCCTTTATGGTTACGCTTACGTTGTCAACTGCTATGATTTTGCCGAATTTTTTGGACACGTTTACGACGCGGACTTCAGGCATGTTTTTTCACTTTGTTTTGATTCGTTATTAGCGTTCTTGGGTTGGTACTAATACTTTTCTTCTCTTCCAACCACGAGCCGCAAGGCTAGGAGGATTATGAAGCTGAACAGCACGAGGAATCCAGAGGCTAAGGCTATGTCTAATCCTGTAGCTGGCACAACATGTTTTATCCAGTTTACTAGGAGCACGGGTGCCGTTTGCAACGTGGAGGATACTGCTACGGTTGCACCTGTTTCGCTTACGCTTCGTGTGAAAACCATGATGGCACCTGAAAGCAGCGAATATTTGGTCAACGGGAAAACGATTGTTCTGAACACGCCCAGCGGCTTGGCGCCAAGGGTTCTTGCGGCTTCTTCCATGTCGGCGCTTATTCGCTCCACGGCGGCGGACATGGACCGCACGAAGTACGGATAAGTTATAGCTAAATGGGCAAAGATGAGCAGTATTATTTCTGGCAGGGCGAAGCTTGTCTTCCAGAAAATGCCCAGTGAAACGCCTAAAGCGATCGAAGGAACCACCAATGGAATGTTAACGAGAATGTCAAACACCGAGGACATGAATTTGCCAGCTTTCTTCCTAGCGATTATAATGGCAGTCGGTAAACCGATTATGATGTTGAGCACTGTAACTATTCCGCCTAAAGCATAGCTGAGAAGCAGGCTCTGCCAGTAGTCTGTCCAAACGCCGCTGGCAGTCAACGCATTAGAAAGCGTAGGAGTGAAAATTGCCTGGAACGCGGGCAAAGCAACGAACAGTGAAGGCGCAAGGATCAACGCGAAAAAGACGATGAGCGTAAGGGTGTTCCTTGATTTTTCCGCTTTCCTATAGCTGAGTTTCCTCTCCGTGACGGGATTTACCCTTCTGAGGGGTATCCTAAGTTTGGGACCGACGAGTCGTATCGCTACAAAAACTAAAATGGAGACGGCGATGAGTATGAAGCTTGCAAAGACTATCGCCCCATTGTAGAGAACGGGGTCGGTAACGGAATAAGTGGTTTTCATGTTTTGGATGAAGACGGGTCCGTTTTCGAAAACGCCTGCCACGACTATGGTTGCGCCTGTTTCGGATATTGAGCGTGCGAAAGCCAGAATGAAGGCGGATATCATGGCGGGTCTGAGGACTGGGAATGTGACGGTGCGCATTGCGGTGAAGGGGGGTGCGCCGAGTGTGCGGGAGGCGCGTTCGAATTCTACTTTGTAGTCGAGGAGTGCGCCGACGAGTGTGCGGACGACGACTGGGTAGGAGAAGGTGAAGTGGAGCAGCATCACGAGAAGCCAGCCTGGGGTGATGAGGCTGCTTCCGAAGAGGGCGGATAAGCCGCCTGAACCGCTCCAGAAAAGCAGCAGCGAATATCCCAGCGCGGTCGTGGGTATGATGAAGGGGATGTCTGCGAGGGTGTCGATGGCGTTTAGCCAGCGTGATTTTCCGCGGGATATGAGCCATGCCATGGGTATGCCTGCGATGAGGTCTAATGCCGCCACAATTAGGGCGATAATGAAGCTGTTTTGGATAGCACTGAGCGCGCGATTCACAAGAGGTGGCTGGTTTAGGATGAATTGAATATTGTCCCATTTGATGAAAATGCCTATGATTGGAGGGAGCAGGATAAGGACGAAGAATAGGATGATGGCTGAGGCGTAAACAGCGTATTTGATAGCTGTTCGTGAGGAGAGTTTGTCAAGTGTTTCGGTGATTTTTTGGGTCAAGGCGTGTTCCGCTCAGGAGTTGTGCACGCTTGCGTTGTTTGGTGTTTATGTGTTATAAAACTTTCAGTAGTTCTATATAGTACTTTAGAGTTCGGAGAAGCTGCTCGGAGGAGTCTATAGCCCCCTTATTTATAGCTGGCTGCATGCTTTTGGCTGGTTTTTCAGCCAATAGTGACCTCTCTCTATAGGTTTTCTGCAGAGATTGGCTATCAAACTCCGAATAAGACAGTGACGCTGTGCCTGTGCAGTGGACTTTCTCAGAATAGCCCCAGAAGAAGCTCTGTGTTCCTCTTTGGCTTCCACCTCCCCAAAACATCAAATCAGACATAACACTCCAGCAAAACCAAAACAAGACACCCCACAATTTGAGGAAAGCATAAAAGGAGCTGCAGATGTTTTGAAGTCGTACAGTGGGATGAGTAAGTTGGCAAGTAAGGTTCAAGCAGGCAAATGGGAACCAGAAGCTAGAAGTGAACCAGCGCCTAGGACAGAACCAGCAGCTAGAACCGAAACAGCCGCCAGAACCGAAACGGCGCCAAGAACGGAAACAGCAGCAAGGACAGAACCAGAAAACAACAACAGAAAATCCATCAAGTGCCCTTCTTGCGGTTATCTTTTGGTCTATGTCAAGGAAACCGAGAAACAGAGCATCAGATGCACAAAATGCGGAAACAGGTTCCAAGCAGAGTAGAATCTTAACTTCTAACTTTCGGCTGGGTTTTTCCGTTTTTTATCTGAGGGTTACTTTTTCGCCCGTGGCTATGTAGACTATTGCTTCTGCTATGTAGGTTGCGTGGTCGGCGATGCGCTCCAAGTACCTTACTACGAGTATGCTTGAGATGGTGCACTGGTTCGTGGCGCCCGCCTGCTCCACAAGCTTGCCCAGATACTGGAAGTACATGTCGTCCACTTCCTGCTCCGTCTTCGTCACCGACTTCGCAAGCTCCGTATCCAAACTCTTAAGCGAGCCAATGCTTATCCTGACCATCTGCAGAACCTTCTCACCCATATCCCCAATATACTCAGGAATCCACTCCTCACAGTTATCCAGCCTGCCCACGCGCTTGCTGATGAACGATATGTCCCAGGCGTACCTGCCGTACCGCTCGAAGTCGTAAGCGATTTTCATGTAAGAATTAATAATCCGCAGGTCAGAAGCCACAGGCTGATACTTAGCAATAAGCGAGAAGGATTTTTCCTCAACCTCCACCGTCATCGAAACCAGCATCTCAGAAAGCTCACGCACATCTTCCGACGTATCCCGTCCCCTCACGAAGCCCCCGACGGAAATGGAAAGAGCCTTCTCAGCCACTTCACCCATCTTGTGAACCATCGCAGTCAACTGCTCCAAACCCACATCCAAGAGCCTAGCCATGTTTCCACCTATCCGAACTTTCCCGTTATGTACTTTTCCGTCAACTCGCTCCGCGGATTCTCAAACACACCCGTCGTGTCGCCGAACTCCACAAGCTGCCCCAAGTACATGAAGGCTGTGAAATCAGAGACACGCGCAGCCTGCTGCATATTATGCGTAACAATCACCACAGTGTACTGGCTCTTAAGCTGCACAACCAACTCCTCAATCTTCGCCGTCGCAATCGGATCCAACGCCGAACACGGCTCATCCATCAAAATCACCTCAGGCTGCAAAGCAACAGCCCGCGCGATACACAACCGCTGCTGCTGACCACCCGAAATGCTTGTGCCAGGCTTCCGCAGGTCATCCTTCACCTCTTCCCACAAGGTGGCTTGTTCCAGACTCCGCTGCACAACCTCATCCAAGTTCTTCCCCTTCCTCATCCCCGTCAACTTCAACCCAGCCGCCACATTATCGTAAATGGACATTGTGGGAAACGGATTCGGCTTCTGAAAAACCATCCCCACCCGTCTGCGGATCATAACAGGGTCAACATCGCTTGCGTAAATGTTTTTTCCGTCAAGAAGCACCTGCCCAGACATTTTGGCGCCAGGCACCAACTCGTGCATCCGGTTGAGACATCGAATGAACGTGGATTTTCCACACCCCGAAGGCCCGATAATAGCTGTCACTGCATTGGCTTTAATCGAGACGGGTATATCCTTTAACGCTTGCTTTGCGCCAAACCACGCGTTCAACCCCACAGTCTGCATCTTCAAATCTGAACTCATCGGCTCCCCTTTGAAAGTTTTCTCTTCAGCGCTGCTCATGTTCGCGTCTTCACCTTCTCATTCGACCTCTGCTCGCCACTCTGACGACAATGTTAAGGCTTAAAACTATTAAAATCAGCACCAAAGCCGCACCCCAACCCTGAGCCTGCAAATAAGGATAAGGCTGAAGCGAGTCCCTCCAGATCCTCAAGGGCAACGCGTCCAAAGGCTGATTCACACCTTGAAAGAAGTAGTTGTTGCCTAAAACTGTCATAATTAACGGCGCAGTTTCACCCGCTATTCTAGCAACAGCCAGAAGTGTACCAGTGACTAGCCCTGCTCTAGCGGCTGGCAAAACCACGCTGACTGTGGTCCTCCACTTGTGCACGCCTAACGCAAGCGAAGCTTCCCGGACAGAGTTTGGAACCAGTTTCAGTGATTCTTCAGTGGTTCGGGCAACTATGGGAATCAGCATGAACGACAACGCTATAGCGCCTGCAATGGCAGAGTAGCGACCTATGATAATGGCGACAACAACACCGAAAACAGTAATTCCAACCACTATGGAAGGAAACTCGGTAAGCACATCATTCACGGTCCGCATTGCAGCAGCATACTTATTGGTGCCGTATTCCGCCAAGTATACCCCAGACAGTATGCCTATGGGAATCCCAAATAGACTGGTTAGACCTATCAGAATTAAAGAGCCTTGTATGGCAGGACCTATGCCTCCTCCAGATTCCCCGATTGTCCCAGGACCCTGCGTAAGGAACTCGATGCTTAGTTGCGGTGCCCCTCTTACTATGACTTCAAAGAGAATGCTCAACAATGGCACGACCGCGATGATTACACAGATGCCGCAGAGAACAAAGAAGAGCCGATTCTTGAATTTCCTGAAAGAATAATTGTTCATTTACTCCACGGCACCTCCTTTGACCTTCAAAACGCGAGTCACCATTATCTGCGCTATGATGTTTATGAGAAGACTGAGCAAGAGCAAAATTAATCCGACGCCGATTAACGCAGAGCGCTCAAGTGTTCCCGGTGTAGTTTCCAGGAAATTGTTTGCTATAAGTGAAGCCAGTGTCTGACTTGGCTTGAAAAGTGAGGTAGGCATTGCAGTGGGACCAATAGTATTTCCTATCACCATAGTGACTGCCATTGTCTCGCCCACTGCTCTTCCCAGACCGAGAATGATTGCACCGAAAAGTCCGGAGCGACCGTAACTTAGCACCCAGTATCGGATCACTTCCCATTTTGTTGCTCCAATGCTGTACGCGCCTTCCCTGATTGAGTCGGGGACTGCGCTAATGATTTCTCTCGAGACAGAAGCTACAGTAGGTATGATCATGATTGATAGGATTATTCCAGCGGTGAACACATCCAAGCCGAAGGGTGTTCCACTGAATATCGGAATCCATCCCAGGTAAGTGGAAATTGGGGTCTCGACGTAATTTTGAACCCAGAAACGCAAGACAAAGAGTCCCCAAAGCCCGTATACTACGCTTGGAACGGTTGCCAGCAATTCCACAAGGTACGATACTGGCACTCTCAGAGTTTTTGGAGCCATTTCTACGAGAAAAATTGCTATTCCCAAGCTTATGGGCACCCCAATGAGGAGCGCGATACCTGATGTTGCGAGCGTTCCGAAGACATAGGGAAGAGCACCAAAGACTTCCCTTCCTTCGACGGGATTCCATTTTGTTCCAATAAAAAAATTGATTCCGAACCGTTCCACAACTGACGTGGAACCTGTGACAAGAGTGTACGCGGTAATTATGAGGATAACGAGCGCGGATGCTGCGATTATAGCGGCTAAGATTTTGAACAGATTATCTCCTGTTAACTTCTTAGTCATGCGCATCTGCTCTTGGTTTATCAAAGTGTATTAACAAAAAAGAGTTGTAATGTGGCAAAGTGTATGCCACTCTGTTTAGGTTGTTGGTAGGGTTTGTCCGTTGAAGGTGATTGATTGGATGGTTGCTTCGTCGATTTGCACTACGTTTATCGGAAGTTGCGCGTATGTTTGACTTGGTGCAAGCTGTTGACCATCGTGTACAACCCACCAAAGGAATTGTACAAGTGCTGTTGCTTTGGCTTGTGTCATTCCTGGAATCACGTTGAGTTCCTTGTATGATAGCAGATAGGTAAGGCTGGCTATTGGATATGCTTGGTCGCCTGGAGCATTGAGAATATTCACCATCGTCCAACTTGCATTGCCTGCCGGTAGACCTGAGGAAGCAGCTGATTGAGCAGCGGCCTGTGTTGATGCAAGCGATGGTAGAATCCAGTTTCCTGCGGGGTTCTGAACTGCCGCTACGGTCATGTTGTTTTGAACTGCGTAAGCTAGTTCTACGTAGCCGATTGCGTAGGGTTGTCCTTGGACTACTGAAGCTACTCCGGTGTTGCCGTTTGATCCTATTCCAACTGGCCAAGCAACTGATTTGCCTTGTCCAACTGTGATGTTCCATGAGGCACTTGATGCGCTCAGGTAGCCTGTGAAGACGAAGGTTGTTCCGGAGCTGTCGGATCTGTGGATGGTTAGTATGTCTTTATTTGGTAGAGTTACGTTCGTGTTGAGGTTTTGTATGGCTGCGTCGTTCCAGCTTGTTATCGTGCCTTGGAAGATGTCAGCGATGACTTGGCCTGTCAAGTGGAGACCTTTTGAGATGTCTGGCAAGTTGTAAGCTACTGTTACTACGCCTATTGTTTCTGGAATATGAAGAGCATTTGGTATGTTAGCGGCGTCTGAGGCGCTTAATGGTGCATCTGAGGCTCCGAAATCTACCGTTTGGCTTTTGAGGGCTGATATTCCTCCTCCGCTGCCGATTGGCTGGTAATTGATTTGGACGTTTGATTTAGTGTGCGTGTAGTTTGTTATCATAGCGCTGAGTAGTGGATATGGGAATGTGGCTCCTGCGCCATTTAATATTACTGACTGGGGTGCAGGTGTCGGTGTCGATGTTGGTGATGGTGATGTTGGTGATGGTGATGCTGTCGATGATGGCGCTGGCGTTGGTGTCTGGCTAGGTGAAGGGCTTGGCGATGCTGCGGGATTTGATAGAGCTGTGTAGGCAACGATGGCGCCTATTATGATAACGATTGCAACTATTGCGGCTATTATTGTGTATGTAGTTTTCATTTTTTGTTCCTCGTTTTTGATAACTACGTATTGAAAGTTTGTTATATGGGTGCTCTCCATAAACTTTATAGACTATATAGATATGATATGTATATAACGAGACAATAGTCTTACTATGTAACCCTGCGGTAGTGCATTATTTGAACTCCAATGCTGAAACGAGAAAAACGGGAAACGAAAATCAAAGAAAACTTCAGATCACGGGCGGATCAACGTACATTCTCTCTTTGCCGAAGGATTGGGTCACGCGAAATGAGCTGAAGAAAGGAAGCTCGATGTTGCTCCGCGAAGAAGACGATGGGTCACTATCGGTCGCGCCTTCGAAGCAGGAAAAAAAGGAGAAACAGGATGAAGCGTTCATCAGAGTTTCATCTAATGACTTGCCAGACGCAGTGATGCGGAAATCCATTTCAGCTTACTTAGACGGCTTCAACATTCTCCACATAAAAACGCAGGGTCAGCAGCAGCTGTCCGCGAAACTGAGAAATCACCTGAAAAACTTCGCCAGAAACTATCTCGTTGGAACAGAAATCGTCATCGACACTCCGACAGAACTGACTCTACAGGTTTTGCTCAACTACCCCGAACTTACAGTTCAAAGCGCCCTGAGTCGCATGTCAATAATAGCAGCATCCATGCACAAAGAAGCCATGACCGCCCTAAAGAGTCTGGATTATTCAGCCGCGAAATCTGTTATTGAAACGGACAAAGAAGTCAACCGCTTCGGCTTATACATCGTGCGACTGCTGAAATTGGCAGTTTCAAACCCTCGAACAGTCAAAGAAATCGGATTAAACAGCCCTCGAGACTGCCTTGGTTACAGGCTTATTGCGAAATCGGTTGAGAGAACTGCAGACCACGCCACGAAGATCGCGGAAAACGTGGCTTTCCTGAAAAATCCAGTCAACGGGGACCTTGTTGAGAAAATTAGCCAACTGAGTGCGCTGGCTGTTTCTATGTTTGAAAGCGCCATAGACGCGTTGTTTAAACGGGACTACAACGTGGCGGAAAGCGTGATCGAAAAAATTAGTCAAGTGCATAAGCTGGAGAAGGAAGCAGTGCTCGGATCGACGAATATGGGGGTGGAGGAAATGGTCAACTTGAGGCTGGTTATCGAAAGTGTTCGCCGAACTGCGGAGTACGCGAGTGACATTTCCGAAGTTGTGTTGAACTTGAACGTTGAATCCGTGCTGAGCTATTAGCTACCCTCACGTTTCTGCAACGCAAATGGATAGTGCAGTGTCAGATTGCCCGTCGAGTCAATATCACCGCTGTAGCTCAGTGACTCTAGAGTTCATCATCCGAATCGATAAGACGTGGCTGCGGGCTAATATGAATTGCGCACTCGAGGCAAGCCGCAACCAAAAAACCAGCTCAATTCGGGGTTACCTGAAAATCTCCTTCACAAAAAGGCTAAACGAACGCCTGCCAATCATACCCGCAAACGTCCCCAGATGAACTCGCCCCTTTGAGTCGATAGGCGAAAAACAAAAAGGGGGTTGGGCGGCGGAGCGGTTACGAGGGGAGGATGTTTTTCGACTATGGGGAGGAAAATGCCCACATGCAACGCCTGCCTGCCAAACCGCTGGGGACAAGTCCCGAAGCCATCAATGCGCCACGTTTTTTAGGTGTTCCCGCCCATGCTGGAGAGAAAGCATGAATTTTTCAGGGCACACGACTTGACAGGCAAACAGCCACACGCAGGTTCTTGTTCCGCTCCGTCACCACCAACCAAACACTAAGCACAAGTGGCTTTTAGCTCTCCCTGAAGAACAAACTGTTCTCCTACGAGAACCATGCCGTACAAAAAACAGAACACGCCTCCACACGTACACAACCATGCGATTACAAAGCAACCCCACCCAAAAACCAACCAAACGCACGTCAACCGCCAAAAAACAGACTCAAAATAAAGAAACGCTTAACTGCTAAAACAACAATAACATAACAACCGAGACGACCAACTTGCCAGCCCTAGACATATTCCGCAAACCCAAAAAACAAGAAGAGCCAAAAACAGAACCAACTCCAACAAACCCCAACCCTGCGCCTCAAACACCAACCGAAAACCCCACCCCACCGCCACCAACAGAAACCACGGAAACCACACCCAAAACCTACCTCAAAGCCATGCCCCTCAAAGACCTAACCGACATCGAAAACATCAAAACCGAAGTCAACAACGGCAACATCCTCATCCTCCGAATCACACCCCTAGCAAACAAAAGCATCGAAGACGTCAAACACGCCGTAAACGAACTCTATGACTTCACCGAAACCATCCACGGCGACATCGCACGACTAGGCGAAGAACGCATAGTCATCTGCCCACCGAAAATAAGAATCTGGCGCGAAAAAACCCCAGCCCAAAACGAGCCGCTGCCTACAGCAGCCTAAAAGTCTCCAAAATAGCTGGAACAATCGCGTTAATGCCTGCTTTGTTATCGATAAAGTTAGCCAAATTATTGATCTTAGATTTTTCGCCATGAACAAAAAAAACCCGCTCAGGCTTCGGATTCAAACTAGTCAAATAATTAATCAGTTGCCTGCGGTCGCTGTGCCCCGAAAAGCCCTCAATCGACTCAACATGCAGCTTGCACTGAACAACCGCCATTTTGCCCTCGTTATCCAGCATCGTAACTTCGTTAATGCCCTTCTGCACGCGCCTTCCCATGGTGCCCTCGATCTGGTAGCTCACAAAGATAATCGTGTTCTTCTCGTTGTCCGCCCAGTTCTTGAAGTACTCAATCACCGGACCGCCCTCCAGCATGCCTGAAGTCGCAAGCACAATGCACGGTTCACCCTCAATTATCCCCTGCCGCACACTGGGGTGCTCAACGATGGTGAAGTAGTCGCTTTGGAACGGATTAACCTCCTCATGCAGGATGCTGTGCCTTACTTCTCTGCCCAAATACTCTGGGTAAGCAGTGTGAATCGCCGTAGCCTCACTAATCATGCCCTCTATGAAAACAGGAGCCTCCTTCATCATTCCGCGCTTCATGTAGCCGTCGATGATAAGCATGATTTCCTGGGCTCTGCCTACAGCAGGAACGGGGATGAGCACTTTGCCTTTGCGCTCCAAAGTATCGTTTATCACTCGTGTCAACCGCTCTTCCGCTTCAACGCGAGAAGGCATAACATCGTCGGGTCCGCCGTAGGTGCTTTCGGTGATTACTGTTTCAACACGTGGGAACTCGTTTGCCGCAGCCTCCAGCAGCATCGTGCGCGCGAACTTGTAGTCTCCAGTGTAGACAATGTTGTGTAAACCTTCGCCGATGTGCAGGTGCGCCATCGAGGCGCCCAAAATGTGTCCCGAATTATGCAGCGTTAAACGGATGTCAGGAGCAATGTCCGTGACTACGCCGTAGCGCAGCGGAATCGTGTGCAGTACGCATTCGCGCACGTCTTTCTGGTCATAATAAGGCGTAATGCCCTGCTTTCCAGCCACGTCCAAGTAGTCCAGCTGCAGCATAGTCATCAAATTGCTGGTGGGCGCTGAACAGTAAACTGGACCATCATAACCGTACTTGAACAGGAACGGAGTCAAACCACAATGATCCAAGTGAGCATGAGTAATAACAACAGCGTCAAGCGCATCAATCTGGAACTCAGGAGAGTCGAACCGTGGAAAACCCTCAAACGGCCTCTGCGAACCCGGGTTGATGCCGCAGTCAAGCAGCACGCTGCTCTCGCGAGTTTTAACTAGAAAAGCTGAACGCCCAACTTCCTGAGCGCCACCGAGCACGGTCAAGCGGACGTCGCCAACATCGTAGGTTTTGGGTCTGAAGATGCGTTCGCCTATGGTGCGGAGGATACGTTCGCGCTCTTGGCTTTCCGAATGCATATAATGACGCATGTTAGTGACAATCTTGGACTTTATCGGCGGACTGCGCAGAACATGTGGCCGCCAACGAGTCTTCTTTATTATTTCTTGGAGAACAACGCCGTTTCTGCCGATGACTAAACCGGGCTTCTTGGTTTCGATGATTATTTCGCCGAGGCTTGGGTCGAAGTTTATGTCTGTTATCTCGGCCTCTTTAGCGATGAGTTCCCGCGTGATTTTTTCTGCTTCTGCTTCTGGCAGCCGAACGGATGGGTCAGGTCGGACGACGATGCGTTTTCGGATGACGCCGACGATTTCGGCTATGACGCCGCTTTGTTCAACGAGGATTTCAGGTTTCTTCGTGTAGACGCTGAGCATGGGTCCTTCATATTCTATGCGTGTGACTTCTGCTTCTTGGGGTACATGCTGCAGGATGTACTGACTAATTTCAACCTTGTCTTTTTCCTGCTGTTTCTGTTGTGTTCTCGCCAAAAATTTAGCTTCCCTTTGATAGGAGGTCTCGTTTTTCTGCATCGGTCAGCTCGCGGTAGCCGTTGCTGTCGATGATTATTATGTTGTAGTTGTTGCCGCTTGCGATGTCGCGTTTCATGGCTGCGTTGACAGCTTTCACAATGATTGGCGAAGCTTCTTCAACGGTCATGCCTTCTCGCCACTTGTCTTCTAAAACGCCAAGGGCTAAAGGTGAACCTGAACCTGTGGAAGTCATTTTTTCTTCGTTTAAGCTGCCGAATGGATCCAGATTGAAGAGGTGTGGCCCTGTATCGTCGATTCCGCCTATGAGGATTTGCGCCATTAAGCCTCTTGCGCTGAACAGGAGGTTGCTGGTTACTCTTGCTGCTGCGCTGACAGGCATGGGACGGTTAAGGTTTACTTTGTAGAGCTGCGCGTTGGCGGTGATTATGTCGATGACTTTCTGTGCGTCGGCAACTGAGCCTGCGATGGTCATGCCGATGTGGTCGTCGATTTTGTAAACCTTCTTCCCTTGTTTGTGGGCTACGAAGAAGCCCATGGTTACTCGTGTATCTGAAGCCAAGATTACGCCGTCTTTGCAGACGACTCCGATGGTTGTTGTCCCCTTTACCATTAGCTTGCTAGCTGCATCATTTTGTGTCATTTTATTTTTGTCTCCCTAAAACTGAATTTTTTGGAATCCGTTTGCGGCAATTCCAGCGGTAGGAAGTAGCACATTGTAATTTCTCCATGGGATTAATTAATATTACGGTGTTGAACTCCAGAAAGAGACAACTTGTTCAGGCCTTGAAAGCTAATGCTCGGAACAGACTATAGCCCCCTTATTTAAAGGCGGAAGCGAGGGTTGTCCTGAGTTCTGTGACCAAAAGCTGGATTTTTTGGTAAGTGCTTACGTAAATGTGGGAAAGAGGTTAACATTGCTTTCATTGTTTGCTGGTTTTCTGCTGCGGTTGAGGTATCGGAATGATGGTGGCTTTCGTCAAGTTCTCTTGTTCGTTGAGAATAAGCGATATGGCTTTGCCTTCGGGCACAATTATTTTGCTGTTGTTCTGCAGGCTTGCCTGAATGGTCTCGAGTTGCTTGAAGACCACGGCGCTGTCCTTGAAGTAAGTGGTTAACGCTTCGTTCCGAAGTTTGGTTGCTTGGGCGTCGCCTTCGGCTATTTCGATGGTGGCGGTTTTCTGTCCCTCAGCCTGCAATATGGCGGCTTGTTTTTGCCCTTCTGCTACTTGGATGGCGGCGTTTTTCTGACCGCTGGCTAATGTTGCTTGGGCGATGGCTGTTTTCTCTGCGGCTTGCCTTTCGTTGTCTGCCTTCAGGACTGATTCCATGGAGACGATGAGTTCTCTGGGCGGTTCGAGGTCTTTGATTTCTGCTCTGACGATTTCGATGCCCCATTTCTCGGTTTGCTCATCCAAGGCATCCTTCAGATTTTTATTGATTATAGGTCTGGAAGTGTTGGCTGTAGCCATGTCCATACCGCCTATAATATCTCTGAGGACTGTGCGGGCAAGGGTGTCTATTTGGGCTTTGTAGTCGTTTACGTAATACTGGGAGGCTTTAACTGAAAGTTCATCTGTCTTCACCTTGTAGAACACAACGGCGTCAACGCCCATGAAGACCTTATCCTTCGTGATTACGTCTTGCCGTTGAACAGCCGTCATGCGCTCGGTGATGTTAACTTTGATGATTCTGTCCACGAGTGGAACGAGGAAGGTTAGTCCTCCTTGTACGAAGCGGTGATACCTGCCCAGTCGCTCAACCAAGCCTTTCTCTGTTGGTCTTACTATGCGAAGCGAAGAAATAACCGCGTACAAAATAACAACTATAGGAATCACTATGGCTATAATTTCGACTGGATCCACCATTTTTCTTCCCTTCTACCCTTGTGAGGGGGGTATCGGGGAGAGTATTTAAAATTTTCTTGTAACAGGCTTGAGATGTTGCTCTGAGGTTTGGATGGCTATTCCTTTTTCTGATTCAGTCTCTGCAGAACTCTAAAGCCTTCGATAATGAACGAAATTGCAGCCACGGTGGTTATCGTGCCCAGAATCAGGAAGAAAACTTTGAACTCATACGTTTCCACATTGTAGTGAATGGCGAGAACTGCAATTTCCAAAACTAGAACTCCTACAAAGAGGAGCCCGTAGAGCATCATTCTCGGTAGCAAGCGTTTGCCAACCCAATGGTAGCCTTTCACGGCTATTTTTTGTTTAAGAACGTAGTTGCCATAATCGTTTTTTGCCAACAAACCCAAGTTTTCAAGCCTTTGAAGGTGCTTGTAAGTTAAGCCTGAACTGCCTACGTGGGCTCCTCTCATGATTTCATGCGTGCCAACGGGTTTGCCTGCGTTAGCCACAAACGCGTACACTCTCAGGGTGGTTCCTTCAAGCTCAGTTTTGCCCAGATTCGGCTCCCTCTCAATAGAGTATCATGCTGAGTTTTCATTAAAGCCTTTTCTGAGAAAACACCATGAATGCCCTGTCCTCGTGCGACAAACCTCAAGTTTGCCCCAAAACAAGAGCAATATTCAAAAGAAACCTGTGACTCATGCAATAAAGCAAGTTATGATAATTCCTTTGCTCGATGTCACGTTACAGGGACTCCCTGACTGGTCGCTTAGCGAACGCGATGTGGACGTCCTCGCCTTTTTGTCCGAAGAGGAATTTGCGTTTTTCACATTTGAAGGCTTAAAGCGAAGGCTAGGCTTGCATCCTGAGACGCTCTCGCGGATTCTTGACCGACTTGAAGCCGAAGGCATAGTGAAAAAGAGCAGTGAAGGCTACACCGTCACAAAGGAAATCGCCAAGCAACTCAAAAACCACTCAGGCAGCTTAGGCGAATCGCGCGCTGTCCTATTGCAGACGTACCTGCCCTCAGACATTTCTGTCGAACTGTTGGTTTCGAACCTTAAAGGCAGGTGGTTCGGTCTGCTTCGATGGCTCGGCTTAGCTGAAAACAGCGAAGGCACCACACTCAAGTGGGTCACGGAAGACGGCGACATCCAAGTGGACGCGAAAATCACCCTAAACGCGCTCACAATCGAAGCCAAGTTCCTGCACGGCTACAACCAGAACCTTGCGTTGAAAGCGGCTTACCAGCTCATGGCGCACATTGGCAAGTTAAGCTCGCACGCTCATGCGCCCGTGGCTAGGCACGTTGGCTACTTCGGCAGCCAAGGCTTCTACCCAATGCCAACTTAGTTTTCTGTGACTGACTTTCGCAGGGTCTCAGTCAACAAATACCAAACTGCCTATTCTATTCTGCAGAGGTAAACATGATGAGTCAACTCGTTAACAGTTTAGAATTGCTCAAGTCGCTCTCAGACGCGACAACTGCCCTCGTGCAGAAACTCTCAAAATCCGTGGTCAGCGTCAACGCACGCATGTCCAGAGGCACAGGCGTCGTCCTCGACAAACAAGGCTACATCGTCACCTGCAATCACGTCCTCCAAGGATGCAACGCAGTACGCATAGGACAGGGTGAAAAAACCTTCGACGCCCACGTCGTCGGCACAGACGCGTACAAAGACGTCGCGCTGCTGAAGACGGAACAGGGAAACCTCGAGCCCATTGAACTTGGCAACTCGGACAAACTGAACACAGGACAGTTCGTTCTGGCGCTGGCAAACCCCTTCAACAGGAAACAACCAACCGCCACCACAGGCATCATAACCAACCCTGACAGCACCATACGGGGCTTCCGCGGAACAGCCATGGAAAACGTTGTCGCCACCGACGCCAAACTTAACCCAGGCTTCAGCGGCGGACCCCTCGTTGACGCGGAAGGCAAACTTATCGGCATAAACACAGCGTACGTTTGGCAACGTGGCATAGCCATACCCGTCAACAAAGTCAAAGCAATCACCGACCGACTGCTCACAGGCGGCAAAGTCAAAAAAGCATACCTCGGCTTAATCGTCAACACCGTCGCCATCCCCCAAGAAATCCAAGATGAAGCAGGCATCGAGCAGGAAACAGGCGTCATGGTCTTCCAAGTGGAGCCCGGTACGCCAGCCAAGAAAGCAGGGCTATCAATGGGCGACGTAATAATCGCGTTCAACGGCAAACCAGTCGCAGACTTCTACGACTTGCCGAGGCTGCTGGCTGAAGACGTAGCAGGTAAGAAAGCCACGCTCACCATTATCCGCGAGGAAAAACTCCAAGAACTCACCATAACACCCGTCGAGAGGGAAGGTGAAAATGATGAATAAACTAAACGCAATATCAGAACTTGAACCGCCGCAGCCCCTGCACAGACCAACACCACGCAATCATTTCCCATCACCAACACCACGCGTCAGCACAGACGCAAGAACTTTGCCCGTCTCTACTTCCCATCTTCTCATAGACGGAAACTGGAACTAGCCGAAACCTCCCAAATTTTCTTCTTTTTCAGAAAGAATAGATTGCGCCTGCCTCGGTGGAAGAAGTGCAAAACTTATAGGCACTGCCATTTATATCATGCTATAGGAGTGAGTACGCATGCACGCTTGGCTAGCCTTTGTGTCTGGAGTTTGCGCAGTTGTCGGAGCACTGCTGTTTTTCGCGGCGTTTCTAGGTTTCAACTACTACGGATTAGATGCGCAGGCGGAAGTAGCACTCGCGGTCATAGTCATCGCCATAGCCGTAATTGCTGCAGTGATGCTTTACAAAGGCTTAACTGCAAAGTATGTTAAAGTAAAAACAGGTTTAGAAGCGTTAGTCGGTTCAAGAGGCATAGCTGTAACTGACCTTAAACCCAACGGTGAAATCCGAGTTATGGGTGAATTCTGGCAAGCCACCGCTCAAGGCGCGTGGGTAAACAACGGTGAAAAGGTGGAAGTCGTTGGCATGGAAGGCATGTTCCTAACGGTTAAACCTGTCGAGGAAAAAGCTTAACTCTCCAAGTAGCTGATTAACACTCGTTAAGGTGGTAAGTTTGGCAGAAATTGATATATTACCTTACGTCATCGGGTTCGTTGGCGTCGTAATAGCGCTCTTCTTTTTGAGCGGTATCCGAGTTCTCAGAGAATGGGAACGCATGCCCGTCCTTAGGCTTGGACGCTATACGGGTTTGAAAGGTCCTGGAATCGTTTATCTCATACCCTTAATCGACAGGGCACCCATAAGAATCTCAACACGCATAGACACCATCCAGTTCAGAACCGAGTCAACCCTGACAAAAGACAACGTGCCCGTAAACGTGGACTCCGTCTTGTACATGAAACCAGTGGACCTGGAGAAAGCAGTATTGCAGGTCGAGAACTATTATCAAGCCACTCAGCTGGCTTCTCAAACAACCCTTCGGGAAGTCATAGGCAAAGTCTCACTGAACGAGTTGCTTGCGGAACGCGAAAAAGTCGGCGCCCACCTGCGCGAAATCATCGACGAAAAAACGGAGTCATGGGGCATAAAAGCTACTGCCGTGGAAGTCCGAGACGTCATCATTCCAGCCAACCTGCAAGATGCCATGTCGCGCCAGGCTCAGGCTGAACGTGAACGCATCGCAAGAGTTACCTTAGCCACAGCCGAGTTTGAAGCGGCGCAGAAGATGATTGAAGCAGCAAAGATGTACGAGACCAGCCACGAAGGCTTAAGGCTCAGGTGGATGAACATACTCTACGAGCTAGGTCAACAAGCAGGCTCAAACACCATAATGCTCGTGCCCGCGTCTATGCCTGAAGCGGGTTGGCCGCCGATTGGCATGTACGGCTTCAAGGAACTGCCTAAAGGTCAACCTGGCGAGGAAAAGAAGAAACCTGCCACGCAGGAAGAGTAAACCGCTTCCTACGCGGTTCTTTTTGCCCCGCAGTTCGGGCACGTCGTTTCAAGCTGGTCAAACAGGGTTTGGCAGTAGCGACAAGGGATTTTGACGATTTCGCGGACAACTTCTTTGACCACAGCTTGCCCTGCAAATGACGTTGGGGGTGGAAGCGGAATCACCTGTAAGTTGGCGGTGTGGGAGGTGGCGTCGGGTCTGCCGTCGACGGCTATGACGCCTTTGATGGTCCATGCGACGCTGTCTTGGATACCTTGATATGTTGGTCTTCCGCCAGCGGGGATGTTGATGTTCAAGGGGAAGGCTCGGTTTTCGCCGTTGATTATGTGAGTTTTCCCAGATAGAACCGGTTTTGCCGCGAAGAGAACTCGGGTTTCTGTAACTTCTCTGAGCACATTACGTTTGACCATTGGGTCGTATTGGTAGCTTGGGACTCTGGCTTCTTCGGTGCAGGCAACCTCGCAGCGAATCTCGGTGCAGTCAAAATCTTCCCGTGAAGCAAGGGTTAGGGTGCCTTCTATGTTTTCGCCCAGCGAAAAAGCGAATTTGCTGAGTTTTACTTCGACGGTTGCGTCTGGAGGGGTTACTTTGTTGTGGAGTTTTTTGAAGAATCCCATCTTTGCACCAGCTGAGGTATGTGTTAGTTTGCATGAATGCGTATTTTAGATTTTTGTTGCTGTTTCTGCTTTGACGGCTTTCACCGTTTTCTCCAGCAGAAGTTGTGCGGCTTCTTGGGTGGGCCAGCTTCCGAGTCCACAGTCTGGACCTGTGAAAGTCATGCGTTCGCCATACTTTTCTTTGGCTGTGCGGTACCTTTTCCGTATGGTTTGTTCGCTTTCAACCATCTGTTCGGCTGTGGGCTTTGCTACGCCTTGGTCGTGGAGTTCGGCTAGGATGGCGTCTATGTCGGTTCTTGCGATGCCTACGCGGATTTGCTTGTCTGCAGCTTCGAGCATGCGTTTGGAGATGCTTTCTATGTTTTTTGGGGATGCTGCGTACTCGAAGGATACGACGTCAATGTTCTTTATGCGCAGGAGGTCAGGTAGTCTTGCGGAGCTGTGAAGGTGTATCTGTCGGGTTGCGCCTTGAAAGTTGAAGGCTTTGTCCATGACTTCGCTGAGTGTTTCGTTTGAGGCTGCGATGTTGAGGTAGCCGAAGCTGGGTTCGTCTATTGATATGACTTCGGTTTTGACGTATTTTGTGTCTACGATGCAGTTTTTGGCGAAGCGCCTTACGGTTTCGGCGAAGCCTTCCAGCACGTCCTGGTAGGGTGCGGTGCCGATTTCTTTCAGGTACTGCTCCATGGGTCCGAAAAGTGAAACTCGGAGGAGGATTTTTTTGCCGAATTCTTCGCTGAGTTGCTTCGCTTCTTGGGTGATTAAGCAGACTTCTGGCAGGAACGCGTCTTTGTCTTCGACGATGAAGGTGCCTTTTTCCATGGCTTTGTGGATGGAGTCGCTGATTTCGCGGGTTCCCTCATACTGCTGTGGATGTGTGGCTACGTCGAGTCCTGTGCGGATTTTGCGTTTGAAGGTGTCGAGGGTGACGTGGCAGAAGTTTTGGTTGACGAATTCGTCTTTTGTTGGGTCTTCGCCTTGGGCGATTAGGGTTCTTGCTTGTCGATACGCTTGGTTGAAAGCTTCTCGATTGACGTTTGGTGGAAAGGGGAAGCTGCCTATATCGTCGATTAACGTGTCCATAACAGTATTAGTTCTTGGTGAGTTGATTTAAAGCTATAGTGTAAAGTTTGGAGCTGTTGTGCTCGGTGCAGTCTATAGCCCCCTATCGTTTCTGTGGGTTGTGTTTTGGTTTGCTTTTTTGTTTCTGGGTTTGCTTTGGTTTTTTCATGCGTCTCAAAAAGGCGTAAAAAGTCTTAATTCGTCTTGAATTGGCGCAAGTAGTGCCCAAGGAGCTTGCGCCCTCTCCTCCCTTGTGCATTGGGCTGAAGTGCAGGTTGAACTTCTGCTTGAAGATGTTCTTGTGGGAGAACCTTTGCGTTCTTCAGTGAAAGTTAAATCCCAACTTGACGCAATATAACGCTGAGGGAAATGAGGAACACACTCTCAGCTGCAATAATCATTTCAACATTACTAATCTCGATATGGGTTGGAATGCAAGAAGTTGACTTGACTAAGGCTGACCCTACCTCCAATTTTTACGTTAATCTCACAATCGAGAATCCACAAAACCTTACTTACAACGTGAACACGATAACCGTCAATTTCACTTCAAACTCACTTTCTTATGTTCTAGGCTGGAGCTACTATTTCAGTTTAGACGGAGGTTCACGACAGTACATTTGGGACACGAAGAAAATCAAAGAAGAGATTACTCCTCCTTATCCCTCAATCCAAGACTCTTGGTTGCAAGGAAACATCACGCCTAGAACTTATGACCAGACCGTAATAGGCAGTTTTGTTTTGCCCAACTTAGCTGAAGGCAAGCACGAATTGGCTATCTACCAAACTTGGTTTGACAACGTCAGCAACCCGCAGAAAATGTCTGGGACGGCAAGTGCTCAATTTATGATAGACACGCTTTCACCATATATATCAAATCTGTCTATAGAAAATGGAAGATACAACTCAACTAACATACCTACAACTTTACCGCTAAATTTCAACGTTAATGAAGCAGCCTCATGGATAGGCTACAGCTTAGATAATCGAGCAAACGCAACGGTAGCTGGAAACACAACATTAACATGGTTAACAGAAGGCTATCATAGCGTTGTTGTTTATGCTAATGATACTGCTGGAAACATGGGAAAGTCCGATACTATCTTCTTCACCATAAACACTCAACCATCACCCCCTCCAACACCAACTCCAACCATACCTCCGACAGTTATCATTCTGTCTCCAGCGAACACAAGTTACGCTGCTATTTATGACCCGTACATTCATGTTCCGCTGATATTCGAAACGAACAAGTCACTTTCATGGGTCGGATACAGTCTTGACGGCCGCGCCAACATCACGGTCTCTGAAAACGGAACCATAATCGAAATAGGCGATGCCAGCAGGAGCCTAACGCTTTACGCCAACGACACTGACGGAAACTGGCAACCTCCGCAAACAGTGTACTACGAAATAGCCTTTAACCTAGGTGTTCTCCGACATGAAGCGCCTTTCTACATTATTTGGGCAGGAATTGCTCTATCGACAATTGTCGTTGGCGTAATTTTGATAGTTTACTACTTTAAGAAAAGGTCACAGAATGTAGTTGATTAGTTACCAAGAAAACGGAGTTTTCGTCATGGATAGTCTTGCCTTGCATGTCGAAGGCAATCGGCAATCAGAGTCCTCTCAAATTTGAAGCTTATCTGAGAATCATCTGCACGAATTTTTCAGGGTTAAACACTTCAAGGTCTTTGTATGTTTGTCCGACGCCGATGAACAGGATAGGCTTCTGCGTCACATAAGTAACGCTTAACGATGCGCCGCCTTTTACGTCCGCGTCCACTTTCGTCAGTATGGTTGCGTCGATGCCAACGCAGTTGTTGAATTCTTCCGCCTGCGCGACGGCGTCGTTGCCTGCAAGCGAATCCACCGTTAAAATCGTCAAGTCAGGACATATAACCCGTTTTACCTTGGCGAGTTCTTTCATGAGGTTCTGGTTAGTCTGCATCCTGCCTGCCGTATCAATTAGCACAATGTTTACTCCATGTGCCTTCGCGTGGCTCACAGCATCAAAAGCCACAGCTGTAGGGTCTGCGCCGTACTGGTGCTTGATCATACGCATGTTAAGCCGTTTCGCGTGTTCCTCCAGCTGCTCAATTGAGCCAGCGCGGTAAGTGTCGCTGCCCGCGAGAACGGTTGAGTAGCCTTTGTCTTTGAAGAACTGTGCCACTTTGGCTATGGTCGTGGTTTTCCCCGTGCCGTTTATGCCCACGAAAAGCAGCACGTAAGGCTCTTTTTTCTTGCGTTTTTCTTCAGCTTCCTTCAAAATGTCGATTTTTTTGTTGGTAAGCATGACTTCCAAGAGCACTTGACGAAGGTTATCTTCAACGACTTTCTTTCGGTCTTCCAAGCGCTTAACTTGCAGGCCATCTAAGCGTTTCTCAAGCTCGTCGCAGACCTTGTCCGCCACGGGAAAAGCCACGTCGTTCTCTGCAAGAGTCATCTTAAAATCCGCGAGGACAGGGCGCAGGTTTTCAGCTTTAAGCTCAGTTGTGGTTACTTTGGTTACTAAACCTTTGAACCCTGACTTGAGCTTCTCAAACATCGCTTACTGCTTTCCTGCTCTTAACCCAGCAAGCATGCTTTCCATGCGGTTTCTGTCTTGACTGATGCGTTCCGCAATTTGGTCAAATTGCTGCTGCGCCGAAACACGACCCCTCTCCAACTCATCCATACGTTCTTTCACTATAGCTTTGGCTTCGGGCAACGTCTTCTCAACGGATACGCCCGCCCCTAAGCCGACAACTACTTTGTCAGGATTGGCAAGTTTAACGCTGATGTAGTTACCGCCGCCGATGGGCACAAGCATATCTGCGTTCTCTTTTTCCGTTTCTATGCTCTCCAAAGTCATGTTGGCGTAAGACAAGTCAGCTACTGCGGCGTTCATCATGCTGAGACGCTGCTGCAAACCTTCAGCAGTCTGCTCAAAATACCTGATTTCCATGCTTAACTTGCGAAGTTCCTCTTCCTCTTTGCTGCCGCTTGCCAAACCGCTTATTCCCCGGCGACCAATTTCTTCAAAATCGGATTAGCAATATCTTCAGGCGTGACTTCTTCGACCTTGCTTATTTTCATGTGGCACCTTTTGACGCGGTGTCTACTGCCGATTTCCGTGTAGACTTTCTCCACGGCGTGGTCAGATTCGTCAGCTATCACTTCTTTCGCGAACGCTGTCTTCAAGTTCGGCTTGCATATCTCGCCTGTTACTCGGAAAACCTTCATGCTATTCAACTTCCTGCACAACATCCAGTGCATTCCCAATTATAAACATCTCGGGTCCCGTTGTCAAAGAACCAGCAACAGCCGCGGCACTATTCGCAATTAAGCCTGTGCCAACATAGGGAATGCCGCAGTTCACCGTGCCAACATCCACAGGCACTTTAAAGACGCTCTCCAAAACTTTCCGCTCCTCCTCCTTGAGCAACGGATGCGCCAAAACGCCTTTGTTCGTGGCGACAGCCAACGAGCCAACGTAAGGCAACCTTGCAATTTCTCCCGCCACCGCCTCAACACCCAAGGTTTCAGAGATCTGCTTAATCTGCGGTTCCTTCAAACGCGGGTCAACCAAGGCTCCTTTGTCGTTAGCCAAGACCAGGTTGCCGTATGCCGTTTTTTTGGTCTCCATAACCAGAACGTTGCCCTCAAAAACGGATTTTATGGCTGCAAGTTCTTCTTCCCTGACAAACGGGGAAAGCACGATTCCATTTGAGTTTGCGCACGCCAAAGCGCCTGCCAGCAGGGAACCGCCGATGGTGGTGTGGACAAGTTTCACTTTGAGCCATTCAGCTGTTTTCTCAGCTTTGTCAAGTGGAACCATCTTTGGGATTACCACAAATTTCTCCGTGGCGAGCGAATAGACGCCTATGCTTGCGCTTCCGACAATGCTGGTTAAGTAAACGGCCAAATTTATTCTCCTACTGACGTTTGAACTGTATGACTGTGTTGGAGAGAGCACATTTAAAGCTCTCGGAAAGCCTGAAGCCATCGCTGCAACCCAAAACCGACTTCCTATAATGTCATGAAAATTCTGGCTTTGCCGTGGTAGGAAGCAAAAACCCTTAACGTCCAGTTGGAAATTGGAACTGACTTAAAACGAAAAGGCGAGTTTTTCCGTTCACACAAATTACTTGTTTTCTTGCGTTTCCGTCACAGATTGCAGGGTATCCTGTGAAAACAGCCATGCGTCTTCCCGCCCTGCCTTCAGTTTCTGCTCAACAGGCAAAATCACTGTGAAGGTTGTTCCTCTGCCAACTGAACTTTCAACCGTTATTCTCCCCTTGTGCGCTTCCACAATGCGCTTGCAGATGGCTAAACCGAAACCCATGCCCTGTGCCTTCGTGGTGAACAACGGCATGAAAATCTTCGAAAGAGTCTCTTCCGTCATACCTGTCCCTGTGTCCGTGAAAACAAACTCCACGTTATCTCCCACTTGGCGGCTTCTGATTTCCAGCGTTCCCTTGTCGGGCATCGCATCAATTGAATTCTTGATAAGGTTGATGAAGACCCTTTCAACCTTGTTCGTATCTATCCAAATTGTCGGCTGATTAAGCGTTCGGTCCAGTACTTTGATGTGGCTGGGAATCTTTATCATAAGCAAAACATAGTCCATCAGCGATTTTGGGCAGCTTTCCTCAAGTTCAAGGTGGATTTCCCTTGAGTATTCAAGCAAATCGTTTATGATTCTGTTCGCATGCTCCACCGAACTGTCAATTATTCTAAGCATCTCGGTTCCCTTAGCCTCGTCCAAGCAACCTTGTTTCCTTTTCAAGTAGTAGGCAGCATTTTTTATTCCAGTCAACGGATTACGCAGATCATGACCAATCATGCCAGCGAGTTCGCCGATGGCTGAGAACCGTTCTGCCTTCAACAAGCGCTGGTTTGCTTCCATCAATTCTTGAGTGCGAGCTTCAACAGTCAATTCTAATCCTTGAGAGTATTCCTCAATCTGTTTCCTAATCAACTGTTGCTCAGTGATATCTCTCACCAACGCCAGAGCATGCCATTTACCCTTGAGATTCATCGAGGAAAGTGAAAGCTCAAGTGAAAATTCGGAGCCGTCTTTCTTTTTGGCAACTAGTTCTACTGTTTGCCCAGCAAAGTCGCATTTGCCTGTTTCACAAAATTCCTTGAAGGCTAAATCCACGATATTTCGTTCTTTGGAAGATAAACTTAGAGGAAAGAGTTCATGCACCGCTTTGCCCATTACTTCTTTTTTTGAGTAGCCAAAAATTCTTTCAGCGGGCGGATTCCAGAAGCTTATCTTACCATGGCCATCAGCTAAAATTATCGCGTCTGTGGCGGCGTTACTTATGGTGCGGAACATTTCTTCGCTGTCCACTAATTGTTGCATCATACGCTTCCTTTCTGTTATGTCTTTGGCAACGTGAATAATCACCGTCTTTCCTTCCGGGGTAACGGCAGGATTGACCGTGACCTCCACGAACTCTTTGCCGTTTTCTTTGTCAAAATGTACGTGCTCAACTGTGACCTTCTTGCCTAATTTCAGAGAGTCTTGCACTGGGCAGGTTTGATCAGGCAAGCAGCAAAGCTTAGACGAATGATGCATCGTTTCATAGCAGGTTTTTCCGACTATCTCCTTCAATTTTAGCTTAGTCTGCCTTAGAGCAGCTTTGTTGGCGTGCAGTATCTTAAAATTGCTTGGATCAATTACCAGTAGAGCATCACTAAGGGAGTTAATGATGTTTTCATCAAATTCTTTCTGCTTTTTCAACTCGTCTTCAGCTTTTTTGCGTTCAGTTACGTCTGCATCGGTCTTTTTTTGCCTTTTTGCTTCTACCATCTGATTCTTCCGATGGAGGTTCTTCTCTGAAACAGACTGCTTTTTCATCGCACTGTGAACTCCGCTGAGCAATTGTTTGTTCATAATCAAAACGGCAAAAGATAAAGTCCTTATGAATTGTAACTCCTTATCTTAACATCACGTGATTGGCTTCCCAATCTTGAAGCGAAAAGGTGACTTGGCGGTTGTTTTTTGCAAAATAGATTACGTCAGTTTCGGCTGCCTTGCTTTTCTCAAAAAGTGCCATCAACGAATATTATAAACAGGTCAATGTTTCTGTGGCAGCAAAAATCTCCGAGAAGATGAGAAATAGTTAGGTTGATGCTTTTACTCGGACTCAGCTAGGTGAACCGTAACGTTGCCATCTTTGTCTTTTGTCGCTCGGACACGGATTTTCCGCGGTGGCTTTTCGATGCCTCTTCCCCAGATCCTCTTGTTCAATTCGTTGGTTATTGTCAGTTGCGGAGGTTCTTCTTCGTCTTCTTCAGCGCGGGTTGGAATCTTCATATGTTTCATTATGAAGGCTCGAATCATGTGCATGGCTCTTGGGGCGCGTTTGCGTGGCGGCATGATGAGTGCTTTGCCAAGCGGGATGGTGTAGGTTTTTTCTTCAACGACTTCTTCTTCCTCTTCTTCTTTCTTCTTTTTTGGCTTGGCTTCTTTTTCTTCGGCTGGTGCGGGTGCAGTTTCCTCTTTGGCGGTTTCTTCTGTTTCGACTTCTTTCTCTGCTGTTTCCATGAGGCTTTCGTCGGGTTGTTTTTCTTCAGTTGCTTCCGCTACTTCTTCTTCAGGCATTTCTTCTTCTTTGGCTGGTTTTTTCATGTCTCTGGTTCTCCTATGGCTTTATTTTTCGTGTTCGCCAGTTTCTTCGGTGTTTAGGGTTAGTTCTAACTTTGCCGTCTGTCCTTGCGATGACCCATGTTGGGACGGATTCTTTCTGTTTGCCGGCTTTGGCTAATCTGCGTTTTTTGGCTGCTGGTTTAATTCGCGCCATACTTGTCATATCCTTGTTATTTTTGTTTCTCGTTTCCGAGATTGAAGCTGGATTAATATTTGTTTCAGCTGAGCATCCGACAATGGTATCGGTATTTTGCCCATCTGAGCTAACTGTATCAACTGCAGCTCCAGCTGCTCCGTGAACTCGGGCTTCACCATTTTGAGGTTTGTGAGTCTTTGTCTTGCTTCAGGCGACAGAATCTGTTTCAGAAGCTCTTGCTTCTGTTCTTCCATCTGCTTTTCAGCTTGGTTTTGTCGCTGGTCATCAGAACCTCGCTGCTGCAACGCTGAGAGCTTTTTCCTGCGGATGGCATCAAGCTCTTCATCGGACATCGCTTATTCGCCTTGATACTTCTTGAGTTCAGGAATGACTTTGACCATTTCTTTCTGCAGGTCTTGGCTTACTTCTTGAAGCAGCTTTCTTCCTTTGGGAGACATTTTTCTTCCCTGCGGACGCATGGTTTGGATTAAACCAGCGGTTTCTAGCTGCTGCAGGATTTTTCGGATGTTGCTTCCGCCAGATTTTGATGCGTGGTTTGGTCTGACGCTGAAGCCTTTTCTTCCACCGTAGTCGGATCTGAGTTTTTCCAGTCCGATGGGACCGTGAATGTAGACTTTTCGCAGGATGCTTGCGCTGCGGGTGTACCACCAGTCGGGGTCTTGTGGCTGTTTCTCGACGTGGCTGCCTGTTTTGGCGAATGCTGCCCATGTTGGAGGTTGCACTTGCTCGATGTTTTCTTTTAGGTATTTGGCCAGTTTTTCGATGAGTTTTGATGCTGGTACATCGTGTGGAGTTGTCAAGATTCTTTATCCCTTTTCGGCTTTCCTTCCAGTAAAACAATATAGCCTAATATAAATATTATCTGGGTGTGGATTTTGGTCTTTTCCGTTTGAACATGTGTTTTTGTGTGTTTAGGATTTGTGGGTTTTGGTGTCTGTGGAGAGTGTGTTTTTGTTTTGTTTGTGGTTGTGGGTGGTTGCTTAGACGTTTCTTTGTGGTTTGTGTTTTGGTTGTTGTTTTTTGTTTGGTTGGTTTTGGTTTTGCTGGTGGGTTGTGGTTGTGGGGTTTTGGATGTTGGTTTTGGTGTGCGGCATGTTGGGTGGTGTTGTGTGTGGTTTAGACGGTTTGTTTATGCAGAGTGCGATTACGCTGAGGAGCTGCGTAACCATATCCCTTTTTTTCAATTGTGTGGTCTTGCAGTTCAGATTGGGGTTTCAACGTGGTACAGAACAAATCTTAAATACAACATGTGCTCATGCAATTAATGGGCACCCTAAGACCAAAGGGTAGCTCTTGTACGCGGAAAGTGCGTCTTACTACTTTAGATTTAGAATTTAGAGGACTTAATCAAGTCCTTCGGGTCCCTCAACGTAGGAAGCGTATACCCATATGTTTCTAATCGCTTTAATTGTTCTAGGTCGCTCTTCGTAAAAGGGACAATGCTGTCGATTTCAGGATTCCATATATGTACGTCTTCAGTAGGTGAAAACCTCTTCATCCCACCTTTATTGCAAGAAACATTATACGCGATTGCATTGTAAATTGGAGATAAATAAATAGCATTTGCAATTTCATCCTTGCCTTCGGCGGGTTTGTCAGTTGTATAATAAAATGTGATAGGGTGCTTGATGAATTGCTGCGTGTTCGCTTGGATGTCAAGGTCTGGGGCTGTCGCCTTCAGCATAAAACCGCGTGACCCTAAATTGTGAAACCATGCTTTTCTTTTCGACATATAAACTGAGCATTTGCCATTTAATGGTTCAAGCAAAGAACGACCCTCTACTGTTCCCCTGTGAAAAATTCGGATTAATTTAAGAATTAAATCTGCCTAATGAAATTATTGGATTACATTCATCACCACCAAAATAAAACTCTATTCCAACGTTTTTCCTTGACGCGTTTGATAATTCACGCCATGCTGGAGTAGTTGCAGTTTGCATTGAATCTATTTCAAGAGAAAGAGGGTTTTCAGTTTGTGCATACTTGGTGACATACCACCAAGCGCACACATGCGGAAAAGCACCTTGTGTCTTCTTTACAAAGGCTGGCGGCGACAGTTGTTGTGTTTCGCTTTGCCCATAGAGGGAAATATATTCTTTTGAATAATATGCACAATATACGTCTATATGCAAAATCTCTGGAGCCAAATCGTTAAGCATCATAGCTATAATTTGCGGTGCATTTTCCTTAACTTGACCTATTAAATGAGCACCTTTGTAAAACCTTTTTTTCCGAGTTGCCCCAACTTTCTTAAACGCATTTTCAATTACAATGTCATAGGCATTCTCAAACCTTTCCTTATCAGCAACAGTAACTGAAACACCTAGATTGGCAACAAACTCTGACCCTTTTTTCCCATCAGGAAGAAGAGATACCTTCCTGATTGGTGCACTATCAAACCCGACATGTATCATGCTTCATAGTTTACCCTTCTCAAATAAATAATTTTAGCAAATCCTTTAATCAAATGAGGATGCTTAGAATCCTCGCAGTATCAACCGAAAGCTTACATGGAAAAGCCTTTACCGACGTCTTTACAGAACCAATTGCACACGTATAACTACCTTTTAGAGCACTAAAGAGTGAAGAATTAGGTGAAACAGAGTTTATGCTTCAGGCGCATCTGGCGCAGGCTGTTTTTGGCGGCGTCTATAAAGTATGAATACGTGTCCTCTGACTTCCACCAGTGCCGCGTCAACCTGTTGTGCCGTTCGTTCCGCTATGGCTTTAGCCGTTTCTGTGGCTAAGGCGCTTTTGAGAATTTTGATTTTCACCATTTTGGTCCTCTGCAGTTGATTCTCAACCTGCGTGGTTACGCCTGGAGTTAAACCCTCTTTTCCTACCCATATAGTGGGTCCTTCCTCTTTCAGTTCATGCCTTACGTGGCGCTTCATTTTTGTTGTTATCTTGCTCATTTTGGTTTTTTCTCCTTTTTGGCTTTGTCGGAAGCCGAGTTTGGTGTCCGCAGTTTAAGCATGTTATGGTGAGGTGGGTTTCTCTTCGGGGTTTTAGCCTGATGCGGCTGGTGTATCCAGGTGTGAGGAGTGTGTTGCAGTTTCTGCAGATTTGGCGCTTGTAGGCGGTTGGCAGTCGTATGCGTGCTGCCATGGCTATTTTGGTTGCGGTGTTTAGGTATCGTTGTGCGAGTTTGGGGTTTGTTTTGTAGGTGCATGTGGCTTGCTGGAAGAGGGTTTGTACGCGTTGTCTGGCTATTTGCTTTGCGGTGGAATTCATGCTTTGCGCTTCACTCTCTCAAGGGGTTTGGTGTTTAAATGTGCTATGGTTGGAACGCCACGGAGAAAATTTCTTTGCTGCGAGAAATAGCTTCTCGATTTTCTCTCGCTCATTGAAAGTTGCCGTTACCACGGAGATGCCTTCAGAAATCACAAGCCACGCTTCTCCCGAACCTACTGCTGCTGTTTGTACGCGAGTCCAGAGAAGACAGCCACAACCTTATCATCCTTACGGACGGTAATGTTATACAGCCCGAACGTTCTGCCTTCCGAAACCTTCACTGCTTCAGCAACCAACGTGTCGCCTTCCACGCTGGGTCTCAAGAAGTTGATGCTAACCTGCACCGCAACCGCAACCGTGCCGCCGAAGTTCACGGCTTCCGCGAAGGCACAATCCGCCAAGGAGAAGACTGCCCCGCCGTGGGTTACACCATGAAAATTCGTGTGCGCTTTGGTTACCTTCATGCTCATCTTGGCGTAGTTTTCTTTCACTTCAACAACTTGGATGCCCAGCAGTTCTCTGAAACTGTCCGTTCCCTTCATTCATGCAATCCTCCGCTTGTGAGTTTGTGGAAAAACCTATTGATTCTTTGAACAATTGAGACCACACCTTTCGGCGCGAAAATGACGATGAGGACAAGGAACACGCCTATGCATAAGAAACTGAGCGGGGGTCCCACGTTGCTGACTCCAGGGAAAAAGTGCCCCAGCGCATTCTGCAAAGAATCCGTAACACTCGGCAAAGACAATATGGTCTGAATGGAAGTAAGAATCACCGCTCCAACTATGGGTCCAGCAATCGTGCCCAACCCGCCGATGACACTCATAATGAGCGGAGTGAACGAATTCGCAGGAGAAAAAATCGAGTTATCCACAAACCCAATGAAGTAAACGTACAAGCCTCCAGCAATTCCTGCGAAGAACGTGCTGAAAACGAAAGCCAACAGTTTGTACTTGGCGGTGTTGATTCCAACCATCCTCGCCTCAGCTTCATTTTCGCGTATCGCTCGGAAAGCTAAACCTATACGCGAACGCATGACAAGGAACATCACCGAGACAGAGGCAACTGCGAACGACACGACGAGAAGGTAAAAGGGAAAACCTCCAGAGACCAGCGTCGTTGGGGCGAAGCCGTTTATGCCGTGAGTGAAAGAGTCAAACTGGCTGAACAGGCTTCCAGCAATCACCGAGAACCCAAAGGTCACCATCGCCAAGTACCAAGCCTTCAATCTCACGCAGACCAGGCCGATGAGTAAGCCAATTCCCGCCGACACCGTGGCACCAATAAGCAGCGTTGAAACCTGAACCACCGAGGATGCAAAGCCGACGGGCATTCGTGACGCGCCAAGAAAGCCAGCCAGACTTCTAGCGATGGAACCGCCGATAATTGCGGACGCGAAGCCGCCTATCCCCAGGAAAACGGCGTGCCCAAGCGAGCCCTGGCCTGAGTTCGCCAGAAAGTTCCAACTTGATGCATAAATCGCAAAGATGGTAATTAATGTCAAAACGTAAAGGAAGAATCTGTCTGTAATCAGCAGCGGGATGACAGCCGCAACTGCGAAAGCCGCCAGCATGACGTAGAAGGCTTTTGAACGCAACAACCCAAAGAACCTTCCCTTCGTCAGCATGTCAGTCACCTTTCTCCCCGAAGATGCCAGTCGGCCTGATAACCAGCACAACTATAAGCAAAGCGAAGGCAACGGCGTTTGCCCATATGCCGCCCAGAAAGAGGGTTGCCATCTGCTCAGCGATACCGTACAGAAGCCCGCCAACGATGGCGCCTCTTATGCTTCCTAACCCGCCGAGTATGATTATGGCGAATGCTATGATGGTCGGCATTGCTCCGACTTGATAGTTAAACGAGAAGATAATGCCGTAAAGTGCACCAGCCGCGCCAGCCAATGCCGCGCCAAGCGCGAAAGTGAACATGTAAATCCTGTTAATGTTGACGCCCATAAGCATGGCTGTGCTGCTTCTCTGGCTCGTAGCCCGCATGGCCAAGCCTACCTTCGTTTTCTTCAGGAGCAACGTTAGACCGATGAGAATGCCAACCACCACAATCACGGCAATTATCCTGTCGTAGGTCAATGATAAACCGCCGCCTAAAGCCAAACTCATGTTGCTAAGCGGCGTGGCGATTTGCTCGTTAAATTTGTCTCCCCAAATAAGCATCGCAGCGTTTTCGAAGATGTAAATCAGCCCTAAACTGATGAAAATCTCGTTCAACTTGTCAGTGCCAAGAACCTTGCGGAAAGTGAACCTTTCCACGACCACGCCCAAGACGGCAACTCCCGCCATGGCTGCGATGATGCCGAAGTAGGCGTTCAGTCCCGTGGCAGCGACAAAAGTCCATGCAAAGTACGCACCGATCATCAACAGTTGTCCATGGGCGAAGTTTACTAGCTTCATGACGCCGAAGATTATGTTTAAACCAGTTGCCAGTAGGATGTATACGCAACCAATTGCTACTCCCCAGAACAGCGTCTGGATGACTGGCCAGATGTCCACGGCAACTTCCTCTTCCTTTTCAGCGTTTAATCTCCCATATTTTCTCACGTTGACTATTTAAAATGTACGAGATTTGACAAAAAGAAAAGAAGGGGGGTAATGGTGGGACCCTTAACTTCCTGGTTGATACCCATCGGGCAGAACAAAGTCTGCCTGCTTAATTGTGCCTACGCCTGGTACGCTTTCTGGCCAAACAATGAGCGGTCGCAAATTGTTAGCTGTTGAGTTCCAAACTAGCTGCTCTATGAAGGTTATCGGCGCTATCTCATGATAGTCTTGTCCTGTGCTGAATTGGATTTTGCCTGTCTGTGTCAAAATCAGCATGTCATCAAGGTTAATGTTTTCTATTGCAGTTCTGACTGCAGCTTTGTCCACTGTTCCTGCACTTTCGATTGCGGCTTTAGCAATGTAGAAAGCGTCATAAGTGTCTGCACCCATCATTCCCGGAATGACGCTGTAGGTTGCATTGTATTTCTGAACATATGTTGCCACAGCCTGCAAGTATGTTGGTTCAACGTATGGGCCGAATTTGGATTCCAGAAGCTGTTTGTCTCCGCTGCTTCCAAGTCCAGAGTAGAATACTGGGTCTTCGTTGTTCTCAACTGCTATGTAAACCGTTTTCAGTCCTACGTCAGTTAAGCCTTGCTTGATTATGTTTGGTGTTCGGTCGGGGTTGTCAACGACAAATACGGCATCAGGGTTGGCTGCTTTGATTGCGGTCAAGTCGGTCTGGAAGTTGGTGGTGGTGGTCGGGTACTTGCGATCTGCAACGATGTTTATGGGCAGGCTTTCATTCTGTATCCAGAATTTGCTGGCTTGCTCAACGCCATTTCCGAAGGCATCATCACGGAACAGAATCGCCAGGCTGAAATTGCGACTGGGAGCAACCATCGGCTTCATAACGGTAGCAAAGAAGTCAACAACGGTCTTGCTGTAGTGGTAGGTGGTTGTGCAGTAGTGGAACACGTAGCTCATGCCTTCAGCGTCATCAATCCTGTTTGCATCACCAACTGGAAGACCACCATAGTCGCCTTGGGGTCCTCTGCGCGTGACAAGCTGGTTTGAAGCGCCAGTAATGATGAAAGGAACACGGTTCGTAATCGCAACAACTTCATTTGCAAGGGTTCCAGCGCTGCCGTAACCTCCGATGAGAAGGTCAACTTGATCCGACGTCACAGCACGGGTAACAGGTGTCACAGCGTTTCCTGGAGCATCATCCACAGTATCAGCAGTTATCAAAGTGATGTTAACATTTGTGTTCCACGCAGCAACGTAAATTCCACCTGCATTGTTTATCTCATCAACGGCCATTTTGGCGGCGCGATCCATATCCTGTCCGACTGGCGAGCCGGATATTGGCGCAACCAAGCCTATCTTGATGTTTCGTGCTTCAGGCGAAGGCGTGGATGTCGGTGAAGAAGATGGAGTCGCAGTTGCGGTTGCTGTCGGAGAAGGCGAAGGTGAAGGCGAAGCGGAGAATTGTGGTGCTAATTGCCAAGCTGCAACGGCTGCAGCGACTATTATGATTATTGCTACAAGTGCGGCAAGTATTTTCTTTTGCATTCTAATGTCCTCTCTCTATTTTTTCTTTTGTATATCAAAGCGTTCAGTTAATAAAACTAACTCAACAACACGTTTTCTCTGCCCAGATTGAATGCCTCAAGGTTAAGTTTGATGTATTTCTCTTTGAGCCTGCTCGATATGGCTTGCTGGAAAGAGTCCTTTTTCACAGGATTTTCGGGAAGTGCGGAAACTGCCCCCAAGAGGACAGTGTTAACAACCAATGGATTTCCCAGTTTGTTGGCAATGCCGATTCCGTCAACCTCGAAAACGTCTTTCGCTTTCCTGCGAATCAGAGCCATCAGGTCGCTAGGTGTCAAAGGTTTTGCTGATCCTTGAAGTGCGCTGTTGGGAGGAATGTACTTCGTGTTCACCACCACCGTTCCCTGCTTCTTAAGCATCGGCAGCGCTCTGGCGGCTTCAAGTATTTCGAAACCCACGATTATGTCGCCTGTTCCCCGCTCTATCAGGGGAGAGATAACTTTGTCGCCGATTCGGACGTGAGCGCTTATTGAGCCGCCACGTTGAGCCATTCCGTGGATTTCAGCTTTCGCCACGTCGAAACCGTCCAGAACTGCGGCTTCGCAGAAAATGTCGCTCAGGACGACTACGCCTTGACCGCCGACTCCTGTGAAAATGAGGTCCAGCTTCATTTCGCTTCAGTGCTCCTTATCGCGTCAAAGGGGCAAACTGCCTCGCAGACCCCGCAGCCCCAGCAGAGCGTAGCATCAATCTCGGCGCGTTGAGGCGTAAGGGAAATGGCTGGGCAACCGAAAGCCTTCACGCACACACCACATAAATTGCACTTTTCCAAAACTTCCCGAGCAGGATTTTTTTCCAGCTTGAGCGGACAGGCGCGCTCGGAGATTATCACTGAAGGACCCTGATAATTCAGAATCTCCCTGACCACCCGCGTGGTCTCTTTTACGTTGTATGGGTCAACAACTTCAACCTTGTCGATTCCGAGGCTTCGCGCAATGTCGGCAAGCTTCACTATCTTTGCATCTTCGCCCACTGCGTTTTTTCCAGAACCCGGAGTGGGCTGATGCCCCGTCATGGCAACAACATGATTGTCTAGGATGACGACGCAGACGTTGGCTTTGTTATAGGCTATATTAAGCAAGCCTGGCATGCCCGCATGGAAGAAGGTGCTGTCGCCTATGAGGGCAAACACTTTGTCTTTGACGCCTGCGTGCACCATTCCCGCTGCCTGAGAAATCCCAGCTCCCATGCACAGGCAGGTTTGAACCGTGTTTACGGGGGGCAGAACGCCCAAGGTGTAGCAGCCTATGTCGCCCGTGACGATTTTGTCGGTTGTTTTTCCTGCGAAGGTCAAGGCGCTTTCTGGGCATGTTTGCACGCATTCTGGTTCCCCGTCGCAGGTATCGCAGATAATCGCTTTACGTGTAATTGGATGAAGCGTTACTGCACCGTACTCGCAGGCTTCGATGCACCAGCCGCAGCCATTGCATTTGTTTTCGTCCACTGTTACTGTTCCGGTTTCTGCTGATTGGATCAGCGCGTCCCTAGGGCAGGCTGCGACGCAGGGTGCGTTTTTGCAGGTACGGCAGATCATGGCCGCGTTTAGAATCTGGTTGAGCCTTACGGTGCGAATTCGTGATTTTGATGGGTTGAAGACTTTTTCTTTCTCCATAGAACAGACAAGTTCGCAGATGTCGCAGCCCACGCACTTCTCAACATCACAACTTACGAATTGGCTTGCGGTGTTCAAAGCGTAATAGAAAGCTCTATGAGGGCATCCGGGGCAAAGGACAGGCGGTCGAGGCGGCAAATCCAGAACTTCTGCGTCCTCGGCTTTTTGGCAAAGTCCCATCTTTGAGAGGGCTTCTCTCATCACGTCTGGTGTGAATTCACCGATTTCCTCTAGTCTAAGCTGGCTTTTCCCCACGACCTCGACTTCTAAGCCTCTCAGGTTATCTTCAATGTAGGGTCTCAGTTCTTCGACAACTACTATTTTCTTTAGTTTTGAGGCAAACTTCCGCACCAAACCTGTGGGGAAGGGATACACGAACCCCAACTTTAACCATGAGAAATTGTCATTGTTCAGCATGGATTTTGTGTAGTAGTAGCCGACGCCGCTTCCGATAATCCCTATCTTTTTCCCGTTGTCTTCCAAACGGTTGAAAACCGATTCTTCAACTTGCCTTTGCGCTTCAGACAACCTTGATTTGAGAATTCGATGCTGCCTAATCGCGTTAGAAGGAACCATAACCCACTTTGAGCCGTCCTTGTCAAACTCAGCCTTCCGATTAGGTTTCAGAAACTCGCCTATTCGGACTCGAGCTTTTCCATGAGCAACTCTTGTAGTCAAGCGAACAATGACGGGCAGCTGCAGTTTTTCGCTGAGCTCAAACGCCGCCCGCGTCATCTCATAAGCTTCTTGAGGATTTCCAGCATCCATTAGAGGCACGTTGGCGTGAACCGAAAAATACCTTGTATCCTGTTCGTTTTGGCTGCTGTGCAAAGCAGGGTCGTCGCAGACAGCGATAACCAATCCGCCCACAACGCCTGTGTAAGCTAAAGTCATGACGGCGTCGGCAGCCACGTTCAACCCGACATGCTTCATAGACACGATAGACCTGACGCCTGCCATCGAGGCGCCAATAGCCACTTCCGTGGCAACTATCTCGTTTACGCTCCATTCAGCATGGATGCCGAAGGCTTTTGCCACTTCGGCGATGGCTTCAAGAATTTCCGTGGCAGGAGTTCCTGGATAAGAAGCGGCGACTTTTATGCCTGCTTCCACGGCTCCTCTTGCTACTGCCTCGTCCCCATTCAGCAGTACATAGCTATTCGGTTTGTCTAAGGCAATCTTCGAAACCATTTCTGTTTAATCCTTCATGTCTTGCCCGTGCGGTTATCCAAGACTCGCTTTGCCTTTCCTTCAGTTCGGGGGATTTCTCCGCACTTCACAATTTCGATTTCTGGGTTAAGTCCAGTGATGTTGCACACTTTGCTTTGAATCTTGCCTTTGAACGCGTTCAAGTCCAACTGCTTGTTCTTGCAGGCTTCTTCGGTTAACTCAACTTTCACGGCGAAAGTGTCCAGTGCGCCAGGTCTGTCTAGGACGATTTGGTATTGGCTGGCTAGTTCTGGAAAGCTCATTATGACGTATTCAATCTGCGATGGGAATACGTTGACACCTCTTATGATGAGCATGTCGTCGGACCTTCCAGTCACCCGCATCATTCTCGCGTGGGTGCGCCCGCAGGCGCAAACGTCAGTTTGCACCACTGAAATGTCTCGTGTCCTGTACCTTAGAAGAGGAAGAGCGGTTTTTGAGAGAGGAGTAAAAACTAGTTCGCCTTCTTCGCCATCGGACAAGACTTCGCCTGTATCAGGATTAATGGTTTCGACAATAAAGTGGTCTTCCCAAATATGAAGACCGTTATGTTCGTTACATTCGACTGAAACGCCTGGTCCGCACAGTTCCGTTAACCCGTAAACGTCAAACGCCTCGATTCCAAGAGCTGCTTCAATGCGCTCTCTTATTTTTTCAGACCAAGGCTCAGCGCCAAACATGCCGATTCTCAGTTTCAAATCTTTCCGCGGGTCAATGCCTTCTGCCACCATCGTTTCAGCCAGATATACGGAGAAGCTGGGAGTGCAGCAGAGCACGGTGACGCCGAGGTCCTTCATGAGTTTTATTTGTCTCTGGGTCATTCCGCCGCCGACGGGAACTATGGCTGTTCCGATTTTCTGAGCGCCGTAGTGGAAGCCTAAGCCGCCTGTGAACAGCCCGTAGCCGTAGGCGATGTGTATGACGTCTTCTTTTCTTCCGCCTGAGGTGTAGATTGACCTTGCCATGAGTTCTTGCCAAGCTTCCATGTCGCTTCTTGTGTAGGCTCCAATTATGGGATTACCTGTGGTTCCACTTGACGCGTGAACTTCGACGATTTCGTCAGGTTCGACAGCCACCAAGCCCAAGGGGTAGTTGTCTCGGAGGTCATTTTTGACTGTGAAAGGGATTTTTTGCAGGTCTTCAAGGGTTTTTATGCTTGCGGGCGTTATTCCTGCCTTGTCGAGTTTCTTCCTGTAAAACGCCGAGTTGTCGTAGCAGTGTTTTACCTGTGCCTTGAGTTTCTTGAGTTGGTATGCTTTTAGCTGTTTTCTCGGCATGGTTTCGATGGTTTTGTTCCAATATATGTCCGTCATCCTTGCACTCTCTCCAGTTAAAGTCCCAAGTAAACTTCTTTTATGTGACTATTGTTCAGAAGTTCTCTGCCTTCGCCTTCTATTATAATCTTGCCTTCTTCAAGGACATAAGCCCTGTTAGCAATGCTCAAGGAATCGCGTATGTTCTGTTCAACCAGAAGGATGGTGACTCCGTCCTCGTTGATTTTTGTGACAGTATCCAATACCTTTTCCACAATTATCGGAGCTAAACCCAGCGAAGGCTCGTCCAGTATCAAAAGTTCAGGATTTGCCATCAGGCTTCTGCAGATAACGAGCATTTGCTGTTCTCCCCCGCTCAAAGTCTGAGCCAAAGCTTTTTCTTTTTTCTTGAGAACTGGAAAGAGTTCGAAGGCTTTTTCTTTTGATTCCTTGACAGCGGCTTTGTCTTTCTTCGTATAGGCGCCCAAGAGCAAGTTTTCTTCCACTGTCATTCTTGGAAAGATTTCTCTGCCTTCAGGAATCAGAGTTATTCCCTTTTTGACTATGTCGAATGGGCGCAGCTTCTCTATGGGTTCTCCTTTGAAGCGGATTGTTCCAGTCGTTGCCGGAAGCAGCCCTGCAATGGTTCTTACTAGGGTGGTTTTGCCTGCCCCGTTAGGTCCGATTATGCTGACGATTTCTTTCGGGCGGATATTGAAAGACACTTCCCAGAGAACTTGCACCATACCGTAAGCCGCGGAGACTTTTTCGACTTGCAGCATCTAGTCTTCACCGAACTGGAATTTCTTTCCCAGATAAACCTTGATTACTTCCTTGTCATTGCATACTTCGCCTGGTTTTCCTTCGCAGATTTTTTCACCGTGATTTAGGACGACTATGCGGTCGCTTAAGCCCATGATTACTCTCATTATGTGTTCCACCATTAGAATGGTTACGCCTTGCTTGTTGATGAGTTTAATCAACTCGATAGCTTCGTCGCTTTCCTTAGGATTAAGCCCAGTGAGAAGTTCGTCCAGCAAGAGCATCTTGGGGTTTGTGGCGAGGGCTCTTGCAAGCTGCACGCGACGAAGCTCGATGACGTTCAGATTTTTGGCGAGAACATTGAATTTCTCATTAGGCAAGCCTACAAATTCCAGAAGCTCTTTTGCCCTGACTTTTGAATCGGTTTTCTTTTCGGCTTTCTTCTCCGAGAAAAGTACGCCTGTTAGCACGTTTTCGAGGGTGGTCATGTCTGGGAAGGACTGAACGGTTTGGCTGGTTTTGGTTATGCCAAGGGCGCATATTCTGTAGGGAGGCAGTTTTGATATTTCTTTGTCTGCGAATAGGATTTTGCCGGAGTCGGGTCTGTAAACTCCGCTTATGAGGTTGAGGAGCGTGGATTTTCCTGAGCCATTCGGTCCGACCAGCCCTGCGATTTCGTTCTGGTTAACTGTGAGGTTGACTTTTTTTAGTGCTTGAACTCCCCCGAATGATTTTGTAACTTCTATGCAGTTTAGCAAAGCGGAGTTTCTCCAGTTTGGGACTTTTGAATATACGAGAGGTCAAAATATAAATATTGTTTGAGTCTATTTGATTTTGGTGTCTTCGGTGCCTGTACCTCAAGTGAGTGTTTTCTTGGACAACAGACCTGGTTCGCTATCGGAAGTTATGGCGCATTTGGACAGGTCTCAAATCAGGATTTTTGCGCTGTCTATTGCTGATGCGGGCGAGTTTGGTTTGATCAGGATGATTGTAGAGTACCCTGCAAAGGCTTCGAAGATTCTGGAGGATGCTGAATTTAACCTCGCGAAGTCTCATAAGAACACCGAGGTAACGGCTATTTTGATTACTGAGAGTGATAGAATTTCGAGGATTACGAAGATTTTGGGTGACAACGGGCTGAATATTGAGTATGCTTATTCGTCTGCTGTACATGTCGATGGCAAATTTGCGCTGATTTTGCGAACCAGCGAGGTTAATCGGGCTGAGAGCACATTAAAAGCTAACAACGTTGCGATTTTGTCGCTTGAAGATATGAAGGAACATTTCCAGTGACGGCAAAGCTGTCGGGTTTTGCAATTTGGTAACTTTGAATAACCAAATTGAACTTTAAATAACCAATTTGTTTTGGCAGCATTTCGTGTTCTTAGGAAACTGGTTAAGTTGCCTTTCCGAAAGGAGCGCTGGTTGTTTCGTCTGATTTCAGTTACGTGTTGCTGAGTTTCCCAATGAGTTCGAACGGGTATGCAAGCACCAATGTCTCGGCAATCGCCAACTCAGGCGTTAAGGACAGGTTGAAAACTGTTTGTAGAACCAAATTGACTGAGGAGAATGCTAGAAATAGGAATAGACCGTTGATCCAGAACTCCCGTATCCTGCATTCGACGTTGTAGAGCTTATAAAATAGGATAATGTTCAGCGCGCCCAGTATCAACGGCTGGATAATATATGAGACCATGAGGAAGAAGGCGAAGCCGATGGGAGAACTGCACAGGAAAAAAGGAATCTGGAAGAAATCTAGCAGCATCTGGGCAACTATTAAAGCGACTAAGATTATGATGCCGTGGGCGAATATGCTGGCTTGACTGGGTGGGCGTGGAGGTTAGAACAAGTAGATTGCGGTAGCTTTCATGGATGCCCAGAGGATTCTGAGGTTGGCTTTGATTTTGCCGCCGATTCTGGGGCGTTTTCGCCTTGGCGGGGGCGCGTAGTGCATTTCACCTATCTTCAGCCCTTGTTTTTTGGCTACTACGAGTATTTCGGCGCCGAAGGTTTCGCCGTGCTTCAGGCTGAGCTTTGGGATGATTTCTTTTCGGTATGCCCTGTAATTCGAGAAGCTATCACATACGCCGACGATTTTCCCCAGCGTCTTAGATGCCAGCTTCTCTGAAAACCGTGGCAGTTTGGTGCGGGAAGCCACAACCACATCATACTCCGCTGTCAAGCGCACAAGTTCAGGGATGCATGCTGGGTCATTTTCCAGATCAGCGTCAATCGTGACGACAACGGGATACTTTGCCATGCGCATGCCGAAAAGCAAGCCCACGGTTTGTCCTTCGCGTTTCTTACCAACAGCCACATCCGCCACCCGTTTCGCGGCTTCCAGCGTTCCGTCGCTGCTGCTATCGTCCACAACTATGACTTCGTGCGGAACGCCACTGAGGACGTTTCGAACGGCGAGAACTAGCTTCTCGATGTTCTCTCGCTCATTGAAAGTCGTCGTTACTACGGATATGCCTTCAGAAATCACGAACCACGCTTCTCCTGACCTGTTTATTGCTGCTTATACGCGAGTCCAGAGAAGACAGCCACAATCTTATCTTCCTTGCGGATGGTGGCAAAACTTCTTTGTTTGTGTTTGGGGTTGTTTTTTGTGGTGGGTTGTGTTTGTTGGTGTGTTTGGTTGTGGTTGTGGGGTGGGGCGCATGGGTTTGGGTATTTGCGATGTTGGTTTGTGTTGGAAGTTTGTTGTTTGGCGGGGAGGCTATTGCCTGAGTGCGGTCATTATTTTTTCAATCAGGTTCAAAAAACCGTGGAATATGCCGCGGAGAGGCCCCACCGCACTAAGCATGTTGCGCAAGTTTGCGATGTCAGTTCTGTCTACAGCTCTGGTCAGCACTGCCGCGATTACGTAGACGGGTATGAAGAAGACTACGCCGATCAGTAGCCGTACCCCGCTGCTGAAGCCGAGTTGGGAGACGAGCAGGTAGGTTGAGCCGCCGGCGATGGCGGAGGACAGGATTATTTTTGCGGATGAAGCCCAGTCGACAGTTACGCCGTATCGTTTTTTCGCAAATATCAGCGATATAAAGATGCTTGGGAGCGGGGCTACCAGCGCTGGAATGATTAAGCCCATGACGCCGTAATTCAAAATAAGCACCAAACCCATCGGAACGCCGATTACCGCTGTGAGCAAAGTCATGTACATGTTGAACGTGGTTTGTCCTTGGCTGTTTATGAGGCTGCCAACGCTTAGGCTTCCGAATGCCGTGTACACGTAAGCGATGGCGAGCAACGCTAGAAACAGGGGTGCAACACCGTAGGTGGCGCCGAAAAGCGTTGAAACCGCTGGTTCGGAAAGCGACATGACCAGGACTGCTACTGGAAGTACGAGAAGCGAGGCGTATTTGACTGAGAACTGGAAAACATTTTTCAGCGTTTCCTTATCTTTTTGCTGATCAAGCTTAGAGAAGGCGGGGAACAGCATTGTTGTTATGGGTGTGGCGAAGAAAGTTATCAGGACAACGAAGTAACTGGCTACTCCGTAGTTGCCAATAACGGTGTTGTCTTGGACATAGTATATGGGCAGCAGAAAAGTGTACAGCTGAGCTTGAAATCCTGCTATGATGACGGAAGGAGACAGCGGGACGCCGTATTTTAACATCATCTTTATCTTTCCAACAATTTCCAGCTTGAAGGAAGTCGGTTTGGGCAAGTCTCGATAAAGAATCCATGTGAGAGAGACTCCAATCAGCCCTGCGATTAACGCTGCAACTGTAAATCCCACTATTGCTCCAAAAGTGCTCAAGCCCAAGACGACGAGCCCAATTATTAAGGCGGTTTTTATTATGGATTGGAAGACCAGCATTATGCTGTTTAACTCCATTTTTTCCATACCTGTGAACGCTGCGGTCGCCGCGTTTATGATTCCCCCAGTTAAAACCGTGAAAGATGCTATTTGGATCAAGGGAGCAATCGCGGGACGATTGAAAAGCACAGTTGCTAAGAAATCTGATAGCATAAAGGAAACCACGGTGAGCGTTAACCCCAGCGCAAGCTCAAATATTAGACCAGAAATAAGGATGCTTCGGATTTCTGCGGGTTTTTCTTCCGCTCTGCATTGAGCTGTGTACCGTATCATGGCGGAGTTTACGCCCCAATCTCTGAATACAATGATGAGGTTGGGAGCTGCCAGAGCGATTGTGTACAAACCGAGCAAGTCAGAGCCGAGAAGGTTTGCTATGAATATTGTGCCTACTGATGAGATTACCGTTGAAACTACTAAACCCCATAGAAGATGGAAGCCACCTTTAGCGGATACTTTTGCCATGTCTGCTGCTTTGCTCATCAGTTTTTTCCCAACGTCACTTTGAGTTAGTGTTTCAAAAGATGTTGACGAAGGAAACGTTTATCGCTTTTGGTCTTTAACTCTGAAGCCGCAAGAAACAGTCCAAGAATAGGGCTCAAGGCGACGGCTCAAGTTCCGCTCTCATTTTTTCAAGAGCCTGGGCAATTTGAAGCGGTTGATTTTTCAACTCTTGCTGAGCCTTCGTAGTGTCAAGTGAAGAATCTCTGGGTCTTTTAGCGGGCAATGAAAGCTCTTTGGATTCAGTTGGAATAATCAGGCTTGCATCTAGGCTGAAGGTTTTTGCGAGCAAGTTGGCAAACTCGAATCTGCTCAGGCGGGTAGCGCCTGAAAGATGGTGGATGCCCGTGAGTTCCCGTTCTGCGATTTCAAGAGTCATTTCGGCTAGGCTTGTGTTTAGTGTAGGTGAGTTCCATTGGTCAGTGAAGATTCTTGGAGACTCCTTGTTCTGGAGTTTGTTCAGCAACCACAGTGCAAAATTCACTTTTCCCGCTGCGGGGGTTGCTCCATATATGACGCTGGGTCTTGCTATACAGTACTTGCTCATGATGTTTTTCACGTGTTCTTCAGCTTTCAGCTTTGTTAACCCGTAGTAGTTGATTGGTTCGGGTTTGTCTGTTTCTAGGTAACAGCCTTTTTTCCCGTCAAACACGTAGTCCGTGGATACATACAGCAAAAAGGCTCTGCATGCCTCAGCGGCTTGGGCTACGTTACGAGTGCCTTCAACGTTTATTCTCCAAGCGACCTCTTTGTTGAGTTCACACTTGTCCACATCGGTTAATGCTGCAGCGTGAACAACCACTTCGGGATTCACGGTTTGGAAAATTTTTTCAACTTGGTTCTTGTCGGAGATGTCAAGCTGGATAGGAATGCCGTGGGCGGTCTCATGCTGATTGTGCACGGCGTAGACTTGGTGGTGCCTATCGGTGGCTATTTGGGCGAGTTTAGAGCCGTATAGACCACTTGCTCCCGTGATCAGAAGTTTCATTTGCCACCACTGTTTCTCCAGGGTGTTGGACTTAGAACTGCTTCTGTGGCAAAGGGGATCCACCATTTTTCGTTCTCGATGTACCACTGAACCGTGGATTCCAGTCCTTCTTTGAAGGAGCAGTGTGGCTGCCAGCCAAGTTTTGATTTGATTTTTGTCGAGTCAAGACTGTATCTTGTGTCGTGACCTGGGCGATCTTCGACGAAGGTTATGAGACTTTCAGGTTTGTTCAGCTTTGCGAGGATGCTCTTAACGATTTCAATGTTGGGGATTTCGTTTCCAGCTGAAACATTGTAAATTTCGCCAGGTTCTCCTTTTTCCAGAACCTTTTCGATGGCAGCGCAGTGGTCTTGGACGTGTATCCAATCGCGAATGTTTGTTCCTTTTCCGTAAATAGGAACTGTGAGGTTTCTGAGTGCTCGGATTATGGTTTTTGGGATCAGCTTTTCGGGAAGTTGATGAGGCCCGAAGTTGTTGGTGCATCTTGTTATAGAAGCGTTTAACCCGTACGTTTTGTTGTATGACATTACGAACATGTCTGCGGCTGCTTTTGAGGCGGAATAAGGGTTTGAGGGCTTAGGTGGGTCTTTTTCTGTAAATGATCCTTTGGCTGTTTCGCCGTAGACTTCGTCCGTGGACACCTGCACCAATTTAGCTTTCGGATTGTGTCTTCGCAGTGCCTCTAAAACCGAGTATGTTCCCACAGTGTTGTTTTGGAGGAAAGTGTTCGGGTCAGCTATGCTTCGGTCGACGTGAGTTTCAGCTGCTATGTTAACGACTGCATCCACTCGATGGACCGTTTTGTTCATGAGTTGCAGGTTGCAAATGTTGCCTTTGATGAATGAGTATCTTTTCTCGTTTTCCAAGTCTCGCAGGCTTGCAGGGTTGGCGCCTATCCCCACTTTGTCGATGTTCACCAGTTCAAGGTCTGGATGTTGCTTGAGTATGTATTGGCAAAAGTTGCTTCCTATGAAACCTAAACCGCCTGTTACAAGAAGTCTCATTGGTCATCACTTGTGCGCTGGGTAATTCCAGTCCCAAGGTTTACCAGAGCGGGGGTCATCTTTCTTGCCGTTTATAGACTTCGGAACTATTGACTGGTCACTCCAAAGGCGGCGTTCTTCGTCTGGATTTGAAGCGTCATAGAGGTTTGTAGTGAAATAAAGCAACATCGCTGGTTCAACGCCGACGACTTTAAAGCCGTGCCAGTAGTGTCCAGGAACCTTAACAACCTGCAGATTTTGACCAGTTGAAATGATTTCATCTAATTCTCTGCTCTTTTCGTCGTAAGCACATATTTTTATGGCTCCTTTAAGGGCTATGAAGTAGTCTGTTTGTCCCCGCAGGTGCCTGTGCCATGCACGGATAACGCCGGGATAAGTCATGGAGAGGTTTGCTTGAGAAGCAACGTCGTTTCCTAGGAGTTCTTTCCAGTCTTTCCTGAAGACTTCGATGAAGAATCCTCTTTCATCAAAGTTGGGTTTTAGTTGTTTTACGGTTATTCCTTGCAACATTTTTTTCGGCTCCTGACCTCTTTTCGGCAGGTATATCTATTTAGAGTTGAGGCTTTTAACCCTTAAACTTCTACTTCGGAATAGTCGCCTATGTGGAGTTTGGTGGCGCCGTTCTTGCTGCTTTTGGCAACTTTGGCGTTTCTGCCGATGAGGCTTTCTTCCAAGCGCTCAACGTCTTTTATTGTGACGTTTTCGAGGACCACGCAGTATTCGATGTGGCTGTTTATGACTTGGCTGTTGTTGCCGATGCTGGTGTAGGGTCCTATGAAGGAGTTTTCAATGCAAGTGTTTTTCCCGATTACGCATGGTCCTCTGATTGTGCTGTTTGCTATTTTGGCTTCGGGGTCGATTTTGACTCTGCCTTCGATGGTGCTTTTGGTTACGTCGCCTTTTACGTCGCGTTCTATGTAAGCGTCGAGGATTTTTGCGTTGGCTGAGAGTATGTCGTCTTTTTTGCCTGTGTCCAGCCACCATGAGTTGAGGATTTCAGCTTTGACTTTGAAGCCCATGTTCACCATTTCTTGTATCGCGTCGGTTATTTCGAGTTCTCCGCGCCAGCTGGGTTTTATGCGTTCGATGGCTTGGTGGATTTTGTTGCTGAAGAGGTAGGTTCCGATTATGGCGAGGTTGCCCATGGGGGTTTTGGGTTTCTCCACGAGTTTGATGATGTTGCCTTTTTTGTCGAGTTGAGCGATGCCGAAGCAGGATGGATCTTCAACTTCCTTCAGAATTATTAAGGCGTCAAGTTGTTCCTTTTTGAATCGTTGGACGAAGTTTTTTATGCCTTGGCCTGTGACGTTGTCGCCTAGGCACATTGCGAACGAGTCTTGACCGAGGAAGGGTTGGGCTGTTTTGACCGCGTGTGCCAAACCCAGCGGTTCTTGGGGTATGTAGGTGACTTTTGCGTTCCATTGTTTGCCGTCGGCTACGTATTCTTTGACGTAGCTCCCGGTTTCTGGGGCGATGATGATGCCGATTTGAGCTATTTTTGTTTCTGCTATTTGGTCGAGTACGTAGCCTAGGATGGGTTTGTTGGCTACGGGGATAAGTTGTTTGGCGCATGTAAAGGTTAACGGTCGGAGTCTGGTGCCTTTTCCGCCGCTTAAGACGAGGGCTTTCATGGGGTTTCTTTTATGGGTTCGTGTATTTGTTATTTGTGGATTTAAAGCGTGGCGATTTCTTACTTCTAGCGACATAAAAAAGCTGTGGAGAGTCTATCGGAAACTGCGGATTCTGCTCTAGCGTTGAAAGTTTTGAGATTTAGCTTACTACGAGTATGGCATGCTCGTAGTAAATTGGCATGGAGTTAGATTTTGAAAAAACCCAGTGCAAAAAAGGGATTCAAATCTTCATTTTCGCGCGCATAGTGAAGCCAAAATCTTTGCATAATTCCTTATTACTTTGCCAAGTTAAAGGCGCACTACGTTACGAACAATTCTCCTGTTCTCAAGGGATGATACTCTTTGACAGATGGTGTTTCGCTTGAGGCGTTGAGCTTCTTTTCGATTTCCAATGTCGTATTGTGAAACAGCTGTAAAATCCTTATAAGCTAAAAATCACTCTTCTACTAGCTATGAGCGCGCAAGTACCTCTTCCCATTCTGATCACTAAAGAAGGCAAGTGGTTCGTTGCTTCATGCCCCATCTTGGACATCGCCACTCAGGGAAAGACGGAGAAAGAAGTCAAAGAAAACATGGCAGAACTCATAAACGAATACCTAAACGATCCAGACACACCAAAACCGTCTTTGGACGATTTAATGTCTCTTTCGCTGACGAATATTCCCGTAAAAGTACCTGAGAGTGTCCTCCATCGCAAAGCTTCGACCGCTGCCCTCAGCGAAAAGTAATTGAAATTTTACGTTCCAATGGCTTTGAGCACTCTTCGCTCTCCGAGTTAAGCTTGATTTCTCCCTGAGCAGAAGCCACCTCGAAAACAACAATTATCTTTGTCTTGGGTCTTGCATCGAAATACAAATCTGGGAACCCTACTTAGTAGGGTGGGTCTACTAAACAAACCTTCAGAAGTTCAACTGGTTTCAGAACCATTGCTCCGACTTACTTCTTTTTTAGTAATGTGTTTATTTAGAATCAGCTACTCTTTTTCTTTTTGGCGTAGTCAGTGAAAGGGGAATTTTCTTGTCTTTGGCTTTTAGTTTAGGCTGGGTGATAGGTCTAGTTTGTTAGATTGTTTGTGTGTTTCCAAGCGTATTGCCGTTTTGGACTGCTTCTCTCGTCTACCTTTTAGGTTTTGATTGTCACTCGTAAACGGTTTTCCTGTGTTTGGCAGCGTATAACAAGACTGTTTTCTCATGTTCATCTATTGTGTAGATTATTCTGTAGGCTCCATTCTCAGAGTCCATTTGCCTGAGAGGTTTCCGCGAAGCGGTTTTCCAAGGGCGGGGTCTGTTTCAAGTCCTCTTATTGTCTGGTCAAGTCGATTTTTAGTTTGGATATCGAGTTGACGAAAATCTTTTTCGAATGTTTTGGTTGTTTTCAGTTTATATTTCGCCAGATTGTTTCAGCTCCGCAATGAATTCGCCATAGTCTCTCACTCTTCCCGCTTTGACGTCTTTTTCGGATTGTTTTATGGATTTCATTGTCTGTTTGTCTTCTAGAATGCTGCAGGTTTCGGTTATTTCCTCTAGTAAGTTGCTTACTTTCTTTAGCAGAGCTCTATCTTCATCTGTTAGAAGAACGCTTTCAGGCATAAAGCCACCTTTAATATTGTATTGGGCATTTGGTATTTTAATATATTCACCGCTTTTGAATTATTTGTTTTGGCTATAGTCGGAAGTCTGAGGGAAGCATTGGTTTTTTGGTGACGGTCAGGTTGCAGGTTGATGTTTGTTGACGACAAGATAGCTGAGCGTTTGTTAGTGGCATATATTTCGTCGTATGGGCTTTTGCGCCGCCTACTTCTTTTGGTTTTGCCTTTTGGGTTTACACTGTTTTTCGCGGGTATTTGGGGTAGTCGTAAACTGAATTATTGGGAACCTGATTAAACCAGCCATACTCCTCGCTCTCCGAGTTAAGCTTAACCTCTCCCCTATCAGACTTCACCTCAAAAACAACAACAATCTTGATCCTGTCAAAAGTCTCCTCAATACGTCCACCAATAATGCCGCCGACCTCCACGTCAAGATTTGTATGGCAATGTTGAATATGCAGTTAGTTCAATTTAGGCTGTTTTTTGTACCATTCGATTGTTTTCTGCAGTCCAGTATGCAGGTCTGTTTTTGCTTCGAAACCGAATTCAACTTTTGCGCGGGTTGTATCGAGGCATCTCCTCGGTTGACCGTCTGGTCTTGAGGTGTCCCAGATTATTTTTCCCTTAAATCCTGTTAGCTGAGCGACAAAGTCTACCAGCTGCTTGATTGTTACTTCTTTTCCGGTGCCAAGGTTGACTGGAGCGGGCTTGTCATATTTCTCGGTCGCTGCTAGGATTCCTTCGGCGGCATCTTCCACGTATAGGAATTCTCGGGAGGCTTTACCTGTTCCCCAAACAATCACATGTTTTTCATCTTTCTCTACGGCTTCTGTGAATTTCCTGATTAGCGCAGGTATAACATGGGATGATTCTAAGTCGAAATTGTCGCCTGGACCGTACAGGTTTACCGGGAGCAGATAGATTATGTTCATGCCGTATTGTTGCCTGTACGCTTGCGCCATAACTAGGAGGAGCGGGGGCGCTTGTTTATATGGTTTGTTTATACGTTTTGTTTATACAGGTGGTTGTGTGGTTAAGGTGTTTAAGGGTTTCAGGTTTGACCCTGATCTTTACGCTGGGTTTGGGCGTTTGGCTTCTGCGGGTGGCTGTACTGTGACGGGGGCGTTTGAGCGGTTTATGAGCTGTTGTGTTGAGGGTGGGGTGTTGGTTTTTCCTGATTGTGGGGTGGAGGGGTTTGAGGCTGAGGCTCGGGTGCTGGTTGATTGGTTGCGGAAGGGACGGCGGTTTTACCGTGGCGAAGGCGGCGTGGAAGTGAACATAGCTGGGCGGTTGGTTTGGCTGTTGCTTCGGGTGCGTGATGTGGAGTTGAGGCGGGAGATGGAGGAGGAGTTGAAGGGGTCGGTTTCTAAGGTTGAGTGAGGGCGTTGCGCACGCTGATGGGTGTTTGTTTGGGTGGTGCTGTCGGTGTTTTGTGGTTGCAGAAGGTTTATATTAAAATAAGTGTGGATGCTTTTTCCATGAGTAACTTCAGGTAGTTTGGCGTGTTTTTCTTCTCAGCGCCTTGAAGAAAACTTTAAAGATGGATTTTTTGGGGTGTATGTTAACGTTCATGGGTTTTGAGGATTGGATGCTACAGCATGTTTTTATAATAGAAGCTGGTGTTACTATTTTGGTAATACCAAATGGGAAGTCAGGTTACTGTCACGGCAAAAATTCCCGCTGAGCTTAAGAAGAAGCTGACCAAGCTGGGAGTTAACGTGAGTGGATTGATGCGGGAAGCTCTGCAGTCAGAAGTTGAGCGCTTGGAGAGAGAAAAGCTCAGGAAGCTTGCCGAAGAAGCAGGCGAAATTCTTCAGAAAGTTCCAGCTGAGGAAATTGTTGAAGCTGTCCGTGCAAGCAGGGATAACCGATGATGAAGCGGTCGCTGCTTTTTGATGCTAGCAGTATCTTAACGCTTGTTAGAGAATTGCGAGGTGACGCTCCAGATAAGCTTCTGGAGGGATCAACAATATCTTTGGCTTACTACGAGTTGGGCAACGCGTTATGGAGAGAATGCTTTCTGCTTAAAAGGATAAGCCAGGAAGAAGCCGAAAACCTGCTACGGGCAGTGTTTGCAATTCTTCAGGCAATGGAAGTAGCATCGCTGGAGAAAGAAGATGAAGGAAATGCTGTGCTGGATAAGGCGTGCAAATTTAACATTACATTTTACGATTCTGCTTACGTTGCCGAAGCGCTCAAGTCTAAGAAAATATTGGTCACCGAAGACAAGAAACTTGCAAAAGCAGCGGAAAACGCAGGCGTAAAAACCTTAACCAGTAGAACTCTTCCGCGTTAAAAGACGATGTTAAACCAAAGTAAAAGATTAATTGAGACGCTTTTCTTCATCTTGGGATTACGACGAGGAATGGTTCTGGTTCTGTTTCTTTTGTTGCGTAACAGGCAAGTGCTAAGGCGAAAAGTTGGTCGTCGTGTCTTCCTTTTGGGTGGCGGAACTTGATGTGTATGCGCTCTTGAGCCGAGTTAGGCTTCAGGTATTCATATTGTTGTTCGTTGATTTGGGCGATCAGCTGCTTGTCCTGTCCTTGAAAGCGCAACTGCTTCTTCTCCATTAGTAGTTTGAGGTAGTTGAGCATGTTTTCTTTTTCGGCGTCGGTGAAGAACACGCCTTTGACTTCGGGCATATCTATGCTTTCCAGCTCGTCTACGACGGCGTCACCTATGCCTGTTTTGTCCACGTACATGCCGTCGAAGTTGAAGGTTTGGTGGGTTTTGGCGGCGTATGCGATGACTTCGGGGTAGGGTGTGCCCAGTGGAAACTGGCGCTTGTGGATCAACCTGACTTCGCCCTTTTCAGTTAGTTGAACGACTGCCAGTACGCTGTAGTCTATTTGTTTGCCAAGGTCCAAGCCTGCGAAGTATCTGCCTTGCCGTTGCTCTGGATCGAAAGTTTCTATCTCTTCGATAAAGCGGTTGGGTGATGCTGGGTTGTCGAGTTCTGGGTCTATGCAGGTTGCGATGAGGTCCATTGGGAAGAACGTTTGGGACGTCTCAACCCATAGCGCTTCGACTTCCCGCTGCCACTCCTCTTTAGTCATCATTTCGCGCCACTCCGCCAACTGGGTTTGGCTCACAAGGGGGCTGGAGTTGCTTGGGTAGTGATGGATTGAGTAGCGTTTTGGGTCTAGGAAGGCTTTGCGGAAGACGTGGTCGAATGCCATGGGTGTTCCGCTCATGACTAAGCCAGCGTTGGGTTTTGTGAGCATCATCATTATTTCGCTGGTTATCATTTCGCTTGGGACTATGCTTGCTTCGTCGAGGAAGACCCAGTCGGGGTGGTAGCCTCGGAGCTTGTCTGGGCTGCAGGGCAGGGCTACGAGTTTGCCGCTCAGCGGAGGGTTCAGCTTGATGACGGTGCGGGTTGTTCCTGGTCGTTGGAGCATTTCGCGCATGAGAGGATTTGCCATGATTGTGGAGTAGCAGTAGTCGAACATGATCATGCTTTGGCGCTGGGTGCTGCTTATGATGAGGCTTTCAACGTTGCGTTTCGTGTAGAGGAGCCAGAGGTTTTTGCGGCTGAAGACAAGGCTTTTTCCCCAGCCTCTTCCGCACACGGCTACTTGCCTGAGACTCTGGTCGCGGAGCAGTTTCTGGTGGTCTGGCGCTTCGACTAGCCAGCTGTCTCCGCACATCAGCACAGCGAAGAACACAGGATCTTGAACTATCTTACGTGTAACCTCTGGAAACGCGACCAGCTGCTTGAACGCTTTAGGTCTCCGCCTGAGATCAACGGCGGCTGAGGCAGCGAATTTCAAGTCATTTACTATTTTCTCAACGAAAGCGTCCTTTTCCATACCCTGAAGTCACGCCTAAAACGTCGTGCAATCCTAGGCTCAACACCTAACACGTAGTCGCCTAAGTTTTGGTCGTCAAACGGGTCACTCTCACCCTTCCGAGCTAACAACTTGTTCAGCGTGTTTGCGTGGAAAGCAAAAACGGTAGCTACGCGGGTCTTCTCAATTACAGTGAGGTCGGGGTCTTTCAGCAGCTTTTGCAGTTCGTTGATGGTTTCCCATTCTCTTTTGATTAGCCCTTCAAGGCTTGCGGTTTCTGTTGGGGTCGTTTCTTTTGAGTTTTGGGTGTCCATATTTATCGCCGAGGGGTTGAATTTTTGCTGAAACGAAGCGGTGCGCAGCCTTCTATGCTTTGGATGTGTCACAGTGGATGCTGCGGTTTCTTCTTCGTTTAGCTTGTTTGAAGTGTTTAGTTCTGCTACTAATGAAACATTATTGCTGAAACGACTATCCAGCGCTGGGGAGAGTTGAGGTAAAGTGAACACACTAGTTTTTCGATGATTCCGGGGGCTGTTGCAAGTTGATCCGAAGTACCTTGCGAGAACAGTCATGGAAATTAAAGCATTCACTCCTAGAGAAAAAATAGTTTTCGGAGTACACTAAAGAGTTGATTACCCAAAATAAATCAGGACGGCGTAGCTGACTTACTGCAGAGCGTTATCTTCACTGAGAAAACAGTGTTGCAAGCGTTCGAACGGCGACGTGTTTTTTAGCCTTCATCTCAAGCTTCTTGTCCTCTGTAAATAGGGGGAGCCCTCTCTGTTTGGCGAAGAACACATAGCTTGAATCGTAAAAAGAGAGTTTTTCATCTTGTGCAATTTCTAGGATTTTCTGAAAATCTTCGCCTTCGTTTGTCACCTGATCAATCTTAGCAAGAATAGTCTGCGCTATTGTTCCTAACCTCTTAGCTTCTTCAGGCGTTAGAAACTTCAAGAGGGCGCTTTCTTTCCAAACTGCGTTGCCTATCTCGTAAAAAGTTAGATCAAGAATCAAAGAGTCTCGCAAACACTCAACTGTTAATTTGACGTCTGCCTTTTTGATTAAAAGCATGAAAAAATTCTGTATGGAGGGGTTCACCGAAGCTGCTTCGTAAATGTTTTGTCTGAAAGTCTCATGTAGGCACCCGCTGGCTTTCTGAGAGCAGCGGAATGTTAGCAAGCAAATCGATGGTTCTTTTGATCAATTCGTTATTTCTTCTGTTTTTTCGTGACTGCGTGGATTTCGCGAATGAATTGTTCGCATTTAACGAGTTTTTCAGATTTCTTTGTGGCTCGGCGAACCAAAGATTTGACGCCCTCCTGGGCCTTGTTGGTTTTTTCCGGCGATTATTGGCTGGTTTGTTATGGTCTGCTTTCCGGCACGCAGCCTTCTTTGCGCGTGCGCAAGCGGGATTTCATAGTTAACTGTATAAAACGTTGAATTGCCCTTGGACAGCGATGTACGCGTTTTGCTATCGAGTGTAGAGCTGCATTATTTCATCGCTGGTTAGTTCGCAAGGATACACGTAGAATTCGTCGATCGTTCCTTTGTAGGGGTAATTGACCATGTCGTATTGGCCTATTTTGAAAGCAGAATTCCAACTCGGAAGAGTCGTAGCATGCTGACTATCCAGGTTACCGTTAATGTACCAGTACTCGCTGCTTCCGTCAAACACGTAGACGATGAAGTTCCAGGCGCCATACGTAGGTTTGCCCACTGAGAAAAAGTTTCCGTCAAACTGAGCCAGCAGCCTCCCATCGCCAAAAGTGCCCGGCGCAGCCAACAGCAACCTGTGACCCGCATCGTAGCCGCAGAGCGTAACGTAGTCACCAGTAGACGTAGGCTTAACCCACATCGCAATCGTAAACGGACCATTAGCTACCCCCAGATTAGGAACCGAAACATAGTTACTTGTCGCCCCGCTAAAGCTAAGAGCCTGCCCAAACTTCCCAGTTACCCAGCTAGCACCAGCAATGACACCGTTGTTACCGTTACCGCTGATATCACTAGCCACTGTCCCGGAGCCCTCATCAAAAGGAAAATACAACAGTGTGCGTGTGTAAAGCTGCGTTATCTCAGCTGCGGTTAACGCAGAGCCGTAAATGCGGGCATCATCAACGATTCCTTTGTAGGGATAATGCATCAGGTCGTATTGGCCTATTTTGAAAGCAGAATTCCAACTCGGAAGAGTCGTAGCATGCTGACTATCCAGGTTACCGTTAATGTACCAGTACTCGCTGCTTCCGTCAAACACGTAGACGATGAAGTTCCAGGCGCCATACGTAGGTTTGCCCACTGAGAAAAAGTTTCCGTCAAACTGAGCCAGCAGCCTCCCATCGCCAAAAGTGCCCGGCGCAGCCAACAGCAACCTGTGACCCGCATCGTAGCCGCAGAGCGTAACGTAGTCACCAGTAGACGTAGGCTTAACCCACATCGCAATCGTAAACGGACCATTAGCTACCCCCAGATTAGGAACCGAAACATAGTTACTTGTCGCCCCGCTAAAGCTAAGAGCCTGCCCAAACTTCCCAGTTACCCAGCTAGCACCAGCAATGACACCGTTGTTACCGTTACCGCTGATATCACTAGCCACTGTCCCGGAGCCCTCATCAAAAGGAAAATACAGCACATAAGCAGAAAGTGTATACAGCTGACTTATCTCACTTGCACTTAAGGCAACATTGTACACGCGGATATCATCAATAGTTCCCTTATAGGGATAATTGACTAGGTCATATTGACCTATTTTGAAGGCGGAGTTCCACGCCGGAAGGGTAGTAGCGTGACTACTGTCCAACGCTCCGTTAATATACCAGTACTCGTTGGCTCCGTCAAACTCGTAAACAACGAAACTCCAAGTGCCATAAGGAATTGTGCCAACTGAAAAGAAATCGCCGCCAAACTGCGTAAGCAACTTGCCAGCTAACAATATCCTGTGGGTAACATCATACCCGCAAAGCGTTTCCCAACTACCACTATTATCAGGCTTAACCCACATGGCTATGGTGAAGGGACTACTTGATATACCAAGATTCGGCACCGAAATATAATTGGTCGTTGCCCCACTGAAACTAAGAGCCTGCCCATATTTCCCGCTCACCCAACTTGCACCTGTGATAATACCAGTGTTGCTGTTGCCGCTGTTGTCATTAGCCGTCGTCCCTGAACCCTCATCAAGAGGAAAATACAAAACATTAGCAGAAATCATATACAGCTGACTTATCTCACTTGCACTTAAGGCAACATTGTACACGCGGATATCATCAATAGTTCCCTTATAGGGATAATTGACTAGGTCATATTGACCTATTTTGAAGGCGGAGTTCCACGCCGGAAGGGTAGTAGCGTGGGTGCTGTCTAGTGCTCCGTTTATGTACCAGCACTCCTTGACTCCATCAAACACGTAAACAACAAAGTTCCAAGCACCGTACGTGAGGCTACCGGTTGAAAAAAAGTTGCCGTCAAACTGCGCAAGCAACTTGCCCGTTCCAGGAGCCAACAGCAATCTGTGACCTGGGTCGTAGCCGCAGAGTGTTAGGTAGTTGCCTGTGGCTTGAGGTTTGACCCACGCAGCAATGGTGAATGGACCGCTCGCTACGCCCAGATTAGGAACCGAAACATAATTGCTCGTTGCCCCACTGAAGCCTAAAGCCTGCCCATATTTCCCGCTCACCCAACTTGCACCTGTGATAATACCAGTGTTGCTGTTGCCGCTGTTGTCATTAGCCGTCGTCCCTGAACCCTCATCAAGAGGAAAATACAAAGCGAGTGCGCTCTGAACGGCTCTGCTTACATGTAGTGCGTTCATTTGCCAGTCGCTGAAAGAAAGAACATTGCCCAAGCCCGGCGGACCCATATATACGACCCACATCACATCGTAATATCCCGGCGTTAAAGACGAACTTGTACTAAATCGTCTAGATTGTGTGCTTGTGCCTCCAGGAATTTCTACGTAAATGTCGTTCGTACCATCAAACACTAAGTTTGTTGTTCCATGAAGACGAATGATCGCATCTAGTCCAATTTGTGTTAGACCGTAGTAGGGATTCGGATTGCTTATCATGTAGGACATCCAGAAGTCTTGCCCACGTAAGACATTAGGCGGGTACGATGTCCGCCCAATGAGCGACACACTAGTAGACCAGGGATAGATGGTTGCGAAGTTTTGGAAGTTAATCGATCCCAGCCCTGTAACTGCGTCCCATCCCGATTGCACGTAGAAGTAGTCGTTCCATCCGGAGATGTAGATGTCATGGAATGCAACATTGTATTTTCCGCTTGATGAATACATGCTGTAAAGCGCGTAATTGTTAAGGTTCCAGCCTCCATTCAAAGCAACCGCAGCGATGCCGGCCATCATGGGAGCTGACAAACTTGTCCCACCTACGCCGGAATACCAACCGTGGCTTCCAAGGTAAACCCAGACTCCAGAGCTGGGACTTGCGTCAAGAGAAACATCTGGAATACCCCGCTTAGCCATTGGGTCCCAAATTCCAGCGTTGGATTGGTACGACGGTTCTGGAAATATGCTTGAGAAGCCTCCGCCGCTAGACCAACCGTCACCGTTGTCACTCCAACCTAACTCGCAGTATTGACTTGTTCCTTGAACGATTTCGGAGTATAACTCAGTTCCTCCTACTGCAATTACGTTTGGATCAGATGCTGGATTAATCACGCAAGGGCTACCATAACCATTGTAAGCTCCCGAGTCGCCCGTTGAGGCGTACACCTTGATCCCCCTTGCTGCTGCAGCTGCGTACATAGAAGGGTTCGTATGAAAGGTTTCTACGGCACCCCAACTTAGCGAAATCACGTTCGGAGGAGTGGGGAGTGAAATGAGTGTGTTAACTGCGCCATCCATTTTGGCGAAGGTGGCATCCGACGAAACTTGGAGCCTAATTGCGGCTCCAGGCGCCATTGCATGCGCCCATTCAACATCCAGTGCAGTTTCCACAGCCCACCCTGATGAGGTTCCACCCGTACCTGCCACCGTCAAGGCAAGGCTTGGAAGACCATAGGCACTGTTAAAAGTATTCACGTCGCTAGCAATCGTCGGATCGCCATAGGCGTCAACAATCCCTATGGTCGTGCCAGTTCCGGTCCAGCCGTCTTTTATCGCATTGTATGTGCCGTAAACGTTCTGAAAATCGGCAGGAGAACAGCCTGGTGTAGTAACGTAGTTCGGAGTCACGCTCGAAGAGCCGCGAATAAAAGGTTCAAAAGTAAAACTGTTTACTTCGATTTTTGCTACGCCACAAGAGCTGACTGAAGTTGGGATCTTTATGTCACTGGTAGCTTTGTAAAAAGTTGTGTTCTCGTGTGCGAAGAGACCAATGCCTGTGTTGAACACTTTCTCCACATTGCCAACAGAACCTTGGGCTTGAAGAAGCAGTCTGTTGGGCCAAGTTTGGGTGATCGACAGCTGGTTGGCCGCCAAAAAAGATATAACATTATCGTAGTCTGCTTGTGTGGGCGAGTAGTCTGCTTCGAACTGCTCTTCTGAAAGAACCTGCTGCTGACCCCGAACCTGCTTCTGCGAGTTGGCAATAAAATCGTTCAGTTGGTCCCAGTTTCTAATACTGAAAGTGACCTCAACAACCACGCTTCCTTCTTGCATGGGTCCAATGCTAGAAAATTCCACATTAGGAGATGAAGGTTTGTCTATGAACGGATTCAGTGACTGCATTGAATTCTGGGTCAGTGTTTGAGGTTCTGCTTCTGCGAAGCAGGAACGAACTGACGTTGGTATCTGAAGAATAAGGAGCAGAACGAAAACAAAACTGAGCGCTTCAGCTGCGCGTTTCCTATTGCTGAGATTCAAGCCCTTCTCCCTTCTAACCTAATCTTGCTTTTACTTGCAGTTTATTCTTAAGGCTTGTGGTTTGGCATCATTTTTGGCGCCTTTAGGCAATTGCCGTCTTAACCAGAATAACACCCCGAGCCTGCTCGTCAGCTGCCGAACGGCGTTGCCGTGTTTGCCTGAATTCCCCGCCGCGCCTTGCCAGAGCTGCCGATTGTCTGCCATCCCACTCTGCCGTCCGGCTGCCATCTTTGCCTTCTAACCTCTGCCGTCTCCTGCCGTCTTGCTGCCATCTCTGCCGTATTTTCTGCCGTGCTGCCGTCTTCTATACTGCCTGCCGTCTCGGGTGTTGCTAAGGAATCCAAAAGCATGGGAAAGACACGGAGATCCCCCTTTACCTTCTAAAGAGACACCACCAGTCCCGAAAGTGAGGCAAGACGGCAAATAGGAAACAAGAGAAAAGGCAAAATCCAGCAAGCCCAAAAGAGTTAACAGAAGCTCTCAGTGAAACCCTTAAGACCCTGAGAGTTAACAGAATCTCGAAGCCCAATTTAAAGAGCAAAAAGAAAAAAGTGGGTGCGGGAGATGCCGCAACGAGCTTTGTATCAAAAGCTTAGCTAATGTTAGAAACTAATACATTTAGCAAATCGTCGGTTCTGTCGAGTGCGCCGTTGGCTTCGTCGGTTTCATCGGGTCCGTTGAATGTTCGGAAAAATTCTCCTGCTCGGTGCGGTTTCTCTGTAGCCTTTTTTGATGGGAAAATGCTGTTGTTCCCCCTTTAGCTCGTGGGGAGGGATGGTCGGTTTTTGTTGGCGTTTGTTGTTGCCGGGCATTCGCACGTGGTGGAGATCGGAGTTCTTGTTTGTTGTGTATGTTTTGTTATTGCTTGAGGGTGGTCATTAGTTTTTCGATGAGGTTCAGGATTGTGTTGAGTGGTCGTTGGAGGGGGCCGAGTGCGCTGAGCATTTCGCGGAGGTTGATTATGTCGGTGTGGTTGATGGCTTTTGTTAGGAGGATTGCGATCACGAAGGTGAGTGAGAAGATGGGTAAGCCGAGGATCAGTCGAATCCAGCTGGCGAGGTTTAGTTGCGTTTCAAGTGCGTAGGTTAAGGCGGCGTGCGCTACAATCGCTCCGTCTTCTATCCGCACGCCTCTTTCTATTACTACTCGCGCGCCTTAAGACAGCCTTTTACCCCATGAGAGTATGTCAAAGAATACGTTTCTTCAATAAATCTTAATAACTATAAGAGAAAATTATGATTGTGGTGATATTTCATTGACATTAGAAGGGAAATAACTAACTGGCTTGCAGGCAAAATTGGATTAATTGAGGCGGCAGCAAAGTACGAGCAAAACGAAATGATACATGAAAGAATGTATCGGGCCGAGTTTTTTTACAAAAGTATGAAATTTCTTGCATTTAACAGGATTTCGGGTGATTATTTGGAGTTTGGTTGTGGGGGAGGAATGACTCTTACTCTTGCGTACGTGCAGAGCCGCCAGCGCGGTCTCAGCATGCACCTGTATGGCTTTGACTCTTTTCAAGGCTTACCCAAACCTGTAGGAATTGATGCCCATGAACAATGGAACAAAGGCGCCATGTGCTATCCTCTTGAAGATTATCGCAAGAATCTTCGAGCACATGGCATTAGCGAGGCTGATTATACTTTGGTTCCAGGCTTCTACGCTGATACATTAACTGACGAGACAAGGAAAAGATTGGGTCTGACTAAGGCTGGACTTGTTTTTGTAGATTGCGACTTGTACGAGTCTACTGTTCCTGTGCTTAGTTTTGTTTTGCCTTTATTACAGACTGGAACTATATTGGCTTTTGATGATTGGTTCTGTTTTAACGGTGATCCCGAGCGCGGCGAGCAGTTAGCATTGAAAGAATTTCTGCAAAAGCACCCAGAAATTAGGTTAGTGGAACACCAAAATTTTGGATGGCATGGGCGGTCATTCATAGTAAAAGAATAATCATTGCTAAAAAGCCTAACCGTACGAAAGGCAAAGAGGGGTTTGTTATGTTAGTTAAAACCTAAATAAGTGAGAGATAGAGACAGTAACCATACTTGGAGAAACATCTTTGATGGGAGTGTTAAGGCTCAAGAGAAGTTTGAGGGTGTGCTGCGTGTTGTATTCTGCCATGATGCTAGGCAAATTTGGTTAGCATGCTAACTTCACACCTGTAGATAACATGGAGTTGCTATTCCGTGACGTGTGGAATTGTGTGTATTTATGATTTGACTGGCAAACCGGTTTGGGGACAACTGCCTAAGAAAATGTTAGACACGGTTAAACATCGCGGACCGGATGATGAGGGATACTTATTTGTGAACACTATGAAAGGCGACTATTTCGCAATCGGTGGAGAAGATACGCCTGAAAGTGTTTTTCGAAGTCATTTTTTGTACAGCCCAACAAGAAGAAATGATGATGCGGACATTAAGGAAAAATGCAATCTTGTCTTCGGACACAGGAGGCTGTCTATTATTGATTTGTCTCCGGCAGGACATCAGCCGATGTGTAATGAAAATGGAACTCTTTGGATAATCCATAATGGCGAAGTTTACAATTACCAAGAACTGAGAGCAGACCTCATCAAAAGAGGGCATGAGTTTTGTTCATACACTGACACCGAAGTGATATTGCACGCATACGAAGAATGGGGTGTTAATTGCCTGGAAAAGTTCAATGGGATGTGGGCCTTTGCCATCTGGGATTCAAAAAATAGGAGACTGTTTGGCGCCAGGGACAGATTTGGAGTGAAACCCTTCTATTACTATTTTGATGGTATAAGGGTTCTTATTGCATCTGAAATAAAAGCTATCTTGGCAGACGAAACCGTTAAGAAAAAACCTAACGACCAAATGATTTATGACTATTTGGTTTATGGCTATCTTGACCACACAGAAAATACTTTCTTTGGAGGAATCAAGCAGCTTAGACCGGCGCATTACCTGTGCATCGAAAAGTCAGAAATGAAAATAGACAAATACTGGGATTTAGAGCCCAACAACACGTTAGGGCAAGTAGATGACCAAGATAGTGCAAGAAAATTCCGCGAGATTTTTGAAGATTCAATCAGACTAAGGTTGCGCAGCGACGTCCCCGTGGGTACTTGCTTAAGCGGTGGACTTGACTCCTCCTCAATTGTCTGCGTGATTAACGGTTTGTTGGCCCAAAATAAGCACTTGCAAAAAACCTTTTCTGCTTGTTCTGAGGTGAAAAAACACGATGAGAGGGAGTTCATATGCGAGGTTCTAAAGAAGACAGGAGCAGACGGACATCTCGTATTTCCCAGAGGGGAAGAGTTGCTCAATTTGATAGATGAAGTAATTTGGCACCAAGATGAACCCTTTCCCAGCACAAGCACGTTTGCCCAATGGTGCGTTATGAGGTTGGCAAAAGAAAACGGTGTGAAGGTACTTTTGGACGGTCAGGGAGCAGATGAGATACTGGGCGGATACTTAGGCTGGATAGATTCTTACATATTTGACTTATTGAGATCGTTTGAGATCAGCAAACTTGCAAAAGAGGCGAGAGGTTACGGTAAGCACCGCTCCTATTCCAAGCTGCTTCGTGGCTTGATATACAATTTTTATGTGGAATTCGCTAGTAGACATGCGCAATCCAAATGGTTGGATAGAGAATTCGCTAAGTCTTACGCAAAATCTCCTGCAAACATGGAGTTCAACCGGCAAAAATTTAAAGACTATCTGCATGAGCTTCTTTACCAGAGTTTAACAAATAATCTTCCAAAGCTTCTTCACCAAGAAGACAGAAATTCGATGGCGTTCTCCATTGAGAGTAGAGTTCCTTTTTTGGATTATCGGTTAGTTGAATACATGTTTTCATTGCCAAACGACCAGAAAATCAGAAACGGAGTAACCAAGATCGTCCTGAGAAATGCAATGAGGGGAATTCTGCCGGAAAAAATCAGAAATAGAATGGATAAAATAGCCTTTGAAACACCTGAAGCTGAATGGTTTAGGACCATATTGAGGAGCAAAGTGCAGGAAATAATTGATTCTGACAGTTTTAGGAGGAGAGGATATTTTGATGTTGACCGAATCAAAAGGGAATTTAAGGCGCACTGCGAAGGAAAAAAGGATGCCACCGGCACCATTTGGAAGTCTGTAAACCTCGAATTATGGTTCAGAAAATTCATTGACTAAACGTGGACTGTCTGCGTCACAGAGAACTCGTTGTTCTCCGCCGAAGATGCCCCACTTTGTTTTTTCAGACGTTTAGCGATGGCTGCATATTCCTTGCCACACCTTAATTGCGTGAACAATTTTCTCGAGTGAGTTGCTTGGGCAATGTTCGTGCCTTACTCTATTTCATGACCTGCTTGTCTTGTTCGTCTTCAGATAGACTCACGCGGCGCGACACTTTTTTCGTCTCGTTGGATATTTCTGGATCTTTCATTTCTTCTATTCGCATCGCGTTGCTGTCCATTATTAGCTTCAGCATCTCAGGCTCAAGTTCCTCCAGCATCAGCTTTGAGTTTGGCAGCAAGCAGTGACCACCAATCACATCTGGGAACATGACGGGTCTGTCGTGCCTGATGCGGTGGGTGTCTTCGATGAAGTCAACTGTCTCGTCAAAGTCTATTTTGAGATCGGGATTCCGTGAAGAGTATTTTCTGGCGAGCCTGTGCATTTTCTGAAAGAACACGATCATCCAGGTTCGGTACGTGGTTTCGAAGAGTTTTGCAAATTCAGTGTCGGTACAGTTGGAGAGCAGTTTGGTTTTTAGTCCTGCTAATTCGAAGTGCTCCTGAGCTGCAGCGCCAGCTTCGGGTGTGGCGCCGCCGACGTATTTGGTCCAGCGTCTAAATTCTTGCTTCATGTAGTCTCTGTTTTTGTGCACGCCGCGGCAAGGTGAATGCGCTATTAGGCCGCCGCATTGTTTGTGCAGTGCCACGGTTGTGCCTATGGGGACTGTGCTGTTTATGATCGTGAGTTTTGGGCGGTATTTTTGAATGTATGAGGCTGCGGTTTCAATAAATTTGTTTTTACCAGGCACAGGGATACAAATATGCAATACGTCGATCGGTGCGTCTTTCGCGGGGTCCTTGGGTGGTTGGATAAAGCGTGATTTGGACTCCTGATTTAATGGGTCTTCCGCGCGGTACTCCTGCATTTTGGCTTTGTCAAGATCTAGACCGTAGACTCTAAACATCCGAGTATCCTTCAAGATGCTGAAGATTGTGCCACCAATTTCTCCAAGACCTATTACGAGAATGTTTTGCATGAGTTTCACTTCTTCTCAAGAAGATACAAGAGAATATATTTAAGCTTAAGCAACCTCTTTGAAGATATGCCACAATCCCCTAAGAACCCCATTCCGGCGAAGTCAGGTCAAGGCGTAATAATAGGCAAAAACGTCAAGTTCGGCAGTAACGTCACCATATGGAACTACGTTGTTATCGGCAACAATGCCAAGATTGGCGACAACACGGTTATTGGCAGTTTCTGCGATATAGGCAAGGATGTTCAAATCGGCAGAGATTGCTGCCTTCAAGCGCACGTGACCATTAGTAATGAGTGCATTCTTGAAGATAACGTGTTTATAGCTCCCAATACGACCTTGTTGAACGACAAGTATCCTCGCAGCGGTTTTCTGACCCCCCCAACAATCAAGAAGGGCGCCATTATAGGTGGCGGCGTTACAATATTGCCAAACGTAACTATTGGTGAAGAAGCGGTGGTGGGCGGAGGATCAGTCGTAACAACTGACATCCCGGCTCGCACCGTGCATAAGGGTTTACCGAGTCGAGAAACCATGGATCTTCAGGAATATTTGCGCAAGAGAGAAGAGTTCAAGAAATCACGCAGTTAGTTTGTGGATAACTCGCACATTTTACTGGAAGGATTTCATATGACCGTAGTTTTCGATTCAGAATCAAGCCTTATCCGCTGAGTTGCGCCAAAGAACTACTTAAAAAAAGAGGTTCTTGACCGCAACGTGTCCTTTCAGCGAGTTGCTAAAGGGTTCAACCGACGACTTTGCAGTGATGAAACTCGATTAGTATCTGTCTAATTCTTTGAAGATCACTCTTTGAGAATTAAATTGATAAACTCGTATTCTTCAGCAAAAGCAGCAGTTCTCCACCTTGCAAAAACTTGTTGCGGTTCCCTATTGTTGAGGCAACTAGTGAATCTGCTTTAACTATTGACTGGAACATTTTTTTGTTTTTCAAGATTATTTTTGAGGTAGTTAACATTAAAGCTGTAAGTATTATTGTTGTTTCCTCTCTTAGAAATAGGATGCTGAAGTTTTTTGTCTGTCTTAAAATATCCTGTTTTCCCACGTTTTCTTCGTGAGCGCTCGCGTCCTCGGAACCCAACCAAGGCAGTTTAATGGTGGGGCGGTCTACAGCCTCAGCCAACATCATGTACCCAGTGCAGTTAAGCAGTTTCCTGTCTTTTTGTATATTGTTCGCTTTATTACGTGTATGATGTAAAACGCCAAAATAGCAGATAACATCTATTGTTTCTTTTTTGAAAGGAAGAGCGTAATCGTCTGAACAAACTATGTATGTGCTGTTTGTGTGAAGGTTAAGTGCCCTGTTGTTTCTTAACGCTGCAAAGGAAATATCTACGGCTACATAAAGAGTTGAGGAATCTGCGTATTTCAAAATCAGTTTTCTGGATGTTAAGCCACCACCAGCGCCTATATCTAATACCGTTTTGTCATTTAGGTTGATGCAACTGAGCAATTTTCGAATCAGTGGTTCTCTTTGCCAAAGTCTGTCGTGTCCATACTGAGAGTTTACAACGCCAGGGTTGATGTTGTGTCTTTCTGTCCAGAATTTTTCATCATCCCACTCCCAGGTTGAACTGCCCTTGTGGCTCTCAACTAATTTTAACGTGTTTTCAATGTACTCTTTTATTCTAGTTGGGTACTGTTTTCTTCCCGCTAACTCTTTGAGCAGTGGATACTCCAGATTGAAGTTGCGGATGGGTTTCGCCAAAATGATGTAGATACCGTCTTTACTGGGGTAAACCAGTTGGCAATTTTCGCAGGCTAAGTTGCCATCTTTGTCTATGTTGATGAGGTCAGTTTGACAGTCGGGGCACACTAGATTAATCATGCTAAGGTCGGATACTATTCGTGGATGGGTTTCTTAAATAATTTAAGACCACGCTTGCATCTGCACCTGCCAGTGTTTTAGCGAAGAATGTGTTTGGCTTATTCACAAACTTCATTTCTCAGGATCTTGACTATATTTTCTGATGCTTTCCCATCTCCGAATGGGTTGTTCGTAAATCTTTTCTTAATCTCGCTGTATTTTTCTCTGATAAAGGTTAACGCTTGAACTATTCTTGTGTGATCCACGTCTGTGACGAAGTTAACGCCCATTTCAACGGTCTCAGTCCATTCTATCCTTTCTCTTAGGGTAATACAGGGGATTTTTGACCAGAAAGCCTCTTTCTGTAGCCCACCAGAGTCTGTGAGCACGATTTTTGCATGTTTGAGTAGCTTGAGCATTTCAAGATATCCTACAGGGTCAATAGCGTGGATGTGGGCTGTCTTGAGGGAGATGCCATTTTCTTTCAGTCGGTTTCTGGTTCGGGGGTGAACAGGGAATATGATTTCCATTTCGGCATCCTGAACCGCCTGCAACAGGTTTCTTAGTTTTTCTGGATCATCTACGTTTTCAGCCCTGTGAGTAGTGAGTACAGCGTATTCTTTACCAGTCAAGCCTAGTCTATCGGTAATGTCGCATTTGCCGGTTTTTTCACTAAAGCCCAGAAATGCATCGTACATTGTGTCGCCAGTCATGTAGATTTTGCCTGTCACAGATTCTTTCTCCAAGTTTCTTTTGCAGTTTTCTGTTGGCGCAAATAGTATTTGCGCGCAATGGTCGATTAGGCGTCTGTTTATTTCCTCAGCCATTTTCATGTCGTAGCATCGAGCTCCAGATTCAAGATGAGCCACAGGTATCCCAAGCTTGACGCTGGCTAAGGCTCCAGCCAAGGCTGAATTCGTATCGCCTGGAACCAGAACAAAAGAAGGCTTTTTGGCAACCAAATATTTTTCGATTTTCAGCATTATCTCAGCGGTTTGGAAAACATGTGAGCCTGAACCAACGTTGAGGTTGGCAAGTGGCTCGGGAGACGATAATTCTTCAAAAAAAATTCGCGAGAGTGCCGAATCATAATGCTGACCGGTGTGTATAATCTGCAAATCTAAACCTTGCTTTATGGCTTCGTGCATAACTGGGGCAGACTTAATTATTTGAGGACGAGTACCCAAAATGAGGATTACAGTCATCTATCTCGCTTCACTAGAATAAAATAACTTTCTGTTCGTCCTAAAATGTCTTCGCTCAAAAGCTCAATCGTAGCAGCAATAGGGTGTTATTTTGGTGCGCTCAACGTAGAGAGCTGACAGCAGTTTAGGTTCACTGCAAAAGATTTAAAACCATAACAGAATCTGTTAGCTATATCTCGGGTTTCACAAAGACTCTTTTTGTCTTCAACTGTATTCTACAATGCATGCCTTGCGAATTCAAAAACCTGACTATCCAGTTGATAGATGTTTTCATATGATAGATTATTCCTTACGAAGCGTGAAGCATTTTCTGAAAGTTTTTCATAAGCAGAGTTATGGGAAACCAACGAATTGACAGCTTGTCGTATTGATTGAGGGTCTCCGGGTGGAACCAATAGACCATTGAATCCGTCTTGAACGAATTCAGGGATTCCGCCCACTCTCGTAGCCACAACTGGAATTCCGCACGCCATAGCTTCGCACATAGCAACTCCTTGACTCTCTATCCTGCTAGGGGCAACAAAAAAACCGAATTCATTCAAGAAGTCAGGCATACTATCATGGGCAATCATTCTGACATTGAAGTTTACGCTGGAATTATATTGTTGACTCAATCTTCTTAAATACCCTTCAAGCGACCCCTTGCCTAAAATTGTCAATTTTGCTTCTTTCAAATTGGAGAATGCTTTGATTGCGACGTCAAGACCATATACCCATTCTAGTGATCTAACTGACAATCCTCTTTTTCTTTTGGACAACGAATATTTGGTTGAAGACTTAAAGAGTTCTGTATCAATAGGATTTGGTATCACAAAAGAGTGAGGGTGTTTTGCCCTCGTGTGGCTTTCTGAAATATCCTGCAACCATTTTGAAGGGAAGACAATCGCTGTTGATTTGTTCAGTGATTTCCCCATTTCCAAGCATCTTGTGAAGTCGTCATACCAAAGCCTCCCTCTGTGAAGTGCTGCCCTAAGGAAGTTACGCATACCAAGCTTGGTCTCTACATACAGTGGCGTGTAGAAGTCTAGAAGTGCACTGATTTGAACTTCAGAACCATGGACATACGTAATGGTAGGTCGCCCAAATTTTGAAATATAAGACAGCAATTGAGCCCAAGGTGAGTGAATAATCACGACATCCGGATCAAAACCCGAAATGACGTTGGAAACATGGGTAAGCGGCGCATGAATTACCTCAATGCTGTCGTAGGTGCAAAGGTTGTGTGGGAATCCCTGCTGCGATGGTACAAACACCTTTACCTGGTTTCCCTTTTGGAAATACATTTTTGCTCGTGCATGAACGAAAGCAAACACGTGCTCGCGATTTTTGTGGGGATAAGTTCGAGAAATTATTAGGATTTTCATTCTTTTTACACTCAGGCGCTATCTTCGAACTTCGCGGTTATTAGGGAAGCAAAATATGTTGTCATGATCTGGCAGTTCCTCTTTCCTTGTTTCAATTAGTCTTGAAGGCATGAAGCTAGTTCGTTTGAGTTTGTAAAACGAATACTTGTTTATTTCCCTAACGAAATCGTAAATATCTTCCGTTACTCCTCTTTTTCTAGGCATTTCCTTGACGTATTCGATACACAGTATGGGTGCGTTAGTACTTTGGAGCAATTTTGTTGCGCCTTTCAACACGTCTAATTCGTATCCTTCTACATCAATTTTAATGAAGTTTGGAATCCCCACATGTTTTTCTTCAATTAACGTGTCAATCGTGGTTACGGCAACTCTTGTTCCACAACCTATTGCCTTTTCGTCTCGGACTAAACTGGCCATTCCGCTGTCTTTCTTATCTCTAGGGTAGAGTTGCGCCACAGAGACAACGCTGCCCAATGCTACTTGAAAAGGATAGACGTTTTTCAACTTGTTTAACCTAACATTTTTGTTAAGTATTTTGTAATTCTTAGGATTGGGTTCGGCAGCGTAAATTAAGCCTTTGTCACCAACTAAACGTGACGCCACGCAAGAGATATCGCCTATGTGAGCTCCGACATCAAGAAATATGTCGCCTTTGCGCAAATATTTTTGAAGAACCGAGATGGTCCCCGCCTCGTATTCACCAAAAATATAAATGTGTTCTCCGATCCAATCTTCAGTGTCAATCAAAAGGTCGATACCGTAGAGTGTGGGACATACGACGAAGCCTTGGATCGGTGGTGCCAGCCACCTGCACAGCTTTTCTCGAAGTTTGCCTTGAATGAAAGAAATACCTTTCAATTCGGGGTAGTTTTGCAGCAGCAGTCGAGATGTCGCGTGAGCCATTCTAATTCTAACGGAATTTGAAAATCGGAATTTGCTATGCATTTCAAGATTGCTGGATAGAGCTATTTCCGTTTCCATTTTGTTGTCAACTCATTATTTGCTCTGAGGAGAATCCCATCTTTAAGGGATTGATGAGTCCAAATGATTGAAAGAGAACCACAGAATCAACCCTCGCGAATCCATTGGAACCTTGTTAGCGTAGGAATAAGCCACTTCAGAATCGTTCAAAGCTCTATCGTATACGCGAATTTCTGCCAAAGAACCTTTGAAATGATACCACTGAGGAAGTACACTTCCCGTGCCAATATATGTCTGATTGGAATCGGCTCCTATTGTGCCTGTCTGTTCTTTTCTGTAGATGGGTTGTTGATCTAAATACATGGAGACATGAGTTCCATTGTAAGTTATGGAGATGTGATGCCAACCGTCTCCCAGATCTGGCGTTGAGCAATTCACATTTACCCCAGTACTATTGACAATCATCTGAACCAAAATTGTATCATTCTTCAGAAGCACCCGTAAGTTATCTCTCTCAGATGTTGAGTCGAATAAACCGCCGTAGTCCCCTGAAGGCTGACCATCGATATTTCGGACCCAAGATTCGAAAGTGAACGTGTGAGTCAAGTTTAGAGCGGGAGCAACTATCTGATCTTTGGAACCATCGAATGTTACACATTTACCTGTGGGTCCCTCTTCAAGCAGAGGCGATCCGTAAACAATGCCATCATTGTGATTCCCAGAATTATCAGGAATCGTAATGTTTGTGAGAACTGTAGGAACTCTCGATGAGTAAACATAAACCTGCCCGAAAACCACTGGGTCCCCTAGAATAGAGGACAAAGTTGATGGCAGTGAAGGCGAAATTGCACCATATAGATACGGGGCCAAGACAGCATCATAAATAAAGTAAAACTCATCTTTGTTATAAGTCATATTAAGATTTGCCAGTGCACCTACTGTGATTGTCTTTACTTCTTTTACAGCAGTCACTACAGTGGAAGGCGACGTGATAATGGTTGAATAAATGGGTGCGGCAAGGTTTAAGACATTTCGCCCATTTCCATAGGCACAATGGTACCATTCATCATTGGAAAAAGCTGCCAGCAACCTCAGAGTGTACGCATCTGCAAGGATCAGAGACTCCTTAGACGAATCTTGGGAAATGACATATTTCACTGCATTCACCAAGTCCAAGGAAGGATTGAAACTGTTCGATGTTGGAGCAAGAATAAGGTTGGCTGTTGAGAAAATTCCAAGTAGCATGCAGAGGCCAATCGCGAAGAATTTCTGCGATTCGATCTTGTGGCTCTTATTGGCTCGCTTCAGGCCTACCTTGACTTCGAAAGTTGGCAAAACATGCATTATTTTGGTATATACAAAATTAAAACTCATGCCCGAAAATATCAAGAATAACCAAGGAAGAATCGTGACTCCTATGCGATGAAAAACACTTGCTTGAACTAACCAACCGTATGCTTCACCGAAAAAGACAGCCACAAGCAGAATTAGCAGCATCCAATAGATTTCACGCTTAACTTGCCTTCGCCCTGCAATTATGCCGATGCCAACCAAGAGGTATACAATAAGGTAAGGTAGGTTTAGCAAGTTATTCAAACCGCTTTTTTGACTTAGGAAAATCAGGTTATTGACGAAAGCATCAACTGAAATAAATTTTGGAAAAGGAAATACGCCGCTATTCATAAATGTGAACAGGCGGGAGTAAACATCATATAAAGGAACCACAGCGCAGGAAAGAAAAGCAATGACTGCCACTTTCCTCCCTAAACCCCATCGTTTGATAGAAAAGGACAACAATGCGATCATAACTGCATAAATGCCTGTTAGAGGATAAGCGAAGATAGCTGACAAGGTTATCAGAAGGGGCAGAAACAGCGACATATTCTCTTTCTTGAGATACATAATCCAGAAAAGCAAAGAGAACAACATCGCAACAATTCCCAGACCGTTTGCGGAAGACAAAGATAGCCAAACAAAGGTATCCCACAGGAAAAAACTCATAAGAGAAACAAGAAGAGCGTAAGTATCATTGTTAAGCAATAACTTGACAATTTGATACGCGACTAAGGGAACAAAAAAAGCCAGCAGAAGACCTACATAGGGATATAAAGAATACAGGTCTATTCCTGTTATGCGCGAAACTGAGACATTGATTCCCCATAAACCAAGGTAAGCGTTATTTCCTGAAGCCACAAGGTAAAGTAGATTCGATTGCGGAGAAATTGTTCCTCCGCCGTGTATCCACAAAGCTGTTATTAGATTGTCCCACATGTCTGAACCTGTCATGACCGCATATATTACATATCTGAAGAGATGAGCGACCACCGAATAAGCCAGAACAAAAATCAATTTTGATCGGAAATTATATCTCGAAAGGATAGACACAACAACCAGCATAATTGCTGCAAAACTGAATAGGTAGTAACTGGGATTGAGAACTTCTTGATAGTAAGCAATGGTACTTCCAGTTCTCGAATAAAATAGCGCCAGCAACATTCCAAGCAGAGACAAACAAAAAGCTACAAGGAGTATCGGATTAACCGAATGCTCTTTTACTGCTATATCTTCTGATGGGGGTTGCGCATTATTTTTTCCATCTTTTTGTTTTAGAAAGAAAAACAGGGGAACCAACAAGAAAATGCTAAGCAGTTCATTATTCAATGGGATAGACAGTCGTATTGTTATCGCGGTTACTATTAAGAAGAGCATGTTTAGCAAGAGAAAACCGAAGGGCAAAACAAGATCTTTCTCGAAGAACACAAGTCTTTGACTGATTGCTCTAGACACAAGTATAGCATATACGATGAAGAAGGTTACTCCTATCCACAAGGAATGAAAGAACAGCATATTCAGTACCAAAATCGCAGTGCTCAGTAAGCAAAAAATGAAGTCAGCCCGATTTCTTAAACCATAAAGATATTGTACAGCGTCCATCTATCATTCGCCCATAGCTCTTACTGCCAATTCCTCAACCAACTTCATCTCCAAACTGGCCCTTTCGTCCCAAGTACAGAAATTCTTCATAGCATATTCTTTAGCCTTTCGCCCAAGTTCCACTCTGTAGTTTTCATTTTCCAGCAACGCAAGCAAGACATCTGATAAGGATTTTAATTGAGAAAGTTCCAGCAAAACGCCGTTTTTTCCATTTTTCAAGATTTTTTTGATACCACCAGTGTTAAGAGCAACAACGCATTTTCCACAAACCATTGCCTCCACAAGGGAAGCAGATAAACATGACAAATCTTGCAGTGTCACATAGATGTCGGCAATACCCAGGTAGTTAGGTAAATCTTCATGCGGTACATGACCGACAAACTTGACATGGTTTGAGATACTTAGCCCATTCGCAAGAAGTTTCAATCTATCTCTTTCTGATCCTTCGCCAACGATTACAAAAAAAACATCTTTCCTTTTCTCAACAACACCAGGCACTGTCTCAATCAATCTATGCACACCTTTCCACCCTGCCAACCTGCAAACCGAAATTATAACCTTAGCAGCCGCAGGTAACCCTAGTTTCTCCTTTAAAGCCAATAGGTCGACTGTAGGATGCATATCTTTATCCAAACCGTTCATCCAAAACTTCACCTTCTTTTCTGAAACCTTCAAAGACTTTGCAACTAAATCACCGTGTGTCCCGTCGTCTGTGATAATTATAAAATCTGCTGGAACTTTAAATGCAAGTATTTGATTGAAAAGAAGAAAAAGCGATTTTTTCCCGAGGTGAGGATATAGGACAGTCCCTTGAAATCTTGTTATCAGTGGGGTTCTGAAAATTCTGCTTAAAAAATATGCTGGTAGGGCGCCAAAAATTTCATATCCATAGATTATGTCAGGCCTTGTTTTCTTGGCAATTTCTAATGTTTTCCTAAATGAAAACACCATAAACAAAAACCATAACAGTAACCGTCCGCTCATTTTTTCATGTAAAGGAATATTTAGCTTATGAGCAAATATTCCTTTGACTTTTTCCTCGTCGAAAGGTGAAACATAATCAACTTCATAACCGTGTCGGACAAATCTGGAGAAAATCTCCCATCTTGGTCCGTAATTCCACAGGGCTAATCCACTTATCACTAAAACTCTAGGTCTCAAACTGTCCTTCACATAATCTTTGCCCAAGCTCATCCCTAACCCTTCAGAATCGATAAATAGACATTCATGATTTGCTCCACAATATTAGCCCATGAGTATTGTCGTGCGTATTTTATTATGGTTTCAGCTACCCACTCTTTATCGACAGCTTTCAAAATTCCTTCTGACATAGATTTCGGATTAGAGGGCTCAACTAGAATTCCTACATCGTCGCTCCTTAAGATTTCTGGTGTGCCGCCTACGCGGGTTCCTACGACTGGTTTTCCGCATGCCATAGATTCAATAGACACTACACCAAAGCTCTCCATCAGGCTTGGCAAAATGAAAACGTCGCAGGCATTCATCCAAACTGGAATCTCCTCATGTTCTACTTCCCCAATGATAAACACTTTTCTTTCTAAATTCAATATCCTTGTTTTTTTACGCAGGTTCTCGCTTAAAGATCCTGGGCCGATAATTAGAAGGATTACATCATCACGTTTTCTTAGGACGAACTTCATTGCGTCAAGCAAGTATGTATGACCTTTCACTGCGACCAAATTGCCTACCGAAAGCAGAATTTTCTTGTTAAGAGGTAGACCAAGCTTTTTTCTCGCCTCAATTGGAGAAACAGGTTTGAAGAGTTTCTCGTCATAACCATTAGGGATCACACGTAATTTATTGGGGCGGACTCCGAGTGACAACAATTTCCCTGCGTTAAATTGACTAACAGTAATTACCTGATCAGCCTCGTTCAGAACATATCTTGCGAGAGCATTATACCAACTGTCTCTGAAGGGTAAATCATAAAAATCACCGCCATGAGCCGTTAGCACGAAAGGTGTATTGTACAGACTTTTCAATCTAGCAGCTATAAACCCATTATCCAAAAAGTGCGCATGTATCAAATCAAAGTTCAGTGTATTTTTGGACAAAGCCTTTATGCAACTTTTTGCTGCTAGATAAGAATTTCTTCTTTGCACTACTTTAATGGGCAATGTGAAGAATTTTGGAGAAATCAAAGTAAAATCAGGAATAGCTTCATTTGATTCACGAAATACTCTCAGGAACCTAAAATATCTTCTGAAGTAAGGCAGATGCAAAGCCACATTTGAGAAATATGGCACAGGTTGAAGGATAAGTGTATCGTTTAAGAACGGTCTGATTTGAGTAGCCTGTCCCTGAATAAATGCTTTAAAATGAGGAGTTATAAGTAAAAGGTTTTTAGATTTCAAGGCTTCCATTAAGTAGCGTCCCTTTCACACATTTATTTTACGCTTTAAATATCTAAGTTTGGCCGATGAATCAAAGAGTCTGAAAGTAAAAAAAGCGGCTGGATTTTACAAATTTCGTTTTTTGGAAAGCATTTAAAGGTAAAGAATCAGATAACTCGTAAAACATGACAGTGTAAGGATAAAGTAACGTTCTCTTGATTTTAATAGTCGTCAAATTCGTTAAATCACTTGCGTTAAATGTTAAGTTGCATAGTCCAATTCTTTAATTGAAATGAGCATTTGTATTGCCAATCAGCGATTTATTCAGCGTTTTAAGAAATTGGATTTGTTCATGTTGGACATCGGGAATTAGAAATCTCCAATAAGGCGGTCGGGGTTTATTAGAGCTCACAAAGTCGCAGGATTTATAACCTTTAAACGGGATAGGGAAGAAAAAACTAGCGCCTTGATTCTGAATTTTGTCAATCACTTCTAAGACGCTTTTTGACGTCATTTCACCAAAAAAACTATAAAGCTGCCCATCTTCATGGACATCAGCACCAACTATTACATTAATGTTAAAATTAATTTTTTTGCTTGTTCCAGGTGTCTGAATCAATATTTATAGAAACCTTTTTTTGTTTTTCTTCCAAGGTATTTTTTTTGTACCATCTTCAGCATTAACGGACTGGGACGGTACTTAGGATTATTAAATCGCTCAAAAAGTGACTCCATTATACTTAAACAAACATCAAGTCCTATGAGGTCGGCAAGCTCCAATGGACCCATAGGGTGTTTTGCCCCTAATTTCATCGATGAATCAATGTCCTCCTTGCTGGCTACTCCTTCTTCCAACATGGAAATGGCTTCATTAATCATGGGTATTAACATACGGTTTACCAGAAACCCCGGAGAGTCGTTTGTCACTATCGGGATCTGTTTTAAGTTTTTTACAAAATCTATTATAACATTTACATTTTCTGGCGATGTAACCCTGCCTTTTGCTATCTCCACTAATTTTATTACTGTTGCAGGATTAAAAAAGTGTAAACCGATGACTCGTTGTGGCGTTTCAACTGATGTTGCGAGTTCTGATATACTCAACGAAGATGTATTTGAAGAGAAAATTGTGTATGATGGACATACCTTGGCCATTTCTTTGAGCAATTTTTTTTTCTCTTCCATATTTTCTATGATTGCTTCAATCACTATATCGGTACTTTTTCCCGCTTCAAGAAAACGTGTAGTTCCCGTGATTCTCGCCATTGCCTCATTTGCCAGTTCTTGAGTTATTCTCTTTTCGTTTACACTTCGTTGAAAGTTTTCTTTAATTCTTTTCAATCCGCATTCGAGGGAGCTTTCGGTTCTGCTTTTTAGAATTACGCTAAATCCGTTTAACGCTATAACCTGCGAGATCTGTATTCCCATTGTACCTGTCCCAACAACAGCAATCTTCTCGGGATTCGCCAATTCTATTTCACCATGAGTAGCCCTCAGTCCATAGACCATTCACGTACCAGTTACGAATATCATTCAAATACATTTTGTGATCGTTGGACATGCTCAGTATTACAAACGCCTCGGAATCTCTTCTCTTAATAAATCCGTATCTCTCCAAGAGATCAAATACTCTAGCCATTAAGGGGTTTTTAATATTACCCAAAAACATTACATATGTGACGTCTTCCAAACGCAACTGATTGAGAACCCTTTTCAGCAAGATTTCACCTGCTTCGTAGTCTTCAAAAGTAAAATCTGTGAGATAAGCGTTTTTTTCGTTGTTTATATTTAAATAGCAATAAGCTCTTAGCCTATTATTCTCATATAGATAACAGGTCTTATATTTGATGTTAGGGTTGTTAAAGACGCGCCATGCAATGTATTTGTCATCCTGCTCTATATGGATTATATCTACATTCGCCCTTAGACGTCTATAAAGCTCTCTAAGATCGTCAATTGATCTTAGTTTTTCTTCAATTGAGAATTCTCCAGAATTCCCGCTAAAGGGAGCATGAGTATTCATGCGCACGGAAGAATACAGATTTAGGGGCAAAATTAAGAAAGATACCAAAATCTTTTTCGGAAGTCTCCATTTTGATTCGAGAATTTTGGACAAAAAAACTTGGGGTTTTAGAATGAGAATAGAGGTATATATAGCATCTGTGTAAACGGAAAACCCAAGTTTGTTTTTCCACACTTTGATTGCATGCGTGATTCCCCAAATAACACACATGTTCCTCGTCTTACATAAAGAAATGGCAAAGTCGTAAAGTTCTTTAAACAATTCTCCCCCTCGGTACTTAGAATCCAGCAAGCTGCTTTCGCTTTTGCCAGAAAGATACTTCTTCCCTTTGATGTTGACGTATATGGGGATCATTCCTTGTGTCCCGACTATTCTTCCGTCGTCCTTAATGATTGTAAAGACGAAGGATTTTGGATAATTGCCTTTATATTCCCAAATCAATTGCTTTGAAGTTCTTTTCTCCCGATGAATGTTATTATAGAAGAATACCGCTTGATCTAAATCAGAATCCTTAATCTCTTCTATTCGAATGCATATCCCTCTTTGCCACAACAAATGCTTAATATCGTATGGGTGTTAACTTGCGTTTTTTCATTGAAGCCAACAAGGAAAAGCGATGTTTGGCTACTGCATTATTAGATGCTTTTGTTCCTCTCATTTTTCTATTTACTCCAATGTTTATAAATACTTTCGGCACTAGTCATCCATGCTTTTTTCTCTTTTAGAAGCAGCAAAATCTTTTCATACAATTTTGCCCACCCGCCACTGAAAATCTCATCAAATGTGATGTTGTGCCACAGTATTGTTATTACTCCATTGTTTTTGTGTGTAGTCTCAATAAGACCCTTGATAGCCGCCCATGCTTTGTCAATTGGCATGCCAAAAAGGCTGCCGTCCATTATTGTCAGAGGGATCTCTACGATATCAACTTCTTTTTTTGCATATAGATCGTAAGGTTTGAACGGGTGGCACATTCCATTCCTAAAGCCTGGCATATCTGGATACCCGAAGGTAGTATCATATTTGAAGCCTAAATCAGCTAGTATCTTCCAAGTGTCAGGAACATCAAATCTTAAGTAATGCATTCGTATTCCAATCGGTTTTTTCCCTAGAGATTTTTCCAACCGATTCTTTTCTTTTTTCAATTCTTCAGGATTGTTGTAAGAATAGTATCCCCCATGAAGACCGACCTCCCCGCCCATGTCAATTACCTGACCCAGCTCGTTTGCCAGACTCTCAATATCATATGTCCAACCAGCAATGTCTTCCGAGGTAGCTTTAAAATAAAAACTAGATATGCCGCCATAACGCTTTTCAAGCTCTAGAATTTTTCTAAAATTACAGTAGGGGTTTTGAGAATTATCTTTTCTAACTCTGCTTGTTACTCTGCCCAGACCCTCCTCAGGTCTAAGCTCCCAAGCGAGTCTAGCTGCAGTTAAGAGCGTGTACTTCCATGAAGGACAAACACTGTCAACATCGTGCGTTAGACAAGCCGCAAAACTGCAGTTTTCTGGCCATTCTACAAAGAAGCCATGGTTAATCAGATATTCCGAAACTATGGGTTTCGAAATGTCTTTGTTATCAGAAAATTGAAATAGGAAACGACCATATTGGTCTTTTTTACCTTGATATTCTTGCTTGGCAACAAAGATATCGAATATATTTTTGTCTTTAAGCAGTTCAAACAATTTCACAGAACACGCCATACCACTCAAATAAGACTAGCCTGACGTTTAACAATCTTCCTTCCTTTCTTGCCTTGGAAATCACTATGAAAATCGGGCGTATGCGGCAATTCTAGAAATCTCTTCGCCAGTTCACCCCAACTCAGGGTTGCTGCATAAGCTAGAGCCTTTTTAGACATTTGTTTCCTGAGAGTGCTGTCTAATAACAGCACCAACTTCCCTGCTAAGTCATTAGGATCAGATTCTTTGTATAAAAGACCATTTCCGAAGGCGACTCTCTCTTGAGCCCCACATTTGTCTGAGATTATAGTGGGCAAACCGCATCCGGTTGCCTCAAGCATAGTCACGGAGCACTGAAGAGGCCAGACACCTGCATCAGCCGCGCTGTAGTACTCATGAAGTTGTTTATTTGGGACTGCATCTATGAAAAAAAAGTGGTTTTCCATTTTCATTCCCTCTATTTTGCTTTTCAGACGTGCCAAGTAAGTGGGATCATTTCCACCGACAATCATGAATTTTACTTTGGAATAATGGGTACATATTTGCAGGGCAGCATTTACAAGCAGATGGACGCCCTTCTCCGACACAATCTTGCCTGCGTAGATGAAAACTACGTCGTCTTCTCCAATTCCATATTTTCTCCTGACGGAATCTCGGGCTTGTGCATCGTAGCAAAAATGATCCCGGTCAATGCCTAGAGGAATGAGCCTAACTTTTTCAGCTGGTATTCCATACTCGTTATGCATAAATTCTCTTGTTTCCTGTGTTACTGCCACAAAAGCGGTTGCAGATTTCGTGAAAAGAGGAGTAAAAACTATCCTAAATAACCTGTAAAACAATTTTGGCCAACCGCGGCGCGCTGCATTGTAGGTCATGTGGTCATCAAAGATCATTTTAGAATGTGGTAGTTTAGATTTCAGTAACGCAAGTCTTATTGAGGTGAGGCTAATCAACCCATGGACAATTACTATATTCGGTTCAAACGTGAGCACTGCTTTTTCCAAACCAATTAGCCAGGGACTATTAAGAAAATCAAGATTGAATCTCGTTGGAAGCCGCCGAATTTTCAGGCCATCTTCAGTGTGAAGACCCGCTCCCACTATTTGTTTTCCTAACAGGTGCTTGCTGGCATCATATATCGACTTTGTGTATCTGTCTGAAGCAATGACTAAAGTTTTATTTGTATGGCTATGAGCTTTAGCCAAGAAGGTCTCCTGGTAGCCCAATACTGGGTAAATATAATCTATTACGTGCAAGATTCTTAGCTCGCTTATTCTTGAATTGCCAGAATTTGTGGGATGGCGTGAAAAATTGTGTCTCAAATTAATCCTTGTCTCGAACGATCAACGGCTTCTATTACTGCGTTTTTTGGCAACTTCTGAATATACTTGATCCAATTTGTTCACCACGTGGTCTATTGAAAACTCAGCGTGTACAGCTTCTATGCAATTTCTGGAATAGATATCATGCAATTTGTCATCAGAGACCATGCTGTACAAAGCTGAAGCCAAATCAGATGCGGTTGGAGGAACCTCACAACCAACGTTGCCGTCTATCCATTCTAGCGAATCCCCAAAATTAGTGGCAACTATGGGCACACCAAACGCGCAAGCTTCAAGAAAAGTCATAGGAAAACCGTAGTAGGATGGAGTCACAAACACACGACTGTCAACAAATGCAGCCATCTTGGTTTTTTTGTCCACGAAACCAGTCAAGATGACTTTCTCAGCTATTCCCAGATTTATCAGAAGGCTAACAAATTTTGCTCGATATCCATCATCGGGACCGATTGCCACAAATTTGATTTTGTCCGATTTTTTGGCCACAATTCTAAAGGCTTCGACCATTAACTCAAGCCCCTTACTTTGATGCAGCCTACCTAAGTACAACACTATTTGTTCATCTTCAGCAATTCCAACTTTTTTCTTAAAGGAACCTCGATACGGAGGATTATCATATTCAGTTGGGTCAATTGCGTTGGGTACAACCACGACCTTCCCTTCAAGCACGCCCATGTCTCGATACTGTCGGGCTTCTCTCTTGCTAAGAGCGATCACTTTCGAAGCATCCCTTAACAAACGGTATCCAAAGAGAACATCAAAAATGTGCTTCAATGTTTGCTTGGTCATAATCTTGGGAAGTGACCCGTGAACCTGCAAAACATAAGGAACATCATACTTAGTGGCGTAATGATGAATCAAAACATCGGGAAACTGCTGCCAAGAATGCACGTGGACAACATCAAACTTCCTCAAGTTCTGTTTTACGGCCTGCATCATGCCAAAGGAAAGATTAAGCTGTCCAAGAATACCAATGTAACTCAATTGTCTGAATGTTCTCCTGAAGTAGATGACTCTGTATCCGTCGATTTTCTCCTCTTTGGGAGCGAAGTCATGCCAAGGGTCAAGGGCGGTTGTTGTATAAACCACAACGTCGTGTCTCTTAGCCAATTCTTTTGATATTGACCGCACCACAGCCACCGGTCCGCCGAATGGATCTGAAAAAACTGGCACTACTTCGAGTATCTTCATCGATGCACGTCTAACATTTTAGTGCCTTTAACGTGCAAGCAATCGGGGATAAATGGAATCCCCTTGTATCCTTTAATGATCCTTTTTACTTTTTTTATGCCACAGGATTCTAAAAGACTCTTTAGAAGCTCATAGGAAAAACCGCATTTGTGATAGTTTCCCTCGTAATCTTGCTCCCCATAGATGTTTTTGACATTTTTCCAACTAGGAAGTAGAAAGAAAAGAAAAGCACGTGCACGGAGATCAGGACATTCAATTTCAACTGTACCGTGCAATTTTAGAACTCGCGTCCACTCTACAAGGACGCTTACAACTTTTCGGTGGCTGAAGTGCTCGATCACAGCCGATGAGTAGACATGATCAAACGATTCCGCCTTGAAAGGTAACATACGTGCGTCTGCAATAATAGTCACAGATTTCGTTCTCCTCAAATCAAGCCTTATTTCGCCTTTTTTATTTTCGCCGCAACCTATGTCAAGCATCAAGTTATTACAGGGTTTCCTTCATTACATAATTGGGATACTTCACTAATCTAGTGTACACAACCGCTATTCATTTTTTCTCTTGAATTCAGCGTAGATGTAGGTTTCTTTCGCTTTTTGAAGAAACAAAGAGACACGATAAACATAGCAAGTATAACCCAATATGGACAAGTACGCGGCTACTTCTTCAGACTCTTTTGGATAATGGTAACAAGCGATCACAAGTTTTGGTCTAAAAAGGGTTAAGGTAGATCTTGCCCCAAGCAAAACTTTTGCCTCATAACCTTCAGTATCAATCTTTATTGCTGTGGGAGCGAGTTTGTGTTCCTTGACGAAAACGTCCAGAGTCTTCATCTTACTTTGTAACGCAGTATTGTCTTCAGCTATTTCTGTCCGTCCACCAGCGTCTTTTCTTTTCAAAAAGATACCGCAGTCTCTGTCGCCTAGCGCATAGTTGAAAGCACTAACATTCGATAGATTGTTGTTTCTTATGTTCCACAGAAGAAACATAAGATTGTGAGGATCAGGTTCAAACGCGATAACATTCTTTACATACCGTGCTATCTTAAGCGTAAAAAAGCCCATATGCGCACCAACATCGAGTACCACGTCTTCAGGCGCAGGTTGATACACATGATACACGTCTCTAAGCCAGACATCGTCGAAGCAAAAATCTTCTTGACTTGGGAAAATTATGTTCATACCGTGGTACCTAGCAACCCTAATCTGTTTCCCATAGGAATGCCCATGAAAAAATGACCGCACAGAATAAAATACATCCACATATTTGGCGCGCCCCCTCTCATTCTTGCTCAAGGTGTATGCGCATATAATCGGGACAAGTACAGGGTAGGTTATTAGTCTGTGAACAATCATTCGTAAAACTGTACTTCTCATTTCTTACATACCTAATACATTCAAGTATCTTTTCCAGTTTTTCCCAGCGAAATTTTCAACAAAGCGATTTCTACAATTGACTGCCATTTTATTAGAGTTTTTCACAGTATAGCTAATTCCTTCAATCCATTCCTCGACAGGCGCTTCCTCATCAACGAGGCAACCTGTCTTTCCACAAATCACGAACTCGGGTAACCCGCCGATGTTGCTCGATACGACAGGAGTTCCATACATATACGATACAAGAATAACCGAACTCTGGGTTTCACGCTTGTAAGGCGTAAGAACCACGAAACTTCTCCGAATAAGAGCGCCGTATTCTTCATCAGCTATTTGCTCTTTGTAGAATATTGACAAGTTGTTTTTGTTAAGAAAAGTCGAATCCGTTATCTTTGCACGCGAAATCAGCAAGAAAGACCAGCCCAGATTGTGTTCAGCCGCATAATCTACTATTTTCAGGAAGATTTCTGGTCCTTTAGCGGGTACAGGTGGACCTACAAAAGTGATATACTTGCGCTTGGATGATAGGTCAGAATTTTCGCCTAAATCTTCGTACATTAATGGAATTTCAACTTTTTTGCCTTTGAACCAGGGATACGCCTTATCGAAAAGTCGCGATCCTTCCTTTGAGGATACTATGGCAATACTGGTGTCACGCAAAAGTTTCGCTTCCATGTATTCATTCAAGTGTAACCAATATTGTTGGAAGCCGCCATGAGCACGCTTGTCCTCCACATAGGGCTCATGAGCATGATAAATAAATTTGCCGCCGAACTTCCTGCAGGCTTTGGAAATGGAATGATTTAGAAGATGATAATTATGCAAGTAGACATGAGTGGGTCTGTCTTTCGTAAAAATTTTTTTTACAAGTCGGATATTCTCAGGATTCAACGTGTCCTTCAACATTGAAAAGATGCTGTTTGAGTGCCCAATGAAGATGGTTTTTTCCTTTACAGACGGGGGCAACATCCACTCGTATTCTCGACTAAAAAGATACCTTATCGAATATCCAGATTCTTCACACACTTTGCCAAATGCGCAACAATGAGACTTGTAAACTGGACTGTACTCCAAACTTCCCACGTAAATCAAGAATAGTCTTTTCCGACAAGTGCTTCTTTCTTAAAGAGTGGACAGCAGTGTTTCAAAGATTCTCTTCATCCGTAGTCCCACTGCCTCAATGGATACCTCGTTTTCCACGTATTTTCGTCCATTTTCACCCATCACTCGAGCAAGGCTTGGATTTTCTCTTAGGTCTATTACAGCTTTAGCCAAAGCCTCAGAATCTCCAGGATCAACTACTAAACCCGAATTCGTCTCTTCCACGTAATCCGAAGGCACCCCTCTGCTGCAGCAGATTATCGGCTTACCTACCGCTTGATACTCATAGAGTTTTGATGACATCCCTCGGTAAGGATTGCCTGATTTATAGAAAGTAGCGAGAGGCAAAATCAAAGCGTCAGCTTGACCTAACAGTTCCGCGACTTCGGACCTACTCAAGATTTTATTAATAATCTTCACATTCTTAACGCGGAGCCTGCTAAGCGAATCATGCATTGAGCTTAAAAGCTCACCTGCACCTTGAATTACAAACTCAACGCCCTCATCGATTTCCTCAACAATCTGGGCGGCTTTGAAAATCTGCTCAAAATCGTAAGCTACAGAAAACGCGCCAGAATACAAAACCACAAACTTGTTTTCGGATTTGCGTCTGGGCATGCTTGGCTTGAATATGGATAAGTCAACGCCGCCTCTGATGAGATGAATTCGAGACGGCTTCACATGATAACGCTCTTCCATGATTTTAGTATAGCCAGAGCTAACGGGTGTAACCACATCGCCCTTAGCAAAAAAGACCCTGTAGACACGCACTGCAATTTTAGGAGCCAGCGCATTTTTGTCGACAAGCCTAAGGTCGAACAGGTCCTCAATAGTCATGTCATCAACATTCAATGCTAATGGAGTCCTCTTCACTCTGCTGTAGACCCAGCCAGGAACCCAGCTTGAAGCCCACACAACATCAATTTTCCCAACAAAGGGCAAAGCAAACAAAGAAGACAACGCAAACGCCGCCATAAGTAACAGTCGTCTAAAAAAACCTTCCGACTTGATTCTCGGCATGAAAGTCCTCATAACCTTCACTTTGCCCATGCGTTCGACTTTAAGCGGCACCCACCTGTATTCAGCAGGTATATTTCCAAGCGGATAGTGGGGAAAAGCAGTAACAACGGTAACATTACACCCGTTCAGCGAAAGCCCCTTCGCCATATTGTAAGCCCTAGTTGCTGACCCGCCCAAGTCCGGAGGAAAATACTGAGCCACTACGAGAACATTCAAAACTGAGAACTTTCCTTATCCTGAAAAGTTGCAGGTATTTCTAAGGGAGCTTTGGAAATACCTTTATGACGCTCAAAACCAGAAGCGTTCTTTGAGATGCCAGTTTCTCCGACGGCAGTTTGGTAAAGTTTTGGCGCCGAATTAATTACTTCAATGGCTTTGTTCATGTCGAAATCAATCGCTTGACCATACCACTCGATTGATTTGAACCGAGGCTTGTTCTCTTCCTTCACTATTTTGTATGCTTGTTCTCTGGTCAGTTTGCCTTCCCGTATCTGGTGACTTCTGAAAATATCAAATTCCGTGAAGCCCGCCATAGTCATGTAAATGTAATTGTAAAATGATGCGGTGCCGTCGTCTGTACGCCAAGTCGCAATAGTATCCGTCTCTCTTTCCCAGTTGAACCTCTCAGTTACGTTGTTTAATATTTTGTTTTCATCCCAGTCTAAATAATGGAATAGATATAGATAATCGTCAGGCAACACGTAGGAGGAATAGTAAGCGAATAACGTGTCAATTATTGACTTGTTAATGTACGCTGGATTTTTCACGAATTGTTTTAGGTAATAGTACATAATTTTCAATTTGTTTGCAGTAGATATGCCAGTCATTCTCTTCAATGCTTTTTTGTTGCCTTGGCTGACATTGCAAAAACCATATTTGAATAAACCAGTGCCTTCCTCTCCTTCATAACCGCCGCAGAATATGAACAGCTTGATTCCAGTTTGTTTTCGAACTTTGTGGAAGTAATAGTAGAATTGTTTGTCTCCTGCCATGAGTATTGGAACCATGCCTAAGTCAGGTCTTTTCAGCCAGGCCTTAAGATTTTTGCGAATGTTTGCTCTTTTGGTTCGTATGTCTGCAGAAATAACTATATGTTCAATCCCTAATTTGCCAACTACTCTTGCTTGGTTTCTTCGGGCAAGGTCGTTGACCATGCCCCAGTCATAAGTGAAAGTTATAGGATGCATTCCAAGATGATTCTTGATGTAATCCAAGCCAAAGGAACTGTCTCTTCCGCCACTGAAACCTATAAGAACGTCGTTTTCACCAGAAGCGTTCCTATATTTTGAAACAAACTCTTCAAGCGCTTTTTCCCCTTTAAGGTAACTGCCTCTATGCTCGTAATCTCGGCAGAAGCTACAAACTCCTTCTTGGTCAAAGTCTATGAAAGGCATCGTTTCAGGTAAAAGACAACGCGTGCACCTTCTAAGTACGTTCTCTCTTGAATAAAGGTCCTCCCAATTTTGAATCATAGTTTGCTTAACATCTTCCCTTAGAAGGTACTGACTTGGATCTGGAAGGGCGCCTGCTTGCTGATCATAAAGTTCAAAGATGCTAGCCTTTGATTTTAAGGGTTCATTGAAATCGCTGTTAAATGCACGACCTTTCAAAAGAAACATTTGTTTTCTCGATAGGCTAAGGTCTAGAAGATAGCCTTGACCTGCTTTGACCTGCGTTACCATTTTGCCAAACAATTTTTTCAAGTATTTGTGATTAAGGATCTGTTCAAGAATGTACTTCTCAGAAGCAAAAACCAAAATTTTTCCGTTTTTACTTAGACTCAAGTAAAGTGAACCAGTGTTTGAAGCCAGCACAAGAGCGTTGGTGTCGTTAAACTGCAGGGCTACGGATGCTGAACCTTCTATAAGCTCGAAAACATTTCTAACCGCTTCTATCATTGATTGACCTTGCAGTCTAAACATCTGCAGTAAGCTCAGAAAAACCTCGGTATCAACATCATACTTCTTCTTGAGCGTCGGAAACGATTTCCAAAGTTTTTCATCGTTCACGACGATTCCGTTGTGAATTCCCACCGCCCCATCTTTAACTACGGGCTGATTGTTTGAGTTGATTTCGCTGGGTCCATTGGTCTGCAAACGAGAGTGACCCAAGACTACAAAAGGAGCTTTAAGATGAACGCCGTCGTATCCTTCGTTTTTTATTGTGGTCTTGAAGAGATTTTTGTACTTGTCAGTTTTGATGAGTCGGGATGAGGAAATAGGCTCTTTGAGAACGTATATGGATTGGTTTATTCTAACTGCAAGACCTGAAGCTTCTTTGCCCCTAGATTCTGACAGCTTAAACATGTAGTTTACGATTGCCATGAGCTCATTTGCGGAGAGCTTAAGGTCTTCACCGATTACGATGCCGAATATACCGCACAAACGTTTTCCGCTCTTAAGCCAAACTCAAGTTTGAGGAGCAACTGATCAGAATTTGCATGATGCCCGAATATTCTCCTGATTCTCGGTAAACCAAGCGTAAACATGCTTCAAGCCAACTTTAAAATCCATTTTAGGTTCATAACCAAGAATCTTACGCGCCTTTTCAATGGAACCAAGCAGCCTATTCTTTTTGTCCCAGTCTCTTCTTTCTCTGAAGACTATTCCAGCTTTATTATCAGTTATTTCTAGAATCCACTCGGCAAGATCACATATCCTGATTTCTCTACCAGTGGCAAGGTTGAACGCTTCACCCACAGCATCCTCGCAGCAAGCCATTGCCAACAAACCTTCGATGAGATCGCCAACGTAAGTGAAATCTCGTGTTTCATCGCCAGTCCCTGTAATCGGCAAAGGCTGCTTGTTTAGCGACCACCAGAAAAAGTTAGGTATAACATTCCTGTATTTCCCTGGAACTTCGCCGGGACCATACGAATTGAAGAACCGCGCATTCACAATTGGAAGACCGTACAGATTATAGAAGTAATTAGTGTAGAGTTCTCCCAGCATCTTCGTCACTTGGTAGGGCGTGTAAAGCTTCATCGACACATCATGCTCTTCGAAAGGCATTTTTGAATCGGAACCGTAAATTCCACAACCGGACGAAGCGTAAATGAAACGCTCAACTCCGACCATATGCGCAGACTCAAGAACCTTAAGCGTGCCCATTCCGTTAACCATCAAGTCCGTTTCGGGATTGTCCACTGAGTTTTGGTTGGCAAAATGTGCCGCAAGATGGTAGACTATGTTGGGTTTTTCCTTGAATGCCCATTTCAATTTTTCGTCGTCAAGAACGTTGCCTTTTATGAATGTGACTTTTGGGCTTGCGGGTATGTTCCATTCGCAGGATGAAGACAGATCATCTATGATTATTATCTTCCTCGTGTCGAGGTTGCTTAGCGTTTTTACTAAGTTTGAACCTATTGCGCCTGCGCCGCCTGTCACGAGCACCGTTTTGCCGTTGAATGCGTCAAGAACCTTTTTGTTCATTTAATCTTCACTTCTGTCACGCTTGTTTGCCGTACAGTTTCTTGAACCATTCGACCGTTCGGCGCATGCCTTCTTCCGTGGAGATAGTCAATTTGAAATCCAAGTCCTTCTTAGCTTTTGAGGCGTCAGGAGTTTTGATTTTTGTTGTGAAGGGTTCAGCTTCTTTATACGTGACTTTAGAGTCATCCTTGCTAAGGTTCTTTAGTATTAGGTCAGAAACGTGCTTAATTTCATATTGGGTGTCTCCGCCAAGATTGTATATTTCGCCAGCCTTGAAGTTGTCAATTATGTTTGCAAGTGTTCTGCAGAGGTCTTCAACATATTCAAGCGTACGTTTATGGCCGAGGTAAACAGTGTAAGGCTCATCTCTCATCGCTTTATAGATGAATTTGGGTATCCAACCACGATACGGCGTGTAGCGCTCGCCAACACCGTAAACATTGAACAATCTGACCCTGACTGATTCTGTTTGGAACATCGCTGCAGAATTGAGTATTTGCAGTTCGTTAACCCACTTTGAAATTGCATAATCGTTCATCTGCTTAATCGGAATAGTGTCCATTGTGTCTTCACGCATTACACCATCGTAGTCGCCGTACACTTCGGCACTTCCAAAGAAAATCATTCGGAATTTCTTTCGCTCCTGCAATCTCAGAATGTTCTTTGTGCCTACAGCGTTGGTTAGCCAGAGGTTTTCGTAGTAGTCTTCGCCGTTCCATCTGCCATACTCCGCGGCAGCGTGATAGACATAGTCAAAATCATGCTCCTCAAACAAGCGCTCCACTTGGCGATATTTGCTAACGTCGCAACGGACAAAGTTCTCTTTGTCGCAATGCATCAAGTCGCAGAGCCAAACCTCATGTCCGCGTTTTTCCAACTCACGAACAAGATTTGAACCGATAAAGCCAGAACCGCCAGTCACTAACACTCTCACGTTTGGTTTACTCATCAGTCAGAACCACTTACATCCACTTTAACAATGGTTACAATCGGAGCCTCAGCTTCAGAAGGCTTTTCAACATCCCCATCTTCCAGATACAGTTCAAGCGCTTCCCTAAGATTCAGCAAAGCTTCCTCAACACTTTTGCCCTGACTCGCCACATCAAACTCAGGACACAAAGCCACGTAAATCCCGTCTTCTCTCCGAACAACCGCCGAAAGCTCCAGAGTTTCACTGACCTGCATAAGCTTCTCCACATCCAACAGGATTCAGCACTTCAAAATAAACCTTCTTTGAACCTATGAAACCTGAACCACAGTCACCAAAACTCGCTTTTTGCCTATGCAAGTTCGCACCTCAATATTTCGACTATAATAGGCGCAATCAATTAAGTTCCCTAGAAAAAATCAAAAGATCAACTTTAAAAAGTCCAATTTACCCAGATGCTTGTGGTCATTAGAATAAACCTCTGAGACACCTAACCTCATCATTATGGCAACATTCACCCCATCGTTGAAGTCTACCTTATGAACAGCCATGTTGTTCGCGCCCATCAAGAGGTCATCTCTACTAAACTCAATCACTTCGAGGTCTTTGTAAGACAAAATTTTTTCAAGCGTAGGCTTAATGTCGCCCTGTCTGCCCATGGCTTCCAACACCCACGCCACCTCACACAACACAAGCGCAGAAGTCACGGCAACCTCTCCATTTTCTATACGCTCAAGAATACGCCTAGCGTTCTCTCCAAAACGAGGATGAGCAGTTAAGGCATAAATAAAAACGCTAGTATCCACGAACCGCATCACTGCAAATCCTCAGCCAACTTCTTTCGAATATACTCCTTAGCCACCTGCTTTGGCTCATCAATAGGCTTCTCCAACCTCACGCAACCATACAACGCCTCAGTCGGCTTCTCATAAGTTTTCACAGGGATAAGACAAATTCGACCACTAAAATCCAAAACAATAAGCCTAAACCCTTCCTGTACGTCATACTTTTCCCGAAGCTGCTTAGGCAAAACGATGCGACCATACTTGCCAACTTCAACAGACAAACCAGTCACCGACAAACAAATGCAAAAACGACAAATATATATTTTTTGCCAATATCACGACTAGCCGTCAATTGCGTTGTCGACATTCTAGCGGTTTCCACTCGTTCTTTCCGCAAGCCTCGCAATAGCATACAACGTTATAGCCGTTGACAACGCAAAAAAGCCAATTAATATAAAGGCTATAGAAGCCAAAGCAACATTCGTCTCTATCAGATGCGTCACAGCGTACGTTTGCAGCATCCAAACGCCGAAAAAGGCTCCAGCCAACAAACATAAAACTCCAGGTATCCCCAAAAACACCAGAGGCCTATCTTCAACCACAAGCTTAACAATCGACATAACCAAACCGACGCCGTGCGACAAGGGATTATGCGTCGAAGTCTTCAACCCATCACCATTAGCATACTTGCATGAAATGGGAACCTCACACATCCGCAAACCCTGCTTACCAGTTTTCCTAAGAATCTCCACGCTGGCGCTCATGCCATTCTCAGAAAACTCCAAAACACCCAACACGTGACCAGCATAAGCTCTAAACCCACTCTGAGAATCACTTACGCCACCTTTCCCAAAACCATACGTCAAAAACGTAATAGCCTTAACGCCGAACTGCCTATACTTAGGCATATCCTCCGTGCCACGGGCATCAACAAACCGGCTGCCAACAACCACATCAACAGCCCCACTAACAATAGGCTCAATCAACCGGGGTATCTCATCAGGATTATGCTGCCCATCCCCATCCAACGTAACCAAAATATCCGTGTTCAACGCCCTCGCCCGCTTAAACAAGCTCTGAACAGCAGCCCCGTAACCAGAATTCCGCTCATGACGAACAACTTCCGCGCCTAACCGCTTTGCGATTTCGCCAGTCAAATCGGATGAACCATCATCGCAAACAACCACCAGATCAGCGTACTTCTGAGCGCCCAAAATCACTTTCGCAATCGTGTTCTCCTCGTTAAACGCGGGTATGCCAACCACAACAAGCGGCTTAGCCCTAGCCATCGCGCTAGACTCGCCCAGTCCCATTTCAACCATCGCCTTTTCTCCCGTCAGCGGCATAACCCGTTTTTCAAAGCAACTTCATATGCGCAGTTCAGCTTAAAAAAACTGCGGAAAACACAAACACAAAATCTGTACTTGATCGCTAATGTCGCCCTTGTCCTGAAGAGAAAATCTGCCAAGTCCGACAACCCCTAACTCATCAAATGCGTTGCTGAAAGGTTAATTGCCAGGTGCCGCGCGAAGGCACGGTCGTTAGCCCACTTGGAGGCAGAACGGTTACCCCAACTCACAGCAATGCCGCTGATCTTCTTTGCCTGAGGGACGCCAACAAGCCTCACCATCCGGTCAACCACGCTTTCCATCGCCAGCCGCAGCTTATCAATAATGGCCGTCACTAAGGTGGCCAGCTTCGAACTTTTAATGTTATCCACGTATCTCACGGTGAGGTCTAAAACGCCCCTCTCAACCCGACTAAGAGCCCTAAACCAGACGCCCCGCCGCAAAGCAGACTTTTTAGCTTCAGCAAGTTTTCCAACTGAAGGAACACTTCCAACCACGGTCCCTGTCCTTTGGCCTAATTGCCGATCTGCAAAGCCATCAACTTGCACGCTACGGTTCATGACCCTTCGTCTACTGTAAATTTTCTTTATCCACCGGACGCCGACTCAGGCTCATTTAACTCCCCTTCATCCCCGATGGCACACACACTTTATTCAACGTTGAACTTAAAGTTTCTCCATAGGTGCCTGAAGTCTAAACAAAACCTTAACTCAAAGGCAAACAATATTTTAAGCGAGGCATGCAAGCAGCTGCATTGATTTTTTCAAATTCGCTCATGCTTTCTGTTCCGTCAAAAAAACGAATACCTCCGCCAAACGAGTATACTTCCTTCAAAACGCGAACAAGTCACCCAGAAGTGGCGTTTTCAGGCAATTTTAGTTCGTACAAGGAATAACAACGAAAATCCTTCAACAAAACAAAATAATCCTTGTTAGAGATGAGCTGGAACAGCAGCATCTGAGACGAAACGGTCACATACCCAGAATACGACGCCGCATTCTGGTTGGGTACTAAGAAGTACCTAAAGTCTGACGCGTAAAGCGAACTAAGCAGCTCCTCTGTACTGTTGGATCTGAGAAAAGAATACCCGTAAACACCATAGTCAATGTTCACTACTGAGCAGCCCAGAAAATACGCTATGGCCGTGGTCTCAACACCAAAAGAAACAGTTGTGTAGTTATCTCTAAGAGAAGAATTGTAGTAGCTGATTACTTCTGGCATGTAATCCCACCATGAAGGAGCCAGCGCGGTTTCAGCGTATTTTCCGCTGTCCCACTGGGAACTGTTCACGTCCGCAATCAACTGGATAACATTCAGAGGTACCAACGCCACAACCACTATCGCGACCAACGCAACGCCAGAGAAAAGGATACGTCTCCTACGGGAAAAACCAACTGCCCTACCAGATATACGTAGCCCCCTAACGCGGGAAAACTTGCTTACCACAAAAACCAAACCTGCAACGCATGCAGAGATAATCAGGGCAGCAAGAAAAGCGGGCAAAGTAAACAGCTCCTGAAAAGGCTGAAAAACGATGTATGACAAATAGCCGCTTGGCCCTGCTAACCTGACAAATGCCAACTGAAAAACAGACTCACAAACCAAAACCAAAACGCAAAACAGCCAGCCAAAAAAGAAAACCGAATTCCGCTGAGTACTCCGTCTAGATAGGCGATTGTACAAGAAAGAAAAACCCACCGCCGCCATTACCGAAACAAACGGCGCCAGAATCAGCAAGCGACGAATTTCGGCAATTGTGTAATTGAAGTTGTAGAAAAACGACCAATCCATCAGCAACAGAACAATCCAAACACCCAAGGCGGCAACCACCACATTTTTCTTACTAGCAATAATTTTCGCGACGAAAGCCAAGCCAAGAACAACAAGTATCAAGTAGATGTTGCCAAGACCCGTGCTATCAAGCAACAAATCAAACCTCAGAAACTCAAAAACGCTTGGCTGCGCGCTCAACCCTAATCCGTAGAACGAGTAACTTGAATACAGCGTTAATAACCCAAAAACCAGCCAATTCCGCACAACATAAAAAAGAACAGCGGAAACAGGAACCAAAAAATAAAATATCTTCTTCCCAGAAACCCGATTCAATGAACGAGCGCCATTTGAGGCAAGAAGCAAAATCGAAGCTAACAGAACAAAAAGAAACACAACTGGAATCTGCCTATAAACAACATTCACCAGAAAACTGGAACTGCCTGGAGACATCACAAGGCCATTTCTGATTATAAAAAAGTAGAAAGGCGAAACAGCAACCAAAAGACCAAGGAGCCGGTATTTTCTGGAAAACTGCAGCGAAACAATACATAGAGAAATCATAAGCGCCACATACCCGCTTTCCTTCGAAAGAATCGCCAAAGCCACAGCCGCACCCGCAAAAAGATACCACTTAGCCTCATCGTACCTCAAAGCCATAACAGAGCAAAACACCGAAGCCGCAGTAAACGCCATCAAAGGCAAATCCACATAAAAATTGTAGAGAGAAACCGTCACCAGTATGACAGGCAACGTCAAAAACACAGCAGGCGCCATCAAAGAAATTCCCTTCTCTTTCGGAAAAAGCTCCCGACAAATCTTGTAAACACAAAACAGCGTCAAAAGTATAAAAGTGAAAGGGATAAGCCTGAAGCTCTCCTCGCCAAAAACAGAAAGCCCCCAAGCAAAATAAGTCGGCACCAAAGGCACCCTAGCCAAAGCGGCAGCAGAACCCACAAAGTGGTTAGGCCAAAAACCACCCGTAGCAACAACCCCCTTAGCGAAAGGAACATAATCCCAAATGGTATCCAACTCCACAAACATAGGCTGAAACGCCATAACCAACGCCACAAAAACCAACAAAACAACTATTAGCGAAACAAGCGGAAGCTCAGGCATGCTTAAAGCAAACCGAAAACTCTTCAAATCCCTCCTCCGGGCAAGCGACTTCACAAGCCACCAAACGGTAACCGCCGCACCCACGCCTGTGAAAGCATAGAAAAAATAATTCAGAAAATTGGATGTGCAGCCCACAACTATCGAAAAAGAAGCAAACAGGAAATCCCAAAGCAAAATACCCGCAATCACAGACCGGGCATCTGAGATTTTCCACTTGAACAATCTGGAAACCACAACTATTCCAGGAAAGACCGAAAGAAAAGCGAAGACAACCTCAACCAAAAACGAACTCATGCAAGCACCATAGCTGACAGATTAGTTTCAGATTCCGTTCTTTCCCCGCCTGAAGACAATCCCTTCATGCCCAAGAGCGCACGGACTCATAATCCCCCATACAAAATAAAAGCTTTTCCAAAAAAGCTGGCTCATTTCCAAATCGCCTAAAACTACCGCGAAAACATCGCTCTCCCGCTAAGAAAAAACACAATGCTAATCCCCATTGGCAATAGTATGAGATTCTGAAAGAAGAACAACAGTGCATTTTGGGTTGTTGTTGTTCTTTCAATCAACCTCGAACAGGTTTCAGCCTATGCTCAACAAGCCAACTCGCCAAAAAACTATGATGCTAAGGTTTGTCTTCTCCAGACTCTCCAGATTCGCCAGCCTCTTCTTCAGACTCAGCAGCTTTTTCCTCAGGCTCTTCGGGCTCCATTTCAATACTGACGTGAACGTTCGCTATAGCTAGACTCACCATTGTAACGGCTGCACCTGCAACTGCCACCCACAAACCCCAGGAGTACGTCCACCCAGAAACTGCAAAAGCCGCCGCCGACGCAAAAGCAACGATGCCTGAAGCTAACGAAGCTATTTGCGGCGTAAGCTTTCGTGTTTTATAAATATGCAGGGCGAGAGCTACCCAGGAAATAACTGCCACAGCGTAGACAGCAAGACTAATCAGCGTAAAAGTAAAGTTTGACGGAAGCAGCCAAGCCGACTGAGTCACCAATGGAGACAGACTCAGAGGCAAGTACGTTGGAGAGTCTTTTGTTACGCTCCAAGGCAGAAAGACTGAGGCCAAGCTTAACGACGCGCCCACCGCAGCTATTATGAAAGCCTTCTTGGGAAAACCGCTTCTTATTGCAGCCACTCCAGACGTTTCCACGCCTTCCTGGCTAAGTTTTCGCTTTCCAAGGTGCCTGCGCGTCTGATGAACAACTAACCCCACGGGCGTAGCTAAAGCTGCAGCGGGCAAAACGAAACTTACAGCAACGATAAACATGTTTTGCTGCGGCGCCTGAACATACTCCGCCGACGCCAGATACTGAACGATGATGTCCCCGACAGTGGGAACCCACTGCTCATAAACTAGTATACCGGAATTAACGTCGTACAGAAGCGTTAAGTTTGCTGAGTCCCACGCTCCCGCAACTCTAAGAGTTAGATTTAGACATTGGAAAGTTCCCGCTTCCACCGTATAATTGACGACCTCACCAGTCTTGTTAGCTACTTGCTCGTCTGATTGCATCTGCACGCCGTTAACCCAGTCCAGCTTTCCCTGCAGGCTTTGGCTGATGCTTTCCGGCGGCAGATAAACCAGAGCCTCCAAGCGGTCAACGCTAACTGGAAAACCATTCACATAATTGATCGAATAATTGAATAACCCTGCGGAGTTAATCTGGAACGAAAGTGTTTCCTGATTGAGAACCATCACCTGATACAATGCTTCCCCCGTATGCTGGCTTTGGTCTGAAGTGCTCATCCTCGCATACTTGTACTGCAGCACTTGGCCTTGCTGCAGCTGAAACTGACTAGAATACACGGTGTTCACGAGTGAGGAAGAAAGTACAATTGCAAAGGCAATCGCCGCAAAAACAATTAGTTTCCGCTTTCTTACCCCGAACATAGAGGCATATAGTAAAACTGCGAATATAAAAAGCTTATAGAAAGAAAAAAAAAGAAAAGAGGGTTGATTGATGTTTATGGGTCGAAGTCGACTTTGGCGATTGACAGCGTTGGGAGCTTCTCGTACCACCATTCGCGGGCGTATGAACTGCCGGCAGATGGCAACGGTAATGGCGATACTAACTGCAAGCTGAAGTAGCCCCATGCGGAGCTTCCTGCGGCTGCTAGGAGTGCTTGGTCATAGGTGTATCCTGTTGCGAATGCGTTGGTTCCGAATTCAGTGATTGTTCCGAGAGCTTTGACGACTGTGAATGATGTCGGTTCGCGGTCTGCACCAATGTAGCCGATGTTCAACACGATTGCTACTGTGCCTCTAGGTATCCAGCTATTATACATATAGTTGAGATACTGAGATGCCCATGCGGCTGCCCAGTACGTGTCTCTACCATCCCAACCGTAGACTGAAAGTCCGCGTGTGCCGTTGATGTCACGTGCCAACGCAATCACTGCGTAGCCAGCTGTGTAGCCGAAGCCTGCTTGTGTGCCTGTGCTAGATGCCCATGTTGACAACGGGAAGTAGTCCAATGTAGTAGGAGTCGCGCCTGCTAGTGCGTTGCTTGTGGGTGCTGTTCCTGTTACTGTGCCGCCGTTGACGAGTGCCATGTATGTTCCAGCATTGCCCTCGCGGGAAATTGCAAAGTTGAAGTCGTTGAAGTACCTTGTTATGCCGTTAGCTTTCATGCCGCCTAAGGTGATGATGCCCTCTGCAAAGGTTGTGCCGTATAGTGAGGTAGTGAATGAGCTCAGAGCGGAAGTAGTTGCCCATCTTCCATTTTGCCCAGTGTACCAATTGGTGTACAATGGGTTCCTGGATGGATACCATAATTTGCTATCTGATGAGAGCCCTCCTGCAATTGGCTGAGGCGGAGATTTCGCTGTTGTAGAACCATCGTAGTAGTCCAGAACGAAGCCATCAAGACCAGTTCTAACGTAGTTGGTTCCATCGTTGCCAGTTGATTTGCCAGTGTTGCTGAACGTTTCAAGATAGGTAGTCTTGTCAAAGTTGCCCTCGTTGTCTAGGCCATAGGGTATGCTTCCCTTCATGCCGAGAACGGGTGCGGTCCACGGGAATGCGGTGTCGTTTCTGTCAAACAGACCTAGGGGCGTGTTTAATAGCCATTGGCCTACGCTTGCCATGGCTGCTCCGCCTGCGTTGTCAGTTGTAGCTGCGCTTTGTCCAACGGCAAGCCACATGAACGGATTGGCTTGTGCGGTGTACAAGTCTTCTGGGTTGAACACGCTGTTCAGCAGGTATCGAACTTCAATGTCGAGGACGTTAGTCGCTGCAACTGGTGCTGCAGGATCTTGTGCGTCTGATGCTCGGAATTGCGCTGGTTGCCCTTTGTTGTAGTCGGTCATGCCTGCAACTTCAACGAATCTGATTTCCCTTTGAGCGTCCTTTGCCAGGAAAGTCAGCATGTGCGGATAGTAGTTTAATCCTGTTGGGTTCCAGCTTTGGTAGCGCCACTGAGCAGTAACCCAAGGTGTGTTAGGTTCAGATACAATGTCTGCAACTGCTGTGCCCTGTGGAAGAATGCGAGTATTGAAGCCAGTTGGAAGATCTGGAACGAGCGCGTTGGCAACAGAGTATTCTGTGCAGTTAGGCCAGTAAGCGGCGAAGTAAATGTTTTGCTTACCAACACCACCTATAGTTCCGTCATATGCTTGAACAATATCGAACAAGTTCGAGCCTGTCAGTGGGTGCTGATAGACAGTTGCGTTCACGTTGTGGTACCAGTGGATGAATGCCGTGTTCGATGGGTTAATGTTTCGTACCAAGTCAATTTCGTATCTTTCTGAGAAGGCAAAGTCGTTTATGGTGGTTAAGACCTTCGGGTCTATCAGAATCTTGATGTCTTTGTAGACTATCATGTACTTGGTGTCTTTGTTCAGAATCACGGTGAACGTTATCTTCGCTACGTCTTCGTTGGGATAGCTGCTGTCGTGGATAACCACGTTGGTTCTTACAACGCCGAGTCTTGCACTGTCGTAGAGTATCTCAATTCCGCTTGTAATCAAGCTGCCTGTAACTGGCGACCAAAGTGATTCGCCTGGGTTCTTGCTTCCATCCCAGCCGACCACATTTCTTGCAGATTGCGCTGTGGCTAGGTCACTGTATGTTGCCCAAGCTTCGACACATCTTAAAGGAGCACCGTAGGGGGTACCGCCGCGTGTGTAGTTCATGTAGAATACCCAACCCTGGATGTACAACGCCTGATTAATGGCGGTTGACGCCCAAGATTCTGTTTTTGCCCAATCAGAAGCGTTATAACCGTAGGCGATGCCTGTGTTGGCGGGAGTTGCGAACTCACCGTATTCTGTCATGCCTATTCGCAAACTTTTGCTTGCGTTGAACCAAGTATTTACTGGGTTGAGTGCTGGATATCCTGCTGCGTTTAATGCTGCCCATGAGTTGACGTCGTAGCAGTACTGTCTGCTGGAATCTAGTCCATAGTAGTCGTTACCAGCTACGCCTTCGATAGTTATGTAGTCTGCTGGGTACGTGGGATTGACTGTGGAGTATCCATTTAAGAAGCCAAATCCAACGCCTACAAAGGCTGAGCCGATTAGTATTGATGCCAATATTAGTGCTATCACCGATTTCTTGTAGAGTTTGTTGTGTATGTTTAAGTTCATTTGTTTATTTCTCCTCTGTTAAATTACTCGAGCTTATAGTTTGAATGGTTCCGTATAAAAGGTTTTCCGTGATGCACTCTGTGCACACAACGATGTCTAACAGAAAGACTTCATTGTGTGTGGGGTTTTTCCGTTGTTGGGCGAAGTTCTGTTTGGAAACGAGGGCACCCTGCTGTTAAGTCTGCGCGGTCCATGGTAAACCTGCGGGGGCGCGATTTAAACTGTGTGGTTGTGCTCTCGAAGGGCTATACACTCCCCATACACGGATTCAACTAAGGGTTTGACTATCTTTGTCCTTGAAAGGGACATTACCGCCTCTTACCCCACTTAAGCATTTGGATGTGGATAGTCCGCGGAATTCTCGACTCATTTCCCTTGAGCGCTGGTAAGGGCGTTGAGGGCGATGTTGAAGGGCAGTTTTTGCGAGAATAGCATACTAAACAGTGAAGAAATGCTCAGTCTGCCTGCAGGCATGGTCTTTTTCCAGGCACATAGAAAACTAATCAACACATAAACGGACAAATCTACGAGTTGGATAGGCTCAGTGGCAGTCCAGTCGTATTCGACAATAACGCTTTATATGGCTATACGTGACAGATTACTGAATCGACTACGAGGGAGAGGAGTTTAGATGGGGTCTCGTTTCCTCGCGAACCTGCTACGCGGAACATATGCTGAAGGCGCGAAATCCAGAGGGCTAAAGATAGCCTTGGTGTTTGCCATTGCTTTCATCGTCAGTTTCTTGATTGCCAGAGAAGTTTTCTTCCGACCGCTTGTGTTCGGCGACTACCCCTATGTGACGCTACAGTCAGGACCAGTCATCGGAGAATACATATTCCAGGGTTGGAATCGCGCCGCTTACGGCGAAAACTACCCCATGCCTCTAGCTTACGTGTTCCTTTATTTCTTCAGCCAGCTAGCTGCCTTTTTCGGGAGCCCCTCATTCTTCAATTTTCTGATGAACCTTAGTTTTCCGTTGAGTTTTGTTGCGTTTTACTTTTTCTCGGAGAAATTCTGCAAAAACTTCTGGCTGCGAATCTTTGGCTCGGCTATGTACATCATAAATCCCGCGGTTTTGGCGTACTATAACACTGGAGGGTTCATTTGGACGTTTGTCTTCTTGCCGTTCGCGCTATCCTTTTTCATCGATTTTTTGGAGAAGCATACTTTTAGGAATTTGGCTAAGGCGGCTGTCTTCACGGGGCTGACTATGTGGGCGTTTCCGACGCTCACTATCGTGCTCGTTCTCGTCTTGGGAAGCATCGCTTTAACATATTTCATTTATACTCGCCCGAAGAAGGCTTTTTTGAGAGCCGCTTTGCCAGGCCTTTTGGTTTTTGTTTTGGCGATACTTTTGATGAATGTTTCTTTCTATTATGCGGAATACCAGTATGCTATGTCGCCCTCGTTTGGTTTTCAGAGCGAAGATATATTGAACGATTTTAAATATGCGTACCAGGCGCAGCCTGATTATCAGCCTGAAATCTTGATCCTTAACTTTCTGAGGCTTTCAGGTAACGTGGCTTCTCCTCAAGCTTCCTTGGCGTTGGGATACATTAACCCGACTCTTACAAATGTGCTGGGCTTCGTCATTCCAATTGTGGCATTTGCGAGTGTCTTTTGGCTAAGAAAACGTCAGGAGAACACGCGCGCGACTGCTGCAATGGTTGTCTCGGTGGCTTTCATCTCTGTTCTCATGTTGCTCATAGAAGCAGCGCTTAACATTAAGGAACTAAACGGGATTATTGTGGGTAACTCAGTTCTCTGGACCCTGCGCAACCCGCTTAAACTGCAACTCATGCTGGCAGCGTGCTTAATCCCGCTTTTCATTTTCTCGCTCGAAAAAATCGCAAACTCAGCCAATAGTTTAATTCGCCAAAAGAGTTTAAGGAAACGAGTGCTGGCAGGATTAGCGTTTGTTCTGGTTTTTCTGGCAGTTTCCCAAATCTACGTCTACAACGCGTTTGCGTTTAATGGCTATGCGGGGCTCGACAAGACCTATACTGCAGTTGGTATCTCCATTCTTCCTGACGAGACCCTCAAGAGCATAGTCAACGATAGCGGCTCCGCGGAATTGTACGACGAGGGAACATTCAGAGGCATCATCTTGCCCTTTGACCACAACGCAGAATTGCATGTGGAATTCACGAATCCTTTTCTCTACGCTCAAAAGCTGGGCCTCACCACACCTATGTCTGAGCAACTGACTGATGCAATAAACAGAGGCACTAATCTTAACGCGGTTTTCAGTTTATTTAGCACGAAATATGTATACAATAACACTAACTGGAATTTCACCTATTTCTCAATTATACAACCTCAGGACTTCGCTAAACTATCCGAAGGCTTAGAAGCAGGAAATCTGAGCGAACTAAACGGCTACACAAAGTTCACTGTAGACACCCCGCTTCCGCGCCTGTATTTGAGCAACTGCCCCATAGTCCTTTCTGACATTCATTCATTGGGTATGTTGAACAGCTCTTTCGGGGATTACAGACCTGTTTTCTTCCAAATGAATTCTTCATCCACAGACCCAAATTCCTATTCTTATGTATTTAACCTCCCCACGCAAGGCACATATGATATATACGTGACCTGCGATGGCAACGGAACTGAAGTCCCCGCCTATTATCAACTCGATAACGGGCAAAAAACCGACATTATACTAAGTTCGAATGCAGCAGAATTGAATCACATAACCAAGGCGACCTTGAGTCCAGGCAATCACACCCTGTCGCTTGGAATACCTAATTGGTTGGAAATAAAGGAGCCATTCAGCGAAACGAAGGTTATTTACGATGATCCATTTGATTTAGCATATGGCTATAATAATTATGATGTAAACCTCCAATTCAAACTTGATTCCCTTGCCAATTGGGGGGGTATGGAAGTTAAGCTCAACTGGAACGAATCTGCCTTTTCGTACATTCGCCTTATTTTCACCAATAGTAGCGTTGAAATCGCTAAAGCCAAAGGAGGAGCCTATCAGCCCAATCTCCACGTCGAACCGGATGTGAAGCTAAGAGAAGGCAGTTGGAACGACCTGTGGGTGGAGAAGAGAGACAACACGCTAACCGTTCATCTAAACGAAGAGCAGCCGTTCACGTTTAATGACGTAGGGCTCATCGGAACTGGACAAATAGCACTTGGCCCAGTAGACCAATCCATAACAAGTTTCAGCAATGTGACAATAACCGAGAAAACAATGATAAGCGGCGTGGGGCTTTTGCCCACAGAAACCCAGAACTACACAACTTTCGAAATTCTAGAAAACAACCCTGACAAATATCGAATTGAATTCAACCAGACATCCAGCAATTCGCCGATTATTGTTCTAGGTGAAAACTTTGACATGGGTTGGGGAGCAATCATCGATGGTCAGCCACTGAGCAGCCATTTCGAAGCAAATCTCTACGCCAACGGTTGGCTGACAAACACAACTGCAGGCACTCATGAAGTGGAAATCTATTACAAGTACAATGGAACCTACCAATCACTGGTTAGCATAGATATCGCTATCATGGTTGCTTTGGCGATTGTTTCCTACTTGCCTGCAAGACTGACCAAAATGGTTCATATACAATGGAGAATAAGAAGAAACAAGCAAAATAACTGATGGGCAAACCGCTCTGCCAAGTTTCTCCAAAAACTCAATCTTTTTCTCAGCTTTTTTGCCAAGAAAAATAGCACCTTGTACTTTTGAAAAGCTTTAATAAATCAGGAGACGAAACTACAGAGATTGATGTATCGTTGATGGATTGGGGAAAGGGTTGAAAGGACTCACAAAAGAAGTTCTCCTAAAAAACGTTGAGCCGCTAATTCTCATCGTCTTTTTGCTGGTGAACTTGAGAGTCTTGAATTGGTTTCAACCTGGATACGTTGTGTTCAGCGGAGATTTAAGACCGCCAATTGTTCCAGACGTTTTTCTCAACAATGCACTGCAATCATGGAATCAAGTAGACTGGGGCATCCCATCAGTATACCTACCCAGACTACTCGACCCATTCCTTTTTCTCATGGCATCGTTCCAAAGCGTGGGCATCGACACACAAACATCGATGTTCTTATCGGTCTATCTCATCTACGTTCTCGTATCAATCCTGGTCTACATTTACATTAAGCGGCTTACAAACGGCGACAAACTAGCAGCCTTCGTGGGTGCCATATTCTTTACAACGAATATTTATCTGATTATAGATAGAGAACAAACCGCATTCGGCTTTATGGAACTGTCACTGATTATTTTGCCTTGCCTCGTGACGTTCACCGAAGGAATAAGGAAAAAATCCTTCGGATTTATGGCAGTTTCCGGGTTCTTGTTCGTTTTAACGTACGCAGCATTCCCAAACTATCGTGCACCTGTTCTATGCGTAATTGCACTTGTAATAACACTGTTTGCTCTAAGCATAAACAGGACACCCATAGACAGCTACACTGGAGTACAAAGAATAGACTCCACCTTCGCGCGCCTGCGAAGCACAAAACTCAAGTTCCCAAGAGTCTCATTCGATTGGAGCTTAATCCGCAAGTACGCCAAATACCTCGGAGTATTTATCGCCGCGACCCTCGCGGCATCCATATGGTTCTTTGCACTCATATACACAAGCATAAACAGTCTTCTCTCAGCATTAAGTCAAGCAACAACCCCTGTCGCCAGCGCGTTCGGCAATAAGGCTCCAGACGTTTTCAGACTCATAGCTGAATGGAGCATCTACTGGAACTACTCGTACAAGCGGTATGTCCCTTATGCACCAGTATATCTCAACGACCCCGTTATGATAGTTCTCTCTTACGTTCCGACGATTCTAGCTTTTGCAGCCATATTCATCTCAAAAACACGCAAACAAGCACTCTTCTTCGGAGGTTTAGCATTCCTATTCCTACTATTAACCAGCGGTTCCTCCGAACAATTCTCGCAAGTCTACGGTAACATAATGGACGCAATTCCATTTCTGAGAGCCTTCAGAACATCAACCAACTGGATATTCCTCGTAATACTAACCTTCAGCATGCTACTCGGCCTCTTCGCCTCAGGCTTAACACGTAAACTAAAAAACAACGCCCTAAAAATACTCGGAATAGTCTTGATGGTCGAGTTGTTCTTTTTCACCGCGTTTCCTTTAATGAACGGTGACGTAACGAGAAACTGGTTGGACGTAGAAAATAAAGGAGCGTATATTCCACCTTACTTTAAAGATGCAGAAAACGCAATGCCCAGCAATTACTGGACAATTTTGCTGCCGCAAAGAAATGTTTACATTATCTACAACTATACTGACGGAGGCATACTTTCAAGCGGGAACCCCTACCCGCTGGTCTTTTCAAAGCCGTTTATTTCAGGCAGCGGAACTGAATACCTGCAAACACCAAACCAGTACTTACTTTACACGACTTACTACTTAATTAGTACAGGGGGATACGGTTTTGCAGCCAAACACAATACTATGGCGAGTTCATTTCAAAATGGAACTGTACTTTATCCGTCCTTAGCTTGCGATGGAAACTTAGGAACAAGATGGGCATCTAACGGAGAACCGGAACCATGGTTGGAGATTGACTACGCCGAACCTCAAAATATCTCGGCAGTCAGAATATACTTCCAAGACGCATTAGGTACAGAGTATACAATACAAACATGGAACGGAGACAACTGGGTAACCCAAATAACCGAAACCAACAACACATCAATTAGACCGGAATACCAATTCCAACAAACGACGATTACAACGAAGCTCCGCATAAACTTTAGCGGATACCTTCCTTGGACTGTGGTGAGCATTTTTGAAGTAGTAATTAATCCTCAAGAATACGTCGTAGGCGAAGCTGTCCCGAAAATCCTGGGGATGCTCGGAGTTAAAAACCTCCTTGTTGAAAACAATATTGTTGACGGCAATGTCTCCGACGTGAAAGACATAGGAATATTGAACAATAACACGAAGTTTACAGTAACCCAAAGGTGGAACGGGGCTTCAATGTATGAGAACGCATATGCATTAGAAAAATTCTACCCAGCCAGCAACATTACAATAATTCCCAATGTCGACATGCGAAACGACACTTTATCCGCAGATGTTTTTTCCCAGATGTACCAAGCAATAATTACCTCTCCATGGTCGACTCTTGAACACTCCGCCTTTATTAGCACAACATCAAACAGAAGTGTGCCTTCAATCGGAAAATTGCAGGCACCTGAAAGTTTCTCTTGGCAAGAAATTTCCGCAACAAAATATGAAGTTAAAACAAATTCAAGCGGACCATTCTTGCTAGGATTCTTGGAAAACTTTGATTCACAGTGGAAGGCATCCGTGAACGGCCAGTCAATACCAGAAAGCGACCATGTTATGGTAAACGATTTTGGTAATGGATGGATAGTGAACAGCACAGGAAATCTCACAATAACAGTTGAATACGCAACACAAAATCTAATGGCAGCTTCAGTCGCGCTTTCGATCATCCTGCCCGCAATCTTCGTTATGTACATTTATAGAAAAAATATCACAAAAACTGTTCACAAAATCCAGTCCAAAACAAAGAAAAGAAGCTGACCTGCATAATTCACCCTGAGCTGCTATTATTTGTCCAAAAAGTTAACCACTGCAAACTTTACATTGCTTGAAATCCCTGTAACTCTTGTGAATTTCAGATTAAGTTTTTCAGCCTGCCAATGTTGGCTTAGATCGCGTCTCGCCATCTAAGATGGTCAACCCTGAAGAGCGGTCAATAGCCAAGAAAACGGTTTCTTTCCAGAGACCGATGCCTCCAAAGTCTCGGACAACAATACGCAGTTCATTTCCAATCACGACCGCTGCAGGTCCGTCGCATGTAAGCGAATTTTCAGAAGGCTCCCAGGTACCCCAACTGGAACCAGCCCATATGCTACGGAGAGTTCTGTTAAATTGGTCTCTTATCAGCAAGATTACTTCTTTCAATTCATTACTTGCCGTTAAAGTGGGCGCAGATAAGGTAGTTGCGTTGCTGATTGGTTCCCATTCGCTGAAATTTCCTGTGGAGAGCCCCATGCTGATGTGGTAAAGTGTTTCAGAGTCTTTGGCGGTAACAACTACATGCAGCTTGCCATCATAAATCGTTGCGGCAGGACTGTTGCTTGTTGTTCCATTAGGTATAAACTGCCAAACAGTCCAGTCGCTCGGGCGCGATTCTAAATCATGAAAACGATACCAAATAAGGCTATCTTGACCACGCACAACCAAACACAAAGCTGTCCCATTCGTAGCTAATGTTGGCGCAGAGGGGGTAGAACCCGAAATCAAGGTCCAGCCTGAGAAGGCGCCGCTGCCGTTTACGTAGCCGTACTGGAGGTTATCATCTGCGTCTCGGACAACAACATGCAGTTCATTCCCAACAAGCGCAGCCGCAGGGCTGTCAGCTGTTTCACCAGGCAGCAAAACCCAGTCATTCCAACCTGCGAAAGCATTAAACGTCCGATACTCCACGCTATTATTCCAGCCCCGTATGACTAAACTCGGAGACGTGGGTATTTTCACATTTGCTGGTGAAGAGGTCGGTGTTGGTGTTGGCGAGGACGATGGAGACGGAGCAGGGGTAGAGACTGAGGAGAGCGCAACTATATTCAAGTTTTGAACGTAAAAAACACTACCCACCAAGGTCCCTATAATAATGAGGGCGGAAAAGGCTATCCAGAACGCTTCTTTAGCCAAGCGCCGTCTTGATTTCCCGATAGCTCTCATAGGCGGAAGCAAAAGAGTTTTCTTAGTAGCGGTGACATTCATGTTTCCTTTTCCTCGCAATTATCCTCCTTAATCCAATCCTGCTTATTTGCCTTATTATTCTTGGCTATAACGAACAATTATAATTAACCTTAGCAAAGTTGCTTTCGCTGTGCTTGTTAAATGTGTTACTAATATCGCGTATAAGTTCTGTTAAAGCAATAAAGTTGCAACCGTAGTCCACAGAATATTGGCAAAAAATATTAAAGGCGCTCAAGCGCAAGCTTCATGGAAATTTTGCGAATCAATTCATTGCATCCAGCCCGACAGGTAGAACGCGCATTACTTGGTTTTCTTCCCTACCAAATCCAGGACATCCCAGACAACGTTTTTTGGTCTTGAAGCAGGTGTTTTTCGATGTTTTTCGGACACGACAATGACTTTTTCTCCAAGTCGAGGAAAACTGGTGGCTACCCATTGAGAAAACTTGCCTTCGAAGGGATAAACGTACGTTCCTGCCACTTTCACTATCTCAAATTCAAAGTTCGCCAGAACAGTCCTGATTATTCGAAGAGTATAGTCCCTCACGTGGGGCGATTTATAGCGCGCTGAAAACCTCGGCGGCAAATCAAACAGTATCTGCATGGGCCAGGAAATCGGTTGATTCACATTTGGAAACGTCAGAATAAAAGTTCCCCCCAGCCTCAATGTCCTATGTATCTCATGCAAAAGATTATCCGCATCAAGCAAATGCTCAATGGTTTCTGAGCAAACAATCAAGTCAAAAGACTCATTGTCAAACGGCAACTCTTCACTTTCCAAGTTTGTACGATGAGTTCTTATGCCCTTCATCTCAGCGTGTTTCAACGGAGTTTCAGACACGTCCACTCCATAGCATTCCTGAGACTTGCAGAACGGTGCCAATAGACTCCCGTCGCCGCAACCTACATCCAAAACCTTGCACCTTTTTTCACCCAACGATTTCCTCATAAACTCTCTGAGTCGCAGATCCTTCACTTCAATCGTTTTCTGAAGCGCATCAGTGTCATAGACGGTCTCTTGAAAAGTGGACGAAGAGTTCTTCATGACATAACCACGCTTTCATAGTTGCTGTTACATCAACGAACAATTGGTATATAGCCTTTTAATCGCACCCGAAGGTTCACTGTTGCCACCAAAAAGGAATTGCCAAGCCTTCAAGATAAAGAAAATCATGGCTCAAAAAATCTCACAGAAATTGTCATATTTTTGAAGTAGCCTGCCCAGCAGTCGCGGCGAGGTACTCCAAACTCTTCAAGAACACCAAACCCATCGCAAGTTTCGGATTGCCCACGAATCTTCTCCACTCTCTCATGAAAAGGCTAAGCCTAAACCGCACACTAGTTTGCACTTTCGAATAATCCGCGTACTTGTCTCCGTACTGACGGATAGTCTCGCCATAATAGAGTTTCTTTCTAAGCCATGTCCCGAGTGAAAAATCTTCTTCATGATGAAAAATCAAAGGGTCAGTGCGGAGAAGATTATAGTTGCCTTTCTTCTGAATTTTATAGGGCAGCGTGGATTCTTCGAAAAAAACCAGTCCTTCTTCAAATCCTCCGACTTCCCTGACAAGCCAGGCTGGGAAAAATCTTGCGGACTCAATAATTGACTCAGAATAAAAGCTTCTTTCGAAATCGCGAACCTTCACCCAGAAACTTTCTCCAACTGAACGTTCGGGCACTACCACCCCGCCTACGGAAGAGCCCTGACTGGCTAGCTGAACACATTTTTTGATTGTATTGTAGCTAAGTTCCATATCTGAGTCAATAAAAAAGAAATATTCTCCAGCTGAATGCCGGATTCCTTCATTCTTAGCTTCAGTCCTTCCCTTCTTAGGATTGCTTACTATTATGCACTCATATTTCTCGGCAATCTCAAGAGTGCCATCTGTCGAACCGTCATCCACGACAACGATTTCCACCTTTTTCCATGTTTGTCTTCTGATTGATTCAAGACATAACTCCAGAAACTTGGCAGAGTTGTAAGTTGGAATTATGACTGAAACGAGCGGCTGTTCCATAGGGTTATTCTGCATTCGAACTCCATTAAATAGTTTTAATAAAACTTAGGAACTCATTAGAAACCTTATCCCAACTGAAACCTCTTGAATACGCCAAAGCATTTTTTGAAAGCCTCATCCTCAAAGAGCAATCTGCCAAAACACGACAGATCTCTTCTCCTAAAACCGTTACATTGCCGGATTCAACCAAAAACCCGGTCTCACCATTAATTACAGCATCCCTCAATCCGCCAACGTCATACGCCACACAAGGCACGCCCAAGGCGTTAGCCTCAACCACGTTTAAACCGAAACCTTCCCTGACACTTGGATTAACCAAGACCCAAGCCTGTTTTATCAAATCTCTACGCGCCTCGTTGTCCAAACCGCTGAAAAACTTTATTCCTTTGCCAGCCATCCGCGCCAAATCATTCTTCAAAGGACCATCGCCAATAAGCCAGAGCTCTGCGTCTGGGAATTTACTTTTTACAATTTTGAATGCTTTGATGACGTGATCAGGTCTCTTAGCCCGCTTTAGTCGCCCCGCATAGACAATAAGTGGATAACTCGCTTTCTCTGGAACGCTGCTGAGAGGAGCAAAATTCAAGCCTTCGGGAACAACGAAAACCCGCTTAAACCCCAAATTCTCCAAGTCGTGCTGCGTGCTCGCAGAAACCGTAACTGTGGGGACATCAACGTAACTCCGCAGCCATCGTTCCTCAAGAAAATGATAACCTATGTAGCTGATGGGGAAAGGCATCTCGTAAAACCAGTACTCTCGAGCTAGCTGGTGAACCAGACACAAAATCTTCTCCTTATTAACTGCGAACTGGGGAGCAAAAAAAGGACGAGTATTCACCTCATCGATGACAACATCAAAACTTTCCTTCGAAAAATGTTGCTTATAGAATTTTCTCGCTTCGCCATAAACTGAGTATTTACCTCCGCTCCTCACAATCTGAACTCCATCCAAAATTTCTTCAGGTTTCGAATTGGGAAATTTGGAAGTAAATATCGTAACTTTGTGTCCAGCTTCCGCCCAACGTCTCGCTACCTCATGAGTGAAGACTTCGGCTCCTCCCATGTCTGGATTAATCCAACAACGCCAATTAAACCAGAGTATCTTTAAACTTTCCATGAAAACTTAATTCCAGATGTCACTTAAAAGCACGATTGGTCGCAGTTGGACGACTATACCAATGAATCACTCTAAGCCTGTACGCAATTCCAAGCAGGTCAACAAACATTCTGAGCAATTCTTTCATACTGAAGGATTCCGCAATTTTTAGGCGCGCAGGCATTTCTACAATTCTCAAGCCGTGGAGATCTGCTACAGCCAGCAGCTCAACGTCAAAGGCGTACCTCTTAACTGCCATCTTCGGAAAAATATTTACAAAGGCACTTTTCCTCATGGCTTTAAGTCCAGCTTGGGTGTCTCGCAGACGAACGCCTGTGAGAAGCCGCACCAAAACGTGAAAGCCATGACTTAGAATTTTTCGGGACATAGGCATGTTTACCTCGGAATCAGGATGCCATTTAGAAGCAATTACTATATCGCCATGTTTCAAAGCATCAATGTAACCTGATATAGTTTTCAAATCGATATCCATGTCACTGTCCGCAAAAACTACCACGTCACCAGTTGTTTTCATAAACCCTGCCTTGACGGCATAGCCTTTTCCTGCATTCAATGGGTAACTGACCACCTTCACGTGGCCGTTTCTCCGCGCGTAAGTCATGGCCCTGATAAAAGTTCGGTCATTGCTGCCGTCGTCCACAACGACAATCTCATAGGGCAACTTCTTATCCTTAACAACCTCATCAAGCGTCCAAAGCGTATCCTCGATAAACTCTTCCTCATTGTAAGCCGGAATGACGAAGGACCATTCAACTTGACCCATTAAGTTTCCAACTTCCCATAAGCGAAATTCTTTCCAGTAAATTCACATTATGCAATGCAAATCGCGTTCCGTCAAAAAAACCGAAATTCCTGTCCTGCTGATGTGTTTCACCCATAGACCCCTTTTGCCTCCAACTCATATCTGGATAATTCATATTATGTATATAATTCTTCGCGCACTCCCAAAGCCATTAGATTTAGTTAGGCTTAACTGGAGAATAAATAACTTTGCGTCGTTTTGCTGATAAAGAAACTCTGGCATATTGGAAAAAAGTTTCTTTTTTAAAACCTTAAGGCGAACAGGGGCATCAGCCAAATTTAAGCAACGGGGAACCCACTGCACATAGTTTTCTTATGTCGTTTGCGTCGCGTTGCTTGGCGTGTAGCTATAGATGGCGATTCTGCCACTTTGATGAACCATTGAAAATGATGAATTCACCGTCGGTTGCCCATACCACCCTGTCCCGTTGATCCACCAAATCAAGTATATTTGGCTGTTTCCCTCTTGAGCTGCCGTTGCGGCTGCGCTTGCAGGGTCACCGTACTCGTACAGCACCACTTGGTCCATATTCAACGTGGACAATGCCCAGCCATAAAACGCCCGATGAGTGAGCAAGCGCGCGTTATGTCCTAAATCGTTTTTGAACCATTGCAGGGCGTTTGCAGTATCTCGGCAGTCGGTTATGGATACGGTGTTCTGTAGCATCGAAGTCGGGATTTGGTACACGTAACCGTTAAAGTTTACGTTGAAATATGGTGAGGGATTTTCCGGTGGCAAAAGCATGAAACCCACACTCAACACAGACATCATTAACACGAGGTAAACAATCACGACTCGACGCAACGTGAAACCAAAGCGCTTCCAAGAGACAGATTTGAGCCGGCTCAAGGTTTCCGTCACGTAAAACGCCAGCGGATATGTGAACATGAGCGCCCAGCGAAAATTACTCAAAGTGACTATCGGAACAATCATTAAGAATAAACTCAAAAGAACCCATGATCGAATCTGGAGATTTCCAAACCGCTTGACACTCACAAGAGCCAACGGTAGCAAAGGCAAGTAGCAATACAATAGGAAGCCTGCCTCGCTGATGAGCATCGCTGGATAGGAGGAAAAGTTGGATAGGGGCCATCCAGTGTTAGTTGAGAAATCAAAGAAATTGGATCCAGTCACTGGGATCAAAGAGAAGATGATGAAAAAGATTGACGCAGGCAACGAAATCACTAATAGTCTAGCCGCTTGACCGTACCCCTTCCGAAGTAATCTGTGAAATACAGTAACCAAGATTACGCCTAACATGATAACGGACACAAGCTGCTGCGCCAGAACCACTCCGATCATCAAAAAAGAAAGCAACAGGCAGCGTTTCCATGAGCGCACAGTTTGTTGCTCTTTGCTAAGGAGGGTCAGAACTACAAAAAAGAAAATTAAGGCAAGCTCATTCCTAAGCAGATCCCAAGAGACTCTTAGCGCAACAAAGTATAGTGTCGAAAAAAGAGCCACTGCTGTGCTCTTGATGGGCGACCAACTTAAACCTCTTCGGGCATAGCCGTAAACGGACAATCCTAAGAAGCCGTGGAGAATTACAGGAAGTATTTTGAGCACAGCAATAAGCGGAGCGCCCAAGGAAACGAAGAGAGCCACTGTCGAATATATTAGCGGTGAACTTGCGAAGTAGCTCCAAAGACCTACGCCATTTTTCAGCCACGATAGGGTTGACGGAACGTAGTAGCCGATAGTGTCAAACCCAACTGCATAAGGTGACATTAAAATTTCAGGAATAGCTCTAATCAAGAGGGGAACAACGAACGCAAGTAACGGAAATACGTACTTTTTTGGCAACAAGTCACCTATACAATTAACCCTATAGAGTTAAACTTTACTCGACATGATACAATGAGTCTCCAACATCAAAAACTCGCCCACGAAAAATCAAAGGTATAGCAATGCCGTAAACGGGAAAAGGAATCTCACATTAAGCCTTAATTTAAAGCATAGCAAGTATTTAATAGACTTCTCGATAATGGCAATTCAAGAATTAAAGGTTTCTTGGATTTTGGATAAAAGTAAATCATCAAATCTTTGATAGTCTGGGTCCTTAGCAACGGAGGCAATTCTTTTTGTGGTTTAAACTCCAATTCTAGCCATGCTACACTTTTTTGCCACAGCCAACAAATCGTCACTCGCCAAATAGCTCTAAGCCAACCAGCGGACAGCAAACGCCAGCAGCGAAAAACACGTAATTCTTGGGTGGCAAGATTTTTACACTATATTTATAAATTAACTAACCGGATTAAGTTGCTGGCGAGGGCGACTGGAAATTAAAGAAATGGATTTCGCACTCATTGGTCTTCTGCTTGCGTTGACAACCCTCTTTTACGGTTCCTTTGTGGGGGAAATAAAAAGCGCTTTTTGGCTTGCTCCGCTTCTGACTGTTCTGGTCTTTTTCGCCTGTTGGCTGCTTGTGCGACCCCAAAAATACTCGCCCGGCGATATCGCTGTCTACTTTGCAACGGGAATCGTAATCGTAGCTATTTCCCTGTTCGGCAGGCTCAACTTTACATACGCGAGTTATTTCTATGCCTACCTCGCCGTCGCCATGATCGCATGCTTTTTTACGTATTCCGGCTTGAAGGAGCTACGCCATATGAAAAAACCGACCCTAAAGAGCGTGGAGAAGCTTCGCCGACCCATGATTCTATTCCTAATCCTCACGTGCCTGATCTGCTACTTGTACTTCAACAACGTCATATGGAACTGGGGAAGCGAGGAAGGAGAAATAAGCATCAAAGCCTTCCAGACAATGCTTCAAGGCGTATCACCCTACGGCAAGGTATATACAATGGAGTACGGCTGGGCAGCAGGCACAGCCACGCCCTATTCATATTTCCCCACAACAATCCTGTACTACGGCTTGGCATCTGTACTTCCAATTTCACCAATCTCTGTCGAACCCAACTTTTCGAATCTGAAAGCGGCGACCATGCTCGTAACAGTGCTCGCCGCAGTTTTGCTGTTAAAAACCTTTAAGGACTTGGGCCAAGAATCCTTCGGAAGATTCCTCTCCCTACTCTACATTTTTGTGTTTGGGTTCGCTTGGGGAGGAAGCGACTACATACACACCTTCGCAGGATTCTTCATAGTACTGACTACATATTTTCTGGCGAGAGGAAAAAACCAAATAGCGTTGGCGTCAGCCGGATTTGCAGCTCTGACCCAGCCAATCGGGACACTATTCAGCATATTCGTTATAGTCCATGTTTTCAGAAAAACTAAACCAAGATTTCTTAACTGGAAAAACATCGCTGTGCTAATGCCTTCAGCAATACTCTTACTAACATTCGTAATTTGGGATATCCAAGGTTTCGTGTACAGCATTTTTGGATGGTGGTCGGGCACGCTGGGAGGCACCGCCGCAACCTTTTTTGGGACAACTTCGATTGCAAACTTTACTTATTTCTTTAGCCCCATAATTGAGGCGATTGGCCCGAGAACGTTTTTTATATCCAAAATAACGTTAATGGTTCTTCTCGGAATAGCACTTTCATTGAAATACACCAAAACAATCACAAGAACCATCTTTTCTTCAGCGGTTTATATCTTCGCGTGGCTCTTTTTTGTGAACAACGGAATCTCCGTAATGTATCTGCAAGAAGCCATTGTAACAAGCATTCTGCTCACAGGATTCTTGGTGATTAGAAGCCAAAACACTTCAAAAAAGTCAGTAGAAGCAATCCAGCAAAATCTACAGGAAAACCCGATAATTTAGCGCTCTAACTACGACTACTGGCCCTCTAAGACTCCGTTGGCCTCAACTTAGTTCTCCTAAAGAGAATAATAAGCGGTATGAATAAGGACAACCAGGCAACAGCAGCAACAGCAACAAGAAGCACTAGCATTGTGGGCTCAATCGTCCAGCCTACAGGCGCAGTACTTGTAGGAATAGAAGACAACGAAGGACTCGGACTCACAGAAGGAGAAGAACTAGAACTTATTGAAGGACTGGGACTTGAAGGAGTAGGACTTGCGCTTGCCGTAGGACTAGGACTCATCGAAGGAGAAGAACTCTCTGAAGGAGATGGACTAAAACTATCCGAAGGAGTAGGGGACGGCGATGAACTAGGAGTGTCAGTGGGAATTGGAGTAGGCGTCTCTGTGGGAGTAGGAGTGGGAGAAGGCGAAGGGGTAGGGGTTGGGGTAGGAGCCGGAGTATTCTCGATTGCGTATCTCGCAGCAGCTATTGTTAGTTCATTTGTTCTATCGATAAAGATATTCACTGTTCTACCATCCTCAGCCACACCCTCTGGGAAGCCCAAGTAAGATGGCGGAGCCTTTCCCATGATATAATCTACCATATTCTGTGTATATTCCGTATTGAAGATGGCGTCATAACTAATAGCAACCTTGAAGTAATTCACGGGCTCTACCGGAGGTGTTACCTTCCAAGTGCTTCCATCAGTATCAACAACAAACTCATAAGCATAGCTCGGATCAAGCAAACCAGTGTTTCCTTCACTAAACGCAGAGTAATAACCTGTAGCATTATAACGCGCCTCTTGGGCTAGATAAACTTGAGAAACTAGCCAAGAGAAACGTGAATCTTGAGGATTTACGTCAAAGACAGTGTTCAACAGAGGGTCATTGCAAATATGAGCTGAAGGCAGTTCTACGCCATATGAAGTAACTTTCGGTCTAGAAGTGATGGTGCCTATTATTGAGGACGGAACCACATCCCATCCCTCAAATCCGAAAGCTTGGTAGGCTAAGGCAACATAATAAATATATATATCAGTTGAATTAAGAAGTGATTTAGGATCAGGAATAAGCTGAGCGTTATTAGGTCTAACTTTTACTATATAATCGATGTCTTGTGCAAGATCAGGTCTAAAGGTTTTCAGGTTATAAAGTGCCATAGTCAATTTTCCCTCATCAACAAAAAAGGAGGGTGAAAAATCAGAAGGTTCTCCAGTCCTAGAATCATAGACCAAATAAGGCATCCCATCGTTTGTTAGCTTTCGTGTTTTTAGGAAAGTAAGGATTTTATCAACGCGAAAATTAAAACCCCATGACCCACCATCTTGCAGTATGCCTAACTTACTTGCTTCTATAATGGCCTGAATGTATGTACCTAAATCCCATGCGGTAAAGTAAGGCCAGTTTAGACCCGCACTGTGCAGACCTGTATTAACGTTCACGCCTATACCTGCCTGGAAATACTGCCAAGCGTTCCTAGCCAGCTGCAACCATTTCGCCTTGTCAGCATCGGTCCTTTGCTGACCTACCTGACCCACTGACAAATCCAGTTGAGAAACAACCAGCGCAACAAGAGCAACCACACAGAAAAATCGGACAAACTTAACCTTAACTTTCACAGCAAAACCTCCGATGGCTCACCGGCTTCAGGAGCCTCTATGCACGATACGTTTCGCTTTAACTGAGCATCGAGGACGACTGGACATCTAATAAGAGTGCGCATCAGGGATTTTTTCTCCACGATAAACAACCATTGATAATGTAAAGTTATATGAAGTTTATCCTCAAGCGCCGGGGTAATTCCGTGCACAATGAAACTGCAAACCTAGACAAAGCAATACATATTAGAACCTCCTGGGATGGAATGTTCATAACTGAAGGCAAATGAAAATTCTCAACCCTATACTAAGACCTGTGCCACCACACTCAATTGAAATCACAACGAAAATAGGTTGCCCGGTAAAATGCCTCAAATATTGCCCTCAAGAGGTTCTCGTAAAAAAGTACGGCGCAAACACGCGGTTATTAGACCCACGTGACTTTGCCAAAATTCTATCAAAAATCCCCCCCTACGTTGAGATCATCTTCTCAGGCTTCTGCGAGCCCTTTGCTAATCCAAAATGCATGGAAATGATCGAAACGACCTTCAAAAACGGCTACACAGTCAGTCTTTACACGACACTAATCGGAGCATCAAAAAATGACGTGGCACGGCTAGTAAATTTCAGGTTCAGAAACTTCTGCCTGCACCTCCCCGACGGAGAGGTGATGGCTGCTCCAGCAGATCCAGACTATAAACACAACGTCTCAACAGTGCTCCAAAAAGTCAAAAACGTAACAACCGTGGCCATGACTAGGCAATTCAAAAGCAACAATCGTGAAAATGTTGCGAGGGAAATTGATAGGACTTCAAGGAGTTTTGTATTTTGTTTCAAGTTTGCAAATCCCTCACCGGTACTGTTGCCAAACGGTGATGTTTATCTTTGCTGCAACGATTTTGGGCTTCGTCATAAAATTGGAAATCTCTTAGAACATGATAGTAGTTACGCTAAGGTCGTGAACCGTATTAAGACTGGCAGAGGTCGGTTTGAGCTTTGCAACTATTGCAGCAATAATACGTCGGTCATAAATTACTACTATCACACTGGCAGAGAACAAGTCAGGACTTCTTGGAGCTATTTTTTGAACTGGAAAAGGCGCGTGCAAACTTCTACACGGACATAGCTTACTTACTTGTGTTCAGAACGCAGTACATTCCTGAAAACGCGGTACATGTCCCGTGCATATTTGTCCCAAGTTAAGTTTTCCCGCACATACTTCTGTCCCTTCTTCACCATGTCCCCGGTTAACTCAGGATGTTTCAAAGCAAACAAGACAGCGTCAACTAAATTCTGAACAGTCGGTTCAATAAGCAGTCCAATCTTCTCTTTCCCTATAAATTCGGCTGCTCCACAACCCTTAGAAACTATTGAAGGCTTTCCTGCTGCAAGCGCTTCAAACGGAACTAAACCCCACGTCTGGTCTTTAACCGGGAAAAGGTTGATGTCGCATGCATAATAGAGACTTCTAAGTTTTTCCTCTGAAACACTGCCCAGAAAAGTGACATCTTTCTCCACGCCGAGCTTTCTGGCTTCAGCCTGCAGTATGGGTTCCCATGGACCTTCACCTACAAGCACCAGTTTTGCAGAGCTTAAATGTGGCTTGAGGGTTTTGAGAGCGCGGATGCTTAAAATCTGATTTTTCCTCTGTATTAGGGCGCCCACTTGCAGCAGGATAGGACCGTCAGTCCCGTTTATGCCTGAAACAGCGCTGCCCTTGTGAGCTTGAGCGTTGAAGAAGTCGTAGTCTACTCCTGTGTGGAGAACTATTGAGTCTCTTCCGTACCTCTTCTTTAGGAGGAGACTGTTAAGCTCCGAGCATGTTATAATCGGGTCAAGTGAACTGTTGACTATCTGCTTGTCAATGAACTTGGCTGTGCTGAAGACTACGCGGAAGAATGGGCTTCGGTCGTAAACATCCTTCGTTTGGTTATAGGGCGCTAGTACTTCGCTGGAAAGCCAAACAAGTGGCTTCTTTGTTCTTGCGAGGTAAGTAGCCCAGTAAGTGGGGAAGTTACATGGGCAAACGATGTCAAATTGTCGCGAATATTTTCTCAAGAGCGCCACAAATGAAGTTACTTCTCTCAGCGTTGACGTCAGCACTGTGCTAACGTCCTTCATCATTGGTTGGTCAAGCGGTTTCTCTGGCAAGATGAAGCTTAGTTGTGCGAGGTGAGAAGGAAACTTCCTAGTGTCCAGTGAAAGCGTAGCAATAGCCGCGTCGCAGCCCATTGAGTTCAATTGGTAAACAAGATTCAGAACTGCTTTTTCAGCGCCTCCCGCAAAAATGTGAGGAGTTACAAATAGGACCTTCAATTTTCGGGCTTCCGCTTGATTAATCGTTTGGGATAGGCAAATTTTAAGGCAACCGCGATCAGGACTGTGCCAAAAATGGCAACGAGAGCGCCTTGTTGGACGTATCCTAGGCCTAGGTACTTTAACGTGTACGGGCTGCCTGGTTGGCTGATTGTGAACAAGGATGCGTAGTTGAAAATGCTGATGTGCGAGGCTGTTTCATTTTGGCCTTGAAGCTGCCAGTAGTTGTCGCCTGCCTCGAGAAAAGCTAGATATTTTGCTGTCGGGGTGACCGTGTATTCTGAGCCTGAAAGCATAGCGTAACTGGGAACTTCTGAACCGCCAGAACCGTTAAGATTTGTTGGAGCCGCTCGTGATTGGTCGGTTAGTGTTGCCATGCTGAACTTCGGGTTGCCAGTTTCAGCTTCGAGTGTTATATTGTGGTATCCTTGACTCAATTCTATGGGACCGATTTCCACATTTGCGAAGTTGCCAGAAGTTTTGCCTACCGTGGCATTCCGGACGGAGTCGTCAACTTGAACTTTGACGGTTGGCGGTTCGCTGGAACTTTGGAAAGTTAAAGTTAGAGTGTAGGTTCCGTCGTTGAAAGCGTAAAACCCAGTTTCAGCGGTGGAATTCGAAAGAGCAATCAGCCTTCCATCATTAGCCTCAGGGTCTACGATTGTGGCGTTGTGATTATAGCTCCAGGAGCGGTCGTCGAAAATGTAAGCCACCTGTGCAGGTGAATCCTCAAGGGCTTTGGAAACATTTTGCACTGCCTCGTTAATTGCGTTTTCAGGGACGACGACTATTTTTGAAATCGCAGCTGGACCGCCCAGGCTGGATATTTGGATTTTGCTTTGCGGATTGAGGCTTGATTCACCGAGGTCCACCCACCTGTACGCGCCATCAGTTGAAAAATCAGGTCTGAAAATAAAACTGCTACCGTTGTCAACTGTAAAACTTGTGCCCTGAGAGCCATGCAGTCCATCGTAAACTTGAACAATAATTCTGTAGTCTCCAGCTTTCGTAACGTTAAGCGGTACGGTAATCGCGTGTGCTCCGTCGGTGTATATGTATCCATCGGTAGCCACGTTTAGGGCGCCGTTGAAAAAAGACCACATCAAATCGCCGCCAACCCATTTATCCCAAGGGTTAGATGAGACGGGAGCGTAATTCCATGGCTTCACAACGTAGTTCTGTCCCAGAAAAGACACAATCATATTCCAGTAGGAGTCGCCTTGCAGGAAAATGTAGCGGGCATCGTTGACCAAAGAAGCCCCAGAACCAAGATTGTTATCCAAAAAGGCTGGCGGATTCTGCGTAAAGTTAAAATCCATTGTGTTTAGCGACAGCAATGCCCCTCTATCGCCTGCAACAACGGAAAACCCATTTGGCTGATAGACAGGCGGAATCGGATTCGGGTTTTCGTAAATGAGGATAGAACTCAAATTTTCTTTGAGTTGAAGGTCACGTTGGCTGCTCCATGCTGTCATCGTGTTTGCCGAGGAAAAAGCTGCCAGGTCACTGCGGTCTGCTTCCATGGTTGCGTCTGTCTCCAGTATAGCGTACTTCACTCCCAACGTGCTCAGGAGTTTGCCCCAGTTGCTTGTACGATTTGAATACAGCGTAGTGTAGACCCACCTAGAAAAACTCGCTGAAGGAGTCAGGTCTTCCTCGCTCTTTATCTCCACTGTCGGCTTGGCTTGAAGCGCCACGTAGGGATTGAGAAAAGCTCTCGGAGCCCAAGAGTATACCGTAGCCCAAACTGCAGGGGGGAAAAAGGCTATTCGAAAATCTCCATTTTGAGACGCAAGCCAGCTGTCAAGTTCCTGATACTGCGTGGGAATTGCGACGGTTCCCACATAACCTCCTATATCCCCTGTCAGAAACTGCCATGAAGACGCACAGATAATCAGCAATATAAGGAGAATCGGCAAAGCTTTACGCATGATTGCTGACCACTTGCCTTTTGACAGGTAGCGCTTGATTCCTTCAGCTGCAATGCCGAGAAAGAAAGCCGCCGAGAAAGTTGAAAGCATAAAAAACTTTGCGACTTCTCTGAACATTCCAAAGCCAGGGACGTTGTTGAACAGCCAGTAGTAAAATGGTATCAGAGGCTGAATCACTAAAAGAACGATTAGTACGCTTAAAAGACCGAGAACAGCAAAGCAGAGAATCATCTGGCGGTTCTCCTTTATCAGAAATTGGGGCGATTCCTCAGTTGAGTCGTTCTTCCACCATTTATACAGCTTCCTGAAACCGCTCTTCCACCACAAAACAAAAAACGCTATGATTACGGCAAACCCCAAGGTTGCTTGCGGGACCAATTGCCCGAATACGTCTTGTTGGTAAACGGCTACGGCGGCTTCTTCTGCTCGCGTCGCGTAAACAGGAATATTCACCATTGCTAGTTGGTAGAAGAATGGAAAGGCAACTATCAACGCAACAGCTAAGACGAGTCCGACCTGAACAGCTCTATCAATAATCCTTTTAACTATGCCTGTTCGTCCTGAAAACGCCACATCAAACACGACGTAGAAGAGGACAAACAGGAAGAACATGTAAGCCACTTGGGGACTGGCATAAATCATTACAGCAGTTAGCAGTCCGCAAAGAAACAGGCTAGTTCTTCCACCCTCCTTCATCAACTTGAAAAAACAGAAAAGGGCAAACGGCAACACTGCATATGCCAGCATGATCGTGTTGTGCCCGTACTGCCACCTTGACAACACGAAGGGGCTAAACATCATGTAGAGTCCCGCAACGAAACCAGCTGTCCGAGACTTGAGCAAGTAATTGAAAACTGCATAAAAACCGAAGCCAGACAGAGCCATAAGAAGAACCATCAGAACCTTACCAGCAAAGGCAACAGACCCGAAGGCTACAGACAAACCAATGAAGGGAATGAAGTACACGTAGTTTCCAGTCAACAGAAGAGGCGAGCCAAGGTTAGATTTGTAGTCCCATGGAAAATCGTAGGGACGAAAAAGCTGATCCAGCCTATACATGGGCGTGAAATCATGGAAGGCAACAGGGTCGCCAGTGGCGAAAAAGGATCTCAGACTAAACAAAGAGATTGCGAGGAAGACAAAGAAAACCAGCAAATGCATCTTGTTGATAGGCATAGTTTGAATGCGCCTCGCCATTATTTCAACGCTCAGTTCCTTGATGGCGTATTGAAGAAATTTCCAAGTCTTAGCTACCTCAGCCGTGACAGGAATCCTAAGGTTGCGCTGAAACTTTTCACTGTAACCAGGAATAAGCAGCCTAAGAAGACGCTCGCCGACCTGCCAGAGTCTCTTAGCATTTGCGCCGCGGTGGATAAGGTGAGACCAAACGTTGCTTTGTAAGGTGCCTTGGCTTTGTTGTCCCTGAACGCGGTTATGGATTGCCCATAAACCAAGTATCTGCGAACCGCCTTTTGAAGTGAGTCAGTTTCATAGTGGATGACTTGACCCGTGCACCAACCCTCCTTGAGTCCTGCTGCTTTCAGCCGTTGGTAAAGTTCCATGTCCTCCCACCAGCTTAACTTGTCGTTGTGGCCTGACTGCTTAAGCAGTGCGCTCTTCCTGTAGAATCTTGGGATGCCGCCTTTCAGCCCCCAAGCTTTGACCACGTTATTCTTCCATAATGCAGAACATTTCCCCCAGAAGTTCAAGCCTACGAAGACCTCAGGAACCTTCACAGCGTCAACCGCATATTTTGAGCACAGGAAGACACAGTTCTCGATCACATCGCCGTCAAGTTTCTGATCGGAGTCCACGAAAAACACGTAGCTGCCCTTGGAATGAGCCAGCCCCACGTTAGTAGCAGCGGGTTGAAGTCCTCTGTAAAGTATTACGTTGGCGCCAAAAGTTTCCGCTATGCTTCGAGTCTCATCGCTACTGTAATTGTCCACTACCAAAACCTCGGTGTATGGATACTTCTGCGTTCTCAGGGCTTCCAGGCAAGTAGGCAGGGTCCGCGCAGAATTGTAAGTGGGAACCACTACTGACACATAATCTCTTTCACTATTATCCCGAAAAGTCATCAGGCTAAAAGCTCCAGATAAGCTTCTTCGTATTCTCCCGCAACAACGCTCCAGCTTTCTTTCTGGGCAAACGTCAAGTTCTGGTCGCCCATTTTGGCTGCCATTTCCGGGTCAGACAGCACCTTTTTTATCGCATCTTTTAGCGCCTGAACGTTGCCTGGTGGAACTAGAATCGCCGAAGCGCCTTCTGAGAGAATTTCTCTGATTTCAGGCAAGTCGGAAGCTATGATGGGCTTTCCGCAGCCGCAAGCAAGGTGAAATACGCCGCTTGTTCCGGTGGTTGTGAAATAGGGAATTACCACAACATCTGCCGTTCTGAAAACCTGAGCTACGTTTTCTTCTGGCACGTAGCCTATAAACTCCGCCTTCGGCATGCGTTTTTTGACAAATTCATCCAGGAAGCCTGGAAAGTTTGGGTGACTGCTGCCTGCGACAACTAGCTTGACGTTGTGGTTTTCTTGTCTCAGTTCCTCAAAAGCCTTCATTATGACAGGAAGCCCTTTGTAAGGTCCCATGTGACCAAACATTAGGATGACTTTTTCTTCAGGGTCGATTGCCGTGTAGTTGATTGCTGAAGTGCCATGCGGGATATATTGAACGCCTTTGTGACCATAACGTTTGTTCAAGTATTCGGCGTAAGACCGCACAGTCACCACTACTCTGGGAGCCGAAAGTATCAGCTTGGTAGCCACCAGAATCCCCATTTTGTTCAGCACGCTGGGTTTTAGTCTGACTTTCTCGAGATCCACTTTTTCGCCCAAGTTGTGCACCTCAGCTAAGACTCTGAAGCCTAGAAGGCGACAGAGGAATATGAGAGACAAGCCCGTGAAGTTGGCAAGTCGGCTTCTGCCGAAGCTTTGGAAGTGGACGTTGAAGTGTACCACATTAGGCTTGATTTTCAGAATGTAAGGCAGTATGGCAATTATTGAAAGGAAATTGTCTGCTTTCCAAACCCTTAAAATCTTCACTTTGCGGTCTTTGTTCAATGGTTGCTTTGAAGCGGCATTTTTGTCAGCCAACAGATAAATCTTGTCAATGCCAGGTCGGTTTGCCAGTTCGTTCACTAGGTTTTGTGCGTACTCGCTTAACCGTGCGCGGTTAGGCGGATAAGAGGATATGAAACAGACTCTCAACTCTGTTCCAACTCGCGAGAATAGACTTGAGGTAACAACGCCGCCCTTAATTGTTTTTCCCCACACTCTTCGCTTTCGGAACAGAATCTGCAGGAAAGCCCAGCCTGCAACGGTCATCTGTATGAACCAGTATCCGTAAATGAAGGGCACCCAGAAAATATTTCTAGCTCTCAACGGCTTAACTGTGAAGACCATGGAGATGCCGAGTGCAATCAGGGTCACGCTGGACAAGATGACGACGAAGGCCGCGGAGATTGGAAATATGCTGTTTTCAACGGAGAAGAGCAAGCTGAGTCCCCAATTGAAGTAGCTCGCTAAACTCACAAGCATGATGAAAGGACCAATTAGTGAGATTTCCGCGTCTATGGTTCTTCTGTTTTTGTTCTCGAGCAGCGAACCGTACTTAAACGCTGCTTCCATGTATCCTCTGTACCATCGGGTACGTTGAGTAAATAGGCTCCTCAGGTTGCTTGGTGTTTCCTGTCCCGAGCAGATGTCTGGTGCGAAACTGACCGCGTGACCTCTTTTTGTAAGTTCCAAAGCCATCTCCACATCTTCAGCAAGCGCAGATTCATCCCAGCCTCCCATTTCTTCCAAAATATTGCTTCTTATGAATTGGCAGCTTCCAGTAAAGGGGACAAAAAGTTTCAGCTTCTCTCTTCCGCCCATGAGACCTTGGAACCATGCTTTGTCTTCCATTGCCGCGATCTTGCTTAACATGTTTTGGTTTTCGTTGAGAGAGACAGTGCTTCCTTGCACGGCGGCTATTGATTTATCTTGGAAATAGGATGCCATCTTGCGTAGAACGCTTTTTTCGGGAATGCTGTCAGCGTCGAAAACTCCCACGATGTCGCCTGAGACGTGGGTGAGAGCCAAGTTTAGAGCTGCGGGTTTGCCGTTTGATGATTTTTCGCAGATGACTTTTGCGATGGCTGGGTTTTTCTCAGAAAACTTTGTGCATATTTCTTTTGTGGCGTCTTTTGAGTTGCCTTCTACCACGATTATCTCCATTTTGTCTCTGGGATAATCTATGTTCAGGAGTGCATTGAGGCACCGTGCGATAACGGCGCTTTCGTCTTTGGCGGGCACGATTAAGGAGAATTTGGGAAGTTCAGCGACTTCTTCGTATGAGTGCTTCTGCTTGTTTCTAATGCCTGCAAACAAGATGCGCACGTGGTAGAGTGCCCAAAAGAGAATTATGCCGAGCAAGACAGTTGAGAAAATTGCGAAGAAGTTCATGCGCCTAACTCCTTTTCCACTGAATGCTGCCGCTCAGAGTTTTGGGTGAACCAAGGATTTTTGAGTGACGAAAACATGGGTGAAAAGGCGCATATTACTGAATACTTAAACGGGGATGCTCCCTGTAACTTCGCCGAGGTTAAATCAGTCGCCCACATGTTTTTCCTGCTTTACTCACTTTCCACCTACTACCGTAAGAGGATGCCCATGAAGCTTCACTATTGCCAGATACCTGATGAACCGTACATCGTTAAGGAAACTGAAACTGCGTCCTTGCCGCGGCATCCTGAGCATACAGGTCTAGTCCTTTGCGAGTGCTTTTATATTTTATCTTTACAGTTTGACTGCTTCTGGAAGACAACGCAGCCTAGGATGTATCGGTAAACGTTAAAAAACTTATTGACCCCAACCTGCGAAGAAGAAGACTGCGGCTGTTCCAAAGAGCTAAGGTTGGCTCATGAAAACCACAAATTCTTCGATGCTTCTCGGCTGCAAAACGTAGTTCGAGCGGCGCTCCTCGCCGATGGTGGAGTGCGGTTTCGACCCGTAATCGTGCCCTGGGTACACTTCGACGTCGTCGTTGAGTTTCAGCAGTTTGTTGAAGAGGCTGTCGTACATGCTTCTGGAGTTGCCGCCCTGCAGGTCGGTTCTGCCGCATTCCCCCACGAACAAGGTGTCTCCTGTTAACAGTTTTTTTCCGTCTACGAGGAGGCAGATGCCGTCGACAGTGTGTCCGGGTGTGTAGATGACTTTTATGTGAACTTTTCCAACCTGCAGGATGTCGGCATCGTCCACTTTGACATCCGCCCTGATGCTGGATAGCCGATGTGCCACGATTTTGGCGTTGAATTGGGATTGCAGTTCTGGGTTGCCTGCGGTGTGGTCTGAGTGACCGTGAGTGCTGATGATGTACTTTAGCTTGAGGTTTTCAGCTTTGAGAATACGCAGGATTTCGCCTGCGTTGAAGCTAGAGTCCACCACGGCTGCTTCCAGCGTGGTGTCGTCTGCGATGATGTAAGAGAAGTTGTCACCGTGCTGCTGAACCTGCTGGAAAAACATTTTTCATCCAGTCTGACTGCAGTCCGAAGGCTTAAAAACTTATCCTGAAACGGCTAAGAGGTCTTGATAGCTGAAAGTACTGGGTGAACGCTACAACCTAGTAGCCGCTGCTGGAGAGGTAGTCTACGGTGGGCGTTACTGATTTGACTTCGACCATGGAGTTCTGTTTGAGGACAAACTCGCTTAAGCCGATGTGCGAGTTGCTTTCTCCCCAGTCATACGTGTATCCCAAGCGGGTCCACGGGTACCTTTCTGGAAAGTAAGAGTATATTATATTGTTGTTAAACCACTGCTTGTAGTCTGATGTCGCGGAAGCTGGAAAAGTCAGCTGCGCCGTTGTATCGTTGATTTCGTTGTCTGGCGTAGGACGGAACAGCGACTGCGGATTCACCCACAACTCCACGAAATACGTGTTCGAGTTGTTAGCAGGCAAACCCAGCAACTGCAGCGCCCTAAGCGTCACATTCGAGTTTGCGTCCACGTGGGTTTTGAAGAAAGTTTTGATTTCAGGAACCATGGTTACCCAAGTTTCGCCCCAGGTGGTGTTCACGGCTTCGTCCACGGGGTAGCTGGAAACGTACTTCGTGAACGTTACTACGAGTACACTCTGGTTTCCAGAGTCGCCTTGCCACGTCAAGTTACCGTTGGATTCCACAATCGGCGTGAGACCTGAGTAGACTTCGCTTGGCTTGGCGACCATGGCATCCTCGATGGCGTTCTGGTACATCTGGTCAAGGCTTAACATCGGCGCAGGACTCGGCTGAGTAACATTAAAGTATAATTGAGAAAAGCCTACGCCCACGATTACTCCCAAGGCGAAAACGGCGACTAATTTCAGGTAAACGCTTTTTGCAGCCATGCCAAACCCCATCTGAACTGTTCTGTCAAAGCCTATTTAAGGCATAGGAATTCTGGAGCCTAATAGCTAATTCTGAGCCCCACATTTGCCGCAAAACTTGTCACTTGAAGACCCCGCCGTTCCGCAGTATCTGCAAATTATTGTTCCTTGGGCAGGCGCGGTTCCAGATGGCAACGGAGGCGGTGGCGGAGGCGATACCAAACGTATTTTCTTTGGCAGATAAATGACTGCGAAGGCTATGCCAACTACTATGAGAACGCCTCGAGCAGCTAAGCCTATGTTTGGGTCGGCGGTCGCCACGCCGAGGAAGCCTGTGGCGTCGTAAGCGCCGTGGATCAGTGCGGGCACCAGAAGGTTCCCTCCAGTCCAGTAGAATGTTACCGACATGGCTATGCTGAAAGTTGCCAAGGAAATGAAAGGCACAACTGAGGCTATCCCATAAGTGACCGCGTAGTAAGCGTGCACCGAAGCGAACAGCAAAGAAGAGGCTACGGCAAGAGGAAGCCAGTGTTTTCCTTTGGACATGTTGATGAGACCGCCGTACATGAAGCCCCTGAAAAGGTACTCTTCAGCTGGACCCACCACCAAAAACGAAACGGCAACCATAATCCAAGCCACGTTGGGCGAAACATCAAGCACGGGATTAGGCTTGGTCAGTAAGTCGGCGGCTTGCGGGTTAAGGGTCAGTATTATTGCCAGCGCCATGATTGAAAGGATAATACTGAGAACTGTCAATGCCCCAAACAAACCTAAGCCAAACTTGACTGCAGGTTTGTTGTTTTTTCCAGCTCTTTGGAGTAGTTGATTGCCGAAAATCAAACTTACAACGGCTACTGGTATGCCGTATACTACGAGGAAGCCAAGCACCGTCCCCAGTTTTATGAAGTACTGGGAGTAGACGGCGGCGAAAATGACCACTATTCCGATGACGTACAGTTTTTTAGGTAAAGGTTTGCCTGTGGAGAACATGCTGGTGCACTCTGGATGATAAGTTTCTTGTTTCCTGCTTAAAAGCTGATAGCTCACAGCAGATACTGCGAGTTCAACTATAACCAAATTTTTAAATGCACACTCTAATAGAGTAAGTGTGAAAGCCTCATTTTGAGGATGCCAGAGAATGCCAGTGTTCTTAGGAGGGAAAAATCGTCAAGAGATCAAAGAGAACAAGCCGTCTTAGAGAGTTTTTGCCATTTCAGGGAAAAAAACCAACAAAGATATTTTTGCCCGTTATTGTAATCCTTCTTGTTGTTGGATTGCTTTTCGCTTTCATAGGAATTGATTTAGTGGCGAATAACGCAGGAAAGGAACCCGATGTTTTCGTAGGTGTAGATATAGGCTTTGGCAATGAAAATGACGTTTACAGAATTGCAGACGCAGTCCAAGGATACGCTAACCTAATTATTCTGGGTTCTTCGATGTTGACGAGCCAAACCGAGAATTTAACGCGCGTCTGCGATTACCTCTATCAGAGAGGCTTCAGTTTCATAGTTTACATAGGGTTTTCCATGAACGAGACGGGGTTTCCGCCTAACGGTCCAGATCCAAAATTCTTCAATCAAAACGTGGGCAGATGGGGCGCTAGTCTGTTGGGCCTGTACATATTCGATGAGCCGGGAGGGAAACAGACTGACTACAACTCGAGCATCGCATATAAGCCTGTTCCCAGAGCTAACAATATCCACGACGCCGCCGTGCATTTTGATTTGGGCGTGGAACCCTACACAAATCTGTACCGCGGTGAAACCTACTACGCTGCGCAGTCGCTTGGGCTTTACACTTCTGATTACGCGCTTTACTGGTTTGACTATATATCGGGCTACACTACGATCCTCGGCGAGTTCACTGGAAACAACAGCAGGCAAATCGCAATCGCACTTAACAGGGGAGCATCCGAAGCGCTAGGCAAAGAATGGGGAACGATAATCACATGGAAGTACGATGCCCCGCCATACATGGAAGATGCTGGACAACTCTACGACGACATGGTTTTAGCCTACGAAAACGGCGCCAACTACGTGGTCGTGTTCGATTCCCCAGGTGGAACTCCGCAGAATCCGAATCCGCCCACAACCACCTATGGAATTCTCACAACGGAGCACTTCGACGCCATGAAGCGGTTCTGGAACTACGCCAAGGCTAACCCCCGAACAAATGTTGCTGTGGACACAGCCTACGTGCTTCCAAAAGACTGGGGCTTCGGTTTCCGCGGACCCAACGACACGATTTGGGGGTTATGGCCTGCGGATTCTCTGGCTCCGAAAGTGTGGAACGACACGCAAGCGCTACTGGCAGAACACGGCAAGAATCTTGACATAGTCTACGAGACGAGAATCGACAATGTGGACATAACGCTCCCTTACAGCACACTGATCTTCTGGAACGGCACAATTGTCAAACGCTGAAACGGTTAGCGGATGAGTTTGGCGACGGCTTCAGCAAACAGCCGCAGCCCACTAGTGTCAGGCAAGTCTCCGAAAAACAGCATGAAATACTTCGCGTCCAACTCTGCGTAAGACTGAAGCTGCTTCACGCATTCTTCAGGTGTGCCCACAAAACTGTATTTCCCGAAAGCTTCGCGAGTTTCGCCTTTCAGTTTAAGCCGCTGAACCTTCTTTTCCAGCTCAATTTGATTTGGAGCGATGACTATTTGCCCTGCTGGCCAACATGATTTCTCAATTTCCAGAAAATTTCTGCCAACTACTTTGCAGTGGTTCTCCAAGATTTGCAGTTTATGTTTGAACTGTTCAATTGAGGGTAGATAACCGAAGTCAAATCTGTCAGCGTGCTGCGCCGTCACTTTCAGGGTTAGTTTTTCTCCGCTGCCTCCAATCGTTATGGGCGGATGGGGCTTCTGCAGGGGCTTAGGCTCACAAACCGCTTCAACAATTTGGAAATGTTTCCCTGCGTAGCTCGCTTTTTCCTCAGTCCACAATTTCTTTATGATTTCCACCGCTTCCTTCATCCGCTCTATTCTCAGTCGCGGCGCAGGAAAAGTAACACCGTAAGCTAAAGCCTCTTCTTTCTGGATGCCTGCGCCGATGCCGAATTCTAACCTGCCGCCCGAGATGACGTCAACTGTGGCAGCCATCTTGGCGAGCAATGCGGGATTTCTGAAACCAGCAGAAGTCACCATGGTGCCAAGCCGTATCCTCGTAGTAACGGCAGCGAGTGCCGAAAGCGTCGTCCAGCATTCCAGTATAGGCGTTTTCTGGAACATCAGGTGGTCGTCAATCCACACCGAATCGTAACCTAACCGCTCACAGTCCAAGGCTACATCTCGAACCCGATTAAACAATTGTACAGAAGTCGCCGTTTCCGCGTTTTGGAACGCATAGAACGGAAGAAACACACCAAACTTGACTTTGCTCATCTTCGGCTCCCTCTATCGCTGCTATTATACTAGGCATCTCGACTTAAACGATTTCTCTGTGCCGCAGTTCAGCAAAAACCATGCAGCCTGCTATATATAAGGGGGCTATAGACTGCTCCGAGCATAACAGAGCAGCTTAAGCCAAGAAACGCTTAACCGTCTCATACAACACACTTACACCAAAAACCAAATTCTCCACGCTAATACGCTCATCTATGCCATGCTCACGTCTTGTTGGCTTCACGCCATAACGTGTTTCGCTGCGCATCGGATGAAAACCATAGCAAACGCTGCCCAACCTGCGAAAGAAACGCGAATCCGTCCCACCCGCCATCAGCAAAGGCGCCACACCGCAACCATGCTCAAAGTCGCGCAGCACATCTTTGATGACGCTGTAAAGTGGCGTTTCCACAGGCGATTCCGAAGCTTCCTGAACCTGAATGTTCTCAAACGAAAGCTTGTCCAACCCCACATCACGCAGTAACTCCCTCACCACCGATTGCGCTTCCTCTGTGGTTTGCCCAGGCAGTACCCTGCAATCAAAAACCGCCTCACACTCAGAAGGAATCACGTTCTCCTTCACGCCTCCACTAATCATCGTTGGCGTAACGGTCATCCTCAACCTTGGACGAACCTCATCCACGATGGTCATCGCGGTTTTCTCCAGTTCACCAAGCACACTGTCACTTGATTCAGGGTCAGCAAGCATCCGCATGAAAGGCTCTTTCACGCTTTCATCTTCAGCTGCAATTTCCCTGAGAAACTGCTTCATCGTCGGCACAAGCACGACTTTTCCACGGTAATTGCCAAGCTTTTCCACGACCTTGTTCATGCGCATAATCGCGTTATCCGCAGCTTCAGGCATCGACCCATGTCCAGGCACACCCTTCGCTTTCACTCTGAACCAGAGCAAACCCTTCTCAGCCGTATTCACCGTGAAAACGTTCTTGCTCAACGTTGGAATGGCTGAGCCACCACCCTCATTCAAAACGTAAGGCGCAAAAACCTTCTCCCGATGATTTCGCAGCAGAAAATCCGCCCCACCCAATCCACCCATCTCTTCATCAGCCGTCGCAGCCAAGACCACATCGCCCTTAAGCTTCACGCCATTGCGCTTCAAAAGCTTAAGCGCCATCACCTCAATTGCGGTCATGCCCTTCATGTCTAACGCTCCTCGCCCCCACACAAAGCCATCCTTGACCACTCCGCCAAACGGCGAAACACTCCATTCCTTCGCGTTTGCAGCAACCACGTCCAAGTGAGAAAGCAAAAGCAGATTCGGCTTTTCTCCTGTTCCCTTCAACCGAGTGACAACGCTGCCTCTTTCTGGAGCAGATTCAAAAATCTCACATTTGAAGCCATCTTTGCCCAAGTTTTCAGCCAAATACCTAGCAGCTTCCGTTTCGTTTCCAGGTGGATTCGTTGTGTCGAAACGTATCAGCTCGCTCAAGAGATTTGTAATTTCTTCCTCAGTTTCCCTCAGCAACTTAACAGTCATCTTCACGTCACTGCTTAAGCTGTAGAAGGATATGTTGTTATCTTAAGATTTTTTCGCATCAAACACGCCAAATTTGATGCAATTTCAAACCAAACAAGGAGCAAAATCTCAAACACAAACATGAAGTTTATATATGAATGTGAAAATGCAATATGAACGTAAAAAGGCAGATAAAAAATGAAAGACCTAAAACCATTAGATTACCAACTCTTATTTGAGCTCATGAAAGACAGCCACCGGAGCGACAGACAACTTGCCAAAGCCCTTGGCATTTCTCAACCCACCGTAACCCGAAGAAGAGCCATGCTCGAAGACAACATCATCGAAGGCTACACCGTCATACCCAAATTCGGCCAAATAGGATTCGAACTTGCCGTATTCACATTCCTCAAAACCAAACTCAACCACAAAAAACCCGCAGAAAAAGAAGAAGCCTTCAACAAACTCAAAGAATGGTACATGAAAAAACCCAACGTCATCTTCGTCGTAGACGGACAAGGAATGGGATGGGATGCAGTCTGCTTATCTCTCCACGAGAACTACTCAGACCTCGCTGAGTTCCTCAGAACACAGCAGTCAGAACTTTCAGACATCATAGTTGAAACGCAAAGCTTCCAAGCAGACCTAAAACCAGGCGTAATCATAAAACCGCTCCACCTCAAATACTTAGCAAAACCAAAAGAATAAAAAAGCACAAAACTGCCTTGCCCCTTGCAAGCCGCAAGGCAGTCACCTACCAGTTTTACTTTTCCATTTTTCCTGAAGCTTCCCAGCCAAGTTGCCGTCTTCCAGAATCAAAGGTCCACGGTAACCGCAGTTCCTGCATTGCCACAGCGACCAGAACTGAGGCATTCCCTGAGCCCAATAAACATCTGTGGACCCGCATTTCGGGCAGAACTTCAACGCAAAAGCAGCTTTCTTATGCTTCATAGATTTACGCGCTTCAACAGTCGGCATACGTCATCTCCGACCTTTGTTTCTCAAAGCCTTCTTCAAAAGCCTCTTCTTGGGAAGCTTGGGCTTCTTCACGCGTTCCACGTCAACAGCCAAAACATCACCCCTTGCGTCTATGGCACCGTAGAGATTTAAGGTTAAGCGTAGCCCAGCAGAAAAATAGGCACCATGCTTACTCGAGGTTGTAAGCTTCTTCTCCGTGCTGACTCATGTCAAGACCCGCATCTTCCTCTTCAGCGCTTACCCGCAAAGGCGAAAACACATCCACCAGCTTCAGCAGCAAATAAGACCCGGCAAACGCAAACGCCGCCACAACCGCCACAGCAAACACCTGCACGCCAAGCTGGTAAGCGTTACCATAGAACAAGCCGTTTATGCCGGCAGCATTGTTCACGAAGGTGGTGGCAAACAAGCCCACACCCACCGCACCCAAAATTCCGCCTATCCCATGGCACGCGAAAACATCTAAGGTGTCGTCAATTCTGGACCTGCCTGCACGCCAATTAGCCACCAAATTCGAAATGACCCCAGCCGCCAAACCGATGATGACCGCAGACGTCACTGTAATGTAACCGGAAGCAGCGGTGACAGCAGCCAAACCGCAGACCGCGCCAACGGAAATTCCGATTGCTGAAGGCTTACCCTTGATGACCCAGTCCATAAGCATCCAGCTAACCGCAGCAGCTGCAGCCGCCAAGTTAGTTGTCACCACAGCTGAAACGGCAATGTTGTCTGCGGCTAGTGCGCTGCCGCCGTTGAAGCCGAACCACCCAAACCACAGCAAGCCTGCGCCCAAAATCACGTAGGGAATGTTAGTCGGCTTGAACTCCGTTGCCTTCGGCATGGGCGCACCGCCGTCTTGGCTGTTCAACGCTTTCGAATAGTCCTTCCAGTAAACGCAGCCTTTTCTTCTACCCACAATCAAAGCAGCCGCTAAAGCAGACAAACCCGCCGCAACATGCACCACGATGCCACCTGCAAAATCAACAGCGCCTAGAGCGCGCAGCCAGCCGTTGGCGTTCCACATCCAGTGGGCAATTGGCGAATAAATGAAAGTGGACCACAACACGACGAAAATCAGGAGCGAGCGGAACCTGACTCTTTCTGCGCACGCGCCTATTATCAATGCAGGAGTGATGGCTGCGAACTTTAGCTGGAACGCAAAGAACAGCAGTTCAGGAATAGCTGGCGCATAAGAACTAACAGTGTCTACGCCCACATGATTTAGTCCTGCGAAAGACAGGTTGCCGATAACTCCGCCCAAGCTTGGTCCAAACACGAGACTGTAACCCCAAAACAGCCACACCAGACTGACCACAGCGAAAGTGACTATGCACTGGACCAGCGTGGAGACAAGGTTCTTTCTTCGCACTAAACCTCCGTAGAAGAATGCTAACGCTGGAGTCATCAGCATGACGAGCGCTGTTGCCATTAGAACCCATGCAATATCGCTTGAAGCCATATTCGCTTTCCCTGTAACTGCGCTGTTCGAAGGTGTTTCTTAACTCTTCAGCACCTTCGAATATATAAACTATACATTTACGCTGATTACAGAGCAAATTTTGAACATCTGTTCAGACGAGATATCTTCAGGGGAACAGAAACGCAATTTTCCAACCGCTGGACTCTTTGAAATCGGAAGAACGTCTAAAAATTGTTGGCTTATCAGAGAATGTTTGCCCGCAAGAGTTCTTTTAACAAAGAAAAAGGAGGAATCCTTTGGCTTACACTGTTAGGCTTTCTTCTATTCCAGTTGGTAGGCTTCTTCACCGTGCTCGCTGAGGTCAAGACCTGCATCTTCTGCTTGGGGACTTACGCGCAACGGAGAGAACACGTTGACTAGCTTCAGCAGCAGATAGGAGCCGAAGAACGCGAAAGGCGCCACCACACCGATTGCTATCAGCTGAGATACCAGTTGACCTGGGTTGCCGAAGAAGGCGCCGTTTACGCCTGCGACGGATGCTGTTGCGCTGATGGCTGCTGAGGCGAATAGCCCAGTGGCTATTGAGCCCCATAGTCCGCCGATGCCGTGGCATGCAAACACGTCTAGTGTGTCGTCGATTCTGGATCTGCCAGCTCTCCAGTTAGCTACCAAGTTGGAGATTACTCCTGCCGCTAAACCGATGATTAAGGCTGAGGTGACGCTTACGTAGCCTGCCCCAGGAGTTATTGCAACTAGGCCAACGACTGCGCCGACTGATATGCCCACTGCTGAAGGCTTGCCTTTTATCAGCCAGTCCATAAGCATCCAGCTTACTGCGGCTGCTGCTGCGGCTAAGTTTGTGGTGACAAGTGCTGAAACCGCGAGGTCGTTTGCTGCTAACGCGCTGCCTGCGTTGAAGCCGAACCACCCGAACCACAGTAGAGCTGCGCCTAGAATTACGTAGGGGATGTTTGTGGGTTTGAATTCGGTTACGCTGTCTTTCTGGTCTATGGCTTTCATGTGGGCTTTCCAGGGTGTGCTGCAGCCTTTTCTTCTGCCTACTACAAGTGCTGCTGCGAGAGCGGATAAGCCTGCTGAGATGTGGACGACGATGCCGCCTGCGAAGTCGATGGCGCCTAAGCCGCGGAGCCAGCCGTCTGGGTTCCAAATCCAGTGGGCTATTGGGATGTAGATGAGTGTGGACCAGAGTACGATGAAGATTAGGAGTGAGCGGAACTTGATTCTTTCCGCGCAGGCGCCGATGATGAGTGCGGGTGTGATGGCTGCGAATTTCAGTTGAAAGGCGAAGTACAAGAGCGTAGGTATGGTCGGCGCCAGGGCTGTTGTGACGTCGTGTATTCCTATGCCGTTGAGACCTGCTAGTGACAGGTTGCCGATGATGCCGTGGAAGCTTGGTCCGAACACTAGGCTGTAGCCCCAGAGTGCCCAGATTACGCTTATGACGGCGAATATGGCTAGACATTGGACTATGGTGGATACTAGGTTTTTCTTTCGCACTAAGCCTCCGTAGAAAAAGCCTAATGCTGGGGTCATGAGCATAACAAGGGCTGTTGAGACCAATACCCATGCTATGTCTCCTGAGTTCGTTGGTACTGTCACGCTCATTAAATATTCCTCTTGACAATTGTTAACGTTGTGTTACTTTTTCTGTGCAATTATAGTGCACAAGTATATAAAACTATCCATTTGATTACGGTATTTGGATATTTCTAAACATCCGTATGGAAAATCGCGCATAAACTGATTTTTCATCCATTTTCCCCTAACAAATTTTGCCTAAACTTGAAAACTGTCCAAAACCGCAATGCAGGGAGGAGCGATGAGCCGTAAATAGGTTTCGAAAAGTAAACCATTGCATCTCCCCAACTGAGCATAATTTTATTAAGGAATAAACCATAGGAGAAACGCATGCGCAGCAAGTCAGCCCTGACAAAACTCCAAGTAGTTCTCCTCATCGACCTGATAATTGTCGCTTCCGCAGTGGGAGGCTTCTTCTACGTTGAGTCACTGCCAGCCCCTCTGCTTGATTCTTCCAAGGTCCAGCTATCTGATTTGCGGATGGATCAAGGAGAGCTAATATTTGGTCAAAGCATAACTGTTTCCGTTAACGTGACCAACATCGGAACCGAAACTGGAAGATATGTGGCTAACCTGACAGTTGATGACGTGCCAACTCAGCCCCAAACAGTCGAGTTGGCATCTTCTGAGACCAAGGTTTTGGAGTTTGCCATAGCCAACGCCGCTGAGGGAATACATTCTGTCAAGATAGGAAATTTGGAGGGGGCATTCACGGTGCTGGGCATATTCAAGCTTTCAGACCTTGCCATTAACCGAACCGAAGCCAAAGTTGGAGAACCAATAGGAATCACAATAAAAGTGACTAACAGAGCTGAAGAAAGAAAAGATTTCTCTTTAGCTCTTTCCATTAACGGTTCGGTAACTGACACAAAGACAGGGCAGCTGGATGGCGGAGCAACTGCCAACGTTTTGTACGAGGTTGTGGAACAGCGAGAAGGAACTTACCAATTTATGATAGGCAACTTGAACGGAACATTCAGAATCAACCCATCTGCACCGCCACCTAAGCCTGCGGAGTTCCAAGTCGCCAACCTCACAATTGACCCTGATGTAGCTGAACCAGGCATGCCCGTTAATGTCACAGCTAAAATAACCAACGTTGGAGAAATTAGCGGCAACTACTCAGTCGACTTCACAGTAAACAGTGAAGTGAAGGGAAACGAAAGTGTCCAGTTGGCGGGCGGAGAAACGACAACTGTTTCATTCTTGGTGACGGAAACCGTATTAGGCAATTATACGATCAAGATTGGCAACGCCACAGGAACACTCAGCGTCCAACCTCCTTCGACAATCAAGCTGACTAACATTATTGTCAGGCCGTATGAGGTGTGGGCTGGGGAGACAGTAACAATTACTGCTAGAGCCACTAACCCCGGAGCACAAGTTAGCAGTCTCTCGCTAAAACTCCAGATGGATGGCGAAGTGGTGGAAGCCAAAACTCTCACGCTGGCCGCAGGAGCAGATGGCTCATTAGATTTCTCGGTTGTTGCGCCGCCGCTTAAAGGCGGAGACTCCACGATACACATGGTAGACTTGAACGGTTTTGTGGGTGGATTCATGGTCGTCAAAAACGGTTATCACACGCTTGCCGTTGCAATCCAACCTAACGGAGATGCAGAATTCACGTTAATCTTCCCCGATGGTCAAAGTGAAAAACACAGAACCTTTTACACTGCTCTTTTGCCTGTGGGAACTTACACTGTGGCGATGCCAACAACGGATCCGACGGGCGTGATTACATTTTCACAATGGGAGGATGGAAGCAAAAATCCTTCCAGGAGAATTGATCTGTCATCTGCCGTGTCTATTACAGCCACTTACATTGGAGGCACATCATGTCCTGCCCTCTACATGTGGAACGGAACCAGCTACGTTTATGTCGCCGATGTTTCAAATCACGGCTGGCTCGGGTACATCAACTACATCAACCAAGACGGTTCAATCGTGTTCTATAGGAATAACCCTTGGGACTATGTCCCGTTAGACAGTAGTCAACTGCAGCCGACAAATGGCAACTTCAATCTAACTCTCCAACAAAAATGGAATGAAATTTTCTATTTAGATCAAGCTTACATGATGGTCGTGGATCACCCCGCAAACGTAAATGTTTATTCAACGATGGTTGAGCAGTACCTTGACCCGAACTACATGGGTCAAATATACACCGTTAGCAAAACCCCCTTGACGCCCGTTTCTGCCTTCAACGAAAAAGGTCAGAATGTTCTGCCTCAAATCTCCGCCGTTGACGGCGTTTTCACTCCCGGAATAAACGGAATTCAGAGTCCATCCTGGGACAACATCACTTGGAATAGAATTACGTTAGACCTAGGCAAGTTGTCTGGCGCGAAACAAATCAAACTTGTAGTCAGGGCAATTGTTGACTGGGGTTCAGGCGACGACTACAACACGTGGCTCAACGGTTTCTTTGCACAGCCCGTGCCAAATGGCACCCAAATAACGCCGCCGCCATACATGGAAGTCAAAGATGCAAACGGCAACTGGATGCGCATCCCAGAAAGCAGAGAGTTTCCGCTGCCACCTGACGGCACCGCCAGAACCTACATTGTTGACTTAACAGGACTCTTTCCCACAAGCGACTACTCGTTAAGGATAAGCAACTTCTGGAACGTAACCTTTGACTACATCGGAGTAGACACCACACCGCAGCAGAACGTGACAATCCACAGAATCGACCCGCAGGCCTACCTCTATCAAGCTTTCACAGCTGGGGACGCATCCGCTACAGGCAACTTCACCAAATACGGCAACGTGACACAGCTGGTGCTCAAGGAAGACGATGAGTTTGTTATAGGAAAGCAGGGAGACGCCGTTTCTCTCCAGTTCTCCACAGATAGCTTAAGCGCTCCTGCCCAAGGCATGGTGAGGGACTACTTCCTCTTTGATGCCTTGTGGTTCAAGGATACAAATGGAAACTGGGGCTTCGGATTCGGCTTTACAGTGGATCCGCTGCCCTTCCGTAGCATGAGTGGCTTCCCCTACCCGCCAACAGAGAGCTATCCTTACGATGCGGAGCATTCAAACTACCTCGCGGAATATAACACGCGTACGATAACGCCATTTTCCCCTATGTATGACTACCCGCGGTCGATGAAACCATTCTAAAAAACCAGTTCGAAGGTAACAGCTGCCGCTGGGAGCCAAAGTCTACGGTGAAGGGCAATTTATGTAAGGTTTAAATCCTTTCCACAGATAACTGCTTTATCCAAAAAACCCCATGTGAACTTCGCCATGTCGCTGATACCTGAAATCCCGAACATTTACCTCGGAGCACTGGCAGGTGGATTACTGTATGGCTCAATTCTCTGCACTTCAGCATGCCTCCCATACATAGCCAGTTACATCGCAGGAATCGGGGCTGGCTTCCGCAAAAGCGTCATGGTCACGTTGATTTTCAACTTTGGTCGCATAGCAGCCTATGCCTTAATCGGCGGCTTGGTGGCAGTATTCAGCGGCATGTTTGGATGGCTGGTAAGCGAGACGTCCATGTGGAATGTTCAACAGTATTCTTCTTACATTTTCGGCGTAGTATCCATTGCTGTCGGCGCCGTTTTGCTTCGCAAAAGCAGGGCACCGTCAGTTTCCTTCAGTTGCGACGCCAAAGAAAGCAGGAACTTGGTCAGAGCTAAAGCGTACAAACGCTTTGACGTGGGAGCGTTCTCCCTCGGTTTGACCAGAGGCTTGGTTTTGTGCCCGCCGTTGGTGGTGCTTTTGGTGCTGTCGGTGTCGTCGGGGGTTCCAACTGACAGCCTCGTCTTGGCAGTCTTATTTGGGTTAGGCACAACCATATCGCCGATGCTGCTTTTGGGCGGCGCCACAGGTTGGTTGCTTAGCAAAGCGCCTTTGCTCCGAAAGTGGATAGCCATGGCTGGCGCTGGAATACTCATAGTTCTGGGAATTGCTACTATGATAACCGCAATAACTGCTACAAAATAATGAGGTTTAATGAAAATGTCTCTGAAAACTGTTGGCGGCGATGTACTCAGCTTAACAATATACGCAGGGCTGATTCTGGCTGGAATTCTGGTCATCTTCATGTGGATGAAGGATCGGACGCGAAAAATAACGGTGCTCAGATTCTTTGTGCAGACAGTGTCGCTGCTGGTTATTTTCTCAACTGTGCTTCTGATATCCCAATGGAACTCCTTGCTTCTTGGCATAATTATCTTTGTGCTGCCAGTTTTCTTCGGTCGGTTCTTCTGCGGGTGGCTCTGCCCGTTTGGCTTATACCAGGACTTCATCAGTTTGGTTCGGAAAATATTCAGAGTACGATACGTGAACCTTCCAGAGAGAGCGAACAGGTATCTGCATAAGCTTAAGTACATAATCGCGGCGTCCATGCTGACACTGCCGTTCTTGTTTGGTGCTCTGGACCTTCAGGTTTGGAGTTCATTTCTGCTTTTCCAGAATCCGTTTAAGCCGCTCATCATTGTTTTTCTGGGTCCCCTGGAGCCTCTGCTTATTCCGTGGTCAGGCGGGGTTGGTTTCGATGGGTACAGCCTCAGCTACCCCTACATCAGGGGAATAACGATTTATTTTTCAGCTTCGATATTTACCACGATTGCCGTGTTCCTTCTCATTGGTCTCACCATTGCCGGTTCAGTTGGCGTGAGGCGTTTCTGGTGCCGATTCTGCCCCACGGGCGTGGCGATAACTGCACTGAATAGGTTTTCGGCTCTGAAGCGGATTCCTTTGCTCAGGTTGAACAAGGATGAGGAGAAATGCACTAAATGCGGAATCTGCAAGAGAGTCTGTCCTGTGCAAGTCACCGACGTCTATGAGCAGAAAGGCGGAGACATTGGAACTTCGATGTGCGTGCTTTGTCTGCGGTGCGTTGAAATGTGCCCGTACGAGGGATGTTTGAAAATGAAGGCAGGCGGAAAAACCGTTATTAAGTCACGTAACTGGTTAGAACCATCAAACATAGAGAGAGAAGCTGAATGAAAAGTCAAAGTGCAGAAAGAAAATACGTTCCTGAACTTCCCCCGAAAGAAGCAGAAGAGCTGAGAAACGCAGCCAAAGCCATGTCCATGAAAGTGATGGCAGACAACGTCGCCCGGATGAAGAAGACTTTTCCCAACCGCCCCGAAGCCATGAATTACTATGACGAAATTGCGAGCTTTTTCGGTCAACGCGAAAAAGAGATCATCGCGGAAAAAGCAAAGGGCAAAAAAGTGGTTGGCTACTTCTGCATGTTCGCGCCCGTTGAGCTGATTCTGGCTGCAGACGCCGTTCCAGTCCGCGTAAGCTCGGGATGGTATGATACATCGAAGCTTGGGGACCGAATTGTGCCTGTGGAGGTTTGCCCTGTTATTCGTTCCACTATAGGCGCGAAAATGGTGAGCTTATCGCCTTATCTTGAGTTGAGTGATGCGATAATAAGCACTTTGACGTGCGATGGCATGACTAAGCTCAGCGAGATAATGAGCGACTTCAAGCCTATAATGACTATGTCGCCTCCCCGCGTGAAAGATTCGCCGCAGTCTCTGCAGCTGTGGAAGGAAGAAATCAAAGCCATCAAAGGACAATTGGAAGCGTTGACTGGGAACAAGATAACAAGCAAGAAACTTCGGGCTGCCATAGAAACTATGCAAAAAGCCACGAAGGCTTTCCGCAGACTCCAAGACCTGCGAAGAGGCAACCCAGTCATCATGGGCAGAGACGCCATGCTTGTGAACCAAACCGCCATGTGGGATGACATCACCCGGTGGACAGAGAAAACTAACGCCCTGTGCGACGAACTTGAGAAACGAGTGAAAGAGAAAAAGTGGGCTTGCCCCCCAGACACTCCGAGGGTGCTGGTTACGGGGACGCCGATGTTCTGGCCTGACAACTGGAAGCTGCCCACACTGATAGAAGAGGCTAATCCGCAGGGAGTCGTGGTTGCTGATGAGCTTTGTTCAAGTGACAGAATCCTCAACGACCCAGTTGGCATAGATGAGTGGAATATGGAGGACATGTTCAACGGCATTTCGGAGCGGTATTTGATGGCTTCCACGTGTCCGTGTTTCACCTCGAAAGATGGAAACGAGGACCGAATCAACTGGCTGCTGAACAAGGTTAAAGAGTCAAAAATAAACGGCGTCATCTACTATGTGGTTCGAGGGTGCATGCTTTACGCTATGGAGTATGCTCGAGTTAAGCGAGCTTTGGACGGCGTAGGCGTACCCGTTTATTACTTGGACACCGAGTACACCCGTGAAGATGTGGGGCAGATGAAAACGCGAGTGGAAGCGTTCTTGGAGATGCTTACGGCGAGGGTAGACTTGTAGAGGTGGCTATGGTGATAACTGCTGGAATAGACATGGGTATCCAAACCGTGAAAATAGTCATCCTCAAAGACGGCGCCATCGCAGCGCTGAGCAAAGTATCTTCTGGGTTTGAACCCACAAAATCGGCGGAACAAGCCTTTGAGGAAGCACTGAAAACCGCTAAACTTCACCGCGAAGACGTTGTTAATGTTCTGGCGACGGGTTCAGGCATGGACATGGCACCATACGCCAGCGGCACGGTAAGCATGATGGGCACTGTCGCCAAAGCAGGAGTGCACCTTTTTCCCACGGCAAGAACCGTGATCGACATTGGCGCAGAAGAGGCCCGCGCAGTTAGATGCGACGAGAGAGGTGTCATGATGGATTTTATCGTGAACGAGCGATGTGCGGCTGGCGCAGGCACGTTTATTGAAGCGATGGCAAGAGCTTTGGAAGTGAAGCTGGAGGACATGGGTCCGCTTTCTCTTCAGGCGGAACGAGCAAGCCCCATTAATGCTAGCTGCGTTATTTTCGGTGAGTCGGACGTGGTGACTTTGATTCATCGCCAAGAGTCCAAGCCTGAAATTGCAAGGGCGGTTTTTGACGCCATGGCTGACCGCGTAAGCTCAATGGTGCACAGGCTTGGAGTCAACCCAGATGTCGTTTTGGTTGGCGGAGTCGCCAAAGATGTGGGTTTTGTTGATTCTTTGAAGCGGAAACTGGGAATCACTCTATTAATACCGGACAACCCAGAATATACTGGGGCATTGGGTGCTGCGCTTGTGGCAGCAAACCGCGCTAAGGGGTCACAGAAATGAAAGAAACGCCGAAGGACACTAAGGAATATTGGAGATGGCAAGAGTACCACAGAGTCTTGTCGGACAAAAGTTGGAAAGGCAAGGATGCAATCACCGCTGGCGTAGACGTTGGCTCAGTAGGTTCTAAGGCGGCGATTATGATTGACGGGGAAATGTACGCTTGGGCGGTCACACGCACTGGTTCCAACAGTCCCGACAGCGCAAAGAAAGTCATGAACATGGTTTTGGATGGGACAGGTCTCCAGCAAAGTGACATAAAATACACGGTTGGCACAGGCTACGGAAGAGTAAACGTTCCAATGGCGAACAAGGCAATCACCGAAATTGCCTGCCACGCGAAAGGCGCCAACTACATCTGGGGACCCACAGTCAGAACCATTCTGGACGTTGGCGGTCAAGATATCAAAGCCATTCACTGCGACGAAACGGGCAGAGTGACCTCTTTTCTGATGAATGACAAATGCGCAGCAGGCACAGGCAGGGGCATGGAAGTTTTCGCGGATTTGCTACAGATTCCAATTGAAGACATTGGCAAAGCATCGCTGAATATCGATGAGGAGCCACCGCCAGTAAGTTGCACTTGTGTTGCCTTTGCGAAGACTGAAGCCATAGGGCTGCTGCGGAAAGGCTGGTCTAAGGAAAAAGTGCTGGCTGCTTACACTCGTGCAATGGCGGTTAGGATGGCTAACCTAATCAACAGAGTTGGTCTCGAAAGAGAACTGGTTGTTACGGGTGGGCAGTCGAAGAACATGGGCATTGTATGTAGAATTGAGAATATTCTTAACGTGAAGACGCTGCCGATGCCCAACTGGCGAGAAGGCGGCTTGGACCCGATGGTGGCTGGAGCTACAGGAGCCGCACTGTTAGCTAATGCTTTGTATAGAAAGTCTCAGGGTAACTAAGGCGCAGAAAATGATCACGCATTACGGCTACACTGATGGCTCAGGCGAATACTACATCAGCATAGACTCTGACAAATGCGACGGCTGCGGCAAATGCGTGGAGCAATGCCCGATGGGCGCTTTAGAAATAATCATAGAAATGATAGACCTAGAAGATAAGACTGTGGCAGCCGTGACGGAAGAGCACCGCAAAAAACTCAGGTACACCTGCTCACAGTGCAAACCTGAACTGAACAAAACTCCCTGCGTCTTAGCTTGCGTTAACTTGGCAATTAATTGTTCTTGGAAGGCGTCTTGAGAGAACTGCAGTTTTGCTTGTTGTTTGGGGGAAATGAGAAAAAGAGGGAGTTATCTCATGGGGACGAAGGCGTTGATGTACATTCTTGCTTCGTTCCGTTTTCTCTCGGCTTCGATTTGGTAGGCTTCGTCTTCTCGAGTCAGGTTGTACCTTGAGTTAAGGGCAAACGAGTTGCCATGTTCAACCTGAATCATCGCTGTTTTGTCTAGGTTGAGGAATCTGCGTATCTTCCGCAGTGAGGTATTGCCAAATTTGTTAGTTAGGTCTTTTTTCCCGAGGTTATTTTCGATTGTTTTCATGCCTGTTTCACCAGCATACACCACATCTTCATATTAAGATGCGCATTTTAATAGTCAATATGTATCTTGCTTAAAAAGATTACTGTCTCAACATGAAAATGCTTTTATAGCAACTCAGTTAATAGCTTAACAAGGCAAACGGGCATGAAGCCGATAAAAACCATCAGTACTCCGGAAGCATTCAAAGTTGTTGCGGACGAATCACGGAGAAGAATCTTATACTTTCTTCGCGCTAAGGAAATGACGGTAAGCCAAATAGCAGATGAACTCGACCTAACCCCTCAAACGGTTTATCATCACATTAAGAAACTCGTTGAAGCTGAAATGGTGGAAGTTACACGTGAAGTCCGCGTAGATCACCTCATAGAAAGTTACTACCGAGCCACGGCAGAAGTTTTCCATCTAACAGTGGGAAAAGAGACCCACAGCAAGGAAAACTTAGCTGCAAGCATAGAAAATGCTCTTGACGCCTTAAAAAAAATCGGCTTCAAAATAAAATACGACAAAGAAGCCATATCAAAACTTACAGAGTTATCGCTGGAGCTCGAAGACTGCTGCACCCAGAAGGATGTCGAAGAAGCCATCTCAAAACTAGACGACGTTGACTATTTAACAAAACAACACGTGGAAGAATACGCAGGACTGCTATCTATGACGGACGAAGAAATCGCCAGACAGGATACAATTAAGAAAAAATTCAGAAAAATACTCAGATCGCTAGTCGTCAAATAGAAATTCAACCAGTGCTTCAATCTAAATATAAGGGAGGGGAGGCGCACGAGAGCAGATAGTCCGAAGTTTAACATCATTGGAGATTATTTCATATGTTCCATTTTTTGAGAAACTGCTCAGCTGCTTTCCTCAAAGCCATTCTTGAACTCTTGACATGCTGTTTCGCAAACAACAACGCTTCAGCCTTCTCTTCATCGCCCATCTTGCCAAAAAACAGGCTGAAAGATCCAATTGTTTTTTCAGCAATCACTCTCTTGCATTCCGCAGTCAAATGTGGAGTGGTGGAAAGTTCCTCAACGCTTAGGAGTTTATCGACGATTTTTGGAATTAGGTAAGGCTTCGCCAGCGCAATCTTGCCAGCATTGCCGACAACGTTAGCCACCGTAACCATGTACTCATCATTCAAAAGACCAAAGTACATGTCGAAAATGTCGTCGAACTTTTTCTCCGCATCAACCACGCAAAGATTGGCAAGCACACCCATGGCGTTCCACCTTAAGATTCGGTGCTTGCTCCCCAAAAGAGCGACGAAAGAATTCATGTAAGGATACAACTGTTCTGGATGCTTGGCGCTCAAATCCATGAGCACTTTTCCGCAACCATACCTCACCGACGCTTTCGAAGAAGAAACTCCGCCGAGAACTTCTGGGAGCAATCCGAAGTTCCGTTCAACCATCCTGCACAACTCTTCTTTAGTGATCGATTTCTCAGCGAGTTTCGCCAGAAATTCCGATTCAGCCAAAACCTACCCTCCACTTAATTCTCAGCGGTATATCAGTTCTTTTCAGGAAGTAGTACTTAAAAACTTTACATGGAGAAAAGCCAAAGTAAATGCTTCACTTGACAATATAAAGTATATAAAAGGGGGGTATAGAAAAAAATCACAGCAGCTCCAACTCAATCAAGATTTACTGAGCTCTGAATCTTCTTTGGTTTCTCTTTTCGAAAACATGATTGCTCCCGCAACTATAACGGTCAAGACTACCGAGAGAACCGCGGAAACTACAGGAATTTGGAAATCGGTGCCAGGAATCTTAACCATAAGCATATCCTTCAAAGACAGAATTGCACCCCCGAACAACAACGAAACAAGGTTAATCACCTTAATCATCGGGTTCAACGCAGGACCAGCAGTATCCTTCAACGGATCACCAACAGTGTCGCCAATAACCGAAGCCTCATGGTTCTTCGAGCCCTTACCTCCGTAGAAGCCATCTTCAATTTTCTTCTTCGCATTGTCCCAAGCACCACCTGAATTCGCCATGAACACAGCCAACAGCTGACCAGTCAAGATAACGCCCGCAAGGAAACCACCCCAAGCCGTAGCACCAAGCAACGATCCAACAATTAACGGAGTCAAAATCGCAATCACCGCCAAGCCTGCCAAGTCACGCTGCGCAGCCGAAGTGCAGATGCTTACCACTTTAGCGTAATCCGGCAACTTCTTCCCCTCCATAATTCCAGGCATTCGGAACTGCTTTCGGACTTCCTCAATTATCTTCGCTGCTGCTCTGCTAACTGCTCTGATGGATATGAAGCTGAACAAGAACGGAAGCGCGGCACCAATCATGAGACCAACGAAAACAAGTGGGTCACCCGCAATGTCAAGCTTAAGCCCACCTGGAGCAACCGTCTCCGTAAACGCAGCAAACAAAGACACAGCGGCAAGCACCGCTGAAGCTATAGCTATCGCTTTCGTCACTGCCTTCGTGGTGTTGCCTGCAGCGTCCAAGTCAGCCAGAATTTTTCGTGGTGCCCCCTCAATTCCTGCCATTTCGCCTATCCCATTTGCGTTATCCGCGATTGGACCGAAAGTATCCATAGCTACGTTGTTGCCTGTTAGCGTGAGCATGCCGATGCCTGCGAGAGCCACGCCGTAGAACGCAAAAACTATTCCTGCTCCACTCCAAATTATCACGGAAGAAACGATGGCAAGCGCAATCACAAGAATCGTCCAAACCGTGCTTTCAAATCCTAAGGCAATTCCCTGAAGAATCACGGTTGCAGGGCCAGTTTTCGTCGCCTTCGCCACAGCATCAACTGGGCCTTTGCCAGCGCTCGTGAAATGATTTGCCAACTTGTTGAAACTAATAGCCAAAACCAAGCCCACAAAAGTGGCTAGGAAAACTCGGATGTCTCCCACGAAAAACCAAGCTAGTGCAAACAAACTTACAGCTGTAATGACGCTTGAAAGGTCATAGGACAAATCCATAGCTTTGAAAGCATCACCTTTGGTCATCTTTTCAGGCCAAATGGAAACCGCATAAGTCCCAATAATCGTGCTCACCACACCGATGCCACGCACCAGAATAGGGAACACAATCCACTTCGCATCGAAAACTGCACCAGCAGTTGCAATGGATAAACCTAAAATCAAAGCCGAAACCATCGTAACCTCATAAGACTCAAAAATGTCAGCCGCCATACCAGCGCAGTCACCCACATTGTCTCCAACGAGATCAGCAACCACAGCCGCGTTTCTTGGGTCATCTTCAGGAATACCCTGCTCAACCTTGCCCACCAAATCTGAACCCATATCAGCAGCTTTGGTGTAAATCCCGCCGCCAACTCTCATGAAAAGCGCAAGCAACGTGCCTCCGAACCCGAAGCCCAGCAGGACATTAGGCGAATGATCCACATAAATTAGGAAGATTATGACTCCACCTAAAAGTCCCAAGCCATCGGTAAGCATGCCTGTAATAGTTCCCGTGCGATACGCTATTTTCAAGGCTTCACGGAAACCTTTTTTTGAAGCTTCGGACACCCGGATGTTTCCCTGCACAGCCATGTTCATGCCGACGTAGCCAATCATGGCCGAGAAGAATGCACCAATGAGGAATGCACCAACTCTGCCGATAACTACCGTGAATTCTAGGTTTACGAGTGCGGCTGAGGCGTAGAGGAAAATGCCCAAGATTCCTACGAAGAGAATTAGAGATTTGAACTGGGTCTTTAGGTAGGCGTTTGCGCCTTGCTTGATGCCTTCCCAGACTTCGATTACTTTTCCTGACCCTTTGCTTTGGCGTAGGACTTGTCTTCTGAGAATTAACGCGTATAGCAGAGCTGCAACGGCAACTCCAACGACTGTGTAGAGTGCAGTCTGCTCGAAGATAGTTAATGTTGCCATTTTTCTCTCTCCTGAGTTTCGTCTATGTTCGGCTTTGCTTGCCAAGGTTTTGCCTTGGCGATTAATAGCGAGTATTGCGTACTGCATTTAAAACTTTTGCAGTAACCGAAGAGTAAGACAGAAAATTAGACACTTTCATCGTGCGGAATTTGCGTCAAACAGGTTTGCTGAAGCGCAAAAAGGGTTAACTTGACTTTACTTTGTTGCCATGTATAGTGCAACAACTCCGAGGAAAAGAGGTTTAAACGTGGCTTTCTTGAAACCTGCTTTTTTCATAATAGTTACGATGTCTTGGGGCACTGGGAAGTTTGCGGCGGATTTTCCGAGGTATTTGTAGGCTGGTTTCTTTCCTGAAATTAATCCACCTACGAAGGGAACAATTCTTAGGCAGTAGAAGTGGAAGAAGCCTCTGACGAGATTGTTTTTTGGTTGGCTGGTTTCAACGCAGGTGAATTGCCCATGGTTTTTCAGTGTTCGGGTTGCTTCTTTTAGGCATGTGATGGCTTTCGGGTTCTTGTAGATTAGGTTGCGGAAAGAGAACGAGATGCGTATGTCGTCTATGCAGCCGTTTCTTATGGGAATATGTGCTGCGTCAGCGATGACAAATGAAAAACTGGTTGCGGCGCGTTTGGTGTGTCCATTTTTGGATTTCTTTTCGACGGCTTTCTTGAGCATCTCTTTGCTGAAGTCAAGTCCAACAAGCAAAGATTCGGGTACAAGGTTTTCCAGTAGCTGAAGGGAAAGGTCTCCTGTTCCGCAGCAGAGGTCAACCACGTACTTTCCTGGAGTGAATTTTTCTGCGCAGGCTTTGCGCCAGCGTTTGTCCAATCCGAAGGTTAAGACTTTGTTGGATAAGTCGTACGTTTCTGCTACGGTGTTGAACATGGGTTTAAGCAATAAGTTATGCTTCCTGTTCGCGGTCAGGATATTTCACTGTTATATTTCAAGATGAGTTCGCTGATATAAATTAAGTGGGATTTTTGGCTTATACTGCATGGAGAACTGCTCTGATGTGCTCGGAGCAGACTATAGCCCCCTTATTTATTGCTGGCAACATGTTTTTGGTTGGTTTTTCAGCCAATAGTGACCTCTCTCTATAGGTTTTCTGCGATGATTGGCTTTTAGGCTCCAGATATGACGGCGACGCTTTGCCTGTGCATTGGGCTTTCACAGAATAGCCCGAAAATAGGCGAATTCTTTAGTTTAATTCCTGCGCTGTTATGCGAAGTATTACGCTGCGCCTACTGCTCACGGCGCCTGTCCCCTCCGTTATATTTACCCTGAAACGCAGGTTGCATTTTGCTTTGCAGTAAGATGTTTGCGAGGGGCAGAGTTTAGTTGTGGTGGGGCCGCTGGGATTTGAACCCAGGATCGCCTGCGCCCCAGGCAGGTATCCTAGTCCAAACTAGACGACGACCCCACGGGGATACCCGCCAAACAAAAACAGAACAGGAAATAATAAACACTCTGGTCAAATGTAAAAGCAACGGGTTAGAGGAATCATCACTGTTCTCAATCTCCCACAGCTTGCGACAGATAAGCAGAGGAGCAAACCTATTCAACCCCGAAGAAGCCAAAGCATACAAACCTCAAAAAAGCCACCAACCTAATAGAAGCAGGATTCCAAAAAGTCACAGAAATGGACGGAAAAAAACTATTCAAAAGACGGAAATAACAAGCGCGCCACGCAGGAAAAAGTCACAAAACATTCCACAACAGCCTTTCTCAAACATAAGAAATGCTTAAACCGCGCGCGCTCGCTAACTAAATTCTATATGGAGAACAGCAAACAATGAACAAGGAATACCTGAAATACGCCATAGTTCTCTGGATTGTAGCAATATCTTGCCTTTTTGCGGGCATAGCCGTTGAACATTGGGTATTTGAGGCTATTGGCGCTTTGCTGTTTATCGCGGGATATGTTTTGCTATATATCCTGCCAGAACCCAAAAAGCAACCTTATGGTAACATGCAAAATCAAAAGGATAAAGAGGAATAAAACATGGGACAAAATGAATATAAACCGTTTTTCAGTCTAAAGAAAGGCATAGCCTTAGCCGTAGTCGTTATAGTAGCCATAGCTGCAGTAGTAACATTCGGAAATGCCACAACAACAGTTCCAACCGGTTACAAAGGAGTTCTATTAAGCTTCGGAGAAGTCGTTGGTGTTCTAGACCCCGGCTTTCACTGGATAACTCCTATAGGGCAAACAGTAGCTCTTGTAAATACCCAAACACAGAGTGCACAAGCAGATGAAAATGCCGCATCATCCGATTTGCAGGAGATAACAACATCAGTAACGGTGAACTACCAAATTGACCCTTCTTTTGTCAGAGAAGTCTATACAGCTTTACGGGACCAGTATCAAGCGCGAGTTATAATTCCAGCAATGCAAGATGGATTAAAAGCATCAACAGCAAAATATCAAGCCAGCGAACTAATCACACGAAGAGAAGATGCGAAAAATAGTTTCCAAGACCTGCTCCAACAGAAGCTGCAACAATATCATATTATAGTTACATCAGTCTCAATCACCAACTTCAAATTCAGCGACCAATTCCAAGCAGCCGTAGATGCAAAAGTAACTGCAGAACAGAACGCCTTAGCAGCCCAAAACCAACTTCAAGTAGTCCAATTTCAAGCGCAACAACAGATTATTCAAGCCGAAGCCGCTGCCAACGCAACCATAGCAAAAGCCAACGGTGACGCAAGCGCAAGAATAATAGCTGCACAAGCCCAAAACACCTACCAATACTTAATAAACCAAAACCTAACCCAAGCATATCTAAACTACTTATACCTACAACAATGGAATGGACAGCTACCTACATACTACGGCGGTCAACTGCCAATACCATTCTTCAACATCGGAAACAGCACAACAGCGACTCAGCAACCAACTACGCCTTGAGGCTAGCACGCAACAAAGTCAACGCTTCAACCGTCGCCTTAACCTGTACTGTCGCTCTCGTCGCTTCGCTCCGAACCGCTCCACATCCAAAGCCACAGGGACAGCACAAAGCTTCAGCTTGTCACTGCTTAAAAATTAATTAGCAAGTTGGCACTAACCACTGTAGTGTGTGTTTGCCATGAAAGGAAAAGCCGTCATAATCATGGGTTCCGAAAGGGACCTCGAATTCTGCCGCGAGATAGCCAAAACCCTGAAAGCCTTGAGCGTTGACTACGAGTTCCGCGTGGCTTCAGCCCACAAGACGCCCTCGAAAGTGCTGGAGATACTGAAGGAGTTCGAAGGCGAAAAGGTCGTTTACGTCACCGTTGCAGGCAGATCCAACGCCCTGAGTGCGTTTGTTGATGCTAACACCTCGAAGCCTGTTATCGCGTGTCCGCCTTACTCGGAAAAATATGGCGGCGCTGATCTTTTCTCCTCATTAAGGGTGCCAAGTGGCGTGGGCACGGTGGTTACGATTGAGCCTGAAGGCGCGGCGATTGCGGTGGCAAAAATCTTCGCTGTCGAAGACCCGAAACTGGAGAAAGCCGTTAGGGATTATCAGGCTGAGAAGAAGAAGGAAATCGACAGGGCAGACGAAACCACCCGAAAAATGAAGTAGCCTGCAGATTTGTCAACTGCCTGCTGGAGACTTGTCCATGAAAGCTGAATTTGAACAGAGAAAAATACCCTGCACCATGTGTACCCAGCACCCTGACAACGTCAAAGGTCCAGAGTGGAGCACCGACGAAGTCATAGACGGAAACGCTGAAGTCTTCGAAGCCTATTACGCCTACGAAACGCTCGGATGCCAAGAAGTCATGTGGGACTCCGAGGGAAAAGACGTTGACACCCGCGTCGTCAGGAAACTGCTGAACAACTACTGGAAATACTTCTCGCAGCACACCCTCGGCGAAGACGTTTTCCTCACCTACCGCATCCCAAACCCCCGAATCGAAGTGGTCGAGAAAAAAGTGGTCGTGGAAACCCTCCAGAACATCCCAGTCACCTATGACGTGGCAACTTCCTTCTACAAGAAAGAGGTTGCGCCGATTTTCGAAGTCATCCTGCCTTTCACAACCAGCAGCAGAGAACCCATCTGGCTCTTCAACTACTACAAAAAAGCCATAGTGGCAGACGAAGACGTGGCGCTGGACGACTCAGCGAAAGCGGCTGACTGGATAGGCAACTTCAAACCCAAAACCATCAGCGTCATCCCGCTCGTTGAAGACTCCGACAGCCTCCTAGCCATCGACCACATAATCGAACCCTACATAAACTTAGCCAAGCCGAAGCACCTGAGAGTTTTCATCGCCAGGTCAGACCCCGCACTCAACTACGGACTCATATCAGCCGTGTTGCTCTCCAAAATCGCGCTATCAAAACTGGAACAAACCGCAGCAAAACACGGCCTACAGATTCACCCCATCATCGGGGTGGGGTCGAAGCCGTTCCGCGGGCACCTGTCGCCTGAAAACCTCGACGGATTCCTTCGGGAATATCCAGGGTTAGCAACGGTGACGGTGCAGTCTGCGGCAAGGTACGATTACCCGCTTGAGCAGGTGAAAGAGTTTGTTAAGCTCCTAAACGAAAGGCTGCCGAACGGCAAAGCAGTCACAATAAGCCTAGACGAAGGGAAGGTTCTGCTCGGCGTGCTTGAGAAGTGCAAGAAGCAGTACGAGAGCGTGGCAGAAGTGTTGGCGCCGCTGGTGAACAGCATCTCCCCCTATGTCCCGCAGCGGAGAGCCCGAAAACTGCACATAGGATTGTTCGGCTACAGCCGAAGCGTGGCAGGCGTCAGCCTTCCAAGAGCGATTCCCTTTGCCGCCGCGCTTTACTCCATGGGTGTCCCGCCTGAGTTCTTGGGCAGCAAGGCACTGGAAGACCTGACTGAGGAGGAATGGGATGCCCTCAAGAAGCATTACGTGAACTTGAAAAGTGACTTCAGCGCTGTCAGCGGTTTCGTTTCGTGGCAGAACCTAAACATGCTTATGGACATGTACGAGAAGGCAGCGGCGAGGGCAGGCATGAGTGAGGATAAATTGCGAGTGGCGCTTACGAAAATCCTGAGCGACCTGAAAGCTGTGGAAGAGAAACTGGGCGTCAAGTTGGGTCCGAGGACGCCGACGCACAAGCGGCACGAGAACTTCACCAACAACTTTTTGATTTCCTACTTGGAGCGTGAGGATGAGGAAGCGCGGAAAGCTTTGGTGGAAGCGGCAAAACTGCGGCGGTGCCTCGGATAAAAAAGCCTGGAATCAGGTCTTTTGATAAGAAAGAAAGTGTCAAGTATGGCATCAGTTTTGGTTGGAGTGGGCAGTTTAGCATTGTTTTCTCTTTGCTGCAACGGCTACTATCAGCATCGCAACAATTATCAAGGCTACAACAACGGTTGAGGGAAACTCTGGGATTGAAGGTGATGAAGTTAAACTTGCTGAAGGGCTTTGCGATGGTGAAGGCGAGGCTGATGTGCTCTCTTCTGGCAACACATAGTTTTTACCCAAACTTATTCGTATATCATGAGTGCTGTGCAAGTAGTTGAATCTGAGGATCCAAGAGTCAACACTGGAAGTTAGTGAGTAATTCGTTTGTTTTGAGTCTAAGTAGACTTTAAGGTTTTCAGGATGCTCTACTAGGGTTTTTGCTATTGTAGCCTTAACGTAACCTTCGGTTCCCGAATCTCCGCTTACTTTGAAGCTTAGCTCTGAACTTGTACTATTGTAAGCAAATTCTGATACAGATGAGTTTGAAACGACTGAGAAGACGTTTGTTGCTTCATAAGGAATAACTGAAAGGTTTATAGTTGAGTTAGTTTTGGGATATGTTTCATTTCCTCCATAAGTGGCTCGAACATTAAAGTTTCCCGTTGCGGTTGGAATCCAAAAAGCTGTGAAATCGCCAGTTACTGAAGTGTCTACTGCTGTGATTGTGCTCCAAGGATCTGTTCCGGTCGCGCTAAAATATAGTAGAATACGTGCTCCATTGATGCTGGCATTCTTATAGTCAGCGAGTCTGCCGTTGATGTTTACTGAAAAGCCTATAAGGGATGTTGAGGTGCTCAGGTCGATAAACAGGTTTGTTGGAATTTTGCAGTTGATTGTGGGGTTCCAAGTGAAGTTTCCGCTAAAGTAAATTGTAGGATTCTTATCTGGGACAACTTGGTGTCCTTGCCAGATTATACTTACTATTGAATAGTTACCGTTAGTAACCAGCGGATAGCTAACTGAATTTGTTGAGACTGTATTAGTTGTTCCGTTGGGGAACAAAACTGTCCAAGCTGAGGGAGGGGGCTCTAACGCATAGCCGCCATTATCACGGAACAAGGGAGCGATAGTCAAAGAATATGGCGCGCCGATACAACAGATTTCTCCATTAAAGGACATGAATAAATTGCCGTCAGCTATTGCCACAGACGAACCTCCTGATGTTTTGTTTGACGGAGAAACGTACTTCCAGATTAGAGTTCCATCTGTCATATTAAGCGCTTGTAATGGATTGTTAATGTTACCTTTTGTAACAAAAACCATCCCATTTGCAATGGAAAGCGAAGACGTAATTTGTGGACCGTTATTGTTGATCCATTTCTTGGCGCCGGTTGCTCCGTCTAAGCAAGTAATGTTGCCGTCTTCAGAAGCTATGAATACATTTCCATTGGCAACAGCTGGAGATGAATCTATCCAGCTGGAACAGGTGTAGTTCCAGATTTGTTTACCGTTAGTCTGGTTCAGGCAGTACACTCGATGATCAAAACAACCCACATAAACCCGTCCATTAACCACCGCTGGCGAACTTTGAACATGATCACCGGTTGTGTTCTCCCAAACCTTAGCTCCCGTGACTTCATCTAAGCAATAGATCTTTCCACCTCCGGGGCCTGTCCCGCTAACAAATACTTTCCCGCCAACAACAGCCGCAGTAGAATAAATCGCTTGAAGAACTTGAAAACTCCACATCTCATTACCATTTGTAAGATTGAGGCAATAAAGATGCGATCCGTAGTCGCTATAAGCCCACCCTCCGACAAATACCCTACCATCGGAAACCACGGGCGAAGATTTGTAAATTCGTTCAGGCAACGCCGTTTCCCAGATTTTTAATCCAGTATTCTTGTTTAGATAATAGATGTGCCCAGTGTATGTTCCAACGACAACTCCCTCTCCATAAACGGCTGGAGAAGTGTTGGTTGTGCCGTTTATTTCTGTTTTCCAGAGTAAAGACCCGCCTGTTTCGTTTAGACAGTAAAAATCTGTAATCACGTTTTCGCTGTCGCTAAATGTGTAGTCTCCAACAAAAACTCTACCCTCGGAGACAGCCACTTCCTCGGCGCCATTAAAGGGACCCTCGAACCTCCAAAGCAAATTAGGCATATTGGGTGCAGAACTCGTAGAGGATCGTGTATTTTGCAGGTCATGCCCAAACATAGACCAATTATTCGTTTCAGAGGTTTCTCCTGAAACAAATTGAAGGGTTAGGAGTAATAAAATCAAACAAAACGAAACTACGATTTTGACGTTACAGGAAGATGAAGGTTCTTTGTTCAAATGCTTTCAATTTAATTAAATTTCATGAGCTTATATGTTTATGCACTAATTGGCATTCTCAATTAACACGGAAGGATGACTTATCCGTTTTTATCTATTATTGCTATCTGAGAATCAAAATTCAAATGGTTATTAGAAACCAAATTTTCTTCAGACGAAAGAAAAAGAGGGAAGGGTGCGCGGGTGACATCGCCACGACTTAACAGATATAAGCTTAAGAGGAATAGTGCCTCATAGAAAAAGAGTGTCAGGTGCAGACCGTGGGCAGCGTTAAAGACCTTGAAGTAATAAAGAAACCCGTACCCGAAGCGATGGGCACAGGCAGGTTCCATTTCAGCGACCGCTACAGCGTTTTCGACTGGGGCGAAATGCCCGACCACATCGACTACAAAGGCGCTTCACTATGCCTCATGGGCGCGTACTGCTTTGACCGAATAGAGGAGAAAAGCGTCCGAACCCACTACAAAGGGCTACTGGACCAAAACGGCAAAATCGTGACGTTCAACGATTTGAAGGCGCCCAGCAGCACCATGGAAGTCGCCTTGGTTAACGTTTACAATCCAGAAACCCGCGTCGAAAACGGGAAACTGGAGTACGATTACAGCGCGTACACGCCGAACCTGAAAAACTGCATCATCCCGCTTGAAATCATCTACCGAAACGGCTTGCCCGAAGGCTCCAGCCTGTTCAAGCGGCTAGAACAAGGAAAAGTGACCTATGAGGAGCTTGGTTTGGATCATTATCCGAAGCCTGGGGAACGCTTCGCGAAACCCATCTTCGACGTCAGCACCAAACTGGAGGAAACTGACCGCTACGTGAGCTGGGAAGAAGCAGCGAAGATAGCGAGTTTAACAAGCATAGAGAGTGCAGCCATAAAAGTGGTTCTTGCTAAGGTCAACGAGACCATCAGCGAAATTGCTGCCAAAGCGGGGCTTGTCAATGAGGATGGAAAAATCGAATTAGCCTTCGACAGCCAGCGGCGCCTCATGGTTATTGATGTGGTGGGTACACTGGACGAGTGCCGCTTCACCCTCGACGGGCTGCATGTGAGCAAAGAAATTGCCAGACAATTTTACAAGAAAACTCCGTGGTACAAGGAAATCGAAGAAGCCAAGAAAAAAGCGGAAGCCCAAGGCATCAAAGACTGGAAATCCCTCTGCAAATCGCAGCCTCTACCTCTGGACCCGCAGCTGAAGGCAATCATCAGCGAAATGTACAAGGCAGCCGCCAACGAGATGACAGGCCGCAGATTCTTTGATGCTCCGAAACTTGCGGAAACCGTCAAGAAGTACAAGGATTACATGGGCGAAAAGCCATGATGAAAAACAAAATAGAGCAAGTCTTGGAAAGCTACGACCCGAAGAAAGTGCGCATAGGCGTGTTAGGCAGCCACTCCGCGCTGGAAATCGCTTCGGGCGCCAAGCAGGAAGGCTTCGAAACCGTGGTGGTCTGCCAGAACGGCAGGGAAAAAACCTACGCCCGCTACTACAAGAACCTATTTGACAAGTTCATCTTCTTGGACAAGTTCTCAGAAATAACCAACCCTGAAAACGTGAAGCAGCTGACCGACCTGAACACGGTTTTCGTGCCGAACCGCTCGTTTAGCGTGTACGCAGGATACGAAGCCATCGAAGAAAAGTTCGCTGTGCCGCTCATGGGCAACAGGGCAATGCTCAGAACCGAAGAGCGGAACACGCCCCGCAACCAACTCTACCTCCTCCAGAAAGCGGGGATAAAAACTCCCAAGACCTTCAAGTCGCCCAAGGAGATTGACCGATTAGCCATCATAAAAGTTCCCGAGAAGACACGCGCCATAGAACGCGCATTCTTCTACGCTTCCTCCCTCGAGGAATACGAGAAGACTTCGCGCGAACGCATAAAACAGGGCATAATCACCAAAGATGCACTGGAGCACGCGGTCATCGAGGAGTACGTGGTAGGCGCGAAGTTTAACGCTAACCTCTTCTGGTCGCCGCTGAACGACGAAATCGACCTTTTAGGTTTTGACAGGCGAATACAAACCGACCTAGACGGCGTTCTGGACCTGCCCGCAACCGAGCAACTGGAGCTGAAGATACCCAGCCAGAACATCGAGATTGGACACATGGGCGCCACCATGCGCGAAAGCCAAATCGAAAAAATCTTCGAAGCCGCTGAACGGTTCGTGGACACATGCGAGAAGGAGTACCCTCCAGGCATGATAGGCTTGTTCGCGCTGCAGGGCGCGGTGACGAAGGATTTGGAGTTTTACGTTTTCGACGTCAGCCCCCGAGTGCCAGGGTGCCCATGCGTTGAGCCGACTTCGCCGTACATGAAGTACAAGTACGGAGTCGAAGTGGTCCTGGAAAACGCGTCGCCATGGAAATCAAACGTGCCATCAGGAAACGCAGGCTATCCGAAGTGGTAACATGATAACCTCCGCGGACATCAGCAAAATACTCAGCAAATACGACATGGGCAAGTTGGCGATTGGCACCTTAGGCTCCCACAGCTCGCTGAACATTTTCAAAGGCGCCAAGGAAGAGGGCTTCCGCACAGTCTGCGTCTGCAAAGAAAAAGACGCCATCATGTACAAGAAATTCCCGCTCGCGGATGAAATTATAATTGTTAAAGACTTCACGGAACTCCTCAGCGAAAAGCTCCAGGAGAAACTCCGCAAACTCAACGTCATACTCATCCCACACGGCTCCTTCACCGCCTACCTAAGCACCGAAGAGTTAACAGACAGCCTGCTTGTGCCCATGTTCGGGAACCGCAAGCTGCTCCACTGGGAAGCCAACCGCAAAGAGCAGGAAGAGTGGCTCCGCCAAGCAGGACTAAGATTGCCTGCCACGTTCAAAACGCCCGAAGACATAGACCGCTTAATCATTGCGAAGCTTCCAGGCGCAAAAGGCGGCAGAGGCTACTTCCTCGCCAACTCACCTAAAGCCTTCTACAAGAAATTCCACGAGATGGTTAAGCGCGGTCTACTGCGAGAAGAGGAATTAAACAAGATTCACTTGCAGGAGTACGCGTTGGGCGTGAACGTTTACCCCAGCTACTTCAGCTCCATCATAAAAGACGACGTGGAATTCTTAGCTGTTGACAGACGATACGAGTCAGCAGTGGACGCCATAGGCAAAATTCCCGCAAGCGAGCAACTCGAGATAGACATCAACCCAACCTACACCATCGTCGGCAACTTCCCCATAGTCCTTCGCGAGTCACTGCTGCCCGAGCTGATGCGGATGGGCGACAGCGTCCACAAAAAAGCCCGCGAGCTCGCGCCGCCAGGCATCATCGGACCTTTCTGCCTCGAAACCGTCATCACCGATGACCTGAAGATTTTCACGTTTGAGATTTCCGCGCGCATCGTGGCGGGCACAAACATCGGCATCGGCACCTCACCCTACGCTTACCTCAAGTACGGCGAGAACATGTACATGGGCAGGCGCATAGCCATGGAAATCAAAGAAGCCGTCAAGCAGAAACGGCTCAGCGAAATCGCCGTCTAACAAAAACAGAATTTCCGATCAGCTTAGGCAAGCGCGTAAGACTTTGTCAAAGCTTTCGCGCGTTCTCTGCTCCTTGTATTTCTGCAGTGCCTTCACAATTTCGTCTTTGCTCCTTGCTCCGAGCGCCGCGGCAACTGTTCTTGTCACCTCGCCTGCGCTGGTGAAGAGGAAGTGGCTGATGGCAGTGACGTTGGCAGGCTTTCGTGCGTCGCTGGATGTTTCAAAATCGACAAGCCAAGGCTTCAGTTCCCTATCGACGATTACATGTTTCGGCGCTCTGCTAAGTTCCCCATGATCCAAGCCAATCTCGTCCAGCCGAAAACACTGCTCCAAAACTTCACCTAAAACTGTCTGCACCACCGCTTTTTCACTAAACATTTTCAGACTAAACATTTTCAGCCATGCAGGCAACAAGTCGCCGTTGATGAGCTGCATCAAAAGGAAATTCTTGCTTTTGCCCAACAATCTTGGTCCCACATTTACCGTGTTAGCTTTTGAAAGCATTTCTGCTTCATGCAGCAAATCTTCGCGGTCTGCGTCTACCCTGCGGATTTTCACCGCCACCCTTTCGCCTCTGCGGATGGCGACCACGACTATGCCGACGAATCCTTTGCCCAGAAGCGATGCGGAAACGCCGTATGCGCTGGCTTTTCCTGAAAACTCAACCGCCGTCACGTCGTGTTCTTGCAGTTCTTTGAGGCGAGTTTGAGCTTCGGCTTCGCTGGGTTTAGGGTAGCACAGAACAGAAGCGTATGGCTCTTTCGCCAACTCTTCCACGGGCACGGTGACTGGGCTTTTCAAGTTGCTGCTCCTTTTTTCCTCGGCTATCACTGCAGTTTATGCGAATCACTAATTTAATAGGACTCCTACTTCAACATAGACTCTCCATGAACAGCACAGGTTAGAGAGATGCCGCGCTTCAAGCAAGTCCCAGAAATCCAAAAGCTTCTGAACCGAAAAGAACTCATCCGAAACATAGGCATAATCGCGCACATCGACCACGGAAAAACCACCCTAGCAGACACGCTGCTGGCAGGAGCAGGCTTGCTTTCGCTGCAGATGGCAGGTTCCGCCCGAGTGCTGGACTTTCTTGAGGAAGAGCAGAGGCGAAAAATCACCATAAAAACCGCCAGCATCAGCCTCCTCTACAAAACTGCAGGCGAATCTTACGTGGTTAATTTGGTTGACACGCCGGGGCACGTGGACTTCACGGGTAAAGTCACCCGAGCGCTGCGCGTCATCGACGGCGCCGTGGTGGTTGTGGACGCGGTTGAGGAGATTATGGCGCAAACAGAAACCGTCACCATGCAAGCGCTCGAGGAAAGAGTGCGTCCTGTGCTTTTCATAAACAAAGTGGACCGATTGATAACTGAGCTGCAGCTTACCGCGGAGCAGATTGAGAAGAAACTGAACCGCATAATCAGCAGCTTCAACGACTTACTTGAGCTGCACGGAGAAGCACCTTTCAAAGCCAAATGGAGAATTGACCCGTCCGCGGACAACGTTGCCTTTGGCTCTGCGCTGCACGGCTGGGGCTTCACCCTCAGTTCAGCGAAGCGGCAGGGCGTGAAGTTCAGCGACGTCATCGACGCATACAGGAAAGGGGAGCAGGAAAAACTCGGAAAACTTCTGCCTGCTCATGACGCCGTGTTCGGCATGGCGGTTAATAGTGTGCCTAACCCGCGGGAAGCGCAGCAGTATCGAATAGAGAAAATCTGGAAAGGAAACCTGAACTCCGAAATTGGACGGGCTATGGTTGACTGCAGCGAGAGCGGTCCAGCATCCTTCTGCGTGACCAACGTGCAGCCGAGCGGCGAAGGCACCGTTGCTGTGGGGAGGTTGTTTTCGGGAACCATAAAGGAGGGCGAGAAGGTTTACCTCGTCAACGCGAAAGCGGAAGCGGTGGTTGCTGAGGTGGCGATTTTCATGGGTGCCTTCAAGGAGTCGGTGAATCAGATTTCTTCGGGAAACCTGGCAGCTTTGACGTTGGAGGGTCAGGTGAGGGCTGGCGAAACCGTGGTCAGCTTGGAACAGAAGGAAAGTGCGGTGCCCTTCGAAGCCGCGAAGTACGCATCGGAGCCTGTAGTGACGGTGTCGGTTGAGCCGAAGAACCCGAAGGACATGCCTGCGTTGCTTGGGGCTTTGGATAGGCTGGCGGTTGAGGACCCGAGCCTGACGGTTGTTGTGAGTCCAGAAACGGGTGAGTACCTGCTGAGCGGGATGGGTGAGCTGCATTTGGAAATTGCCGTCAACAGGCTCAAAAGTTTGAACAGCGAGGTAGAGTTTGCTGCGGCTTCTCCCAGGGTTGTTTACCGCGAGAGCGTCACCAAAGCAGGCACTGCTGCGTCTGCGCGGAGTCCGAACAGGCAGAACAGGTTCACAGTGCAAGTTGAGCCTCTGATGGAGGAGCTGGAGGACTCAGGGGCGGCTGTGGGGGTTCTCGCGGTTGACCAGTACGGCAACGTTCTGGAAAACTGCCTGGGAACCGATGTGCCTGAGCAGGAGTTGCTGGAGTTTGTTGTTGCTGGGTTCGGGTTTGCTTGCGGGGCAGGTCCGCTTTGCGGAGAACCTCTCAGGCGTGTCAAGGTCTGTTTGAGGGCTGCGGAGTTCAGCCGGAATGTGGAGTTGAGCAATTCCATGGAGGTCATGCATGGGGTGGGCAAAGCCATTTTCGGTTCTTTCTTGTCTGCGCAGCCTGTTCTGCTGGAGCCCGTTTACAAAACCGTCATTTCCGTGCCTTCGGATTTGGCTGGCGAATGCATGAGGATTCTGAGTGGCAGGCGGGGAAAAATCAGTTTGTTTGAGCAGAAGGGGGCAGTGGCGGTGATTTCAGGCTACATTCCTGTTGCGGAGACGCTGGGGTTGTCTAAGGAGCTGCGGTCTGCCACTTCGGGGCGGGCTTTTTGGCAGAGTGTGCTGGACCGTTGGGAGCCTTTGCCTGAGAAACTTGCCTTGAAAATCATCACGGAAATTCGCGACCGCAAGGGGCTGCCTTCGGAAGTTCCTGCCGCGGTCAGGTTTTTGGAGGATGAGTAGCTTTGCGGCTGGGTGGGGTTCCGTTTGATTTGGATGTTACGCTTTGCTGCGGGCAGGTTTTCAGGTGGAACAAAGTTGGGGACTGGTGGTTTGGCGTGGCTGGCGGTTGTGCGTTCAAGGTTCGCCAGCTTGGGGACGAGTTGGAGTTTGCTAACGTGGGCGAGGGGTTTGTGCGTAACTATTTTGGTTTGGATGATGACTTGCAGGCAATCGGCAGCGTAATTGGGAAAGACGCGCACATGCGGAAGGCGTTGGAGATGTTTTGGGGGCTGCGGATAGTTAGGCAGGAGCCGTGGGAGTGCCTCATCTCGTACATCTGCGCGACTTACAAGAGCATCCCAGCTATAAAGCACATGCTGAACAGTCTTTCACGGAAATTCGGCGAGAAAGTGGTTTTTGAGGGAGCGGAGTTTTTCGGGTTTCCTGAGCCACGCAGGCTGGCGCGTGCCTCGGTCGGTGGGTTGGCGGATTGCGGTTTGGGTTACAGGGCGAAGTTTGTTTCTGAGACTTCGAAGCGAATCTTCGACGGCGCATTCGAGCTTGAACGGCTGCGGCGACTGCCTTATGAGCAGGCTAAACTGGAGCTGCGCGGTCTTCCGGGGGTGGGTCCGAAGGTGGCTGACTGCGTATTGCTTTTTGGGCTGGGGAAGTTGGAGGCGTTTCCGGTGGATGTTTGGGTGAAGCGTGTTTTGTTGAATCATTATGCTGGGCTGCTGCCTGCTGGGGTTGTTGCGCGGCTTTCGAAGGGGGAAGGGCTTAGCAATGTGGCGTATCGCTTGCTGAGTGAGTTTGGGAGAAGCTACTTCGGAAGATACGCTGGTTACGCTCAGGAATACCTGTACCACTGGGAAAGAATGCAGCGGTCTTGAAAATTGTGTGGGGTTCGCTGGTGGTGGGGTTGCCCGTCCCCATACCCGAAAGGATTCAGAACCTAAGAGAAAAACCTGCTAGCGGATCAGGAAAATATCAAACAAGTGGCGGGTGGTACTGGGCACGAGTCGGGGATTTGGACCCAAACTGGTTCAAGCCGCAACAATCGGCAATCAATAGACTCTCCCTCCTGGTTACCGTTTCTGCGGTTTTTAGGGTAATTAGGGCGTTTTCCGTGTCAGCCCTCGGTCCAGAGAGTGCGACCGTTCGAGAATTCTATTGTTTATCATTTCCCAAAGGTCAATTTCTTCGATTGGTCTGAAGCCAGAGCAGAAACGTTCCTTAGCGATCTCATAGATAGCTTGGTTAATCGGCATCGGAACCCCTACGCTGCGGGCTAACTCAAGCAGATACCCGTTCAATGATTCCAGTTCTGTGGTTGTCTTTCCACTGAACACGTCCTGTGTCATGCTAGTCGGTCCGACCCTGTTGACGATAAAGTCGTAGAGGGGATTTGCAGGCGATTCTGGGATATTAACGGCTATTCGGATATCGCTCCAAGAAGGCAGGCTACCAAGATCATGCTCCTCAAAACCTGCCGCTTGCAGCACTTTAATTCCTTCCTCTAGCAGTCTAGTTGTCATGTGCACAAGAATCTTTTCAGACTCAATAGACCGTTTTCGAAAGCCCACTAACGCCATCAACGCGTTTATGAGATTAATTGCTAATTTGCAGTGAACTGCATCTTGCAAACGATTGGTGACAGAACATTCCAATCCGGGTTTGAAGACATCTTCAACAGTTTGAAGTTCAGTTCGCAGGTCACTTCTCAGAGTCCCAATAATTAGGTATCCTCGTCTTACATACGAGACTTTCCCGACGCCGTCTCGCCACGCGTTGTAGCAAACGACGCCGTATATTGCTCTAGAAAAATACTTGGGTAGTATCCGCTGGTTTTCTACTCCGTTCTGAAGGCTCGCAACGATCGGCTGATAATTTCCAAGTTGGTGCCGAAGCGTCTGTGCTGTTCGGTCGAGATCATAGTTTTTCACGGTAATGATTATAATGTCTGGAGGCGGAATCTCGTCTAGTGATTCAATTACTTTCACAAGTATTGGAGCAGTTGTGGCTTCTTGACCTACATGATAGAGCTGTAACCCGTGGCTTCTAATTGCAGCAACGCTTTCGCCTCGTGCTAGAAGATGCAAGTTTTTATTTTGAGGAAATATCCAGCCTGTTATGCTTAAACCGATTGCGCCCGCTCCGACGACCAGAACATTGGGTTTTTCTTCCAAGGCACCACACTCGTCGACGGTTTTTACCGTTCTTAACAACACCTTGTCCAAAGCGAACGCACCAAATATAACTTGCTAAGAGCAAATCGACAAATTGAATCACCAGATTGGGAAGACTCACTATCTATAGAGTACATTTCTTAGGTTTTGCTAGGTCAAGAAGTGTATTTTGAGCATATGTGAGTTTTGAGAACAAACATGCTCTATTGTATTAGAGAGATGATAAATGCAATAAATAGCAGTATTCCAACAATGACACTTGCTTTAAACAGAATAGAGTATACTCTTCCTCTTCTACGCAGTTTCCAAAGCATTACTATGAAGACAACACAAAATACAAGCACGAAGATTATTGATATCGGAAATGGAATAAGATTAAGTGCCATAAGTTAGCTGTAGTTTTTTCTGTTTAAGAATTTTTCCTGCACGAATTATGAAGGAACTTGTTTTGTTTCTTTCTTGAACAGTATCCACAAAACGAAGAACAAGTTACCAAGAGTAGATACCCAAAAGAGTATGAATGGAGAATTTAAGTATGAGGAATAAAGAGCTAACTTGGGACCACTCTGCAAAAAGGCAAATCCGCTGATATCTATGGAAATTGGACCCCATTTTTGTTGACTGTAGTAGCCAGTTCCATAATTATTTAGGGAATCCCAAAAATTCACATTGGAACCAATGAAGATAAGAGCTACTATAATATTAAAAAAGAGTATTAGAATCAGCTGAATCATCTTTTTCTGCATGGAAACTCCTTTTTCAAGCAGTATATTTTGATTAGAATTTAGTTCTTTCGTTAAACGCTCCCTGATTTTGCTTTAATTGTCTTAATAAGATAAGTTTGTTAAGGGTTCTGTTTTGTTTCTTTGCTTCTTCCAAGTGTTATGATGAAGTATAGGTTCAAAGCAAATAAGACCCAGAATAATAGGAAGGGATAGTTGAAAAGTGGCTGATAGAAGGCAGGGTTAGATGGTGTTGCTGGTGGACCAAGATAAATAGAACTTACAAAGAAGGGAGACCACTTTGATGCCACATCTACTAAAACCCAATAGTTTACCCTATCCCATAAGGCAAAGTTACCTAAAACAAAAGAGAAACCTAAAAACACATTAATCAAAATCATAAACTTAGCTTGCTTTAGCATAGCTATCACTGCTTCTCTATAGGGTGGTTAAGAGGATATAATTTCTTCTCTAGACGCTCCCTGACTTAGTTTTAATGGTCCTTAAATCCCTGATTCACCAGTCTGGCTGGTCACGTTAAGATTTGGAGTGTGATAGAATGAAAATTAAGTGTATGAAGTTAGAATGTGAGGTATGTCATAAATTAGGAATGTGCAAAGTTTTCTTAAATAAATGGGGTAAAATAAGATACGGTAGAGTTAGACATTATGAGAAAACAGTTATTGGAAGACCTATTTTCAGTTATCATCCTCAAACATTAGAGTATCTGAATAGAAAACTTGGTGATATAACTAACAATATTGACCTAATTGGTCATAATGATAAGCCTAATGATGACCTAAAACTATTAGCAAATAGCTCAGTTATTCAAAAGGAAGTTATGATGGTGGGGCTGCCCGGATTTGAACCGGGGTCTATAGAGCCCAAGTCTACAAGCCTGGACCAAGCTAGCCGACAGCCCCGCTGAAGGTTCAGAGAACATAATTTCGGCTGAACCATAAAAACCTTAGCCACGCTGTGTCTGCTTTGGATGCTATTTGGGATTCATTGAGAAAACTATAGGGAGAGGTCGCTATTGGCTGGAAAACAAGCCAAAAACATGTTGGTTCCTATAAATAAGGGGGCTATAGTCTTTTCCGAGCAGGTAGTCTCCAAGCCTCAATGCGCTCTCCGCAAACATCCGAAAGCACAAACCATAACCCTCAGTAACCGAAAGTTATCAATTTGTGTTTCACAGCTCACCAGACCACACCGAACCCAACAGCCAAACCTCAAAAAACAGCACCAAACTGTTCAACACAAAAAACAACGAAAAAAGCCTCGAGCGGGCCTTGCTCCCGCGGCCTGCTGCTTACGAGGCAGCCGCTCTACTGGGCTGAGCTATCGAGGCGCTTGTGTTTTGTGGTTATGGTGGGGTGTGGGTGTTTTTAAATGTTCTTTGCGGTTGTGGTGCGGTGGTTTTAAATGTGGTAGGGTGGTATTTTTGGGTGTGGCTGGTGTGGGTTTTGGTTGGGCGGAAGTCCGTGAAAAGCAACGCTTCTGCGGGTTTGGGTGAGCGGGGCATAATTGAGGTTATGCGTGGGTTTTTTGAGGTTATGCCGGGTTTGGCTGTGCCTTTCGGGGATGACGTTGCGGCTGTGGTTGTTGGCGGAAATGCGGTTGCGGTTTTGAAGACGGATATGCTTGTGGATCGGACGGATGTTCCTCGTGGGATGAGTTTGTGGCAGGCTGCGCGGAAGGCGGTGGTGATGAACGTGAGTGACTTCGCGGCTAAAGGCGTGGAGCCGAAGGCTGCGGTGGTTTCGCTGGGGCTTCCGAAGCGGCTGGTGCGGAGGGATTTTGAGGAGATTGCTCAGGGTTTGAATGCTGGCGTGAGGGAGTATGGGGCTTATGTTGTGGGTGGGGATACTGGGGAGGCTTCGGATCTGGTTATTTCTGTTTCGCTTTTTGGCTCTGCGGAGAAGGACGGTTTGGTGTTGCGGAGTGGTGCACGGGTTGGGGATGTGGTTGCGGTGACGGGGTTTTTTGGGAAGTCTGCGGCTGGGTTGCGTGTTCTGCTGGATGGGTTGAAAGTTTCAGATGCGTTGCATGAGGTGTTAGTGAGTGCGGTTTGTATGCCTGTGGCGCGGTTGAAGGAGGGGTTGGCTTTGCGGCGTTCAGGTGCCGTGACGGCTGCGATTGACAGCAGTGACGGTTTGGCTTGGAGTTTGCATGAGTTAGCCAAGTTAAGCGGGGTTGGGTTTTTGTTGTCTTCGTTGCCTGTGGCGGATGAGGTTCGGCGGTTTGCGGAGTTGCGTGGTTTGGATGCGTGTGAGTTGGCACTTTACGGTGGCGAAGAATACGAGTTGGTGGTGACGGTTAATCCGAAGAAGTGGCGTGAAGCTGAGGCTGCTGTGGAAGCTGTGGGTGGGAGGTTACTGCCGATTGGGAAAGCAACGCGTGATAAACAGGTTTTGCTGGATGTGGATGGCAAGAAACGGGTGGTTGAAGCTCGTGGTTACGAGCACTTCAGAAGTTAGCTGGTGGGGCGTTTTTTTCTTGTTGGTCTAGCAGGTAGTTGAGCACGGTGATGCAGGATGCTGCGAGGTAAGGTTGTTTTCCGAGGCTGATTTTTTCTCCGAAGCGGAGAGCGAAGCGTTCTGCGTTTTTGGGTAAGCCAACGTGGTCGCCTAGGACGAAGAGTGGGTTTGGTGCGAGTTGGGTTTCGGCTACGTTTTTTCCTCCTTCTTCGAGGATGTAGATGTGGCTTGTTTCGGCTTTTTGTTTGAGGAGTGCTTCGAAGCTTGTTTTTGCGGTGGTGATTCCTGGGTGGGGTTTGTTGTTGAGGGTTTTCTTGAGGATGGTTTGCCATGTGCCGATGTCTGTGCGTACATCGTAGAGTTCTGCGCCGTTAATGCCTATGTGGATGGGTGGGTTTGGTGGTCCATTGAGAACTGCGTTGAAGTTTACGTTTCTGCGCAATCCATGCGACAGGAAGAGGCTGGTTACGATGCACTCGTAGACGATGTCGAGTCTTCCTGCGTCGTGCAGGTTGGTCCAGTGGGTGTCGGTTCTGCCTATGCGTGAGTACAGGAGGAATTCTCGCATGCTGGTTCACAGGCTGTTTAGACAAATTGATAACTTTTGGTTGCTTTTAGTTATTTCTGAGAAGCGTGTGCTCTGTTGCTCGGAAAAAACTATACCCCCCTTATATAAAATATAAATAGATTCTGTAAAGTTGTCGGTAAAACTTTTCCATGTAAACTTTCGGTTGACGGTTAGGTTTGATTATTTGCGCACGCTGGACAATTGCATGCCTGACTTGTAATATGTTTTAGTCCAAACATCCTACCATCTAACGTTCTATAAACGCGGGGTAAAATAAGATTCAGGTATGAATCATCTTGCCGTTCATAATTCCTGAAAAGAGCGTATGCACAAAGGTCAGCAAGTTGAAGCATAGGTGTATCATTACACCTAGCAAAATAGGGAATATCTATTATGTTAGCCAAATACCCGTAAGTAGTGCCTTCTTCTTGGAATGTATCGAGAAGTTCGCGGTATTGCTCTTTTCGATTTTCATCAATAATTACTAGACCTTTGTTGCCAACTCGACTTGACCCTGTTGCCCCTTGTTGTTGTACACGGTAGCTTTCTACGAGAGAATGATTAAATCCACATACAACTTCTTCAAAAATACGACTTCGGTCTTTGTAAGGATTTTTGGCAGCATCAATACTCATAACTGCACCGAAAACAAAAACATTGGGCGGTCGATTGTCACTTATGATACTGTACAGGTCTTTAAGAAGCTGTTCTCTTTTTTCCGCCTGAATTTTTCTAAACATCCCGTTGCCTGAGTGAATATCTGTCGCGTGAAAAACTACTGGAATCCGAATTAAAGGAAAATACTTGTTTTGAACTTCTTTGAGCTTTTCTTTTAATGCTTTCAATCGAAACTCATAAACGCCTATTCCTGCTATAACAAAGCTATTCTGCTCTTGCCAATTACCTGTATCACCCGATTCATCCAAGTATAGCAGGTACATAAAAGATAAGTAAGGCGACCGAGTACAAGAGTTTTTCCCTTGTGGCGAACCAACGTAAGGTGGCTCTCCCGATCGCAAGTAACCTATTTACGTGAATTTACTTTTAAAGTTATGTGTTTGTCACTAGACTAATACAACTTGAAGAACATATCTACATGGGATAAGTTCTTTTACTTGCGTTTTGTATGAGGGTTTTCCACTTGTTTTGTCCTTCTATGGTTATTCCGCATGCTTCCGCTGGAGTTTTTCCGTCTAAGCCTTCATGTGGTCTTATGTAGTTGTGGTAGATTTGGTATCCTGAGAGTATCGGTGTGCGTTTTCGTTTCAGTCCTCTCATGGTCTTTTCTCTGTCTCTGATTTCTCCGTTCATCCGTTCCATTTTGTTATTGTTCTGTCATCTTTCAGTGTGTGTCTTTGGTGCTGACATCAGAATTGAACTTCACAGTGCGTGGGTTAGTTGGTGGGTACGCTGGAATTTGAACTGATATTTTCAACAATGCGTGCTTTGCAGCGTTGGCTAAGGCTTTTATGGCGATTGTGAAATTGTGTTCTCTGAACTTTCAGCGGGTTGTCGGCTAGCTTGTGTCATGCTTAAATATGCGCTGAACCCAATAGTTCAATGTTTTGAGGAGGCCAGACAAGTGCCCGCAGTTGAAGTTGGCAGAATCTGCATGAAAACGGCTGGACGCGAAACAGGCAAAAAATGCGTCATAGTCGACGTCATGGACAAAAGCTTCGTCCTCGTCACAGGACCCAAAAAAGTGACAGGCGTAAAACGCAAACGCGCAAACATAAACCACATCGCACCAACCGACGACAAACTCGACCTAAAACGCGGCGCCTCAGACGAAGAAGTCACCCAAAGCCTAGAAGCAGCAGGCAAACTCCCAGACATGACGAAACCAGCCGCAGCCTAATAGACTCTTATACCTCCCCGCACTTTCTTTTTCCCAGTTCCAAGGAGACCAAACCATGCCCCGAACATCCCCACCATGGGAAACCAAACGCGAAATCCACGTCAAAGCAGAAGACCGCACAGACCCGAAGTATGGGCATGCACCACAGGAAAGACCCGCGGCAGACTACATCCGCTACGGCGTCATAAACCTCAACAAGCCAGCCGGACCCACCAGCCACGAAGTCGCCGCCTGGACCAAAAGAATCTTGCACGTTGAAACCATAGGCCACGGCGGAACTCTAGACCCCAAAGTCACAGGCGTCCTGCCCATCACCCTAGGGGACTCTACGAAAATCGTGCAGGCACTTCTCTACAGCGGCAAGGAATACGTCTGCGTTATGAAACTCCACGGAGACGCCGAAGAAACCCGCGTCCGACAGGTCATGGCGGAGTTCGAAGACGAAATCTTCCAGCGCCCACCCCTCAGGTCCTCAGTGAAAAGGCAAATCCGCACCAGGCGCATTTACTACAACGAATTTCTGGAGATGGATGGGCGAAACGTCCTCTTCAAAACAGCCTGCGAAGGCGGCACCTACATCCGCAAACTCTGCTACGACATAGGAGAAATCATAGGTGTCGGCGCCCACATGCAGGAACTCCGCAGAACCCGCTCAGGACCATACACAGAAAACGACAAAACCCACGTCACCCTGCATGATGTGTCCTACTGGTTCAGCGACTGGCAAGAAAAGAAAAACCCCGAAACCCTCAAACAATTCATCCAACCCATGGAAACAGCCCTGGCGCTCATACCAAAAATCACAGTCAGAGACTCAACAGTCGACGCACTATGCCACGGAGCAAACCTCACCGCTCCTGGAGTACTTTCGGTTGAAACAGGAATCACCAAAGACTCACTCGTAGCCATCCAAACGCTGAAAGGCGAAGCCATAGCCCTCGCCAAAGCCCAACTAACCACCGAACAAATCTACGACGCCAACCACGGAACCGCAGCCACCCTCGAACGCGTCCTCATGCCCAGAGGCACCTACCCGAAAGCCTGGAAAAGTGGCAGCAAAAAATGACCGAGAAAAATGAAGCCGACCACTATTTTGCGGAGCACCCGAAATCCGAGCCACTGTTCGGACTGGTCTGCACCAGACTAAAAAACAAAACCTTCACGTTCGTAACCGCCTCAGGCGTCTTCAGCACCAAAAAAGTGGACCTAGGAACAAGGCTACTCATCGAAACCATGATTCTCCCAGAAAAAGGCTGCGCACTCGACATCGGCTGCGGATACGGAGCAGTCGGCATAGTAGCAGCCGCCTTCAAACCCAAACTCCACGTCATCCTCACCGACGTGAACAGACGCGCCGTCCTCTTGGCAAGGCAAAACATCCAAAAAAACCGCGTACCAAACGCCGAAGCCAAACACGGAACACTCTACAACTCAGTCCAAGATTGCGTCTTCAACTGCATCCTGTCGAACCCGCCAATAAGCGCAGGCATGAAAACCGTTGAAGCCATAATCCGAGGCGCACCCGCCGCAATGACATGCAAAGCCACGTTCCAGATGGTTGTCCGCTCAAAAATCGGCAGAAAAACGCTACCCAAAGTTTTCGAAGAGACCTTTGGCAACTTTGCGGTTTTGGCACGCGAAAGCGGCTACCGAGTAATCATGGCAGAAAAACAATAAATGAAAAAGGTTTCGCAGCCGCAGAAAAACATGATGAAACAGAACACGACAACCTTCTAACTATCCAAACCAGGTCTCAGCGCTCCTTCTTCAGTTCCTCCACAAGCTTCGCAACCTCGTCAACCACGTACTCGTTCATCTTCTTCCCCTTGCCCTCAGAAGCCGCAGTAGGATCACCGTCCACACCGCTCGGAAAATAACGTTCAGGATCAGCCACAACCTCAAACCGCGGCATCACAGAAAAACTCGCCTCACCCTTCGCCTTGACCAAATCTGGTCTTATAGCCATAACCCTTGCCGTTTCAATGGCGCCTGCGTGTCCATCTTTCTCTGGGAACCCGAGTTTCTCTTTCACCTCAAAGGCAAGGTCAAAGTCCGACAAAACCATAATCCGCGTCTTTCCCGCAGAAGCAGCAGCCTTTGCGTTTTGCAGCACGACCTTCTGAGCTGCCAGCTTGAGCGCCGCCATGTGGGATGACCCGGAGTGACCGCTCAGCACCATGATCCTGTTGAAGCCGTTGCGGACAAGCTCCGACAGAATGTCTTGGGTGATGCCGCGCAGCGAGTCAAACTCGATTGAGAGGGTTCCGGGAAAATTGCGACCCGCATTGCAAATGCCGTACCTCAGCGGTGGCGCGACGAGGCAGCCTGTTTTTTTGGCAACTTCCAGCGCCACATATTCCGGCTGAATGCTGTCCGTGCAGAGCGGTAGGTGCACACCGTGTTCCTCCACGCTTCCGATAGGAAAGATGACCACCGTCCCTGCGTCTGCGGCTTTCTTTGCTTCTCGAGTGCTGAGTTCATCAAGCCATAAGTGACTGGGTTTTTCTGGAGGGTCGCGTTTTGAAGTTGAGTTTGTTTTTTTCATGAAAACGTCTCTCTCAGGTTGTGTTTCCACATTTGTTTTTTCAGGTTAATAAAAGCGTCTGTTCGCTGAGCTTTGCATTGTTGCATACGTGCTCGGGTGCTGCTTTGGTTTTGGCTAAAATCTTATATCTGCAAAGCTGAGATATGAGATAAGGTGAGGAGTGACTATGGATACTGCTTTTACCGTTGCTTTATCGTCGCATCTTTTGAGAAGCTTGAAGAAGGCAGATTTGGAGAACAAAATTAGGAAACTTCAAGATTATGTAGTGGATCTGAGCGATGATCCCGTTAGGATAGCGGGCGACGAGGTTGTTACCAACGTCGTGAACGGAATCTTCGTGGCTCCCGAAATCAACTGGCAAGAAGTCTACAAAAAACTCGGAGACAAATACAAGGTTGAAGACAAAGAAGTAGAAACCCAAATTGTCACCGACCTGAAATTAGGTAAAATATGTCCTCCCAAAACTATTACAAGAGATTTCTCGGGAGACAAGGCAGCTGGGCAGGTAATTGACCCAAAAACCGTATACTGCCAAGCAGTAATCAAACTGAAAACGGAGTCTATGCCCCAGCAGGAAATCCCACCTTTTCTTGCAGAATTCTTCGAAAAACAAAAAGTTCTTGGAAACAAAGCTGACACTATCCTCGCCTGGCTGAAAGAACCAGGAAAAAGAAGCGGCGGGGATGCTTTCTACAGCGTAGTATCCTTCAAAATTTTCAGTTCCTTCAACGTTAAGAGGTACCTGAAGGCAAAACTGAGAACGCCCCAAAAATTTGAAAAGAAAATCCAAAAGATGACCGACGAAGAGCTGAAAGAAGCGAATAAGCAAATTGATGCAGACCTTGAGAAGGAAGTGACTGATGTAGCGATTGAGCTGTCTGAGCTTATAGCGGAAAAACTGGTGTATGCGGACCTCGTCCAAGCGTTCAAAGATTTGGGAGCCAGCCCTTTCGTGCAGTTTGATCCGAAAAAATGGAATCTTAACCTCACTGCAGAACCTGTCAACGCTGATTCTGTTAAACTTGGAGAAAAAATAATTGTAAACGTTACTGTCGAAAACCTGACTAAATACACAGATAAAAAACTGAAACTTGGCGAAGACTTCGGAATTCGCGTTAACTCAACCTACTTTGCAATAGCAGATAAGGGAACAATTGGAGAAGCCATTGGCTCGGGAAAAAGCCTCAAAACGAGCCTTCTGCTTGCCCCGAACATTCAGGAAATCATAAAGCAACAGGAAAAACCGAACTACGCGGCAGTTATTGAACTTTTTGACATAAAGAGTGACTTCGTTCTTGATAGGGAGAGGCTAAAAATTAAGTTCGAAAAGCCTTCTTTAGAGTTGACCATTACAAGACCATTTCTTCCCTACAAAGGCCAGCATTTTGAACTCAAGTTCAAGTTCAACGCCGATTTCCTCGAGGATGTTCCGGTCAAAATAACAGGGTTGGTTGGTCCTGATTTCAAGTATGCTGACGTTGACAGCAGCAGCGGAATTTTTAACGACACATTCACCATTACGCAGAAGGGTTTTGAGAGATCCTACACTTTAGTAGCAAACAGGGCGGGTTTTCCTGGATATAAGAATACAGCGTTTTTCAGAGTTTTTGTGGGTGAATGGGCATGTCCAGTCGATTCTCGCACGTTGAGCTTCACCGTGTTACCCAATTTGCTTGACACTTCAATCGCGGGTCTTACAGCCTTCGCAGGAATCCTTTCAGCGTTCTACCCAAACCTCGTCCCGTCACTTACCGCGGAACCGAACATAGCCACTCTGAGTTCCACAGCCGCCGTCGTGTATCTCGGCTTCCGAGCGTTAAGCTGGGGGTTAGCCACCCAAAAAACGTAGCCATAGGAGGATAAAGTCGCAATGCAAGTTAAGAAAAAAACCGCGCTCGCCTTGGTACTCTTCGTGGCAGCAGCAATAACTGTCTCATTCTTTTCCTCAGTCGCATCAGCCCAAACCTCAGAAACTTCAACGGTCTATCTGACCTGGCAGGTGAACAACCCTGGCGCAGGAGGAGACCTCAGCATAACTTTCCCGCGGACACTTGAGAACGGTCAAACATACAAGGTCGACTTAACGCTAACTGTCGAATGGACACAACGGGAAAACAGCAGTGTGGAATTCAAAACAATCGAATGGCTCCTCAACACAGGAGAAAACCAAACCCAACTCCTCGGCTACTCATCAGTTGACACTACTATTCAAAAGCACGCAAGCGCCGTTGCCTCATCATACTGGTCGCCGAGCGAGCAGCAAACAGGCGAAACAGGCACACTTCAGATGAACGCAGAGGTCGTAATCCACGCTTCAAACCAGTCGTCAGAGACTCAAATCCCTTCAGCCGTCCAAATCAGCCCTCCAACTCAGATCACAATTAGAAGCAAAAACCAGCTAACTCTAACCCTGACCCCTCGCGCCTTGGCAAAAAATGACGCACTCAACGTTACCGGGCAAGTTAGTCCAGCCATCTCTGGGGCGGCTATTAACGTCACCTACGTGAAACCCACCGGAGAAGTGGTTTCGAGGTGGGCAAACACCGACGCAGAGGGAAAGTTCACCGACACCTACGCCCCCACAGTCGAAGGCACATGGACAGTGAAAGCAAGCCTAGCCGAGTCAGAACACTACGTCGCCGCAACCACAGACATACTCGTGTTCAAAGTTGACCCACAGTTTCCATGGATTCCCATCGCCGCCATAATAGCCCTTGCTGCAGCCCTACTCGGACCAATTGCAGCGCGAAAAATAAAGAAAACAGTCACCGAATAGTTCTGTAACTTGCTTTGCTACGTGCCTATTTTTCGCTGTGTCCATCGAGCTGAACCAGCAAGCGCAACGTGACTCTGCCGTAAAGGTTTAAGTTGCGTGAAGAAACTATAATAAAACCGCGCAGCATGAATTAAAAAGAAAAGCGTGCCGGGGTCTCCTAGCCAGGCAGGGAGCAAGCCTGGAGATGGCTGTCAAAACAGGCACCGTATAGCTTGTGGCCTCTCGGGGCCTCGGGGGTTCAAATCCCCCTCCCGGCGCCAATTTCTAAAGCTTTATTTGAGGATATTTTGACGCGGCGGCGAAGTTTTATATGATACAGTTGATATATATTGTAGTACGGTGGTTCCTTGTCAGAAACGATCAGCTTGAGGCTGTCTCGAGAAACAATAAAAAAGCTTCGAGAATTAGCTGACAAAGAGGGAAAAGATCGATCAGCACTAATACGGGAGCTGCTGGAACATGGAGTCAAAGAAAAAAACTTAGAGCAAGCAGTTGAACTTTATCGAATAGGGCAGGCAACTGCTTGGAAAGCAGCTCAACTAGCGGGGGTATCATTGTGGAACTTCTACAGAACATTGAGCGAGAAAGGGGTTCTTATTCAATATTCAGAACGTGACCTGGAAGAAGACCTCAAGCCTTGAGATGGAGCGAAGCGCCAATTGCCTGCAGTCTCTAATACCAGCCCGCTGATATGGCTCTCAAAAACTGGCAAAATCGACTTACTCAAAGAGCTTTTCAAAGAAATAATAATTCCAGAGGAAGTTTACGCAGAAGCAGTCGAAAGAGGTTTGAAGGAAGGGTTCAGCAATGCCTTGGTTATAAAAGAAGGGGTGGATCAAGGCTGGATAAAAATTTCAAAACTAACCAAAAAAGAGACCGCACTCTGCCAAAAAATAACGGAGCACGCTTTTGAAATTCATTTGGGAGAAGCCCAAGCGATAGTCTTAGCTCGCAAGATAGGCGCTTTGGTGCTGATAGACGAATCAAGTGGAAGAGCTTTCGCCGAAACGTGGGGACTCAAAGCCAAGGGCACCCTTTACGTGATTTTAAGAGCCCTCAGTTGCGAATTGCTGGACAAATCGGAGGCAAAGGAAACAGTGCTGACTCTGGTGAGTAAGGGGTTCCGAATTGAGCCAAACTTATTGGCAAGAATAATAAGAGAGATAGAAACTTTTCCAAGAAATAAGTAAAAGAACATTTACTAGTAAAATAGGGTTAGAATCCCCTTCCCGGCGCCGTCAATCTGACGCAAACACCCTTTTCAGGATTAAAGAATTTATTCGTCTTCTGAACCTACGAAACGTTTGATTGCAGCCACAATTTCCCGCAATCCATCTTCACTCAACGGCGGGTCATAGGGAATTCTGAGCACTTCCCACCCATGGTCTTGCAGTAAATCAACGATTTCCTCGTCGCGCTCCTGGGTTTTGTCGCTTGAATGCGCCTGGGCACCGTCCAGATACACGGCTTTCCGCTTGTTGAGCCAGCAAAAATCGGGAATCGTGGACTTCAAAACGATGGGTTTCTGAGTGACCATGCCGCCTGTTAATCCTTCGGCGCTTAAGGCTTTGAAAACGTCTATTTCGGCTTTGCTGACTTTTGGATGCATGCGGTTCTTGTAGCTCAACCTTTTAACTCCTCGGTTCCGATTCTTAGGGTGACTGCGCCCCTTAATAATCTTAAACCAAGAATGGACGCCTACGGGAAGGTTAAAGGATTTTCAGCCGCAAAATTTTATGGTTCGCTTTAATCAAAAGGTTCTGTGAAATGGGCTTCTGCGATATGTCGATGACTTCCAACTCAGTTGCAGTTGGAGTCGCATTTTTTGCCTTCGTATTCTGCCTGTCACAGCCGAATGAAACGAGTTATGATGTCGGGGTTTCTGACTTCAGGATGAAACAGCACGCCGTAAAGGGGTCTCTGCCTGTGCTTTATGGCTTGGAGGCACTTTGCGGATTCAGCTAAGACTTCAAACTCTGTCGAGGTTCCCACGGAGTAGTTGTGCAGAGAGTACGCTCGGAACGCATCTGTGGAGAAGAGCGAGTTCTCTTTCAGCAGGGTCATCTGCGTCATGCCTATTTCCAAGCATTTTGCCAAGTGGAGACCGAAGACTAAGCCGATGGTTTGCATGCCTGCGCAGATGCCGAGAACTGGCTTGCCCGTGTTTTTGAGCCACTCGAATTTTTCAGGTTGGCTTAGGGTCGCGTTATCTTTTAGTGCGGTGCCTGAAAGGATTATCCTGTCGCAGCGGGCAACGTCTTCGCTGGTTACTTCGAGGTAATGTTTTACGGTGCATTCGTCCAGCTCTTCCGCGATGAGTTTGATGGGCGAAACGAACTCGTAAAACCCCAGCGAATCCTTCTTCCAGTTCATGTCAACAATCAGAATCACTTCGGCACCAACCGCGCCCTGTTAATCCTGAAGATTCCTGAATCTCGCTTCCACTCTGCAGAGCTGTCGAGAACTTCGATTTTACGCTTAAACATTGGGGCATCCAAAACTGAGGTTTCAATTTCTCCGCCTTCGCCTGACGGGCTTATGCCGAACTGCTGTTGGAGAGCCACCAGTCGGGCTATGACTTCGGGGTTGATTTCTTTTCCAAGCCAGCTCTCGTCGAGAGGGTAAGCGAAGACTCCTGAGATTATCACTTTGAAATGGCTCTCCACAAGTTCCTCCAACAGCGCTTTTTGGTTTCTTTTCCACAGCGGGTTGAAACACCAGAGGTCAAGCTGGTTGCAGACTCGCTGGACCCGCTGGGCTTGATAGACAGAATCCACTGCGCCTGTGACCACGCCTTCTATGCGGAACCGCGCTGCTGTTTCAGCTATGGCTTCGCGCAAATCAGCTAGTTCTTCTTCCTTTTTTCCCTCAGTCATTTTGGTCACGAGCGGCAGCTCTAAGGCTTCAGCCTGGAGCTCAGTCAAGTGGATGTTTGGCGTGTGGAACATGAAGCTTTCAGGGTTCTTGGAGCGCAACGTGATGAGGCATGTGACCTCTTCTTTCGCTACAGCCTTGTGCAGTGCAAGCGTTGAATCCTTGCCGCCTGAAAACAAAACCCCGAGCTTCATCGCGTAATCCTAGCGTTCGGCTTCCTTAAATAGAATCTGCCCATGGTAAGGTTCGAAAACTATGGACTTCTGGACTGTTTCAAAACTGTTTCACGACTGTTTCAGCCAACTTCTATACCACCCGCAGGATATTGTTATGATAAAGGTGATAGAAAATGAAAACTTGGAAAATATTAACCATATTGACCTTGGTGGTCATCGGAGCTGCCTTGGTGACGACTTCAGCCTACGCCTACATGGGCAACCGAGCAGGAACAACTGTCCCGTACGGAACAACCGCGGGAACCACATATCCCAACGGCGTAACCTATGGCTACGGCGGAATGATGGGCGGCGGATACAACTACGGATATAGCGCACCGCAAGTCACCACCCCAGTTCAGCCAAGCACCCCAGCAATTACAACGCCGACAGTGCCGACTACACAGTACTACGGCGGATTCGGCTGCGGCAGAGCCTTCGGAGGATACAGCAATGTTCCACCCGTCTACTCTAACGGAACCTACGCAGCAGCCCAACTGAACATCACAACTGCAGTCACCATCGCACAAAGCTACTTGACCCAGTTGAACAACCCGAACTTAGTCTTGAAGCAGGTTGAAGAGTACGCGCAGAACTTCTACGTCCAGATCGGCGAGAAAGACACAGGCTTCGGAGCCTTCGAACTGCTGATTAACAAGTACACTGGAAGCATCAGCCCTGAGATGGGTCCCAACACGATGTGGAACACTAAGTACGGCATGATGAGCGGCGGCATGATGGGAGGCTACGGATACGGCTACACGAGCGCACCAACAACAACGATGCCTGTAAACGCTACTCAAGCAACAGCAAACGCACAGCAATTCCTAAACGCCAACTACCCAGGAACAACCATAGGCGACGTAACCACGTTCTACGGCTACTACACCCTCGAAGCCCTCAGCGGCAGCACCCCCTACGGCATGCTCAGCGTCAACGGCTACACAGGACAAGTCTGGTATCACACCTGGCACGGCGCATTCATCCAAGAATGGGAACCTTAAGCCAGAAAAATTCTTCAGCGGGATTTCTCCCGCAACTTCTTTTTTTGAGCCTTTAGGTTTTGACGTCGCAGACGTTCTCTATCTTTTTCAGAACTTCAATCGTTTTAGGCTGAACCTTCTTGTGGATCACGTAGACTGATATGGCGTAGCCGCTTCTGCCGATCTGCCTGCTGTAGTTTGCGCGGATGTTTATGTCGTTGTCCGCCAGCACTTTGTCGATGTTCGCGAAAACTCCTGGCACATCACGGTGGTGGATGAACAGCGTGTAGAAGGGCTTTTCCTCCAGCTCGATGCTTTCGCCCGCGTTCACTGAGTTGGCGAAGTCGCCGCCCAACAGGTAACCTGAGATGACCCGCGCGATTTCAATCGATGTTTCCCGCTGAGCTTCCACGGTTGACGCGCCCAGGTGTGCGCTGAGAACAACGTTGTCAAGTTCCCTGAGCTTGTTCTTGAATTCTGCGCCTTTGGTTTTTGGCTCTTCAACATAGACGTCAAGCGCTGCGCCTGCTATCTTTTTCTCCTTCAAGGCTTTGTAGAGGGCGTCTTCATCCACGTTAGCGCCTCTTGAAGTGTTGATGAGGTAAGCGGTTGGCTTCATGAGCGCAAGTTCTTTTTCGCCAACTATGACGTTTTTTCCGCCTGTGTGGATGCTGACGTAGTCGGCTTTGGCGAGGACTTGTTCTTTCGGAAGGAATTTGATGCCTGATTCCGCGGATGGCTTGATGTCGTAGCCCACGACTTCCATGTCGAAGCTGCGGTGGGCGAGTTCGGCGACTTTCTGACCGATTCTGCCGCAGCCGATTAGACCGAGGGTTTTGTAGGTTACTTCTATGCCTTTCAATTTGTCTTTTGCCCAGACGCCGCTTTTGAGGGTTTGGTGGGCTTGGGGGATGTTTCTTGATAGGCTGAGAATCAAGCCTATGGTGAGTTCGGCGACAGCGTTTGTGCTGCCGTAGGGTGCAGACTTGACAACGATACCGTTTTCGCTTGCGGCTTCCACGTCTATATTGTCGTAGCCGACGCCTGAGCGTCCAACGATTTTGAGTCTGCCTTTGGCGCCTGCTTCGAGGACTTCGCGGGTGACTTTGGTGGCGCTGCGCACGATTAAGGCGTCGAAGTTGCCTATTTCGGCGACGAGTGTTTTGGGGTCTCTTTTTTTGGTGTCTGTTTCGATGAATTGGCTTTGGAGTATGTTTATGCCCTCTTTTTCTAAGCCGTCGTTAAGTAGTACCTTCACTTTGGGAGACTCCTTTGAAGTGGTTATTGTGCTTTGGGATTTAAGTTGATTGGGGTCTTGAGCAATAAATCTCTTCTGCAAAAGCCGTGACTGCCTTCTTGCGTGGCTAAGGTTTAGGTTTGGCTGGCGGAGCCTTGCTGATTCGGGTCTTAGCTATCTCGTAGGTTGAAAGTTCATGGCAGTACGGGCAGTGCAGGCGCCTTCTGTTTCCATAGCGCAGCGAAGTCAATGTGGCTCCTGGAACCCAATGGAAGTTGAAGTGTCTTTTGCAGTTTGGGCAGGTTAGTCTCGAAGTGTAGTGGGGTCCGTACCCTGGAAGCAGGATAAAGAAGACAATGAAGCCCACTGCGACGGCTGCCGAAGCGATTGGTAGGACGAGGTCGTACATCGTTGTCAGTTTTAGATGGCGAGTCGTGGACTTATTAACGTAGTGTCCTATCTGCCAGGTTCAGAATGTGTAAATAGACACCATGCAGGCGCCTGTTCGGTCATTGAAAGAAGGAAAAGAAGAATTGTTTGTGGTCTAAGCCTTTTTGATGTACGCCAGGGCTTCTTCCACGCTCTGGAACCCGTACTTGACTTCGCTGAATTCCTTCTTGAGAGCCATAACGTCTTCTTTGACTTCGGATGGCTTGCGTTTGCCCTTAATAACGTCCAGCATAAGGTCGCAGAGGTGCTTGATGTCTCCTTCGCAGAAGCCCCGCCGCGTTACATCTTGGAAGCCTATCCTCAAGCCTGAGGGGTTGTCGCGGTTGCTTTGGTCGTCGTAAGGCAGGAGGTTCTTGTTCAGAATTATGTTGGCGTCTTCAAGGTCCTGGGCGATTTTCTTGCCACCGCCGAAGTTGTTGATGTCCACGGCGATTTGATGCGACTTCGTGAAGCCTTTCTTTGAGCATAGTACGCTGATGCCGTTCTCGCAAAGGTACTGCCCAGCAGTCTGCGCGTTCTTAACCGTTTGCCGCGCGAGAGCAGCGCCGAAGAGTTTCATCTCCAACGCAGCGATGCCCAGTGCAGGCAGCCTGCCTAGATGTGTGTTTGAAGCGCTAAGCGGAAAAACTGCAAGCTGCACTTTCTTCACGGCTTTCTCCATTCTTTGGCTGTTGGGGTTGCCCATGATGACGCCGCCTTGAGGTCCTGGGAAAGTCTTGTGGGTTGAAGAAGTTACGATGTCTGCTCCTTCGCGGAGTGGGTCTTGGAAGACGCCTCCTGCGACCAGCCCCAAGACGTGTGAAGCGTCGTAGGCAACGTAGGCGCCAACCTCGTCGCAAACTGCCTTCAACTCTTTGATTGGATGAGGGAAGAGGAAGAGGCTTCCGCCGAAAGTCACGATGCCTGGTTTGGCAGCTCGTATGATGTGGGCGGAATGGTCAGGGTCGATGTTGAACTCGTCTATGTTGTAAGCGTGATTGATGTTCTCTAAGCCGAGGATGTTGCCTGCTAAGCCCGTGTAGTCGTGGCTTATGTGGGCGCCGCAGCTCAGGGGGGTGACGACCATTTTGCGGTTCTTCGCCGCCATCGAGAGGCCCTTGAACGTAGCGAGGTTCGCGTGCGTGCCTGAGACTATGCGGACGTCTGCCCAGTCGCATTTGAACAGGCTCTTCATCAAGTCTGTGGCGTAGTTTTCAATCTGCGACATGTACTTTTGACCTTGATAGTAACGTTTTTTCACGTGCCCTTCAAGGTCGTTTTCGCCTTCGGCGTACCTGCCTTCCAAGTCGGTGGCGAATGCCTGCATTTGGCGGACGGCTGGGCTTTTGAGTCCTTCGCTGGCAATCAGGTTTATGCATTCTACGTCGCGGTACTGTTCATGGTTGCGGCTGGCTTCGACTAGTTTGAGAACGAGGTCAGAGAAGTCTTCCATTTGTAATCGCTCTCTACAGTGAATATCAAGCGAGAATGTGCTCGGAACTATTTAGCCCTTACTGGAAGCCTGAAACGCAATTTGCCGTGATTTTCTCAACGTCTCAGAGGCAGCGCCAGAACTCCTAAACCAGAAGAATTTGGCAACGCTACGCGAAAGAGTGCAGCCCTGCGATTACTATTGAACTCAAGGCGTTCACGGCTTGGAGGGTGGGCAGTTGTTTTCTGTTCTGGTTTATTCTGGGTTTTCTGGGGCAAAACAGTCTTATAAGGTTCAAGACACTTTTGTGTGGTAGTCGGTTCCCATGAAGGATGCTTGGCGCAAGCCCTACCATGTTGTTCTGGAAGTGGAGAACAAGCAATGCAGAATAGTCAAGAAGTTTGCGTCTCTTGGCCTGAAACACCTCAAAGTTGTGGACATCCGAGGCTCAAGCAAAAGTTCAGTGAAGCATCTCGTTGAACTTGACCCAAACGAAGTCAAAAAAGTTAAGAATCCGCCGCCCGAACTGAAAGCCATCGCCGCGAAGGGGCAGGGCGAAGGAAAAGCTTCCATTTGGCTTGAAAGCGAAGGCTGCGGCGTTTGCAACACAATTTTGTCGTGTGACGCGTTTCTTGTTTCTGGAAAAAGCATGGAAGATTACACCATAATGTACAGTTTCATGGTGCCCAGCTTCGAGGCCTACCAGAAAATCGTTTCCGACATGGAGGGCGCAGGTCTCAAGGTAAACGTGCGCAAGATGGGCAGGTTTGAACCGCGCACAGACGTTCTAACGGAGAAGCAGGAGAGAATTTTCTGGTTGGCGTTGAAGGGTGGGTTTTTTGATTACCCGCGCAAAATTGACACCGTGGAGTTGGCTGCGAAGCTGGGGATTAGCCCTTCGACGTTGTCTGAGATTACTCGACGGGGCTTGCGGAGGCTTCTGGAGCACTACTTTAAACATGAAACGCAGACAGGGACTGAAGACTGAGCGCCAAAAAAAGTTAAATCTATGAATTCTAATAAGTTATCTGGGCGTTTTGGCTGTTAACTTTTCTCTTAATCCCTGATATGTTCGGGACAACAGCTATGTGCGTCCAAAACTATGCGTAGTCAAGGTGTAATGATATGAGTAAAACTGAAACCGAAATGTTCTGTTGGCAATGTGAACAAACCGGCAAAGGAACAGGCTGCACCACAGTTGGCGTGTGCGGCAAACCCTCCGAAGTGGCAAATCTCCAGGACCTATTGATTCATGTTTTGAAAGGCGTCTCAAAATTGGCGCTTGAAGCCCGGAAATCCGGCGTCAAAGACGAACAAGCAGACCTATTTGTTTGTGAGGCACTCTTTGCGACGCTGACTAACGTCAACTTCGACCCAGAAAGCATTACGCGCTTCCTCAACTGGGCAGTGGAAGCCCGCGAGAGACTGCGGAAACAAGTGCAGGCAGCAGGCGGCAACACGGACTTAGGCGTTGCCGACGTAGTCTTGGAGAAGACGCGGGAAGGTATGGTTCAACAGGGTAAACGGTTCGGAATTCAGGCTGACTCCACGCTTGGCGCGGATTTGCAGGGACTCAAATGGCTCCTAATCTACGGCTTAAAAGGAGTAGCAGCCTACACATATCATGCCTACCGTTTGGGCAAGAAAGACGACAGGGTTTTCGAGTTCGTGGAACAGGGACTCGCTTCGACGCTTGACAAGTCGCTGGGCGTCAACGACTACGTCGGGCTAGCGTTGAAGTGTGGCGAAATCAACATCCGCGCCATGGAACTGCTAGACGCAGGAAACACAGAACGGTACGGTCACCCCATGCCGACGAAGGTTCCGCTGGGCGTGAAGAAGGGCAAAGCAATCTTGGTTTCTGGTCACGACTTGAAAGACTTGGAAGAGGTTTTGAAGCAGACAGAAGGCAAAGGCATCACGGTGTACACCCACGGCGAAATGCTGCCCGCCCACGGCTATCCAGAGCTGAAGAAGTACAAGCACCTGTATGGGCACTATGGCACAGCATGGCAGAACCAGCAGCGCGAGTTCGCAGCATTCCCAGGCGCGATTGTGATGACGACAAACTGCATCCAGAAGCCCACGGAAGGCTACAAAGGAAACATTTACACATCAGGTCCAGTCGGATGGCCAGAAGTAGCGCACGTTGCAGGCGAAGACTTTTCACCCGTGGTGAAGAAGGCGTTGGCATTGCCTGGTTTTGCGGCGGACAAAGAGGGCAAAACCGTCATGGTTGGTTTTGCGCGGAACGCAGTTCTCGGAGTAGCAGGCGCAGTGATTGACGCGGTAAAGAAGAAGCAGATTCGGCACTTCTTCCTGGTGGGCGGCTGCGACGGAGCTAAGCCTGGACGAAGCTACTATTCAGAGTTTGTTGAGAAGGCACCTAAAGACACGGTTGTGCTGACACTGGCGTGTGGAAAGTTCAGGTTCTTCGACAAAGACTTAGGAGACATCGGAGGCATCCCGCGATTACTAGACATTGGACAGTGCAATGACGCGTACAGTGCGGTGGTGATTGCGCAGGCGTTGGCGAAGGCTTTCGGCGTGGGCTTAAACGAGTTGCCGCTGTCGTTTATTCTGTCTTGGTATGAGCAGAAGGCTGTGGCGATTTTGCTGTCGCTGCTGTACTTGGGCGTGAAAAATATCCGTTTGGGACCGAGCCTTCCAGCGTTCATTACGCCGAACGTGCTGAAGGTGCTGGTGGACAACTTCAACATCATGCCCATCAAAACGGCGGACGAAGACCTCAAAGCCATCCTGGGCTAAACAGCTCAGGCTCTTCTTTCCTTTTTTATTGTTAAATCGGCGAGATTTCTAAACCAGGAATCTTTTTCTTTTCGTAGACGATGTCTGCGATTTTTGTGAATACGGTGATCCATGTTAGGTAAATGGCTGCTATGATTAGCCATGCTGGAAGGATGATGTATTCTATGCCCACAATTGATCTGCCTGCCCCAGTTAGATCCATGAAGCCCACAAAACCTAGAGCTGAAGTGCTTTTTGTTAGAGAGCAGAACTCGTTGGTCCATGCGGGAATTACTATTCGGAATGCTTGAGGAAGAATAACGTGCCAGAGGGTTTGTTTTCCAGACATACCTACCGAAAGGCCCGCGTCCATCTGGTCTTGAGCGACGGTTTGAAGTGCACCTTTTAGGTAGCCCTTTTGGTAAGCTGCGCTGTTGAGAGCAAAAACTGCGAATGCCGTTACGAATGGACTGTATCTCAGAGGAAGCAACTCAGGAACGGCGTATTGAGCTAGTATTAGCTGAATTATGAGGGGGCTTCCCCTGAAAAATTCCACATAGATTCTTATCAATAAGGAAGTGACTCTTCCGCCATAAATGTCACCCAGCGCCAGCAATGTCCCCAAAGCTAAGCCCACAAACAAACCGAAAACTGTCACTTCCAGCGTCAGAACTAAGCCGTTGGCGATTATTGGGAGGTACTGACCTAGGAATTCAAACATTTTATTCCCGTTCGGTTCGTTTTATTAGTCGGGTCATGAATTTTTTGGCTCTTTCACTATCGGGATGATTGAAGAAATGCTCGGGTGGTCCCGTCTCTACGATGGCGCCTTGGTCGTAGAATATCATTTCGTGGGCGACTTCTCGTGCGAAGGGCATTTCATGGCTTACTATAAGCATGGTTACGCCTTCTTTTGCCAAGTCACGAAGTGTGTCTATTACTTCTGCGGTCAGTTCGGGATCCAAAGCGGACGTGGGCTCGTCCAGCAGCATAATTTTGGGGTCATGGGCTAATGCTCTGGCTATACCTACTCTTTGTTGTTGCCCGCCTGAGAGTTGAGATGGGTAGTGGTGTGCCCATTCCTCCATTTTCACTTCCCTAAGAGCTTCCAGTGCTCGTTCTCGCGCCTGGTTTTTTGGAAGTTTTAGCACATATCTTAAGGCGAGTTCAACGTTTCCGAGTGCTGTAAGATGCCTGAAGAGGTAGATGTGCTGGAAGACGAAGCCGAGCCTAGCTCTCGCAGCGTTCAGGTTTACTCCCTTAACTGTCAGACATTCGTCTGTGAGGTAGATGTCTCCTTCGTCCACGGGAGTAAGCATTGCCATGCACCGCAGAAAGGTGCTTTTTCCTGAGCCGCTAGGTCCGAAGATGAGCTTGATTTCGCCTTTTCCGATACTCATCGAGACATCTTTTACTGCTATGAGATGTTTTTCGTATGTTTTCCAAAGATGTTTACATTCCATTACGTTGCCCATTTTTTAAAGCCCCAGTTTTTTCTTTCTTCTACTTCCCCATGTATCAAAGTAGGTGGCGATTGGGAATGTCAGCAAAATGTACAGAAAGGCTGCGATTATGTACGGTGTTACAATGTCATATGGCGGATATGATCGGAGTAGCTCTGCTTGTTTTGTAATCTCGATTATGCCAACAGCAAATGCATACGCTGAGTCTTTTACAAGAAGAGCATATTCGTTTCCCAAACCAGATGTAGCGTAAGTGAAGACCTGTGGAATTATAATATGCCTTATTGAACTTGGTTTTGAGAAACCCAATGATCTGGCGGCCGCCATCTGTTCGTCGCCAACGCCTCTTATTGCACCCCTAAAGATTTGAGCTTGGTTAGCTGCACTTCTTAGAGTTAAAGCGAATATTACTGTAAAATAGGGATTCGAGAATGGGAATGGCAAATAGAAAGTCATTCCTAGGTAAAACATTAGGATTAGGACAGGTTCGGGTATTCCTCGGAAGATTTTCTCGTAGACGTCCACGAGATAGCCTAAACGTTTCATGTAGGCTTTCACTAATGCTAGAGGGAATCCGAGGGCTAATCCAAAGAAGAAGGATAGTATGGATATTGCCAATGTATTTAGTATTGGAATTGGAAAAAGAAGGAGTTGTTGGATTGCATCCACTGTGAATCACATTGTTGTCTGGCTATATGTTCCACTTTGCCTTTATCTGATCGAACTGGCCTGAAGCAATCATTTCCGCAAAAGCTCCGTCGAGTTTCGCTAGGAATGTTGTGGCGTCTTTGTTGACCACGAAAGCGCATGGGTAGTAAGGTATGTCATAAATGACAGCGATAGTTTTGCCCTGTGCCATGTACTGGTTTATCCAAGCCGTAGTTATCGGAGTTTCCGCGTAGACGCAATCCACACTTGGGTTTGCACTTGTCATGTCTTGAATTGCTAAGCCGAAGTCGGTGAACTGTCTCAGGTCTATTCCAGCGGCTTGTAACTCTTCTTGTTCAGTTGTGCCTGTCTGCGTTCCAACAGTCAGTCCCAGAGTTTTCAGATTCAGCCAAAGAGGATATTGTGGTTATGTTTAGGGCTTCTTTTCTGCTCTGCAGCATAATAACTTGTCCGCGTGTGAAGGTGTGTGGTATAGTGAACGCCACATTGTTTAGTCTGTCAGCTGTTATGGAGAAGCCGCTTACGCCCAAGTCAAGAGTGTTCGCCTGTACTCTGCCGATTATGGTGTCGAATCCTACGCTACTCCACTCGGTCTGCAAGCCGAGTTTGGCTGCCATTGCGTTTGCAAGGTCGACTTCGAATCCTTCGATGGCACCTGTGACATTGTTGAGTTGCTCGAAGGGTGGCCAGCTGGGGTCGGTGCCTATTCTGATTTTTCCTGAGGCTTGAATGCTTTCCCAGACTGTGTCTGTGGTGGATGGCGTGGGTGTTTCTGTAGCCTGTGGGGATGCGGATGTGGAGGGTGACGACGAAGGTTGGGTAGTGCTTTGAGGCATTATCATCGGGCTGGTAACTAGTCCGATTGCGAATCCAACAACAAGCATTACTACTAATCCTACTGCTAGTATGGGTTTTGAGATTGCCATTTCTCTTCCTCCCAGCCTTGTTTGCTGGAATTCGTATTTAAGTTTTTAAGCAAAATGCGGAAACTGGAGAATGTAGGTAAAAAAAACAACTGAATGTTACTTACACAGCTTCAGGTTTCAATTTCTTTAACAGCCACGCCATGTTTTTGGCGAGGTCGTCCATGATTTTCATGCCTTCCTCGTCCGCTTCGACATCGCCTTTCTTGTTGCCAATGCCGATGTTCCAGTACGAACTGCCTGGCACTATCATTTGGCTGATGAGGAAAAAGTGATTTATGGCATCAAAAGTAGGGATGCCTCCTGCGCGGCGGACGGCTACAACTGCAGCGCCTACCTTGCGTTGAAACATATCGCCGTTGGCTCTAGCTACGTAGAACGCCCTGTCCATGAACGCTTTCAACTCCGAAGGCATCATGCTGAAATAGACGGGTGAGCCGATAATTATTGCGTCTGCCTCCTGCATCTTGCCTAGGTATTTGTTGACTTTGTCGTCTTCGATGACGCAGCGCTTGTTCTTTGTGGAGAAGCAGGTTCTGCAGGCGTTGCAGCCGCGGATTTGCTGACCTGCAAGCTGGATAAGTTTGGTTTCGAAGCCTTCTGCCTCGAGGACTTTGAGGACGCGGCGTATGAGTATGGCGGTGTTTCCGTCTTTTCTGGCGCTTCCGTTGAAAGCAACAACCTTCAAGAACAATCGCACACTCCAAAAAACCTTTTAGCCTCAGCAGTTCATTAGGCTTGCGTTTTGTCCACATTGATTTTAAACCGAGAATGCGACTGCAGCTATTTCAGCTAGTACCGGAAAAAAACCTAAACAACTAAACATCACCAAGCAATGCAGACTTTCAAGCAGCAGACGCGGTCGCAGATACCGTATTGTTCTAATTGCGGACCGAGATAACAAATTAAATTAGGTGCTTATTCTCAATGCATGGAGTGGGAGCAACATTGTGGATTCGCTTTAACTTACCCTGCGATGGACTCACTCAGCAAAGACTTCACAAGATTTTCAGACAGGAGATTAAGGAATGGGAACGCAAAGACTTAGTCAAAGGAGCAGTCTTGACTTATCATTTTGGTGACCCGAAAAGAGACCCTGAAATACTTTACCTTTGTCTCGATGTACCAGCAGTTCAGGCTCCTCAAGAGCGCAACGTGCAACTTTTTAGTGAGACTATTAGTCAAATACCTTCAGAGATGTTGAACGAAATCACTCAGATTTGTAGTCAAAACCAAATAGAATTGGGTATGTTAGATTACGAGTTTGATATAGCAAGTGCACGCGAGCGCGCCATTAAGACTGGAGAATCTTCGAAATACTATAGAGACGCGCCTACTGAAGAGATACTTCGCTTTGCGTCAGTAGGCACGAAGATAGCAATTAGTCTTCTTGACGAGATGGAAAGTCGGAAAATTACGATCGATGATTATGTGGAGGTAGCTGATTTGAGGGAATTAGCTAATTCTATCTTGTCGCGGCTCAAAAAGGAATTAGGAGAGAACTACTTCTGGTTGCCTGAAGCTTTCCATTTTACATGTAACCCGATGCTTGCGTTCGAACCGTTACTCTGGAATTTGGCAACCTCATAGGAACTTTTTTTAAAAAGGTTTGGGGATTGTCGCCTACTCGTTGCTGACGACAATCTTTCCGCTCGGCAGCGCAGCAGCCACGCGCCAAGGTCCTACTCTACAACTATTACGCTGACACGGAACCTATCGTCTAAGGTTTCTTCAATTCAGGTTTTCCTATGCTTTGCAGTTTCGCGTTAAGTTTATTTCGTTTTTCTTCAGCTCGTTTAGGCTGAACGTAGTAATAGTCGAAAAGCTCCTCTAACACGTCAAGGTTCCAGTTAGCCTCTTCAGGTGCGACATCGACTATTTCGCCGGTGGACATGACTTTTTTTGGATGCGCAGCGTAATTCCCCACGGCTCTAATAGCATCGAGGTTTTCGCCAATTCGGGGAGGTAATTGCTTAATCGCTTCATCTATTTGTTTTGAGAGGTCATCCTTCTTGCTGACCTTTTCATTAAGGACACTTTGCAGACATCGACGCGACAGTGCTGCACTCGCCTTCTCGCTAATCCCAAAAACTGCCGCAGCCTCCAAGAAGTCTTCCTTTATGTTAGGTGGCACTTCAGGAGGCACAATTCTTACGATGTTTGGAGGATAAATTATTCTTGCATCCAACGCAACCCCCGTATCTTTTTCGGCCACAACCATTACTACAATTGGCTTTAGACAGTTCGGGCACAATGAAGAGTAAATATGCACAGACTCTTTCGTCCCTGATGCTACCATTTCGGTTGAGATACTGTGGTTTCTGCTCCCATTCCAATCGAATGGACTGGCTTCAGTGAATTTCGCAGCGTGCCTACAATGGGGACATGTTCCTGTTGCGCCTGCTGAATAGGAACTCATACACATATTCGCCCCTTGGGTTAACTCTAATTCTTCCACTTATGGTGTGAAGCGCTTAAAAGCTTGTGCACAAAACATGAAAGCATATTGTCGCTTGCTTGCTGCTTATGACAATCTTAACTTTTCTTTTGCTTCCTTTAGTGCTGCGACCAAAATTCGCGAACTCCCGTGCTGCTACCTGTTCGGGATTGAGGAACCCTTCTGATTGGTTCATCTTTATTGCCTTGCGTATCTCGACCGCCGCCTCATCTGGGCTGACCGCCTTTTCACGGAACACTGTCGTTATGTGCTACTCCTGCTCTGCCGATAAGTACTTGATCTTAAAGATAATTTTGAAGTTTGCCGACTGGTTAATTGGTAAATTTGTGAATTTCTAAATTTCGTGAGGGTTTTTATGGGGCTGGTGCTGTTTTAGGTTTTTTGTAGGAGAGTGTAGCGGGTTTATGATGTTTGTGGGAGGTGAGAGTCAAAGAGTAATTGATTATGTTTCGGGCTATTCTGAGAAAGCCCAATGCACAGGAATGCAGCCGTCATATTTGGATGCTAATAGCCAACGTATCCAGAAAACCTATAGAGAGAGGTCACTATTGGCTGAAAAACCAACCAAAAACATGCAGCCAGCTATATATAAGGGGGCTATAGACTGCACCGAGCAGCAGAGAAGCAGTTTCCATCGACGCATCAACACGCAAAACCCAAAATCCGATTCAGAAAAAACATGAATCTTTATTATCTCATACATGCATCTGAGAAGCATACATCCCGCAACTTGAGGCACAGCCAAATGGCAACCGCGCAATCACAAATCCCACGCACTATTCCACAAATTAAACCAGCCAAAACAATCGGCTTAATCAGCGACACACACATCCCATCAAGAGCAAGAAGCCTCCCAAAAGCAGTCTTCCGCATATTCGAAAACGTCGACTACATCATCCACGCTGGAGACCTCGTGGAACTGGCTGTGCTAGACGAACTCGAACAACTCGCACCAGTCCTAGCCGTCCACGGCAACATGGATGGACCAGAAGTCAGCGGCGCACTCCCAAAACTTAACAGCCTAAAAATCGCAGACTGGAAAATCGGCGTCACACACGACCCAGGAATCATCTACGGCATGAGCAGAATGCGCGAAATCGCCAAACAAAACAACTTCAACGCCCTAGTTTACGGGCACACGCACAACTGCAGTATAAAATGGGAAACAAAGACCCTCTACATAAATCCAGGAAGCCCCACAACCCCAGAGCCACCGTTCCTCACCAAACCCACAGTCGCTCTGCTAAAAATCACCAAGGAAAACATATCCCCAGAAATAATCCAAATCTGAACCTCAACCAAACAGCGAATTCCAGAACAAACTCAGATACAAAACAAAACCCAAAATCAACGCCCCAAACCACACATAAAACGTCCCCCGCATCCACCGCTTTTTAGGCATGCAATAATCCAAACTTCTCCGCAAACGCCAACCAGCCACCAACCAAACCCCAAGAACAGCCGCAGCAACTCCCAACCCAGCATGAACAAAAGCAACAACCACACTCAAACTCACCTGAGAAGCAACCATCGGAACGAAAGCAGCAACAAACGAAGGCACCATCAACACCCAAATCACAACCAAATGCAACACAACACCAACCAACATGAAAACACCATACGCACGAAACCTCCGCATCCGCATCAACGTCCACCCGCCAAGAAGCAACACAAAAACCGCAACCTGAAAAACCAAACTAACCGAAGCAACCAACAGGAAATAATCCCTGCAACTTCACCCTCCATTTACGCTGAAGCTGAATGAAAGCTTCACTTTAACCCACCCCTCCCCACTGCAGCCACAAGTCGCTGCTCAAAGCGTTTTAAAAGCAACATCAACGGAACAGCACAGCAGAGGCACTGTTGGAGGAAAAATAGGATGGAACATTGCAAAAACCCTTGGAAGGACAAATGCCAAAGCGAAAACATAAAACTGTACATCATGTTCAAAGGCGAAAAACTCCCCATATGCAAGCAATGCTGGACCAGCATAGCCGACAAAGATGCTGAATGGTGACCCAGCATGGAGAGCTTCAGCCTGAACAGCGCCAAATCCTTCCTCGGCAAAAACGTGAACCTTCACCTGAAAGATGGCTCAGTCATCATCAACGTGCAGTTAACCTGCATCCGAAAGGGCAACTTTGGAAAAGGAAGCTTGATTGAGTATGTGCCCTACGGAAACCACAGGCAAACCCGCATACCGCTCAGAAACGTTGCATGGGCTGAACTGCTAAACCTGAACCTCATGAGCACGGCGGATTGAAAGTTTCCTCGTCAGGTCAAGCAACGCTGAAATAACTCTTCGACGGCAATATGCTTATGCGTTGCTTGCGTTGCGGAGAATGCTGCTTGGAAACCGAGATGCTGCTTTCTGCAGAGGACATTGCGCAGCTGGAGAAGAAAGGCTACAAGAAAGAATTCTTCGTCCGCATCGATAAGGCTGGGTATGCTGTTCTGCGGAATCGCCAAGGTCGCTGCGTTTTCTTCGACGCGGAAAAGCGAAGGTGCAACGTCTATGCTAAGCGTCCTTCAGGGTGCCGTGTTTACCCTGTGATCTTCGACGAGGGCAAGGGGATTGTGGCGGATACTGTTTGCCAAGCTCGTGGAACCGTGACTGAGAAAGAGAAGGATAGAAAAGGCAAGAAGGTGCTTAAGCTTCTGAAGCTTTTGGATGGGGAAGCAGAGCAGAGAAGTTCTGGTTCCAAATAGTTTTGGTAATTTTGTTTTGGATTGTTTTCTGGTTTTTGCGGCTTCGGGTTTTGGGTGAGATTTGCGGTTGAAGTATGTTATTTTCCTGTTTTCTGGGTTTGTTTGCATTGTCGGCAGATAACTTGCTTCTTGGTTTGGGCTTCTGCCTCTTTCTTAAGCATTAGGCGTGTTCCGACGAGTATGTGGCAGTGGTCGCAGGTGAAGCGGACTTCTGCAACGTGTCCATTGGATTGTGTGATTTCAGCAGGCAGTTTTTCCCATTTCCTCCATTTCCGCGTTTTCAGCTTGCTTCTATGAGAACCATAGTCGTGAGGTACGGAGGTAAACTACAGGGCTGGTGTGAAAGCTAGGAAAATTGGTTTCAGCATTCTTTTTTTCTCGTGTTTTCTTTTTCGATCAGGTGTGCGATGTATTCGGGTATGGTGCGGTGGGTTTCTTCGGCTTTTTTCTTGATGTATTCGTAGATTTCGTCGTTGACGGATATTGTTCTGTAGCCTTCGCGTGGCATTGCTGTTCCTCCCTTTCCCCGTACTTTACCGTACTTTGAAATATAAAGATTTATTTCATCACGGATACAACAACAATTTTTTTCTGGTTTTCGCCGAAGAATCGCACTGTGCCTTGTACAAAGTTAAAACTTAAATAAATGGTAGTTCCGTACAATACGGAATAGGAAAGAGGGGAACATATTACGCCGAAGCAAGGTTACAAGAGTATTACAGTGAAAGCTGAGATTTATGATTATTTCTTCAATGAGTGGCTTAAGGTTAAGGAGCAGTATACGATTGAGAAGGGGATTCGAAGTTTCTCAGCTTATGTCACTTACCGCTTAGCGCAGCTGATGAACGACGACAAGAAACATCAGAAGGAATAACCAGTCATCTTTTCTGAATAGTTCCTGTGATTTATCTGCACTGACTAGCTGCTCGGAGCAGACTATAGCCCCCTTATTTATAGGGGGCAACATGCCTTTGGCTGATTCCGCAACCAATAGCGACCCCCCTGTAGATTTCAACCGCCCATTAACGACCTGACTATTAGCCAAGAAAAATGGACCGACTTATCGACTGAATCAAAAACATCCCATACGCAGCCTTCTCAAACCGCATACTCCAAGAAAAACAAGAAACTGTAAAGCCAACAGTTTTAAATAATTCTAAACAACCCTTTCAAGGGTGAACTGACATGCCATGCACAGTCATTGTTGGCGCTTTCTGGGGAGACGAAGGCAAAGGAAAAATCATCAGCTACCTCGCCTTGAAGGATAATCTGGATTTCTGCGTTCGCACAGGCTCAGTGAACGCCGCCCACACGGTATGGATGGAGGGTAAGAAATATGCGTTGCACATGGTTCCAGCAGCCTTCATCAACCCAAAAACCCGCCTGCTCATCGCGGCAGGAGCAAACGTCCACGTCGCCCAATTCTTCAAAGAAGTTGAATTGACCCAAGTTCACAAACGCATAGGCATAGACCAAAACGCCTCCATCATCGAGGAAAAACACAGCGCCCAAGACAAAGCAAGCGCCGTCAACAAAGGCATAGGCACCACAGGCTGGGGTGTTGGTCCCGCCCTCGAGGAACGCGTGAGGAGAACCGCCAAACTTGCCAAGGACATTCCTGAACTGAAGCCTTACTTGGCGGACACAATCACGGAAATCAACGACGGCTTAGACCAGGGCAAGCAGGTGCTGCTGGAAGGTACCCAAGGCTTCATGCTGTCACTGTTTTTAGGCGGCGGCTACCCCTATGTAACTGGGCGAGACACAGGCGCATCCGCCATAGCCTCCGAAGCAGGAGTCGGACCAACAAGAGTCGACGATGTGCTCATCGTGTACAAGAGCTTCATGACCCGCGTCGGCGCAGGTCCATTGCCTGGAGAAATCACAAAGGAAGAAGCCCAGAAACGTGGGTGGTTTGAAGTTGCAGCGGGAACAGGCCGCGACCGACGTAGCGCCCCGTTCGATTTTGACTTGGCCAAAAGAACCGCCAAAATCAACGGCGCCACGCAGGCAGCTTTGACGAAACTGGACTGCATATTCCCAGAGTGCCAGGGCAAACGCGCTTTCGATGATTTGCCAAAAGATGCAAAGCAATTCGTCAAAGAAATCGAAAAACGCACAGGCGTGCCAGTGACGCTGATCGGCACGGGACCCGACGCTTTAGACATCGTTGACCGACGGAAATAACGCCTGAAGAATTTGGCAACCCTTTTATCGGAGCTTTTTCATTCATTTGATTTCAGAGGTTAAGAAACATGCTTCATTTCAGCGCTAATTCTCGCAAGGCATCGGCTAGTCTTCTGGCTTTGCTGTTCGCAATCGGCTTAATCGTCGGAGGACTGGCAGTCTTTTACATTAACTATAAGCAAATCAGTACCCTGAACAGCAAGGTCACGGATTTGCAGACTCAGGTCACACAGTTGCAGGTTCAGTTCGCACAAGGCGGCTCTCAAAACCAGACAATCACCAACCAGACAATTACGCTTTACCAGAATGGCACGGCTTTGGCTGATCTTTACGCGAACGTAAAAGATTCAGTCGTGTTGGTTCAGGGAACCACAAGCACCGGAGGAGTGCAGGGTTCAGGCTTCGTTTATAACTATTCAGGCGATATGGTTGTCATAACCAATTTCCACGTGGTTTTCGACACCACTGACCTAAGCGTCACGTTCTCAGATGGACACGGATACGCCGCAACCGTCCTCGGCAACGACACGTACGCGGATTTAGCGGTGCTTTCAGTTAACGATGCGCCAGCAAGCGAGTTCAAGCCGCTCCAGATAGTAAGCTCCTCTAGCCTGCGCGTAGGCGACCAAGTGATAGCCATAGGAAACCCCTACGGGCTAGTCGGTTCGCTAACAACGGGCGTGGTCAGCGCTGTGGGCAGAACAATTCAAGAAGACACAACAGCGAACTTCTCCATAGCCAACATCATACAGACCAGCACGCCGATTAATCCGGGCAATTCTGGCGGTCCTCTTCTGAACGCAGTGGGAAATGTTGTGGGAATTACCACGGCTATTGTTACTGACTCGCAGGGCTTGGGCTTTGCCATACCGTCAAACACCATACTGAGAGAAATATCCACGTTGATAACCACTGGAACCTACAATCTGCACTCTTATCTGGGAGTCCTTGGGGGCGACGTGACTTATGACCAAGCGCAACAGCTGAATGTAAAAGTCACGTACGGTTGGTATATAAGCTCAACAGTCTCTGGTGGTCCTTCAGACGGAAAACTTCGAGGCGGCGACATAATCATCGCGCTTAACGGAACCACTGTCAGAAATAATGACGATTTGGCTAGTTATCTTGAAGGGAACACGTTGCCCAGCGACTTGCTCGTGGTAACTGTTGTGAGGAGCAATGCGCAGACAACCGTTGACGTGACTCTTGGCACGAGACCGCCACCGACAACGTAACTTCCTTTCTGCCCAGGTTTTTCTCAGCAAGAAACGGCAGACACTTCAAAGAGACTTTGACATTTCAGGTTGTCCAGTACGAATAGATTTTGAGGTCGCTTCTTCCAAACGCTCCTTTGAGGAAACTGACCACGTCTTGGTCTTCCAACGTGCGGTTGCCCAGCTTGTCTCTTCGTATTGGAACAGCTGTTTCCCTCAGCGCGCCCCCCTTCGGAAAATCGAGGTACACGTAGTAGGTCTGCTGAAAAAGCAGAATCAGCCGCAGGATAGTGGTTTCCTTGCTCTCCGAGAGGCCATTCTGCTCAATAATGTAAACCACAGAGTCAGGCTTAGTTTTGATTACTAGCTGCTTGAACTCTTCCCAACTGCGCACTCGCACTAACCCGCTGCTTGACGTCGGAACCCTTCTCCTATTTATCGACTAAACTGAGGTTCACTCTGCCAAACTATAACGGAAGAAGCTGAAAAGTTTTGGGGCTGAACCTAAAGCTGCTTCCACGCAAAGCTTATTTCTATACTCCAACAAAACGCTTAAGGCTTGTAGGGGATGGTTTTCAGTTTGGCTTCAGAGGAATGGTGGCGGTGGTGGCGGAGGAACCGTCGAAAGTTCATCGTTGGAGCTGCTGCAGGCGTAGCCCTCGACGTACCAATCTTGTATTTTCTGTTCACGTCGCAATATACGGGCAGTTTTTTCTTCCAGTACGCGGTTGCTGCTCTAATCGGGATTCTGATTGGTCTGGTGGCGATTGAAATTTTCTCTTTTTCTCCGAAACTCTGGCCTAAACTTGCCGCCTATGTGGGGAATCATCAGACAAAGCTTCCGCAAAATCGACCCTCGAGTCAGTATAGGAAGGCGCTTGCCTTCAACATGATTATGATGGTCACTCTGATTGTTTTTGCCTTTGTGGGTAAATATAACCCGGGCGTTGGGAAGCAGGGAAACTTCGAGACCGTGTTTTTTGCCTTGGTCATTGTATTCCTGATTTCGTTTGTTTTTCTCTTGGTTTCTTTGGTTAGGGCATTCAGGAAGGGTACTTCAAGAGACACTGTTTGAAACTCAGTTTCGCTCTGCGCGTTTTCCTTAGAAAGCACGAAGTGCCTTTCAAATGTGAAGAATGCGGAAAACGTTTAAATTCCGTTTAAAACAGCAATATGTAAGAGCCAGAACGTGGGCCCGTAGCTCAGTTAGGTAGAGCGCCAGACTCATAATCTGTTGGTCAGGTGTTCAAATCACCTCGGGCCCACCATTTCATGGTTTTTGAAAATTCAATGTTTCATGCAAAAGTGCGTGTTCCTTTTTACGTTTCAGGCTTGAGCTGTTCCTCCGCTGCATGTTGTGGCGGACGTGTGGACTTTGCTTTTGGTTGAAGAAGATTTATTTCCAGTTAGCCTCCAACTGTACTGTTTGATGAAGTATACATGAGGCATTTCGGGCTATTCCTTGTTGCAATCTTAATTGTGTCGGCGGTGGTTTTGCCTTTAGCGTATTTCTCCAGCTCTAACCAAGGAAAGAGCTCCAATGGTGATGAGTTCTTCTTCGGAGTAACCTATGGTCAGGACACAGTGGAAGGCGCGAAGCTCCTCATCGACAAAGTCCAAAACTACACCAACGTTTTCGTCGTAGACTCCTCGCCCCTCAGCAACAACAAAACTGCGCTGGACGCAATTTGCAGCTACGCCGCGGAAAAAAACCTTCACTTCATCGTTTACTTCTTCTCCGTGTCCGTGCAAAGCGGCACTTGGCAACAGGAATGGGTAACTGGAGCAAGGCAGACGTGGGGGGACAAGTTTTTGGGCGTTTACCTGAGAGACGAGCCAGGCGGCAGACAAATTGAACTTGCAGACACTGTAAATAATTCGTTAAGTTCCAGTGATGCTGCAAGTAAGTATGTTCAAGTCGTTTCTACGACCGACAGCATGAAAATTCTGAAAGACCGACAAATTCCAGTTGTCACCTCGGACTTCGCGCTCTACTGGTACGACTATCAGGCAGGTTTTGACGTTATTTTTGCTGAACTCGGATGGAACAACAGCCGAACCCAAGAAATTGCGCTTTGTCGCGGAGCGGCAACGATGCAAGGAAAAGAATGGGGCACCATAATCACGTGGACTTATCAGCAGCCGCCGTACATTGAAAGCGGACCCGAAGCCTACCAAGATATGGTTACGTCGTACGATGCAGGCGCCAAATACATTCTAATCTTCAACTATCCACAGTACCCTGAAACGAACCAATACGGCATATTAGATGATGAGCATTTCTTAGCCATGCAGCAGTTCTGGGACCACGCCAAAGCCCACCCGAGAGATTTAGCAGAAACCAGGGGTGAAGTGGCGCTTGTTCTTCCCAAAGATTACGGGGGAAGTCTGAGAAACTTAGAAGACAAGATTTGGGGGCTGTGGTCTGCGGACAATGCCTCGGCGTTAATCTTGGAAAACGTAAACACACTCGTAAGCAAGTATGGTTTGAAACTGGACATAGTCTACGATGTGGAGAGAGCAAACATTACAGAAACCTATTCGCAGGTTTACTTCTGGAACGAAACCAGCCTTCCGTAACGCGCGTCAGAGTCGCAGACTGTAAGGTCCAACGGTGAGCTTTTTCCCACCATCTTTCTGCACAAGCACTGTATCTTCGATGCGCACGCCACCGTAGCCAAGCAAGTAGATTCCAGGCTCATCCGTCACCACGTTCCCAGCCGCAAGCGAGTCCTTGTTGGTCTGGCTCAACGTTGGCGGTTCATGCACTTCCAAGCCGACGCCGTGCCCAAGCCGATGCACGAAGTACTCGCCGTAGCCCGCAGCTTCAATCACTTTTCTCGCCGCGGCATCAACGTCTGGGATGGGCGCTCCTGCCTTCATGGCTTTGAATGCGTTTTCTTGAGCGGTCTTCACGACGTTGTAAATTCGCTTTTGCTTCTCGGAAGGCTTCCCTGCAACCAGCGTACGCGTCATATCTGAGCAGTAGTAGTTGCACGTTGCGCCTATGTCGATGACTACCAAGTCACCTTCGCGGATTTCCCTGCCGCTGCAGCCGCCGTGAGGAAAGGCTGAGCATGCACCCGAAGCAACGATGGTTTCGAAGGCGGTTGGACCTGCGCCGCGTTTCCGCATGGCGTACTCGATTTCCGCGGCGACCTCGTACTCTTTAACGCCTGGCTTCGTTGCTTCGGCGGCGGCTTCCATGCCTCGGCTTGTGAGTTCGCCTGCTTTGCGCATTAGCGTGATTTCGTCTGGGTCTTTAACCATGCGCAGTGCCTGCACGAAACCTCCATTGACCTCCACAGCCCCTTCAGACCTGAACTCTTTAGCAATAGCCTTCCAGCTTTCGACTCCGAGGGCATCCACTGCCAGTTTCTTGACTCCGCAGTCTTTGGCTTCGCGGGCTGTCTTCGCCATCAGGTTTTCGTCGCTCTTGACTACCTGGACTTTGAAGTTTTTGCCTTCAGCCTTCGCCTGCTCATAGTTCACGCCGTAAACGTACACGGTGCTTTCGCCGTCTGCTGGAATAAGCAGCGAACTCGTTCCGGGGAACCCGAGGAAGTAGAGCAAGTTGGCGTTGTTGAAAATCAGGTAACCGTCGAATCCGCCTCTGGTGAAGGCAGATTTCTTCAGTGCCTCTATACGTTTCAAAGCATTCACCGTTGGAGAACTTTGAGCGTTCAGAGTGTTTAAGATTTTCTTTTAGCCGCCGCTGACGATGGGCATCAAGACGACTTGGTCGCCCTCTTTCAGCAGGGTGTCTAAGCCCTTCAGCTGATTCAGCAGCAAACCGTTCACCGACAGGATAAAACTTGACTTCAGGTCTGCGTTGCCTAGCTCGTAGATGACTTTTCTGAAGGGGTCGCCGTGGTTTTTGGCAAGCGTGTCCAGCAGGTCCCGCACTGTGGCTTCTGGTTGGAGTTCGATTGGTTCGGCTTGCGTGACTCCGATTAAGCTTTTGATGTAGCCTAAGTAGTCAACGGTTACTTTCAAGTCTCAAATTCCTTCTTATGCTAGTTACTAATTGGTTGCAGACTTTATTTATCGATTTCTTTGAGCATGAAAGTTAACGTTTTAGCTAATAAAAAGGCGTAGAAAAGGAAAGGGGAGATTGGTGGCTACTTCTTTTCTTCTTGGAACAGCTTCCTTATGGCGCTGATTCTTGCCTTCTGCGCCAGCACATCGCTTGTGACTATCGTTAGCGCTTCTTCAGGGCACCACTTCACGCATTGTGGTCCATCAGCCTTTTCTTTGCACAGGTCACAGACGTAGACGACTTTGCTTTCGGGATGCAGCATTATGGCGCCGTAGTCGCAGGCTTCGATGCACCAGCCGCAGCCGTTGCACTTGTCTTTGTCAACCATGATTATGCCTGTTTCTTCTGACTGGGTTAAAGCGTCGCGTGGGCACGCGGCAACGCAGGCTGGGTTTTCGCAGAGCCTGCAGGCAACTGCCATGTTTACGAGTTGGTTTTGGCGGACGACGCGTATGCGTGATTTGATGGGGTTGAAGGCTTTCTCTTTAGTCCATGAGCAGGCGTACTCGCAGATTTGGCAGCCGACGCATTTGTCTGGGTCGCAGGAAACGAATTTTCTCTCGTGAATCTTCACCATCTTGTTATGCCCCCTGCTTCTCTTCAACGATGCCGCTTAAGTCGTCCATGCCGAGCTCCTTGAGCTTCGCTGTTGTGGGCACGCCTTCCAGCGTCCACCCGCGAGACTCGTAGTAATCATCCAGCAACAAATCCAGTTCTTCCTGCGTCACCATGGCGCCTTTCACTGGACCCTCGTCAGGTATCGGTTCATGCATAACCTTCCACGGCAACGTGTCGTCTTTTCTGCCTAAGCCTTCTCGGATGTTGATGAGTCTGCCGATGGTGTTTATGCGTTCGCCTGACTTCTTCAACTCTTCAGGCGTCATGTCGAAGCCCGTGACTAAGCTGTAGAGTTTAGCCATGTCAGGCAACTCCTTGTAGTAGGTGCCTCGGCTGAACTTGCAGACGATGAACGAGTCGATAAGCGCGTAGACGTCTTCCATGTCGCGGACAAGTTTGCCTCTGCCTTTCTCAGCTTTCAAGCGGTCAACTTTGCCCTTCACGTCAAAAGCGTAGGCGCCGTGCCTGTTGTGGTCTGCGCCTCGGAAGGAAACTGCAAAACCCAAAGCCGCCGTTTTCAGGCACCTCAGGTCGTAGCCGGTAACTTCCAAGCCTTTGATATGCTGCGCGAGTTTCTCGGAGCCTTTGCCTATTTTTTCTGCGGCTGCTTTGACTCCGTCAGCCAGAATGTCGCCGATACCTTCACGCTTGCCCATCTTCTCCAAGAGAGTGAGCATGGCTTCTACGCTGCCGAAGTGAGCGTCAACACCCAGTTCCTCATGCGAGAGGATGCCTCTTTCGTGGCAGTCCATGGCAAACCCAACGGTGACGCCTGCACTGAGTGCGTCCATGCCGTAGTAGTTGCAGAGCTCCATGCCCTTTATGATGGCGTCTAATCTGTCTATGCCGCAGTAAGGTCCCAAAGCCCACAGCATCTCGTACTCCATCCGCGTCATCGTGCCCTTGTAGGGTCCATCGCGGACGACGACTTCGTGTTCGCAGCGCATGGCGCAGCTGCTGCAGGCGATTATTTTTGCTACGTAGCGTTCGTTGAGCATTTCGCCGCTGACTTTGTCGGCGTTCTCAAAATGCGCGTTGTTGTAGTTGCGTGTCGGCATGCAGAAAAGCGAGTTGTGAACGAGAACGTTTTCGACGGTGCCGAGGGTGCGGTACTTCTGGGTCGCTGGACCCTTCATGCGTTCGTGGAATTCCTTAACCATGTCCATGAATTCGTCGGGTTTTGCGGGGACGATGTCGCGGGTTCCGCGGACAGCGATGGCTTTCAGGTTCTTGCTGCCCATGACTGCGCCTAAGCCTGTTCTGCCTGCGGCGCGCGTTTTCTCGTTAATTATGCAGGCTATGCGGCTGAGTTTCTCTCCAGCTAAGCCTATGGCTGAAACTCGGATGTAGTAGTCGCCGAGTTCTTCTTTTATGGCGTCTTCGGTTTCGCTGGGCGACTTGCCAGATAAATGTGCAGCATCAAGCAACTGCACTGAATCATCATCAATCCACAAGTAAACAGGCTTCTCAGCCTTGCCTTTCACAATGACTACGTCGTACCCTGCCCTTTTAAGTTCGGCGCCGAACGTGCCGTGCGCAACAGCCTCGCCGACAGCATGAGTTTCTGGCGATTTTGCAACGTATGCGTGACCGTTTCCCGCGGTGGGAAACATGGTGCCTGAGATTGGACCCAGCGCCAGAACAAGAGGGTTTTCTGGGCTGAACGGTTCCACGCCTGCTTTTGAGTTGGCAAGCCATAGTCTCATGCCCAAGCCTATGCCGCCGATGTATTTTTTGGCGTATTCTTCGTTCAGTTTTTCGGTGCGGGTTTTGCCTGTGGTTAAGTCAACGTAGAGAACTTTGCCTGCGTAACCGTACAAACTTGTGTCCTCCATACGATTATTGCAGTTATAGTCAGGTGAAAACTATATTAAGTTAATGGAGTGGGGTGGTGGAAAGTTATGGGTTTATTTTGGGGGTTTTGTATGGGTTTTTGTTTTGTGTGACCTATTGGAAACACAAATTGATAACTTTTCGTCACTTTAGTTACGGGCGTAGCTGGTTGGCGGGAGAGGTTTGCTCTGGTGCTCGGTGCAGTCTATAGCCCCTTTATATATCGAGTAGACTGCAAAGCGAATTGTTGGTTGAACTTGCCGCTTCTTTTCAGTCACTTTCACGGGTTTGTTGTTAAGAAGGGAGTAAAGTTCAGGTCGGTGCCGTTCCCGTTGACGCTGTTGCCTTTGCCCTGCGGATTTAAGGTTGAGTGGTAGGGACCTGTTGGGTCGCCCCAATAGTTGTTTTGCGCTTGGACAGTTGCTCCATCAGAAACAAACATACCAAAAGTGTTACTCGACATGCTGTTGAGTTCAGCAGCGTTGTTTTGCGTACCATTAAACCGTACACCGTAAGCGTTCTGCATAATGGCGTTAGCTGTGATGTTGCTTGTCACGGTGCCTTCAACTAAGATGCCTTCTTGACGATTGCCAAAGAAGGTGTTGTTAGTGAATACTGTATTATATCCTGTTGTTTTCTGGTTTGGGGTCACACTTAGATGAACACCTGTTTCACCGTTTGTTGAAATGTTGTTAAATAAAAATGAAACGTCGGAAAGAAGCTTATCACTTCCGTATGACGATGATATGAGTTCCACCCCTTGCTTTCCATTATTTGTAATGGTATTTGAAGTGAAATTGACCCCTGAAACAAAGCTGTGGGACCCTGAATATGCAGCTACTTGAATGCCGTTTCCTCCGTTGTCAGAGATAATATTTGATAGTAGGGATATATTGCTGATTGATCCCGCCTCTTTGGCGCCGCTGGAGAGCTGCACCCCATCCCAATTGTTAAATTGAATGGTATTGGATTGCAAAAGAATACTGTCGAGGTAGGCGCAGTAAGGATAAGGGTCAGAAGGGTTTGACTTTCGAGTATAGCCTACTCCATAGATTCCAATGTTGTTATGAGTTATTGTGCTTTCCTTTATTGTGATGTTCCCGTGGGCGGTAAACTGGATGCCCGTTTCTTGGTTATCGTGAATATAACAATGATCAATCTGCGCAATGCCGTTGTTTTCGTTGTCAATAACGATTCCCTGAGTAGCGTTTGTTACCTCAATGTAATTTAAAATCAAGGATTCAGAAGTGTCGCCGAAGAACTTAATCGAGCCCCAAACAATAGCAGAAGGATCGCTTGAGGTGAAATTAATCGGGTTGTCCGCTGTTCCGATAGCATTAAGTGAACCATTGACAGTAAGGGAAACGCTCGACGAGAATGTAACTTTTACACCTGCTTCAATAGTCAGTGTCGCTCTAGGAAGGACAACAACGTCATCGGTGAACTTGTAAGGGCTATTTTTGAGAGAGAAGGTGGTGTTCTGATAGATTCTTCCCTGTTCTATTTCAGATTGCAGTTGATTCTCAGGCGAGGGAGCGGGCAGAGTATAGTAATAGAGTCCAACAACTAAACCCGTTACTAGCAAAGCCGCAACACCTGCGAACAGTAGGGAACGGTTCAAGATTCAGCCACGCTCCTGTGTTGTTTCGCCACATTTCCTATTAATACTATGTTTTAGAACATATTGATGCCCTTCAAAAAACCTCTTGTTGGGAGAAAAGAAATATGAGATGCCGCCCATTTCTAATCAACACGGGGCACGGCAGCGAAAGGACGGCTGAGCATGAGGGTAAAAATCCAGTACTTAGGCTTAGTTAAGACTTACACGAACCGCATACAGGACGAACTAGTTCTTGAAGAAGGCACTTTGCTGTCGAACCTGCTGGACAAACTCGCCGCAACCTTCGGAAAACCCTTCAACCCCGAAGTCTACGACCCAGCCAAAAAAGAAGTCAAACCTACCTTCATGGTTCTCCTAAATGGCATCGTGATTGGGCAACTGGACGGCGTAAACACAAGGCTAAAAGACGGCGACAACGTGGTTTTGATGCCGCTTGTGACTGGCGGATAAAACAAGAAACAAAAAGATGAGAGAAAAGCGCCTAAGCGCTTACTTAGCTTTTGCTTTTTCTTCTGCGGTTTGGAACAGGTTCCGGACGGCTTTCTGCCTTGACTTCTGCGCAAGAACCTCAGCAGTTACGAAGGTCAAAGCTTCTTCGGGGCACCATTTGACGCATTGCGGTTCGCCTTCAGCGTGGTCGGTGCAGCTGTTGCAGGTGAACACCACTTTCTTGTCGGGATGCATGTTCATGGCGCCGAATTGGCAGGCGGCGATGCACCATCCGCATCCGTTGCAGGCGTTTTCGTCTACGCGGATTATACCGCTGTTCTCTTCCTGTGTTAGTGCGTCGCGTGGGCATGCTGCTACGCATGCTGGGTCTTCGCAGTGCCTGCACGTAACGGCGAGGTTGATTAGTGGTCCCATGCGCATGGCGCGGATTCGTGACTTTGTAGGGTTGAAGGTGTTCTCGTTAACCATAGAGCAAGCGTATTCACAGACAACGCAACCGATGCATTTTTCTGGGTCAGCAGTTACGAATTTTCTGTCTTGTGGGCGCACCATTTTAAGCTCCTCCTACAGTTGCTTGTGGGGCTTGGGTTTCCTTGATGGCTTTCTCCGCAATGTACGCATAATTGCCTAAACCAACTGCGTTGAGCCGCTCAATCGTGGGGATGCCTTCCACTGTCCAGCCTCTTGAAGCGTAGTAATCGTTAAGTCCAACAGCCATTTCTTCGTCGTTTACACAGACGCCTTTGGCAGGTCCTTCGTCGGGCACTGGGAAGTGCTTTATCTTGTAGGGGACATCGTCGTATTTGCGTGTGCCTTTGCCTTCGCGGATGTTGAAGAGTCTGGCGAGGTTTTCGATTCTGTCGCCAGCCATAGCCATCTCCTCAACGGTCATGGGTAAGCCAGTGGCTAACGTGTAATAGTTTGCCAAATCCTTCCAGCCGTCGTAGTACGTGCCTCTGCTGAACTTGCAGACGATGAGTGAGTCAATGATGTTGTACATCTTGCTTTCGTCGGTAATGATCTTACCGCGTCCAACCTCAATCTTGAAGCGGTTCACCTTGCCCTTTACATCGGGTGAGTAAGCGCCGTTTCTAAGGTGGCAAGCACCACGGAATGAGACACTGAATCCGAGCGCGGCAGTCTTAAGGGTTCGCAGGTCGTAACCTGGAAGCTCTAAGCCTTTGATGTGGCAAGCGTACTTGTAGGCGTCGCCGCCGATTAATTCGGCAGCCTTCGCAACACCTTCAGCGAGGATATTGCCTAGCCAGCCTTCGCGTTTGCCGATTTTGTGAATTTCAGCGATTAATGCTTCGGCGTTTCCGAATTTGAGGTCTATGCCATCAGTTTGTTCCTTGGTTATGATGCCGTGTTCGTAGAGGTCCATGGCGAATGCAACGACGACTCCTATGGAGATGCCGTCCATGCCGTACTCGTTTACGATGCGCATGGCTTCGATTACGGCGTCTAAGCGGTCAATTCCGCAGAGCGGACCCATGCTCCAGAGGCACTCGAACTCCAACCGTGAAGTTGAGCCTTTGTAGGGACCTTCAGGAACGACACAGATGTGGTCGCATCGCATGCCGCATGTAGCGCAGCCAACAATTTTCTTCACATAATGCTCGTTGAGGTATTCGCCGCTAACCTTGTCTGCCCCTTCAAAGGTGGCGTTGGTCCAGTTTCTGGTTGCCAAAGCGGAAAGCGAATTCAACACCAAAACGTTCTCTGGTGTGCCCAGAGTCTTGTATTTCTTGGTTGCTGGACCCTTCATGCGTTCGTGGATAAGTTTTACAAATTCCTTGAAGCCATCCATGTTTGCAACGTTAACGTCGTGGGTTCCGCGAACCGCCACGGCTTTGAGGTTCTTGCTGCCCATGACGCCGCCCATGCCGCTGCGTCCGATGGCTCGGAACTCGTCATTTATGATTGCGCCGAATCGGCAGAGTTTTTCGCCTGCTTCGCCAATGGCTGAGACTCGGATGTAGAAGTCGCCTAGTTCTTTGCGGATTTCGTTGTCTGTTTCGCTTGGCGATTTGTTTTTCATGTGTTCCGCGTTCATGATTTGGACTTTGTCATCGTCAATCCATAAGTAGGATAGTTTGGGTGCTTTTCCCGTGATGATTACTGCGTCATATCCTGCCCTTTTCAGGTCGGGTCCAAAGAACCCGTGTGCTTTGGCTTCGCCTACTCCGCCAGTGGCAGGTGACTTGGAAACAACAGCGTAGCCGTTTCCAGCGGTTGGACCCATGGTGCCGCTGAGCGGACCAGTACAGTAGATGAGCGGGTTGTCTGGGTCAAAGGCGTCGGTGCCAGGTTTTGAGTTGTCCATAAGGAGTTTGATGCCGAGGCCTATGCCCCCGATGTACTGCTTAGCCATTTCCTCGGTTAATGGCTCAGTTTTTATTTCCCCAGTTGTTAGGTTAACACGCAGTATTTTTCCAGCGTAGGAATACATGATTTTTCTTATCCTCCGACGGGATATTTTACTATTAGGCAGACGAATCGAATATAAACCTAATGGATTCTGATGTGAAATATCCACGTTTAACTTGCAAGTTAAATAGCGATGAAGCGATATGTTTTTGCATGCATATCTGCGGTTTTTTTGTGCTACATTCCTAAACGGACATAAACCATAGTGTTTCTGATTGATGTAGTTTTAGCGCTGCAAATGGTAAAGCAGTTTGTTTTCCTGCTTCTATGGAAGAATCTGCAACAAGACTTTTACAATCCGTTCCGCCGACGAAGCAACCTCACGCGTCAAGCCTTCTCCAAACTCCACATTTCCAGGCTCAATGAGCAGCAGGGCAAGCTTTGCTTTGGTCAATTGCGTGATGTAGTCACAGAACACGCGGACGGGCAAAGTGTGCGTGGATATTGCAGGAATATTTGTTATCTTCTCCGCGTCGTACAGGCGCACTTCCCCAGGATGCAATCCCATGACGGCAGCGTCTATCAACAGCACGTGCGAAGGCTTAAGCTCCACGATTTCGTCCATGAAGCTTTCGGGCACGGTTTCGCACTCGATCAGGTGAACTTTCGAAGAGGCTTTGCTTTGCAGGTCTTGGATGATTTTTACGCCCACAAAGTCGTCGAAGCGAATAGGGTTTCCAATGCCTGCTACGATCACGTGCTCCGCTTGGCTGAGCCAGTCTTTGAGTTCTTTTTCATATTCGTATTGTTTCTTCGACAAGTGGAAACGCCACTCAGACAGAAAATAAGAAAAACCAAAAAGAAAAGGTTTGGTTTTAACGTTGCAATGTCTGCACAAGTTGCTTCTGGCTGTCAAAGACGTTAACGGTCAGCGGCATCTGACCAATCGCGAAGTGTGTGGCGCATGCGAAACACGGGTCGTAAGCCCTGAAAGCCATTTCAACCTTGTTGAGTATGCCTTGGTCAACTTTGCCGCCGTGAATCAAGCCCTTCGCTGCGTCGCGGATGCTCATGCATATGGCGGGGTAGTTGTTGGTTGTCGCTACAATCATGTTCACGTCTTTGACCATTGCGTCTTTGTCCAAAGTGTAATGGTGGAACAGTGTGCCTCTTGCAGCTTCGACGACGCCGACGCCTTCGCCTGGCGCGCCTGGCTTGTTGCGCACGTTGGTGCTGGTGATTTCTGGGTCTTTGACGAGTTCCACCGCGCGCTCTGCAGCGTACAACAGCTCGATTAGTCGTGCCCAGTGGAATGCCAGCGTACCATGCACTGGTTTGCCGCCCAGGGTTTTGTACATGACCTCGTACTCTGCCTGCGCCAGCGGCGTAGCCATGCCGTCTGAAGCGTTCAGTCTTCCAAGTGGGCCAACGCGGTAGATTCCACTGTCAGCGCCGTAGGCTAAGCCTTTCCAGCCGATCTTCTTCAGGTATGGGAACTTGCTGTAGGTCCATTCTTCCACGTGCTCGCCAACGTGTGTAAGGTAGTCTTTAGGTTCAAACTCCAGGAATTCTTTGCCTGAGGGGTCGACGACGCGGATTTTGCCGTCGTAAAAGTTGACCTTGTTGTTCTTGTCCACCATGCCCATGTAGTACGTGTTCATCGTGTAAGCGTCGCTCTTGATCATGCTCACATACTTAGTGTTGCCCAAGACGATGCCGTGGAAGAGCTTTAGCGAGAACTGAGCGAACTTCACCGAGGAAACAGCCATGTCTTCGATGGCTTGGCGGTTCTCTTCGCTGAGCGGTTTGCTTATGCCTCCTGGGAGTCCGCAGACTGGGTGCGTGGCTTTTCCGCCGATGATCTCAGTTATTTTCTGTCCGTAGGCGCGGTGTTTGATGACTTCCATCGCTACGTTTATGCCTGCCTTCTCGATGACGCCGAGAATGTTGCGTTTCTCTGGTGGAGCATCAGGTCCGACGATGAAGTCTGGTCCGCCGAGGTAGTAAAAGTGCAATATGTGATCATATATGAAGTAGCCCATATACATGAGCTCGCGGAGCTTTTTTGCCGCTGATGGGGGCTCAACATTGAAAGCTGCATCGAGGGCTTTAACTGATGCGTAGTGGTGGGCGACTGGACAGACTCCGCATATCCTCGTGGTAAGTTGGGGCATGAGTTCGGCGCGTCTTCCGACGCAGAATTTCTCGAAGCCTCTGAGTTCTGGGATTTTGAGGTAGGCGTTTTCAACTTCTCCAGCGTCGTTGAGGAATATAGAGACGCTGCCGTGTCCTTCAAGCCGTGTGATTGGGTTTATGGTTATTTCTTTCATTGTTTCATCACCTTTCTGCGCAATATCGACGCAGGCAAACTGTACATGTAAAACGTGCCCACAGGGTCTTTAATCTGGCTCATCAGCGCCGCGACATCGTCGTCGGTGTACTGCCCAGGCTCTTTGTCCAAGCCCAGGATGGAAGCTAAAGCGGTTATCATCCCAGCGCCGACCTCTGGCTGGTTTGGTGCTGCGCCGCCGCAGCCTGTGCAGGGCATGTCAACTTTGAGGCATTGGGCGCCGCATCCGCTGCGGGTAGCCATGCCCATGCAGATTATGCCTTGCTCCATGAGGCACTTTTCGGGGTCGGGGGCTTTCTCGTGTACACGGTAAATCTGGTTGATTTTCTTGTTTTGTCGTGTTCTTGGGCATTCGTCGCAGACCGCGGGCAACGGTGCGAGAACTGAGCCTTTCGGTGGCAGTTTGCCAGCTGCTATAGCTTCAACGGCGTTGGCTATGAGTTTGACTGGGGGCGGGCAACCTGGCAGGTAATAGTCCACATCCACTGTCTGCGCTAGGGTTTTGACGGTGTCGTAGAACTTGGGAAGTTTCAAGATGCCTTCTTTGACCTTGGTTTCTGTTTGGGGCATGGTTTTCTCTGGGTTGATGTTTGACTTGTCTTTCAGGTAGACCTGCTCGAAGATTTCGTCTTTGTCATGCAGGTTCGCCAAGCCAGGCACGCAGCCTTCATGGGCGCATGAACCGAACGCAACGAGAGTTTTCGATTTCGCTCTGAGGAGTTTCGCCATGTGCTCCTGCTCAGAGTTGCGGATGGACCCGTTGAAGAACGTGATGTCGATATGCTTGTCAGGCATCGCTTCCACATCCTTGTATTTGATGTCTATGGCTACGGGCCAGAACAGGATGTCCGCAATTTTCACTACATCAAGGATTTTTTCGTTGAGGTCTAGTACGGCGATTTCACAACCGCCGCAGCTTGCCGCCCAATAAAAGGCTATTTTCAGTTTACTTTGGCTCGATTGGTTTTGGCTCATTGTTTTTTCTCTCTCCTAAATCAACTTCTTTCAGTAACTTTGCAGTGTTGACTCTGAGCTCGCCGAAAGCCAGTTCCTCTGGCGTCATGCCCATGGCTAAACCCAGCAACTGGGGATAGTGCAGCACAGGTATCCCGTAGGCTTCGTTGAAAAGTTTCTCTATGCGCAGCTCGTTGGTGTCGTACATGATGTGGCAGAAGGGGCAGATGGTTATCAGTGCCTGCGCTTCCACCATTTTCACGTGATTCAGCTTGTCCCTTGCCAGCTGCAACGCGACTTTGTCGCTTACGCCCGCGCTGGGGGCGCCGCAGCATTCAGTCTCATCCATGTAGTCCAAGCAGGTGGCGCCTGTGGCTTCGATGAGAGCCTTTAGCGTCTGAGGGTCTTCAGGGTCGTCGAAGCCGATGTACTCTTTGGGTCTGAGGATGTGGCATCCGTTGTGCTCAGCCACTTTCAGCATGGTGAGGGGTTTGACGACGCTGCTTTTAACTTTGTCTAAGCCCACGTCTTCCTTGAGAACCTGAAGCAGATGCTTCGTGACAACTGAGCCCTTGAATTCTAAGCCTGACTCTTTGAGGTGACCGTTAATCTGCTCTCGGAGGGTCTTGTCTTCGTTCAGAATCTTGTTGACTTTCTTCAGTGTACCTGCGCAGCCAGGGCAAAGCGTGATTATGGGTAAGCCTTGCTTCTCAGCCAACGCGAGGTTCCTCGCAGCAAGGATGAGCATCATTTCGTGGCTAACTGGGTCCAAGGGCAGCCCACAGCAGTTGAACTCAGGCATCTCCACAAGTTCCACGCCCAATTTGGCGAGGACTTTGCGTGAAGAAATTTCGAAAGCGGAAACTCGGTAGGGAATGGCGCATCCGAGGAAAATCAGGTACTTACTGGTGCTGCTCATTCGCGTCACCTTTCTTCTCGATGTGCTTCATGAATTTGACGCCTTTGAGGCTCTTGCGTATGCTTTCAGGATTTCCTTTCGGCAGCGGCGGCAAACCCACGGTTTCCCGTTTCTTAATTCGCAAATCTGAAATCTTATAAGCGTAACCCGATTCAAGCACGCTGTTGGCTTGGTCTTTGAAAACTTGCGGCACACACCCTTCTTCTGCAGCCAAGTTCCGCAACACGCGGATGACACTGGCAACTTCCACATCCTGCGGGCAACGGTCAGTGCAGGTGAAGCAGGCGGCGCACAGCCACAGCGTGTCACTTTTCAGGATGCGGTCTTTAAGGCCGAGCTGTGCCATGCGGATTATTTGCCGCGGTCTATAACTGTCACTGTAACGGGCAACTGGGCAGTCAGAAGTGCATGTGCCACACTGGAAGCACTTGAGCAAATTTTCGCTGCCGTGCATCTTTATGAGTTCGTATTTGAATTTTGGGTTAAGCTCGGAGGCTTTGATGGGTTCTTTTCCCGAGTTTGTTGTTTCCGTCATTGGACAGTGATACCTTCATTTTGATGTGGTAACCGTGAACGGTGAGGTTTTATCCCATGCTCTTTCGTTGTTAAGTTTAATAAATTTGCTGTTTGCAGGGTAGAACTTTGGATGGAATGCGCTACCTGTTTCTCAATGTTGGGCAACATTTCGATGCACAATATGCGCATGAAGATTCAAAAAGCCTCCGTCCACTACATAAAGTTTCGGTCATGCTTGCAGCATTTTTTTCCATGTCACAGCAAGTTTTCAAAATTTGACGATTCCACGGTAACATTGGTTTTAACATCTAGAAAAGCATAAATCTGCAAAGAATACATTACTTTCCAACCCGTTTGCTGCGGGAGATAATAATTAGGAGAGAGTCAGGAGAGAACCAATATGAAGATAGTCATGAAAGAGGACTTCGCGGCTTTTGTCAATGCCCTTATAGACGATAATTCTTGGAACGTTATAGGAGTCAAAGCAAAAGGCAGCAAATTCGCTTTCGAACCTTTGGAATCCGCCAGTGAACTGCGACTGGACTATGACGTGACGTTGCTTCCTCCGAAAAAGTATTTCTTCCCTCAGCGCGAAACCTTGTTCACTTACAGTTTGGCAACGGGGCAGTCATCCAAGAATCCTGTGGAGGCTAAACCCACGGTGATTATTGGGGTTCACCCTTATGACATTGTGGCTCTTTTCCACATGGATGAGATTTTCCGAGAGACCAAGTCAGACCCTTACTACTTCGAGAAGAGAAAGTCATCCGTCATCATCGGCGTAAACATGCAAAAGATGTCAAAGTGGTGTTTCGCTCCGCTGATGGGCTGCGCCATAGTTGACTACGGTTACGACCTGATGTTGACTGACCTCGGAAACAGGTACGCCATCAGCGTCGGCTCCCAGAAAGGCGGGGACCTGCTGGCAAAATATGCAAAAAATGTAACAGACGCCCTCGCCCGAGACATCGGGCTGGTTGGTCAGAAAAAGCGGGATATACTGAACATGTCCCAGCAGAAGTTTGACTTCCCTCCAGAGCTCATTCCTGAATTACTGAAGAAAACTTATGAGTCGAGCGATTTCTGGGAAAACCACTCTGAGAAGTGCTTGGCATGCGGCTCCTGCGTTCTGGTGTGTCCCACATGCTACTGTTTCGACGTAAAAGACCACGCTGACCTAACCCTTGAGATTGGCGAGAGAGTGCGAACTTGGGACGGATGCCTCTTGGAAGATTTCGCGAAAATAGCTTCGGGAGAAAACTTCCGTCCAACCAGACCGACAAGGTATAGACACAGGTACTTCAAGAAGGGAAAATACCTTTTCGACAGGTTCGGCTTCGTCTCTTGTGTTGGCTGCGGCAGATGCGGCTCGAACTGCCTCCCAAACATAGCTAACCCCGTTGACCTCTTCAACGACATGTACCACGAAACCCAAAGCATGGGGTTGATAGTAACTGCAGCGGAAAATCCAGAAGTCAACATCCAAACCGAAGGCAACATCGACTACGTTCCCAGGCTAGCAACAATTGTTAAGAAAGTTCCGATGACAGCCAACGAGACATTCTTTGAAATTAAGCTGGAAGACGGCACAGATTTAGGTCACAAGCCAGGCCAGTTCGTTGAAATCTCCGTTTTCGGCATAGGAGAAGCCCCGATTTCTCTTTCATCGCCTCCGACCAAGAAAGGCACCTTCGAGGTATGCGTCCGCAAACTCGGAAATGTCACATCAAAAATGCATGCGCTCAAAGTGGGCGACCGAGTTGGAGTGAGGGGACCGTTCGGAAACGGGTTTGACACCGAAGCCCTGAAAGGCAAAGACCTCTTGTTCGTCGCAGGCGGTCTCGGCATCGCCCCGCTGCGTTCACTTTTCAACTTCGTCTTAGATAACAGAAAGGACTACGGCAAAGTCTTCTTGCTCTACGGCTGCAAAGAACCACGTGAGCTACTTTTCGGCGAAGAACTTCTTGCGCTCACGAAGAGAAAAGACGTTGAATTCAAACCAACAGTGAACTGGTGCCCCGAAAACGAACTGTGGAACGGCAACATCGGCGTCATCACCACGCTCATCCCTCAGGTGGCATTTGACCCTGCAAAAACCATAGCGATAATCTGCGGTCCACCTGTCATGTACAAATTCGTCATAGCCGACCTCAAGCAGAGAAAAGTCCCCGACGACCACATAATAATGTCGCTTGAACGCCGAATGAAATGCGGAGTCGGAAAATGCGGGCACTGCCAGATTAACCAAATCTACGTCTGCAAAGACGGACCCGTGTTCAACTATTCCAGAATCAGAGGAATCCCGGAGGCACTATAATGAAGCCAAAAGTTGCTTTCTTCGACTTTGCAGGCTGCGAAGGAGACCAACTGCAAATCGCAAACTTAGAAGAAGAACTCCTCACTTTGCTGGGGCAAGTGGAAGTTGTAAGTTTCCGCGAAGTCATGAAGGAACACAGCGACAACTACGACATCGCCTTCATCGAAGGCTCCTGCACCCGCCTCCAAGACGAGGAAAGGCTGAAGCAAATCAGGAAAAACGCGAAAATCGTGGTCGCCATCGGTTCCTGCGCCACAATCGGCGGCATCAACTCCCTCAAGAACTACAGGGATTCGATGGAAGTTCGGAGAACGGTTTACGGAGAAGACGCCAAACTCTTTGATACTTACGCTGCAAGACCTGTGGATGCGGTGATACCTGTGGATGCGTACGTTCACGGCTGCCCCATAGACAGAGACGAATTCCTGACGGTAGTGAAGGCGCTACTTCTTGGGAAGAAACCTGACATACCCACCTACCCAGTGTGCGTGGAATGCAAGAAAAACGAGAACGTCTGCGCGTTCGAGCGTGGACAATACTGCGTGGGACCCGTCACACGCGCAGGATGCAACAGCTGCTGCGTCAACGAAGGCACAATCTGCTGGGGATGCCGCGGCTTGGTGGATAACCCGAACGAGAACAGCCACAAAGAAGTCCTCATCAAGTATGGCTTAACGGTTGACGACGCCATAGGCAAGTTTAAACTCTATTTCGGTTGGCAGGAGAGAAAAAGATGAAAGACGCAAACCTAAACGTTGAAGTACACCACGTAACCCGCGTCGAAGGACACGGCAACATCTACGTAAACGTGAAGAAAGGAATCGTGGAAAAATGCGAATGGAACATCCCAGAAGCACCCAGATTCTTCGAAGCCATGGTTGTCGGGCGTCAATGGAACGAGCTGCACCACATAACTTCGCGAATCTGCGGCATCTGCAGCATAGGCCACACACTGGCATCGCTGAAAGCAACAGAAGCCGCCATGGGCATAAGCATAAGCGAGCAAGACCTCAAACTCCGGAAACTGGCGCTGCACGCTGAGAACTTGCAGAGCCACATTCTGCACTTGGGATTTCTGGTTCTGCCTGACCTGCTTGGCGTAGGCTCAGTTATTCCGCTGGCGTCATCCAACCCTGAAGAAGTCAAAACGGTTCTCCGCCTGCACAGGACAGCAAACGAAATGTCCAATCTCATCTGCGGAAGAACAACGCATCCTCAGAGGCTGATCCCTGGCGGCTTCTCAAAAATTCCCTCAATGCGAGAGTTGACCGCCCTCAGGAAGAAACTGCAGGATTGCCTCCCAGACCTGCTAGCCGTTGCCAAGTTAATCAAGAGTTTAGCAGGTAAGCTTCCTGATTTTTCACGCGAAACAGAGTTCATCGGCTTAACCAGCCCCAACGAGTACGCGCTTTACGATGGGCAGCTTGCGTCCACTGACACGGGGAAGGCTCCGGTGAACGAGTACATCTCATACACCAACGAGTACATCGTGCCAACATCCACAGCGAAGCGGGCAAAGCACACGCGCGGCTCGTACATGGTGGGCGCGCTCGCAAGACTAAACCTCAACTACGACAAACTGTCGCCGTCAGCCAAGGAAGTGGCTGAAATGTTCGGGTTGAAACCTGTCTGCCACAACCCGTTCATGAACAACATTGCACAGCTCGTTGAGATAGTGCACAACATGGATGATTCAGTTCGCCTGATTAATGAGCTTGAAGGCGCTGGGCTGCAGCCGCAACAGGACTACTTCAAGCCGGAAATCAGAGTTAAGGCGGGAAATGGCGTGGGCGCGGTCGAAGCGCCCAGGGGCATTTTGTTCCATGACTACACTTACAACGGGAGAGGCGTCTGTTTGAAAGCCAACTGCGTCATCCCGACGAACCAGAACCACGGCAACATTGAGCTTGACATGAAGGCGCTGGTGCCGAAGCTGCTGGATAGAACGGAGAAGGAGATTGAGTTGAGCTTAGAGATGTTGGTCAGGGCTTACGACCCTTGTATTTCGTGCAGTACGCACGCGGTGAAAGTGCACTTCGTATAGCAACGCAGTTTATGTGGGGGCTATTTCTTTTGCTTCCCGCACTGGAACTTCTTTTTCTTTTGAGAGAATCTTTTCTGGTTGCGCTTTGAGGTTTTCAGTTTCTTTTTTGGGTTTTGGGCAAACGGTGTCGGCGACTTCGTCTTTCAGGCTGAGTGTGCCTTTGACGGTGCCGTCGCCGAGATACTCCAGGTCGAAGCCCATTTTCTTCGTCAAGCTTATCGCTCGGTAGTTGTCGGACAGCATGATGGAGTAGACGTTTTCGACGCCCATTTCCTTGGCTATGTCCAGCACGTAATCTACCATTTTTGTGCCTAAGCCGTAGTTTTGCCATTTGTCGCCGACGATGAAAGCCATTTCGCCGCTTTTGCCGCTGGGTTCGATGCTGAGGCGGCTTACGCCTAAGATTTTTCTTCGTCCTTCCTCGGTGAGTTCGGCGACTATGGCGATTTCGCGGTCGTAATCTATGTTGCAGTATCTAACGCGGACTTCGTGCGGCGTGTCTTTGAGCATTTGGAAGAAGCGGTAGCGTATTGATTCCTCGCTGAAGTTCTGGAACATCTCCAGCCACAGCGGTTCATCTTCAGGTTTTATTGGTCTGAGCAGTACGTCTTGCCCGTTTTTGAGCGTCCACAGTATCTCGTACTTCTTGGGGTAGGGACTTATGACCATGTGTTCGTGCGGCTCGAACTTTCTGCAAACGCGTGCTTTGTCGATTATTATTCTTGCGTCGAGAATGCAGGCGTCCGCCTCATTTATGAGGAGCGGGTTAATGTCAACTTCCTTTATTTGGGGGAAATCGATGAGCAACTGCGAGAAGAGCAGCATGGTTTCTTCAGTTTTTTGATGTTTGCGGGTGATGTGCCTCGGTAGCCTTTGAGCAGCTGATAGATTTTGGTTTCTTCCATCATTCGCCTGACGAGCGTGGTGTTCAGCGGTGGAAGTCCCATGGAGTAGTCTTTGAAGAGTTCTACGCCGACTCCGCCCATTCCGAAGAGGATGACGGGTCCGAAGAGGGCGTCGGTTTTTCCGCCTATGATGACTTCGATGCCTTTCTTCTGAATCATAGGCTGGACGGTGACGCCGATTATGTGGGCGTTTGGGTTGTAAGCGGTTGCCCTTTGAATCAGGGTTTCGAAGGCTTCCCGCACTTCGGCTTGTGAATGAACGTTGAGGATTACTCCTCCTGCGTCGCTTTTGTGGACGATTTGAGGTGAAAGAATCTTCAGCACCACGGGGAAGCCCATCTGCTGGGCGTAAGCCACGGCTTCGTCCACGTTGTTGGCGACGGCGGTTTTTATCACTGGGAAATTGTAGTATTTGAGGATTCTTTTAGCTTCGTCTTCGGTTAGGACTTCGCGGTCTTCTGCGGCGGCTTTTCTGAAGATAACGGTGATGGGGCGTTTGGGCGGTGAAGCGTCAACAGGCATTTCCTCGGGGGTTTCGTAGATCAGCTCGACGTTTCGCTGGTACTGATGCATGTACATGTACGTTTTTACGGCTTGCTCAGGTGTGCTGTAGGTGGGAATGTTGTTGGCGTTGAGGATGCTGTTGGCTTCCTGCACTGCGCCGAAACCCATGAAGCTGGTCAGTATGGTCTTATTCTGGTAAGCTTTGCCGCGGACTAGTTCAACGATTGCCTTGGCTATTTCCACCGACTCAGAGACCGCCTGCTGCGTGAAGATGACCAAGATGCCATCTATGTTAACGTCGTTTAGGCAGGCTTCGACTGCTGCTCTGTAGCGGTCAGCTTTGGCGTCGCCTAACACGTCGATGGGGTTACCTCTGCTCCAGAAAGGCGGCAGAACACTGTTGAGAGCATCCAAGGTTTTCTGGCTCAGCTTTGCCAGTTTTCCGCCTTTTGCAATTAAGGCGTCGGTGGTCATTACGCCTGGTCCACCTGCGTTAGTTATGATTGCCAGATTTGGTCCTCGTGGCAGCGGTTGAGTGCCGAGAACTTCGGCGGCGTTGAAGAGGTCGGCTATTTCTTCCACGCGGACTATGCCTGCGCGTTTGAAAGCGGCGTCGTAGATGTCGTCCTCGCCTGAGAGGGAACCTGTGTGTGAGGCGGCGGCTTTTGCGCTTTCCGTGAATTTGCCTGCTTTGACTACGATTATGGGTTTGGTTCGGGCGAAGTGCCTTGCGGCGCTCATGAATTTGCGGGCTTCCGTGATGCCTTCCACGTACATGAGGATGCTTTTGGTTTTGGGGTCAGTGCCGAAGTAGTCTATGAGGTCGCCGAAGTCCACGTCTATCATGGAGCCTACGGAGACGAAGTTGCTGAAGCCTATGTTTTGGTGGATTGCCCAGTCAAGTATGGCTGAGCCTAAGGCGCCGCTTTGCGAGAGAAACGCGACGTTTCCGGGTTTGGGGACTTTGTCAACAAAAGTGGCGTTCAAGTTTATTCTTGGGCGGATTATGCCTATGCAGTTTGGACCGACGACTCTTATGCCGTATTTCTTGGCGTTCTCCAGAATCTTTTCTTCCAGAGCTTTGCCTGCGGCACCTGTTTCTTTGAAGCCTGCGGAGACTATGATGACGCCTTTGACGCCTGCTTTTCCGCATTCTTCCACTACGTCTGGAACGGTTTTCGCGGGCGTGGCTATCATCGCCAGGTCAATTGGCTCCCGAATCTGCGCCACTGTCGGGTAGGTTTTTACTCCGAGTATCTCGGGTTTGCGTATGTTAACGAAGTAAACTTTTCCAGCGTAACCTAATTTTGTGAAGTTCTTTACGATGGCGTATCCAACTGAGCCTTCAGCGTCGCTTGCGCCGATGATGGCGACGCTTTGTGGATTAAAAATCTTGTCAAGATTAAGCGTTCCCATTGCACGTTCTCTCCTACGTTTCAGGTTCGTGAAACCTGAAATTAAAATCTTATGTACTCAGATACACTCTCTGCTTGAACGATTCTACCCAAATGGGCAAGATACATAACTCCCGAACTCTCTTGGTGGGCGAATACCCATAAGTTCAAAGGTCCAGATTGCGTCTTATGTGTTTGTTGGTGCCTCATCACAATCACATTGGTACACTTCTTGGACGTTGAATTCCACTCGGTCATCACAATAAGCGAATTGCTGAAGCACGCGGACGAAATGCCAACGCTCTACTAAAGTTATTTTTTTTCTTTCACGTTTTTGCATCAAAACAAGAGTTTACACTACGATTTCCAGTTCTTCCTTTCGCTTGAAAGCACCGCACGCAATTCCAGGTCTGTGATCTCGAGCACAAACTGAAATTCCAGCGATATCTTCAAAGTTAGCACAGTTCACACAGAACCGATGGTCAACGCGGTCTGGGTTGACGTTGGCGTTTTTGGGTGTGAATTCTTGGCAGCAAACGGAAGGTCCGTGGTGCATGGCGCATATTGCGACGCCTTCTATGTCTCTTCGGTCTTCAAGGTTCGCACAGTCCTTACAGCTTTCTATCTTCGTTCCATCACCTCCACCACATAGTTGCTATGAAGATTCTCCATAATTTCGCCTTCACCCAACAACTCTGCTCGCATGCAACAATAAACCACGCTAGCCTAACCATATAAATACATTCTTCACCTAAATCTAAACAGATGTCCAACAGGGAACATCAAAGAAAAACAGGCTAGCTCACAAACGCTCGACCTGAGAAACGGAAACAAAAAACCTGAAGGCTGCGTTTTCCATGCAGCCTGCTATATATAAGGGGGCTATAGTCTGCTCCGAGCACTAGAGCGCAGTGGAATGCTTAAATAATTTCTGCAGGGTACTTCACTTGTGACTCAGATGAGCAAAGACGCAACAGGCATACGCATTTTCAACACGCTCACACGCCAGAAAGAACCGTTCAAGCCAATCGAAGCTGGCAAGGTGCGCATGTACACGTGTGGACCCACAGTTTACGATTACGCGCACATCGGCAACTTCCGCGCTTTCCTCTTCGAAGACCTGCTGAAACGCTGGCTGGAATTCCGCGGCTATACAGTCACCCACGTGATGAACTTAACTGACGTAGATGACAAAACCATCAAAGGCAGCCAAAACCAGGGCAAACCACTCAAGGAATACACGGACTTCTACGCAAACGCCTTCTTCGAAGACACCAAAACCCTGAACATCGCGCCAGCCACCGTTTACCCACGAGCAACCGACCACATCCCCGAAATGGTCACGCTCATCAAAACGCTCCTGCAGAAAGGCATCGCGTACCGCAGCGAAGACAACAGCATCTACTTCGCCATCGGCAAGTTCCCAGAATACGGCAAACTCAGCCACCTCCACGTTGCGGAACTGCAAGCAGGCGCAAGAGTGAAACAGGACGAATACGCCAAAGAAGAAGCACAGGACTTCGCGCTGTGGAAAGCCTGGACACCTGAGGATGGCGATGTGTTCTGGGAAACCGAACTCGGAAAAGGCAGACCAGGATGGCACATCGAATGCTCAGCCATGAGCATGAAATTTCTCGGCGAAACGTTTGACATCCATTGTGGTGGAGTGGACAACATTTTCCCGCACCACGAGAACGAAATCGCCCAAAGCGAAGCCGCAACAGGCAAACCGTTCGTGCATTACTGGATGCATAACGAGCACCTGCAGGTGGAAGGCAAAAAAATGGCGAAGCGCCTTGGCAACTACTACACGTTACGCGATTTGCTCCAGAAAAAACTTGACCCTTCGGCAATTCGGTACTTGCTCTTGTCTACGCATTACAGGCAGCAGTTCAACTTCACGTTTGAAGGCTTAGAAGCAGCCAAAGGCGCGATTGAACGCTTAGCCAATCTGCAGCGCAGACTCCAAGACGCAAATGGAAAGGCAAGCGGCGAAAAAATCGGTCACCTAGTTGACCAGGTTCAGGCAAGTTTCGGCGAAGCCATGGATGATGACTTAAACATCAGCGTAGCACTTGCAGCGCTGTTCGACTTTGTCAGGGAAGTCAACAACCTGCTGGATGCCAACGAACTCAGCAAAGCCGAAGCAGAAAAAATCACGTCTGTAATCGCTGACTTCGACAAGGTTCTGGGCGTAATTCCCAAAACCCAAACGCAAACGCTGCCGAAAGAGGCTGAAGAGCTTATCCGCAAACGCGAAGAAGCCCGAAAAGCGCGGGATTGGAAAACCGCTGACGAAATCAGGAACCAGCTGAAAGCCTTAGGCGTAACCATCGAGGATACTGCGCAGGGTGTAAGGTGGAAAATCGAGAAGCCCTAAATTAGGCTGGTTTTTCCTTCAAAATTCCACGCGTCTGTGGCGTATTTTTCCCTGCACAGTTTCTCGGCAAGTTCCAGTTCTTCGCGGGTTAGTTTGCCATCGACCGTTTGGACGTTTTCAATTGCTTGGATTTTGAGGGCTACTTTGAAGCCGTGTGCAACGGCGTTGGCAGCGGTTTCTGGAGTCACGGCATGTCCCAGTTCGTTTTGGACGCTGGTGATTTTGTTTTTCGCCACGTTCACGACTTGCATGCACGAGTTTGCCCAGGGAACACGCAGCAAAGTGAACATCTTTGGCAAATCCACGTTCAGCAGCAACGTGCCGTGCTGTAGGACTATGCCGCTTTTGTTGGCTTGTGCGCTGCCGCTGATTTTTTTGCCGTTGACTGTGAGGTTTGGGCAGTTTTTCATGTCGCCTGCGTTGTAGTCTGCGGCTATGCCCATTAAGCGTAAGGCTTCGTTTATAGCTGCGTAGATTCGCGAATAAACCTCAGCCACATCCGCTGTGCCCATGTCTTCGGTTTTAGCGATTACGCCATAAGTGACTTCGTCTTCTGCGTCGTGGTAAACTGTGCCGCCACCACTTATGCGTCTGACAACGTCAACGCCGAGTTTTCGGCAGTTTTCCAGTTGGACTTCGTTTTCGATTTTCTGGTTTTTCCCGATGGACACTGCGGATGGTTTCCAGCGGTAGAACCTGAGTGTGTTGGGCACTGCGTTTGCTACGCGTTGGCGGAGGATGGCTTCGTCGATGGCCATGTTCATGAATGCGTTGTGGGTTTCTATGGGGATTATTCGCCAGGTTTGCATGTTGTTCGGACCTTTCAATGCAAGATTGGCGCTGAACTTAAAAGGGTTACGTGGATGGGCTTGATGTTTGAAGTTGGACAGTGAGGACTAGTGCTCGGAAAAGACTAAGCCCCCTTATTTAAACTGCAAATATCAGGAAAGTGAAATAGATTTTGCTATTTTCTTTTTCTCAGAACCGCGACTACGAAGATTACTACGAGGATAACTGCCGCAGCTGATGTGGCGTAGACAACTTCGATAGGCAGCGGTGTTGATTGAGTTTCTGGCGACTGCTCAGGCTGCTGCGAAGGAGAAGGCGTTGGGTTAGTTGAAGTGCTTGGAGAAGGAGAGGGCGAAGCCGTTGGAGTTGGTGATGGGCTTGGGGTCGGTGAAGGTAAAGGAGTAGAGTTTGTTGAGGGTGAATAGGTGGGGGTTGGAGTTGAATTGGCTGCTTCTTTGTGGTAAACGTCAATTGCTCCGGTAACCGTTACGGAACTGGAAAACGCATGTTTGCAAACCGTTATGTTGTAAGCGTCAGTGTAATTGAGCTTAACCGTTTGTATAAAGCTGGTCCCCGCTACAAAGGTCTTGCCATGATTGGCACTTTCGAACACCAACTCAACAATGTAATCAGGGTACTTCGGGTCAGCACTGGTCGATGATATGTTTAGTTCAACCCAATACACTTCTGTCGCGTTGAATGAACCCAAGAGATGGTAACCATCGAACGCCCACATCGTTAAGTCGACAGTGAAGTGTTTATCATGTATAACTGCTGGAGAATCTTCGTTCCCGAACGCGAGCTGATAGTTATCTGTTAAGCCCTGATGTATGGCGGCGCGAGTGCCTCCTATAGCAAAAAGCGTGTCGTTTACAACAGCGGCGCACAAACGGGACCGAACAGCTGGCAACGAGACGCCAAGACTCCAAGAATCATTTTCTGGAAAATACATCTGAGTGAGATTCTGAGGCCAAAACACGCCTGTCTCCCCGCCAACAACGTAAATCGCTTTTTGCCCCGAAGGCAAAGTTATTGCGCCTCCACCTGCACCTGAAACGCCAACGGGAATAGGAGCACCCGAACCCCACGCGTCAGTTTTCGGGTCGTATATTTGAGTCAAGTTGGTGAATGCTCCACCTATCACGTATATTTTGCCATCCACCACGGCGGATACATATGCCACTACGCCTGTAGGTATCGGCGTTTTTGTGGTCCATGAGTCCGTTGCTGGACTGTAAACCTCATTGAATGTTCGATTATCGTATCCGCCTATAAGGTAGATTTTGTCGTCAACAACGTTTGCTTGGAGCAGAATTCTGGCTGACGGCATAGCTGCTTTGGATACCCACGTGTTTGTAACTGGATCGTAGACCTCAGTTACATTGGTATAGATGGAACCATTGATTCCTCCGCCGAACACGTATATTTTGTTTTCATAAACTGCAACTGCGCAACCGTATCTTTGGGTCGGCATCGGCGCTTTTTCAGCCCACGTGTTCGTAGTCGGGTCATATTCCTCATTAGCCGCAGTAAGTTCCCCTGACGAAGTGGCAACCGCGCCGCCTATGGCGTATATTTTCCCGTTCAGAACAGCCACGCCAAAACTGAATCTTGCCGTGGGCATAGGCGCTTTTTCGACCCAAGAACTGGCCGATTGCGCCTCAACAAACAAACTATTGTTCACACACAAAACTGTTAGGCAAATAAGAACAAGAGTTAAGGCAACCGCTTTCTTGATAGTTCCACGCTCTGGAGGGAATCTGCGCTAAAGGTGCTTTTAATCCTCCCTGGAGAACAGCACCGTTCTCCTGAAAGAACAGCCGACAATAGAGATTCACTATATTTGCTATATCTGTGCTTTCGAAGAAAATGGAACGGTTCAGCGAAAAACATCCTATTTGGTTGCCGCAACATAGTATATCGTCGGTAATGATGGATCACCGCTTGAATAGTCATATACGGAGAACGTTAGGCTGTTTGAGTGGCTGTTGGAGTCAATTACCTCGTATATCACTGAATAGTGATTTTTATGAGCGAACGCAGCCAAATCTTCTTTTGTTTCAAGGTTCACGGCACCTTTATTGAGACGCCATAAAATATTGTCCTTAAGGTCTATAATCTGAACCGTGAAGCCTTCAGACTTAAAGAAGTTAACGGCTTCTTCTCTTGTTAGATTTGGTGATGGTGTGGTCGTTGGTGTAGGGTTAGGGGTTTCGGTTGTTGACGGAATAGGGGTTTGTGTTGGAGTTGGAGATGCTGTAGAAATTGGCGTATCAGTCGGAAATTGTGATTGATATGGAGTAGGAGTTGGGGTAGGAGCTGGCGAAGGGGCAGAGGTTGAGATTGTTGTCTTGATTGACCAATTTCCACTAAAATAGAGGCCTCCAACAATAGCTATGATTAGTACTGCAATTACTGCAACAGTTATTCCTACGCTTCTGTTTCGATGAAAACTTTTAGAAGGCATTGTTTTCATCATCCACTTTGCCTCACAAATACGTTAAGAGCAAGAGGGATTTAGACCTCCCTGAAGAACACCCGTGTTCTCCCAAAAGAACCGTGGGTTTTGGGTTTTGTTGTTTTGGGAGCGCTGTTGGTTTCAAGTTTGAGTAATCGCCAAATTTCCACGAAGTCCAAAGGGACTATCGAAGTTGCAGGTCACTTTTAAATAATTTAGGCACATATTACGTTGCAGAGGAAGACAAGACAAGAAGCAAGGTCAGCGGGTAAGAAGGAGCGAATAATTACGGACAAGGAGTTTTTAGAGTGCATCTTTCGTAAACACGGCTTCTCAGACTTCAAGTTCATAGATGCCAAGGATATCGTTGTGTCCCAATGGGTCAGGCTCAAGTGTATGTTCGGCTGTCCCAGCTACGGCAAGAACGGCTGCTGCCCACCGAATACGCCTCCTGTGACCGAATGCCGAGAATTATTTTCCGAATACAGCACAGCCGCACTTTTTCACATCGCGAAATCCGTTGGCAAACCTGAGGACCGTTTTGCTTGGACCCGAGAAGTAAACAAAAAACTGCTCAAACTTGAGCAGGAAGTGTTTCTTGCTGGATGGAACAAGGCTTTTCTCCTGTTCATGGACGAATGCCGCCTGTGCACAAAATGTTCAGGTTCACGCTTGGAGTGCAAGAACCCGAAGGAAGCCAGACCAAGCCCAGAATCACTGTCCGTGGACCTGTTCGCAACTGTTAGGAAATATGGCTTCCAAATAGCCGTGCTGAGCGATTACAAGCAGGTAATGAACAGGTACGCCATCCTGCTCTTGGAATAGGAACACCTAATTCAGTGCGCCCAGCAGCTTGTAGCACATTGCATATGCAAAAAGGGTATTTTGTAGTTAATTCCGATGAGGGAAAATTCTGGAACAAACTGCTAATGTTGCGTTACTGTGCAGTTTTTATATAGGCACTCACTCAAATATCACATTGTAATCCGCCACTTTATCGGAATGTGCATTTGGCATGAGGAAGACTATATTCAAGAAGCTTGAAGCTCAAGGCTTAATCACAAATTACAACCGCCTCCGCAAAAACCTCCCACCAAAGCTCCCCGAAAGAGTCTACATGGTGGATGAAACCTTCCGCGAAGGCATCAAAGCACCAACCGTCTTCCTAACTTACGTCGAGAAACTCAAACTTGCCAAAATGATGGATGAAACAGGCATAGCCGTCATCAACGTTGGCTTCCCAGGCTTGTCCGAAGACGAAAAACTCAGCGTCAAAAGAATAGTTAACGAAACCTTTGAAAAAGCCAAACTCACAGCATCCTCAAAAGCCACCAAAGCCAGCGTGGACGCATGCTTAGACGCAGGCATGAAAGAAATCAACATAGAAGCCGCAATCAACGGCTTAAACCTGCAGTACAGGCTCAAATCAACCAAAGAAGAAGCGCTTAAACGCATTACTGAAAGCATCGAGTACGCGCGCAAACACGGCTTAACCATAAACTTCGTGCTTTCAGACGGCTCCCGAACGCCTCTCGAAGACATAATTGAAATCTTTGAAGCGGCGGCAGCAGCAGGCGCAGGCAAACTATCCATAGCCGACACCGTGGGATTCCTCAGACCCCTCTCAATGCGGTACCTCATTTCCCACGTTAGAGATGGACTCTCGGATGCGGTAAAGAAGAAGCTGCCGCTCTCGGTCCACTGCCACAACGACTTCGGCTTAGCCACAGCCAACACGCTGGCGGCGGCGGAAGAAGGCGCAACCTACCTGAACACGACGCTCATAGGCTTCGGGGAACGCGCTGGACTCGCACCCTTCGAGGAAGTAGTCGCTGCTTTGGAGTTACTCTATAACATCGACACGGGCGTAGACATGGAACGCATTTACCGCCTGGCGCAGCTGACGGAAAAATCCTTCGCGCTGCCCATCCAGTTCCACAAACCCGTCGTGGGAGACACAACCTTCGCCCACGAAGTGGATGAGCACGTGGAAGGCATGCTGGCGCACCCGCTCATGTTCGAACCCTTCCCGCCCGAAATCGTAGGACGAGAAACCTCACTTTTCATCGGCAGAAACACAGGACAACACCTGATACAGAAACTTCTGGAAAAAGCCGAAATAAAAGCTACACCCCGACAAGTAGACGAGATAATCAGGCACATCCACGGACCACAGGAAAGCCTCGACAAAGGCGAAGCCCAAATGACCTTCTACCAAGTGAAAAAGCTGCTCCGGGAACTGCAGAAAGGGTTAGTCTTGAATGATTTCTGGCGCGTAGTTGAAACGGTGACAAGGCAAAAACCCAAACTGCCTCAGCCTGGCGAAGACGCCGAAAAAGCGGACGCTCCAGCCGCAACCTGAGAGCTCATTTTAGGGTTAACTGTTTTTTCACAGCCCCAACTTCTTCAGGGGTCATTTTTCTGGCGTAGTTGTAGATGGGTCCGCTGGGTTTCTCATTGTAGAATGGACGATTGCAGCCGCTGCAACCTGAAGTGAGAAACGGCGTCCCACTCTCCACGACCTGCGTCAACTGCGACTCTTCAACGCCGAAACTGACTATGCGACCTTCACCGTCAAAGCGCATGCCATCTGCTCTGGCAACGTGGTTAACAATCAGGTGCCTTGCAACCTGAACCCGCCTGTAAACCTCAAGCTGCGGCTGCGGCTTCAAAGCCAAAGCTGTTCCGCGAACAGGCGTGAAAGCGAAAAGCGCAGGCAAAACCCCCATGTCCACGTACTCCTGAATCACCCCGACCACGTCCTTCTCGGTTTCCCCTAACCCAACAATTACGTGCGTACTAACGTTGCCTCTGCCGAAAAACTCAACCGCCTCGCGCAGCTGCCTAAACTGTTCACCCCAACTGTATGGACCCCCAGCACCAGAGCCCTTCACAGCTTCGAACAGCTTCTCAGTTGCCGCGTCCAACGCTATGCCAATTCTATCCACGCCCGCCTCTGCCAAACGCTGCATGTTCGCTTTGTTCAACGGCTGGCAGGAAACAGAAACGGGCACGAGCACACGCTGCTTCAGCGCCTTAACAAACGCGCAGAGGTCGCTGAAAACGTTGGGGTAGTTCAAAGCCTGAATGCACACGCGCTTTATCTTTCCCGCTTGAACCGCGCCTTGAATTCCTTCAAGAACGCTGCGGCTGGAAAAAACAGGCCACGAAACCCGCGACAGCAGCTCTGCCCTGCTCTGGCTGCTTCGGGCTTGGGGACAGAAACCGCAGTTTGCCGAGCACTTGCCAGTCCTGAAAGTCATAAGGTAAGCGGTTGTGGGTTCAGCGTCGAGTTTGCCTTCCAAAAGCCCGATGACAATGGCGGAGCCAATCGAAACCCTGATCTGCTGGGGCAAGTCTTGTTCTTCAGAAGTGAGTGGCGCAGCCAAGCATTTCACCGTCAACCATTTTGTGCGTGGATGTAGTGAAAAACAAACTATATTAGCGTACAGCCGAAGACATCGAATCTCAAAGCAGGTTCACTTCTTCAACTTCTGGAAAACAACTGACGCAGCCAAGGCAATCGCAGTTACCGCTGCACCTGTTTCCGCTGTTAACACAATGTTCTGTTCTGCGCTTTGGCTGACAGCTATGCCCACCAACGCCCAAATGATGACAAGCCCATAAGCTACGTCTCTCCTTAATGCGATAACTGCTAAAGTGATGACTAACAGCGCAGCCATTGCCAGAACGCCCCAAACGGCATCCGCAGAAACCCACTTCACCCAACCCACAGCGGACAGGGCAGCAGCGACATCGGCAGCGGCAGCAACCGTGATCCAGCCGAAATAGACGCTGAACGGCAAATGCACACACGCCTTCTCTCGCAGCGAGACATTGGACTTGCCCACCTTCAGCCTCAAGTAAATCGCCACCAACGACGCCAACAAAGCCATCATAGGCGCAACCGACAAAAGGACGAAATCGTATTGCCAGAGGAAAAGCCACACAACGTTGAGAACACCGCTCAGCACGAAGAGGAACCCAACCTCCCCGAGAAACGGCATGTCCCTCTTGCTCGGTAAAGCCTGAAAAACCACAAACACAAAGAGCAAAGCGTAGATTATGCCCCAGATAGCAAACACGTACCCAGCAGGCGTAATCAAAGTCGGATACGCATCTGAAATCTGAGCTGTGGTTTTTCCGCCTAAAATCGAAGTGTTTGCAAGTCCGTTAACTATCAACGTCACGGCGAAAATGAGAATGTTTGCGATTTGCAGTCCAAGCGCCTTTCTTTTGGTTGACATGAAAAACACTGGTGTCTATTTTGTTAGTCTTAGCTTATAAAGTTAAAGACTGCAGGCGCCAAGGCAGGCTGCCACGCCGTTGCGGGTTAAACTGTCTAAAAAGGGGTTCTTAGAAAACGTAGACTACGATTGCTACGGGCAACTGCAAAGGTTGCTTGTTCACAGGAAATTTGGGTCAGAGCCAACCTGTATGTTGGGTGGTTACTTTCCCTTTTTGGCGTCGTGCTTTGCCTTTTTTGTCTTGTTCTTCTTTTCCAGAGACGGCATCAAAATCACCACTGTTATGTTGCTGTATGACGCTTAAAAGACTTTTCACAAATCTCACTCGCGCAAGTGCCACAAAGGGAGATTCCTCGCCAGTAGCCGATGCATTTGGGGTAGAATTCAGTTAATTGGGTAATTCTTAAATTTGAGGGTATATTATATTCCTCAGGGAATTGCCATGTCTATGGTGGAAATCGATGAGAGAGGCCGAATGACGGTCCCGAAAAAGCTGGGTCTCAGAAAATCCCGAGCACTAGTAATACCCGCAGGTTCCTTTTTCGTCACCATACCTCTTCCGAAGGCTCCGCAGAAGGAAGCGGAAAAGTGGCTACCCGCAGGTAAGGAACGCAAGGACCTGAAAACCCAATCTGAAAAACTTGCTAGAGCAGATGCGGTGAAACGGGCGAAAAGGCGACGGCAGCTTTGATGATTGAAACCGACGTGTTATACGCCTATGTCAAGAAAGGAGACTGGCTTAAACCAGCCGCGAACGCAATTATGTCAAGAATTGTGAAGGGAGAATTCGGCACAGTCTACGCCTCAAGAGAAGCGCTGCACGAGATATACTACGTTTCCAAAGAAGAAGGCGTCACCCCAGACGAACTCATCGCCCGAAGCGCCGCCCTCACAGCCATAAAGAACATGACGTTTCTGGAAACCACATTCGAAGTTGACTTGCTCGCGTTGGCGTTGATGAGGCAGTATGGGTTTACCTCCATATTCGACGCTTACTACGCAGCAACAGCCCTCAACCAAGTCGAAGACCACACAATAATCTCAACCGACAAAGTGTTCGACGCAGTGCCTGGAATAAAAAGAATTGACCCGCGCAAAATCTAAAATAGCGTATATTTTTCAAACGAAAGAACTCACAGGAACGAGCCAATAGAAATGTACAAAAGGCACTTTTCTGCAGCCAACCGCACCCAAGGAGACCAAATTATAGGAAAGCCAACCAGCCAAATTCTGATAGGATAATTCCTAAATACCTCGAATTTGTACAGTACTCAGCCTTGAGGCATCATCATGGTACAAATGGATTTCGGTGGCGTAAAAGAAAACGTCATCACACGAAAAGAGTTCACAGTTGAACAAGCCAGAAAAATCCTGAAAAACGAAGTTGTCGTCTCGCTCGGCTACGGCATCCAAGGCCAAGCACAATCCCTAAACATGCGCGACAACGGAATCAAAGTCATCATCGGACAAGAAAACACAGGCGTTTACAAGAAAGAGTGGGACAAAGCCATCGCCGATGGATGGAAACCAGGCGAAAACCTGTTCCCCATGGAAGAAGCAGCCAAACGCGGAACCATCAAACTATTCCTTCTCAACGACGCAGGACAGAAAGACGCATGGCCCACAATCAAGAAGACACTCAAAGCAGGCGACGCAATTTACTTCTCACACGGGTTCTCCATAGTTTACAAAGAACAAACAGGCGTCATCCCCCCCAAAGACGTCGATGTAATATTGGTTGCGCCGAAAGGTTCAGGCACATCGGTGCGGAGGAATTTCGTAGACGGCAGCGGCATAAACTGCAGCTTCGCCGTTTTCCAAGACGCCACGGGCAAAGCGGAGGACCGCGTGAAAGCGCTCGGCATCGCCATCGGCGCAGGCTACCTGTTCCCCACGACGTTTGAGAAGGAAGTTTACAGCGACTTGACAGGCGAACGCGGCGTATTGATGGGCGCTTTGGCAGGCATAATGGAGGCACAGTACAACACGCTCCGCGAGCACGGTCACAGCCCCAGCGAAGCCTTCAACGAAACCGTCGAGGAACTTACCGAGAGCCTCATTAGGCTGGTGGACGAGAACGGCATGGACTGGATGTACTGCAACTGCAGCGAAACCGCCCGCATCGGCGCGTTAAGGTGGAAGGAACGGTTCCGCGACGGCGCCAAACCCCTCTTCGACAGCCTCTATGAGCTTGTGGCTTCGGGTGAGGAGACGCGGATTGTGCTGGAGAAGAGCAAGCAGCCCGACTACAGGCAGAAACTCGCCGACGAACTGAAAGCCATGGGCAACTCCGAGATGTGGCGCGCAGGTGTAACCGTGCGTTCTCTGCGACCCGCAAAGCCGAAAGCAACAAAGTAAGTCTCTTCTCTTTCTTTTTCAGTTTCTTTTCTTTTTTAGTTTTTAGGCAGCTTTTTTATCGTGCCATTATCGTGACATTACGCTGATTTGAGGAAGCTAATCTTTTATAATTGAACAGCAGTTGCAGATAAAAGACAAGGGACCCAACAAGTGGACTACATCGTCGTTGCGGCGCTGGCTATTTTTGTAATCACTGTTTTCCTGATGATTAAGCGTCCCCGCGGCTTGAAGCTGGGCTACGCTGCGGGCATCGGCGCGGTCGCCTCGCTCCTGATAGGCACGGTCACTTTGGGTGAAGCGGCGCTGGCTTTCATGGACATCTGGGACGCTGCGCTCGCGTTCATCGGCATCATCGCGTTTTCAGTCACGCTTGATGCTATGGGTTTCTTCAAGTGGGCAGCGCTGAAGGTTGTGAAGTCTGCGGGCGGAAGCGGCGTAAGGCTCTACTTTTACGTGTCGCTCTTGACGGCGGCGGTGAGCATTCTCTTTGCTAATGACAGCGCCGTGCTGATTCTAACGCCGATTGTGCTGGAAATTGTCAGCCAACTCAAAATAGACGGGAAGGGCAGGATGGCTTACCTGTTTTCGGCAGGGCTAATCGCGGACACCGCAGCCATGCCGCTGATAACGAGCAACCCGATTAACATCCTCAGCGCAGACTACTTCAAGTACACTTTCATCGACCACTTGGTGTTCATGGGACCAATCGCAGTTGCAACAATCGCAAGCAGCCTTCTGCTGGTTTATGTTTTCTTCAGGAAGAAAATTCCGAAAACCTACGACGTGGCAATGGCTGACGCGTTAGCCGCGGGGTCGCAGCCTATCGCGCCAAAACTGCTTAAGGTTAGCTTGGCAACGCTTGTGGCGATAGATGTAGGTTACGTTTTGACTTCTCTTCTCAGAATTCCTGTTTCCTTGGTGATTTGCTCTGGCACCGTGTTCCTGCTGATTGTTTACTGGACAACTCTGAACAAGAAAGTCTACTTCAACGGCGAGGAAAGAAAAAGCATGAAGCGGCTGGCGAAGGAGATTAACTGGGACATCATCCTCTTCATGATAAGCATCTTCCTCGTAGTGCAAGGCTTGAAAACGGCTGGCGTTACCGACTTCTTGGCTTCCGCTTTGGTAGCCACCAGCAACTACCCTTCAGTTCTAGGAGTCTTCGCCCCCAGCATGGTCGTTACCGTCGGCGCAAGTTTCATGAACAACTGGCCCATGACCATCCTCGGAATGCTGAGCATAAACCATGCAGCCGCCACAACAGCCTTAAGCGGTCCAGCCTTCACAGGCTTAGTGTTCAGCAACGTCATAGGCAACAACCTTGGACCACACTTCTTCCCGCTGGGTTCACTGGCGATTCTGATGTGGCTGGAAACCATGCGGCGGAAAGGCGTGAACATCAGCCTCAAAGACTACCTCAAAGTCGGCGCAGTACTGTCCATTGTAGAGGTTGCGGTGGCTTCGGTGGTTTTGTGGGCTGAGCTGAGCCTCGGCTTCACACTACACCTTTAACCACTCGATTACTTATTAAAAGCATGAGCACTGGACTCCATATCTAAATACTGAGCTGAGTTTGCGGTTGGTCATATTTGGAGCCGAGGGGTGTGCAGTATTCCATTTTTTGGGAGTTTCTTGCGCTTTTCCTGTCAGAACCAAGTCATTCACCAGAAAAGTTAAACACCTAAAAGTACACGAAAACGAATTGTGCACACCCCTAGGAGCCTAATAGAAATACTATGCAAAAACCTATAGAGGGAGGTCACTATTGGCGTTTTCGGCAGTCAATAGCATGTTGAAAAAATATTAATGCTGATGGTTGGCAGAAAGGGTAAATACGGCAGGAGAGAATAATTAGGGTGAGCGAAACGAAAATGGCAAACGTCACCGTCAGAATAGAAAAGGCAGTGACACCCAAGCAGAAAGCTGGGTTAAAACAACTGCGTAGAATGCAACTTGACCTAAGGTGGATTTTCGCCAACGAAGAAAAACTACGCTCAAAGTACTTGAACAAACTAGTTGCTGTCAAGAATAGAAAAGTCGCGTTCGCAGGTGACAATCCCGTAGAACTGTACGCCACGATACGCACTGCTGGAGAAGACATAAACGATTTCGTTTACGAATACATACGGAAAGAGCCAGCCTGCCTTCTTTTTAGGAAGACCTGCCTTGCAGATAATCGCAGACTTGGGTCGATATAAACACGCTTATGTCAGCGGGCGATTGCCTTAAACTATATCACTTTTATGCTGCTTTCATTTTAACTATGGTAATCTGTCCCCGCTGAAGAAAGTAAGGAGTGCGGCGACATCGGGATGCATTCTAATAAGGCTCAGATAAGTTTCGCCTCTCTGAGTTAGATAATACCGTTTCTCCTCTTCTTTGTTCTCTAAATTTGCAACTTCTTCCCGAATGAGACCGTAGACCTCAAGCTTAGCTATCATTGTATCCGTGTAGCCTCCAGCCATAGCTTTTTTATAGAAATCCCACCGTTTCGCAAAACCCTGCTTCTTCTGCGCAGAATCAGCTATCTCTAGATACTCCGCTATCCTTCTCGCTGACGCCGACAGTTGAGCAGGAACCTTATTCATCCACTTTTCTCCAGTTTCTCTCCATGTCAAATAGCTTAGCATATCTTTGTCTCAATCTGCGATACCATCCTACGAGTTTGACCCCGAATGCAGCTATCACAATCATAAGAACTAATTCAATAATCACGAACGACAAACCAAATATGCTGGCGTTCCCCTGAAAAACGAGAGAAATGTAAGGTAATATTGCTACAAGACCGAAAAGTGCTACCATCAGCGTCACTATTCCTGCAAAAAGGTACATTTCGATGCTCTTCTTCATGTCCTTTACCAGTCTCTTACCGTCATGCCACAATTCTTCGTACAGAGCCTTCAATTCGTCCAATTCTTTATTGCTTTCCAACATTGTTGACCCCGTAAAGTGATTGGTTGTTTTACTTGATATACTTAATTCTGGAATTAGGCATGGAACAAGTTCTATAACTTTAACCGTTGTTTCTTCCAGAAATAGCTTTTAAAAATTGAGAAACAAAGGGGTATTCAAAAACAAAAGGAGGTAGAAAGAATATGACGTTAAACATACTGCTGGAAATATTTGCGAAAAGCCCACCTGCTATCCTCATAGCCCTGTCATTTGTCTTGCTCTTCTTCGGTTTCACCGCTAATTTTACGGATATGATAAATGCGGGTTGGGTATTCCTCGCATTAGGCGTAATACTTCAAGTCGCATGGCTTGCCGTTATCGCAAACAAATAACCGCCCGACAAACAAAACGTTCTTTCTGCAACGAAAACAGCAAACGACAATAACAGCACTCAACACGTCAAGCTAAAACCAAAAAAACAATCGTTCTCCAACGCACTCCAACATGTCAAATACCAAAATCAACATCAAAACCGCCACACCCACAACCAAACACCAACACAAAAACAAACCAACGACCCCAAACCAAACAAAAAAGAAGTGACTACACCAACCAGCCACAACCACAAGCAAACCAAAAACAACAAAAAATAACCAAAAATTGAATTTGTGTTTCCAGCAGCGGTCTTTGACACCACACACAAACCAACCAACAACCCAACACTCACGCAAGCTCACCAAATATCGCTCAGACACCACCAGAGGACCCGACATCTCGGGCAATTGGAGGTTGCAGGCTGAGCTAGTCGCCCGAAGGCTTCTAGCTTACACCCCAACTCCATCAAACCCATCTTTTATGGGCGCCCTCGTCCCGTGAAACGGGAATGGCTGCCTCTTTTCGGGAGAGGCTTCGAGCTTAGATGCTTTCAGCTCTTATCCTCAGCGGCGTGGCTGCCCGGCATTTGCCCTGTCGGACAACCGGTTAACTAGAGGCCACCGCGTCCCGTTCCTCTCGTACTAGGGACCCGTTCCCCTCAGGCAGCCAACACTCCCAGCAGATAAAGTCCGACCTGTCTCACGACGGTCTAAACCCAGCTCACGTTCCCTTTTAATAGGCGAGCAGCCTCACCCTTGGCCCCTTATGCAGGGCCAGGATAGGAAGAGCCGACATCGAGGTACCAAGCCGCGGGGTCGATGGGGACTCTCGCCCGCGACGAGCCTGTTATCCCTAGGGTAATTTTTCTGACACATCCAGCACCCACCAAGGGAGACATGGATGATCGCTAAGCCCGGCTTTCGCCTCTGGATCCCTTACTGTTAAGGATCCAGTCAGGCTGGCTTTTGCCCTTGCACTCTACGGAGGGTTTCTGTCCCCCCTGAGCCAACCTTAGGGCGCCCTTGATATCTTTTCAAGGGCGTGCCGCCCCAGCCGAACTGCCCACCTACCGTTGTTCCAACACCAAAGGCGTCGGTAAGAAACACGGTTGCAGAAAGTCGGTGTTCCATTGTTGCCTCCCCCACTTCCCGGAGAAAGCAGGATCGACGGCTCCCGACTACACTCTGCATCCACAACCGTATTCCAGCGGCAGGCTGCAGTAAAACTCCACAGGGACTTCTTTTCCCGCTGGGAGATCGTGGACTGTTCGTCCACGTTATGTGGTTTCACCGGGTACTACGCGGGGACAGCGGGGCCCTCGTTGATCCATTCATGCACGTCGGAACTTACCCGACAAGGCATTTGGCTACCTTGAGAGAGTCAGAGTTACTCCCGGCGTTTGCAGGCCCTTAGCCCAGTTGGACCCAGGTTTCAGGTACCTGTACTGGCCAGGATTCAGAAGCCGTTCACAAGCTTTCGCTCTTGCGGCTTCCTGTGTTTTTATTAAACAGTCGAGACCCCTTTGTCACTGCGACCTGCTCTCAACAGCACAAGGCTGAAAGAGCAGGCACCCCTTATACCAAAGGTACGGGGCTAATTTGCCGAGTTCCCTCGCATTAGTGTATACCCGACACGCCTTAGGTTTCTCGCCTAGGGACACCTGTGTCGGTTCTAGGTACGGTCACAGAGGATCCTTCCCAGCGCCCTTTTCAGTGGCTCCAGAAATCAGCTGAACCACCCTAAAACGGGCGGCTATTCCCGACTTCACCTGGTTCTCGCCATTACGGCACTCCCCAGGTTTATACGGTTAAACAAGGCGACAGCCCTGCTCAGCCTATCCCGAAACGTTCGGCGCTAGGCTTGCGTTGCCGCGTGTACCTCTGTGGTTCCGGAATTTTAGCCGGATTCCCTTTTTCGGCATGATCGGTTGAGTCATGTCTTAGGACCGACTTACCCCCGGCTGAAGATCGTTGCCGGGGAACCCTGGCCCCTTCGGCGGAGAAGATTCTCACTTCTCTTTGCTGTTACTACCACCGGGATCCGCAATCCTAACCGGTCCACTGGACCTCACAGCCCAGCTTCTGTCCAGCTAGGACGCCCTCCTACCAGCGCAGCGCTAAGCTGCGTTCTGAGGTATCGGTGGCTGGCTTAGCCCCGTCAATTTTCGGGGCCGTTAGCCTCGGCGGGTGAGCTGTTACGCTTTCTTTGAAGGATGGCTGCTTCTAAGCCTACCTCCCCGCTGTCTGAGGCTGACGACGCCCTTCGGTTTGACATTTAGCCAGCACTTGGGGACCTTAACCTCAGTCTGGGTTGTCCCCCTCTCGGTCATGGAGCTTACCCCCATTAACCCGTTTCATGAGGTCTACGGCGCGAGTGGATTCGAAGTTTGAAAGAAAAGTGGATCCTTTCGGATCCTTGTTTTCCAATCAGTGCTCTACCCCACTAGCCACCTCGCTCACGACTAGACTGAGATCTACTTCGGAGGGAACTAGCTATCACCAGACTAGATTGGTCTTTAGCCCCTATCCCCAGGTCTGAGGAACGAATTGCACGTCAGAACCCCTACGAGCCTCCATTAGGCTTTCGCCTAACTTCGCTCTGCCCAGGGATAGATCGTCTGGTTTCTAGTATGTATAGCTGTGACTTCGGGCCCTTTCAGACCCTGCGCCTGGCAGCCTTGCGGCTGTTGCGCGCGTATTGGTTTCCCTATGCTTACGGGTTTTTAACCCTTAGGCTTGCCACAGCCATAAACTCCCCGGCCCGTGTTTCTAGACGGAACGTGCAACCCTGGTCCTCCTCCCTCGTACAGCCGCTTCACAGCGGTTTCCTTCAGGAGGGATCTGCCCTTCTGGGCTGCACACGTCTGTTACTGTCTGGTTTCAGGCACTTTTCACCCCCATTCCGGGGTACTTTTCAGTTTTCCGTCACCGTACTAGTGCGCTATCGGTCTTGAGTCGTATTTAGTCTTGGAAGTTGGTGACTTCCGATTTTCCGCACCAAAACCATGGTACGGTAGTCTGGGACTCCTGCTCAACTCTTTCTGGTTTGTGCTTAGGGGGCTTTCACCCTCTTTGGCGGGCCTTTTCAGGCCACTTCAGCTTTGCCAGCGAAGAGGATAGCTGGGCCCTTAACCCTACATCTCCCGCGCTTTTCAGTGTGGGATTCGGTTTGGACTTTTCCCGTTTCGCTCGCTGCTACTAGGGGAATCCCGTGTTTGGTTTCTTTTCCTCCCCCTACTAAGATGCTTCCGTTCGGGGGGTTACCGCTCCGTGAGGGAGCATTTTCGTGGGAAGTCCCATTCAGGTATCCCCGGTTCTAAGGCTGCATGCGCCTACCCGGGGCGGTATCGCGGCTTGCCGCGCCCTTCTTCGGCTCTCAAGCCGAGCCATTCTCCAGACAGCGTGGCATGTTCGGGCCTTGGTGGTGTCTATTGGCGTTTGGTGAAACCTTTTGTTTGTTGTTGTGTCGTTTTTTGGTTTGTGTGTGGTGTCATTGAGCTTGTGGCTCTGACCGCTTCACTCCGATCCGTGTGTGGGTGGGAGTTGCATGTGTTTTTTTTGTGCTGGAACTGTATTGAGCGGTTTCGGGTGATATAAGTGTTTTGGGGTGGGGTGTGTGGGTTTTAGTGGGTGGTGGTTGTGGTGGTTTGGCGTGGTTGTGGACGGCGTGGAGGATTGCGGAAGCAAATTGGCAACTTTTGGTTACTTTCTGTGATTGAGAATTGTATGGGGTTGGTGACTGGCTGCTGGGAAAAATCTTTAGCCCCGTCATCTAAAGGAAGCAACATGCTTTTGGGTTGTTTTTCAGCCAATAGTGACCTCTCTCTATAGATTTTTTGAATAGATTGGCTATTAGCATCTAAATATGACGGCGTGTTTTTGCCTGTGCGTTGGGCTTTTGCAGAATAGCCCAGAAAATGGTTTAATCTGACTCTTTGGCTTTCACCTCCCAGATACTTCATACGATTCGTGCTCTCCTACGGAAAAATCTTGGATAGGCAGTCCCTTATGAACCCTCACGAAATTTACAAATTCACAAATAAATTTACAAACTCCAAATCCTTCCAACATGCCATTGACGCCGAAAAACGCCAATAGACCCCTCCCTCTATAGGTTTCTGCATAGCATTTCTATTAGCATCCGAGGGGTGTGCATAATTTTAAATCTAGCTACGCCTTCTTGTCTTCATGGAAGCCTGCGAACTAGTCAGGCTTATCGTCAACAAAACAGTCGTTCCGGCAGAGCCCAAAAGACGCGGAAACCCAGGCTACGGACAACTCAAAGCCATCAGAATCCTCGTCTACGCCAGACTAAAAGGACTCCAAAACGACACACGCATATACTGGCACCTCAAGAAACATCCGATCAACGCAAAAAAGCTTGGATTACACCAAATACCCGACAGAACCACGATTGGCCGATGGTGGAAACGCTACCTAAAACTTCTAGAAGAGACATTCAAAAAGACCGCCGATATCATTCAGGTGCTAGTGCCAACCACACATCTAATCGCTGACTCGACACCGCTGGTAGACCTCTACGACATGGAAGCCAAATGCGGCTTCACGTGCAGAGGACACTTCAAAGGCTTTAAGCTCCACGCCGTCGTCAACCAACTCGGCTTACCATTGAAAGCCATAGTTACGCCGGGGAACCGTTTTGACTCGCCGTTTCTACCTAAACTCATCGAGGACCTTGAGGCGCAGTACGTTTTGGCTGACGCTGGTTACCACTCCCTGCAGAACATCAAAGCCGTCAGAGACATGGGCGCTAAACCCATCATTGCTGTTAACCCTCGAAGAAAAGGCAAGGAAGGCAAGGTTACGAATGCAGAGTTCTTCAGGGGTAGACGTTACCCCGCGGAGCAGTTCAACAGTCATTCTAAACATAACATCTTGAGGGGTTGCTGGGTTAGGCCCAAAGGCTTGTTGAAGAAGACTTCGATGGTTATGGCTGGGCTTGTAAGCATGGAAGCGAACGCTATCGAGGCTTTGCTTAGGGGCGACTCAAGCCTGAAACAGGTGAGCAAGTACTGGGATTAACCCGAATGAATTGAATGGTACGGTTCAAGATTGGGCAATCTTGGTGACACCCGGGTTAACCCATGCACTGCTCACTGATTCTTGAGCGGACAAACTATAAAAAATGAATTGTGCACACCCCTCGCATCCAAATATGACGGCTGCATTCCTGTGCATTGGGTTTTCGCAGAATAGCCCCAAACAAAAAATGCACTGCCTCTCCGACAATCACCTTCTCTAGTCGCAGCAAATTTTTGCAGTCTCCTGTGAAAAATCTTGGAGCAGGACTGTCTTATGAACTGTCGCGAAATTTATCAATTTACAAAGAAATTTACAACTTAAATTCCCAGTTCTTCAACATGTTATTGGCTTTGAAAACCCCCAATAGCGAGGACCCCCTATAGTTTTCTGCTAATATTTCTATTAGCGCCCGAAAATAGAATAGCTTTGCACAAAGTGGTCTAAAATACTATGAGAAAGTACAAGGCAAAAGCCTCGCGCAATAAATAACCAAATGAGAGAAGCAAGGATGTAGAAACTGAGGAGACAGCTTGCAGTTAAGAGCGCAAATAGAGTTGTATGCGAATGTCATAAACTAACAATATTCGCTGCTGTCTATTTCTTAGTATCAGTATTTCTTGCGCTCACGGTTTTACCTATGTTTTTCGCGCGCGCTTTCAATTTTTTCTTACTTTGTTTCAAGGTGGGGGAGGGTTGGTTTTCCTCAAAGGAATAGGAATCAGGTCATAAAATGCAGGAGCAAGGAGTGTATAAATCATCATCAGGAGTGTTCCGTAAACTGTAAAGTAACCGGTTATTTGGGTGAACGGACCACCTAATGCGAATACCCAAACAAAAAAGCCAAAAGTTGTGAATACTGTTTTCCAACCCGCACGCTGTTCAATAAAGTCAGCTTTAGCCGCTGTAAGGTCTTTCTTAGCAGTTATCCAAGCCAGAAGTGCCGTTGCCAGTAGTCCGACTCCAAATACTAACCACGCAAGCGCGTCTTTTGGGACTTCTCCTTCAGCAGCAGTGATTGCACCTGTTGAAATGATGTAAAAAGAAACCACTTCTGCAGGAATCATTTTTGCCAGTTTGGCGAGATAGTCGTCAGGCTTTTCTCCCTCAGCCAATCTCTTAGGGCTAATGTCTTTGCGTGATAGCGGTGTTCTCATCTAAATCACAATTGCTAATGAGACGCTTCAAGTAATAAAACTAACTGAGTTGCATTGGATTTCAAAATATAAGAAAAGAGAAGAGGTTACTCTTCTACTTTGGTATAGCCATATTTCTGCATGTATCTTGGGTTCGTTCTTGAGTCTAACAGTGTTCCGTAGGTTCTTGAACCCGCGCGAGCTGAAATGTGCGTTATTCCTGTGGTTTTGGGTGGGGAGCGGTTCGGAGCGAAGCAACGAGAGAGACCGTTTAGGTTCAGCGCGCCCTACTATTTTACCATAAGAACAGAAGCAAAAGAACAGCAAAAGCAAACGCAACAGCCCCCGATAAGAGATGCCCCTTATTTTCGCAACTCGGACACGCGATGTCTCCACTTGTGAAAAACCAACGTGCTCGAAAAATCCAAAAAAGGTGGACGTCTTTATAAAGAGCCCGCATTGTAGCAACGTTAAAAGCCCACTGTTGGCGGTCTATAAACACGGGTACTTCCTCCTTTTTTGCATTTTCTACTATTATTTGCTCAGCAACGTCTCTTGGGAGGTTCATCAAAATAGTCGACATATAACCGAACATTGCGTATCGAAAAATCGAACGCACAATAAAGAATAAGATAAGCCAAGTACTGAAAAGCAAGAAAACAACTTTACAGAAATCCCAAAACCAAGGAATATCAGTAAATACTACAAAGCCTTGAAAATTTGAGTAAACCTCACGTAACCCCTTGTCAAACGACACTTGTGCAAGCCCAAGCAAAGTAAAAAGACCTACAGCAAAGCCAACGAGACGGGTGCTTTGAGAACCCTGCTGGTCTGAGTAGTACTTAATAAGGCTGTTTTTTGCCTCTCTAACATCATCAGGAGTCCATTCTGCCCTGTGTTGGTTTGCCATGTCAATGCTATTTTACGGTGTGCAGATTTAAGACTTGCTGCGTGCTGCATTAGTGAACTGTCTCCTCGCTCTTCTCGTCGTCGTTTGGATGGGAGCGGCGCGCGTATAAGATCCGAAACCAAAAGTGCAATTATTATATATGCAACGAACCTCATTATGTAAGGAAGTCATATGTCGCTTCCTCAACCGATGATTGACAATGCTCTTTTTGCAGCCAATATTGCCGCCGTTGTAACCAGTGTCTTCACGTTTGCAGCACTCATCTTTCTTGGGATTCAAATAAGAGGAGAGGGTCGGTCACGGAACCTAGAGGGCGCTAAACGGTTATTCGATGTGCTTGATACACCTGAAGCAAAAGGAAGAAGGAAAACTGTATATTTAGCACGTATGCAAAAGCGCGCTTTAACAGAAGAAGAACGAAAGTCGGCAGATGCCGTAATAGCAGAATTAGACCAAATTGCCATGATGGTAAGAGAAAAGTGGTTGCCAAAGAAGGTTGCACTAAAGATGTTTTCATTTATGACAGTATACTCGTGGATATCGCTTGAAGATTACATTAAAAAACAAAGAGAGTTAAGGAAAACCCAATCTTGGGTAGAAGATTTGGAATGGTTTTACAGTGAGAGCAAAAAACATCAAGAAAAACAGAATCCAAATCAACCGTTACATTTTTTTAACATTAGGGATAATAATGCTGTCGACCATTTTATAGAGTTTGGATAAACTCAAACCGCTTCCTATCTGGGTTGCGTTTAGCTTGTGCGGTTCGTCTGGAACGTGCGAGGCGGAGCGCAGCGACGCCGAGAGAGACTGCATAGGTTTAGGTGACATCGAAGCAAGAAACGATGGATTCTACGTGCGACTTTCAACTTGTTCCCAAATACGCCTTATCCACCCTAAAATCAGAGCAAGAATCCACATGAACACTCTCAGAGGAATTGCAAAACGAGCGCCACCGACTGTGACTTGCAAAACGTACACAGAGGCGAAAAAGGGCAAAATGGAAATGAGGAAAACCGCTGCAATTAGCAGGTCAAAGTTACGGGCATACTTGTATATTTTTAAGTGCTCTTTTGGTACGCGGTTCTTTTCCTCATCCGCGAGGGAGTTATTGAAGAATGCTAGAATCAGGAACATAGCCGCGAGGTCAATCGTGTACACTATTGATACGCCGTAGAACATGGAGCCGTTTTCAGCGAAGAGCTGGTTGAATAGGAAGGGCTCAATAGAGACTAGGAACAGCAGCGCTATGTTTAGGTTGGTCAATGTCTCGGTTTCTGCTGGCAAGATTGAAGTTACAGTTGAGTATGAACGCCAAACGCTAACTAATATGAGGAAACTGAATCCATAGAGTCCAAGGGAAGCCATTAGTGCTTCAAAGGTCGTGAATTGCTGACTGATTAGTGTCAGAGAGCCGATTGAAAGAGCCAATCCAAATATCAGGTCTGAGAATGCTTCGATTCTTGGTCTTGGCTTGAAGATGCGCTCGGCATTCATGGTCATCGGTACGGAGCAAGTTGTATAAATAGACTTTTGAGGTCAATGGTGCGGTATCGACTGGAACGTTTGAGGTGGAGCGCAAGCGACGCCGAGACTTCACGATTGACACGATTGGGGATTCACCTTCTATGTCTATGTGAACGAAAGGGCTATTCCTCATTCCGTTCTGCACGGAAGTTCGATTGTTGTTGTCGCTCTTTCAATTGCGCTTAGTTGTAGAATCTAAATAGCGCGCGCATGAGGATAAAGGGAGCTAGCTATCGAGGATTTGTACGCGCGGAGATTTTCTTTAGGTTGTCTATTCGAAGTGTTTTAGTGAGCACGCGCTATGGGCTATTACTTAACTGCTGAATTTGTCTTGGAACACAATTTCGTTCAGTGGCTTCCGTTTGGGCTCGGGAAAGCCGCCGCTTGTGTAACCCACTGGAATAATTGCAACTACGCGGTAGGAGTCAGGCACTTTTAGGATTTGTTTGACTTTGTTTTCAGCTGAGTCTGGATTGTTATTAATGTCGATGATGCCGATCCATCCTGTGCATAAGCCGAGGCTGTGAGCTGCCAATGCTATGTTCTGGACGGCGGCGGCTCCGTCTTCCGTGTAGTGATACGGGTCCGCTTGGGTGTCGACGACTATGACTATGCAGACTGGTGCTTCTTTGATGCCTTTGGTGAAGATTGTTGGGGAGGATGTGCTACATTTTTCTTTCAGGGCTTTATCTCTTACTACTATAAATTTCCAAGGCTGTTTGTTTGCCCAACTGGGTGCCCATCTGCCTGCTTCGAGGAGCGCTTGGATTTTTTCTTCTTCGATTGGTGTACTGTCAAAGCGCATTATGTTACGCCTGCGTTTGATGGCGTCTAGAACTGGGTTCTCCATTCTGTATCACTTCTTCTTGGGAGTTATTTTGCATGTTTGAACTAAAAAAACTTTGGTCATTATCTACATATTGCTTCTTTTTATGCGCAATTTTCACGCGCTCTGTTGGTGACGTCTCTGCTTAGCTAATTCAGAAAAGCAATGTCGCTATAGGTTAAATATCAGGAAAAGGAATAGCAATCATGGAAGGTTGAGAAAGTGTTAGCGGCGAGTCTTTTCTCAGGCGGCAAAGAATCTATTCATGCCATATCCACTGTTGAAAAACAAGGTGTTGAGGTTAAACATTTAATTCATCAAATTCCAACCTTCACGTCGCCTCATGCCCATAACATAGAAGCCCTAAAAACCCTTGCAAAATCCATGAACAAACATTTCGCAGTCGTAGACCTTCACAAAGGTGAACAAGAACTTGTTGACTTACTTAAGAATCTCAATGTTGATGCACTCGTTGCTGGAGACATCAACGTTCCACAACACATAACGTGGCTCCAAAATATATGCAGTCAAGCAGGCATAGAACTGCTTGAACCTCTTTTCGGGAAGAATACATCAATTCTATTCCAGGAAATGTTCAATGAACCCAGGTTCAAAGCTACAATCATAGGTGTTAACACAGAATATCTAACTGATGAATTGTTAGGGTTCACAATAAGTAGTGAAACGGCTAAAGCCTTCTTATCAAGAACGCGGCAAATAGACCCTCTTGGAGAGAACGGTGAATTCCACACCATAGTTGTTGAGAGTCCTCTCTACTCCAACACATTCAAAATAAAGCCATTGGAGAGAATAACTGAAAAAAACATGACATATCTTCGTATAACGCTAAGTGAGTGATATTAGAAGAACATAAAGGCATTCTTTGTCTTCCTGTTCGCTATCATTAAAAAAAGGGGACTTGCGGGTGACATCTCCACTTGTGGCGGGGTTCAAATCCCAGCAGCTCCACCACAACTAATTTCTATTCCTCGGTAGTTAACTCATTCGAAAAAATATTTAGCAACTGTAAACTCCGCCAAAAGAGAAGGGTGCGGATTGCTCCGCCGTTAGGCTGACTTCTTGAAGAATGTCTTTCCCTTCGTTAGGCATACTAAGATGCAGTCGTCTTGGATGCATTGTTTGATTTCTTCTTCTGTTTCTGTTATGATAAGTATCCGAGGGCTTGCAGAGTAAGCTGTCAAGTCTGTTATCTAATGTTGGGTTTGGTAGTTGGGCTGGTATCTGTGTTAGGTGAGGTTATTGTCACATATACACTACCTCCGCTTAGGTGTGTTTGGTGAGGGTTGCCCATGTCGAAAAAAAATACGCAGTTTCCTAAGGGAGCATCCTCTGCTAGGTGAATTGTGAGAAGAGAAGAGTTCAACCCATATGGTTTTAGAATTAATTGGTCTGGGGTAAATGTGTAGTTGAATATTTCTCCTTGCGGTATCCCGAAACCCCAGCTGGGATAGTCACGGTCTGTTATGGTAAGATTCCCTAAGGGTATCACTAGTTCTATGTCTGTTTTAGATGTTATTGTTATGTTTTCCTGAAAGGTTGAACCTTGAGCAACGTTTTCATCTCCATGGTCTGCTGGATAAATTGTAACATATATTAATGGAAGAGGTTTAGATGAAAACTCTGGGGTTGGAGAAGTATTAGGCGTTGAAGATAAGTAGTAGACAGAAATAACGCCAACTGTCAATACGGAAATAATAATTATTGTTGGTATGAGTGCTTTCTTCATTTCACTCAATACAATATTAGGTTAATTAAGAATTTAAACTCTCAAGCTCTTTTCGTGTAGAAAAGAGTAGGGTTAGCGGTTTAATTTCCGCTTTCTATGCAGGTTTCTTGAAGAATGTCTTTCCGTCTGATTGGCACACGAATATGCAGTCGTCGTTGATTGCTTGCTTTATTTCTTCTTCTGTGGTGCACACTACGGGTAGCCATGTTATATTTTTCTCGTCAAATAGACTGATATAGCGTTCTGTGCTTCGTGTGTCTTTGTGTCCTAAGATTTCTTTAACTAGGAGTAGCTTGCCTGATAGGTGGTATTCTTTTGATGCTTTGAAGCGTCTGAAGTCGTAGAGCTGTATTTGCTTGAGTTCGGGCATGTTGTAGTCTTTGGCTAAGCGGTTTCTATAGTGTCTGTAGTCGTTTGCCATGTTCTGTGATTTGATATTGAATAATGTGCTGTTGGGATTTAGTTGTTTTTTCTCTATGTAGATTTTCAGGAGGTCTATGGTTTTTGGTTTTAGTTTTCCTTCTCTTCCTACTGTGTGTTTTGCGCCTGTGATTGATACTATTCCTGTGGCTAAATCGATGTCTTTTACTGTGAACCATGTTAGCTCTATTGGGCGTGTTCCTAAGTCTTTTGACATTGATAGTTTGAGTGCCATTTCTAAGCGAAAGTGGCTTATCATAAAGTCGAGTAATGCTTCTTTTGGTGCTCGACGTTTCTTGTCGTATCTCTCATAGAATGGCTGATTCCATGTTAATTCTTCTGACCGTATGTAAATTGCGTATGCTTCGATTAGGTTTTCTTTGTGTCCGTTTCCGCATTTCTTCTTTGCCACATACATTTTTACGGCTTCTGGGTCGGTTACGTTGCAGTTTCTCTGTAAATGTCTAAGCAGCTTCGCCACTTTTGCAACTGTGCTTTCCTCGTAAGCGTTCCTTTGCATCCAGAGCATTACGTTCACAATATTAAAAGACTGGGATGGTGTTGTATTAGCGGGGGATGATGTCGCCGTCCCAGTCTGATTGGGAAAGATGAGGAAATCATGACGGACAGACCCCAAAAACTCGCCACCCCCAGACTTCAGCAAACGCAGGACAGGTGGGGATAAGCAAATAAATTCTCCACGGCATAGAGACAATTGTTTCAAAAAGCGTTTGGCGGGTGAGTCAAATCGAAGTCTTGCTGTTAACTGAACAAGAAATCGCAGGGATGCTATCCATTGAGGAAGTATTGGAAGTTGTCGAATTAGCCTTCAAAGAGCGGGCTTTGGGCTACGTGCAAATGCCTCCGAAAACCTATCTTAAGTACTTCAAGGATAACGGTGACCTGAGAACCATGCCTTCCTATCTTGAAAGGCTGGATATATCTGCGGTCAAAATAGTTAACGCTCATCCGGAGAACATGAGAAAATTCGGTCTGCCCACCGTGATGGCGACGATTCTCCTGATTGAGCCAAAAAACGGGAAGCTCTTAGCCATACTGGGCGGAACACGGATAACAGCCCTGCGGACTGGGGCTGCAGGAGGCATAGCCGCGAAGTATCTAGCCAGGAAAGACTCGGAAACAGCGGGTTTCATAGGGACGGGAGTTCAGGCTAGAACGCAGCTTCTCGCTTTGCTCTCAGTTTTTCCAAGCCTGACGAAGATCAGGGCTTGGGACGCGTCTCCGAAAGCTGCAGAAGCATTCGTAGCAGAAGCCAAGTCAAAGGCAAATCGATTAGAGGCTACTTCTGCCGCGACTGCTGAAGATGCGGTTGAGGGAGCGGATATTGTGGTTACGACAACTCCTTCGACTAAGCCTGTGGTTCAGAATTCCTGCGTGTCCGATGGCATGCATTTCAACTGCATCGGTGCGGATGCCCCAGGCAAAGAGGAGATGGATCCTGCGATTTTGAGAAGGGCAAAAATTGTTGTTGATGATTGGGATCAGGCGTCTCACAGTGGGGAGATAAATGTTCCGTTGTCCCAAGGCATGTTGTCTAAGGAAGACGTTTGGGCTGAACTGGGCGAGGTCGTGGCTGGTAAGAAACCTGGGCGTCTGTCACCGGGTGAAGTCACGGTGTTTGACTCCACAGGTTTAGCGATTCAGGACGCGGTGACTGCGGAGCTTGCCTATCAGAAAGCGGTCAACAGGAAAATCGGCCACTTCATAAACATATGAAACCACTTCGCACTATGCAGCGGCTTCGAAAGTTTCTTATACTCATCCCATCCAAAACAGTAACTTTAAAGGCTGACTTTACATGAGCGAAAATGGAATTGGGCGACCCCTCGGAGTAAAACTGACACTAATAGGCTTATTTGCGATTGTGGTGGGCTCACTTGTCTACACCGCGCTCAACGTTAACTACCTCTACACCGCTGTAAACTTGCTTGGGCTAATTCTAGCCTTGGTCGCTTTCGCAGGACTGTTCTTAATGAAGAAATGGGGCGCTGTTCTGACCGCGGTTGCCGCTGCTTTCAACATGTCCGCCCAGATGTTTAACTTTCAATCTGCCTACCTGTATTACCCGAATTTTGCTCTTGTAGATTATGTAACCGGAGTTTTCATCCCCATCGTCGCTTTCATCATCGGCTCTGCAGTGTTAGTATACATTTTCAAACAAATCTTCGCAAACAAATTCAGCGCCAAAGCGGCCGAAAACGAGACAGTGGAGATACAGAGAACAACCGCAACATACTTAGCAGTGCTAATCAACGTTTTCTTCATCGCCTACCAGCTTGCGTGGGCTTACACAGATCAGACAATAAATGCGTTTAATGCAACTTCAATAGTTTTGGCTGCCATTTCCATAGTTGGCGTACTGTCACTGAGTAAGTGGGGAGAGGTCGCAACAGAATTCACGGCAGTGCTGTTCTTGTTCAGAATTGTGGAAGACCTCCAGTGGACAGCCAACTACGGCTTAACCAACTACTCAAACGGTGTCTTCGCCATACTCCTCGCCATGGAAGGCGTAGGCATTGCACTTGCACCGCTTCAGGCAGGCTACGTCTTTAAAAGAATCTCCAAAAACTACGTCGTAAAACCCGCGGCTCCACCCCACCCGCCCAAAACGGTGTGACTTGGTCGCGTGCCAGCGTGAATGGGAAAGAAAAAGAGATCATGACGGACAGACCCCAAAACTGCCATTGACAAAAGTATTGATGTGCCAGAACTGGACTTAATCCCAAACGGGTACTAGTCCCGATTCTCAGATTTGAGGCCCAAATAGCAACGGCAGGTTTCCAAAGAGCAAACGGTGGTTGATTGCACGGGTAATCGGACCAAATTTGGGGAACCTGAGCCTTGAGATGAATATCCAGGCTTACGAGGCCACTTAAGCAAAAAAGGGGTGATGTTTATGCTGTTGCATGTATTGCTATTTCACTGTTATTGTCAAGCTTGTAGAGTTAGTCAATGAGCCGCTTGTCCCCGTGACAGTAAGTATGTAGTTTCCGGTGGCAGCTGTTGGTGGAACCACAACTGACAGCGTTGTTGAGTTTGATCTCCCATTTATGGTGAGTGATGTTCGAGCCAGAACTGTCGATGTCCAGCCAGCTGGAGCAGACAGCGATAATGTTACTGTTCCGGTGAAACCATTCAGAGGTGACACCATTAAAGTCACATTCTTAGCGGACCCAGCGTGAACCGACAGGGATGAAGTAAACGTGTAGACGCTGAATTCTGGTCTCACTACTTGAACTGTCACGTTTACCTTATGAGTTAATCCGCCGCTACTTCCAGTGACTGTAATGACGTATTTTCCTACTGCAGTGGTTGATGGAACTGTGATGTTGAGTGTTGATGAGCTGGATGCGTTGTATTTGATTTCAACTGAGAGTGGAACGGGTGGGTTTGAGGTTATTCCTGCGGGGTATTCTGCGGTTAGGCTGACTGTTCCGTTGAAACGATTAACTGGGTTTACTATTATCGTAATGTTCTTGGAGGATCCTGCGAGGATGTCTATGCAGGACGGAAATGCATAGATGTTAAAATCTGGTGCTACGACTTGAACTGTCACATTTATGCTATGAGATAGTGAAGCGCTCACTCCGGTGACTTTAACGACGTATCTTCCAGGCATGACGCTTGATGGCGCACTTATCGACAATGTTGTAGAGTTACCTTCATTTGACTTAGTAGATAACGAGGTTAACGCAAAACTTGAGGCGGGCCAACCCGTTGGAGAAATCGCAGTTAAGGAAACAGTGCCATTAAATCTGTACAGAGAAAAAACTCCGATTGTTGTGTTTACACTTGATCCTGCAAGCATCCGTAGGGTTGATGGGTGAGTACATAACATGAAGTCAGGTTCGACAACATTAACGGTTACGTTTGCAGAACGGATAACCGACCCGTTGGTACCAGCCACTTCAATTCTATGAGTTCCAATTGGCGCATCAGATGGGATGGATACCGTTAGCTTTGTCCAGTTGCAGTTGCCATTCTTCAGTGACAGCGAGGAAAGGTCAAAGTTTGACGACCAACTTATTGGCAGTGACGTCGACAGTGAAATGGTGCCGTTGAATCTGCCGAGAGATGTTGCAAGTATGCTTATGTTAATGGAGCGCCCAGCAGGGGTCGAAAGGTCTGACGGGAAAGCGCTTATGGCGAAGTCAGACTGACTTCCTGCAGAACCATTGAACGATTGAAAGCACATGGGTTCCATTGCTGAAGAAATTGGCAGTCCAGGGAAACTGACTAGGCACAAGATTGCCGCCAAAACTAATCCATTTCTAATCGTGTTTTTGGTCGACGAAGGCACAGATTTTCCTCTCCTGACTTATTATTTGCGCTTGTTCTTCTTTAGCTAAGATATTGAAGGCTAATAAACATTGCCAAGAGTGTGTTGAACGAAAACACAGATTTAGGCGCCATACTAAAGTGACATTGATGCTAAACTCATCCCCTTAGTCAAAAAAGCTGAATATTACAATAAAACAATCTCTGCCGCCGAGAGCATTGGCGATGTTGCTGTGGAGACTCACACCGAATTTGGAGTGGGCCGTACCGGATTTGAACCGGTGATCTTCGCCGCGTGAGGGCGACGTCTTACCAGACTGGACGAACAGCCCATGCTTATTATCGTCAAAGAAGGCTTCTTTAAGCGTTTCTGTACCCATATCTGTACCCAATACCGTTGATTTAGATGTGTTTAAGCTATGGCTTGTCAACAAAGAATTCTCTGCTTCATACATCAAGAATATTATGCCATGTGCTAGAAAGTACGGCTATCTTATTTACAGTGACAATCTAAGAGATTTGGAATTGCTTACTAATTGGCAACGAACACACGCAATTAAAGCACTAATTATGCTATCTAAGTATCTAGGTACATACACAGAGTTTAAGGCTAGGCTAAATGAACATGGAATAAAGATGTATAGAACTAATGGATTAACTGCTTTTCTAAGAATCCTTAACGCTAACGATAAAGATACACTTCTATGGCTAGAACAGACGTCACCATATCTTAGGGAGAATGAACAGTTATTCGCTAAGTTTCTTAAACTGTCAGGTCTAAGAGTGTCTGAAGGCATCGCTAGTTTCAACTTATGCATTAAGCTAGCTGGAGAAGGCAGATTATCTGATTACTATGATTCTAACCTTAATGTTCTCTGTCACTTTAAGTACCCTAGACTGTTTATCAGACGGTCAAAAGCATGTTACATCACATTCATACAGCCTCAACTCCTAGAAGAGATAGCACACAGTCAACCAGTAACTTATCCATCAATACGTAAACGACTAGAACACTATAAGATACCGATGCGATTTAATGAGTTACGAGACATCTTTGGCACTACCCTAGTCAATCATGGCATTTTAGAGATAGAGCAGAATCTTGTATGCGGTAGAATTCCCGTTTCTATCTTTATCCGTCACTACTGGAGTCCACGATTGAAAGAGCTAGGCGTTAGAATATTCAAGGCTCTAGAAACCATAGATGCACAGCCACAGCAACCGATAGCCGTACTGCAATAACAACCTATCCCTATTTCTTAGTTCTATGAAAGACTATAAAAGAACTGATTTTCATCTATATTATTAATGGGAGCTGTTTCTATCTCTATTTCTTGGTAGCAACAGCAATTCTGAATTATTTTTTAATCCACACAATGTCATAGTTGGGTGGAAAGGAAAAATCCGAGTAACCCATAGTAAAAGAAGTAGCTGTCGCTGGAACTTGGAATATAAGCGTATCAGTATACGTTCCTCCGCTAAAGACCTGAACTGAATCCTGAAGGAGTACATTTTTGTATTTACCATCCGTATCGACAAAATAAGTTGCACCATATTTTGCACCGTCTGTTAAGACGTCGAAATACATCCAGCTTGTGCTGAAGCTTTGATTATAGCCATTGTTCTTAATTGTCATAAATACCTTTAGAAATGACCCAGCAGGGTCAGGAGTTTTAGTGGTAGCGATGCCAAAAGTATTCTCTGTGAGTGATTGCAGTGTTTGGTAACCATAGTTAATCGTGATGTTCGGACTTGGTTGAGACGTTGCTGTTGGCGTAGCTGTTGCCGTTGGTGTTGCTGTTACAGTTGGTTGATAACTTACTTTTGAATTTGTCATTGTTGTGTCTAGTGGCTGATTTGCTCTCATTGAAACTATTGCTCCAACAATCGTCAGAATAATAACAATCGCAACAATTCCTATGGCAACTTTAACGATTGTCTTCATTCTCAGAGTCTCCTTTCAGCCCTATTCATTATTAGGCGTGAATTATCTTAAAAGACTTCTAGTCTTCGACATCAATCACTATTTCTATTCTTCAGTCTAGCGCGCAGTTGCCTCCTCATAATCCAAGCCACCCAAAGTATGGATTATTTTGTGATTAAATTTGCGAAGTTCACTAAATCTTGAAGCTACATTTACTTCTTTGTTTTTAATCGTGACTTTCCCAGAACCATCCAATATGAAATCGTGGTGTGCAATTTTGTTTCTGAATTGTTGGTCTTCCTCTCGGTTGAGAATCCCAAAACCATGTTCTTCTAGGAATCGAAGTTTAGTAGAAATGTCAACGTTGCCTATGTCTTCAAGTGATTTAACGTATTTCCGATGAATAATATCAAAAAGGTCATGACCATTTGCAGTTAGTAAAAAGCAGAATCCGTCTACGCATGACATGTAGTTGCCTTCGTATTCCCACAAAAAAGCCAACATTCCAGCAACTGCAGTCTCTCTTGGATTATCGCTTTTTTTAATTATCCGCAGTGTTGCTAAAACGTCAAACGTATTTAAATCGCTCTTTTCAAAAATATCAAGAAGTGTATGCCACGCTATATGCCAGCTTGAACCTTTGAACTGGGGCAACTCTTTGAAAATTGAAAATTGATTTTTAATTTCCGCTTCGAATTGTTCCCATTCTGTTTGATTATCCAAAATTTACACCTTCTTATTTTCAGGGGTTAGTTCAGCTATTATGTTTTTGCATCTTTTGGAATTCTTGCATTGTGAAAGAAGTTTGATTCTCACAGAACTAAACAGAACCCACGATTTTGTTAACGATTTCACGGTTTTGCTCAGCAGTATAGCATTTTGTGTGAGCTATCAATACGAGTTTGTTTTTGGTTCCCTTATTTACCGTGATATACTTATCGTCTTTAATTTCTTCTGCACACAATCCACATTTCTTCATTTATTAATCACCTCATCTTTCTCTCTTACCGCGCTATGCAGATTTAAGATTATTCGTTTGCTTTATTTTGACTGAGGATAACATGCACTTATTGGTCTCTGAGGTAAATGCTAAGCCAGTCTTGAACACCTATACCTAAGTTAGATTCCATTCTTACTGCTTTGAACCTTATATTGTCAATAATTACTGCCAAAAACCTCTTGGTCTCTTCGTTAGTTCTCATGTCTCCGTTCCTGAAAGTCCATCCTGTTCCAAGATGTAGCCACGAAAACCTATTCACCAAACAAATAGCTTTCAAATGTCTCTCTTTCTCAGTAAGCCACTGCCTTCCAGTAACCTCTTTTGAAAGCTCTTTAGCTCCTGTACCATAGAAACCAAAGACAGCACATAGAGGCTTTTCAATGACGGTAGGTGTAACAGTTCCTTCAGCTCTGTAAATTGTCTCAATTAGGAAAGACGCATCTTCTTCAGCTTTTTCCAGTTCGTCTTTTGTTAATCTGCTCTTGACCTCAATTGTAGCTGCAACACATTCCGCTGGATAGACTCCAACATTCTGCTTGATTATAAATGGTGGCAAAATATGGTTGTTCAAGATAATGAGGTCATTCTGGCGACTTTGGTCACCTTTTTGATTGATGATTATTCCAGAACCTATGCTGAATTGGCTACTTAGAAATGGACTTAATAAATCCGTAACAAAAAGTTCTCTTAATGTACCTTTTGTAAGATTATGTCCGAGGTCTCTTATTGATTCTGATTTGTCAATTAGAGCTTTTACTTGAGCACTAGCGTACCGCTTAATAATGCTTCTCGGCATGTTTCTTTCCCTTTTTTCACTAAAACCAGATTAACTAATTCAGCTTTTAGTTTTTGCGTTTCTCATTCGAGCACGCTCATCAGACAATCGGTCAACCGAGCTATCAGAAACAAGAACAGCTACAGTGCAGAGTTGGTTACAGTAAAGGACTATCGTATGCCGTAACTATCGTATAACGTATTGTATACAGGGCTAGTACGCATAGGTGGATTGAGCGGATTTTTTGGGTTTGGGATTGCGGTTTTTGGTGTGATGGGCATCTCCTAATGTTACGGATGGTAACTGTGGTTAGGAGTGCAGAGAGTTGACGGATGAGAGTCTTTAATATGTTGTTGTACAGTGAGAAATGTTGTTTTACAGTGTACAGAACGGAGATGCCGTGTAAATGTGTAATTTTCATGGAATTTTGGAGAGATGGTAGAGAAGGATTTGGAAGGAATTGCAGAAAATCTGTTCGACACGTTTAATAGTACGATAAGATAACATGTTTACGGTGAAATGTGATGGTTGAAGAATTTGAGTATATCGAAGATGTATTGACTTCGATGGGAGATTTGCTAGAGAAGCTAGTCGATGCGGTCAATTCTTTGGCGAGTGCGATGGCGATGGAAAAGGATTCAGAAAAAAGTCTTGGATTCAAACCTGTTGTTACAAGTAGAGCAGACAGTAGCAAATTTAGTGTTCCTAAATTGGATTTGGGAGAAGGCAGAAATGTTGATGATGTGCAGAAATCTGATGCAGACGAGTTAGTTTCTGGACTGTTAAGCGGTAGAATACGGGGGTCAGAGCTTGCAAAGGTTCTCAGGGATATTTAGAAAAAAGCAGAATGTATGTGTGCATGATGCAGAGCAAAATAGTACATTAGCTAAGACGAATGGCACATTAATAAGAAAGTGTCTTGATGTGCTGAGAAGTAATGCTTCTGTTGTTGATGGACGCTTGGCGTATGATAGATTAGTGCGTGGTATGGGTGTTAGCGATGCAGAAGCAAAGGTAACTTTGGGTTATCTCAGCAAAAAAGGGATTTTGTGGCAATCAGGGGATTATGTTGGGATGAATAGCGGTCTCTTTCGCTGTGAGGCGTGTTTGAATTTGGTTGAGGCAAAACCGCATCAGATGAAGAGTTGCAGAGCAAATGGGCGTTCTCTACAGGTGTCTAGAGCGGATGAAGGGCGGTTTTGTGGTTGTTGGTGTCCAAAAGGTCTCGGTGCTGAGTTAGTTGATGGCTGGAGTGAGAGTTGATGGCTAAGAAAAAATTGATGGTCACAATGACGCTGGATTCTAAAGTTTTGCGAGCTTTGGGTTTGATAGCGAAAAGTTCTGGTAGCAGTAGGAGCGCAACGTGTGAGAAGTTGGTGGAGCGTGGAATTGCTGATTTGATGGCGAGTTTGAAGAGTAAAACGGAGAAAAAGTAGGAATGGCATCTTTCAACGTAGTTACGGATGCATGATTATGGACTCGCTAAAGGAACTGCATCTTCATTATAACCGTGTGTTGAGTCGAATTAAGGCTTATGAGGCAAAGGCATCTCTAGATGGTCGGGAAATTCGGGATTTTAGGGAATGGGTCAGTTTAGCTGGAAATCTTTGTGAGCGCATCTTTTTGCTGGAGGCTAAGGACAGATTTTTGAGGTATGATGAAAACAGAGTTGCCGAATTGAAAACAGGCTTACTTGACGGAGATTGGATAAAGAAAAAACAGAGCACAGAATCTTAGTTTATTTGAAAAAAATTAGCGATAGGATGGGTATCGCCAAATGTATACTATGGGGGAAGAAAAATATAAGTATGCAGTTTCAGGTCAAATCACCGTTTCTAGTTCACAGTCTCTTAGAAATAATGTTAAAATTGGAATGCGCAGAGTTAACCGTATTGCGAATGACTACAGGGCTAAGGGGTTTTTTGTTCGAGTTGATTCTTACATGAATTTTGGCGTAGATTTAGAAGTTGTTGATAAGCACACTGGAATACTGTTTGAGGTTGCCGAATCTACTAATTACAAAAATGCATGGGAATTTATTAAAGAAGAAAAACTTAGACGCTACATAACTTCATTGAATGCGTATGACGAATTGCCGAATGTCCGTAAAAGGCTGTATGTATCTTTTTTAGACAATGTTATAAACGAGCATGTGAGTCAAGAGACGCTGGACTGGTTGTTCAGAAGCAAAATAGAAGTCTTTGTTTGTGGAGGTCAGGATTAATGAGGGAACGGCATGCGTTGAGTCCTAAAACATGCTCTAAATGTGGGAGAGAAATCTCTAAGGGAGAATTGTATTATGTGACTGGACGAGACCGTTCCAATGAATGCTATCGTAATAGAAGGAATTTCAAGAGAGCTTTGGGATTAAGGCTTTACTGCGCTGACTGTTATGATTTTATGGTTATTGATGTTCCAGATGTGGTTGCATGAAATACAGAATTCCAGATAAAACCGAATTAACTAAAGGACGTAAAGGGATTAGAAAACACTTTGTTCTTCGTTTTGACATTGACAAGCTGGTGGCGGACTATGCAAAAAGATTAGACGTGTCACAAGCTAAGGTTATGGAGGAAATGATGCTGGTTGGCATAACACAATTTGAGATAAATCACGGTTTTAAAGTTAAAGATAGTAATTGCGTTGATAAAAGAGAAGAAAGTACTGGGTCATTGTCTGAACAGCTTAATGAGAAATTTCGATTGCTGATTGAGCAAAAAAGGAAAAATGCATCCAATAGAGCTAATGATATAGAAACAGCGTATTCTAGGAGAATTGTGTCTGATAATGAAGGTTTTGAAGCTGTTTAGCACATCTTTTAGAGTAGCAGAAAATACAGTGATGGAGAAAGGAGACAGAATTAAGCACAGATACCACAGCAAACAAGTAACGGTGTGCATGTCGTGTCAGAGATGGAAATCTTTGGTATTTTTGGATAATTAGCGGAAATTGTTGGGTTTTTGGTCGAAGTGGGGTCGAAGGGATTGGGTTTTGCTTGGCATGGAGATTTTCGTAGGTACTTTAATAGGGTCACGGTAATGTCCATAATAACGGGGTAACAGACAGAGCTGTAAGGTCATATTGAGCTTCTTTGTTGAAATGGAGCTTGATTTGGGTACTTAGATTTTCGTTTATGTTAAGAAGGATTGGGCAGTGCTGAGGCTATGCTGATACGAAACTGTACGGAGCAGAATTGAGGCTCTTTATCCATAGGGGTCTGTTATTGTGACTTTTACGGTTAAAGGGCTACTTAGAATAGACGTACAAAACGGGAACTTTAACGCTATAGTAACAGATATTAATCGTGTGTGAAATTGATTGCAGTGTGCAGAGTGGAGTATCTTTATTATCTATTTACGGTACAGAATACAGCATATAGAGGCGTAAGCGGTTTGTATAAATGGGTTGTTTCTGGGATTTTGGTCAGATTTGGCATAACATAAATTCTTATATGCTGATGTTAGATAGCATATAGCACAGAAAATAGGAGGTAAAAAAATGGTTGATAAATGGGATGAGCATTTTAAAATTGTCGAAAGAAACGTTGATGTTCCATCTGGAAAAGGTGGTAAAAAGTCGGAGCTTTGGGAGACGATGATACAGAGCTTTCTTGCTAGCGGTGACAAAACTCAGAAATTGGAATTGACTACACCACAGGCATTTAAGATAGGTACTGTTCGGACTCAGTTGCAGAGATTGGCACGTGGCGAAGGAACGAAAAAGAAAGGTGTGGGGAAAATTCCAGCGGGCAAGTATTACGGTCAAGTAGAGATTAGCGTTGTAAAAAATTTCGTGTACATGAAGAATCTTACGGTGAAGGCTGAAACTGCTAAGGCTAAGGGGTCTGTCCAGAAACAGAAGTAGGCAATAGCATCTCTAATGGTTGGAAGGTGAGAGTGTGAAAGCTCTTTGCAAGGTTTGCGGTAATGTTGGAATCTTGGAGGTTAGAGGTCAGAGTCAGAGAATAATTCATTATCAGTACGTCAACGGTAAACGTATCTTTTCTAGGCATAAGGTAATGGGTACAGTCAGCGATATAGGTACAATGGGAACAAATAACAGTGAATCAGGCTTAATTAACGAAATAAAACCAATATTGAGGGCTAGGACGGAGCGTGAGGGCGACGTCCTAGCCAGCTAGACTAACGGCCCGTGCGTTGTGGATTGAAACTACATATTTTCCCTTCATAAAGCCTTTCCCTCGCAGAAACAACCACTAGAGCAGGGTCAGCAAGTTGAAAGAAAATAAAGAATACGAAAACTACGAGCCACTGCGCAGCCGCGACAAATACGTGGGGTTCCTGTGCTTCCTCGCTGCTGGGTTATTTGGGTACCTCTTGATTCACTTCGTCGTTCTCCGCGGAGCATAAGAATCCCGCACGAAAACGCCCTCAACTTCCTTAACCCACGGCGCAGGCAACACGCCACTGAGGAACCAGCTAAGCATATCCTCCGCGATGGTGCCGTTCGAGTTCAGGATGCTTTCGTCCACGAGCCGAACAGAAATTAACGCTTTCTTCGCCGTACCCTGCGCCTCCATGAAAACAGAAGCGTTTTTTCGCTTTTAAGAGATGTTTCCTTTTCCGAAGTAAGAAAAAATCCGAATCCAAACCCAACCAAACCTAGGGCAACCCAGACCCAGCCATTCAGAAAACTTTAAAACACCTCACTTCATTCTTGGATGTGGTCACTCCCAGCACAGGGTGCCGAGGTAGCTCAGCCTGGGAGAGCGCTCGACCTGGTTACTTTCGTACCTGGGGGCGAAGCTGAAGACCGAGTCGTCGCAGGTTCAAACCCTGCCCTCGGCACCACATAAAATTCTCTAATTAAGCTCTTTTTGGGCAGTTTTTCGCTATCGGGGCGATATAAATTGAGCGTTTTTTCTGCGTTATTTTTGGATTCCACTTCTCGGTTTAAACCGTCGAATTTATAGAGCTGGATGGCTATTATACAGCAGGAATGAAAATTGCCCAGAGTGACGTCGCAAAAGATTCTCCTGCTCCTCAGCGATGGAAAGCCTAGAAGCTCAAAGGAGATTAGGGCGGAAGTCGGGTTTAGTCGCGATTCCATTGAAAGCGCCTTGATTAGGCTCTGGAGAGGGAGTAGAGTTCTTCGGACCGCAAAGCCCCAGGTCGGCAGTATCAAAGTCTTCAGGGGCAGGGCGGGCAACGTCTCAAACCAAAGGCAGTATCATCTTTACATGACAAGACATGGTAAAGCGCGTTCTGTAAATTATCAGGGTCAGATGCTCGTTACATACAGCAAGGAGTACGCAGATAGAAGGGGCAGCGTTTATGGAAAGAGCAAATCGATGATAGTCCTTGATTACATCAAGGATAACCGCGAGAGGGCGTTCTACTCAAAGGAGCTGGTCAACTCCCTAAAGGATAAGGGAGTGAAGCCTACCGACATTATGTCCAACGTGAGACGCTTTGAGAAGAAGGGGATTGTCTATGTCAGGGGTTACAGAATGCATGACAAACAGACTCCGTTCAAGGACGGTTATCTGCTCACATGGATTGACATTAGCAAGCCACGAGAACAGGCTATAGAAGAAGCAATCCAAAAGACAAATTTAGTTTTGGATAGTCAATCTTCAACGAGCCCTGTTATAGAGCGGATTCACTTAATCAGAGATCAGATTCTTGAAGCAACGAAGCTTAGAGACCTTGTCAGTTTTGAGTTCATTCAGAACAAGCTTGATTTGTCGCTGTATGAAGCGGAAGGTGCGATTTCCAGAGCACTCCAGCTATACCCTGACCTCAGGGAGGTTAAGCTGTTCAACGCTTACAAATATTATTGCCACACGTCAATGGCCGATGAGGAACTGAAAGTTGCGATTGCTTTTAAACAGAATTATGTCCGGCAGATGAAAGGAAGACAGAACAGGGTCGGCCACAACTGGGAGGCTGCAGTTGAATGGTTTATCGACAAGTACACAGTCGGCGCAGTTTTCCAGACCCAAAAGCACAGAACGAGCGTCATGGACCCCCGCAGAATCACGTTGCACCTGATGAAAAGCGTCGGGGGAAGAAAGCAGAACGCTGAGGTTGACAGGGTTTGGAGCGTCACTCCAAGCATTTTCGCCTCACCTATAACTTACGTGTTGGAGTGCAAATGGGGCCTTGTCCAGAAACGGCAGGTTGACGACTTTCTGGAGGTGCTGAGGTGGAGCACAGAGTTCGGCGTTAACACATCCGAAGGAAGGACAATTAAACAGGGAATTATCGGGGTATTTGCAGGCTCGGCGTTCAATCCAAAAGAGAGCGTAAAGCTGAAGGACGAGACTGTGATAAGCCTAGCAACTTACGCCGCAAGGATAAACATCCAGCTCCTGAAAGCAGCCGATTTCAACGAAAAGCTTAGAGAAAGAGGGGTCTCAAAGGAAGTAACGGTTCAGGGCGTTTGCAGGGCTGCCAAAGACGAAAAGGAAGTCCGAGAATTGCTCGGCTCACTTTGGGAGACTCCTGTTAAAAGCGGTGAAATCCTTACCAAGGCTATTGCCAAGAACAAAAATGTTTACGAGTTCGAGAAAACGCTTGAAAAAACATAAACTAATTTTTGAATAAATGTCTGGTGATGTTATCCCTAAGAAAGAAAAAGAATTCCTTCTGTTCATTCTTCTATTCTTTGCATGTTTCCGAGTTGGGCGGATTTTAAGTCTTGCTCAGTTAGTTTTTCATTGAAGACCCGCAATGCTTGGATTATGGCGTCGGTGTAGCTGGTTACAAGTCCTCTCATTTTCCAATTGTTCAGCCATTGAGCGGGTTCGCCTATTACGACAGTGTTGATTCTTATTTTCATGCTGTTTGAGTTTTCAATAGCCTTTTTCAATTGCCGATTCGCTCCTGTCTAAGTCTTAATGAATACCCCATTGTTCGACCAGCATTGTCAATAGCTAGCCTCATTTTTTCTCGGAAAAGCTCCGCTATTGAGGAGTATCCAAGTGCTTGGATAGCAAGTAAGAAGGCGGTTTGGAGCTCACTGCTAACGTAAACATGCACTTGCACTGCAGAGGATTCGGTTCTTGGCGCTCTCATCTTCAAACGCTTTCGATTTGTTTCTCTCGGAAAGGCCATGTTTTTCTTCTTCTTCAAGAAAACCGTTCCGGTCTTTTGCTCGGCTTCTTCAATTGCCAGCACAATTTGCTCCCGCAAAAAGGTTGCCACAGACCTGTACTCCAGTGTGCTGACTGCGCCCACGAAGATCCGGTAAAAAACTCTTTCAACAGTGAAATGAATATCAACATTAGACATTTTGATCTCTTTCAGGGCCTCAATCTTTGCAAGCACTTTAACCAATTCCCCATTTTCTCAGGAAAATAAACGATTTTTAGGCTTAAAAAGCTATTCTAACCAGTTAGAGTCAGTTATACTCCATTTGGAGCCTATTGGAAGCAGTTAGATACCCAAGTGACTCCAACTGTATACAACTGGAATAGCTGAAAACTTGAAAGTGGGCAAGAAACATGTTTGGTCTAGACCAATCTTTGTTGTTTTGTTGTTTGTTTTGGTGTTGTTTGGTAGACGGTTTGTGGGTGTTGTGTTTGGTTTTGTTGTGTTTTTTGTTTTGGGCGTTGTCGTGGAAAAGTCCGTGGTTTGGTTTGTTTTTGTTTATGGTGTTTTCTGTGTTCAGCGTCTAAGGCGTCTGAAAGCGTCTTTTTCGTCTAAAAAGCGTCTCGTTCGTCTGAAACCGTCTGTTTCGTTTAAGAACCGTCTACTATTATGCGAGGTTTTTATTTTAGGAAGGGGGAGAAAAAGGTTTTGGGTTTTTGGGTTGAGTCTGCTTTCCCCTTCTTCAGCGTCTTTACGAGGAATGCGTCGACTTCAAGCGTAACCTCCCATTTGAGGGCTTCCATTCCGACCATCTTACAATTCTCACTTGAAGCGTGCGAAGTGTACCATTCATCAAGCGAGGCAAGTAGGAAGGATGCGGTTAAGCCCATTTTTTGGAGCGCCGCTGCTGTGCTCAAGTGTTCGCGTTCGCAGTACTGCCTAAACCGCTGATAGGTTTCAAGATGTATCTTTGCCATCTCGTGCTCAGCTACATACACGATTAAAGCGTCTCTTTCATATTTCAGGCGCTGGTAAACGTTTTCTCTTTCCAGCATCTCATTCCTCTTTCGAAGGGTCGCCAATTCTTCCTCGTGCGTTGCCTGAGTCTGGCACCTATCGATGTCGTTCTGTTCCTTTGGTTTGGGCTTAAGCGATTGCAAGCTTGGTTTGGCGATGGACTGATACATCTTCCATATGCGCTGTACTGTGTCCTTTCCCAAGGCATGATTTAGCTTCTGGCTGATGCGGCGGCAGCCCAAACGAGTAGTCAACTTGAATCCTACAACCTTGTGTATCAGCTCTTGAGTCGCGCTTGGAAATTTCCTGGCAATGAGCTGAACAGCTTTCTCGTCTATTGAAGGCGTTGTCGCGGCATCTTCTTCCTCAGAAGGCTCAGCCTCAGCTAAGTAAGCTTTTTGTTCATGGGCAATCCAGTTGCGGCTTCTGCTTTCGCCGTATTTCCTCAGTATTCCAGCTTGAATTTCCTCTGGAGATTCGTCTGCGTGCAGCCAGATGTATTCCCTGATTTTTTCTTCGTTTGTTTTCTCACTCATTTCCGTCACCTCTCTGCTTAGACGGTGTATTCTCCTGAAATCCGCGTCAGGATTTCTTCTTCGGGCACGCCGGCTTCTAGAAGGCTGGAGACCCTTCTCTCGATGGTTTTTCGCAGGCGCTCCGTGACTGGCCTAGCTATTCGGGAGGCTTTTTCTCTCGTTTCAGCTTCAGCCAAGAATTCAGGAGGCACAGCTTCCCTGAGGCATAGCTCTATTAACCGGTAGAGCGTGCGGGGACGAATTGCTTCAACATCCCAAACTCTGTCGCCGTACTTCTCCACGTACGCTTGCGCTCGGGAATCCTTCATGTTAACTTGCCGCGAAGGAGGCTTGAACCTTCTGATTTGCTCCATCGTAATAGCTAAACGATAGAAGATGATTCCTGTCTTGTGATCCATCTCTTCCTGTGCTATGGTCTCTATGAGCAACCCACTTGGATCCCAGTCGCCTGCGTATAGAACTGTAGTGACTCCTCTTTTGCGTGCGCGTTCGAGAGCTTTCCTGTACATTGACAAGCTGGCGAAGCCTCTCAGGACCTGGATGCTCAGCCTGTATTTGGCTGCGAGGTTTGCAATAAAATTGCGTATGGAGTCTTTTTCAACCCATATTTCCATTCGTGAGTAGGGCAGGGGCGCGAGGACGAATTGTCGCGTGGGGTCAATGAATTTCACGTGCACTTCAGGGTTTGCGCGTCTGACCTTGCAGAGGTACCTGTTCATTCGTTTGTAGAAGGCCCTGTTTGCAGAGTATTTGAACCTAGAAACCAAAATGTAATACAATTGGCGCACAGTTAAACGCGCGTATCCTTTTACAACCCGAAGCATCCGCCACACTAGGAAAACGTTGTTTCTGCCTTTGACCGCATATTGGTCTCGAATAAATTTGGGCGGTTCATCGTTTTGATTTTTCAATTTTTGCTCGAACAGAAATGTGTTTGAAGGTTGATTTTAGCTTTGTTCGACAAGAAATGTCTATTTTTTGTCCATTTCAGATTTTCAACCATTATTATAGGAGATACGTTTCAACAAATACTGTAGTTCACGTGTCCAATAACCGTCACGACTCCGGCACCTGTGTCAAACGCGTTTTTTCGCTCACTTTCAAGCAGAAGGCGATTTATTCGTTATCCGCTGATTTGTGCAATAAATGAATCTTTTTTATGAATTCGGTTGCGTTGAATACTGAGAGAGGTTTTTCAGACAACACCAGAAGAATCGTGCTATGCGGAGATGATTGTTGAAAGGACAGCTCAAGTTCATTTTGTAGCGCAACCGCTTTCAGTTTTCTAGCTGCTGCTTCAAAATTTCTGTAGTTTAACGTATTTAGGGAAGCCGTAAACGACATTCGGTCAACTTCCAGTCGCAGGTCGCCTTGTATGAGGCCTTTGTCCTTGATTATTTTTATGGCTTTAATGGGACCGTTGAACCAGAAGCGTCCTTCTTTTGCCGCCCACTCAAGCTGGCTTAGGTCTAGCCCCTCAGCACTATATGACCTTCTGCATGGATTAATGTCGTTTCCGCCTGCTCTTTCGATCATGACGTTTTCGGGTTGGGGCGAAAAAACGCCTTGGTTTTGCAAGCTCCATATAACGAGGTATACTGTTTTGGTCAGGTTAGGTTCCGATGAATCCGTTTTGGACATGCTGCTATGACACCTCATATGGTCAGACTTATGATGGGACATAGCAAATATTTAACTATAATGAAGCAGTAGTCACGAAGTGACATACAGTAACGAAATATCATATCACGTATCATAGGAAGTGACGTGTTGCAAGACGAAATCGACAAACGCGTTATAGAGTACCTATCGAGACAAGACTGGCCTGTAACCACCGAAATGGTCGCGGAAAACCTCAAAATCTCATGGAACACCGCCCAAATCCACCTTTACAAACTTGCATCGGAAGGTTTAGCAAAGGGAAAGAGGGTTGGAAGACAAAACCAGTGGATGCTAACCAAACGAGAGTAAGATGCACCCAAACGAAGACTCCAATGAGTGCAGCTTAGTAGAAGAGATGAAAATTGAGCAAGGAAGCATGTCAGATTGGTGGGCACTTGCGGCATTCCATTATCGAGGTCACAAAGTTGCCGTGCCCCGCAAATCCTTTCGGTTAATGCGCCGCGAGGAAACTTGTGGAGTGATCGTCTAGAGTTACCCTCCACCCGCCTGCTATGGAAGACGACTAGTACTCCCACGCATGACCATACAAGAACTGAACAAACAACTCAGCATCATCAACCGTGTCGTCATCCATCCCAAATACAGGACGGTAGGCTTAGGCGCCAAACTGATCCGCGAAACCCTCCCTTTAGCAGGCACAACGTATATTGAGATGATCGCTGTTATGGCGAAATATAATCCGTTTGCGGAAAAGGCGGGCATGCAAAAGATAGCTGAACAGCAAAAAGTCGAAAGCGTTTCTGGGGTCTCTGAAGTGCTCTTGAAGTTGGGTTTTGACTTGCAGCTTATTGGTAGTGAACGTTACGTCCGAGGAAAACTTGAAGACTTAAGCCTTGAGCAAATGAGCAAGCTCAAAGAAGCATTCGTCAAAAACAAACATCCGCGGTTCAAAAAAGAGTTTGCAGTCAGCCGACATCAGCCCTTCGGAAAAACATCCGACTACGTTATCTCCATCCAGAATGCGAATGTGCTAAAAATGGCGAAACTGGTTAAGCTCGTTGGAATGCTCCTGCAAACAAAGGTTTACTTGGTCTGGTCTGCCAATTTTAAGAGCACAGGCATTATAGTTTAGCGCAATTATTTAATAAGCGTGGAACCATAGTAGGGTGCGAGGAAACATGACATCTGAAGCTGAACTAAAGGAAATTAGGAGTTTGCTGCTGAAATTAAACAGGAAAGTAGATGGGTTAAATGAACTAGTGGAAGAGAGACTAATCGGTTATGAAGAGCCGACGAAAGAAGATGTTGAAGCGATAAGAGAATATGAGACTGCGAAGAAAAATGGAAAGCTGACTTTACTAACTTTGAGCGAATTGACAAAAGGGACTTAGCGCTTGGCCAAACATTTGGTTTTTGTTGAAGCTAAAGCTCAAAAGCAAATCAAGAAAGTGCCTAAGCGTGACCAAGAAAGAATAATTGAAGTTCTACATACGTTAGAGAAAGAAGGGTTGTCAGCTAGGATTGATATTAAGAAGCTTAGCTATCAAAGACATTTTCGTATAAGGTTGGGTGATTACAGGATAAGGTTTGAGCTTTCTGGCGATCAAACAATCGTGGTTTACTCTATTTCGCAACGAGAAAAAGCATATGAATAATACGTTCTCAATAATTTCTGAGCATGTCTGGATGCTTGAAAAGACTGGCGCTAAATAGCTGGAAAACTTGGAAAATGGTTTTCTCTGTTTTGCGCAATTCTTAAAAGGCAACTGGTTTGAGTTCTATTCTATGCGGGTGCTCGTTGAGCTTCGGGCTATGTCCAATTGCGTTTACGATTTGATGTATCATCATAAGCTGCAGGGCTTCCTGTATCGTCTCCTGGCTGGTTCGGCATATGCGGACTTGCATGATAGGCGTGGTTACAAGTTTTTCTGTTTCTCCAACATTTTTCCCAGCGTGGACATGCACGAAGATGATGTGCGTCGTTTCTTAATTTCTTCTCCCGACACTGGTTTGATCGGAGTCTTTGTTAAGGGGCTGGATTCGATTCAACGTAGCAAGGAACGGGTGAATATTGGTGAGATGTCTTTTTCCGTTGAGGGCGTCTCGGTTTTGGAGCCAAAAGTTGGGCGTTCGTGTGTTTTGGCTGCTGGCACGCCGATTGTAGTTAGGATTCCGAAAGCCAATTACTCTCGGTACGGCATTGTGCCACCTGAGGATTACGAGTACGTTTACTGGCGCAAACAGTACCCCTTCGAAGCGTTCGTCAGGCAAATAGAGGACAACATATTCAAAAAATACAACCAATTTTATGGTACCCAACTTGAGGCGTTTCCAATTTTTGAACAGTTCACTTTCCAAAAACAAGTCTGCAACCACCTGGTAATTGATGGGCGAGAGACCAAAATTTTTGGTAGCATTTGGAGGTTCCCCACAAGCGGGCTAAGCGAGGAAAGATGGAGAATACTCCAGTTTGGTCTCGATAGTGGCTTTGGAGAACTCAACAGTGCAGGATTTGGGTTCATGAATCTTGTCAAGGATAACCAACAAGAATGAAGCATATTTCTGAAAAGAGTTGCTTACCAGTTAAGGACAGGCTTAGCAAATGTTGTCAGCTGGAGGCGAGATGGGCGAGGCTGTGAAGTCGAATCCTTTCTCTCTGGTGTAAGGTATTTTTGCTACCAAGTAGGGCTTCTTTTTGCCAGATTTGTATTTTTCCATGAAAAGACGTGATTCCCCATACTCTCTTTCATCTTGCTTGTACCGCCACAAAGGGATTGCCACCTGATGTTCCACATTCAGTTTGGTCTCATTGCCTTTGTAGCAATCCCAAGGTATTACATCGAGTTTCTGCTCGTCATCATTTCGTAGCTGGAATTCTCTGCCTTTTTCTTCATCTCCAAAGTTTATGTCGTAGGGGGAAAAACCAAATAGGCAACACTTGCGAAATACTGTTCTCAAATTGGTCGGTGTCCTTAATTCATAGTCCGAATAGACATAATCGCAGAGATGTTTCAGTTCGAGATATGAGTAGGCGCCATTTTTTATCGCTCCGTTTGTCTTCTTGAGAAGGCTTATTGGATATGGCGCGTCTCGGGGTTTTTCGTCAACAAGTTCTTCTGGCATGAAGATTTTCATTTTGTGTTCAAAACCGTTAGACATCCATGTTCGTCCTTTTCTGTTGAGTCGCCCGCCGCGTTGTCCGAGGGCGTCTCCTGGCGCCAGCTCCGTGTACATTATATCACATGAGATGTCTAGGCTTATCTCGATTACCTGTGTAGCCACAAGAATGAATGGTCGTGATTTCTTCTCCCTAAGACTCTGCAGAAGCTTTTTCTCTTTCTTCGCACGGTCTTGATAAGTAAACTGTGAATGATGTAGGACTATTGTTTCTCCCGCTTCAGGTAGACGATTCTTTAAGGCATCGTATACTAATTTGCTTCGCTCTATAGTATTTAATATTATAAATTGGATTAGGTTCTTATGGTAATTCTCGGCAATTTCGGCGATTACTTGTTCATTGGTCTGACCCTGAGCAACCAATGGTTCTGAACTAGACACTATTTTGAATGGCTCAAAAAGTAGACCTTCAGCATCCGAGTATAAAACTTGGAATTCGTTGTTCATTTCTCTGACTTTTTTCGATGAAGAATTCTGGTAGTGTACCACTCATAAGAAGCGCGGGGATTCTCAACTTCTTTAACAATTCCAAGAGCGTCATCAGGTGTTGCAGGGTCTGCTGTTCGTAGTAGTGAACTTCATCGAAAACGACAACGGAGTTTTGCAGGTTTCCTATAGCGAAATCTGCCTGGGGAAACCCGTGAATGAAGGAATTTACTAAATGATCAATAGTTGTAACATTAACTGGCTTAAAAAGCACGTTTCCTTTGAAATTTTCTCCTTTGACTTCTTCTAAGCTTTCGTAGTTTAAGTCCTCTTCGTTTTCTTCCTCGTTTTTCTCGTTGTCCTTTAAGACGATGAAGCTCCTACCATGGAATAAACCAACCTGCTTTTTTCCATCTTCAATCCTTTCCGACTTTGTTTTGCCTTCACCGAATAGTTCGCAGAACCTTTCCCACATTGCGTTACTAGTGATCTGAGTGGGCATAGCAAAGACTATTTTGTTTCTCTTGTACTTCTCCAAGGCTTTCAAAGACCAAATGAGGGCAGTCTCAGTTTTTCCCCTGCCACAGGGAGCAAAGAGTAATCCGAAGAACGGGACATCTCCGCAGAGTCTCCCTGATTCGTCTCTCTGATAGTAGTAAGGCTTTTGCCCCTTCAAGATTCGCTCATATATATTCTCTAATGGAGGTCTAAGAACGTATTTGGCTGGTTCTTCCATGACTGAATTTAACTCAGTGATAGTGCCGTTATATTGACTTATGAACTCTGAGAAGTTTGCGCTCGAATAATCGTCGCATGTCTTCAATAGGGAAAGGATATAGGAATAAACGGACTTAATTTTCTCTTTGTTCTCAAAAGAAGAGGTTTCATGCACAACATGGTTTCGGAGTTTCCTCGATAGGAGTGGAGTGGGTTTTTTCAATTCTTCAGATTGGATTTTCAGTCCATCGAATGGAAACCACTTGTCAAAGGCGAGTTCACCGTGAATCTTTTTTGATTTTTTTACAAATGCATTTATTTCTTCTATGAGAAATGACGGCACTCCGAATGCGGTATAATTATCGTATAGGCTATTGGATAGTTGCCTGTGATGCCCCAGTATTGCCGTCTTTTCCAATGGCACGTTAAGTAAACTTGGAAGTTCTATGTTATTTAGGATTGATAATGCATAATACGCATGAGGGTACCTTGAAGAAGACTTGCCGTTTCTAATGTTTTTTTGAAATTCTGCGGTCAATTTCCCGACATCGTGAAGATAGACAGTAACAAATAGACTTCTCAAAATGGATTCTTTATCCAGTTGCCAGCGCTCACAAAACTGGTCAAGCACATCTTGATTAATTTCTATATAGTTGCGTAGAATTTTGAGCGAGTCTAAGATGTGACCCTCGTACATTTGGAAAAACTTGTTGATTTTATCCCAGTTTAATTGTTCATGGCAGTTAGGGCATTCTTTCATGTAAGTACTTACAAGGTGCTTGCATCTGCTACAGGTACATTGTAGTTTGGCATACTGGTTCATTTTGTTTCACTCAGATGAGAATTTTCCAAAAATGAGAAAAAAGGGTTCGGAGTCAAGGCGTTTGTCTCGTCTATTTGAATGGCGGTAGCCTCCTGCTTATGCCAACCACACGTTATCGCTACTGAATTCCCAGCAATCAAGTTCGTCCTTAAGAGTAGTGGTTTTAGTCGGTGGTATAGACACGGTTTTGTATTCGATGGAAAAGCCTTTGCCTCGTCGGATGAATTTGTAGGGAACATTTTCGACTCTGCATTTTTCATGAATGCCGCCTATAATCCCCGTTACTTGCTTAGTTTTGATTTCTCTGATTTCTATAGGTTCTGAAACTTCTATGTCTGCCAAGTCATCCGATGAACCTAAATATAGGGGTCTCTCTGGCTGCAGTAGGGCGTTGTGAATGCATTTTATTTTGTCTTCGTCTCCTGCCAAGTATATTCTGTAAGTTGGCTTGATCAGAAACTCCTTGAAAATTGGTGCTGATGGAAAAACTCTATTGTGTGTCTTGCCATTACCTTTGAGTTTCAGTATCTTTGCTATTTCTCGGGATTTACTTATTTTTTCTGGTGGGGTTATGCCAATTTTTACCCAGTCTTGGATAGAGTAGTCGTCTCTCTTCTTTTCCAAAGCATTAGATAGCAGTCCTCTAATCGTTGTATACGGGGGAATGGCGTAGCTCAGTATGAGGCTTGTAGATGCCGGCTTTCTAAATGTGGTAAAATATAATGCGTCGAGCTTGAATTCAAGCCCCAGCATCATTTCACCAGATTCAATGCCTCTTTGATGACTTCGCTTGGGTTTTGTACCTTGATGCCTTTTGCTTCAATGGTTTTCTTTACGTCTGCTTCGTTGCTGACTATGCCTGAGATCATCCCGAAGAGTATTTTGTCGCTATACTTTGATACGTCATCTATTATCTCATTTAATCGTTGGATGTTCAGTTTTCTTCCTTCTTCAAGCTCGAAAAGCTTCTGAAGTCGATGTGAATACTTGCTCTGCAGTGATATTGCTATTATATCGGGGGAGAAATCCGTTAAAAGTCGTGCTTGTTTTGAGTAGTCAGTTAAGTACTTTAAAGCTTCAAGAATCTTTTTTATTCTATTGCATCGCTCGGTGGGGTCTATCGCATTTTCAATATAGACTGTCTTCTCTTTCTCGTTTATTTTCTCTTCGCTGCCAACTCGAATTGCGTCTATTGAAATTCCTGCTTTGTAGATGTTCGTGCCCATTTCAACGTTGACGATGTCACCTTCCATCTTTTGTGTTTCTGAGACTCTGTGTCGTCTAGTGAGGAAGTCTACGTTTGCATTTTGGTCAAATCGAAGCAACCCAATTGCTGGTGACACTTTCACTGGGGAAACTCGCACGGTGGCACCTAGTCCTTTTTCAGTTTTCATGAATCCAAAGAGGTCACACATGATGCAAGTCTTAATTTCGCCGCATGTTTCTCCTTTATCGTCAGGGACGCACATGTATTCTTTGCCGTTGAGATTTCGCCTCATTGCCTCTCTTAAATAGAACCGCATTGCTTGTCCGCTTACGTAGGGGTATTCTACGTCGTCTTTCTTGAATTTCTTAACGTCTATGTAGTTGCTTTCGCCTTCGCCTGCGTTCATGTTTGTTAAATCCGTTTTTGAAAGCCAGACAACATTTAATCCTTTCAACTCAGTCATTTCTCTTCACCTCCTTTCGTTCTCCGAGGTAGTCTAATCTGGACAGTTCGACGCAAGAGAAAATTACGATGATGTTTTTCAAATCCTCAATGAACCTTCGGTCTGCCTCATGCTTTTCTAGTAACATGACAAGTTCTTCCAAGGCAGGTGGATAAACAAATGTTTTGTATTTCTCTTTTTCTTCGGTTTTTAATCCTGCTATTCTGCGGCTGACCTGCCGTATCGCATCCAGCAGAGCAGTTTTGTCTTTTGCCTTGTCCAACTTGTATAAGAGGCTTTGATGGTTTTTGGAAGCCACAGCGATTGTTCTTCCAGCGGTTTTTAACATTTTAAGATTTTCTTCGTCTAATCCCATTTTTTCTAACCTCCATGTGTATATTAATCTCTCAAGACACGTTCGTGTTTCTTTAGAGAACCCTATGTGACCTCCTTTCTTTGGGGTGAAGGTTCTTGCGAAAGAGCGGAAATCATTTTCTAAAAATGCTTTCGAGAGGTTCTCTCTAATTTCATTGGTCAAGTCCCAATTAACTGGAGGACCTTTAGAATTGTTGTTGAAGAAGGATGCTGCTTTGATTATCATACTATAGATGCCTATGTCTTCTTCCGAAAGTTGTTTCATTACCTGCAAAATGGAGTCTTCGAGATTCAAGGTGTTGAATTTGATGTTTTTGACTGCGCCGAACGGAACTTCCATCAATGCCCATGTTCCGCCCGGAACTTCTGCTGTGTCAATTAAAAACTTCTCGTAGAAGCAGAGTAGGGTGCTAAAAGAGCCTGGTGTTTTTTCGGTTTTTGCGCTGTTTATCTCTTCGCGTATGTTTTGATACCGTTCGTTCTTGTTCAGGAGACGTCGGCATTTTTCCTTAAAGCTTGCCAATTCCTTTAGGCTTGTTGATTGGGGTAGGAAAAGAGTGGACTTTTTACGTGGGGCTGTCCTATAAATTATCGCGTCGTCTGACCACTCGGCTATTCCTCTTAAGTAGCAGGCAGGGCAAAAATCTTCAAAGTACTCTTGTAAAGAGTAGGTTTCTCCGTCCTTGTAGCTTCTTATGCCGCTGAGGCTTTTGATTTTTGTAACGAATGGATATGCTGCTTGTTGAAGTTTCTTTATAGGTTTGAAAAATGGTTTTCCGCAGATAACGCAGTTACGTGTTCCTTCCTCAATTATTAAGTCCAAAATTTTTGAAACTGAATGGGCGGCGGTCTTCTCGTTATACAACTCTTCTTTAAAAGACACTATCCCCTTAACTTTTGTTTTTTCCTGAATCAGGATGTAGTCTTTTTTTACTTCTTTTGTTTCGCCTGTTTTCTTATCTATAATGGCTTTAACAATTAGGTTTGACCGCCTATGTTCGATTGCAATTCCAAATGCTTTCTTAAATTCCTCAAAATCTGTTATTGTAATGATTAAAGAGTTGTTTTCAATTTTGACGTTGTAACTTTTGTCTTGTGCTTCCTGAAGAATGCAGTAAAGTGTTTCCACTCCGTTATCCATCCAAGCATCATTGAGTGAGGATAGGATTATCTGCTTCATTTTTGTTCTATTGCCCAGAGACTATGTGTTTTCTCTATGCATATATAATTTTACATTAAACCTCGTTTCAAAGTTGATTTCAGGAAGATGGATTATTTATAAATATAACATTGTTAGAATATGCTTTTTGGGATGAAAAATCCTTGTCGCAGCTGAATTCTAAAGAAGGCACACAAGATAACCTTTCGCACACGGGCACTGAGATTAACTACTATTTTGTTTGTGTTCGTAAGTTGTGGTTTTTTTCGCATAATCTAACTCTTGAAGCTGACTCTGATTTGGTTTTGCTGGGTAAGCTTTTGCATGAGGAGGGTTATTCTCGCAAGTTTAAAGAAGTGAGTATTGGCAGAGTCAAAATCGACTTTTTGGAGCGCGGCAAAGGCGAGATTCACGAGGTGAAGCGTTCCCGAAGGCTGGAGAAGGCGCATCTTTTCCAGCTTCTCTACTACCTGTATTACCTCAAGAATTTGGGCGTTGATGTCAAAGGCGTGCTGCATTATCCGCTGTTGAAGCGCACGGTGCCAGTTGATTTGACAGAAGAGAACGTGAAGGAACTCGAAAGCGTCCTACAAGAAATGGGCAAAATCACCACTCTGCCCCAGCCGCCCACAGTGGAGAAGAAAGGGTTCTGCAAAAAATGCAGTTACTACGAATTATGCTGGTGTTAAACATGGCAAAAAACTATTACATCCTAAGCAGCGGAAGACTGAGGCGCGAAGAAAACACCGTCTACTTCGAAAACGTTAACGGCAAAAAAGCCATCCCCATCAACGACATCTACGCCATATACGCCTACGGCGAACTGGACATAAACACGAAGCTCCTTAACTATCTCACCCAGAAGCACATACCCATCCACTTCTTTAACTACTACGGCTACTACTCAGGCAGCTACTACCCACGCGAACACCTGCTCTCAGGCTTTCTAATCGTCAAGCAAGCCGCCCACTACATGGACAAAGCGCAAAGGTTGGAGATTGCCAAGGAATTCATAAACACTGCCAGCTACAATATCCTCAAAAACCTCCAGTACTACCGCAAACAAGACAAACCTGTTGACGCCTACATAGAAGAAATCGAGAAATGCCGCACAGAAATCGACCACGTCAACCTAATCTCAGAGCTGATGAGTGTGGAGGGACGCATACGAAGCCACTACTACTCAAGCTTTTGCGAAATCCTCAGGGAAGGCTTCGAGCTGGAAAAACGGGTCAAAATGCCGCCTGACAACATGATGAACTGCCTCATAAGCTTCGGCAACTCCCTAATGTACACAACGACCCTGTCAGAAATCTACAACACCCAACTAAACCCAACCATCAGCTACCTTCACGAGCCAGGCGAAAGACGCTTCTCTTTAAGCTTGGACCTAAGCGAAGTCTTCAAACCCATAATAGTGGACCGAACCATCTTCAACCTCGTAAACAACCGACTCATAAAACCCACACATTTCCTCCAAGAACTCAACTACTGCTACCTAAAAGAAGATGGAAGAAAACTCTTCGTGCAAGAATATGATGAAAAACTAAAAACCACAGTTATGCACCAAACGCTTGGCCGCAAAGTGTCCTACCAACGTCTCATACGCTTGGAATGCTACAAGTTAGTCAAGCACCTTCTAGGCGAGAAAAAATATGAGGGCTTCAAGACAGGGTGGTAAAAAAATGTATCTCATAGTCGTGTATGACATAGCTGTTGAAAGAATAGACAAAGTGCGAAAGTACCTTAAGCAATACTTGAACTGGGTGCAGAACTCAGCCTTCGAAGGCGAACTGAAGGAAGGGGAAGTGGAAAAAATAAAGATAGGCTTAAAGAAAATCATAAACGAAAATGAGGACTCGATAATACTCTACGAGACTCCTGACAAGCGGTGGGTCACGAAAGAGGTTTTAGGCATGGAAAAAAGCGAGGTCACGACCGTAATCTAGTCAGCATTTATAAACTCAGAACGCCATTGCGCCCTGACTTTTCAGGAGCCTAAGAAAGCTTAAATTCCATCTCCCAATAGTAAAAACAAGCATAAATCGCGCCCAGTTGAAATCGAGCTAAGGTAGAATTGAAATTCGTTATAGCAGCAGCAGCCGCGTAAGTCTCAACAAGTTGAAATCGAGCTAAGGTAGAATTGAAATAAAAGAAAGGAGGATTATGGTTGTTGCATACCCGCAGTTGAAATCGAGCTAAGGTAGAATTGAAATCCAGCAAGCGCAGCTTTTCCCTCCCCAGCAATCACTGTTGAAATCGAGCTAAGGTAGAATTGAAATTGCCACAGCAGAGATCAAGAAGGGAAGGCACCTGTTGTTGAAATCGAGCTAAGGTAGAATTGAAATATGGTTGTTGAGCGGAGCACGATGGGGATGCAGCGTGTTGAAATCGAGCTAAGGTAGAATTGAAATGTTGACTCGGTGACTGCTGACGCGAACGGCGTAATCGTTGAAATCGAGCTAAGGTAGAATTGAAATGTTGAACTTCAACTTCAATGACTTCCACAACTGCGGGTTGAAATCGAGCTAAGGTAGAATTGAAATTATCATTCGGGTGAGCGGTTGCCTTACATGGTGATTGTTGAAATCGAGCTAAGGTAGAATTGAAATACGCACTAACGGTATAATACCACCCTGCAGGCACAAGTTGAAATCGAGCTAAGGTAGAATTGAAATTGAAAGCTTGGCGGGTAAGGGTCGTGTTTTGAGGTTGTTGAAATCGAGCTAAGGTAGAATTGAAATATGGTTGTTGAGCGGAGCACGATGGGGATGCAGCGTGTTGAAATCGAGCTAAGGTAGAATTGAAATGTTGACTCGGTGACTGCTGACGCGAACGGCGTAATCGTTGAAATCGAGCTAAGGTAGAATTGAAATGTTGAACTTCAACTTCAATGACTTCCACAACTGCGGGTTGAAATCGAGCTAAGGTAGAATTGAAATAGGATATAATGAACAATACTAACCTCACTACTTCCAGTTGAAATCGAGCTAAGGTAGAATTGAAATGACGACACAAATGCCCTCACTTACTCTGAATACCTCGTTGAAATCGAGCTAAGGTAGAATTGAAATCTTTATGAGCAGCCGAGCACGCAGGCTCGCAGGCACGTTGAAATCGAGCTAAGGTAGAATTGAAATTCAGATTATCCGCGCCATGTGCGCGAAGAACCTCTTGTTGAAATCGAGCTAAGGTAGAATTGAAATCATTCATCATGGCTACGGCTTACGAGCGCATCCACGGGTTGAAATCGAGCTAAGGTAGAATTGAAATTTTTTTGTGGGTTCAAGGTAATCGAGTTGAATAGTCGTTGAAATCGAGCTAAGGTAGAATTGAAATTAATCACAACATCAAAAAACGAAGCAAATGTAATAGTTGAAATCGAGCTAAGGTAGAATTGAAATTTGGATATGTTCAAGTGGCTTCATGGGTGGGAATATGTTGAAATCGAGCTAAGGTAGAATTGAAATTTTGTCCAGTTATTGTATATGGCAAAGTTAGTTTTTGTTGAAATCGAGCTAAGGTAGAATTGAAATATTCTTGAATCTGCCTTTAGCATCGCGGTTAACCCAGTTGAAATCGAGCTAAGGTAGAATTGAAATAAAGTAACTGAGAACTTTGCTTTCTTTTGTGTCAAGGTCTTTGCACTTGAAAATGTAGTTGTTGTCTCCGCTGCTCCAGCGCGCAGCTGGGGAGGCATTGCAAGTTAACATCGTGCAACAAAATAAATTGATTAAAGGGGTATCATAAGAATATTTTTTCCTCTTTCCCAGTCTCAGGAGCAAAAGTACAAAAGGCAAAAGAACCTAAAAGCTCAAAGCATGAACCCAAGCACCCGCTTCTACGCTGTAACCTTCATTTCGTTCGCCGCAGGACTCTTGGCGTTCGGCTTCATATTTGGAATAGTAATCCACGAAGTCAGCCACGCAATAGCCTGCCTTTGCCTCAACATCCCCATAAAATCCATATCAATGACAGGCGTTTCATACACACCCAGTGCAAACCCCACCGCAAACTTAATCGCGGGCGCAGCGGGCGGTATTGGACAAGCCGTGCTCTCCCTCTTAGTCTACATGTACCTCACTAAACTGGAAACAAAGGTCCTGCCCTCATTTTCAGCTTCTTCCAGAAGGTCCATCCTGAAAGCGGGCATCGTCTTCGGCTCCGAACTTGCACTTCTTCCTTTTGCATTACTTGGGGTAGTTACCGCAGTCTGGGAAGGCGGGTTCTTCCTAAACTATACGCAATATAACAACAGTTTGGTCATGGCACCGATTTTTGTGGTCTGCTTCCTTTTCTCATATTATGTAATCTCAAAACGCTTCGCAACAGCGCTAACCCAAAGTGATCCCATGTGTTAACTGGTGCCCAAGCGTGAGGTGTATTGAGTAGTAAGACTTATTAATATAACCTCAGCTCTAATTATACAACAGCTGGAACCAAACATGTCCACATGCGCACCCGTGGCAACTCCACAAGTTACCCACTTAACAGAATGGGCGGAGAATTACAATGAAACTAACTATTTTGGCTCATGCAATTGAAATAGCATTAATAGCCTTTTTGATTCTTCATATTTTTGTTCTTAATCCATCTCAATCTCAATCCAATCAATCTTCAACATTCAGCACATCTAGCACGAACTTCACCAGTCCTCAAGAATTGACGCGAGTAATCAGCTCAGCAAAAAATGTTACTGACGATTTAAGTTCTCTCGGCTGCAAATTGATGAACATAAGCTATGCTGACACAAAGATCCAGTCAGGACTCGCAGTCAATTATTCCGACTTTAGATGGACCGCGTACAACACAAAACTCGTTTATTACGCAGAGGTTCCGTCAGAAGGCACAGTTTTCTTAACTTTCTATCAAGGTTTAGCAGTGGTTTTCGGTCTTCAGAGTCAGACAAGTAACACTGAAGGCGGGTCATTCACAAAATACGAAAAAGTAGAATTCACAACAGCGTACGTGACTGGAGCAGGAACAAACAGTACTCCCTATGTCATTACTATGAACCTTAAGAATACCGGTTCTGCAGCCGCTACAATCGATCAAGCATCAATACTATATAACGGCAAACCCGCCAACGTCACATCTGGAGCAGGAACAATACTGACCACTTTTACTCCAAGTATTACTATGAACCCTGGTGAAACATCGACTGGAACTATTGTGTTGCCAACCACAGGATACTCTTCAGGAATGACTCTTGAAGTAACGCTGCATACAACAGGCGGCAAAGACTATCCAAAAGTAATCACACTACCATAGTGGTGATGAAATGTTCTGCGTTGACGAAAGGCACATCCAAAAGGGTTACTAGCTGTTAGGTCAGGTAAAACCCTCACAAACCAAGGCATTCTGAATATGTTGGTTCCAAACAAATAATTCACTTTTACTGTGCTCTCTCCACAGCGCCAGAAGGTCGATTCTGCACCTGCCTTTTTAGCCGTTTGCGCCAAAGGCTGGATCCCCAAGTGATTGCCATGAGAAAGAAAACCTTAGCCTTAGCAACACAAGAAGACTTCATGATAGATTTGACATTACACAAGGTGCCAGCCTCACTGGTAACCGAATTTACCGAGAACATCGTGAGACCCTACTACAAAGGAAACCTGAACGCCGCCATCCAAGACCTCATGAACAAAGCCATAGCGGAACAAGACTTCCTCCTCTCCCACATCACCCACGTTAGAACGCGAGAAACAACAGCAAACCTAAATGGAGAATGGCGCAGGCTATTTCTATGATGTTGCCAGCGAGCACATGATGCTCCGAAAATTCGAGTTGACTGTTCGAGCATTAATAACAACTTCTTTAGCGCGCTAATGAGAAAACTAAAAATCTCCATTTCCAGCATGGAGGCTCGTACCCGTGGGGGGTAAGTCGGATACGACTCACTCTGGGCGTAGAAATGTTTGCTGTGAACTGTTTTTTAGTGTTTTCTCAGAAGTTAGTGATTTTCAAGTGGTGGTTCCGACCCTTTTTGGGGTCGAGTCCCGTCGAGCTAGTTCTTGAGCGAAAAATGACTTATTGACGAAAAGATTATGAATTCAGTGAATAGGGATTCGCACTCATTTGGGGCTGAGTCCGGTAGAGAACGACACCCTAAACCGGATGGACCCTTAATTCTCGGCGTCTTCCGTTAGGTGCCATAGAAGGTTTACAACTCTGTCGATTAGCGTATCAGGCTTTGAATAGGCATACCGGTTGCTTACGCACAAATCATTTATACTGACTGCTACCCAAATCATAGAGTGGGTTTAGTATGAGGCGCTCCAAACTGGAAATGTATGTTGACATCCTCAGAGTTTTGGCGCAGCAAGGCCCATCTAAGCGGACGCACATCATGTACAGAGCAAACGTGAACTGCAAGGTTCTAAAAGAAAACTTGGGCTTTCTGATCAAACAAGGACTCGTTGAAGAAAAAGCCGTTGGAAAAGGCAGAGTAGTCTACGCAAACACACCACGCGGCATGACGGTACTAAAATACTTCAAAGAACTGCAGCAAGCACTTCCAATAGTGGAAGAAGCAAGAAACTCACCCTACCCATTTTGATTTTCATAAGGGTTTGCTCTAAGGCCACTATCTTATGCTGTAAAGCGTGTATGCGTGCGTTCAAATTCTGAATGTATGTTGGAAAGTCTAGCTGCCCTTTGCTTTCGGTCTTGGACATGAGGTCCTTGCGTTCATGGAAAAGAAGTGCATGCAGTTTTTCCATTATTTATTTTTCTGAATAGAGTTAATCTGAATTAGATGTGCCTATGCTTTAGATGAGACCTCGTAAGTGTAGTCCCTAAGGTAGCTCCTAACCAAGTAGTAACCAGCTAAAATCATCACAACAAAAATAATTATAACAAAAGCTAATGCGTACCAGTTCATACAAGTCACGTAGATACGGATACCTGTCTAAGTTACTTAAGTATGGCTTGTCTCTTGTTCTTCCTGATTCCCTTTGAATGTTTGTGAAACAAGAAGAGGAATTGGAAAAACCCGTAGTCAGTTTTCTAGCAAGCGGCATAGAAAAATACCAGTAGTGACATAGTAATTGTTGGGGCTACTTGAGTGCCAACAGCCTTTGTTTTCATAACCACAAAACCTGACTCGATGCCAGAGGTGCTGAAGGAAGTTAGAGCAGTATCGTGTGTGGAAGAAGCTGAAATGGTGTATGGAGTCTATGATATTGTTGCTAAGGTGAAAACAGAAACTATGGACAACCTCAAGCAGGTTATTGCTTACAGCATAAGGAGGCTCGGCAATGTGCGTGCAACACAAACCTTGCTGGTTGTTCCTCAAGAATATCCTGTTGAATAGTGTTTTCGCCACTTGGTAGTCTGTTAATCTTAGAGAAATTGCAGCAGGTTTTACCCTCCGAGTCTTTGAGATGATATAGAAAGGCAGAAATCCGGCTTCTTCACGCAATTTCTCATAGACTTTCCCTTCGCCTGGTCTCTTTATGTGATTGTAAGTTAAGGTTTCAAATTCTGGGCTGTTGAATGCGGACAGATGTCTATATTCATAGGGAACTAGTTCGCCCACGCCCAATTCTTCATAATTGGGGTCAGCAGGGGAACGCGGGGGGTCAACGTAAATCTTTGCGAATTTGAAAGTACCATCTGAAAAAATAGGGTTCATACCAAAAGGTCTCACATTAGGTGTCTGACCAACGTGAATAAGGATAGCTAACATAAAATTCAGTTTCTGTAACGACATAAGAAGATTATGAACTAATGCTAAACAATTTCCGTATCTGGAACATGTTGGCAGAGTCGAAGAATATTGCATTCTTCATTTCTTTCGGGTTTTACAAGGACAGTACGTTTGTTTTTCTCATGTCTCTAGAAAAATTGTGGGTGGGCATTAAATTACAATGTGAAGATTCTCTGGGGCTAACTCGGACGCTTACAGAAAGTACTGTTGCTGCAATAATGACTTCCAGTATTACAGGTGCAGGTCTTGCTAGCCCATTTTATTGCGCTGTTAGCAAACATGTCTGAAAAAGTGTTTGCACGCGCCTCCATGATTTCCAAGTGACAGCTTGAAACATGCGAACATTCTATGTGCGAGCTTTCGTTCACAGGTGTCTTATTTCAGATGCTCTTTGATAAGAGCAGGTTTAACGCCCGTCTTCTAAGTTCTTCTGCATGGACCTTAACCGCTGCCGTGTGGTTATCGATTAATGGGTCAAAATAGGGAACTCCAAATATTTTTGCTACTTCAGCAGCAGTTTTTGGGTCGTTAAGATATGGATGGTTGACGGCATGCCTTAGAGCTTTTTCTGTTAAGCTAATTTGGTTACCTTCATCCTCCAAAACTTGGTAAAACTCTCTATATCGTTCAACGGGATCTGATGTGGAGTTTCCCTTTTGAAAATGTCCAATTTGTCGCCAGAACTTCGCATTTGAAGAGGCAACTATTTTAGTTATGTCAACGGGTTTAGCTCCAGTTACATAGCAGGATGAGGAGATATTCGCTACCTCTTCAACAACAAGCTCTTGTTTTCCGTCTGGATGTATTATGCGGCAGCTTCGATATTTAGCATTAATCTGTTGATTGTGGTGAAGCGAGAGAACTGCAAGAAGTTTTTTGACTTTTTCATTTGCATACTTCTTGGCTTCGCTTTCTGTTCCACAGGTATGTACTTCGATAGCTATAACAGCCGAGTCCTCATTTCGGATTACTTTAATGCCGTCTGGAAGTACCAATTCCACCAAGTTGATGGGGGGCTTAACTGAAAAACAAAGGAAATATTGGCATGAGTTCGAAAGATGCAACTCTTTGGTCATATGTTGATTAAAATCGCCTTTTTTATTATCTTCCATTTCTGGTACCAACTTGATTGTTGAGTTCTTTTGACATCCCTTAGCCTTCTCGGCAACCAAGAGCGGATAAATCATTAACTACGTCTTGAGCCGAGCTAATTTCTCCTTGTATGCCAGAGGAACCATTTAGGCTGACAGAAGAGATGTTAAGAGTTGAAGATTGCGAAGGCGTAGGTTGTTTTGGCGTTAAGACGAAGATGTAAACAAGCAAAAATACGATCAGCGTGATTTCTGCGGCAATAGCAAAATAGTTTAGTTTCATCTTTCCATTACTCCCTGTTGCTCTTTAGTGCCATTTCTGGATAAGTTTTTTGGAACAACCCACATACTCGTTTTCGACTATGCCTACCTATATTGGTTTGATTTCTAATAAGGGGAGCCTTCAAGCTATTCTGAACTGTGTGTGCCCTGAATCGAGTATACAGTCCTGAAAAGTGCCTTTTCAAGTGCTACTGAAACGCCATTTTGGTTGGTTGGATTAAAATTTAATCTTGTGTGTGTGTTAAAATTTAGTCCAACCAACCATTTGACGACTTTCAGGCGTTTTTCAGGAGGCAGCAAAAAGACAGGAGACACGGTTCAGACCACAGGCTATTTTTCAGTTATCAGTAGAGCCCTCTATTAGGAAACAAGTCAATATAGGGTATAGTCAGAATCGAGTATAAGCGCGCGCGTACCAAAGTCTTTTAAGAAAGCATCAAAAGATTAAGTGAGAGCGGTGGTGATTGACATGCCTTTAGGAAAGAAGAAGCCAGTGAAGAAAGAGGAAAAGAAACCTGAAGAGAAGAAGCCAGAGGAAAAGAAGTAACTCTTTCAGTAAATTGTTGAGCCATTAACCATATGGCTCTTTTGTCGATATTTGCCAAGTCTTCTTTTACTGGTTTAAGTGATTTTCAGCAAAAAAGGACAAAATTCAAAATTTCCGTTTGGTAATTCTTTTCCGCAGTTCGGACACGGTGGATTAAAAGTAGCCATTTTTTCCAATTCTTTCATTAGGTTATCGTATTGGCGGGAATAATGCACAGAAAGATAAATCCCATAAACAAGAAGAAATATAATCACAGAACTGCCCCCGATACTAAGCAATATTCCCACTCCAATAATAACAACTGATGAAACGATTGTTATTGCCCCAATTGTCTTGTTCTTTTTTGCTCGCGCGCGATTAGAATTTAATCCGACAACCCAAACCTTTCTCCTATCATATAAAATTTGCATTATTTTTTGGTAAGTGCTCTGCGATAGTTTGCGTATATTTCTGCTTGGGTAAGCCCGTAAAACTCTGCGTATGCCTGCACGCGTGCTTTCTTGTTTTCAAGGCATTCAGGATTAATGCAGATGTACTCGCCGCATACACCCTCTATTCGTTTAAGCATTTGACCGCAAGCAGGACATTTCATAATCGATCAGTTCACTTTCCATGCTTTGCAGATTTAAGACTATTGAACATAGATCTTGATGCTCTCGGTATTGAAAACGTGGCTAAACAATAGGGAGTATCTTAGCCTTTTTGCCATAATAAGGTATATCGCCTTTAAAACCTTCGATTAGGTTTCCTACTGTAATTTGAGATTGAAGAAAGGAATCTACATATGCCCTGTCACTTAAGAATTCGGTCAATGACGCAATTACCACTTTAATTGGAATTCGCTTTTTGTCACGATACTCTTTGGGCAGATATTGGTTAAAACTATCTTCCTCAAAAAGCAGGATTCCAACTAACATGTGGCTCATTTCAGTTATTGAATAAAACTTTCCATCTTCCATATGTGCAAGGACTCTTTTCCATTTAGGTTCTTCGATCTTTTCTAATTCATCTTCATTTATCGGCGTATCCTAAACCTCTTCTTGTTATATAATAAACTGCTAACTCTTAATTGTTGTTTCATTAAGACGCGCGCGCCTGGTAACCATCTTCACTACATCTATAGACATGAGGTCAACCAACCAAATCTTTTCTTGACGTTCTATTTAAATGACAGAAACCTCCTGCATTGAGAAATCATAGAAATAGACTGGGCTGCAAGCCTTGTGGCTTCGCTCCCCTTAGCAAGTCGGAGCCTAAAACGCCAATCTTCAGAGCATCCACATTTAAGAACTTGAAACAAAAAAGAGGGAAAGGTTCCTAGAGAAGATACTCCACAAAAAAACCTAGCTGCCCCACCTCGGGCATTTGCTGAAAAAAAGGGAATTGCGCGCGGAGAGTGGTGACATCACCACAGAAGAGGAATGCGAGAAGTGGCGCCGAATCTGATTGTCTAAACAGCAAAATTATTTATAATAGGTACCTTCATCTGATTAGAATGCGCGGATCGGATTTACACTTTTCTAAGCCCTAAAGCGGGATTTGATGATTCAGTGGCGGTTCTGGGCAAGTAAATGGAGTTGGAAAAATGAGTATAACCAAAGAAGCCCCTAAAACGCATCAGCGCTTAGCTGAGAAGTGCCCAGAATGTGCAAGCAAAAATCTCATTCACGATTACGACACGGGCGAAACCATCTGCGGTGACTGCGGTCTCGTTCTATACGAGCAAATGTTGGATAAAGGACCAGAATGGCGCGCTTTTACCCAGGAAGAGAAAGCATCAAGAAGCCGCGTCGGTATGCCAACATCATATTCAGTTCATGACAAAGGATTATCCACAGCCATCAGTCAAGTTGACAGAGATGCATTCGGAAGAAAATTGCCCCTTGCAACCAGGCTGCAAATGTGGCGTCTCAGAAAATGGCAAATACGCAGTCGAGTGCACTCATCCATCGACCGAAACCTTGCTCAAGCCATGGCTGAACTTGACCGTTTATCAGACAAAGTTTGCATTCCCACCGCCAATCAAAGAAAAAGCGGCTGTTATTTACCGCAAAGCATTAGACAAAGGCTTAGTCCGAGGAAGATCAATCTCCGCCATTGCCGCAGCTGCACTTTATGCTGCTTGCCGCGGAAGCGGAACACCCAGAACCCTTCGCGAAATCGCTGAAGCAAGTCTTGTTGATAAGAAAGATGTTGCACGCTGCTATAGACTGCTGCTGCAAGAGCTCGATGTTCACATGCCAATTGCTGACCCATTGACATACGTTTCAAAAATTGCAGAAAAAAATGGAATATCAGGCAAAGCGCAGGGCGCAGCCATAGCAATACTCAGGGAGGCTAGACGAAAACGAGCTGCAGCAGGAAAAGACCCCATGGGCTTAGCCGCAGCTGCCCTCTACATAGCCTGTCTACAGCATAACGAAAAGAAAACCCAAAAAGATATTGCAGAAGCAGCTGGAGTAACTGAAGTTACGGTTAGAAACAGATACAAGGCACTAAAGGAGCAGTTAAACCTCGAATTACCCGATTAATAAGATTGTTTTTAGATTTCTTTGTTTTCTACGTTCTTTTTCAGGATTTTTAGGAGAACCAGTCACTATGCTATTCTCCTCTCTGTTCAGCAATGACCCGATTCTTTAAGAACAACCGAGAGAGCGCGCGTTCGCGGCTATTTCTCCTTCCTTTTTTTGGTAAGTGTTATGCGATAGTTTGCGTATATTTCTGCTTGGGTAAGCCCGTAAAACTCCTGCGTATGCGCGCGCTAGCTTCGTGACGAGTGGTGATTTCGACCGCGATTTTTCTCTTTTTTTAGGGTTTACGGGGTTTATTTCAATCCAAGCTCACTTGGCTCAGTTAGTTTCCAGTGGAGTTGGAATCTGTTAATAGTTTCCTTGTTAAAGAGGCAACTTTCTTATCAGTAACTGGAAGTCCTGTTTTCTTTGCGACTATTTCTAAAAAATCTTTTACAATGGCTTGGGCAGCTTGCCCTATTTCTTCTAAAGCAATCATTTCTCCGGTGAAAATACCCTTGCAGTTTATGACCGCAAGCGGATTTAAGTCGAGAAAAATCCTGTTTGTTCGATAATCAAAGTCCGTTATAATAAATGGTTCCAAAATGCATATTGCTGGTTTGGCAGCTTGAATCTTACAGGTGTTTTCTTCGGTTAAGAAGAAACAGCTTCCGTCTTTCTTTCTTCGAATGTTCCTGTTATCTGGATCATTAGGGTCTTCCAAAAAATTCACGAATCCTTTAGCTTCTATCCTTTGCTGTTCTTTCAAATTGACATCAGGTGGCTCGTCTCTGCAACAAACTCCACAGTTCTTACATTGAAAGCCTACCGAATCCGGAAATATGACATTTTCATATTGCAAGGTAACCCATACCTATTAACCGCTAAATGGACAAGAGCGCAGTTAAGCTTTTCAATTCGCCTTCAATGTTTAATAGTGAAACCACATGGGAAAAGTCCAAGGAAATGTGGTCGAGGTGAGGTATTTCTTTTCAGTTTAGTGCCTCTCGTAAGCGCGCTCTATAGAAGTTTAAGCTCGAAGTATGTTGCTTGAAAAAACTGAAATACAACTTGTGCATATATTAATTGATTGGCGAATTCTCTGAGCAAGAGTAGATATTTCACCAATCCTGAATGTAGGGACTGCATATACAAGGGGGGTCCTTACTGTTGGAATCAGTGTTCAATTAATGTTTGGAAAAGGACTAATGAGTAATAGGGTCATATCACTCAGGTCATAGCGCGCTCTACTTTACAACCATAGGGAATGTACAAACGAAGGCGATAGGCGATTGACGTATGAAGTTTTATTCGTAGAATATGAGGTTTTGTTCCTCCAATATTCCATGAAGCTTATGTACTGCGTCATAAACGTCCTGTTCTTTCTTCGCTCCGGTGCAAACAAGGCTCCCGCTTGCGAATATCAGCATTACCACCTTAGGCTTCTCCATCCTGTAGACCAAGCCTGGAAACTGCTCTGGCTCATACATCGTTTTTCTAAGCGTGGTAACGGTCTTCTCCAAATCTACCTTTCCGCCTAGACTTGCAGAAGCAACGATGTTCACAACCTTCAAGTCCGGCTTGCTGATGATGAGTATTCCGCCCTTTTTCAACTCTTTAACAATTTTCGTGATTGCTCTGCGGGATTCCTTTTCTGATTTTGCTCCAGTACAAACCATTTTACCAGTGCTAAAAATCAACGTAGCCGTCTTCGGTCTCTTAAGCCTAAACACTAATCCGGGAAACCGTTCCGGAATATATTCTACGCCTGGATAACTCTTCACAACTGCGTTCAGGTCAACTCTTTGGTTGAGAGTGGCCGAAGCAACGATGTTCTGAATGGTTATTGTGGCTTTAGTCTTCGGCATTAGAAACCTCTTCTTATAGTGTAGCGGATGCCTAAATACCCTTCACAAGAACCTTATGTTGCCATTTTATAGAAGCGACCTGCGCATTCCCTATTTTTCGCCAGTACATAAAATTGGCTTGAAGGAGACTTCTTAGGGGGATAAGCAAGCTTTAACAGCGATATCCATTCTATAATGGCTGGAGCGAAGACATGAAGTGACGAGGCTGCCGCTTAGACTATTTCGCATTTTCCCTTGAGGAGGTAGGAGAGGAATGAGATTCAAAGTTTTGCAGATAGACAGTTTAGTTCCGCCAGAATGGGGATTTACAGAGACCGAGGCAAAGAAACCAGCTGGATTCTGTACGATTAAAGAAGCAACAGTTTATGCCATGCAAAATTTGGGTTTGAAACAGGGCGAATTTAAAGTGTTAAAGGGCAGAGGAGTCGATTTGGACGGAAACTCCAAAGGAAAATGGATTCTTAAAGTTAAGACGGAGTGATTTCAAATGAGCAGAAGGGTAATTCACGATTTGGTACTTCGCGCGCGCTCAACGATAGAATTGGATCAATAATGCATTTTACATTTAGTTCATCATTTTTGCGTTTTCTGTGATAGATTCCGAAGGGAATTATCAATACATAATCTTGACCTTGAGATTGTTGTTCACATATTTTTGTGCGTTCTTCAAGCCTCTTTTTCACTTCATCCACTTGACAAAACTCAGAGAGTTCTTTGGTGAACTAAGGCTGACACCGTAAACTTTCTTGCCTGCAATTATTCGTGTTAGAAGTTGCATTGGTTTAAGTCTCTTGACGTGGCTTACTTTGAAGAAAGCCTTCAAGGTTCTTGTCTTGCCAGCCTCGTTAGTGCCACATAACAATACGACTATCTTCATAGTCACCAATATCGAGTGTCTGTTTCGGAACATATATCTTTTCAAACCCATTGTAGATATCATACGTTAACCTAATGGACTGCGGTGTCATGATGGAACCGAGTAAGAAACCGTTGAATACCCTCATCAAATATTTGCACGGGAACATTGAAGTAGTTCTAAAGAACGGTTATGATTACAAAGGAAAAATGATAAAGTGTGATGACCACATGAACATACTCCTTGAAGGAGCAACAGAATATCGAGAAGAGCAGTTACGGGCCAATTACGGCAATGTGCTACTCCGTGGAAACAACGTACTCTACATTATCCTAGACGCTAGTAAACACTGAGGCGTAGTAGAGGTTACGTTCGGCGGCGTTACTACACAGTGTGTTTAATAGCTGCCGTTCACTTTAGAAAGGAAGTTACAATGGTGAATATTTTGTCTCAGCGAAAAACTAAAGACCATTTTTCGAGTTGTATGATCCAGCATCAAAGGAAATCCAAAGTTTGAGAAGACCCGCATTCAAAAAACATATTCACACGAGTATCGTTTCGTAATTAACCTTGCGGGGGAGAAATAACTTTGACTGAAATATCAAAAGAAGATACACATCTATTGTTAAAATCTTTCTTCAACGAGAAAGGACTGGTTAGGCAGCACCTCGACTCCTATAACGAGTTCATAGACCACGGCTTACAGGAAGTTGTGGATGAGGTTGCCGAAATCCCTATTGAAGTTCCCGAAAACCCATACAAGGTGAAGCTTGGACAAATCTGGGTGATAGACCCTCAATCCAGAATAACGGGGCCACACGTGACCGAAGTGGACGGTGCTAAACACGAAATTTATCCCATGGAAGCCAGGCTAAGAAATCTCGCTTACGAGGCGCCCGTAGCGCTTGAGATGACGCCTGTCATCGACGGAAGAGAACAGGACACCGAGCTTGTTTACATCGGAAACATTCCTGTGATGCTCAAATCAAAACTCTGCTTTTTGGGGCAACTCTCAAAAGAGGAGCTCATCGCTACTGGGGAAGATCCCGAAGATCAGGGCGGCTACTTCGTGGTGAACGGTTCTGAACGCGTAATTGTGGCTATGGAAGACCTGGCACCCAACCGCGTAATTTGCGATATAGACGAGAAAGGGACTTCGCCTGTTTATCAGTCTAAAATATTCTCAACTACGGTGGGTTTCAGGGCAAGAATCGAGTTGAAATTGAAGCCTGACGACGCGATTTACGTTTCCATGCCAGGGTTGCCAACAGAAATCCCCTTCGTAGTTATTATGCGCGCGTTGTCGCTGGAAAAGGACAAAGACATCGCAGAGGCTGTCTCCTACGATCCGAACATCCAAGCTGAATTAGTTTCTTCTTTCGAAAAAGCTTTGGGGGTAGACACGCTCAACGACGCAATCCTATTTATTGGCAACCGCGTGGCTCATGGACAGGTCGAAGAATACCGGCTTCAGAAGGCCGAGGCAGCTCTCGACAAGAACTTTTTGCCACATCTGGGCAGAAGCGACAAAAACAGGAAAGACAAGGCGATCTTCTTAGGCGAAATGGCTTGCAGAGCAATCCAACTTAAGCTCGGACGGAGACAACCAGACGATAAAGACCACTTCAAGAACAAACGATTGAGACTCGCCGGTCCACTTCTCGCAGACCTGTTCAGAGTGGCATTCAGGAACTTAACTCGCGATATGAAATACCAGCTTGAACGCATAGGCGTAAAGGGTCCCATAATAACTGTCTCCGTGGCGGTGCGTAAGGGAATAATCACGGAACGATTCCAGCACGCGTTGGCAACTGGCAACTGGGGCAGAGGCAGAGTCGGCATAACTCAGCTCTTGGACCGAACAAATTACATTTCTACTCTTAGCCACTTGCGCAGGCTTCAGTCACCATTAAGCAGAAGCCAACCCAACTTCGAAGCACGAGACCTTCACCCCACCCATTGGGGCCGTTTATGTCCGAATGAAACACCTGAAGGATCTAACTGTGGTCTCGTCAAGAACTTAGCCCTGTCATCATCCATCTCCGTAGGAGTTAACCCAGATAAAGTCAAGCAGCTGCTCTACGAGATGGGCACTGTTCCCGCGTACGAGGCTAATCAGACGCTGAAGATAAACGGCGCAAAAGTCTTCGTCGACGGAAACAGCATAGGCTATTGCAACTCTGCTCATGAGCTTGCGAAAATCTTTAGAGAGAAACGAAGAGCCGGAGAAATCTCAACAGAAGTTAACATAACCTATTTCTCGAAAAAGCAATCTGAAAGAGAAGAGCTGCTTGCTAACTGCGATGAGGGAAGAGTGAGAAGGCCACTCATAATCGTTGAAAACGGCGTGCCCAAACTGCAGCCCAAACACCTAGACAAAATAGCTTTGGGGGAATGGACTTGGGAAGACCTCATCAAAAACGGCTTAATCGAGTACATGGATGCCTCAGAAGAAGAAAACGCTTATATCTCAATATCCTTGGACAAAGCTGGTCCCGAGCACTCGCACTCTGAAATAGCAACGTTCACAATCTTGGGCATTTGCGCTTCAACAATACCTTATCCCGAACACAACCAGTCACCACGAAACTCATACCAAGCTGCTATGGCTAAGCAGGCTCTGGGTGTGTACAGCACAAACTTCCAAAATCGCGTAGACTCACGCTCGCATATTCTACACTACCCACAAGCACCTCTCGTTGAAACCGAGCCGATGGAAGTTATGGGCTATAAGCAACGTCCAACAGGACAAAACTGTGTTGTCGCCGTACTCAGCTTCGAAGGCTACAACATGGAAGACGCCATAATCTTCAACAAAGCCTCCATAGAACGCGGCTTAGCGCGATCTACCTTCTTCAGAATATACGAAGCCGAGTGCCGCCAGTACTTAGGTGGATTGAAAGACAAGTTCACCGTTCCTGAACCTGGAACCCGCGGGTACCGAGGAGAACAATACTATAGACTTCTCGAGCCAGACGGCATAATCAGCTTGGAGTCAACAGTTGCAGGCGGAGACGTGCTAATCGGCAGAATCAGCCCACCAAGATTCCTCGAAGAATACAAAGAATTCGAAGTCAAAGGTCCCTCAATGCGCGACACCTCTGCAGATATGCGTCCCTCAGAAAACGGCGTAGTCGATGCAATATTCATCACAGCATCCGGTGAAGGAAGCAAACTCGTTAAAGTTCGCGTTCGAGACCAAAGAATCCCAGAACTAGGTGACAAATTTGCTTCTCGTCACGGACAGAAAGGCGTCATCGGTTTGATTGTTCCGCAGGAAGATTTGCCTTTCACTGAAGACGGCATGGTTCCAGACCTAATAATCAACCCCCACGCAATCCCCTCAAGAATGACAATCGGCCAATTCATCGAATCCCTAGCAGGTAAGTGTGCAGCAGCAAGAGGCAAACCAGTAGACGGCACACCCTTCGCCAACGAGGGACCAGATGAGGTCCGTAAGAACCTCATAAAACTGGGATTTAGCCACACAGGAAGCGAAGTCTTCTACAGCGGTTCATCCGGAGAAAAATTCGTAGCCGACATCTTCGTAGGCATAGTCTACTACCAGAAACTGCACCACATGGTCGCAGATAAAATCCATGCCAGGGCTAGAGGGCAGGTCCAAATGCTTACCCGACAACCAACAGAAGGCAGGGCTCGCGGTGGTGGTCTCCGATTCGGAGAAATGGAACGCGACTGCCTCATCGGACACGGAGCAGCAATGCTGCTCAGGGACAGGCTGCTTGAAGAGTCCGATAAATACACACTGTACATTTGCGAAAACTGCGGTCAGATAGCCTTCTACGACATGAAACAGCGCAAGTACGTGTGTAAAATCTGCGATGAAAAAGCCAAAGTGGCGCCGGTTATTGTTTCGTATGCGTTTAAGCTCTTGTTGCAGGAGCTCCAGAGCCTGTGTATCACTCCCAAACTAAGACTCAAGGAGAAGGCATAAAATGGTTTTATAAGAGATAATCTACAAAGTAGTCCTGACTCTATTTAATTGCTTGGACGAATTCTAATAAATGCCCCGTGGTGACCAGTCAATTCTTTTTTCTACTCTGAAGAGGTGATACGCGCGCTTTGACTCGCCTAATTTATGATTATTTTATTTCAGCTAATACTTTTGTTGCTTCGTCTTCTGTCCAGGCTTTTAGAGTTTTGGTGCGGACATTTCCTTTGCTGCCAAGCCAGACAAGAGTCTTTAGGACGGCCTTGTCGTTGGGCACGTCAAGCACCATGACGAAATCGTATTCGCCGAGAGTGTAGTAGAGCTGCATTTTTCCGCCAGTCTCTGCCACTACTTTATGGGTGTCTTTTGTTCTGCCTGGAGCGTCTTTTGCATTCTTGATGCCTTCATCGGTCCAGTTGCCAAGAACTACATATACGGGCAAACTTTCACCTTAGGAATAGTCTGGCAACGTGTAGAGATAAGATTTTTGGCAATTGCAAGTGCCTCAGTGAGCCTCGGAGGTCATAAGCCATTCAGGAAAAGGAAGTGATATAATGGTATTATTCCAAAACTCTTTTGTAGTGATGTCACCAGTGCCAACTTATTTGACCTCCGCTGAATGCTCAAGTTTCTTGAAAAGCTTGATGGCTTGGGTTCTCCTGCAGAATGTGCAGCTAAGGTGTGTCATTGCAGTGGGAAATTCGCATGAGCAGTTGTAGATTGGACAAAAAAGGGGAAGGTTTCCGAGAGGAAACAAGACAGAAATCCACAATCGGTACCCTCGGGTAAGGAAAAGCCAGATCAGAAACGCGCTACATTATGGTGGTGGTTGCTTTGTACTCGGCGTTTCTTTTACCAAGGTGCGGTTTCCTGACTGTTTGGTTTGGGAATTTTGTTTTGCAGTAATCACATTCGCCGTTTGGTGGGATTGGCTTAATTTCCGTCCCAATGTCGTGCTGTGTTCTTAACATTATTTCGTGACCACAGACGGGGCAGTCAAATAGTTGCCAATCGTTTCGGTCCAGAATTTTAATGTGATATACTTCTGACCACTCCAAATGGGGGTTGGTTTGGCTAGCCCAGACTTCTTCGGGGGCGGCTACTCCTGTCGGTGCAAAAAATGTTTTGAAGCTTTCTGTGAGTTTGCTTATGCCTATGTACAGTCTTATTTTTTCTACTTGCTTTGGGTCAGTTACTTGTGTAAATTTTTTGAGTTCTTCCTTTACCCACTCTGCCGAACCGCTGTGACGAGCAAGAGTATTCTTGTTCATATGTTCTCCCCAAAAAAGTAGTGCACGCTACTTTTTTCTATTTGGGTCAAACGTAATGAATGACACTTTGAATAAAAAATACAACGTTTTCGCGCCCTCGAAGAATCCGAAACTAAGGCAAGTAAGCCCATACAAAAATGAAAAAAACTGCCGTACAACTATTAACGAAAAGTAACAGGGAAAAGAAATTAATCAATCAACCGGGGAAGTAACAGAACCCAAACATTACCACCCGATAGTTAGCAGACTTCACCATCGCCTATGAAGTTACCAGAACCTCAAAACCTAATATAGAAGACTCACTGAAAACATGTGATTGAGCGATTTGAAATGTCTGAGAATAAGTGTGAATATCCAAATTGCCAAAATAAGGTTGAACATGTGGTAGCCAACAGAAAAATGATGTATGGAAAGATGTTTGACAAAATCGCTGTTTGCAAAGAGCACTATGACTTATTATTATTTATTGATCATGCTCGCGAAAACCGTTAAAAGTAGAGAGCCTTCTAATTGGTCCCACCATAGTTAACAGTTGGATACTCATAGAAAATAGAGATTTAGAAGAAAATGAGGAAGAATCGGTAAAATGAAAGGAAAAACACCAAATAGAAGAATAATAGAGAACGAGCAATTCGATAAAGATGGAAACTTTGTTTGTCCGACATGCAAGAAGCCTCTAAAGGGTTTACAAACCAACGTTTCAGATTCATTGATTGCATTAGACAAACACACAACTAAAAAACACAAAGTACAATGCTGTTCTGAAGAATGCACAGCTAAATTCTATGATAAACAACAAAAGAGTCTTGAGGAAAAATAGCATCAACAACCTAACCCAAAACATAGCGATTGAGACGCTAACAGTCTCTAAACTGTGAAGAACGAAACACCCTATCCTTTAACGGCTTAACCTCTGTTTCTATAACCATCTATAGGCTATTACGCTCACTTTGCTGTCTAGCTTTTCTTCATAATTTTTCTTTTCCTTATTGTCCCTTCCTTATATTTCGTAAGAAGACGTTCAATTTCTGTATAAGATTTTTTCTTTTTCTCCTCATTGTAGAATAATTCTCGCCTCTTAGCTTCTTCGGGATTTTCGGTTGGTCGGCTAGTTTCGGTGCTAATCTTTGGAATTGTGATTCCACAGTTTGGGCAACAAAATTCGTTGGAATCTTGAATTAAGAGCATAGGAAAGAATGATTTGGCGCTGTTAAGGCATTCTAAGCAGAAGGGTTTTTCGGTATCGTTGAGAAGCAACCGACGCGTTACATCTTTATGAAGTTTTATTAATGTGTCAATTAGCTCATCATTCAACGGGTCTTTAACAAGTTTGCCGAACCTTTCACGCAGATTTGATACCCTGCGATTTAGTTCTTTTCTAAAAAGACCTTTGCTCATTTGTCTTCTAACTTCTTTACGGGTTGACGGTTCTTCTTCTTTTGGACGCACCAATTTAATCCAAGGAACATACCAACCATCATCCGGAATAACTAAGCTATACAAAACCCTCTGTCCATTCCTTTCTTTTGAAACTAATCCATTTTGCACTAGAAAGTTCAATGCATCGTTAACAGTGTTTCCGTGAAGACCAGTTTTATTGTGAATCTCAGTTGGGTATGAAGGCGCGCAAATAAGCAAGTCAAAAATACGCTTCACTGTCTCAATAGCAGGTTGCCTAGGTCGCTGCATAGTAACTCTACTATAAAACCCTGTTTTTGTTTAAAGTTATCTATTATAGCGCGCGCGTACATCAAAAATTCATAATTTGTCATTTTTCTTTTCACCTCTGCTTCCATTCCTTTTTTGTTTTGTTTTTCGTTTGGTTTGTTTGTTTTTTTGTTTCGTTTTTCGGTTTGTTTTTCGTTTTGTTTTTTATTTTGATTGTCCCTCCTGCACTGTCAAGCTGTCCCGCGCCCTTATCCGTTTTGCCTCCCGCATCCTAGATTTGTCCACCGCTCATCTTGCTTTCTCGCCAAAACCTGATTTAAAATTAAACCTGAACGAACTTGAAATTCATTAGGTATAAGCGCGGTCAGTTTGCGTTTAAACTGTGCTGTGTTTTCGCGCGCCACCGCAAGACGACGCAAAGCTTCTTTTTTAATGTCCGTGATGTCGTCGCCTGGATTCAATCGCCATAACTCGTTAACCCTATTTATTTCCACGGCTTCCGTTAACAGCGCGCGCGTAAGACCACAAAACACTCCAAAAGAGGGAAAGGGGTTCCCAGAGAAGATTATCCACAAAAGAACCTAGCTACCTCACCTCAGCCTAGTAAATAGTTGAGAAAATGGCAGATAACTTTTAGGTTGGCTTTGGTGCAGGTGCTGCTCGTTCCGGTAGCTGAGAGTAGGTTCCGTCTGAAGTCCGATAAGCAGCCAGTCTCCCTGAGGTCTCCCATTGGTCGCCTTGAAGGTGGCGAATCTGCACGGTTATGACTTCAGCTTTGGGGTCTGTTTTTCCGGCCCACACAGTTAAGGTTAAGAAATCTCCGTTGGGCAGTTTGGTTCTCATGCTTGCTTTAGGCTTAGACGTGCCAGACATAAGTTCACCCTCAAATGGCGAACCTTAGGTAATGTTAAAAAGGATATATTTTTTTCCGCAAAAAAGGAAAGTCATGCACTTTGACCTAAGTGAAAAGAGGGAATATTTGCACGTCTCCAAGGGCGGGCTCCTTTATCGGAAAAAGATAAATTTCGGTAGAAATTATAGTGTTGGAACGGTTTCTTCCGAGCTACCTATTTTAGAGTATGGATTCTGCATAGACAAGCTTTAAAGATGAATCCCTTTCTTACTGAAATTGGGCTGAGCCCAGAGGGAAATGCATCGGATGGTTCGCCATCTAAGCATCTTCCGTACCACTCTGGGCCCTCTCCCGCTTCATATTAGGTTCAATTTGTCAATTATTCTAATCCCCTTTCTAAAAAAGGGAAAGGGTTCCAAGAGAAGATACTGCTTTGATGGAAGTGGCAATGGCGAGGAAACGAAGAAGCAAATACTTAATTCTTTGATGTGCCCTATTGCTTCAAATCCATATTGAGAATGGTGACTTGTTAAGATGTTATCGCGTGATTGTGACGGTTGCGAAAGGCAGCTTTCTGAGTGTAAACGACGTTTTTCCCGGGTTTCTTTTGGCGAGAAAGTTTTTTGTCCAGACGGCACAGCTCATCTAGTCGACAGACAATAATTAAAGTCAACGAGTAAAGCCATTTCTCTGAAGGCTTCTCTTTGTTATTTTGAATTTGACAAATTGGTACAATTTTGTTAGAAACTTCGAAGTGTAATTTAGTCTTGTAAGTCTCGTTTCCGTTTTCCTTCATGAAACGTCTTATAGCTATCCTGAAAAACTAGTAACTGCGCAAAGTTTTTGTGCTAATCATAGCCTATATTTAACGAGATAATAATGGCATATTATCTTTTGGTTATCAAGTATTATGTTGGCAATAAAAAGAGTGTAAGACGTTTTCGCTACTTCAATTGCTCATCTGAAGAATTAATTGCCCACTATGTGCAACCCTATAACAATAATAAGCCTTTGCTGGTCTCTGGAAGAAAGGTTATTTGCTCTCAAATAGAGGAGTTCCTAATTTTTTCAAGTCCTTCAGCTATTCTGCAAGACATGCTTCTTTCAACTGGAAAGAAAAATAGGTGATGAGAAACATGATGTTATGGTGAAGTGCCTTCTTAAAGGAGAGCTCAACTTAGTCGAGGTTACCTCAGAGTTTCTCCATCCAGTTGAAAACAAAGAGGCATAGGGTGAAATTAACGCAAAAGTGAGCGCTTCGTATAAAACTTCAAGATGTTAGATCTAAACTTGCTTAAACCTTCATCAGGCAAAGTCGTTTTAAGCCTTCTTTATAACATGATAATGAAATGGTGGATTAGTTGCTGAGTATAGCTCGTTTAACCAATGAAGCAAAAAAATCAATCAGCTTTTTGTTGAGAGGAGCATATGCCCCTTATGCATCATCATACTGTGCGTTCTCAACTCATCAGGATTGGACAAACGTACCTTGCACATTCTGCACTCAAACGACACAAGCGTCATTTCATTATGCCTAACTTTGTAAGTGAACATTCGATTCTCTCCTTCAAAAACAGTTTTCTAATTCCCCAATTATATGATAGCCCCGATGCTAATAAACCACTGAGCCTTAACCAAAGGATGAAGATCTTTCTTTTCTCTTTAAAAATCCAAAGCTTGTACCTGACACGGTCAACAATAAACATGGGTAATCAGTTATGGTTGAATCTGCCCTTGATTTTTCACTTCACAAACATTCCAAGAAACAGTTAGTAATCTCTGTCTCTTTTCCAGACGTTGAAGGAGCATTGACCCCAACAGTAACTGCTGCCTTTATAGATGCAGTTTGTGCACTCTGGCAAGTCAAAGAATCTGCGCTTACTCACAAAACCTTCGCCATAAATAACAAGTGCATAGCGGGATTTCTGCCTTCCTATTACATACCCCATCTTTTTCATTTTACAAACATTCAAAAGGAATTATGGAGAAAAATAGACAAGCCATATTTAAGCAACTTAGACAGGTAGTGGTCTCTACGTGACTTGTATGAATTGGTACGCATTAGCATTTGCTATTTTCTTGGTAATTGTTCTAGTTTTGGCTGGCTACTATTTGGTTAAGAGTTTTCTCGGGGACTACACTTATGATGCCACTCCCAAAACTAGCGTGCGCTAAGTAAAAGTGAATTAATGGGAAAAAGAGAGGAAAAGACGCGCGAGCGTTTTCACTTCTTTGAAGCGTAAACGAACTGCTTCCGCTTGCCAAATGAGGTAGTCGGTACCCCTCCAAGATGCGCGTTAGTCCTTTCAGACGCGTCCTTGTGCTAGGACTGTAACATAGAACCAGAGCTGCTATGCGTTATAGACTCGCTGTGTTTGCTGAGTGGCGAATTTAGATTAAAAGCCGTCTTATCCTCTGTTAGGGGAAAGTTTGTATTGTCGTCTTTGTTTTTTTCCGCGGGATCTTCGTGGTCCTGTTTTTTGCTCATTGAGATTCACAGTTACTTTTGGGTTCCCTTTCGAATATCGTCTTTGTTGTTTTTTTCCGATAGAAGCTTGCGGCGTTGTTTCTTGCTCACTAGTCTTCACGTTTTCTTTTTCGCTCATGTTCTTTCACCTCAGCTATTTGGGTTTTCTCTTTTTCGAACAAAACAGTTTACTTAATAATGCACTGTTTTAGACTGCGCTCGTTAAGGCTTTAGTTCTCGGTCTTCACTGTAGTCTCTGTCCTCGTGGGCTTCTTCTTCTGAAGCTTCTTCCGCCTCTTCTTCGCGCGCTCTTTCTCTGGCACCTGCAGCTCTTGCTTTGTCTTCAGCTTCACCTTTTGGGGGAAAAGCATCATCAAGCCATGCCTTAAACTGTTTTTTGCCTTCAGGATTAGAAAAAGCCCACACACACAATTCACTGATAACACTGTTCAGATCAACTTGGTGATCGTCCGCTAACTGTTTCAGAAACTTTTCCCACTTTGCGGGCAGAGATACTGTGGAAAAAACCATCTAAATGTTCACCATCCCTCAAAAAAAAGAATACCCAAAACTGAGATATAAACAATAGCAGACTTGGCATGCTATGTAAAAACAACTTTGTTTATTCCAAATAGACTCAGCATAGTGCGGAATTAGGCTCAGAGTAAAACTAGGAAAGCCTTAACTGAATCATACTTGTAGTGATAAGTGGAGGAATAGCGTTTTGTCTTCGCAAACAGGTGTACCTGTTCTAATTTTGAAGGAAGGATGGGTAGGTCTACGGGCAGGGATGCTCAACGGAATAACATTATGGCTGCAAGAACGATAGCGGAAGCTATCAAAAGTGCGTTAGGTCCCAAAGGTATGGATAAGATGCTGGTGGATAGTTCCGGCGATGTAATCGTTACCAGTGATGGAAGAACAATCCTTGACAAGATGGATATTGACCATCCAGCTGCTAAGATGATGGTTGAAGTCGCTAAGACCCAAGACGCTGAAGTTGGAGATGGAACTACCACATCAGTCATTTTGGCCGGTGAACTCTTGGGAAAGGCTGAAGACTTGATAAACAAGGATGTTCATCCAACAGTAATCGTTGAAGGATACATTAAAGCAGTTGAAAAAGCTCTTGAAACCCTTGAAGAAATTGCAATTCCAGTTAAGCCTAAAGGAAAAGAGTTCCTGAAGAGAGTAGCGGAAACCTCCATGGCTAGCAAACTGGTGTCTGAAAACAAGATGCAGCTAGCTGAGATAGCAGTTGAAGCCATTTTGCGTGTGTCACAAAGAGTTGGAGAAGACTACGTTGCAGACTTGGACGATATTACAATCGAGAAGAAGCCCGGTGAATCCCTTACCGGAACTATGCTCATTGAAGGATTGGTTCTCGACAAGGAAATTGTACATTCAGGCATGCCCAAACGGGTCGAGAAAGCAAAGATAGCATTGCTAGATAGTGCACTTGAAATTGAAAAGACCGAGTTTGATACAAAAATCAACATTGAACGTCCAGAACAGATGCAATCTTTCTTGCAAGAAGAAGAGAATATGCTCAAAAAAATGGTTGAAAAGATTGTCACTGCAGGCGCCAACGTCGTTGTGTGCCAGAAAGGCATAGACGACATGGCCCAGCACTTCTTGGCAAGAAAAGGGGTCTTAGCCATCCAACGGGCTAAAGAGTCAGATATGAAGAAACTTGCAAAGGCAACAGGTGGAAAAGCCGTCAATCTGGAAGAGTTCAGAGAAACCGACTTGGGCTATGCTGGACTTGTTGAGGAGAGGAAAATTGGCAACGACAAGATGACCTTCATCGAAGGATGCAAGAACCCGCGCTCAGTAGCTATTCTAATAAGAGGTTCAGACAAACGCTTTCTTGATGAAGCTGAGCGATCACTTCACGATGCTTTATGTGTAGTCCGAGATGTGGTTCAGGCACCCAAGATCGTTGCGGGAGGAGGAGCTCCAGAAATGGAGATCGCTAGAGCACTTAGAGGTTATGCTGAAACTTTACCTAGCAGAGATCAACTTGCCGTGCGGAGCTTCGGCGAGGCTATGGAAATTGTGCCATTAACATTAGGTGAAAATGCCGGTCTGGATCCAATAGATCTTCTCCTAGAGCTCAGAGCTCGCCATGAGAAGGGCGAAAAATGGGCAGGTGTCGATGTTTTTGAAGGAAAAATCAGAGACATGAGAGACCTGGAAGTCTACGAGCCCTTAGCTGTTAAGAAGCAGGCAATCAAGTCTGCTACTGAAGCTGCCACAATGATATTGAGGGTCGATGATGTCATCGCCTCTGGAAAGATGAAAGCTCCGCCTATGCCTTCGGGTGGAATGCCGCCAGGGTATTAGGGCACTCTTTATTCTTCACTTTCAGGTCCGCCGGGCATTCCGCTGGGTGGACCGCCTTTGGGTGCTTTGGATGTTATGACGTCGTCTATGCGTAGTATCATCGATGCTGATTCGGCTGCTGATTTAATGGCTTGTATTTTAACTACGATTGGTTCGATGACTCCGTTGTCGATGCTATTTTCGATTTTGCCTGTGAATACGTTTATTCCCATGTATTTGCCAGTTTCTTTGTCGTGTGTTGATCTCAGTTCGGCTAAAACGTCTATTGGATCGAATCCAGCGTTTTCTGTGAGGGCTTTGGGTATTATTTCCATTGCCGCTGCAAAAGCCTCTATGGCGAGTTGCTCTCTGCCGCCGACTTTGTTGGCGTATTTCCGCAGTTCTTTGGCAACCTCGATTTCTACTGCTCCGCCGCCTGCAACTACTTTGTTGTTCTCTGTAACGTCTGAAACCACTGATAGCGCGTCGGTTATTGCTCTTTCGGCTTCGTCCACCATTCTTTCAAGCCCTGCTCGTATGAGTATGGCTACGGAATGGGGATCTTTGCATTTTTCAACGAAGATCATTTTGTCGTCGCCGATTTTGCGCTCTTCGACCAAGCCGGCAAAACCCAAGTCTGCCGTCTTCAAATCGTTCAAATTGGAGGTAACTCTTCCACCTGTGGCGCGTGCGAGTTTCTCCATGTCTGACTCCTTGAGTCGTCTAGCAGCCATTATTCCTTCTTGAGCCAAGTAGTGTTGAACCATGTCGTCTACGCCTTTCTGGCAGAACACAACATCCGCGCCTGAAGCTTTGATCTTGGTCACCATGTCTTTGAGCATACTTTCTTCTTGATCTAGGAAAGCTTTCATCTGGTTCGGATCGCGTATGCGTATTTCGGCGCTCATTTCGGTTTTCTCAATTTCTAACGCCGAATCCAAAAGTGCGATTTTCGCGTTTTCCTTCTTTCGGGGCATCCCTGGATGAATGACTTCTTTGTCCACGATTATGCCTCTGACGAGTTGCGTCTCAATGAGGCTTTTTCCCGTCTTCTTTACTAGCTGTATATTATCTATGTCAGCTGTTGTCTTGTATCCGCGTTTTTCGGCTATTTGCTTTACGGCTTCTATGGCTATTTCCGCAAAGTGCTCTTTAGCGCCGCCCACTGCTTTGCTGCCCATGGACGTTAAAGCGACCTTCATCATTGTTTTGCGATCTTCAATGTCGATGGGCACCGCGTTTTTCTCTATGATTTCGATTGCTTTTTGTGCTGCCTTGCGGTATCCACTGACGAGTATGGTTGGGTGAATGTTCTGGTCTAAGAGTTCTTCTGCTTTCTTGAGAAGTTCGCTGGCTAACACTACCGCAGTTGTTGTTCCGTCACCAACCATGTCGTCTTGAGTTTTGGCGATTTCAACCATCATCTTCGCCGCTGGATGCTCCACTTCTATTTCCTTCAGAATTGCTGCTCCATCGTTTGTTATTGTTATGTCGCCTAAGCTATCAACGAGCATTTTGTCCATGCCACGTGGACCGAGTGTGGTTTTAAGAACCTCTCCGATTACGCGTGCCGCCATAATGTTGTTTCTCTGGGCTTCTTTGCCTCTACTTCGGGAGGTTCCTTCCTTCAAAATAAGTACAGGTTGACCACTTTGGGTTTGCGTTAAATAAGCCAAGTCATTCTCTCCTCAATTTATTCATCAATAGTCTTTTTTCAGCATAGTGAGCGTTTTTGTCATTCGTAGGAAACCCCAAAATCTCCGAGTTACGCTGAATAGGATGGATTTGACCTGTAAGAGACTGGAGACTAAACACTTTCAACTGTTCCAAAACCGCTCACTCTGCAGTTAAGATATTATCACACAGGGATTTAAACCCGTTTAGAAATGCACGCTTTAGCAAAGTCGACCTGTAATCTGCCATTGGGCGCAGTTGTCTGCAAATCGAAAGGTGAAATCTCCCGGTTTGTAGCGTGCGTGTTCCTTAATTGGTGTAAAATGGTTTTAATTCTGCTTCTCATATTAGGGTCAACCATTGTGGTCCTAATTCTGGATGGAAATTGAGAACAAACCTGGTTATCAAAATGGGAATAAAAACCATTTATGACCATTTTCGGAACAGCCACGCGCGCTACCTTACTTAAGATTCGACATACTCCTAAAATCGATATATGTCCAGAATATAACCCAACAATAAAGTCTGCGAAGCTTTTACGTCAAATTTCAAAATGTACCAAGTATATGTTTGACTTTTGACCAAGTCCCAATTTTCTTAGGAGGCCTTTAAGTTGTTGCATACAAGCCTTCGGTATTCCTATGTAAAATGGAACTGTTTGTCCCTTCAAGTTTCCAGAAGCCACTATCCGCTTTGAAAAGACCTCAAGTTGTTCATTGGTTCGTTCATTGTCCAAATCGTCACATGTTTTTGCTTCGCCTACGGCAAGTAATCCCTGCACATTTTTTCCCATGACATCAGGAACACGCCCTTTCATTTCTTCGCATTGAGGATAACCTTCGTACGCAGCACAAGTTGTGTCAAACCCAATTCCTCTGAGGTATTCCCTTAGTCCCTTTACGAGCTTCTGGTGTTCAGGGCTTTCTGCCTTGTTAAACGAGGACATGCACGTTTAGCCCCGGTGACGCTCTATGGTTGAACTGGGTATTTGATTTTAGACTTATTAAAAATCCGCAAAAGCGCGCGCTGCGAACAGCTCCATCATCGTGCAGAGTTGGAGGAGAATAGGAAAATTAAAAATACAACTAAATAACATATCACCTTCAAGGTTATCGGGGAGCTGGGCAGAACCCGGCTGAGAGGACGGCTGAATCGCCGTCGACCCTTAGGAACCTGAACCAGGTAATGCTGGCGGAGGGAAAAACAGTGAACCAGTCAATCCAAAGGCGGTTTTTGTCGACCAAGACACTCGCAGAGATAATTGTCTTGGTGGCGTTGGCAGGAGCCTTAAGCCTCATCAGCCACAGCTTCTTCAGTCTGCCCCAAGGCGGCTCCATCAACGTCGGAATGGTGCCTATCTTTTGGCTCGCACTCAGGAGAGGATGGAAAATGGGCGTTCCCGTCGGTTCAGTCATCCTGCTCGAACCTGATGAGGTTAAGAGCGAAGAGAGGTGAGATAATGCAAATAAAAGTAGATGTCTCGCATGATGTTTGGCAGAAGTTCTGCTTGCTGTGTACAGGCAAAGACGAAACGACAGTCTTAACCGAATTGGTTGAGAATGCCTGGAGAGTAACTCATCCAGAAACTAAAAAATAGCGCGCGCGTGATACGATGAATAAAACATATAGATGTCCTAAATGCGGAGGTTCTAAGGCAGAATATAATTATGGTCTAAGAACCTTCGTGTGTCCAATAGATTATACTCCATTATCCGAATATCAGTAAAAACAACATTTACGGAAAAAATACGGGAAGAGGTGAAGAAAACGCAGTCGGCATTTGTTTTCATAAAAACTGAACCCGCCTCGATGCCAGAGGTGCTGAAGAAACTTAGGGCGGTTGAGGGGGTGGAAGAAGCCGAAATGGTGTACGGAGTCTATGATATTGTTGCAGAGGTGAAAGCAGAAACTATGAATAGCCTCATGCAAATCATTGCTTACAGCATAAGGAGAATCGACAACGTGTGTGAAACACAAACCTTGCTGGTTATCCCCTAAGTTTATTTTTACGCGTTTTGTGCGCCGAACCGTACCCGCCCCTGAACACAATCTTTCGCCGCTCAGCAAACACAGCGAGTCTATAACGCATAGCAGCTCTGGTTCTATGTTGCATTCCTGGCACAGCGCGCGCTCGCGGCTATGTCTCCTTCCTTTTTTTGGTAAGTGCTCTGCGATAGTTTGCGTATATTTCTGCTTGGGTGAGCCCGTAAAACTCTGCGTATGCCTGCACGTGTGTTTTCTTGTTTTCAAGGCATTCAGGATTAATGCAGATGTACTCGCCGCATACACCCTCTATTCGTTTAAGCATTTGACCGCAAGCAGGACATTTCATAGTCGCACCAAGGTTTACTCCTATTCAAAAGTCATGTTGCCGCGTCCCTATATAGCAATTAATCGAAGTCATCGTTTTCATGAAAACTTTGCACGCAAACGGCATAAAAAAGGTAACGTCCACTGAGCTGCGGGACAACCATCAAACGAATAGGAGAAGGTATTATCTATGAGGAAAAAGGCATAGCATAGGGCACGGTGAATAGGTTATTAAAGAGAAAGAAGCACGCGCTAAAAACCAACAAAGGGATTACTTTGATTGCCAGAAAGCTGCTGTGGTGAAGTGAACACCGCAGGAGTCGCAGTCTCCTTCTGCGCACATTCTCCATCGAGTACTTCTTTTCGCTTTTGTTTCATTTCCGCACTTTGGACATTTCGCAAAGAGTTGGGTCATGTGAACGTTTTTGTTGGCTCCATTATTTAAGGGATTTTGAATCGAACAACTGACAGAAGAAGTTTGAGGTTTATGCCAACCATAAAGCGACATTGAGAAGCTCTAAAAAAGGATATTGCGGTAGACATCTCCACTTGGGGGTGGGGTTCAAATCCCAGCTGCTCCAAACCATGGTCCAAATTTAGAGAGAAGGGGTCGCTTGGGAATTAGACAATGAGGGACTCATACCCATTCTGGGGTAAGTCCGGTCCGACTCACTCCCAACTCGTTTTACCAGTTGGAGCTAGAATCCCTTCCCGACGCACCATAGAACATCCTGTTTTAGGTAATTGACTGGCAAAAGCAACGACGATCTAAACGACCCTGTGAAGCTAGCCCTCGGCACCATAAAGTTCTCAGGAAAAACAGTGTTGGGTTTTCGGATAACCTGTTCAGTTAGAGTGTTTAGGGTTTTGCTTCGGCTGGCTGCTCTTCAGTTGTTTCCTCGATCTTTATGGGTGCTTTTTCGGCGCGGAGGGTAACTAATGCCACTATGAACGAGAGAGCGGCAAACAGCAGGAGCGGAAGCATGTTTGATAAAACGCTAACCAGAACATAGTCCACAGGAATATTGGTCCCAATATCATACTGAATAGCAAAGGCTTCATAGTTTAGGACGGCTGTGAAAGCGGCAAAAACTGCAAAGGTAACACCGAAGGCGGTGGCAATTTTGCCTACAATCTTCCAGTTGTTCATTGTGTTCACCTATTGGCTTCTGTTATGTCCACGCGCCACTTTTAAACCATTACCTATCTTGCGCGTTCAGTTCCTCATGCGTCAGACTACTTTGAAGTAGATGCGCCTGTTGCTCTTACCCTTATTCTCAGTTTTAAGCAACTCAATCTTCCCAACTTCCCTCAGGTTCCTGACGTGGGTGCCGCCATCCGCCTGCCTGTCCACGCCCTCAATCTCCACAATCCTCAACACGGGAATGTCAGGTGGAAACGCCCCAGCCATCTTGACGACGCCTGGTATCTTCAGCGCTTCTTCCCTGGGCAACTCGTACCACTTCACTGGGATGTCTTTGACGAAGAGTTCGTTTGCCTTGTCAAGGTAAGCCTTCAGCAAGTCTTTGTCAAACGCCTCCAAGCTGAAGTCGAAGCGGACGTGGTCTTCCTCAAGCTGGTTCCCCGTGATGAGCGCGCCCGTGCCCTTATTCAACAGCGAAGCAAAAACGTGCGCGGCGGTGTGGCTGCGCATAAGCTTGTACCTCCGCTCCCAGTTCAGGACGCAGTGAACCTTATCGCCTGCCACGAGGCCTGCGTGGTCCACTTCATGGGAGATTTCGCCTGAAAACTTGCCAACATAAACCACGTTGAAGGTCTCGCTGCCCTTAACGATTTTTCCTGTGTCGTTCGGTTGTCCTCCGCCTTTCGCGTAGAAAACAGTCTCGTCAAGAACTACGAATTTTCCTTCGGTGACTGAAACGACGACGGCGTCGCATTCTTTCAAGTAACTGTCGGCTAAGAACAGAGCTTTCGTCACGGAAACTTCCCTTCTCGTGTTTTCTGAGAGCCTTTCTGTTTGCTCGGTATATCAGTCTTTGCATACCGAAGCGGTCCCGAAAAAGAATAAACACAAGCGAACACATAGTCTCAGGTTGGAGTGGCTGTTTTGTCTGGTTCCTTAGAGAAAGAGAGCGACTGGATTTACCGAATTTTCACCCGAAGAATCATAACGGTAAACGCCAAAAACGAGCAAGTCCGAAAAATCACCGCCACAGACTTCTCGACCAAACTTGCCTTCGGCGTCGACGTGCCCCCGAACGTTTCATTGGAGAGTGTCGAAGTTGGAAAACCATGTTTTGCCTCGTTGAAGGTCTACACGTCGAAGAACGCTGAAGGCGTCTCGGCAGAATTCGCTGAATTCTTCCAAGAACTGGATGTTGACCAGTCCGCGGAAGACTTCATCAAGGCGTACTGGGTTTATCCTAAGCGCATAAAGTTTGAACTCCTCGAAGTTGAGCCTGCCGAGTAGCCTGCGTCAGAAAGCGCCAGGTTTCCGCCTTTTGGAGGCTGTTTTGCGAAAAAGACAATAACCAAGCTTGCCAGCTAATGGCTGGATGCTACTGCGATGGCTCAGAAGACCAAGCCCTGCATAATCTCATGTAGCAGTCGGCTTGGTCAGGCACTTTTCGTAACTAGGTTTTTCTACACTGCTCTTATACAGAAGAAGTGACTGACTACTCGATTTTCGCCAGAGCTTTCTCTATCGCATCGTAGTCTGGCTCCACTCCTGGGTCTTCAGTTATCCACGTGTAGCGGACGACGCCTTGCTTGTCCAGGATGAAGATACTGCGTTTGGCTACGGTGTAACCTTTGATTCCTGCGAAATCCTGAAATTCCAGGTTGTAGGCTTTGATAACTCGGCGGTTGACGTCGCTCAGGATGGGGAAAGTCAGCATGTTCTTTTCGGCGAAGCCTTTGTTGGAGAACGGGTCGGTGACGCTTATCCCGACGACCTGCGCTTTCAAGTTTACCAGCCGCGCCATGGAGTCGCGGAAGGCGCACATTTCTATGGTGCAGACGCTGGTGAAGGCGCCGACGAAGAAAGCCAAAACAACCTTTTGTCCTTGGAACTCACGTAGACTCCGCGGTTTCAGGTCGGTGTCTGGCAGGGTGAAGTCAGGAGCTTTTTCTCCCACGGTTGGGGTATGTCCAATCTGCTTTGTAGCTGACATTTCAAAAACCTCACCCTAAAATAGGCTAAGCCGCCTATAAATCCGTACCGTTTCTAATCGAAAGCGAATGCGCAGGGACAGAATTTGTTCAGCACGCATCCAGCGCAGTTCGGCTTTTTTGCAGTGCAAACACGTCTGCCGTGGAAAATCAGCAGGTCGGTGAAGCGCATCCACTTGTCTCGGGGACTAGGCGCATGAGGTCTTGCTCTATCTTGTCTTGGTCTTCGTTTTCTGTTAGTCCCAGCCTCTGCGACAGCCTTCGGACATGGGTGTCCACGGCGATTCCCTCGATTTTGCCAAAGGCGCCATAGAGGACGATGTTGGCGGTTTTCCTCGCCACGCCTGGCAGCTCCAGCAACTCCTCCATGGTTTTGGGAACTTGGCTGTGGAATTTCTCCACGAGCATTTTGGAGGCGTTTTTGAGGTTTCTGGCTTTGTTGTGGTAGAAACCCGTGGATCGGATGTCTTGCTCCAGCTCAACTAGGTCAGCGTAGGCATAGTCTTGGGGTTTGGTGTATTTTCTGAAGAGTTTTTCGGTGACTTTGTTTATTTGTTCGTCGGTTGCCTGCGCGGAAAGCATGGTGGCTACGAGCAACTCCAGCGGGTTGGAATGATGCAGAGCAATTTTGGCGTCTGAATGCTCCTTTTCCAGGAGTTCGATGATTTTTGCAGCGCGTTCTTTGGGTTCGAGGTTGATTTGTGGAGTTTGAGGCTGATTGGGTGTTTTGTTCGTCATAATTTGCGGTACCTCGGTTGGTGCATTGTGTGTATGGTTTTGCAGATATTTTAAGTTCATGCCGTTCGCGATTTTGATTTTTGCGGTATTGGTATTTTTTGTCCATGTTACATGTAGTTTTATGGATATACATTCATTTTTTCATAACTTTTATGAACAAATCTCAACAGGATTTATATTTGCCTGAGCATATGTTATTTTTAACAAGAGGTGGTTTGAAACAAATGACCAAAAAAAGGAATAAAAATTGAGTAGTGCCCCGACAGGCGACTGGCTGATTTGGGGCACTGTCTTCTTTTCTTTTTTGTAGATTTGTGTTGTTTTCCAAAAGATTTTTACCCTAAGACACGAAGACCTGTTGTGAGATGAGTCTAATGGAAGCTAAGCTTAAAGTTGACGGCAAAGAAATTCCCCTCAATGAGTTTACGGAAAAAATCCTGCAAGGAATAATCGTGGGCGCCATAGGTTCCCTGCGGGGAGTAAAAGAAGACTGGAAAAAACTCGAAGTAGAAATTTCAAAGTAGAAAAAGGGCTATCCGGAAACTTCCACTTTCGTTTTTATTTCCGCGAACATTTCCCTTTTTGCCTTGCAGATTGGGCAGACGTACGGTGGGTCTTCCCTGAAAACGACGTAGCCGCACTGTTTGCAGTACCACAGTTTAGGTCTAATCTGCACTAATTCTTCTTTCTCTTCTGTTGCTACTGCGGCAGGTGCTTTTGCTTCTTCTGGTGTGGGTTTTGTTTCTTTGGTCATGCTTGCGGCTTGGAAGGCTCTTGCCTGTTTCTCCAGTGGGCGGCGTTCGGGGACGGTTGGCAGTTCGATTTTGCCTTCATAGACGTCTTTGTTTACGTAGAGTCTGCAGTAGCATGAGCCGAATTCGGCGACGTCGGGGTCTCGGTAGTCGCAGGGGCATATTATGTCTCGGTCGTACTCGATTTTTCCAGACGCCAGCCTGCAGGGGCATGAGGGGTATCCGTATCGGTCCTCGTTTGTTTTCAGTCCTTCGAGGAAGCCTTGGAGGAGGTCTGGGTCTGGGACAAGGTTGTAGCCGTAGGTTTTTGCGTCTGATTCGGCTCTTTTCCGCGTTTGGTCTATGGTTATCAGAGTTCAAGCGCCTCCTTCAGCTGGTCTTTGCGGAATCCTGTTATCACCATTTTGTCGTCTACGATGGTGGTTGGGTAGCTGAGGGGTCCGCCTTTTCGGACGATGTCGTTGCGGATTTTCGCTTTGTCTTCTTCGCTGCTGAGGTCTACGTTAACGTATTCGAATTCGATGCTGTTGTCTTTCAGATATTGTTTGGTCATTTTGCACCAGACGCAAGTGCTGAGCGTGTAAAGGAAAACCTTGTGTTTGTTGTTCTTTCCAGAAACCTTAGAAATGTCCATAACAAGTCACACTACGTAACCTTACTTGCGCATCAATATAACTTTTTAGTTTAGCCGATTCAAGTCAAGCGGGCTGAAGGTTGCCGAAAGCTCGCTGTACCACTTCAGCCATCGCTGGGTGGATGTGCATCGCTCGGACGATGGGCGCGTAACTTCTGTTCTCCGTAACCATCGCGTTAACTATTTCCTGGATGAGAATGGACGCTTCGGGACCAATGATGTGTCCGCCCAAAATTTTGCCTGTTTGGTCTTCAACGAGGACTTTGACGAAGCCTTCTGGAAAGCCCATGGCGGCACCCATAGCCGTGTCCTTGTAGAGGGCAGTGCCGACCAAGACTTTGTATCCCAACTGCTTCGCCTCCGCCTCCTTCAACCCCACAGAAGCAACTTGCGGGTGACTGAATACAGCATGCGGAGCCGCAGAGTAATCCACCTTCGCTTTGTGCTCGTGAACCGAATTGTGCCACGCAATGCCTGCCTCGTAGTTGGCAACGTGTTTGAACATTTCTTTGCCGATGGCGTCGCCGAAAGCCCAGATGTTTTTCTTGCTGGTTTCAAGGTACTCGTTGACTTTTATGTAGCCGCGTTCATCCAGCTTCACGCCTGTCCGCTCAGGCTTCAGCAAATCCGAGTTCGGCACCCTGCCCGTCGCCACCATCAGGGCTTCAGCCGTGAATTCTTTGAGGCTGCCGTCTGCGCGGTTCCTCGCCACCAACGTCTTCACGTTGCCTTGCTGCTTGACCTCCACGGCTTCGTAGCCCGTGAAAATCTGCATCCTCTTCTGCAACTCCAGCTTCAGCAAATCAGAAACCTCAGGCTCTTCATCAGGCAGAATCCGCAGGGGTCTCTGGATGATGGTGGTTTCTGTGCCTATGCCCGCGAAGAAGTGCCCGTACTCGACGCCTATGTAGCCTCCGCCCATGATTACAAGGCTTTTCGGCGGCGACTCCAACTCCAGAACCGTGTCACTGGTCAAGTAATCCACTTCTTCGATGCCTTTCACTTTGGGAACGCCGACTCTTGCACCGCTGACTATGAAAATCTTTTCCGCAGTTATCGTTTGCCCAGCCACCTGCATGGTGTAGTCGCCTGTGAACTCGCCCCGCTCCCTGAACCACTTCATGTCGGGCGTAGCATCCACCGCTCTCGCCTGCGAACCCGTGTCCTCGCTGACCAAGTGATGCATGCGCGCCATAATGTTGCCGAAGTCTATGGAGTTGACCGAGGCGTTTACGCCCAGCTTCCCCGCTTCCCCAATCATAGCCGCGACATCAGCAGGGTAGATAAGCATTTTTGAGGGGACGCAGCCGCGGTTAATGCATGTTCCTCCCATGGGTCCAAAATCTACCACGGCGGTTTTCAGACCGTTTTCAACTGCCGCGGACGCCACAAGCATGCCGCTGCCCGTGCCTACTACGAGTACATCAAAACGTTCCATAACAAGGAGCCTCGTTAGAATAGTGAACGGGCGAAGCCAAATAAACCTTTCAATATTCTCAGAGCGTTTTTTGAGGCGGATGCTTCCGGTCAAAGACAAATTTTCGGAAGGTAAACACAAACGCCAGAAGCCAAAAAACCAAACTGACCAATCCCAACCCGAAACTTATCAGATTACCCATGTAAAAATACGCTACCTCAAAGCTGAGAATTGCCACAAACGTCAAAAAAGACCCGCTAACACTGAAGCCCCGCAAAACCTTTCGGTCCTTTATTATGGCTCTCAATAAAAAAAGCACCGCTATGAAATTGACGAAGTTTGCAAAATCCAACGCCGTGGTGGCAAAGTCCATACGCGGTCTCCTGTCGAGGTTCTAGCTACCTCAATTTGAGGTTTTGTATTTAAGGGTTGGCGCACGGGCTTAACTTGAAGTTTTGCGTTTTCCTGTTCTGGGTTTCGTTGGAAAGTTTTTTATTTTCCAATCTTGATACTTCTAGTTGGTAATTGTTATGGCAGCAGCTAAAAAGAAAGCCGAAGAAGCAAAGAAGAAAAAAGAGTACTACGCGAAGAAAGAGAAGAAAGCCAGCGAAGTCAAGAAGAAGTAGGCTTGCCCTTCAGGAACGCGGGAATACACCGCGGGTCAACGACAGGGTTAAACTTCTCAATTTCGCCTTTTTCCAAAGGCAACGCTATCCTAGATACCATGCCGTGCAGGCTGTAGGGCAAGCGGATAAGACGCATTTCGCCCGCGGTCACCCACTCATCAATCTCGAAACCCTTCGCCTTCACCGTGGCTGCGATGAGCTCCCTTTCCTTGGTGGTTAACTGGTAGGCTTCTTCGTCGAGCACGTGGATGTGGAACCCCCTGCCCGAATAAACAACTCGCAACCGCGAAAACTGATGCTCCAAAAACTCGTAAAGCCGCGCTGTCTGGTCTTTAACCATGTCCAGCTCGATGGAGCAGAAGCTTAAACCCTGATGCCGCTTCATCTTATCCGCAAGCGTGCCGTGGATGGGGCAGGTTATGTTTTCAGGGTCCAAGTCAAACGCTAACTCCTGTCCAGTTTTCTTGTCTTTTTCACCGTAGACGTTTCGGTCATAGTACGCAGCTTCAGGCAGAAACTCCAGTATCTGGCTTCGCACGTCGGCGAGGGTTTTGTATTCGTCGATGATTATGGTGGTTTCCGCGTCGTCCCTGTACTCTGGCGGGAAAATCTTGGTGTGCCTGCCTATTATGACGGCAAACTTGGTTTTGCCCTTCCGCATCCCAAGCCAATGAGCAACCTTTGCCAGCTGGAACTCTTTGGCGTAGAATTCTCTGCGCTCATCCAACGTGGCAGGACGCATGCCCTCAGGCATCTGGTAATGAGACATGTTTAGTCAGCGTACATTAGTCTCAGGTTCCAGAAAACGCTTTTGGCTGGAACATCGCAAAGTAGAAAGCCTAATATTTCCGCTTTCCAGATTTTAAGGATGGTGAAGATTTTTTGCCAATAGACCCTGATTTTCAAACCAAACGACAAGTTGCAGGAGAACACAACGGCCACAAAGTCTGGGGACCAGTTGAAGCACCCAACAGGCTGGGCATCCACGGGACCAACGTCGCGGTGGACTGGGATGTCTGCACAGGAGACGGAATATGCATAGACGTCTGCCCCGTGTCCCTGTACGACTGGGGAGAAGCGCCTGGGCACCCGACCAGCGAGAAGAAGTCGGACCCTGCCCGCGAGAAAGACTGCATACAATGCTTAGCCTGCGAGGTCCAATGCCCCACCCAAGCTATAAAAATAACTGCTCCGCCCTGAAAATCCGCCAGAACAGCGCTGACTGAAGGGTCGGCGCCTACATTTTTTCTAAACGAAAACTTTTTTGAAAAAGAAAAAAAGGGTTTTGTTGATGGGCTATTTTACGAGTTTGAGGATTTTGTTGGCGTAGTCCCAGTTCACGACGCTCCAGAAGCCTTCGACGAATTTGGCGCGGTCGTTTTTGTAGTCTAGGTAGTAAGCGTGTTCCCAAACGTCCAGGACCATGAGGAAGTGGAACCCTGGGTAAACGTTCACGTTGTGCTTCTCAATCTGCATGATTAATGGTCTGGCGACGCACTGCTGCATGGCGAGCGCTGCCCAACCTGAGCCTTCAACGCTTGTGGCGGCTTTGTTGAACTCCATTTTGAACCGGTCAAAACTTCCAAATTCCTTCACGAGGGCGTCGGCTATTGCTCCGCTTGGGTTTCCGCCGCCTTTGCCTGGTGGCGCCATGCAGTCCCAGAACGTGCTGTGCAGCAGGTGCCCGCCTATATGGAAGGACAGCTCCTTCAGCGTGGCTTTCATGTCGAGGTCGGTGTTTTCTTTTCGGGCTTTGTCCAGTTTTTCGAAGATGGCGTTGGCGCCGTTCACGTATGCTTGGTGGTGTTTGTCGTGGTGCAGTCTTAGCTGCTCCTCAGACATGTATGGCATGAGGGCTTTGTAGTCGTATGGCAGTTTGGGGAGAGTGAAAGATTTTATACCTTCGGGTTTACTAATTGCAAGATGCTCCATTTTATTTCACCAAAAAATCTCTGACTGTTCCAAAGCATTACACGGCATATATACTTTGCTTTTTCAGGCTTCGCCAAATTTTTTGGTTGCTTAGGCATCTTGGTTTTCGGATATGCTGTGAAAGACTCAAATAACGCCTAATGCCCAATAATTATTCACAATAGAAGGTTCAGCCATGAAGAAACCGTCCGCAGATTTCGTGCTGGTCCTGGATGACCTCAAGAAGGAAGGCAAACTAAGAATCTCTCCTATTTCAAGAGAAGCTAACTCGTTTGACTGCCCAAAATGCGGCAGCCTTATTTCCCCAGAAAACCCAGAAAGCTATTCTGAATTAGGATATGAGGACAACACGTATGCGCTAGTGCAATGTAAGCGTTGCAAGGCGAGGATAGAGTTGCTTATGCCGACTGACTTTTCTCTCTCAATTTGCAGACAGTACAAGAAGCCTAAATGACATTTCGTTTCTCAGAGTTTTTTTTGTTAGGGTTTGAGACCGATTAGGCGTTGCATTGCTTGTTGTATGGGAAGCCTGTTTACTTCGATTTCATTCCTTTACCCTTTTCTTTTTGTCCGAACAGAGCATTCTTTCTCGACGTATTACTTATAACTGGCTTCAAGATTACTTTTTTAGGAGTAATTTGTTATGGACAAAACCGAAAAGAACCTTAAAGATGCTTTTGCAGGCGAATCCCAAGCCAACAGGCGATACTTAGCTTTCGCGCAGAAAGCGGAGGAAGAAGGCTTCACGCAGGCTGCTAAACTTTTCCGAGCTGCAGCGGAAGCAGAAACCGTGCATGCCCTAAATCACGTGAGAGCATTAGGCGAAATCAAGTCAACTCTCGAAAACTTGAACGCTGCCTTGGGCGGAGAAACCTTCGAGTTCATGAAGATGTACCCCGAGTTCTTAGCTGCCGCCAAACAGGAGGGAAACAAGCAGGCTGCCTGGAGCTTCGACGTCGCGAACAAGGTGGAGCAGGTGCATGCTAAGCTGTACCAGAAAGCCATCGACGCGTTGAAGAGCAAGAAAGACATGCCGAAGGTGGACTACTATGTGTGCAGCGTGTGCGGCAACACCGTGGAAGGCGAAGCGCCAGAGAAATGCCCCGTCTGCGGCAACCCGAAATCGAAGTTTTTCAAGGCTGCCTAAGACTACCCTTCTTTTCCCTTTCTTTGTCTCAGACAAGTTTTGTTTGGATATTCTGGGTGTTTTAACAGCTGTTCTTGTAGGAGAACAGTTTGTCCTTAAGGGAGAGCTAACAAAAGCGAATGGCATTCAACTTTTAGTCAAGAAACCTTGACAAAAAAGCTCTTACCCCAAGTTGCCAACAGTATAATAATGAGGGAAATGAAGAAAGCACTCATAACAACAACTGTCATCTCTGCAATCGTGTTTTCATTGATTGCTGGAATGCAGGTTGTTCAGGTAGCAAAAGGTAATCCGTATTCCTATGATTACGTAGGCACAGAAATTCCTCCGCCTAAAGGAACTATTCCACCAATAATTTCCATTTTCTCTCCCATAAACAAAACCTCCTATTCCTCAAACAATGTCACTCTAAATCTCAAGGTAGACATAGTAAAATCAGGCAATCTTACTTTTCACTTTGGCACAGTATACTACAAAACAAGTTGGCAATCAAGCAACATTACCCTTAACATTACTTCTCTCATCAATTACGAAAGTCGGTCTGTGCAGATTCCCATTAACTTAACAAATGTGCCTGAAGGACAACACTGGATAGAGGTTTATTCAACTGTACATGGAGATTATCCAACTTACAACGAACATGCACCATATTCGCCTCAAACAATTATTATCCATTCTGACTTTTCCCTCATAACTGGTTCTTCCACAGTTAACTTCACAATAGACACTACTCCCCCAAGCATTTCAATAGAAAACAGCACCTACCACGAAGGCAGTATCTTTCTACTTAGCTTCAAAGTAGATGAACCAACTCCGTGGATGGGCTACAGCTTAGACAACGAAGCCAACATCACAATAACTGGAAACTCAACTTTAACTGGCTTAACTGATGGCTATCATAACTTAATCATATATGCTAACGATACTGCTGGAAATATGGGAAAATCTGACACCGCTTACTTCACCATAGACACTCAGCCTTCACCTTCTCCAAGCCCGTTGCCAACTCCCAGCTTGTCGCCTTCTCCAATCACAACTCCAAGCCCCTCAGCTTCGCCTACACAACAGCCAACGCAGTTGCCAGAACATCAGCAGGTAGCCTTCCAAATTGAAGCCTTCTACGCAGCAGCAGGCGCATTAGCCATCGCGACGGTGGCGGTTATTGCTGTTGTTTTTAGGAGAAGAAAGCAGCAGGCAAACCCTGATTCAACCCCCGTCACAAGCTAAAGCATACACCGCGCCAAGCCCTCAAATAGTCGCAGCAGACTCGCTGACTATTCTAGACGAATTAAGACATTATGAGACTTTCAAAGACGAAAACAGACGCGGAAAAAACCCAAGGCAAACCCTGAAACAAAAAAGCAACCTGAACCGAGACCAGCCAAAAACGAGAGGGGGTATAGACTGCTCTGAGCACGAGAGCCTCAGCTACACTATACAAGAAAACCGAAAAAAGGAAAAGAAAAGGTTGAGGTTACTCGTTCTCGAAGTATTCTTCTGGCTTCGGCGGAATCGGTGGCAAACCTCTGCGTTCACGAATCTTCTTTATGATGTCAGCCTGCATCTGCTCCGGAACGTATGCCCAACGGCTAAACTGTGTCGCCCAGAAAGCTCTACCCTGCGTGGAACTGCGCAGTTCATCGGCGATGCCGAAGCTCTCGGAAACCGGCATTTCAGCTTTGACAGTTATCATATCCTCTTCGGATGGCATGTCAAGGATTTTTCCGCGACGCTTATTCAGCAAAGTGATAACCGCACTCACGAAATCACTCGGAACCCTGCACTCAAAACTCAACATAGGCTCAAGCAGCTTCGGATCACTCAACAGAATAGCACAGTAAATTGGTCGCCAAGTCATGGGAATTGCCTGTGCTGGACCACGGTGAACTGGGTCTTCATGCACCGTAACGTCTTCAAGGTTGATCTTCAAGCCATACGCAGGTTCCTTGGCAAGCGGTGATGTGTGGACTGCTTCGCGGAAACCAGTTTTTATGTGGTCAAGGATTTCTTCCACGTACTGTCTGCCTCTGATGCGGTTCACGAGTATGCAGTTTTCTTCAACGGCAACTGCGCCTTTCGCATCATCAGCTGGCCAACCCATCGTCTTGAGCAACTTGGTTCTTTCGTCTTTGCTCTGCATGTCCGTGATTTTTTCCGCCTTTATGGCCTCAATGACCTCTTCTGAAAGCTTTTCGATGGTTATCCAGAGCTTGTTGTGCTTGTTGGGGCTCTTGCCCATGATTGCTGGACCTTTGTAGTCGTGGCTTATGGTTTCGCGGTAGTTTACAATTGGCTTGCTCAGCTTCACCTTCAACCCTGCTTCCTGCATGCGGTACGCCGTGATTTCCAAGTGCAACTCACCCATGCCGGACAGCAAGAATTCTCCGCTTTCCTTATTCATCTTAAAATGCAAATTCGGATCTTCAGTGGTAAGCTTATGCATGACTTTGTCGAACAGCGGCAAGTCTTTGACATCTTCAGGCTCAACAGCCACGGTAACCACAGGGTCAGAAACGTATCTTAAGCCCTCGAAAGAGTGAACTTCAATTCCGTCTTCCGCAATGGTTTCGCCTACATGAAGTGACGGCAAACCCGAGATGGCTCCGATGTTGCCAGCTGGAACACGGTCGATAATTACTCGGTCAGTTGCCATGCTCATGAAAACCTGCTGGATCGTACCTTTCTGGTGACCGCTCACAAGCTGAACCACCTTGCCCTTCGTGATTGCACCGCTGAAAATGCGGCCGATGGCAACGGTTCCGCTGTGCGGATCAACCTCAATGGTGGAGATGCACATTAGCAAAGGAGCGTTCGGGTCAACTTTCGCCATGCCAACGCCTGTTGGGCTGCTTGCGTCTCCAGGCCAAATCTGTGGCTGCCTGTAAGGTTGAGCTATGTAGGGGTTGGGCAGGTGCTTGCAGAACATGTCCAAAATCGGATCTGGCAACGGTGCGTTTTTGCTTAGTTCGTCGACTTTTCTGCCGACATCAATTGGGTTGCCGCTGTATGCGTCGATGATGTCTTTGAAGTTGACTTTTTTGAGTTTCATGTGGTCTGCGTTTAAGCCCCATTTGTGGAGTGCGCTGCCGAATGCTACTCTTCCATCTTCGACTGTGACTTGCCAGTCTTTTTTGTGTTCGGCTGGTGCGTATTTCTCGATGAGTCCGTTGACTCTCATGAGAATCTTGGCGAATTTCCGTTGGATTTCTTCAGGTGTCAGTTTGATTTCTTTTATGAGCCTGTCGACTTTGTTGATGAAGAGGATTGGTTTTACGCGTTCTCGCAGAGCCTGCATCAGCACGGTTTCTGTCTGCGTCATGGGTCCTTCCACTGCGTCCACAACGACGAGTGCGCCGTCAACTGCTCTGAGGCTGCGTGTGACTGCGCCTGAGAAGTCGATGTGTCCTGGTGTGTCGATGAGGTTGATGAGGTAATCTTGCTTATTGTAAGTGTGGACTAGGCTGACGTTGCTGGCGAAGACTGTCATTTGGCGTTTTTGTTCGAGGTCCCATGAGTCGAGGAAGAGTTTTTGTCCTGCGGTTTGGGTGCTGATGATGCCTGCAGCAGCTAAGAGGCTGTCGGACAGGGTGGTTTTTCCGTGGTCAACATGCGCGATGATGCTGGTGTTTCTGATGAATGTTGGGGTTTCCATCAGTCTGACTATTTCGTCTGTTTGTCTGTAACGTGCCATAACTATGCATTCTCCATGTGGGATGAATCATTTTTAACCTGTAAGGTTCTTTTGTTAACGGTTGGAAACATTTTATTGTTCTCTCTTAAAGGAGTAAACTACATGGAAATTGCGACTGTGACCTATTAATCTTATGGCAAGTATTCGGGGAAACAGTTGAAGAGGAAAAAGGTGTGAGTTTGCAGAGGCAAATTGGTAATTTTGTGTTACTGAAAGTTGCTGAATGTGCTTTTTAGCTGCTGGCTGCGGTTTCTTGCTGGTTGGAGGCTTCGTGCTCTGTTGTGCTCGGAGCAGACTATAGCCCCCTTATTTAAAGGACGCAAATACGAAGAGAATTGTATTGACTTTTGCGGGTTCTGCGAACGCTTTAGTTGCCAGCCGTTTTGGAGAATCTTCGGCTGAAAAACTTCCGAATTTCCTCCGCGAAGACTACTATAACGGCAAGCGACAGCAGAAACGCCCAGTCGCCCAAACCGAGCGCAGTGGTTCCGAAGAACGTCTGCATCAGCGGAACATAAACCAGAAACGACAGAATCGACAGCTGCGCCACGATGCCCAGAATAATCCACTTGTTATGCTTTAGACTATGTTTGAAAACGGAAATCTTCGTTGTTCTGCAAGCCAGAACGTTACCCGCTTGAGCCACCACAATGCCTGCAAAAGTCATGGTCACACCCTTAATGTAAACGGGATCACTAGCAGCCAGCTGAACGCCGAAGTGCCAGCCGCCTGCAGTCCACGCTTCGAAGCAGCCTATCATGGCTCCGGCAGCGATGATTATGCCTATGTAAAGCGAACGTGCGAAGACTTTTCGGGTGAACAGTCTTTCTTTGATGCTTCGAGGTGATTCCTGCATGATGCCTGGTTCGGGTGGTTCACGGCTCAAAGCCAATGAGGGAATGACGTCGATTGCGAGGTCTATGGCTAAAACCTGCACCACAAGCAAAGGCAAAGGAATACCCAGCGAAGCATAAAGCACGAACGGAATCAACTCAGCCCAGTTATGCGAAAACACGTACACAATAAACTTCCTGATGTTCTCGTAAATCGCTCTACCAGACTCCACAGCTTTAACAATAGACTCGAAACTGTCATCCAGCAAAACAATGTCCGCAGCTTCACGGGCAACATCCGTCCCAGAAGCACCCATCGCAACGCCAATATCAGCCTCTTTCAACGAAGGCGCATCATTCGCGCCGTCACCAGTGACAGCCACAACTTCCCCGCTGTCCTTGAGAACTTTGACGATGCGAAGTTTCTGTTCGGGAGAAACACGCGCGAAAATCACGTTGCCCTTTTTAACCTCATCCACAATCGCGTTGTCGCTCAAATCTTCCAAGTCCACGCCGCGAACGATCTGGGCGCACTCTTTTTCAACTATGCCAACCTCTTGGGCGATAGCCTGTGCAGTTGGGCCATAATCGCCTGTGATAATCACGGTTTTCACGCCTGCCTGTTTCGCCTTCAAGACAGCATCTTTAACCTCAAGTCTTGGAGGGTCACGCATGGCAGCTAAACCGACGAAGATTAGGTCTTTTTCAACTTCAACGCTTTTGGAATACTTGTTTCCTGGCAATTTCTTGTAAGCTACAGCTATGACTCGTAGTCCTTCGTTGGCGAACTCGTGGATTCTTGATTCGACCCACATTATATTTTCATCGGTGAGCTCTTCGACTTTGTCGTCAACGAGTATCTTATTGCAGACGTCTAGTATGTTTCTCGGAGCCCCCTTCGTGTAAATGAAAACGTCACCGTTAAGCTTGTGAACCGTGGTCATCCGTTTCCTCTCAAAACTGAAAGGCAAAATGTCCACAATTGGCTTCGCAGCCAGAGCATCCTGAATGATCACGTTCGATTTGAGCGCTGCAACAAGCAACGCACCGTCAGTTGGATCACCGATAACGCTCCAGTTCTTGTTCCTGTCCGAAGGCGGATCAACCTTCGCCCCGTTGCACAGGGCAGCAATCTCAAGAAGTTTTTCCAAAGAAGCGGTTTCACCTTTCCGTAGCGGCTCACCGTTCCAAGTGAAATCCCCCACGGGAAGGTAACCCAACCCAGAAACTTCGACAACTTTGTCCTTAACCCATAGCTTGTTTACGGTCATTTCACCCTTGGTTATGGTGCCAGTCTTATCAGTGCAGATAACGGTGACGCTGCCCAACGTCTGAACAGCAGACAAACGCTTAACCAGAACATTCTGCTTCACCATCTTCAAAACGCTAATAGCCAAAGCGCTCGAAACCGTGACCTGCAACCCTTCTGGAACACAACACACCATCACACCAATCATGAACAAGATGCTCGTGTAAAAGTCCACATGAAGCCACAACAAACTAGCCACGAAAAAGGCAGCTCCCACAACGATGGCTATGATGAAGTCGTACTTCGCTGTCAACGCAATTTCTTTCTGAAGGGGACTGTCCTCTTCGCGTATCGCTTGAGTTAAATTGGCGATTTTTCCAAACTGCGTGTTCATCCCCGTGGCATACACGACAGCTCTGCCTTGACCCTTCGCCACGCTTGTACTCATGAAAACCAGTTCCGGCGAATAAAGATACGCCTTTTCCACCGTCTTCATAGTTTCAGCCACTCGTGGCTGTGGTTCAGATTCCCCTGTTAACGGAACGTTGTTCGTCCACATATCAAATGCTTCAATTAAACGTGCATCTGCTGGAACTCGGTCACCTTCCTCCAAAAAGATGATGTCGCCTGGCACAATTTCCTTTACCAGGATTCGTTTGAGTTCTCCGTCGCGGATGACCTTGGCGTACTCGGGCATCCAACTTTTCAGGGTTGCCATGGCTTTTTCTGCGCGTGATTCTTGGAAGAGGCTGACGAAGATGTTGACGAACACTACGGCTAGGATAATGAGCGCTAGCTCGGCGCTGCCGCTGATGGCTGAGAGTGCGGCTGCGAAAAGCAGCAGTATGCCGAATAAATCTTTGAAGTGTTTGATGAACTTGTACAGGAAGGGAACTTGCCTTTTCTCGAAAAGCTTGTTGAGTCCGTACTTCTTCAGCCTTGCTTTAGCTTCTTCGCTGGATAATCCGTTCGGCGACGCCTCTAAAGTGCTGAAGACCTCGTCGATAGGCAGAGAAGCTGCTTTTTCCAAATTTATTCCGCCAAAACCTCACGAAGCGAATGCGTTAGGAACCTGTGTCCCAGCTGTTTGGTGTGGGCGTTGCTAACAAAATTTGAAAGCAGCTTTTTCTTTGCAATGGAACGGTTTGATGATTCATTTGTATCCGCAACTAATAATCGCTGTATTACAGCGAGTTTTACCTTTAAAGGTTTGTTTTAGCCTAAAACCAGCAGGTCACATTTAAACCAATCGGCAGCAAAAGCACCTTTGATGGAGAAGTTTACCCGTAGCCTTTCTTTCTAGCCTTGGGCTTAGGTTACAGAAGGTGTCTTGCTATGGTGAATAGGCTTGGTTTTCTCATAAGCACTTTCGCTAGGACTGACAGTTTTGCGCCGCGTGCAAACTCGATTATGTCTTCAGGCTTAAGCGCGTCCACCAAGTCGTTCAGGTCGCTGTCCGAAAGCTTCTCCAAGGTTTCGCGGAGCTTCTCCACTCTCTTCAGGTGGTTGCCGCGCACTTCCCACCAGACATCATTATACTTCGACAGCGCCTTCTTTGAGACATCGTTTTTCCGCAGGCACTCACCAATGACATCCGCGGCTATCTGCCCAGATATGACGGCTTCTTTGATGCCTCCGCCGTGAATCGGGTTCACGTGGTTGGCTCCTTCGCCGCAGAGCACGAAACCGTTTGCAACCATGTCTTTGACCATGCCGCCGACTGGAACGCAGCCGCCGTTGACTTCAAGGATGGAGCCTTTGCTTATCTCAGGATGCAACTCCAGAAACTTCGATAGGTAGAATCCAGGCTTCTTTTCCTGCGGGATAATGCCGACTCCGACGTTTGCCCTGTGTTCGCCTTTGGGGAAAACCCACACGTACCCTCTGGGCGCCAGCACACCGGACAAGTAGATGTGGATCAGGTCCGATTCCATGTCAACATTCGTCATCTCATACTGTATGCATGAATCAATCAGGTTTACCTTCGAGAAAACGCCCAGCGCCTGATTTCTCAGCGGGGATTCCGCGCCAGTTGCGCAGACCACGACCTTGGCTTTTTCCTCAAACTCGTTGCCTAAGAACTCGCCCTTGACACCCGTGAAATAGCCCTTGCCGTCTTTAACTAATCCCGATATGAAGGTGCTCGCTTGAACCTGTGCCCCCGCTTTCACCGCCTCTTCCGCCAGCCATTTGTCAAACACTTTCCGCTCAAGCACAAAGCCGCCCTCAGTCAAGATGGCATCCAAGTACCTGCCATCTGGCGCGTACAACCGTGCACCCTTAATCCTGCGGGCAATGCACCTGTCAGGAATCTTGCCCACGAAATTCTGTGACGCCTCACTTAAGCCTTCGCCGCACCGTTTCGGAGAGCCAATCTCAGCTCTCTTGTCATAGACTTTTACGGAGAAGCCGTTTTCCGCGAGCCTCTTTGCGCAGGCAGTTCCAGCTGGACCTGCACCGATTACTATGACGTCGTTCATTGTTTTGTCACCTTTATGGCTTCCGTGGGGCAGGCTTTTTCGCAGATGCCGCAGAGATTGCACAGTTTCGCATCAAGAATTACGTCGTCTCTTAGTTCTAAGGCTGCACACGGGCACACGGAGATGCATCCTCCGCATCGGATGCATTTTTTGTTATTAATGTTCCAAGTCAATGAGCTCTCAACCTGAGTGCGTGATATATTTTCTATATTTAGTTGTATAAGTAAACCTTAATAAATTGTGAAGTAAGTCATTCTACACCAAGTGTGGTCTCATGGTAGCCCAAATTCCCCTGAGCACAGAACTCCGCAAACTAATCGAAGCCCGACTTGAACAAACACTCATAGGCATAGCAGACACGCTCACGAAAATAACGGAAAAACAAGAACTCGACCCTCAAGCCCTTCAAAAAGAACTCAAAAGCCTAGAAGAAACATTCAACCTCCTTTTCCAAAAATGGAACCTCGCAATCCTCTACACGCTCTTTATGAAAGGCGCCATAGGCTTCGGCGAACTCAAAAAAGTCTTAAGCGTCAACTCAAGAACCCTATCAGACAAACTAAAAATGCTCAACAAACACGGCTACATACAAAGACGCGTAGACAGCGGACCTCCCCTAAGAGTAGAATACGCCCTTACTGCAAAAGGGAAAAACACAGTGCTGCTCGCATTGCCGCTGCTGTACTATTCAAGCTCCACGGAAGACGCACCCACAAACGGATAAGAATCGCGCTTAGTTTTGCCTCTTATGCGGCACACTGATTTTTGTGGTTTCTTTCACCGTCTCAAATACCATGCAAGTCAACGTCTTCTCCAACCCGCTGATAAGCCTGAGCTTGTCAACAACAAACTTGCCAATGGCATCCACGCTTTCCGCCCTGAGTTTCACAAGCAAGTCCCAGTCACCCGTGATGATGTGGACTTCCTGCACTTCAGCAAACTTGGCAATCTCCTCAGCTACAACTCGCTGCGAAACTGGGGCGCCGTCTGCCTTTGCCCTGTACGAAACCGATGCCAAGATAAACGCCGCTGTGCCCGAGCCCAGCTTTTCAGGTGAGAGGACGGCTCTGTAGCCGCGTATGATGCCTTGTTCTTCCATGCGTTTCATCTTCGCGAAAACAGTTGTTATGGGCGCGTTGACTTTTTTGGCAATTTTCTTGGCGGTGAGTTTGCTGTCTTCCTGAATCAGCATCAGTATTGCCAAGTCTTTTTCATCAAGTTTCAGGGAGATTGACATAATTGTAATTATTACAACCTTTCAGTATAAAAGCTTATAGTTTTTTGGAATAATTACCAACTTTTTCATAAAAAATTTATTATCTAGCCTACACATTCCCTTCTGCCATAACTCGAGATGAAGCATCTTGAAAACAACCCAGAAAACCATCCAACTAATCGAAGCACCCAAACCGTTAGACCAACTTACAGAAAGCGAAATCGAAAGAAAAGCATGCATAGGCAGAATAATGACCTACACGCTGCGAAGCCTCACAAGCAAGTTCGTGGACAGCGGCTTCCAATGGCTCCTACCCGTGGCACTGAGCCAGAGCACTGACCCGTTGTGGCCTGACCCAGGCGCCTCCATCGACAAACGCATCGAAGTCAATATATACGGCAAAACCGTCCGCACAACCGCCAGCATGATCATCCACAAACTCGTCGCTTCATCCACAGCCTACCCGAAACTCTTCATACTGTCACCCAACATACGTATAGAGAAAGCAGAACGCGCCCACACAGGCAGACACATTTACGAGTTCACCCAGCTGGACTTTGAAGCAAGAGACGCAACATCTAAAGACATCTTCACCCTCGTCGAAGACGCCCTCTGTGGACTATTGAGCAGCCTGAAGAAAGACATGAAGAAAGAATTGACAACCCTCTGCCAATGTGACACCATGAAAGTTCCCAAGAAACCCTTCAAAATCTACGACAGACTCTCATTAGAAGCGAAGTTCGGTGCCGACTGGGAAGCGGGCTTAACCGCCGAAATCGACGCGCCAGTTTGGGTCACCAACATACCTAGAGAATTCTACGACTACGAAGACTTCACCACAGGCAAATGGGACAACTACGATCTCTTCCTACCCAAATTCGGCGAAGTGTTGTCAGGCGCCAAACGCGAATGGGAATTCAAGAAAATCCTCACCAAAATCGAACGCGACAATGTCAGCAAAGACAACTACGCACTGCTGCTGAGGATGGCGAAACAGGGCATGCTGAAGCCTTCGGCAGGCGGAGGAATCGGCATGGAACGCCTAGTAGCTTGGATAGCAGGAGCAAAACACGTAGCCGAAACACAACCGTTCCCAAGAATCCCTGGAACTGTCCATGACCTTTAAAGATGTGTAAAGAACAGCCATGACAGGCAGCATTAACTTCAACTTTTTCTTTTCATGCACAAAGTTTATCATTTACCTATGCAACTCACAGAGAGGAAATACAGCATAAAATGCTGAGAAATAATAGACACCGAACTGCGAGAATCACCTGAGGAACAAAAAATGAACCCATACCTTGAAGCCCTTGAACCGAAACTAAACCAAAACGACTACGAGAAACTATGCGCCATAGACAATCCCTACGTCCACGAATTCATAGCCAAAGCAAGCGACCTCTGCCAAGCCGAACGCATATTCGTGTGCAGCGACTCTTCCGAAGACATCGCTTACGTTCGACGCCAAGCAGTCGCCGTCGGCGAAGAAAAAGCAATTCTCACAATTCCTGGGCACACCGTCCACTTTGACGGCGAAGATGACCAGGGAAGAGACCGACAAAACACAAAGTACCTCGTGCCAAGGGGCATCCAACTCAGCAAAGCCCTGAACCAAATCGACAGGCAAGAAGGGCTGGCAGAAGTTCGCGGTCTACTCAAAGACTCAATGATAGGCCGCACCATGATTGTCCGCTTCATTTCACTTGGTCCTGCTAACTCAATATTCACCATTCTTGGCCTGCAATGCACCGACTCCTGGTACGTAGCCCACTCAGAAGACCTCCTCTATAGGCCAGGATACGAAGAGTTCGTCAAAGCAGGACCAAAAAGCGACTTCCTCCGCGTCCTCCACTCAGCCGGGAAACTAAACGGCGACATGGTCAGCGTGGAACCTGAGAAGAAACGCATCTACATCGACAACATGGATAACAGAATTTACAGCGTTAACACGCAGTACGCCGGGAACTCGGTAGGCTTCAAAAAACTTGCCTTTCGCCTTGCCATCCGAAAAGCAAGCAGCGAAGGCTGGCTGGCTGAACACATGCTGCTCATGGGGGTGCATGGTCCAGGCGGACGCAAAACCTACTTTGCAGGCGCTTTCCCCAGTGCGTGCGGCAAAACTTCCACGGCTATGCTTCCGGGGGAAACCATACTGGGCGACGACATAGCGTACATCCGTGACATTGACTCGGTCGCCCGCGCCGTCAACGTTGAAGCAGGCATCTTCGGCATCATCCAAGATGTTAACCCGAAAGACGACTCCTTAATCTACAACTTACTCGTCAATCCAGGCGAAATTATATTCTCCAATGTTTTGGTGAAAGACGGTAAGCCCTACTGGCTCGGCATGGGCAGCGAACTCCCCAAAGAAGGACTGAGCTATTCCGGGGCATGGTATGAAGGCAAAAAAGACGAAAACGGCACCGAGATTCCACCTGCCCACAAAAACGCACGCTACGCTGTCGCCCTTAAGGCGCTGGAGAACTGCGACCCTGAACTGGACAACCCGCAAGGCGTGGAGTTGGACGGCATCATGTATGGCGGCAGAGACACCAAAGCCTACGTGCCTGTCCAACAGAGTTTTGACTGGTGTCACGGCATAATCGCTTACGGTGCCTCTTTAGAAACGGAAACAACCTTCGCGACCCTCGACAAAGAGGGCGTGCCTGAGATTAACATGATGAGCATCCAAGACTTCATCTCGATTCCGCTGGGTCAGAACGTCCGCAACAACTTGGAGTTCGGCAAGAAACTCAAGAAAGCACCCAAAATCTTCGGCGTCAACTACTTCCTGCGGGACAAAGACAACGGCCAATACTTGAACGGCATGCAGGACAAGCATGTTTGGATAAAGTGGATGGAGCAGCGCGTGCACGGTGAAGTGGGCACCATAAAGTCTCCTACGGGCTACCTTCCGAAGTACGAGGACCTGAAGAGACTTTTCAAAGATGTGCTCGGCAAAGACTACGCAAGAGAGGATTACATCAAGCAGTTTACGATTCGGGTTCCCGAAAACCTTGCAAAGATTGAGCGCGTGCAGCGGTTCTTCCAGGAAAACGTTTCTGACACCCCGCTGGAGCTCTTCGGCATTCTGTACCTCCAGCGTGAACGTCTAAGCAAAGCTAGAGCCAACTTCGGCGACTACATCTCTCCCGAGACATTTGAGGCAGAGGAAGAAATAGTATGCCTGCCAGAACCCAAAATCGCAAAATAAGAAAGTGAAAGAAATGATACACTCCTTAATTTCAGAATCCTTTTTTTACCCAAGTTTTAAATGCAACTTGATTGGTAATTCATAATTTAGTTATATGGCAATTCTCAAAAAGGAAAACTGACAAGCAGAAAGGAAGCGTGAAACACCAATGATGAAGAAAAACATGGTCAAGAAAAGCGGGCTGCAAACGGTAGACCTAACTATGATTGAAGGCGACGGCTCATTTCCCTGCCCCAAGTGTGGAATCATGATATCTCCGGAAGATGAAACTGAAGAAGTCTACAAAATCGTTGACACTAAAGTGGTTAATGATGAGCTTGTGGAACTTGTCGTATCATGCGGCACATGCGGAAACATTATCAGGGTCATTGGTTTTCAGCAAGCTATGGAAGGCCTGGCTACTGAATAGAATTGTGCTTTTTCTTATTCTCCAAGTTTTCGGCTGGTTCCCACAAATACAAGCCACAAGAGTGCACCGTAGACGGCGCCGTTAAGCAATGCGCTCAAAATGTTCATGTAGTCTCGGATTCTTTCTCCCATCATTGAGGCTATTAGGCTGCCTGGGAACATTGGCGCAGGAATCAGAAACGAAGCAACAGTGAAGAATAGAAAGAAAATCAACAGGATTCTTGTTCCCCTCATGTTTTTCCCAATCTCTGCTATGCTCCTTGATTTTTGTTTTGGCAAACAACCACAAATTAAACCTTGCTCTCTGCTCGTTCAACAAGGATATAGAAAGGCTTTGCTCTCTTTGTTTGGCAGCGCGCTGATTTTCTACTGAGCAGCCAAACCGTCCATTGAATAGAGCTATTAGGGCAATGCAACACTAACAGGGTAGCGGGTGCCGATGCAGTGCTACTCAAAGGGCAACTCCATGGCTATATCTTTCGCAATGCTACGGGAGCACCACCGAAGTCTATTAAAGCTGAAATCAGTCGGAAATGGATAACCTATATAACGCAGTAACATCCAACAACCAATAACTGAGCAAAGAGAACTGACCCAGCTCACCAAGTGCTGAACAAATCAAAATGAACAAGTCAAGGAGGGGAGGGGAATATCAAATTCGGAGGAGCTTGAGGGAACCACATTCGCCGTCTATACCTACGTGGTTAAAGAACGTAAACCTGTAGGGACACGAGACGTCATGAGAGGCGCAAACCTGAGCAGCCCCAGCGTGGCTTACAGGCACCTTCAGAAACTTGAGGCTAAGGGTTTACTTCAGAAGACCGAGTACGGCGAATATGTCGTGAAGGAGAAGGCGAACATACGTGGATTCTTCTGGATCGGCAGAAGCTTAGTGCCCCGAATGCTGTTTTACTCTTTCTTCTTCTTAGGCCTTCTAATCATTGAATTAACGATTCTCGCCATCCACTTTTCCATAGAAGACTATGAATTCGTTGTCTTCTTCTTCTACATGACGTTAATAACTGGGTCAGCTATGACGCTGTTCCTTGTAGAAGGATTACTGCTGTTTCTTAGGTCGAGACGTGGAACCTAAACCAACTCTACATGAGCTGAGAAATGCTGGGTTTTCCGCTTTCTAATAAAGCCTTTCGTCTATTCTCAGCATTCAATGTGAAGGTTCATCTAAATGAAAATGCGTCAAACGAACATCTAGCTTCACTTTCTCCACTCTTGGATTTACATAAAGAGCTTGACAACACGTAATACGCCGAAAAACCAACACTTGACTCCCTGCTAACGAATTGGCAGAAAAGGTGTGGTTCAATTGAAAAACATGAAAATAGCGCTGCTTGAAGAAAGAACTGACGACGCTTGGTTTGACCTAAGCTTGAGGCAACTGCGTGCTGGGGAAGTCCGTTTCTACAAGGTCGATGACCTCCTCACGGGCAAGTGGCTCTTCAAGGTCTGCGCCGATCAGGAAAACAACAAGAGCATGGTTAAAGCCATTAAATGTCCTCCTGGAAAACTTTTCAGTCAGCTTGAAGGGGCAACGATGCTTTTCCAGAAAAGCAGTGCAGGCGCTGACCTCTACTATGACGTCATCTCGGTTACGCGTGTCGATCAAGAAGGAAGAGTGCGAAGAGAAGTGGTGAAGACCCTTGAAGAAGTGCCTCCGACCATAAAAGAAAATTTTCAGGTTAAAACCTACGAGGAAGCAACTGGCAGAAAAATTCTGGGAACTCACCTTGTCACGCTCTCCAAAAAAGACGACGAAAAAGACATGATTACACTCTTCGTAATCGAAAGAGCATGGACGCTTCCCGTTGAAGAAAGGCAGAAAGCCGTGGACCTGATGGCTTTGATAAGGAAACTGGAGAAAACCAGCATCAGCGACATCCACAACGTGACCAGTGAGACATTCGGAATGGAGCGAGCAGTTCTTGACAGCTTGCTGGCGGCACTGGAGGCAAAGGGGAAAATCAAACGCTTGGATGACGGCTACGTTAAGGTTGTTTAGATGGCTTTCCGAAAAGGTCTTTCAAGACTTCTTCAGGTGTGAACTCTTCTTTTGACCTGACGGAAGCCTCCTCCACATAAAGTCTCACTGCTCGTTCAAGCGCGTCCTCACTTAAAGGGATGTAATCCAGATCGTCGTTGAAGTAGTTCAGCAGTGAAGCTGCGCATGCAAACTTTACCATGTTGTGTTCCAAGCGGGCGGAGAACTTCATGCTTCCAGGTATCCGCTTCAGGATTGCTACTCTGGCTTTGCTGATGGCGGCATAGGTTTGAGTCGTAATCATAACAGGCTTCTTCGGGAAACGTCCTTTCACGAGTGGGTGCCCAGTTTCGATGGCGTAGACAAGTGCAACGTGGTCTCTGATTTGGCTGGCGCCTTTGTCCATGGTTACCTCGCCCATTGCCAAGCGCATCTGGCTCTTCGCTATCTCCACGTACCGCTCTTTTGTGAGTCTGTGCAGTCTGCAGATCATGCGGTCTTCTATGGCGTTGAAGTTTGGGTCGGCGATGGTGACTTCGTAGCCTTTGCCCATGACCGCTGTGTTGTAGTTGACGCTGAAGAACGAGTCAAACCTGTAGGGACCGATGATTTCCCTGTGCAGTTCATGCTTGATTTCTCCCCGTTCCATGGCAATCTTCAGCACATCCACCATGCCAGAGTAGCGGAACCAATCGTTGAATTCGGGCACGATGAAGTTGTAGGTTTTTCCCACGTAAACCTGCCCAATCCTGATGAAACGGGCGGGCGTGATTCCGCCGCAGTAGCGATTTCTGCCTGGAATTCCGTGGGGCTGCATTTTTCCGCCTGGGATGCCGAGGATGAGGTCTCGGGTGGAGAAGCTTTTGCCTGTGCCTGGTTCGCCGAACAGGGCGAAGGACCATCCTGTCTTGATGCCTGTTTTTCCCTGTGGATTCACGATTTCAATGTCTGAGAGGCTGTATTGCTGTATGATGCTTAGGAAGCTGTCGAAGTAAAGCAACTGCCCGAACAATCCTTGAAGGTACTCTGCGAGGTTTGCGGCGGAGAAGGTTTTGCCGAACTTTATGGTTTGGTTAAGCCTGTTTTTAATTAGGTCACTTATGTATCGGTCAAGTTCATCCTGCATAGCGGCAACTTTTTGCCGCTCGTCCTCCAACGGGTCAATTTCTTCCTCAGTTTTCGACGGGGAGCCAGCCGCGCCAGTTGCGGATGGCGCAGTTGCAGTTTCCGCAGAGGGTCTGCGCTCGACATTGGGTATCCCGAGTTCATCTCGAATTAGCGGAAGCGTCTCTTCCAGCATTCTCCATTCACAGTACTCTTCGCCCCTGTAAGAGGGAACCACAACTTTCAGCTGCTCCAGTTTGCCCAGAATGGGGTAGGGGTCGATTTTCAGCTTCAAAGTCTCTTTGTATTCTTGCTGCGTGAAGTTGCCACCTGCCTGCGCCATCGCTTTCAGGATTGTGATGCTGTCTTGTCCGTATTTCTTCTCTGTTTCAGCGATGCCTGCTCGAATTTTCTCCACAGACCCCTTCAGGCTCAAAGCGCCTTCCTCCAACGTGTAGTGCATACCTCGGAAAACGGCGTAGGCTCGTCCCTTGTGTTTCTTGAAGATTTCCTGCAGTTGCTTGTCGCTGACCGCTTGCCCGATTTCCAATGCCGCATCGTCAGCGTCAGGCTCCCAGCAGTTCACGAACTGGTCGAAAAAGGTGATGCCCTGTTCTTTTCCCACTTCGAAAATATCTGGCACTGGGAAAACACGTTTGATGAGGAGTTTCTTCTCTAAAACCCTGTCGTCCATGGTCATGCTCTGTCCTCCATGATGCGCTTGCAAAGGGCTGAGGCTTCTTCCGAAGTCATCCAGCCGCGCTTCACTATTTCGTCTAGCCCTTGGTTGAGGGTTTCAGCAAACTCCATTCTGTCCATGAGATTGCTGGCGCGGCATACCGCTTCCAATTTGCTTCGGAGAACCTCGTCGCTCTGCATTTTCTCAACCACGTTCAAAGTCAAAATCTCATGTAGCCTCTTGTTTGCTGGGTGAGTCAGAGTTTTCAGCCGCGGCTCTGAACTGAGAGTTAGAATTTTGCGTAGCCCGTTTAGGACGCCTACTTCTTCTGAAATGCTCATCGGCGAAAACAGGCTGTACCGCTCAGCCTTCTCCTTCACGTATTTTACCAAGTAAATTGGCACATACAACAGGACACCGTCTTCGGAGCCATCCAGTTTCCAGTCAATCTCAATCTGCTGCCTAAGAGCGTCAGCATCGCGTTTCAGCTCGTCCATGAAGCCTCCGAAACTCGAAGTCACAACTGCCGCTTCTGCAGTCATCTTTTCAATCTGCTTCTTCTTCACGCCCGCCTTCGCATCACAGGCGGCATTGAGTGCAGTGATTTTTCCCTCTTCCGCGGCTACTGCATTGCGGAATTCTTCTTCAACCTGTTTAGCCTTGCTGTCGCCTTCTTTCTTCACCTTGTCCAGGGCTTCGGAGACCGCTTTGATTTCCTTTTTGAGGTTGCTGATTTCTCGGTCGCACCTGTCAAGTTCGTAGGAGCCGTAGGCTGATTTTCCGCCTGTCTTTTTCTGTTTGGCGGTGTTGATTTTTTCTTGGACCGCGTCTTTTCTCTGCTCGACCTGTTGGAGTTTGTGCAGGTAGCCTTCGCGTCTTTTCTCCAATGATGAGGTTTTTCGTTCATTGCTTTTCAAGACTGCTGCGAGTGTCTTGTCATGTTTCATCGTTAGCTTCTTCACCGTTTTGTCCACAATGGGTCTGAGACTTGTGGTTTCAGTTTCACATTTTTCTTTCAGCCTTTCAATTTCGCGTGAAGCCATGCGTTTGTGGAATTCCACTTCCTCTTTGAGGACTCCTAAAGCGTACTGCAGCCCCTTAGCATCCGCCCGCATGGTCCTAAGACAGTTGGCGACTGCGCGGCAGGTTTCAGCTGCCCCATCTGCATCAATTTCCACGGGAATTGCGGAGTTTTCTTCGACATTGCTCTCTGTTAGAAGTGAGTTGTTCTTGAGGGATTCGAGGAAAAAGTTAAGCAGCTCGCGGTCTGCCACCAAAGACTTGAATGACACGTTAACAGGCGAAGTGAATTCTTTAATTTTTCCTGCTTGGCTGCCTAAAGCATCCATGAATTCTTTTTGGGTTGTGGAGTTTTTCTTGAGGTCTTCGATGAATGCTCCTGTTTTGGTGGGTTCTTTGAAAGTGAATTTGTGCGACATCAGCCCTTGGCTGTCCAGTAGGAGGCACGCGGTTTCGGAGGAGACAATCCAGAAGGGATAGTAAACTCTTGATATGGCTGCGAGTTTTTCAGGTGCGTCTCTCAGGAAGCCCGTTTTCTTCCTCTGCAGCTCGGCAATGCACGCGACGCATGCCAATTCACCTGGATAAGACAAGTCTTCTTTTTGGTCTTTGGTTTTAGTGATGAATGGGAGAGCATATTTTTTCTCAGTCAACTTGGTGTACCCTCTCCCAATCTTGTTGCGCGAAAAATCGGAATCGCCAGCGCATTTGCGAGGCATGCTTCGAAACGGTTAGACGCTGACTGTGCCCCTTTTTGTTTCAAAGCTTATGCCCCTCACTATTAGGGTGACCGCTTCGTTTTTATCTTTTTACTTCCCCGTGTTCCCGATTCACTTGTCTGATTTGCCGCAGCCGAAAATGAAGCGAAGTGCAGGACCAGCGGGCATCGTGGTGTGCTTCAACTGCTCTCGGAGACCTCCCCCTCCCTTATATATACGTTGAACTCTTGCTTCACTTCATGTTTCGCGACTGCGTCGAAGGACGAAACCGTTCATGTTGGCGGTGAAGATGTTTGAGGTCGGCATGCTTGCAACGAACTGCTTTGTGGCAAGTTGCACTGAGACGCAGGAGGCTGTGGTTATTGACCCTGGCTTTGGCAGCAAAACAGAAGCCGATGAAACGGTGTCTTTCATAAACAAGAACTGCTTAAAGGTGAAATACATTGTTAACACGCATGGACACCCAGACCACACCTGCGGAAACCAGCTTGTCAAGGACCGCTTCAATGTGCCGATTTGCGTCCACGAAGCTGACGCGTACATGCTTGGTGAATCTGGCAAAGCTGTGGCAAGGTACTTTGGCTTTGACTGCGTCTCGCCGCCAGCGGATGTTCTTCTGCGTGACGGAGACGCTGTGAAATTCGGCGGTGTCAACCTGAAAGTTCTGCATTCGCCTGGTCACAGCGCTGGAAGCATCCTGCTTCTTGGTGAGAAGGAGGTTTTCACTGGGGACACGTTGTTCGCTGGGTCTATTGGGCGAACTGATTTTCCTGGAAGCTCCGAACGCGACATGCACTTGTCTTTGAAGAAGCTGTTGTGTTTGCCAGATTTCTTAGTGGTTTATGCTGGGCATGGACCTGTGACGACTGTGGGTGAGGAGAAGCGAGTTAATCCTTTTTTGTTGGGTTTGTGATTTGGTTTGCGATGATGGTGTTTTGTATCGGTGTTAAATATGTCTGCAGGCACGGTTTCGCTTAACTCGACCACAACTTGGGTCCACAATTGGAGTCAAATCAAGTTTACCTCAGAACACATTTTATTAATGTGTAAAAGAATGACTTAAGAAACATAGATAGCTCAAGGTGCCAATGACTTGCAGTTAATCTTTGCCGCAGCACAAGTAACACTTACCTTAGTTATCCTCGTTTACGCTTCATGGAGCGACTACAAAACCCGCGAAGTAACCAACCGCGTCTGGGTCATCTACGCCCCAATAGCTCTTGCGCTCTCACTTGCTGAACTCCTAATCTACGACCCAACTAGACTTTCCTACTTCGCGTTAAGCGTCGGCTTCACCACGGGCTTTGCGCTGTTGCTGTTCTACTCGGGCGGGTTCGGAGGCGCTGACTCAAAAGCGCTGATGTGCATCGCGCTGGCGTTGCCTTTCTTCCCCACCGATGCCCCTCTCTTGGCGGGAGTGCCTTTTATGAAGTCATTTCTGGCATATGCGGTCTCGCCGCTTTCCCAAACCCTCTTTCCCATAACGATACTCAGTAATTCTGTGCTGGTTGCAGCTTTTTCAGCGCTTTACTTGCTGCTGCGCAACCTCAGCACGCGCCTAACCACGGGTGCGTCCATCTTCGAGGGAACCCTCGCAAAAAACTCTCTGGGAAAGAAAATTCTGGTTCTATTGACTGGCAGGAAATACCCTGTTGGCACGTTAAAAGCGAAATGGCACATTTACCCCATGGAAGACATCGCTGAGGAAAACAGCGAAGGCGAAGTTAAAAGAAAACTTGTCGTGATGCCTAAAGATGAAGGCAGAGACGAAATTGTTGGGCGGCTCGCCAACGCCGTTGAGTCTGGAAAGATAAGCGATGGTGTTTGGGCTACGCCTGGCTTGCCCATGCTCATATTTGTAACCATCGGCTTGATTATCGCCTTGTCGCTGGGTGACGTCGTTTGGATTCTGGTAAGTCACCTGTTCGGATAGAACCCGCGTTTGAAAAGCAAACGGCTTGGGTTTACGGGAGGTTTTTGCTTCGCTTCGAATAGGAAACTGTCGCGGCAGCCATGAGAATCGAGCCGAAGCTGACCACTGGAATGGCGTAACCTCGGTATGGGTGGCTGCTTAAAGCCAGAACCAAGGCTCCGTTGCCCGTGGCGTAGGAGTACAAGATAGTGCTGACGGTAAACAGCCCGATGGCCGTTAAGAGCATGAACAGTTCAGTTTTGAATTTCATCAACATCCCCTCCGATGTCTTCCATTCCTCAGTCAAACAACCCCTCAAATTAGAGGAAAGGTTATTTTAGCTTTTGGGGAAAACAAGTATTAAGGATGGTTTTGCGCTTGAGCGGATGCACAGAAGAACTGTTTAACTTCCTCAGGAAGCCCAGCAGAGAACTTAACGTCGTAGTGTTACCCGACTTCTTCCTAGACCGCCTTGTAAACCTGGACTGTAACGTGCAGGAATTCTCGGCAGAAGTCAGCGGAATAGTCCAGCGGAAAGGCGGAAGCATAGACCGCGTAGCTCAAACAGACCTCAGGGGAGGAAACGCCATCAACGTCGCTGCTGCGTTGGCAGCGTTAGGCGCAAAAGTCACGCCTATAGTCTGCACAAGCAAGTTGGGGCTAGAGCAGATACGCTTCCACCTCAGAAAGCCCCATCTGGATTTATCCCACGTCAAAACTCGACCAAAAGCTTCGGTGACAACCGCGCTGGAGTTCCAAGCCGAGGACCAAAAAGCAAACGTCATGCTCAGAGACCTGGGCTCCCTCGCCGAGTTCGGTCCAGCCGACCTTGAAAACGGCGACTTCGCAGCAATTGAGGCAGCGGACTACGTTTGCCTGTTCAACTGGGCGGGAACAAGAAAATTCGGCACCGAACTTGCACGAACAGTTTTTGCCCGAGCAAAGGCAAGCCGCAAATGCAAGACTTTCTTTGACACTGCAGACCCTACACCTAATCACGGGGAAATCTCCGAGTTAATGGAGAAGGTTCTGAAGAGTTCGCACGTGGACATTTTGAGTCTAAACGAGAACGAAGCTGTAACGTACGCGGCGCTGCTTGACTCTAAAATATATGCGAAGAAAAAGCGGATGCGGTTTGACGCTTTAGCCCTGGAAGCCGCCAGAATCTTGGCAAGGCATTTGCCCGCGCGAATAGACTTGCACACCACGAAGTTTTCAGCCACCGTCACAAAGAAGCGCGAAGTGGTGGTGCCTGCTTTTCACGTGGAAGCGCAGCGTGCAACTGGTGCGGGAGACGCATGGGACGCTGGAAACATTGTGGGCGATGGAAATGGGCTTTCAGACGAGTGCAGATTGACGTTGGCGAACGCGGTTGCAGCCTGCTACCTCTCAGATGCACAGGGAGAACATCCCACAAGGCAAAAACTTGCCAAATTCCTGCAGAAAACCGCGACGCATGGCAAGTAGGTTTGAGCCAGATTTTTTAAGCACATCCGCTTCTAACCTTGCAGTATCGGTGTGAAGTGAACTTGGCTAAACTGTTCGGCAGCTCAGGCGTACGCGGCTTGGTGAATGTTGCGTTGACTCCGCAGCTTGCCTGCAAAGTGGGCATGGCAGTGGCGACACATGCCAAAGCGAGGCGGGCTCTGGTGGCGCGGGACACGCGGGTTTCAGGCGCGATGCTTGAGGACGCTTTGGTTTCTGGGTTGATGGCGGCAGGCGTCGATGTCTCCACGCTGGGCATGGTGCCTACTCCTGCGCTGGCTTATCTGACGAAGGCGTTGAAGGCTGATGTTGGTTTTATGCTTACGGCTTCGCATAATCCGCCCCAGTACAACGGCATCAAAGTTTTCAGCGGCGACAGCCTATCCTACACCGATGAAAGTCAGGACGCGGTTGAAAAAATCGTGGACGAGGCGAATTTTGCTTTGGCGGACTGGCGCGGCGTAGGTGAGGCTTCCGCGGTTGATGCATCGCAAGTTTATGTTGACATGGTAACTGAGGCAGCAGCGCTCAAGAAGCCTTGGCGTGTCGTCGTTGACCCTGGCTGCGGCGCCACTTTCAACGTTGCCCCCGCGGTTCTGAATGCTTTAGGCTGCAAGGTCACTGCGTTGAATGCTCAGGCTGACGGGTATTTTCCAGCGAGGAAGTCTGAGCCTACTGCGGAGTCGCTGAGGGACTTGAGCCGCGTGGTCAAGGCTTTGGATGCTGAGGTTGGGGTGGCTTTTGATGGGGATGGTGACCGTGCTGCGTTCGTGGATGAGACGGGCGAGTTTGTGGATTTTGACCGTGCCCTTGCGGCGTATTCTGCTCATGTGTTGAAGGGAAGGGGCGGCGGAACCGTGGTCACGAACGTCGAAGCGTCCATGTGCGTGGAAACCATGGCTGTGAAGTACGGCGGCAAGGTCGCGCGGACAAAGGTCGGCGACGTCTACGTTTCGGAAGCCATGAAGCGCGTCGGCGCTGTCTTTGGCGGGGAACCTTGCGGTGCGTGGGTGCATCCTGAATTTCACTGGTGCCCTGATGGTCCGCTTACGGCTGTGCTGGTGCTTAAGGCGCTGGAGGAGGAAGGCAAGAGCCTGTGCGAGTTCATCAGCGAAGTGCCTGAGTACGTGACGCTGCGGGAGAACCTTGCCGTCAGGAATGAGCAGAAACGGAAAGTGGTTGAGGAAATTGAGCAAACCGTGAAACAGGCTTTTCCAAATTACACTGATTTCTCCACGGTTGACGGCGTCCGCTTAGCCCTCAAAGACGGCTGGCTCCTCGTCCGAGCGTCGGGAACTGAGCCGCTTGTCAGGTTGACGGTGGAGGGTGAATCGTTAAAAGCGGCAAACGCCATAATGCAGAAAGGCACAGAACTAGTCAAGGAGCAGGCTGGGGATAAGCGGAAATGAAGGCTGTAATCTTAGCTGCAGGCGAAGGCGTGAGGCTTCAGCCGATAACGGCGACTCGCCCGAAGCATTTGATTCGCGTGGGCGGCAAGGCGATTCTTGAGCACTGCTTGGACGCGTTGAAAGCCTGCGGCGTGACCGAGGCACTAATCGTCACGCATTACATGGGCGAAGCCATCCGCGGCTACTTCGGCGACGGCTCCAATTTCGGCATGAAAATCGAGTACGTTGAGCAGAAAGCGGTGCTGGGAACAGGCAACGCCGCAAGCCTAGCTGAGCCGTATGTGGATGGGGATTTTGTTCTCGTTTACGGCGACTTGCTGTTCTCCTCCGAAGCCGTGAAAACAACGCTTGACGCTTACAAGGCTGAGTTGCCTGCGGCGGTGATGGCTGTGGTTCCCGTGGACAAGCCCGAAAGTTACGGCATAATCGAATTCGACAAAGCAAAGCACGTCAAGCGGGTGGTTGAGAAACCAGTCCGCGGGAAGGCTCCTTCTAACCTTGCAAACGCGGGAATATACGTTTTTTCCACACGGGTTTTTGACGCGCTAAGAAAGGTGAAAGCTTCAGTTCGGGGGGAATGGGAACTCACCGACGCCGTCACGCTCATGGCTGAGGACCAGACGGTTTTGGCTGCGGAAATCTCCAAGGCTGACTGGTTCGACATCGGCAGACCTTGGGACTTGCTTGAGGCGAACGTTTGGGCGCTGAAACGCATGGAACACCGAGTGCTCGGGAACGTAGAGGACGGCGCCCACCTCATAGGTCCTGTAACCGTGGCTGAAACCGCACGGGTCCGCTCAGGCGCGTACATCGAAGGTCCCTGCTTCATCGACGAAGGTGCCGATGTGGGTCCGAACTGCTTCATCCGCGCATACACCAGCATAGGCAAGAACGCCCGCGTCGGGAACGGCTGCGAAGTGAAGAACAGCATAATCATGGACGGCACGCACGTGGGGCACCTGTCCTACGTGGGCGACAGCGTCCTCTGCGAGAAATGCAACTTGGGCGCAGGCACCATAACCGCCAACCTCCGCATCGACGACGGCACAGTGAAGATGACGGTGAAGGACAAGGCGGTTGACTCGGGCAGGCGGAAGCTCGGCGCCATACTGGGCGATAACGTGAAGACAGGCATTGGCGCGTTGTTGATGCCTGGCGTGAAAGTGGGCAATGATAGCTGGGTGGGTCCAGGCTTAATTGTGGAAGGCGATTTGCCTGCGAAGTCGATGGCGTTCGTGAAGCAGAACTGGGACAAACAGCCAAGAAACCGTTAACCTTGAGCAGTCGGCTGTTCATTTGGGATGGCTAGAATTATATGCTAGTTTACCAGTTAACTTCTTTGGTGGTGTAGCCTTGACTAAGGTCAGCGTGTATGTTGATGATGCAGTTTGGATGAACTTCAAGCAGCAGGTATTCCAGAAGCATGGGAACTTGAGGAAATTAAGCTGCGAAGTTGAAAAGTTGCTTCGGGAATCTGTGGTTGAAGGCGTTGTTACTTCGCAGTTCGAAAAACTCGGCATTAAGGCTAAAGGAACAATCAGTTCCCAGCAGATTAAAGCTAAAAGACCGCCGCTTAGAGGATTGCCCTCAGAAGCAGTGTTGGCTAAAATGAGGCAGAAAAGAGTTGTTGAAGCTTTATCTGGACACTAGTGCAGTCCTGAAGCGGTATCTGACAGAGGCTGGCACTGAGGTTGCAGATGTAATTTTTGATAAAGCTGAAGCAGGCGAACTCGCAATATCTGTTTCTCTGTGGAATATCGGAGAAGTTTTGGGTGTTTTGGATGCAAAACGCAGACAGGGTTGGATAGATGAAAAAGAGTTCAAAATCGCTTTGACCAGTTTTGCGGAAGAGCTTGTGAAACTTATCCGCTTGAAAAGCGTGGAAATTGTTCCCATACTCACCAGCGTCGTCACGGATGCTTGGGACCTTGTGTTGAGGCATCATGTGTATGAAGCGGATGCCCTTCAAATCGCAACGTGCTTTTACGGCAAAAGCCATGCACTTGTGAGCGGTGACGAAAAGCTAGTCAAGATAAGCCAAAAGACGGGTTTGCAAGCGTTTAACGTAACAAAGGACGGACAAGAACTGTTGCATCTCCTTTAGCTAATTTTGCATTTTCGCTGGCGTGCCTGCGGCAGGTCGGGTTTTTGCATTTTCAGTTGATGTTGACTATTTTTGGGTTTAGTTCGCCTTTGATGCCCAGTGCCTTCGCTTCCTTCACTTGGAGCATGCAGTCAACATGGTATGCTTCGTTGAAGATTTTGTAGTTTGCCATGGCGAGGAATGCCGCGTCAACTGAGACTGGCGAGTCGGAGGCGAAGACGCCGATGTCTTTCATCATGATTTCTCCAGGGTTAGGTCTGCAATCGCAGTATTGCGTGATGTCTTTGGCGAAGCTGACGAAGGATACCTTGCCTTTTTTGAAGGTGGATAGAACTCCAAACGCCGCTGAAGCCAGCGCGCGGCATATGTTGTCTTGGTGCAAGAGTTTTATGGCGTTTCTGGGGCAGGCGTTTGAACAAAACGGGCAGCGCATGCATAGAGGCGAGGTGTTTTTTGCTTTTTTGGCGATGATGTCAGGTATCCCCATCTCGCAGGCTTCTTTGCATTTTCCGCATCCGGTGCACTTTGATTCGTCTATCTCCAACTCCACTGTTCTGTGCTGGCGCAGTTTCCCTGCGCGAGAAGTGCAGCCCATGCCGAGGTTTTTTATGGCGCCGCCGAAACCGCTAAGCTCATGTCCCTTGCAGTGCGTAACGACTATCATGGCATCCGCTTCTGCAATTGCACCTGAAACTTCAATCTCCCTCAAAATTCCTTTGGTTTTCACTTTCCGAAAACTTTCACCGCGCAGCCCATCTGCCACGATGAAAGGCGCCATGTTGTACCCGTTCATCAACGCATTCATTGTGTGGTCGTATCCGTTGTTGCGGTTGGCGTGGTAGTACGTGTTGGAGTCCGTGAGGAAGGGTTTGCCGCCTGCTTCCTTGACCCTGCGGACGATGTCGTGCACGAAGACTGGCTGGGTGTAGTATGGGTTGCCGAGTTCGCCCACGTGCAACTTGATGGCTACGAGGTCGTCTTTTTCTACGCAGTCGAAGGTGCCTGCCTCATCGTAAAGGCGACCAGTCTCCGCCAGTAGGTTGCGGGAGGCATTCCACGGAACAAAATGGACAGCCATAGCAGTTTTTCTCCAGTGAATCCTTATGACTGCTCAGTGATATTTATAGGATTTAAAACCAGCGCGCCTTGGACCGCACTACGTTAGATTGCGTTAAGCAATGTTTGGAAAAACGCTTTCAGAAGCATGCGGGATAAAGGTTGAAGGCGAAAACAAGGGGAAAACCCTTATTCAGAACGCAACGCAACAGAAGAAAAGTCAGTGAGTCATTTTGTTTCGTTAACAAGGACAGGTGCAAATCGTTGTTTCCAACCGCAGCAGTGGCACTGTTTAATTCTTAATTTGAAGTCGAAATCCAATCTTTTTCCACACACTGGACAGCCCATATCTCATACCCCACACCCAACATACAAAAACGGTTTATTAGGAGATATTCCCAAATTCGAAATCATGACTACCTAAGTACGCTTAGAAAAGGCGGAAGCATGTGGCATAAAAGTCGAAGGACAGAACAAGCAGTTAACACTAATCCAGAATGCTCGTAGTAATCTATCACCCGGTACGCACCGCATCAAAGAAATCAGTCAAACACCTTAGAACGCATCAGAACCTGTAGATTGGTTCTGTTACGCTCAGTCATTTTCTCCCGATTGAAATTCGGCTTCACTTAAAAATTCACGGCTCTGAAGGAATTTTCGGTTTCACTTAGGAAGTCTTGAAGCTGACTCCACTTCAAAAGAAACTCTTGACCTCGCTTAGTCATCTTATACTTTTTCCTGAATCCTGATTCTTCTTCTAGCAGCCCCGTATGTAGCATCCGTTGGATGTACTTTGTGATGGAATCATAAGATGTGTTGGTTTTGTACATTATTAGAGTTCTGCCCTGAGGGGTTCTGCAGATTTGAATGACCTCTGCAAAAATATCATAAGCCGTTCTTCTTCCTTCAACATATGGAGAATACAGGGTCATACAATCACTGACTTCAACACCACTGATTCAACCAAAATTATAAGGATTTGTGACTGCAAGACAACAGTCACTAGGGTTCTGGTACCTCTTCGTGGGATGCCTCTCCATGTTAACTATCGTGGGATAACCGCAACTTATATATGCACTTACGTGCATAAGTGTTTTACAGAAGTGAAATGGACATATGGCAAGAATAAATATCGTAGTCTCTGACAAAGTGGAAGAAAAATTTCGAGAAACAGTTTTCCGAAAGTATGGCATGAAAAAAGGCAATATGATGAAAGCTGCCGATCAAGCGCTACAGGAATGGATTGAAAAAGAGAAAGCGAAGAGGTACAAAAATGTTGAGTGAAAAAATCCAGTTAAGAGTGCTGTCAATAGAAGACTTAGAATTTCTGCCAGAAAATCCACGTACCGAGATATACGACGATACGTTGAAGGACTTATCCAAAAGCCTGCAAAGGGATGGCTTGATAGAGCCTATTGTCGTAAGACCTCGTGGCAAGAAATTTGAAGTGGTTGCAGGAGAAAGAAGAGTACGGGCTGCGATAATCGCAAATATAACAAAAATACCAGCAGTGGTAAGAGAGGGACTGACAGACAAAGATGCTTCCAGACTGCGTTTGCTGGAAAACATGGAACGTAAAGATTTAATGTTAGTTGAAAAGGTTGACGGAATCAAAGCACATATGGAAAGACATGGGCTGTCCTTGGAGCTAGTTGCAGAGGAGCTAGGACTGAAGAGTTCTACAGTCAACAAATGGTTTAATGATGTCGAGAATCTTGCCCCTGATCTAAAAAGGGATATCGCTTTTCTACACAAACTGAGCCCTGACATTCTAGCTCTGTTAGGCAAGTACAACTTTGAAACTCAAGAGAAACTGGCAAAAGCAATAGTACGTAACAACCTCACAGACTGGACAGCACGAAGATATGTCGCCATGTTTGAAACTACTCCTGAGGCTGATTTGGATAAGCTAGCGGTCAAAGCTAAAGGTCAGTTGAAAACGATTGCTGTGACCCTTCCTAAGGAAGAAGCTGAGAGAGTCCAAAAGATGGCTAGAGAATTTCACAAGAAAGAGGAAAAAGCCTCAAAGAAAATAAAGAAGTACCTAAGAAAAAAATGTCCAAAGCCAGAAAAGACAGATACGACGTCGAAAATCTTGGATACCACTGTGGAGATGCCCTTAGAGTCTCCTTCAATTGAAGGATTAAGGGACTTAGAAGTCGCTAAGCTTAGTGAACAATTCAGGCTAACAGGTTCCCAGTTCAGAACATTGGGACAGAGAGCAAAGCAAAATCCACAAGTTTCTGTCAGAGAGTTAGCCGAGGAAGTAGTGAAGCAGGAAGCACCACAGGTCATGGTAATTGAGTTCTCAGCAAAGGTCTACAATGCTCTTGAAGCGTATGCCAATTCGGAAAAGGTGTTCGTAAAAGAGGCTGCCCTATTATTGGTTGAAGAAGGACTGGCAACACATGGATTTCTGAAAGGAGTTACTCCATGATAGACCCAGATATCTACATCGTTATGAGTCGAGGTCTCTATAAGCCTAATTCAGACTTGTACACTATAGGGTTTTCTACGCACAGAATGGAACCTCTTTTAACTTCATCTGTTTTCTCACTTCCTGCCAACCTCATACAGATGGACTCTGGCGGTTCGATAGGGCATCAGATTTCAGATGTTCAAACTTGGGGAGCCTTTGTTGGTGAAGTACTCAGAGTACAATCGACAAGGTCATTCTACAGAAAACAATACTGTATTTGCCCTGCTTGTGATGACCCTCTAATGAAACCAAGAATGTTGTGGGGGGAATTTCGGGCGCATGGCGTGAAAAATCCAGTTGTACGCCACATATACATAGAAAGACATGATATCTATATGATGTGGAGATACGTGTACAAGCCTACTAGGTATGTAGGCGGATTGCAGAATTTAGAAAAGTGGTCAATAAACGGGGATTTTGAGAAAGCTTTCACATTCGATTTGATTGCAGCAAGTGATACACCTTTGGAAGGTGAAAATCCTGCTGATGCGGTTAGATTTGCACATGACATGAATTTTCTATATAATCAAGTCAGACCTGCGTTATTAACAGCGCACAGCCAACCTTCGCCGATGGTTAGGAGAGAGTGGACTGAAGTGCCTCGGGTGGTTGTAAATGCCCTACCTATCACAATGTGGGTTAGTCCTGTGCTGCCCCCATAAAAAATTGCCTTACGTACCTATTAGCAGAATTTCATGATTGGTTCGTTTGCTAAGCACATATTTGCAGTCTATAGAGTAAGTCCTAACATTATTTTTGTATTGTTCAAGCAGAGTTTTCAGAGCTGATTTTGAAGGAATGCCTGGGTCTCTATAGGAGACAACTATTATACTATCTTGAAATCTTTCAAAGAGCCTTTCAAATGCTTTGATTGCTGTTTGCTCTACCCAAGTGTTTGTTTTGCTTTCGAGCTTTAAGTGTTTGCTGTCATAATCGATTTTTCTCTCCCAAGTACCGTAGTCACAAAGACCTTCTAAGAAATGATAAAAATGGTAATAATCTACGCTTTCTCCTTCTGGTGAAATATATGGGGGGTCAAAATAGGCGAGGTCAAAATCGGTCTCTTTCATATCAAGTATATCTGTATTCAATGCTTTGTTTTTGAATCCATTTGAAAAGATGCATGTATTTGCCTCGTTGACAAATTTCTTGAAAAACTCATCGAATCCTTTTTCCCAAGTCACATGATTGTGAAATGCTCTTTCAACGTGATTGAGTCTTAAATTTAAATTTTTTCGATGGAAAAGGTTGAACGGTCTTTTTATCAAGCAACTTTGGAATAGGGCGAATAGGGCTAAAGCCTTCTTAGAAGGATTTTCTATGCATTGAATGTTTTGTATTACTGTATCTATCCAACGATTCTCGCTGTCCGTATAGTAGATTCCTTTGAATGTGCGCTCTATGAAATTCGCATAATTCATATTATCGTGCCTATCAAGAATGTTTTCCACTTGTTTCTCTTTCAGTGTTTCTTGTGAATTTGCTATCAAGGCACTCGCAGTAATCTGGTTGGATTTCAGAATGTCGTTACAAGTGACTTTCTTGCCAATTTTTTTGAACCCGTAGGCTACGGAACATGTGCCGCAGAAACCATCGAGTACAGACTGATACTGCAAATGCCTAGTTTTATTAACAATCCATTGAGCAATTTTCCTTTTGGAACCTTGATAGCGAGTAGATGGATATGGATTACTGAATGAAGAGGGAACCATGATTCTTCTATCAATCAAAGAGATATCTAAATTTTTCGGTATCATCAGACTACTTCTGAATAGGCGTTACCACTATATGAGTCATCCCACGAAAGTTAACAAGGACAAAAATCATCCCACGATAGTTAACAGAAAAACTCCACAAGACTAAATCCCACGAAGAGGTAACAGAACCCCTAGATTCTGTATATAAGAGGGGGGTATAGTTTTTTCCGAGCAGCTTTCCCAGTTTTCTAAACTTTTTGATGCTTTACCTCTAATTCACGAGGTCAACCCTCCAAGATTCTTCAACAATCCAAACACGAAAACCACCATCGAACCCGCCACAACCACAACCCACCAGCAAACGCAAACAAACCAAAACAAACGAAAACAACACCCACACAAACCGAGAAGATATACCTATAGCAAACAACCACAACCACACAAAAAACAAAAAGTCACCAAAAGTTACCAATTTGCTTCTGCAAACTCCCAAGAAAAACATCCATTCTAATCAAAGATAAATAGTCGGCTTACACAATCGTAAGCGAACAACTGAAGGTTAAGAAAATGTCTGTAACGCAGAGAAAATACTTCACCGAAGTCGCAGCGCTCACTGACAAACCTGTGACCATCCACACCACCACCGGCAAAAAATTCACCGGCACACTCCTCGGCATTAACCCAGATAACCTGAGCCTTTGCTTATCCGAAGCCAAAGACGAAACCGGCATAGTTCAACACCGAATCTTCCTCAACGGCAACGTCATCGCCCAAATCGCAGCCACCGAAAAACCCTTCGACCTCAAATCACTCGCAGGACGCCTCGAAAAAGTCTTCCCAACCATGGTCAAACTCTACGACGACAAAGGCTTCATCTGGGTCATGGACAAAGTCAAACTCACCGAACGCGGCGTGGTAGAAGGTTCAGGTCCAGCAGCCGAACGAGTACAACGAGTTTACGATCAGTTCATGAGCGAAGCCAAAGCTTCAGCTTAAATAAACCAGCGCAACGCCTGATCCTCTTTCTTCTTTTCTTCCTGAATATTCCTAATTAAACCAAAAGACTCCAGCATCTTCTTCGTCTGATCCGTCGCCGCATCCACTTTGGAAACATCAACCTCCAACCTCAAGAATTTGCCCAATGCCTTCAGCGCCTGCTTCGTAGCGTTAACATCAGGAAACATACCCAAAGTGTCCACAAGCAACGCGAAACCCCTCACACCCCGCAGCCTGCTTAACCCGATAAGTATGCCTGCTATGCCAAAGATGTGCCCAACCATAACCTTCGTCCCCAAATCCAAAGACTCCTTCAACGTAGCCAAATCCGTCGCAGCACAGTAAAGCGCAGGCAACCCCTTCACTTCGTCTCTCTTGAAGCCGCCGAGGCTGATGACGAAGCGGCACCCAAACTCCTGTACGATATCCAACACTTTGCCGCATAACTCGTACTGCCCAGGCGTCGTCAAAGCCTGCGTGTTGCCATACCAGATGATGAGGTCACGGTTTCCGCCTCCACGCTTGACATAGTAAAGCTCATTTATGGGTGAACGTGCGCCGCCCGTTTCCGTGAGCACAGCGAAATCCTGAAAGCTGGAGGAAACAATTTCCGCGAACTTTGTCGCTTTCAGCTCCGTGATGAGGTGCAACGCGGCGATGTTGGCTACGAAGCCTATGCCTGGCAAGCCTTCGATAAGGATGGGGTCGTTGAGTTGCGGTTTCTCAGTGATTTCGATGGAGCAGACCATAATTCAAGCTTCCTGTGAATTGGATGGTTATAGGCGCGCATTGTGATATAAGCATGCCTAATCCAAAGGCAAATTGCGCTGCTCCACCTGAGACTGCTACTGCGAGGGGCTAACGTTTTTTATTAACCTGCCCGCTGTTTTGTTTAGGTTCACGATGAGCTTCGAAGTTAAAGAAAAAGACCTCCTCGCCAGAATCGGCAAGCTGAAAACCAAGAGCGGCACAGTGGAGACTCCGCTGCTGTTCCCCGTCATTAATCCGAGCATCCAGCCCGTGCCGACACGAAGGCTGAAGGAGCATTTTGGCTTCGAAGCCGTCATCACAAACGCATACATCCTCAAGAAACGCTACGGCGACAAAGTCACCGAGCAGGGGCTGCACAAGTTCCTCGACTTCGACGGTGCAGTCATGACCGATTCAGGCGCTTACCAAATCCTCGTCTACGGCGGCGTCGAAGTTAACCAAGCAGAAATCGTGGATTACCAGGAACACATCGGCAGCGACATAGCCACGATGCTGGATATTCCCACAGGCTGGCACGTCAGAAAAAACCGCGCGAAAGAAACCGTTGCTGAAACCCTGAAACGCGCCAAAGACCTGTTCAAACTCAAAACCCAACAAGACACCCTCTGGGTTGGGCCAGTCCAAGGTGGAAGGCACTTGGATTTGGTTCAGAAATCCGCCAAAGCCATGGGGAAACTGCCCTTTCAGATTCACGCGTTAGGCAGCCCAACCGAAGTGATGGAAGGCTACCGCTACGACGTATTAGTGGACATGATAATGACTGCCAAAATGAACCTGCCCCTTGACCGACCGCTCCACCTGTTCGGCGCAGGGCACCCGCACATGCTCGCGTTGGCGGTGGCGTTGGGATGCGACCTCTTCGACTCCGCTGCGTATGCATTGTACGCACGGGAAAACAGGTACATGACCGAAAACGGCACCTGGCGACTCAACGAAATGGACTACTTCCCCTGCCAATGCCCCAAATGCGCAAGCTCCACGCCGAAAGCGGTTCTGGAAATCCCTGAAAAAGAACGAGAAGTCTTCTTGGCAGAGCACAACCTCCACGTCTGCGTCGCAGAGCTCAAGCGGGTGAAACAAGCCATCCGAGATGGCAGACTTTGGGAACACGTGGAAATGAGAGCTCACGCGCACCCTGCCCTGCTCACAGCCCTGAAAAGGGTGAAGGACTACGAAGACTTCATTGAAAAATTCAGCCCAACCGTCAAGCAAAGCGGACTTTTCTTCTTCGATTCCGTCGGGCTCTCTCGACCTGAAGTAGTTCATTACCGAAAAAGGCTGCAGGAACGCTACTGCCCGCCTGAAGATGCGAAAGTTCTTTTGCTTTTGCCTCAAACCCGAACTAAGCCGTTTCACAAGGCGGAGGAATTCAAGAAAGTGAGGCAAACCATCAATCGCGTGCAAACCGACCAGCCTGACCGCATCCACGTCTGCTTTTACGCTGCGCCTTTCGGTGTGATTCCGCTGGAGTTGGACGAGGTTTACCCGCTTTCGCAGCATGAAGCAGCCCAGCCGCTGGACCAAGAAGTCATCGACTACGTGGCTTCCCAAGTTCGGGATTACGTCGAACGTTCGGGCTACAAGGCAGTGGTGCTGTTTCATGACCCAGAAACCTGGGGCACAACCGTAAAAAAACAATGCAGCACCGCCTGCACAAAGAAAAGCGCCACGTTCGAGTGCTTAGGCGTTCACGGAGAGGCGAGCAAAGAGATTTTAACCCGTTTAGAGATGATTCTGAAGAAAAACCTGAGCGAATAACCTTGATTCGGGCAGATTTACACATTCACACCACATTTTCTGATGATTCGGAGACGTCGCCCAAGGCTCTTGTGGAGCAGCTTGTCGCGCACCCGTTCATCAAAGCTGCAGCCGTAACCGACCACGACTCGGTCAAAGGCATAAGCACCGTGCGCCAGTTAGCTTCTCCGTATCCAGATATCCTCATAATTCCAGGAACCGAAATCAGCACCCCCCACGGCGACATCGTAATCTTAGGCACTGAAGAACTGCCGCCTAAGCCCTGGACAATTGAAGGCGTCGTTGACTTTGCCAAGGCAAACGGCTTTGTCTCGGTGGCGGCGCACCCGTTCCGAGAATGGGGTCTCGGCGACTTGACAAGAACCAGCAACGTTGACGCCATAGAAGTCTTAAACGGCGCCTCAACTCCCCAGGCGAACAGGCAGGCGCGCGAACTGGCGAAAGCCATGAAGTTGCCTGGCGTGGCAGGCAGCGACTCCCATAAGCCTTCCGAGTTGTACTCGGTTTACACGGAGGTTGACGCTTCGTTGGATGTGGATGAGATTTTGAAGGCTATAAAGAAGGGCGCAGTAGCCGTGTCGCAGAGTGAGAAGTCAATACATTTTTAAAAGAGCGACGGTCATGTTTAAAACGATACTGTCACAATGAAGGATTGGTTCTGATTGCAAGTTGGATTTTTAGGCGGAGCACGAGAAGTCGGCAGAATCGGCATATCCGTGAAGTCTGCAAAAACCCAGTTTCTCCTAGACTACGGCGTGATGCTTGAGCGTCAACCTGGGTTTCCCATGCACGTGCCCCCGAAAGAAGTTGACGCGGTAATTTTGACTCACAGCCACTTGGACCACTCAGGCGCCGTTCCCATCTTTTACATCGACGGGCAAAGACCGCTGTTCACGAACAGGCTGAACTTGGAATTGACGCAGATTTTGATTCAGGATTTCATTCACCTTTCAGGCTACTACTTGCCGTTTGAGTACCTCGAGCTGAGAACCATGATGAAGAGCAACAAGCACCTGGACTACGGCGTGGAGCAGCAGGTCGGCGACATGAGTTTTAAGCTTTTGGACGCTGGGCACACCCCGGGCAGTGCGTCGGTGCTTGTTGAAGGGGAAGGCAAACGGGTGCTTTACACGGGCGACTTCAACACTGAAGACAGCAAGCTTCTGAAGGGCGCCACGATGGACTACGGCGACTTGGACGCAGTCATCACTGAAAGCACGTACGCTAACGAGGACCACACTCCCCGTCCAGAACTTGAACAAAGGTTCGCAGACGCCTGCACCGCAGTGGTTGAGAAAGGCGGGACCGTCCTAGTGCCCGCCTTCGGAGTAGGCAGATCACAGGAAATTGCCTCTGTGCTCTTTGCCCATCATTTCGAGTATCCCATAGTCTTCGACGGCATGGCAAGGGAAGCAAGCAGAGTAATGCTCAACGGCAAGGAGTTCCTGCGCGACCCGAAGCTTTTCGCGGACGCCATGCATTCAGTCGATTGGGTTGAAGGTTGGCGAGACCGCCGCAGAGCCCTCAAGAACCCCTGCGTGGTAATTTCACCTGCGGGCATGCTGAAAGGCGGACCATCCATGTTTTACATTTCCAAAATCGGCAAGAAAGCGGGCAACGCCGTTTTCCTCGTGAGCTACCAGATTCCTGGGACACCTGGGAAAGAGCTTATGGAGAAGGGCATCTGCACCATCGACGGCAAAGTACGCAAAATCAAAGCGCAAGTCCAGCACTTCGACTTCAGCAGCCACTGCGGCGCCACCCAGCTTAAGGAGGGTCTGCGGAAACTGGGCGGGAAACCGAAGGTTTTCGTGGTTCACGGCGCGGAAGGCAACTGCGAACTTTTCGCGAACTGGGCAAAAACTGAGCTTGGTTTGGAAGCGGTTGCGCCTAGGACTGGAGAGAAGTTTGAGGTTTAGCTTTCGTCATGAAGCTTGAGGTTTTGCCTGTTGGCGCGGTGCCTGCCGAGGTAACACAGCGTATTCAGGAAAGAATCGTGCAAATTTTCCCCAACCTCACCTGCCACATCGCGGATACGGCGCTGCCACTACCAGAGAAAGCGTTCGACAAAGAGCGCGGTCAATACAGTTCAAGCCTTATCCTAAGCGAAGTTCAGCGGTACGCTGCTAAGCGGAACCTTGGCTGCGTCTTAGGCGTGGTGGATGCTGACATTTTTGTTTCAGGGTTAAATTTTGTTTTCGGCGAGGCTGCTTGCCCTGGAAAAGCTGCGTTGATTTCGCTGTGGAGACTTAGACCAGAGTTCTACCATGAGCCTTTGGACATGGAGGTTTTTTTGGAGCGGGCGGTGAAGGAGGCAGTTCACGAGGTTGGGCACACGTTAGGGTTGGGGCATTGTCCGCGGTCACTGTGCGTTATGCATTTTTCCAATTCGATTTTGGACACAGACCGCAAGCAAAGTGGATTTTGCGACCGATGTGGCGCGGAGATTGCTTTGCGTTTGCTTCATCCTGATGTGCGTTAGTTGTGGAGTTAGCTGCGAGCGGCTTTGCCGTTTTTTTAAGGGTTGTCACTGTCCCTCAGTTTGTGTATTTTCGAGTTTTGCGTTTAAATCATTTATTGTGATAAAAATAAATGCGTATTTGGCGCTTTTTTATGATTATAGAAGCAGATTCAGCAAAGTTTTATATTAATACAAAAACAATCCCGTGTTCACGCAAATATGGAGAGAAAAAAATGAAATCTTTAAAAGTAAATTTGCGAACCAACATCCCCTTGAAAACAATACTCACAACGATTTTGATTCTGACCTTCGCTGTGCCAATGGCTTCACTGCCCGCTGCCAACGCACATACACCGGGATGGCAAATTCCGACGTTTGCCTACGTAGTTGCTTTGCCTAATCCTATTGGTGTCCATCAGACGACTATAGTTTATCTGTTTCTTGGAAACCCGCCTTATCCCGATTCAGCAATTGCAAACGACTACAGATACCACAACTACCAACTTACCATAACAAATCCTGAAGGCAAAGTGGAAAAGAAGAGCTGGGCAACCATCATAGATACGACGAATAGCCAGATGTACCTTTTTACTCCAACGGAAACCGGTACCTACACCTTTAACTTCACTTTCCCAGGGCAAAAAGTGAATGACTACAGCCATCTATCTAATTCCGCATACCTTAACGACGAATTCCTAGCAAGTTCTTACACGACGACGGTAACAGTCCAAGCAGACCCAGTTCCCACAGTAGCGGACCCGTTGCCTCCAGCGTTTCCAACTGAATACTGGACTCGCCCGATATATGGTGAAAACACTGCCCTGGTGGAATATTTCGTCAAACTGGCTCGGCTCAGGAATACTTGGGTATGGTGCCATGCCCGGACCAAATGAACAAATGTTCCCAGGTGACGCTGTAGGGCCTCAAACGAGTCACATAATGTGGGCTAAGCCGCTTCAATCCGGAGGAATCGTCGGAGGAAACGACTATGCCATCCAAGGAAATCAATACTTCGAAGGATCCGCATACAACCAGAGATTCACAAACCCAATAATAGTGAATCAACGACTGTACTATACTGAGCCTCTGTGGTTCTATTCGGAGGGATCACTGGGCACAACCGGTTATGGACCAGAAGACTGCGTTGATCTGCGCACAGGGCAGCTCATATGGTCTCGAACAGATGTGCCTCCGCTCTCTTTCGCTCTCATCTGGGACAATGAAGATCCACAGCAACATGGCGTTACCCCCGCATTATTGTTCACAAGCAATTTTGCTCGCGCTTTCGATGCAGACACAGGAAAACAGCTATTCAATGTAACTGGCGTTCCCTCAGGCTCATCGGTGCTCGGTTCACGAGGAGAAGTCTTGAGATATGTCATGGCAAATGCAGGCACTACAGCTAGTCCAGACTGGCGTTTGGGCGAATGGAACTCAACCAAAATGTGGTCAGGCATGGGATTTCCAGGGAATCTAACCACCACGTTGATCCCAACAATTCAGAATTCTTCCAACGGAGCCACTTTGTCGCTTCCTGGTGGACTAACAACAAATTCCTTTATCGTCGATGCAAGCATTTCCACTGGTAACTATAACCGCTACGACTGGAACATTACGATACCCTGGCGCAACTCCATGACCTCAGCACCTTCAATACTTTCAGTCTTCCCAGGAAACATGCTACTTTGCAGAAATGGCTCTTACCCCGCCTTAGGCGCATACTATTCCTACACCTACTTTGCCATCAACCTTGACAGCAAGCGCGCTAACGTAGGCGATGTTCTCTGGTGGAGTACAATTGACCCGCCAGCAGGCAAAAACATCACCACAGTCACATATGCCGGAGCCAGCCCAGCCGCAGGCACCTTTGTCGAATCCTACAGGCAGACAAGCCAATTTGTAGGATACAGTCTAGCAGACGGCAAATACCTATGGGGTCCAACAGCATCTCAAAACCCGCTTGACTACTATGGCAGCCAAGGACCAGGCACATTAGCAGACCAGATTGCCTATGGCAGAATCTACAGCTGCGCTTACTCAGGAATCCTCTACTGTTACGACATGACAGATGGAAATCTGTTGTGGACCTATGGTAACGGCGGCCCAGGCAACAGCACCAACGGCAACTTGATAGTTCCTGGTCCGTATCCCACCTTCCTGAACGCTATCGGCAACGGAATAGTATACTTGGTTACTTCTGAGCATACCATTGAAACACCAATATACCCTGGAGCATTGATGCGTGCAGTTAACGCCACAGATGGAAAAGAAATCTGGACACTCTCAAACGACAACAATGAATTCGCCGGTGAAAGCTTCGCAATCGCAGACGGCTATCTAACAACATTCAACGGTTACGACAACCGAATCTACAGCGTAGGCAGAGGACCTAGCCAGACAACAGTTACAGCTGCACCTAAGATTTTTGACTTCGGAAGCTACGTGATGATTGAAGGCACTGTTACTGACATTTCTGCTGGCACTAATCAAGATGAGCAGGCAGCGCGGTTCCCTAACGGCGTTCCAGCAGTTTCTGATGCAAGCATGAGCGATTGGATGGGCTACGTCTACCAGCAAAAGTCAAAGCCAAAAGACACTGTCGGCGTTGACGTCATCCTGTCAGTGTTTGACTCCAACAACAACACCTACTACATCGGCAGCGCTACGACAGACTCAAACGGAGCATTCAGTTTCATGTGGCAGCCTCAGATACCTGGAAAGTTCACCATTTATGCGACCTTCGGCGGCACCAACGGCTACTGGCCATCAACTGCAGAAACAGCCATAGGCGTAGTAGTTCCGCCATCGCCGTCAATTGTTCCAACTGCAACTCCAGTCACACCAACAGTAACAGTCACACCACCGCCAACTACAGCTCCGACTGAAAATCCTTCACCCTCGCTGCCTCCTGAAAACCCAACTGGTGGTTCCAACACTGCGCTCTACGTTGGAATTGCCGCAGTGGTCATCATCGCTGTAATAGCAATGATTGCGCTGTTCCTAAGAAAACGCAAGTAGACACCAAAAACACAACATCCTTTTTCTTTTTTTTCTTTGAATAACCGAAGCAGCAAGAAAGCTGAATGTTTTCTACAACCGCTTGTCTTTGAGATGCCCCTTTGCCCCAGTTTAGCACGCACAAATAGTTACTTTGCCCACTCTCCTTGGTCAACATGCAATGCGCACGCTACGTTCAGATCTGCGAACACCAAAGAAATTTCATCTGTGGTTGGAGTTAGCCATAAATAGCCACGTTTCTTCTATAAACGGCTATGAATGCCAAAACGAAAGCCATCGATGTCCTGCCCATCGTCCTTATGGGTGGGCTGTTTGTTCTCATTGATTTGGTGGCTTTTTGGGTTACAGGTCCGTTTGAGGCAGCGGGTGCAGTTGCGTTTGAGAATCCGGGCGACTGGTCAAATCTGCTGTTTTTCTTTGCCGTGCTGATAGTTTTCACGGCTATTATCCTGGTTATTGCGAAGTATGGGAAGAAACATTTGATTCAATGGATTTTTCTGGGCGCCACAGGAATCCTAGCGGGTTACGTGTTCGTTCCTCTGCTGCTGTGGGCGGCTTTGCCCTTAGAGGTGGCGGTTGGCATAGCCATCGGTTTCATAGTCGTTCTCATGGTCGCTTTGGTGAAGTTTCCTGAGTGGTACGTGCTTGATATTAGCGGCATCCTCACGGCGGTTGGTGCCATAGCCATGATTGGCATCTCTTTAACTATTCTAATTGTGCTTGTCCTGCTGATTGCGATGGCGTTGTATGATGCAATTTCGGTTTACCAGACTAAGCACATGATTGACCTCGCGGATACGCTGATAGACTTGAAGCTGCCCATCCTGTTCGTTATCCCCAAGAAAACGGATTACTCGCTTATTAAAGAAACGAAAGGCTTGAAAGAAAAGCTGAGCGAAGGGGAAAAGCGGGACGCGTTCTTCATGGGGGTAGGCGACGTCGTGATGCCAGGGATTTTGGCTGTAGCCGCTTTCCACAACATACCAGTGTACGGCTTTCTCATCGGCGTGTCAGTCATAATCGGCACGCTTGCAGGTTTTGCAGCACTGATGTTGCTCGTCATTAAAGGAAAGCCTCAGGCGGGATTGCCATTCCTATGTCCAGGCGCCATTCTTGGCTACGTCATTTCAAGTTTGATATTGACTGGTGTAATCGTGGGCATCTTTTAGTCTCTAAAAGCAGACTCAAACTTCAGGTTATGCTACCGAGGCTAAGGCTACAATAGCGAAGGGCGCAATCAGCGAGAGTACGAGCCCGTTTGAAAAGGCAGTTATTAGCGTGTCTTTGCCGCAGTAGCGAACTATGAGGGGCAACGTGGTGTCCATGGTTGTTCCTCCGCCTGACGCGATGGGCGCGTACTTGTCCAGCTTAACCATTACGGGTATGGTGATTATTGTTAGGAGTTCGCGGAAGAAGTTGGCGGTAAACGCGAGGGTTCCCCACTGAGCACCCAACATGTCCTTCATTACAGGTCCAGCGAGGGTGTACCAGCCGATGCCTGAACTCACCGCCATCGTGCCCGTTAAACTGAGGCTCAAGACTAACCCAGCGACTAAACCGCCGAGGAGGCTGCCCAAAGCCACCAAAATTGGGAATACGAGGATTTTTGCGCCTGTTTTCCTCATCTTCTGCAGGGCGTCTTTGTCGAGACCAAAAGAAAAACCAAAAACAAACAGCATCACAATTAGCGTGACTGTGAAGAGCTGATCGGAAACTAATCCGCTGGGAAAGATATTGAAGAAATTGTTGTTTAGATAACCTGCGGCGGCTCCAAGTATCAGGGCGGTTAGGATGTACTTTATCATGCTACGCTTTCACCAGTCTCCTTCCAGCGATGACGAAGGCTATGCTGAAAAGGATTGCCAACACCGAAATTACCAGTGCTTGCAGTCCGACTTGGGGCATTGACGCCAGCAGCTCATTGTTTGAGCCTATGCCAAATCCCAGCGAAAAAATCAAGACCACAATGATTGCCAACGAGACTTTCTCAAGGCGGACTTGTTTCTTGTTCCGCAACAAGTATCCAGCGGCGATTCCAGCTATCAAGGGAATGATGAGGTAAAGCAAAGAAATCGGATTGAACACAGCACATCTCCGCCAACAGCCTAGCATTTAGTGTCTAAACAGCATTTAAGATGTGCTGCGGCTCAGCGTTGTCCAAACCTTTTTCGGAAGATGTCGCGGATTTTCTGGGGACTGTCCAGCACAATCATGTCCTCCATTTTTTCGAGTTTTCGGGTGTTTTCAGCGTCTTCTTTCCTTATCCGCAGTTTCATTTCTTTGCCGTTTGGCAGCAAGGTTGAAACCGTTTTTTCTTCGAAGTCGCTGGGCACGACGTAGACCGGGACGAACGCTTTCATGCTCATGTTTGCTGCGTTGGTTAGCATGGTGTCTCCGATGCCGTACGCGATTTTTGCCACCGTGTTTGATGATGCTGGAGCGATTAGCAGAAACTCGTACTTGTGAGTCTGCATCCAAGCCGCAAGAAAGGGCGAGTTAGAGTTTACTTCAATGGTGACTTTCGTGAAGTTCTGCCTGACTTCGTTTTCCACTCCGTAGTATTTTAGAACTATCTCTGCAGCTTTGGAAATGAAGACCTGTATCTCCACCGCAGCCTCGTATTCCTTTTTGATTTCTTTCATGACCTGTATGTATTCTGCGATTTTGTCGCCTGCGCCCGTGATTCCCCATGCAACTTTTTTCTTTTTCACTTCGACTTTTTCTGTTGACAAAATTCTTCTCCTCGCTATTCTTCGTACTTATTAAGGAATTCGCCAAATTTCTTAACCGTTTTCTTCAAACTCCGAAATCCTTCTTCATCCTGCTTCACACCTTCCAAAGTGTCCTTCGTCCAGAATGTGGCACCCAAGTTTGCGCCGAAGAACCCGCCGCTGACAGGTATCACGCCGTTCAAAATGAAGAAAGTGTGAATTTGCGTCAACGCGTTTTCTTGTCCTCCCATTCTGTCGCCTCCAACAGCAATGCCCATGCCAACTTTGTATTTAAAGAAGTTCTTGTCCGCCGCCACTACGGCGCGGCACCTGTCCATGACTGCCTTGGTTTGTGCGCTTATTCCGCCGTTGTAGACGGGTGTGGCGAAGATTACGCCTTTCGCTTCTTTGAGTAAAGCATAGAGTTCCTGCATGTCGTCTTTGAATGTGCATTCTTTGTTTTTGAGGCAGTAGTCGCAGTGGGTGCAGAAGTTGATGCGTTTGCCGCGGACGCTCCAGAACTTGGTTTGGAAGCCTTTCTCTCCCAGCATACGCAAAGCTTCCTTGAGGATGTGCTCGGTGGCTTGCTGCCGTGGGCTACCGCAGACGCCGACAACAATCATAAAGACTCATCAAAAAACAGTACTCTGTTTTGCGCATTAAAGTTTTCCATTAACCCTTGCTAATAAGGAAAATCATCAACTGTGTAAGCTTCTATTGGCAGTTTCTTGATGTCCAGTTTTTCGATAAAATCTTCTTTGTCAAGCGAGACAAGGATGGCGTTGTTGGCCAAGGCAACTTGCAAGTAGAGAGCATCTATGGAGTAGATGCTAAATTCTGAACAAAGAGAAAATGCAGATAGGCAGAGTTTTCTGTCACAGTTCTCCAATAGCATTGGGTCAATTATGGAATCAAGTAGTTCCTTAGCTTTGTTCGCTACCTTAAAACTCATTTTTCTTGCTAGAGTTCCGCAAACCTCTTGATAGACTATACTGGGTTCGGTCAATACGAATTCTTTAGGTACTCTAGATAGAACTGCATCGCATTTTTCTCGTGTATTCTCGTCTGTTTTCAAAGCGGCAATAAAGACGTTTGAATCTAAAGTCAGAACACGCTTTTCACGAAGGCTTCCTAAAACTTGGAGACTGTTGATGTTAGAAGCTGTGGTTCGGAATTGTGGAGTCCCGTTGCGTGCAGTCATGCCATGCACAACTAATCGGTGTCGTGATGTCTTGACCTTCGCGATTCTTCGAGCACTGTTGGGTGCCCTTTCCATTTGTTTGAAACATCATCTTGAAGCTTCAGAAAGCCTTTAACTCCCTTCTCCATTCGCTCTTCCTTTTCTTTGGTCAGAAAAACTCTTCCCTTTGTCGTCATGAGTTCAGCGAGCAGGTCAGCCCACGTTTTGCAGCCGAGTTCCACCTTCAGCCTCTTCAGTTCTTTAAGGACATCTTCAGGAACGTTTTTGATAAGAATCGTTGCCAACGGGAATACCCAGAATATCTGGGTAATCTGGAATATAATAACTTTGCTGCCGTGGGCTACCGCAGACCTAACAATAATTATCAGAAATTGCGCACTCTCCATTAAACGTTAAAGTTAGGCAGAGAAGAACGGGAACTACTTGTTTATCAACAAAAACATCCTCAAGCAGAAGTTCAACCTCCACTTCAGCCTATAAATAAGGGAGGGGGTAGGCTCCGTGAGCAGTAGTTTCTCAAACCAAAGCAGGCAGAAACAGCTGTTTCTATTTATACTTTATATAAGGGGGCTATAGTTTTTTCCGAGCAACAGAGCACAAACAAAGTCGACAAAAAGAAAGAATGACTTTGGGTTTAGTGTCCGTTGCCGTTTGTTTCCGGCAGCAGCTTCAGCGCTCTGAGTATTTTCTTGAATTCTTCCTCTTTCAGCGATGCTCTTCTGCCGTTCTCGTAAATTTCTTTGACGCGTTCGACAACTGCCGCAACCTGCTCATCGGTTGGCTCGTTTCCTGTTAACTCGGTGATTTTATGTTTTATGCCGCCTTTGCCAGACTGCTTCCCAATCGTCAAGCGTCTTATGTTGCCCACTAGTTCAGGTGGATAAGGCTCGTAAGTCAATGGGTCATTGATGATTCCATGCGTATGAATCCCAGACTCATGCGCAAAACCATAATCGCCCACAATTGCCTTGTTCGGCGGAACCACGTAGCCTGTTGCTTTGCCGATGAAATCCGCTGTCTGCTTAAGTTTCTGCGTTTTTCCAGCGAACTTCATGACGCCGTAGTGCATGTAAAGGTTCAACAGCACCTTCTCAGTCTCAGCGTTCCCAGCACGCTCACCAATCCCAAGGTACGTGGTGCTCAAGTAAATCTTATCCCACACGCCATCCGCAGCGCGCATAGCCGCAATGGTGTTTTCCACAGCGTTCCCAAAATCGTCATGCGCATGCATCTCCAACGCCTTAATCTTCGTCTCCTTCTTCAGCGCCTTCACCTTGGCAGGAATCCCGCTTGTCACAGAAGCATTAGGATCAGACAAGCCAATGCCCACAGTATCGCAAATGCGATAGCACTCGGCACCAGCATCAGCAACAGCGTTGACGAATTTCTTCTCAAACTCCCAATCCGCACGCGTACTGTCTTCACCGTGAACGAACGTGCGCAGCCCATGCGTTTTGGCAGCGTACTCCACCACATCCACAACATTAGCCAAAAGCTCATCAGCCGACTTATCAGGCCACTTAGCCTTAAAGTGAATATGCGAAACTGGATGTGAAATCCCCACTTCCTTGAAGCCACAGTCAATGGCACTGTCAATGTCAGCTCTTACAGCTCGGCACCATCCTGCAACTCTGCAATCCAAATTTAGACCGTGAATCAGCTTTGCAGCCTTCTTGTCAGGTTCCTGATAATGGAATAACTCAAGCCTCTCAACGCCTATGTCGCAGAGAAGCTGCGCTATCTTGGCTGCATCCTTCGGTCCAGCTGCCAAACCAGGCATTTGGATACCATCCCTGAGCGTTGTATCGTCAATTATGGGTTCTGTCTTTAACGGTGGCATCTTGAAAAAGAAATCTTTCAAACTCATTTTCATTTACTCTCGTTAACTATGTAATGCTACATAGCATTATTCAGGTCATTGATAAACTTATCTGGACTGTAATTGAAAGATTGTTCAAACGTTAACATGACTGTAAAACACGCTGCATTGACTTTAAACAAGCAAAAACTTTACATAAAACAACAAAAAACACATTTCCAACCCACAAAATATCTCCCGAAAAGCCAGAAACAAAAGCTAAGCCTTCAGATTCCCACGTAAACCCTTAATCGTACCTGAAACCGCCAAAACATGCACAGCCGCTTCCTTCCCCGCCACACGCGTAATCGAAGCCAAACTTGCTCTCACGATGCCCAAGGTGGCAAGCGATGTCCGCAAAACCGCAGCTTTTCCCTCCACATCATAATCAATCAACGCCAAACTCGTGAGACTCGCACCAACTTCGCCATAAAGTTGCGTCACAGCACCCCAAACCGCATCCATAAACTCCTTCGGACTAGGCACACAATCCAAATCCAACTGCAACGCCAAATAACGACGCTTAACCCGCTTCAACAATCCTTCCCTTCCTTAACCACGCGTATTCCAGGCGCCACAAACCCTTCTTCAAGCTTCTCCCTGTTCCGCCTCACAATCGCAGACGGATTCAGCGAAACCGCATCCAACCCAGCATCACCCTCCAAACCAAAAAGCGAAGCCAACGCAGCCATTTCACGCGGCTTCCTCAAAAACGAAACCTCCGAAACACCGCTCGAAACGACAACGGGCAAATGGAAATCTCTGGCAACCGCAGTTTCCCGCCGAAGACAAGAAAGCAACCTGACACGTGCAGGTCCCTCCAAAACAAGCAAAGGCTTAACATCCACCTCCAACGTGGCAAGGCTGCTGCTAGCTAATTCCGCTTCCGCCCTGTCGAAGAAGCGCCTGCGAAAATCCAACAGCGGAAAACTCAGCAAATCAACCCGCCTATCTTTAGCTGCCTGTCTCGCAACTTCCTTGCTTTCGCAGAGAACGCAGATGACCTCAAATTTCCGCCTGAGCCTGCGCAGTTGGCTGAGAAGTTCATCAGGGTTTCTCGGTCGAAGGTTCACACGTGAAGCAAAATTCATTCCAACCTCTTTGCAAGCGTCTTTCAGCTTCGCCGTTTCTTCAGTTCTCATGTCAGGCTGACAGGGCACTGAAACCAGCTTGTAGCCAAGCACTGCTACCTTTTTCAGCATCAGTTGGGTTGCAGCTGGGTCTTTGCCGTTAAGTCGCAGATGCAAGTCGGTGAATGTTCGCTTCATGGCAGTAGCCCTGCTTTTCTGCAGATTTCCATCATCTCTTCAGGTGTCCTGTTTTTGAAGTGGATCTTGAAGTGGATGGGGTCAACTGTACCCAGTTTCAGCGTGCCCAAAAAAGCGTTTTGCTTATCGAATCTGAGGTACAGGTTTCGTTTTTCGATGTGCTGCTTGATCTCGGCGTTTAGTTGTTCTTTATCCAAGGAACTCAATGAAGCGCCAATCTTTTCCAGCGCAGCTGGCAATGCCTGTTTGTCTTCGAGTTTGGCTTCGTAGAGGACGATGGGGTTTCCGTGATGTCCCGTTACGCTTGTTTTTGTCACCGTGAGGTTCGCGCTTAGCTGTTCGGGCAGAGTGTTGCGTATGGCGGTTTGCACTTTTTCAGGGTCTTCGGTGGCGTGGCTGAAAACTCTCACAGTTATATACGCTATTGGGTTTTTAGAAGACAATTTGGGTTACCGCTGATTCTATTTTGGCGGTTTTAACTTTTAGATTTTTTCTTGTTTTCAGCTGGCTTTTCTGCTGGAGGTTTCGGTTTTGCGGCTATTGGGTTTTTTTCTTTGTGCGCTTTGAGGTTGTTGACGTTTTCTTCGTGTGCGGTTTTGCGTTTGTAGTCAACGGGTATGCCGAGTTTTCGGGCTTCAGCGCGGTTTATTCCTGCTTGCTTGATTTCGTCTGGGCTGAAGCCTTTGCCAAGCCGTTTTTTCCCATTTGCCATCATAATAAAGGGTTTTATGTGGTGCATTACTTTCCACCTTTTTGCTGTTTGTCGCCATGGACGCCTGTGTTGCCGAATTTGCGGCTTGGTCTCGCTTTCTCCGAACCTTTGCCCTTGTGGTGTAAGCCTCTGACGTTTTTGCCAGCGCTGGTTAAGCTGCGGAGTGCTCTGCGGTTGTGCTGTTTCTCGCATATCCAGTTAATGTCCTTGTCGCTTTTGATGGCTGGATGGCTTTTGTCAACCAAGATTACTTCGAACCATTTGTGTCTGCCGTCTTCGCCAACCCAATAGCTGTTGAGAACTTCGGTGTTTGGGAACTTGCGTGCTGCACGTTCCTCAGCGATTAAGCGCAGGCTTTTGCCTGGTTTGAATTTTTTGACACCCATGCGTTTGGGTCTGCGTCCTGATCTTGGACGGAGTTTGCGTAGGTTTCCTCTTCGGACGCTTACGCGTGCGATTACGAAGCCTTGTTTGGCTTTGTAGCCTAGTTTTCTTGCGCGGTCAAGCCTGAGTGGTCTTTCCACGCGGTTCACGGTTGGCTCTTTGCGCCATTGGACTAGGCGTTGGCGCATGAGTTCTTCGACGAAACTTTTTTCAGGTTTCGCCCATTCTTCAGCGATGTATTTGTATGCCATGTTGTTTTTCACCTGTTTTTGTGTGTTTGCTGTTTTTCGGTTCGGTTCCTCGCGGAACCACATCCCAGCGGACACTGTGATCCGCCAACAAATCGGAAACTTAGAACTTCGCGGTTAAACATAAACCTTTCCAGATTAGAAGGGAGTTTCTGGGAAGTGTTGGTTCTGTTGTGCTCGGTGGAGACTATAGCCCCCTTATATAAAGGCAGAAAAGTCAGTTACATCTTCGTTAAATTTGTTGGTGCTGTCTTGTCTATGCTTGTTTGTGCTGTCCTGTTTCTTTCATTTGGCGTATATGCCTGGTTTTTATGGCAGAAACAATAGCCTTAAGAAAATTAATAGAAAGAGCCGCTGAGGCTTGACTAACGCAGGCTACTTGCTCGGAAAAAAATGCGCCTTGTGTGAAGGATGCAGATGCAGGTTGAATTTTTATTCGAGTTTTCCACTACACATGGGGCATACTGTGGGGTAGTCTTTGCCGGTCTGCATCAGTTTTGTTCCGCAGAGAAAGCAGAAGCAACTGTTGCCGTTTGGACAGTGCCATTTAGCTCCCTGAATACGCTTGCCACAAGCATCACAAAACCTAGTCAAACAATAATCATTACCATAGAGAATTACTCTCTCAAATCATGAACAAAGAATAAAAGACAACTTGCGGAAAGGATAGCTCGAACAATGGAGAGAGTGTAAGAAAGTTTTAAGTCAAGTTCAATTCTATCTCTGAACAGAGGGATTCTCACGGAATCAGAAGCCCATGTTGAATTAGTTAACTACATTTCTAACAGACTCTCAGATTTTTTTGTTGTTACCAACGTTCCTTATGAGGGCGCTACTGCTTTCAACAGGGAACATCCACTTCTCAGGATGTTTTCAGAAAACCCAACGAAGATGACTTTCAAGATTCATGAATTAGTTACAGGGGAAGTAACCAAAAGATTTGGAGTTTATCCTATGAAAATTGGCAAGTCAAGATTGGAAATTGACTTGTGGGATGAAAAACACAAAACAAGTTACGAAATAATCCTGGGCGATGGAGCGGAAATCTGGAAAGACATTTTGAAAGCAATGCTCTTAGGAGCTTCAAAGCTGACTGTGTTCTGTAGAAACTATCCTGACACAGCTATGAAAGGATACATGGAGATAGCAAATACATTAGCTAATTTAGAAAATTACCTCAAACAGAAACTTGAAGTTCAAGTAGTCTTAATCCGAGCAAGCTGAAAATAAAAACTTGCAAGAAATGCAAAAGCGTAATAGCTGAACCAAATAAAATAATCAGAACAGTAAAGATATTCAGATCAGACACAGGGGCGACCTCTTTGAGTAAAGTTGGAGAACTAAAAAAATTAGACACTTGGGACAATCGCTCCAGTTTTAATTACACTGGTTCTGTTAAAGAAGGAACCATGATTTTCTATGGAAATGGAAGGGAAACGTTTGTTTCTGCTGCAACTTATGAAAGAATGCTAAAGCATTTTGGAGGCAGGACTGTATACTGTGGAACCTCCAGAACTAATCCTCAATTGGATTCACTAGGAGAGTGGATACAAGAAAACGTGGTCAAGCGGTCTCTTGCTTCATACGTTGGGGCAATCCTTGTAAGTGAAGGATATGCAGTGAAAAGAGGCAGCAGGATAGAGTTTCTATAGAACCTTTCTAATTATTTTTAGTTTACTACTTTGGAATGTTTGAAAAGTGAAAAAAAGGCCATTATGAAAAACGTATAGTAAACCTCAAGCTAGATTGAGTTAAAAGGATAATTGTTGAGAAGATAAATAGGGCAAAAAGTAATGAGACTCTGGGGACTGAAGGAATGGGAAAAAGATTTCAAGTTAGCGATACTTCAGCTAAAAAGTTAGTCAAATTCAGTTATTATATAGTTCAGTTATTATTTCTTGTTTTTGGAATAGTGTTTTTGTCTATCATAATGTTGTCCACCAGCTTCATAAACGACACCCAGTATGTACCAACAATAGTTAATGGTGTAACATCATCCACTTCTATAATGATAGCTGCTTCAGGTATGCTTTTGACTTATTTTCGACCAAAAAAAATTTTGAGTTTGGTGCGTGTAATGTTCATGATTCTTGGAATGGTATTTTCAAGTTGCTTTGTTTTTATGACCTACTTTGGTTTAATGACAGGCTTCTTTGTCGATGCATTAAGGTTCGGTATGTTAGGCTTACTTATTTCACTATTGAATTTCTTAAGTGCCGCAGTGGAGATTATTGAGAAACTGTAAGTCGGGATTTGACATAAACTAATGCAAGGATTGTTTTACACAAATGTGCGACTATCAGATTATCCATCCGTTCACTACTCTAATATGGAAAGCACGGCTTAGCCCCCTACAATGGTTGTGAAGTGAAAAAGGGTTTAGCTCATGTTCTTCTGGGAGAACACTTTGTTCTTCAGGGAGAGCTAATAGGCTCTTGCTTGTGTGTATGTTTTAGTGGCGAAGCATGAACAAACGTTTTGCTGCTGCATTTTTTGAAAAGTTTTTATTGAAAGCGCAGCACATGTACGGTTGATGTCTGGCAAGCAATTTTTTGTAGAACGCCACGCTAAACTGGGCTGGGAATTCAGAAACGTCGAGTCCAGACAGGCAGTCAGAATAAATCAGGTTAACGCAAGAGGCAAAAACTTGGTTGAGAGGCTGCGCGGTTTAGGTGTCCAGCTTGAGAAAGTTCCTTTCTTGGAAGCAGGCTACTGGGTTGGCAGGTCGAAGGTTTCCGCGGGCGCCACGGCAGAGTACCTTTTAGGCTTGTATTCTATCCAGGAAGCAGCCGCCCAAATCCCCGCAACCCTCTTCACAGACCTACGGCGGAAGACTGTGCTGGACGCTTGTGCCGCGCCAGGCGGAAAAACTATTCAACTCGCCGATTTGATGGACAACACAGGCGCCATCGTGGCTTTGGACGTTAACAAGAAGCGCTTGGCTGCCTTGGCGAATCATCTGGAACGCTGCCACATCAGCAACACGGTTGTCTACTGCTCTGATGCGCGGCAGGCGTCACGTTTGAACTTGAAGTTTGACCGTATTCTGCTGGATGTTCCATGCTCAGGCAACTTCGCGTCGGATAGAGCGTGGTTTGAGCGCAGAACACTCAGCGATGTGGAACGCAACTCCAAAGTTCAAAGAGAAATCCTCGCAGAAGCCGCAAAATGCCTAACAGCGAATGGGGAAATTGTCTACTCAACCTGCTCTTTAGAGCCTGAAGAAGACGAGTTAAACATGGACTGGGCAGTAAAAAACCTGAATCTGCAAACCGAAGAAATAAACTGTCCAGGCGACGAGGGGCTAACCGAGGTTTTCGGTCGAAAACTGGACGCTTCAGTGAAGCGTTGCAGGCGAATCTGGCCAGGGGATACGCAGGGCTTTTTCGTGTGCAAACTCAAGGAGGCAAAACCACAGTGAAGCCAATTGTGGCTTTTGCGTCGAAGTTCGGCGGCAAAATAGCTTTGAACTCTGAGTTCATACTGGAAAAGGCACAGCGGTATTACCTTCTGAATCCTCGGCTGAAAGGACTGGTGCGAAGTGACTTTTTCCACGCCGGACTGTACCTTGGAAAAGTCAAGAACGGTGTCTTCTTTCCAAGTTTCAATTTGCTAAACATGCTAGTTGAAGTTGCCGCAAACAAAGTGGTTGTTGACGGGAAAGCCGCGTGGCTCTTCATCTGCGGCAGAGACCTGTTTCGAAAGGGAATAGTTCAAGTGCAAGGCTCTCAGAGGAGAGGCGACTCCACACTGGTGCTTAATGAGTTCGGCGAGTGCTTAGGCTTCGGCAGAATAATTGCGGTTCTTGACAAGGCGGAGGGAAACGTCGTAGTCAAGAATATTTTGGATATTGGGGACTTTTTGCGTCGAGAAATATGAGAGAACACGGTTTTTGTGCTAGTCGTTTGTTTAAGCGGGGTATCATCAGGGTTTTTTATTGTGCGGCGACATACTAAGCCGCGCGTGCACGCTTTCAGTGTTTTCAGTTTTTGTTGAACATTTATCTAACGGAGAAAACGATAAACTTAAATATGTTTACGTTAAATGTGTTTTCCATAACATATGAAAATCGAGACTAACGTTTAATGTGAGGAATGACAAAATGAAAAACTTCAAAGACACAGTCTGGAAAAAGAACGTAAGCAACGTGGTCAAGCAAATTCAAGAACAAGACATCAAATTCGTCAGACTCCAATTCACCGACATAAACGGCATGATAAAAAACCTCGCCATCAACAGCAAAAACTTGGAAGCAGCATTCGAAAACGGGCAATCCTTCGACGGCTCATCCATCACCGGCTACCGACCCATCGAAGAATCCGACATGGTTCTGTTCCCAGACCCTACAACCTTCGCCGTGCTGCCGTGGAGACCAAAAGAGAAGTCCAGTTGCCGACTCATCTGCGACATCTACACCCCCCAGAACAAACGCTTCGAAGGCGACCCGCGATACATACTTGAACGCGCCATAGAGAAAGCCAGCAAGGCAGGGTTCACCTTCATATGCGCGCCAGAACTCGAATTCTTCATAGTTAAAGAAGCTGAAAACGGAGGCTTACCCACACCCATAGACATGGCAGGCTACTTCGACTTTCACCCAGGCGACCTAACAGATGACCTTAGGCGGGAAATCGCAGACATGGCAGAGCCCTTCGGCATAGAAATCGAAATCAGCCACCACGAAGTTGCCTTGGGACAGAACGAAATCGACTTCAAGTACGGCGAAGCGCTCGTCACAGCTGACCGCACTATAACCATGAAAATGGTCACAAAAATCGTTGCCGCCCGAAACGGCTACGTAGCTACTCACATGCCCAAACCCTTCGGAGGCATCAACGGCTCAGGCATGCACACCCACCAGAGCCTCTGGAACAAAGACCTAACGCAGAACCTCTTCTACAGCGAGGACGCCAAAAACGGCTACCTATCGGACATCGCACGGAACTTCATAGGCGGACAACTAGCCCATGGACGCAAAATGTGCGCCGTTCTGGCTTCTTGGCCAAACAGCTACAAACGTCTGGTGCCAGGCTACGAAGCGCCAGTATATCTTGCGTGGGCGCACAAGAACAGGTCACCGCTTATCCGCGTGCCAAACTTTGGCGGAAGAAAAGCCGCTGCACGTTGCGAAATCCGTTGCCCCGACGGTTCAGGCAACCCCTACCTGCAGTTCGCGGTGCTCCTCAGCGCAGGACTCGACGGCATCAAGAACAAAATTGACCCAGGCGACCCAGTGGAGCTGAACGTTTACCACATGAGCTACGAGGAACGCAAAGAACGCGGCATAGTCAGCCTACCCGAATCACTTAAAGAAGCATTGGACGAGTTTGAGACGAGTGACTTGATGAAAGAAACCCTTGGCGAAACGGCGTTCGAGAACTTCCTCCGCGAAAAACGGAAAGAATGGGACCTGTACAGGATGCAGGTAACCGAGTGGGAAGTCAACCGCTACATCAAACGGCTCTAAGAAAGGCATTGAAGCCTTTTCGGCTTCAACAATTCTTTTTTCTTTAACAACTAATTTTCTGCACTAACTCATCAATCTTGACTTCTGTCTGCGTCCTATTCGCGAGGTCTTTGACAACCACTTTGCCCTCTTTCAGCTCCCTCTCGCCAACAATAACTGCGTAATCCGCCTCTTTCCTCTTATCAGCGTCCTCCAGAGCCTTAGCCATTTTCCGCCCCATAACCTCAAACTTCGCCGAAACGCCTGCGTCCCTGAGCATCTGGGCAATCTTCAGTGCCTCCCCTTTCTGTTCTTCCTTGATGGGCACAACCACCACCCTCTTCTTCTGCGTAACTTTCAGCTCTGTTTTCTGCGACTGCATCGCCAACGCAATGCGGTCCAGCCCATGTGCAACGCCCACAGCAGGCGTTGACTCGCCGCCGAAAACCTCGATGAGCCTGTCGTAGCGTCCGCCGCCGCCTAAGGCTATGTCCAACTCTGGAACGTAGACCTCAAAAATCATGCCCGTGTAATACTCCAGTCCCCTAGCGAAAGCTGGGTCAACGGTTTCGATTTCGCACCCGCTCTCGGTGACCAGTTTCAGGATAGCCGAAAGGTTTTCGACAGCATCCAGAGCCTTCTCATAACCCTGCAGGTGCGCCTTCATTTTCTCAACGGTGGCAAAAACGCTGTCGCTTTTCAGTTCTATGAGTCCGCGAAGGGATGCTTTACATTTTTCTGATTCCACCAGAGCGAGGGCTGCGTCGTATTCTTTCTTGTCCATCCGCTGCAGCACCGCGTTCTGGGTCTTGTCGTCCACGCCTTCTTGGCTCATTATTCCCTTCAACACGCCGACGTGCCCCAGCTTCAGCGCGTAGCCCTGCAAGCCCACGTCCTTCATCATGCTGTTCGTTAAAAGAATCACTTCGGCATCTGCTTCAGGCTTCGCGGAACCCATCAGCTCAAAGTTTGCCTGCCAAAACTCCCTGTACCTTCCCTTCTGCGGCTCGTCATAGCGGTAGACGCTGCCGACGCTGAAAATCCGCAGAGGCTTCGGTTCATTCTTCAACACGGTCGTAGCCAAGCGTGCGATGGATGCGGTGAATTCTGGGCGGAGTGCCACTTTCCTTCCGCCAAGGTCGTCGAATATGAACATGCGCTGGCGGATTTCTTCGCCCGACTTAGCGCTCAAAAGCTCATAGGGTTCAACGATGGGCGTGATGGCTTCGCGGAACCCGTAGAGCGCTGCGGTGTCTCTTGCTTTTGCTATTACGTAGTTGAGGAGTTCTGCTTCTTCAGGCAGCAGGTCCCTCATTCCCCGCACAGTCTGGAACGTTGACACGTTATCCAACCCCGAGTTACTTGAAGGTTAATGGTGAGACTGAGTAGTAAACTATTTCGCCGCGACGGTTCATCACCGCCAAGACAAGCTCTTTCTTGAGACTCTGCGACTGCCCCAAAGCCTTCGCCAAATCCTCCATCGGCATAGGCTTGCCCTCCTGCGTACTCATAACCAGAGAAGCAGCAGTGTCTTTGCCATAAGCGCCTCGCTCGTAAATCCTGAAATCAATCGCCGCGCCGAACCCTTCCCGCACCACGTAACCTCGACTTCGCAGATCACGATAAATCATGTAGTGCGCCCACGCGTTCTCGTCTGTGCTTTCGTAGGCTTGGAGGAGAGTTTGAAAATCCACTTTTGCGCCTTTCTTGCCTGTGACTTCCAGCATTCCCTTGTCCGCAAGATAGAGTGCCTCGTAAAACGTCAAGGTAAGCACGTTGTCTTCCGCTGTGCCGTATCCCCTTTGCTTCAGGGCGTCCACGCTGCTTTTCTCTGTAACGCGCACTCCCTTCTCGGCAAGTGAGCCTTCAGCTCTGGGCTCTGGAGTGGTTGGCTGCGTCTGTTTGTTCTCGCTCATTAAGTATCTTCCGCGCGGTTTTGCTTGTGCAACGTGAACTTAGCGAAGTCTTCCTTATAATAGATGCCGCCCTCATGAATAATGCCTGAAACGTACTTGAGCGGCGTAGCGTCGAAAGCTGGATTAAGAACTTTCACTCCGTTCGGAGCCACCTGCCTCCCACCAAAGTGAGTCACTTCAGCAGGGTTCCGCTCTTCAATGACAACATCCTTCGCCTTGCGCGTCAGGTCAAAAGTGGATTTCGGCGCCGCAACATAGAACGGCACATGGTGTTCTTTGGCTAAGACAGCAACCCCGTAAGTGCCGATCTTGTTGAAAACGGCGTCTTGAACGATGCGGTCCGCACCCACAATGACCAAGTTGACTAAGCCTTTGCTCATGACGTAACCCGCCATGTTATCCGTAATCAACGTAACTGGGATGCCGTCACGCATCAACTCGTAAGCCGTAAGCCTTGCCCCCTGCAGCAGCGGACGCGTTTCATCCGCGATGACTCTGATTTTCTTGCCCTGCTCCCACGCCGCCCTAACTATGCCCAGCGCAGTACCGTACTCAACCGTTGCCAACTCGCCAGCGTTGCAGTGCGTCAAAACGGTGTCACCATCTTTGATCAGCGCAGCGCCGTTTCTGCCAATGGCACGGTTCTGTTCTGCATCTTCATCCGCGATTTTCTGCGCCTCCTCAACCACAAAAACTTTGAGCGCTTCTGCGTTTCCGGGGAAGCCTCGCGCTTTGCTGAGGATTCGGTCTGCTGCCCAGAAGAGGTTCACGGCTGTCGGTCTCGTCTGCTTAATTGTGTTGGCGGCGTCTTCCATTTCCGCGAGAAGTTTCTCTTTGCTGCTTGCTTTTGAATGGTGCGCCCTTAAGGCTATGCCGAAGGCTGCGGCTGCGCCAAGCAAGGGTGCGCCTCTGACGCGCAGGGTTTTTATGGCTTCAGCCATCTCGTCGCATGTTTTAAGCTGCAAAGTTACTGTTTCCAGCGGGAGTCTGGTTTGGTCTGGTGTCAAGACGGTTCCGTTTTTCCATTCTATGGTTCGCATCTCACGGGAGCCTCACGTAACATTGGTTTAAGCTTAGACGGGGATGGTTCTGTTTAAGATTTCGCTAAAACCCGTTAGAAAGAAGGATGAAGCGCTGCCTAAGAACGGTTTTCCGCGTCAAAAGGCGACTTCAGGTACGTAACAACCTCAACGGGTGCGTCGCCGCCTATCTTCAGTCTCTTTTTCCAGTCATCTCCGACAGCTATGAGCGAGAAGACGCCTGAGACTTCAGCTTTTGCTTTCTTGACGAGGTTAACCAGCGCTTCCTGGGTTTCCCCGCTTTTTATCATGTCGTCAACTATCAGCACGCTGTCGCGTTTCTTGATGATTTCCTTCGGAATGTACAGCGTCACGGTTACGCCTGAGTCTTTTCCCAAAATGAACGTTTCATCAAGGAAGGCTTTCACACCGACTTCTTTGTTTCTTTTAGCCACGATTAGGTTAACGCCTAGCGAGTTCGCCACCATAGTAGCTAAAGGAACTCCGTCAACTGCCGCTGTTAAGACTTTGGTTACTCGTTTTCCAGCGAAGTTCGCCAGCGCATGGTTTGCCGCTTGCTGCAGGATGTTGTAGTCGCCTACGATTTCGGTGTTGTCGAAGTAACCTGTTTCGTCAAATTTTATTCTGTTTCGCAGTTCAGTTTCTAAACCGACGAGTTTCGTGAGGACGCGCCAAAGCTGCTTTGCCCGTGTGGTGTTCGGCAAAACGTGGCCTTTTGCGTACCTGCTTAAAACAGTAACGGGTAAGCCTGTTTTGGAGGCTAACTCGCGATAAGTAATATTCCGCTTGTACTTTGCAGTCCTCAGAAGCTCTATAGTCATTAATCGAAGTTTCAAATCTTCCGCGTGGGTGCTCATCCAATTTCCCCCTTATACACCTACAAGTCAAATACTAAAACATTATCTCTTTATCTTTAACACTGTTTGTCAATTTATATTTTCTGTTAAAAAGCGAATAACGCCAGTCCCTTTCGGAGAGCATCATGTGCCGTGAATGGAGGCCGCTCTCGGAACAGAACTTCCTCACCTCTACAAAAGAAAAAAATAGAAGGTTCGATTTGGGCTTAAGTCAGCCGGTTGCCGCACTCACCGCAGAAGTTGATGCCTGCAGGGTTTTTTGCTCCACATTTCTGGCAAACAATCATGCCCAGAGGTGCACCGCAGTTGTTGCAGAATTTGCCTTGCCCCGCTGGTTTGCCGCATTGGGGACAGATTGTTTGTCGGCTTGTTATTTCCCCTGTGAATACCTGTGTGTTTTCAGCTTTCTGCTTTATGTCAGTGACCATCTTTTCTGCTCTGGCAGCTGCGACTTCGGTGCTTTCCCTTGGGGCGTCTTCGATGCAGAGACCTTCCTGCTCGTTCCAGTCGTTTTCGCAGACGTACTTGTGGCATCTTGGGCAACGTTGGAAATGACCTTTCGCTTCGTTTTGCGCCAACTCAAACGCTGCTTCGTGTTCTTTGTGCCATTCAGGCGTCATACCTTCGAATCGCTGGCTCATGGCGTCGGTGCCGCGTTGCATAGTGTAGCCGCCACCGCGTCCTGCGAGTTCTGAGCCTATGCTGGCGACTGTGCCGATGCCTTTCCAAAATCCTTTCTTCTTGTAGGTTTTGCTTTGGATGAAGTTTGTTTTGTAGCCGTCGCTGCATATGTCACACAGGAAAGTGAATTGGAATCCTGCGTCGGTGCTGTTGTCTTCGTAGTTTCTTGTAAACGGTTGAAGTGGCATTTTCTCATTTCCCTCTTTGCCAATTTAATGGTTTACCACATTTTATGCATTTCTCTCCGAGGGGCGGTTGCTCGGTTTTGCACTTTGGACAGACAACCGTCAACCTTTGCCCGCAGTTTTGGCAGTAGTCACCGAAGAACGTTGGTTTGCCGCAGACAAAGCAGTTTATCTGAAGAACTAAGCCGCAATTACTGCATCGCATCTGTCCGATTTCTGTGGGGTTACGGCATTTCGGGCATCGTATCGGTCCAACAGGGTTGACTTTGCCGCAGTAAGGGCACACGTTGTCATCCGCGGAGACTAGTTTTCCGCAGTACCTGCAAGGATGCTTGTATCCAGGCATTTTCTTATTCGACTCCTTTTTTCCATTTAGCTTTATCATCTTCACTTTTGGCGTTGAAGTCTAATAAACTAGTGACGTCGCTTTTCCACTGGTCAAAAGACGAGTGCACCACTCTTCCGATGAACTGGTTCCTCAGCATCCTCAACGAAGGCATCTTCGCCACGGCAAATCGGTACTGAACATATTTTGGGTTGTCAAGTTTGTCGTCGGGCAGGTAGATGACTTCGCGTCTGAAGTTGACGTCAATCATGCAGCGGTTCATGTTCCTCATGAAACTTTCCAGCTCTACGCTAAGGTTATTTTGGGCTTTGCGGTAGTCGCTTCTGCCAAGTACCCTAAAGAAGTAAGTTGCCTTTCCACCTGTTGCAGGTTCCGTTCCATCTGCGCTTTCTTCGTTTGCTTCCTTTTCGGCTTCGGCGTCGTCACGTTCCTTTTCTGCCTTTTGCTCGTTGCTTGGGTTTGTTGAGAAGGCTTCAAGAGCGACTGCGTTTTCCAGTTTGCCTGAGGCGTTCAGCAGGGGAACAAGCAGCCACACGTATGAGCCTGTCAGGTCGCCCATGAGTCCGCGTTTAACTCCGATGCGCATCTGTTCTTTCAGGGCTTTTGATTCGAGGAAAACGTATTCTTGGTTTATGCCTGCTTCCTCGGTTCTTTTGGCTAAGCGCTGCCAGAGATTGGATGAAAGTGCTTCTATGTCTTTTCGTTTTGCAGCACGACCATCCTTCATCAGGACTGCCAGCTTGTTCACGGTGGCTGGGTCAGCTTCCGGGATAATCTCCTTAATTGTCGTCTGGGACCTGAGCATTAGTTTGTTGAAGGCGTCTGACAAGCCTTTCGCGAGGGCATCGAATTTCTCTCCAAGCATGGAGAACTCCAGTTTTTCTCCGAACTCGTTGGCTAAGACGAGCTTGTAGTCGGCTTTGCTGGTTTGTGAAAGGTAGCAGTAAGGTACTCGGATTGGTTCGCCCTTCTGAGGGAGGACTACAAGGGCGGTTTCGTAGAGGCGAACTTCGCATCTGCCACTCTGGTTCAATTGCCCTTCTGGGTCAAGCGATTTGAACTGCGCTTCGAACCCGCCTTTAAGGAGTGATTCTTCCATTAGCAGGTACTTGAGCAGGAGCTCGTTGCGCAGCCTGTAGAGTTCATTGAGGAAGTCTTCATACTGATATCCTAAGCTTGAAAGGTTCAGCTTCTCTCTGGATGTGAGGAAGAGGTCAACTTGGTATTCTTGACCTGAAATTCCAATGATGTCCGTGTAAGCGAAAAGCATGGGTTCGCCGAACTCAACGGTGAGCGTCAAGTATTTCTCATCGAGGTTGGCTTTGGCTTGACCTTCCGACTTAACGTTTCCTTGTACGTCGCTTAGTTTGTATTTGGCTTCTGCTTCCATTAAACCACCTAGTCGATTTCAGTTTGCATATTATGCCTTGCCAAGGTATCTAAGTTTTTGGCATAAAGGCTTCGAACAATGGTTTGAGCTTAGGAATAAACCGTAAGCTTGGAAGCAAACCATTGCCTCTCGAAAAGAAAATCTGTGGACATGCAGCAGAGTGAAAAAACATAAGTTATTGTTTGAGCGCGAAGCTGGATTTTCTTATTAGCCATTAGTCTCACTACATTTATAGTGCAAGAGTTCTAAATTGACGTGACTGTACATAGTTTTACTAGTGCAAATTGTAATACTTTTAAATAGTGTGATTAACTATGTATATAGTGTGAATTACATGTCAAAAATGGATAAACCCAAAAAGAAGCAAATAGTAGCAAAAGTTACTCCAGTCAAGGAAATCCCCGCAGGTAGAAAACTAGCCAAGATTCCTGAGTACGATGCAGTATTCAAACAGATTATTGAGAGCCCAGAGAATATGTTTAAGGTCGAGGTTGAAGGTAAAACAGTAAAGTCAATGTACGCGCCCTTCTCATTCCGAGTAAAGTCATACAACAAGAAACCTGACAGAAAATTCAACGCGCAGCTCAGAGTCCGCAACAAAGAAATCTACATCGTCAAAGTAGACAAGAAAGACTAGGCAATTCCCACCTAAATTCTTTCGTTGCCCCAGACAGCCACGGGCTACTGGCAACACTCAAGAGCCATCAGCAGCGACCAAATTGTAGAGTTGGCGGGTTCGATTGGATTTGAACCCGTGACTTTCAGCTCTCTTCTTTCCCTCAGTTGTCTATGAGGCATAAGGAATCACATGTGCAAATTTGAGGTAGAAGGGGTAGATGTCTGTCCCTTTTGGCCAGGTTAGAAGGAAAGTTAGGGACAAAAACTGCTATTCCGTTTATGAGCTGCAAGATGCCTGAGCCTATGCTGAACTTTTTAAGGTATTCGGAAGAAGGGGTTATTTGGCGATTATTTCTCGTCTTTTTTTGCAGTTCGTTGACTCATCTCCAGTTTGTTTCATTTTGGGTAATATGCTATCTTTGCCGTTTTAGACCCGAAGAGGCATTACCGCATTGTCTCAGTTTTGGAGCACCCTTTACAAATCTAGTGGCTAGCTGCCCTGTAAACAAGAGTTGTGTGCGGGCATTTTTGATCAGTGAGCCATTCAGTAGTTTTAGGATGTAGCCGCTGTTGAACTATTTTGGAAGCTCTAGTAGCCAAACTGTTCTCAACCTTGCAGAATGTTTTATATCCTAAACAAGATCATAAGTAGATTTCACAGGTTAATCTGGAGAATGAGTGGTTTGCATCCAAGAAAAAGCAGGGTTCTGCCCGTTCTTGCCTTGTTGTTGCTTAGCCTTTTCAACGTGGGCATTGCTTCCTATTCATCACTTGCGCGTTCAACCCCGCAGTTTGGTCTAGTGCCCGTAGCCACGCTTGGTCCAGGGATCGGCATAATCATCCCACCGATTTTCATAGCGAAGGCCATCATGATAGCCTCCGACGCCGCGTACGCAAACACAACATCAGTCACATTGACCCTGAACGCAACTTCATTGTGGCCTAACTCAGTTCAGATGCGCTTCAGCAACGACAACATCACTTGGACAGCCTGGCAGTCTTATGGCACTTCCAAGAGTTGGACGCTGGAAACGGGCGAGGGCTCAAAAACCGTATACGTTTCATTCAAGAACAGCACAGGCGGAACCTCGCCGTCAACTCTGAATTATCAAGACTCCATCATACTAGACACGCTGCCTCCCACTCTGACGTTGACAACATCAATTGCCAACGGCACGGAAATCAGTCCACCAAACTGCACCGTAACTTGGACGGCCACGGACCTTGGTTCCGGAATAGACCACAACGAAGTGAGCCTTGATGGTGGCAACTGGACAAGTGTGAACGCCTCAACAACCTACACGTTCACGGGGCTAACTGAAGGAGCCCACACTTTCTCCATAAAAGCCGTTGATAAAAGCGGCAAATCTCAAACATCTTTGTTAAGCGTCACCGTCGCGGTAGGGGTAACGGCTTCGCCATCTCCTACCGCCTCGCCTACTCCCACCCCCTCGCCTACTCCAACTGCTTCCGCAACCGCTACGAGCTCGCACACTCCCACAGCATCAGCGTCAGCCTCACCGAATGCAACCGCTTCTCCGACTCCCACTGTTTCCCCAACTCCAACGCCAGTGCAGCATGAAGCAGCAGGATTCCCAATAGAGTACATAGCCATAATAGTGGTGATCGTGGTGGTAGTGGTTGCGGTGGTTATCTACAAGATAATGAAGAGACCGAAGAAACCTCCAACTCCAACGCAGTTGAGGTTGACAGCAGAACCGTCAGATCTCATAGCTAACGGGCAGGCAAAATCAACTGTAATTATACAGTTGCTGGACAAGAAAGGAAAACCAGTAGCAGCGCTGGCTGACACGCAGGTTAACATAGCCACGCCGAAAGGAACTTTGGAAAAGCAGGTAGTAACCATTCCTAAAGGGAAAGACTCAGAGAAGACGTTCGTCATGGCCACTACAGAAAGCGGGTCAGCACCACTGTCAATCAGCGCGGAAGGCCTGAAAAGTAGCAGCGTAACGCTGAACTTCACAGAGAAAAAGAGGTACTGTATGCACTGCGGAGCCCTGATGCCCTCCAAAACTGGGGCTTGCGCGAACTGTGGAAAAATGCCTCCCGCAGGCGTTGACACGAAAGTTTGCCACAACTGCAAGTCCGTGATACCAACGGTCGCGAAGTTCTGCAGCGAATGCGGTACAGGACAGAAAGAGTAGGAAGCAAGACACTAATGAGCCTGCCAGCAGCCAAACAAGGCGATAAAATCCTCGCAGTAGACACGCACATAGTCATGGTTTCTACGCCAGGTGGTCCAGTTCCAACTCCGATGCCCTTTGCTTTTTCTGGAACACTAACCGCTAACCTCAGCAAAGATGTTTTCATCGAAGGCAAGCCGGCAGCAACAGTAGACAGCATCGCCATTAATCAGCCAGCCCACATCCCAATTGGAGGAACATTCCAGAAGCCGCCGACCAACCAAGGGAAGATCATAGCTGGAAGCACGAGAGTCCTCATAAATGGGAAGCCGGCTGCCCGACAAGGAGACAAAGCTATGACGTGCAACGACCCGAGTGACCTTCCGAACGGGGCAGTCATAGCTCTGGGAAAAGTGTTCATAGGGTAAATCTAGTTGCACAAGGCGTCAGCAAGCCAAACAGGAATTTAACACTTGAACTCGGCACGTGTGCCTGTTACTGTCTGAGTCTTCTTTCCTCCAAAGCCACAGCGGCTGAATCAAGGCTAAAGGTTTCTGCTTCTAATCTCGATTTTCTCCATCGGACCAACGACTTGCTCTACACGCATTTCTCTCTCTACAGTGTACCTAAGCTGAACCTTGGCAGTTTTTCCATTCTCTTCTGTTGAGGTCACCCCACCGACAGGTTTAACCTCGATGCCTTCTGTCAGGAACTGGTCTTCCACTGCAAGAAGAGCTTTCACTGCTTTTTCGGCAAGAGAATCTGCTTCTGATCTGTCTCCGCTGAACACATCGATAGCGTACAACGCCTTAACCTTCAAGCTTTTCAAAGTGATTATTCTCTTCTGCGCGATATATTTGACAGAGACAACGTCTCTGCCTTTCTCAGGGGCTTTCTTGAAGTTAATTTGACCTTTGTCGTAGTTTACGATGTAGTCGTCGTTTTCCGCTAGAGTAGTGCTTTGGGGAGACTCAACAACAACGCTTTTCTTCATCGGTTGCTCTTGAAGCTTGAAGGAAGTCTTGGTGCCGTCGCCTGTGAATCTCTCCTGCAACTCAACTTGGCCTTGATCAACGTTTTCTACAAGACCAGTGTTCTTAAACTTGAACTTCAAGTTGGTAATGGTGACCGCTGGCAATCTGTTGGGTTTGGCGTTGATGGCGATGTTTTCTGCAGGCAAGTCAGCTAGTTTTTCCCGAAGAATGGTGGCGAGGCGTTCTTCAATTTCCCTAAGCATCGGCTATCACTCAGGCAACACCTTGCTGGGTATGATCTTAGACCTGTAGTGAAGGACGTTGCCGATTCTTGGAGTGCACTCTCCAAGATTGTTTTTGAAGCTGACGGTTAGAACCTCTTTCTCAGGATTCGGATTAACCACGCGGTACCGGTACCAGACGTTTTCATTCGGCGATAGAAGATATTCGAAGTACGGGTTTTGGGCGCCTTTTGGCCGAAGCTTCGTTCTGTCATGCACAAAGAGCTCACTGACCACAGCGCTGGTTCCGTCGATGTAGTTGAAGACCACTTCGAGAGCCTTCTTGTCACCGTTCTCAGCGCCCGCCCAGTAATCCAACATTTCGAGACAGACGACGACGCTGAATCTGCAGATTTCACCCGCTTCGCCTTTCGCCAGCAACCACTGCCTCGTTATGAGTCCCACGATGGGTGCGTCATAGCTTGAAATTTCGCCGGGCATAACCTCATCTAGCTTGTAGGATTTGCCCACCAAGCTGTCCATGTTCAACATTGTCATGCTCTCTTCCATATTGTCCACGTAATCCTTCAACGCCTGAAGTTTGCGTTGAAGTTCTCGGATGTCGGCTTGGATGTCTTCTTGCATTCTGTTCCAGTCTTCAGATTTGATAATTTCTCCAGGTTTCTTCAGGATTGGGTTAAACTTGGTCATTCATCAGTTCACTCCGTTACTTTGATTATCGCCTTCACCCCAGCGGCCTTCAGAGAGCCCACGGTTTTCTGCAGGTAAGACTCGGTGAGTCCGCTGTTGCGCAACGCCTTTGATTTGATTTGAATCATGAACGTGGCGGGTTGACGCCTTGTCCATTCAAAGCGCACCTTGACGGTAGGGATGCCCACGGCGAAAGTGTGCTCGTTGAATCTTGCCGTATCGAACACGCCTATTCTTTCAGAAAGGGCTTCACTATATCTCCACCGTGAGCCTTTTCTCAGAAGTTTGGGAGATTCCGGAATTGAAACAAGGCTTGTAACGTCTTCATCGCCGAGCAAAGCCCTGCTTTCTTCTATCACCAGTTGTTCGCCTGTCTTCAGATTTCCTTTGAACGTGATTGATTGCCCAGTGTCCATATTTGTTATCTGAGGATTGCTGACTTGTCCTGTTCCAGCCACGGTCAGAGAAAGGCTGGTTTGCTCGTCTTCGGTGCTGCTGCTTCCAAGCTGCCATGTGTCGTTGGCTATTACCTCAAACTCTGCAGAGGCGTCAGCGAGCGGGTTTTCCACGATCTTCACATCGCCCTTGTTTGCGGCGCTAAGAAGCTCTTTGGTTCTTTCGAGGATCACTGAAACGGTTCCGCCTCCTCGATACTCGTCCACAGCCCTTTTCAAGCGTCCTCGAAAGCGCCTGTCATCCTCGTCGGGCAAGCGTTTTGACCCTACAAAAACGCCCAGTTTTTCCAGGTCTTCCCCTTCGGCAGTGTCAACCCAATGCGCTTTCATCAAATCCGCTATTCCCGCGTCCGCCTGGTCTAGTTGGGCGCTCACTGATTGAAGCAGAACAGAGAGGAGAGTGTCTTTTTCCCAGCTCTTGTAAAATCTGGGGAGCCTGCTTCCAATTCTATCTGTTCTGCTCATCTCTATCGCCTTGTTTCATAGGAAACGTTGACTATTCTTGCTTCAGCTCGTTCTTCGCTGGTTATAGCGATGTTTTCCTTTTCGGTTTCCACCACCGGACCATCGGCTCTGTGCGCGGTCATCTTGATGTTTTTCACGTCCCATACACCGTCTATGCCCAAGGCTGACGCCACGATTCTTGAGTAAAGCACAGAATCGCCTATTCCTAGCATGGAAATGTAACTTCGAATTCGCTTCTCCGCCTCTGCCACGGCAACTGTTGGGTAAGCGTCTTTTTCCAGCATCAGAGTCAGCGAAACGTTCACGTAGACGATTTTGGGTCTGAAGACCTCGACTTTTACGCCTGCGGCTCTCGTGTCTTCGATGACGTAGTTGATGGTGTCCATGTCTCCGCCGTCCACAATCACCTTGACGAGGCCAGGCACGTTTTCAGGCATGTCCTCGATTAGCAGTGATTCTACGCCTTCAACGGACCTAATGGCTGATTCCAGCGAGGAGCAAGTAGCTTTGCCTGCGAATTCTAAGGCGTGTTTCGCTCGTTCTCTCAGTTCAGCATCGCCTTCCACTTCCACACCGTTGGTTATGTCCGTCTTGTTAATGACGTATTCCACACCTTGAACTGGCTGCGGCATAACCACAACCGTTCCGGCGAGAACATTGCTGCGTCGCCCAGCTAAAGCACAGATCACAGGCACTTCAGCTTCCCATTTGCCCTCTCCGCTGGGAGCTAAGGGCACTTCCTCAGTGGTCGTGAACAAGCAGGTTTCTTCAGGCTTTGGAGTGAAGGTGGCGACGTTCGCTCCTTTTGGTATAGTGATTTCCCGATATGCGCCATAATCGATTTGGAAAAGTGTTTTCGCGTCGGGCTTCTTTCCCTCAGGGAGCCACTTAACATTTCTCCCAGCTAAAGCGAAGTCAGCGTCTCTTTCAAAAGTCACTGGTGCTTCTTTGCAGGTTCCTGTGACCTTCGTAATCTCTTTCACCAGCGGCTTGTTCAGCGCGTAGTCCGTTGAGCCGTCGTAGAGGTGCACTTCCCCCGCCACGGCGAGCACTTCGGGTTGTGTGTTTCTACCGAAGATGACGTATCCTGATGACGGTTGGGGAGGCTTGCGCTCAACGCCTATAATAGAAACCACCAAGTCCAAGGCTTCTCCAGTAGCAGTGTCCAAGAAGCCTGAAAGGTACGCCTGCCCCATTTGGAGGTAGAAGTTCTCGATTTCTCGGCTAAATGCTTCCACGATGGTTCTGACTACGCTTCCAGGGTGCACATCGGAGATCCCAGCGGGTCTTGTGAAGACATAGTGAACCGCAAAAGCAGTGCCATCGTCAGGGTGTTCTCCTCCAGCGAGCCACTCTACGGAATCGTCAATCAGCCGATAGTCGGCGTCTTTGGTGAACAGGTTCTTCGTACCGCTTAGTCTTCCCTCAACCGTCTTGACCTGAGCGACGGGAGAGTTTGAAAGCTCGTAACGAATTTTGCCTTTCGCATAGGTATGCTCTTCAATGACTTCTCCTCCACAAATCTGCGCGAGGATGTCTCGCGCGATTTCTCTGTGCGTTTTCTTCGCCAACGGCAACATTCATGCCTCCAAACGAAACGGATACGTTAATGTGAGGTAGACGCTGCTTTCAACTGGGAGAACGGTTATCTCGATGTCTAGCCGGTGCGGGTCGTTTGGGTCTGCGCGGACGTTTATGCTGGTCACTTCCATGATTCTGGGTTCGCGGGTTAAGCACTCTTGAACTTTGGCTTTGACTCTTTGCCGCGTGGCGTCGTTGTTGACTTCGCCTATGAGCTCATGCAGTCGCGAGCCATAATCTGTTTGACCTATGTCGTATAGTTCTCCTTCTTCTGTTGCTAATCTGGCTATGATAGCTTGGGCGAGGTTGTCTTCGCCCGCAACCGTGTCTAAGTCTCCTTGGGCTGTAGCGGCTAGGTCTGCGCCTAGCTCGTCGAACCTCAACCTTAGGTCTTTTCCAATTTTGTCTTCTTTCTCAACCATTATTCTTTCCATCCCCTTAGTTGATGTTGACTGTCGCCCCTTTGATTGTCATCCTACCAGTCGCGCTAATCTCGGCAGAACCGCCTGTGCTCATTTTCATATCACTATTAGAAGTCATGCTCACGTTTGTACCAGAATTCATGCTCATGCCCTTGCCAGAGGTCATTTTCAGGTCAGTATTAGAAGTCATGCCTATGTCAAAATCCGATTTCATGTTCATGTTCTTGCCTGATTCCAGACTCAAATCGTTTTTACTTTCTATTTTTACTGCCGCGCCTCGAATAGTCATGTTGCCCTTCGACTGCAGTGTGGCGTCGCCGTCCGCTTTGACGTTGACGTTCGCCTTTGACTCGATGACTACGTCTCCGTTTCGGTGAACAACCACTTTGGTGTCTCCAGCCTTGATGTCTACCTCGTCATCGGTAATTTTGAAAATCATTCCCTGAGGAAACTCCAAGTAAATTCTCCTCACATTGGAGTTCGCTTTGTACGGCGGCACGTAAACAATTTCCTCGGCGTTGTTCAGCGGCGGGCGGTCTTCATCGTTGTAGAGTCTCCCCGTGATTATGGGGGCGTTTATGTCCCCGTTTACGAAAACCACCATCACGAGGTCGCCGACGCGTGGAATGCCTGCTAAACCTATGCACTGGGTGGCAACCGGGACCCTCCTCAGTTCTATATCGGTATTCTTCAGTCGCACGTTGCATTCGTAATTGTCCTTGTCGCTTTCGCTTGAGTGCAGAAAAATCGAGGTTACAACGCCTAAGGCTGGCATGTGCAGTTTTTGCAGCTCTTTCTGAGCGATTCCTCTCATCGTTTCAACGAGACTCATCTGCCGTTCCCTCTCTCCCTGCAGTTAACTACAGTTGTGAAACCTTGAACCTTGCTTAAATAATGCTCGACGCTTCTCACTTCCAGCTGCCCTCCCGACGGAAAACCGGGAAAATCTTCAAGACTCACGGTGTCGCCCAACCGGATTTCAGGCTTGCCCACCACTTCAACAGCCACGCCGAAAGCGTATTCCAGTTTAGCCGTTCCCGCTTTTGCCACGGTCTCAGCGGTTTTTTTGTCCCTGATGGCGGGGTCAAGGACCGACAGCACAGCACCGCTTCCAGCTTCACCTGTGACTTCTTGCTTGGTCAGCCAGTGAGAAGTGTCAGAGCCCTTGACGCTTGAGGGGCTTTCGCCGCATATCCTGGTGCGTCCATAGAGAGGCGAAAAGTCAAGCGCCTCCACTCGGATTATGTCTCTGCCGTACTGGAGGGAGTGATTCTTGCCGCCTCCGCCTTCCTTGAACGTGAGTTGTTCATCCTCCGTTATGTAGACGTCGAAGTTGCAGCGTTCCGCAAGTCTCAAAACATGCTCGAAAGCGTTTGCAGTCTCGTCAACCACGTACATGGGCAGATTTATGCCATCAGACGCCGTCTTGACTTTGAGCTTGGCTTCTTCGGCTAGGCTGCTGACGATTTTTCCCGCCGTCTGGTTGAGGTAGACCCGATTAAGCCTTAAGCGCAGAAGTCCAACGGCGAGACCCAGCGCCGTCACCCTCACCCTGGACGCGTCATATTCAATGTTGTCGATGAACCCGTTGAATACCGGTTTCAGGTTGTCATCGTATCCGAGTTGAACTTTGACCGCGTCGCCTTTCTTGAATGAGTGATCTTCGCTTCCAACCAGAATTAACTCGGAACTGTCAGTGGGCAAGCCTATGCTGCGGATGACCCTCACGCTTATGATGTCAGGTGCTCTGCCTGAAGTGAATCTTTCGGAACCCACTTTGACCTCGTAGCTGGGGCACATGTAGTTGTCCGCGGCAACCGCGTTGGCTTTGTCGAAAGCGGGCATCACTTCTTCGGTCGCTCCTCTTCAGTTTCAGCAGGTTTCTCGCCTGCCTTGGATTCTTCAATTATCTCCTTGGTCTTCCGTTCGATTTCTCGTTTGGAGTCTTCTTCTTGGCTTGGAGGTTCTGTCCCGCCTGAACCAGCGCCGCGTTTCGTGCTTGTGCTTGCCGACGCGGACTCCTTCAGAACCATCGAGTAGCGAATGCCCAGATTGACGCCGCTTAAGAAATGGATGGCGAGGTTTTCAATTATAACTTCAGTGATGCCGCTTATGGCTGTGACATCCGAAGAGAACGGAACAGGCTTCCTTAACTCGAACTTTGACTGAATGTCCTCCATTATGCCCGACGCGTTCGGACCAACCAGTTCACCGTCGAACGAAATCATCAGAGGGTTTCCGCCCCATATCCTGAAAAACGTTGCCAGCCGACCCTGGAATCTGCAGTTCGACGATGCGCCTTTTTCCGTAAACGGAGAGCGCGTGTACATTTCGGATTTCCACGACGATGCCGCTTTTGTCCTCGCGTTTTATCAGTTCTACGCCGTCCAATTTCATATGCACATGCTTGACCTCTCATAGTTTTGAGGAGCCGTAGTATCGGCTTATCTGCTCGGAAAGGATTCGGTTTATTTTCCGCTCCAAGTCTCTCAAATCCTCCTCGGCGGTTTCGGCAGATATCGTGAGATTCACCGCGGTTTGGGCGGTGGGAGCGACAGGAGGCGGTCTGCGCGGCGGTAGGGAAACAGGTGGAGCACTCGGCGCATAAGGTTCAAGAGCGGATGGAGCAGCGAGCCCAGACGCCAACTCGCCAAGCATAGTAGTCCTGACTGGTCCGACTGCGCCTATTTCAGCAAGCGCCTCGCCGTATGTTGACTGTGCAACCTCAATCTCCTTCGCGAACCCTGCCATCTCATGCCGCAGTCTCTGCGCTATCAGACCCTCCGTAGCCACGAGCGCAAGCATAACTGACAATCTGGATAACTTTTGCGTTGCTGCAGTTTCGCTCGGAAATTCGCTTGGTGCTGCTAAATGTTCTGAATAGACACGCCCAGCTCCGAAGGGTGCCTCGTAGACTTCGCCGACTGCGAGTTCAGCGGGTGGAAAACGATACGTTTGAGCGTAAGACGCGACAAACGCGGGCAAGACTGAAGAAGACCAAAATGTCTCAACTGCTCCCCGTCTAACTTCAGTCTCTAGTTTGGTAGACGTCAAGCGTTGCGAAACAAGTCCGCGCTTCCCGTAGGTCCGAGGGGCTTCCCAGCTTGAAATCGGTTGAGTCAGAGTTTCAGTAACAAGTTTCTCAGCTGTTGAAGCAGCAACTGCGGCGGCTGAAGGACCACCTACAGTACGTCGGAGAACTTGCGACGCCCCATAGACCCAAGAAGTTAACGACGGGGAGATTTCTTTCAGCAAAAGGCTCAGCTGGCTCGGCGGCATCGGCGTCGGCGTTCCCGAAATAGGTGCCGGGTAATGGTAAGGTGGCTTAATGTTTGGAGCAGAAGTTACTGCTGGCTGAAACCACGACGAAGTCCATGGAAGAGAAACCGCGATTTCCAGAAAAGGCAGAGGTTCCGAAATCACGGCTGGCAATTCGGCTGCGTAGCCTAACGACCTTAAAGCGTCTGAGCTTAGTCTGATGCCGGCTGGCAAACCTGGCTGCGCTGCTTCAGCCACGCCTAGGACAAACGACTCCTCAGTCAAGTCTCTTTCAGCAGGCGCTTTTTCAGCGGGCGTCGCGGGGAAACGGTATGAAGCAAGATGTCTAAAAGCGGTGTGGCTCAACAACTCGGGCATTGACGTTGCGGCGAACAAGCTGAGAGGCAGCGCTTCCCCGCCGGAAGCCGAAAGAACCGAAGATGTGCTCTTCGCGCTTGGGGCTAGCTTGGACTTGACTTCATTTTGTAACTGCGCAATGCTGTGAAAAAGGTTTGTTTCAGGCGCTTCCTCTAATGACTTTTTGAAAACTGCCTCTGCGGCTTCAGCCCCCGGCGAGGGAGCACCCGCTGGAAACAGAGCACGCTCAGAAGTTTGCCTAAAAGGCTTTGCAGCCAAGCTCGATACCAGTTTCCTGGCTACCGAGAAATGCAGCATGAAGGAGATGTTGGGACTTCCAGTTTCTGCCGCGAGATACTCTTCTTCCAGCTGAGGCTCACTTCCCGCCCAAAGATCGTACGGGAAAAGAAGCGCAAATCTAGTCAGAGCAAGATCGTAGATGGCCTTGTTGAGACTTAGCTCTTGCAGTAGAGCGTTATTGATGGAGCTGAAAATTGAAGAAAAAATGGAAGTTAGCGGCGCATAGAACTTGGAGATTTCAGTCTGTGTTTCCCATAGTTTTTCAACGAGGAATTGGCTCTGCTGTGCCAATTCGAGCGGTTTTTCGAGGAAGTCAGTTTTTTCCATAGGTTCACTCAGTCTCTTCCTCTTCTTCAGTTACCACTATTCGACTTACTCCTTCTGACGCGAGTCTGGCGTTTCGCATTTGTTCCAATCTGTGAGCTAGCGCTGCTGTGAGAAACAGGATCTGGTCTCTTGTGAGGTCCCGCGGGTGCTCCGCAAGTTTGTATCCGCAATTCAGGCATAGCGCAGCTAACTCGGTTCCCTCAGGGGTTTTGACGAACTTTTCAATCTCTAACTTTTTTTTTGTGCTTGCGCTCCTGTCACACCGCTTAATTCGAGAATTTTCATGCCGATATATTCGGGTACGCTGAATTTCATGTTGGCTACTTCTTCTACGCTTAGCTTAGGTTCCTCAAGTCCCATGGAGGCTGCCATTCGCAGGGCTTCGAAGTTCTTGTAAATGTCCACTTTGCCTAGGTCGGGGGTGCCGTCTTTTTTCAACGGCACGTTACCTATCACAGCGAAGATTTTTGTGAGTTCCCCGTCTGTAAGGGGACGTATGACGACTTCAGCGTTCCCATATTCCTTTACAGTCAGTGTTTCTCTTGCTTTTGCACCTTCAAGGATGGCTTGCTTCGTCAATTTAGCCATGCGTTTACTGCTCCCTGAGTCGCGTGGCAGTGAATGAGTAGTCGCTTACTCCCACTCCGTTGGCGTCCATGGAAAAGCTCTTGCCTTCCAGATAGCAATCATCGAAGGAGAGCGTCTTGATGGATTGCCCTCCTTTTTTCAGTTCAACAACAAGTTGGAAGGGTTTAATGTCTGCAACTCCCGTTATGAGCATGGTGTCGAGTTTTGGAGCTGTGGATCTCACCCTGAGACTGCCGCTCACGAACATCGGTCCGTAATCCACGCCCATGCGTTCGTCGATTCCGATGGTGTGCACGTTCTGCCTGTTGCGAACGATCTTGTAATCTATGGCTTGGAGACCGGGAACTGCTTCTCCGTCGATTTTGATGTTACTCACGTTTGCGGAAATTACAACTGGGTTTGGCATTTTCATTCACCTCCGCTTATGCTTGGACGGTTATGGTTGCGTATATGTAGTCCATGGCTCTCACGGGTCTCACGGCAATGTCGACACGCACGATACCCTGCGCGAAGTCCAGTTGCGACGAGTAGACATCAACGAGGAAAGCCGGTTCTTTTCCGTCAACGCTGGGAACAATCGATTCTTCTCTCACCATACCTAGGAAGGTTTCGGTTAGTTTCTCTCTGAGGGCTGTTCTGCCGCCCGCGGTGTTCAGCGTGCCGATGAAGTTTTCAGCCACATTTTTTGCGCTTCTGACGGCGTGATCGGCGATTCGCATTACGCTGATTTGTTCTTTGCTTGTGGTTATCCCTTTTTCGATGATTATGCCTCTGCCGCGTCGGGCTTCCAATGGCAAAATACCTGCTTTCAGCAGCTCCATCAGCTGCGACGGCGTGTAGCGCGTCTCTACATCAGCGATTCCGGTGAGCGGCTTGAAAGTTGGCGATTCGTAGTAGTTGAGTTTGCTGATTAATCCCGCGACTGCTCCGCTGACGCCGTATGGAGCGACGACTACGAATCGGTCGCTGGACAGCACGCTTGTTCGGTTGGCGATTTCCGAGATTGCTTCCCCTGGAGCTACTGTGCCTATACCTATGCGGTTCTTGGCGTCTTTGCTCATGTTCTGGCAGTGGGCATCTACTAGCGCGTGCACTTTCGGATCCCATGAGTCGGCTGCGTACACCAAGTCAATGTCTTCTTCCATCTCCAGCATCTCTAGCGCCTTCTCATAGTCCTTCAGTTCAGGTTTGGCTGTTACTCCCCCGCTCAGCGACACTTCACCTAGGGCAAGGTCCTTCTTAACGGGTTTGGCCTCCTTCGCCGCCTTGGGTTCTTTCTTCAAATCTGCAACAGAAACTATCTTCGAGCGGGCATTCAGGACATCTGCGATGTACATGTCGCTTGCCTTATCCATCGAAAGGTTGTCAAAGACTTCAAAAGTGACGCCGTTGGTTACCTGAACTGAAACTGTGTCTGCAGCAGAACCTTTTAAGACGCCGACTCTGATTTTGTTGCCTGCTTCGCCTGGGCTTCTGGCTTCCACTTTTGTGGTCTCATTTTCATCTGTACTCTTTAGCATGGCGGAGGCGTTGCGTGAGCCGCTGGCTTCGATGCGGGTTGCGAATACCTCGAAGACGCCGTTAAGGAAGCATAACCGGGCTTCCTTTGTCAAGCTTTGATTCGGATCGGAGCCGAAGTTGTCTTGGAATTCTCTGAAACTGGTCACGGGCATTGGCACTAGAATTGGTCCTTTTTCAGCTGTTCCCATTATTCCAACGATTCCGGATGGGTGTAGTTGCTGTGGAACGATTTCTTTGACTACTTTTACCTCTACGCCAGGTAGAATTCGAACCATTTATTGCACTCCCTTTTACTCCCAAACGTTAGGTATAGTCTAAGTTACTTTATAAGCTTTAATAAAACGCGTCCATTTCACGAAAATATATGCTTAAAACGCTAAGTTCATAGCTTGATCACGTCAAACCCAGGAAGGACTCGTGATTAATACAGCTATTTGACGCAACGCCTGCGCTATACCGATGCGCTGCTGCATGCCCTTGCTATACTTGCCGATGAGGTCATTCTCTCTGCCCTTAAGTCCCACCATCCCGATCAACTTGGGTATCTGCTCTATGCGCTGCTGCTCGGTCATGCCGCACATTCGACCATAAATGTCCAAGAGTTCAGCACCCTTCAAATGCTTCGGAAACTTGGGAAGTTCAGGCTGTACCCAATGCTTAGCCGCGCGTCTGCTTGCTCTCCGCGCACTTCCTTCCCAAGAACGGACACAGCGCCTTCGTCCCGCTTCAGCAAGCCCACCAAGATTTTTATGGTGGTGGTTTTTCCCGCGCCGTTAGGACCTGGAAAACCGTGGATGGATCCTCATGTGACTTTCAGGTTGAGTTTGTTCACTGCGGTGAGTGAACCATATTTCTTGGTTAAGCCGTTGGCTTCTACTGCGAATTCAATCTGCGGCGCTTCCAGTGTTTTTTATCATGGCGGTGAGCATATAAGCTTTGGCGGGTTGTTTTCTTTCGGGTTTGGGAGAGTCGCGCGCTACGGCAGGTCACGATGTATTTCATCTAGTTTATAGTCGATGCGGGTCAGGTGTGCTTCTATTCGGTTAAGCTGCGCCTCAATGTCTTTAATCCTGTTTAAAATAGCAAATTCAGTCAATCCAATCCCCAAAAGACTATTTGTTGCGCGAGAATAAAAAACTCGCTTATTACCTAGGGTAACTTAACAGTATCTGGTAGACCTGAACCCAAAAGGGAGCGGGTCCGATGGGATTTGAACCCACGACTTTCAGGTGTCTTCACACCCCACAGGGTTTTAGAAGCCTGACACGCTATCCGTCCTGCGTCACGGACCCAAAGATTCATCCTAAGTCAAATACATTCCTCTTAATAAGATTTGAAGTATTGAAGGATAGTAACAACAACAATCTATACGGCTATACCTGTGCGTTTCTGTGTTGGTTTGGTTTTGCTGGGTTTTTGTGTTGATTGGGTGGCTTTTTTGGATTTATTTCTTGCTGTTTTGCGGTGTGCGTGTTGGTTTTTGCGGAAAAGTTATTAAAGGATTTCAACGATAGGTCTGATTCACGGTACGATGGGGAGTTCTTAGTGCCGAACTTCAATCCAGTTGTCTCGGTTGTAATTCCAACTTACTGTGAAGAAGAAACCATCGAGGGCTGCCTGAAGAGCGTGGCGAATCAGAACTTTGAAGGCGGCAGAATTGAAAGCATCGTGGTGGACAGTCACAGTCCAGATGGCACGAGGCAGGTTGCCAAGCGATGTGCGGACAAAGTCATAGATCTGAATGCTCGTGGAGTGGGCAGGGCACGGAACGCTGGCGCGAAAGCTGCGATGGGCAAGTTCTTGCTTTTTCTTGATGCTGATACTTATTTGGAGTCAAATTTTGTGGCTGAGATGTGCAGGGCATTCCGTGATCCAAGGGTTGTCTGCGTTTCTGGCATTTTGCGGAGTCTGGAGCGGCTGGATCCGCTGGACAAGCTGTTTGCGGTTTCTCACTACGGTTTTCTTAACAAGTTAGCTGCTTTTTCCGCGCATGTGGGTTTTCCACTGTTTCCAAGTGTCTGCTGTGGCGCGAGGAAATCGGTTTTCATGAAAGTAGGCGGTTTCGTGGAGGACATGGCGGTTGCGGAGGACATCACTTTCAGCAGGAAGATGGGGAAAATGGGGAAATGCGTGGTTAACGACAAGGCGGTTTCTTACACTTCGGTTAGGCGAATCAGCAACTGCGGCAAGGTGGAGATGTATTCGATGTACTTCAAGAACTACGTGAAGATTTTCTTGTTGAAGCAGAAGCCTTGGGTGCAAGATTTCCCACATATACGCACCGAATGAAAAGTTTAGGCTTTTATGCTCGGAGCAGACCATAGCCCCCTTATTTATAGTACAAATAGCTGGAGCGGCTGACCATACCTTCTTCTAAGTACGGCTGCAACTACCCAGATTTTCACAGAGGCTAGCCGACTGCTAAATTGCGACAAGAACTACTCCTAAGACGGTGACAATTATGCTTGCTAGCAGCTTAAGCGACACCCGCTCTACCTCCTTGAGGTAGAAAAAGGCGAAAACAGCCACGAAAAGCGGCTCAACCGACAGCAGCGGCGTCGTGATCGAAACCGATTCAAAGCTTAACGCGTAGAAAGCCAGCATCCAACTCACCGCTTGCCCGATGCCTGCAACCCAGAACCATCGGAAATCCTGCTTCCACGCCAGTCCTCTTCGAGTTGGAGCAGAACTCGCAAGCATAATTGCGTAGGGCAGCAGAGAGAACGCGTATGCAACAGCCACGCCCAAAACGGGCGCATTATAGACATCTAAGGCGTATTTTCTGATTATGGTGGATACCCCAAGCGTTAAGCCTCCCATTACTGGAAAGACAAGGTTTTTCCACCCATTCTTGCCTTGACCGCCGTTGCCATTAACGCTCATTTCCACGAAAATCACCCCGACAAGAATCGCGACGATGCCTGCAGCGTTCCACACCGTCAGAATTTCACTCAGCAGAATAACTGCAAGGAGCGCACTGTAAAGGGGGTAAACAGCGAATACGCTTGAATTCACTGAGACGCCAAGAGTCTTCAAACCCTTATAGTACAACAGCCTCACCAACCCTGGCGAAAACACCCCGCTCAAAGCGAACAGCATTAAGCCTTCAAAGCTGAACACGCCCGAGCCTGGAATTAACGCGGCTAAAGGCCACAGAACAACCATGCCCACAACGGTGATAACCAAGCTCATGTTGAAAACGGTTGACCCAGCGGAGTGCTTCCTAACGAGCACAACGGACAAGCCTGATGCTGCCGCTGAAAGCAACGCTAAGACGATGCCGATCATGAGGTTTCATTGTCATGTTAAAGGGAGAAGTATTAAAACAAATCCTCTCACAAAAAACTGAAATGTCTATTCATTGTCTTGGCATCTTCGACTGCGGGGCTCTGGAAAGGAAATAGCGAAACTATCGCGTCAGTTCCTTCCCGATACGCACTACTTCCTTCACCAGAACCTCAAAGTCTTCACGGCGACTGCGATGATTAGTATTAGCCACCCGAAGAACATACCTGCCGCCGATAACCGTCCCAGTTAAAACGGCGACGCCATGCTCCTGCAAATCAATGGCGATCTGCCTGTTAACTTCATCAAGCGACGCACCATCCGTGTCTGGCGAGACAAAGCGGAAGCAGACAACGTTAAGCGTAATCGGCGCTGAAAGCTCCAGCTCAGACGAGGCTTTGACCAGTTCGCCCAAGTAGAAAGCTTGGTCGATGTTCTGCTGAATAATCCGCGCATACTTCCGCGAACCATGCTCCTTAATAGACATCCACGCCTTAAGCGCGCGAAATCCCCGTGAAAGCTCATAACTGTAATCACTGAACCAGGGCAAATCGCCGCCCGCTGCGCCGCGTTCGCCTGCGTGGTGAGCCAGGTAGTCAGGCGTCAGAGAAAATGCTTTGCGATGATGCTGTTCTTCCCGCACCAGAACACACCCGATTTCGTACTGCATATACATCCACTTATGCAAGTCCAAAGCCAACGAGTCAGCCAACTCCATCCCAGCAACCTTGTTTTTCGCCCTGGGCGACAGGCGAGTCCACGCGCCGAACGCGCCGTCAACGTGGAACCAAAGTTTTTCTCTTCGGCAAACACCAACAATTGCTTTAAGGTCATCGACGCTTCCTGTGTTGGTTGTGCCTGCAGCTCCGACGACGCAGAATGGCGCGAAGCCGTTTTCGCGGTCTCTCTTGATGGCTGCCTCCAATTCAGGGATTTTAATCTGGAAGTACTCATTAACTGGTACTAGGCGGAGGGCTTCGCTGCCCAGTCCAAGGATTTCCACGGCTTTCTGGATTGAGCTATGGGCTTCTTCGCTGGCGTAAAGCACCATTTTCTCAGGTGCAAGCTGCAGCCCTTTCTTGCGGACGTTGAAGCCTGCTTTCGTGTTGCGGGCAACTGTTAGTCCGATTAGGTTCGAGGCTGAGCACCCGCTGGTTAAAACCCCGCTGGCGGAAACGGGGAACTGCAGCATTTCCTTAATCCAGTCGAGGACCTGTTTTTCCACGTGGTTGGCAATGTGGTTGCCTCCACCGTTATTAGTGTTCATGGCTGCAGCCAGAAACTCCGCGTAGGCGCCCGTGACTGTTCCCGTTCCCAGTATCCAACCCCAGAAGCGCGGATGAATGTTTCCCATCGGGTAAGGTAGCACTTTTTCCACAAATTCCCTGTAGACTTCTTCTGGTTGCTCAGGGCTGATTGGCACAGGTCCGGTAAACTGGGATTTCACTTCGTCTGGAACGTTTTGCCAGACAGGGCGCTCTCGAACGGTTTTCAGATAATCTAGCATGTCGTCAAGCATCTTGTGACCGAGTTTTCGCGTAGATTCCCAATCATCGGGGTCAAGTGTTTCTTCAGGCGCAGCGTTTTTGGTTTCTCGCTTCATAATGGATAGCCTCTCTTCAATCCTATCTGAAACTGGATTTATTTGTTACTGTAAAATTGTGAGCTGTCGCCGATCCGGATGCAATAGCATAGGCAAGAAACAGAGTAAACACGTTACCGCGAATCTCACCGACTGTACATCTTTGGCAACATTCTCGCAGAAATCTGCGCGTCAGTAATTATCATTTCTATCATATATTTGTCTCAATATACGCTATTCGCTGTTATGTTTTTCTTTTGAACTCTCAGCGTGAAAACATCTCTTTCTCACGAAATTTAACCATGAAATCAGCCTCAGCGAATCTGTTTGTACCAAAATCTTATATGCAGTTCGACTTAAACCATAGTTCCACGGTGAAAACTTTGAACATGAAAGATGTAAAAGCCGTTAGCAAAATGCTCACAGTTGGCATAATCATAATAGTGATAGTCATTGCAGGCGTAGCAGCAGGCTATTACTACACAACCACGCAACCCGCAGCGTCACCAAGCCCAAGTCCGACGCAGTCACCTTCAGCATCGCCAAGTGTTTCGCCCTCAGCATCCCCCGGAATAAAGGAAACGCTGATCATGGGCACCACCGACTCAGTAGAGACATGCTTAGACCCAGCACGCGCATACGACTTCTTCGGATGGGAAATAATCCAATCCCTCAGCTCTCCGCTTGTTGAATACCAAGCCGGAACCGACCAAATAGTCCCATCACTCGCAACCAGTTGGTCAGTCACGGACGATGGTTTACAGTGGACGTTCAACCTGAGACCGGGAGTCCTCTTTGACAATGGCTCAGAATTCACAGCCGACGCAGTCAAATACACCTTCGACAGAAACATCCAAATCGCAGACCCAGACGGACCCTTCGTAGGCATAGGTTACGGCGACATAATCGACAACGTAACCGTTGTTTCTCCCTACGTGGTTCAGTTCAACCTGAAAATCCCGTTCGCAGCTTTCCTTTCTCTGATGGCTTCCCAAGCATCGTGCATAGTCGACCCGCAATACGCTCCTAAAGCAGGGGCTGCATGGAACGTAAGCGACGTCGTCGTGTACAAGGAAGGAGACCCAAGAGGAAGCAACCCAATGGGATTGGGACCCTACACGCTCAAGAGCTGGGTTAGAACCGCAGGAAAAGACAGCGAAATTCAACTGGAAGCAAACCCCAACTACTGGAACGCAAGCGGCGGATACCCTAAGACAAAGATCATTGACATAAAGATGTACGCTGACCAAAGTGCTCTAGCTCTAGCCATCCAGTCAGGCGACGTTGACATCGCATTCAGGCAACTGGCAACCTCAGACATAATTAGCATGCAGCAAGACCCCACCCTCAAAGTCTGGACGGGCACTGGAGCTTTCATCCAGTACTTCTGTATGCAGGAGAAATACGCGCCATTCAACGACTCTACCGTTAGGGGAGCTATAGCTTCCGCAATCAACCGAACCGCCCTCGTTCAGACCGTGTTTCAGGGACAAGCGCAGGAACTCTACAGCATGATACCCATTGGTATGTTCGGACACGACGAAGCCTTCCAGTCTTTCGGCGCTCCAAACTACACTCTGACACGGGAGCTTTTGGCGCTTTCAGGATACAGTGCTACCAACAAGCTGACATTTGATCTGTGGTATGAATCTTCAGGACACTACCCATCAAGCGCTGAGCAAGCACTGGTGCTAAAAGACTCTCTTGAAGCAAGCGGCGTAATCACTGTTAATCTGCAAAGCCTCGACTGGGCAGCCTACAGACAAGCACGGTCAGGCGAAACAATGCAAGCATACATAATGGGTTGGTACCCAGACTACATCGACCCAGACGACTACATCTACCCATTCGTCCAATCCACAGGCGGATCATGGCTCCACATAAACTACAACAGCTCAACTATGGACGCACTCGTCGCCAACGCTCGAGGAAACACCAGCCAAACAATCAGAGAAGGAATCTACAGCGATATCAATAACCTAATCGTCGCCGACTGCCCGCTGATTCCACTGTACCAAAGTAGTGCATTCGCTGTTACGAAGACCAATGTGGCAGGTGTATACTTGGACATTACGCAGCAATGGCGAAACTGGCTGGTCTACGCAGAGGGTTCATGAGGCGACAGTGAAAAATAGCAATACATATAACCTCAACACCCCACTTTTTTCTTCTTTACCATAATTCCCTGCAACGCGTGAAGTAAATGACCCTTAGAACGTACGTGATTGTACGAGTTCTGCTCACCATACCAATGATATTCATCCTTCTCACAACCGTCTTCTTGGTCATGCGGGTCCTGCCCGGAGACCCAGTGCAAATGCACTTTGAGAAAATGGCAAGCCCAGAAGCTATGTTGCAGATGCGCATCCAACTCGGACTAAACAAACCGCTTTGGGCGCAATACGTCGACTACGTTATCGGCCTGTTTAGTGGAGACCTGGGCAAATCCATGCAGGACTATTCTCCGGTGGCACAACAGATTTTCTCCGCGTTTCCCGCCACACTTGAATTGGCAATTTGCTCCATGCTCATTGCTGTTTTGGTCGGCATTTTTCTAGGTGTGGAAGCTTCAAAATCATACAATAAGCCCAAGGACCACGTGATACGGGTTTTCGGCATAGTTACTTACGCGATTCCAGTTTTCTTCTTAGGAATGATGCTCCAAATGATTTTCGGAGTGTGGCTGCATTGGCTGCCTACAGGCGGCAGAATCGCGCCCGGATTGAACCCCACAGGACTGAACATACCTCTTTCCCCATCAAGCGGTTTCGTAGCCTATTTTATCGCGCCATCTTTGGCTGGTGTGCTTTTGGCGTCCATTTACCTTGTTGCGGCAAAAGCAAAGCACAAGAAATTTGGGCGAAAAGTTTTCGCCATTTCTCTGGCGCTTTTTGCGGGCGGATGGGCTTTCTTTGCTGGGCTTGGCTGGTATTTCGTCTCCAGTGGGGGCGTTCATTTGTCGACTGGTCTCTTCACTGTTGACAGTTTACTTGAGGGAAACATTTTCAGTTTCGGCGTTTCGTTGAAGTATCTGCTTTTGCCGTCGCTTACGTTGGGTTTGGTTTTGTGCGGAATCTTCATCCGCCTCACCCGAAGCAACATGTTCGAAACCATGAGACTTGACTTCGTAACCGCAGCCAAAGCCCGCGGACTCAAGGACCGAACCGTAACGTACAGGTACGCGTTCAGGAACGCTTTTCTCCCCGTACTTACGATGATGGGTTTGCAGTTTGCGCTGCTTCTCGGCGGCGCCGTCCTGACTGAGACCACTTTCTCTTGGCCAGGTCTGGGCAGATATCTGGTTGACCGCATAAACTTCCGCGACTACACTGCCATTCAAGGAGCCGTTGTGGTTTTCGGCGTCTTCGTTTCAATTGTGAGTTTGGCAGTAGATTTGCTTTACGCCTATCTAGATCCGAGGATTCGCCTGTAGGTGCTTTAAGATGGGGAACACTAAAACCAAGAAGAGCATGCTTGCGAAGATTATTCCTGGGTTCGGTTCGCTTGCCAAGCGGCGAGGCTTGGCGGGAAAACTGGTAATTTTCGGGGCGCTCTTGACAGGCTTCATTGTAATAATGACGGTTCTATCGCCTTGGATTGCTCCTCGTAACCCTTCAAAGATTGACCCTCAAAACGTGCTGGTGGCTCCAAACTCCCAGTTCCCCTTAGGTACAGATAACGTAGGCAGAGACATGCTGAGCAGGGTAATCGCAGGCGGCGGAATAATGCTTCAAGTTGCTTTAGTGTCAGTTGCCGTCTGTTTAATCATAGGAGTGCCTTTGGGCTTGTTTTCTTCTCACACAGGAGGAGTAGTGGACAAGTTTTTCAGCCTCATAATGGACAGCATCTACGCCTTTCCAGGAATTATTCTGGCTATCGCTTTTTCTTTGGTTCTGGGCAGAGGCGTCGTAAACATGGCGCTTGCAATAGCCGTGGTTTATATTCCATCTTATTTCAGGGTAATTCGAAGCCAAGTCCTCAGCATCAAGGAGTTGCCCTACGTTGAGGCGGCAAATTCTATCGGCGCAAAGCGACGCACCATCCTGAGACGCTATATTTTCCCCAACGTTTTGCCTTCCATTATTGTCGTTGCCACGGTGAATTTTGCTGACGCCATCCTTACCGCTGCGGGGTTAACCTTCATCGGGCTGGGCGTTCCTGCGAATTTGCCTGACTGGGGCTGGGATCTCACAAACGGACGGCACCTTCTGCCAAGCGGGAACTGGTGGGTCATAGCTTTTCCAGGGCTCATGATTATTCTTTTGGCGTTGGGTTTCACGTTGATGGGTGAAGGCTTAAGCGAGCTTTTGAACCCGCGGTTGGAGCAGGGAGTAGAGAAGTGATGGCGGAACCTTTGCTGTCTGTTGAAAGGCTAACTGTAGAATATCGGACGCGGAAGGGCAAAATTCGCGCTGTCGAGGATGTGTCTTTTTCGCTTGGGAAAGCTGAAACTCTTGGCGTTGTGGGCGAGTCTGGGTCAGGCAAATCGACGTTGGGCTTGTCGCTGATCGGTCTGGTTCCGTTTCCAGGCAGAATAGTCGAAGGCAAGGTGTTCCTTTCAGGCGAAGAAGTCCTCAAGCTGAAGAAAAGCCAGTTGCGCAGTCTCAGGGGCACTCGCGTGTGCTACATTTTCCAAGATCCGATGACTTCACTGAATCCCGTGAAGAAGATTGGCGACCACTTCGTGGAGATGATCCGCACGCACCAGCCCAAAGTGACGAAGAAGGAGGCGCTGGAACGTGCGGCGAAACTGCTTAGAGACGTGGGAATTCAGTCTGAACGCATCAGCGATTATCCGCATCAGCTGAGCGGCGGAATGCGCCAAAGAGTCATGATCGCGTTGGCCATTGCCTTGAATCCCAGCGTGGTGGTGGCGGATGAACCGACAACGGCTTTGGATGTGATTGTGCAAGCGAAGATTCTTGATTTGCTGAACACTCTGCGCGACGCATACGGGATGGCGCTGATCCTGATTACACATGACTTGAGCATCGTGCTCGAAAGGAGCGACAGAATTCTGGTCATGTACGCTGGACAAGTCGTGGAATACGCACAGAGCCGAAGCCTCTACGATGAACCGCAGCATCCCTACACGAGAGGACTGCTAAAGTCTATCCCGAACATCGAGTTGGCAGACCAAAAACTAGAAGCCATCGCTGGCTCCCCACCTGACCTGCTGGATTTACCTGGCGGCTGCCGTTTTTGGCCTCGCTGCAGCTTCGCGTTTGACAGGTGCCGCAAGGAAGAACCTACGCTTTTGAAGAGCGGCGAGGGTCGTTTTGTCCGTTGCTTCCTGTACAGTGAAGGAGGCGGCAAACCGTGAGTGTTGGCAACAGTGAAATCCTGCGCGTGGAGCACCTTCAGAAGTATTTCCCTGTTGAAAAGAGTTTCCTCGAGAAAATGCTGACGAAGAACAGACATTTTGTGAGAGCTGTTGACGACGTAAGCTTTGCGGTGCGGAGGGGTGAGATTTTCACGTTGGCTGGTGAGAGCGGCTGCGGAAAAACCACCACTGGCAAGCTTGTGCTCAGGCTGGCTGCGCCGACGGGCGGGAAAATCTTCTTCGACGGCACTGACATCACAGCTTTGAAGGGTGAGGCGCTGCGGACTCTGAGGCTGAAAATGCAGATGATCTTTCAAGACCCTTACGCTTCGTTTAACCCTCGGATGAAGATCGGGGATGCGGTGGGTCATCCGCTGCAGATTCATGGTTTAGCGCAGGGTGCCGAGAAACGCAGGAGAGTTTTGGAGATTTTGCAGCGCGTGGGTCTGTCTCCTGCGGAGAAGTTTGTGGAGCTGTTTCCCCATCAGATGAGCGGTGGGCAAAGGCAGCGTGCGGCGATGGCGAGGTCGCTGGTACTGCAGCCTGAGTTAATCGTGGCGGACGAGCCTGTGTCTATGATTGATGTTTCGCTTCGGACGGCAATTATTGATTTGATGCTGGACCTGCGCAGGGACTTCGGGCTGACGTACCTGTTCATCACGCACGACTTAGCCATTGCAAAGTACATTTCTGACCGCATAGCCATAATGTATCTGGGCAAAATTGTGGAGCTAGGCGACAAAGACGCCATTTTCTCGAGTCCAGTGCATCCGTACACGAAAGCTTTGTTGGCGGCGATTCCCGTGCCTAACCCTGAGCGGAAGCGCCGAGCCACGGAACTCATCGGCGATGTGCCTTCAGCCGTAAACATTCCTTCAGGCTGCCGTTTTCACACCAGATGTCGATACGCCGAAGAAGCCTGCAGCCTAAAAGAGCCAGATTTGGTGGAGGTTGCGCCGAATCACTTTGCCGCTTGCAGCCTCAACGATTCCAGCTGAAGAGAACTGGAATTTGAGAAGTGACCTTTCTGCACATGGAGTGTTTCTCATGCTCACGGGAGTGCCTGAAAAGCTGCTTCCCTGAAGTGACTGTCAAACGTGAATGCCTCCGAAACTGAAAGGTCACGCATCAGAGCAAAGCTCGTGCAGTCCGTGAAACTCCACGATTTGTGCTCAGATTTTCGGAAAACGTCGAGCGCTTTTTCGAACAAGCCCTCGTCAATCCAGAATACTCGAATGCTTTTGCTTTTCCTGATTTTGTCGATGAAGCTGGATGCTGAAGCCAAATCTCTTCTTGACCGCAGTAAGGTGAGTGTTTCATCAAGTACGTAGTCGGTGGTTATGGCAGTTCCGTGTTTTCCAGAAGCTATTTTGGCGAGGAATTTGCACGCTGCTTCGTGGTTCACGTCATCTGCCACTTCGACAGCATACCAGGCGCTGGTGTCGATGAAGATCAAGTGTTTTCCCCGTAAAGGTACTTATCGTGTTCTTCTGACCCATGGTCTTTCTTTCCTGTTCGCTTAGAGCTTGGAGGACATGTAAAGATGGGGTCGTTCGGGTTTACGTTGCCTTCCACTGTTGCTTTAACGGCTTTGCGGAGGACTTCTTTGATGCTCATCGAGTTTCTCTTGGCGTATTCTTCCAGAAGTTTATGCTCAGCCTCGGTCAGAGTTGTTTGAACTACTTTCATGTTGCATGTCACATCCTGAATGAAACATGCGCTACGACGAGATTTAAAGTTTTCCAGCGACAGTTTGAAAAACCAGAAAACCGCGAAACAGGCAATTTAGAGCAAAGCAGGCGGGGAGGGATTTGAGCCCTCGACCCCAACTACGGGTTTCAACAATATTCTTATATGCGCTGTATACATCATAGTCTATGTGTATACGAGGTGAAGCGCGTGAAGACCGAGGTCTTATCTGTAAGGGTCAAGAAAAGCCTGAAAGACGAGGCTGAAAAAATGGGGGTTGACCTAAAAGTAGCAGTGGAAAACCTCCTTGAGGAACTTGTTGCCGAGAAGAAGGCAGAAGCGCAGAAACTCGCAAACGAACTCAAAAACCTCATGGACGTTAAACCTGAGGAGTGGGTCGATGACGTCAAAGCGACAAGGCAAGAGATGTAAGTATCTGATAGATACTTCGGCACTCTATCCGATACTCGTTTCGGGCATAGCGCTTAACGCAGAGGACTGCGCAGTGAGTTCACTCACGGAATATGAGATTGGGAACGTCCTGTGGAGGGAGAACCAAAAGAAGAAGCTCAAGGACCCAAGAAGAATAGCAACGATTTTTTCTGAAGCAATACGCCCTCTACGAAAAATGGAGATTGACTCGATCGCCAACGTTTTAGCAGTCGCCATAGAACGGCATCTTACTTTCTACGATGCCTCTTATGCGTACATAGCTGAAAAGGAAAACATGAGATTAGTCACAGAGGACATAGACTTGTTGAAGAAGTGCAAGGTCGCAATTTCAGTGAAGCAAATGCAGTAAGCGAAATGGCTGCGGTCTGTGATCAGACGGTGTCAAGCAGTTTAACGAATTCCTCTTTTGACAATCATGTGTCCTTGATAACCCCTTCGAGTTCGGTGCGCCCGCGACTTTTCAGTCCATCAGCTTCCAAGCAGGCTTGAATTGCTTCCTTGATTCTCTTCATTACTTCATCAAGAGTCTTGGCTTGGGTATGGCAACCAGGCAACTCTGGAACTGAGGCTACGTAGTAGCCATCTTCGTCTTTTTCAACAACTACACCGAATTTCATTCTGCCACCAGATGATACTGTGAACGGTGCACTATTACTAAAGCCTTCTCACAGAGTTAAACGTACAACTAAGAATCTTCGGTCGTGTCTTTTCTGAGAAGGAAGCGGTGGCGGGCGGGGTGGGATTTGAACCCACGACCCCCAACTTAGGAGGCTGGTGCTCTATCCGTCCTGAGCTACTCGCCCATAGCATCTGCCACATCAAAAACACAAATACCTATACAAACCCTTCTAAAATCGAGAAGCTGTTACTTCATGTTGAAGTCCGCAGTCTTGACTATTGTTTTAGGCTGTAAGCCAGTTTGCTTCAGAAACCGCACCAATAGTTGGATGAGTAAAAATAAGGGTGTTCGACCTGCCACGCGTGATTATTTATATTCAAGCGCAGCTTTTTTTAGTGACTAATGAGGACACCGCCATGCCCTATGTTCCAAAAACTTACTGCATAAAAGTCAATAACGAACAAATGGAGCTTGAAAAGGATGCAATGGTTCCCGACGAAAACGCAACAGATGGAGTTATCATTGGTGACCTCTGGGGTTACATTTCTGATATAAACGAAGCCATCGTCAAAATGTACGGCGCTAAAGACAAAAGCGAGTTTGTAGGTAAGCATGTTCTCGAGTTTTTAGTCAGAGAGGAAAGAGGTCGGGCAATTCAGAATTCCCTGGATTCAATCGCCAATGAACAACAAAAAAAACAGGAATATCGAGTGCGACTAAAAAACGGAAAAGAGATAACAGTTGAGGTAACCACGGATTTCATAATTAACAAGCAAGGCGAGAAAATAGGCTTCATCGATATTGTCAAAAACATCTCTCATTAAGCGACCCACACGTGTTTCCTGCAATTGCGGAATAACTTGCCTGCAGATTTTAACTTCCTGCCCCCAACCGTGCAAAAAACTTAAACTGTACTCTTCTGTGAAGTATGTGGTTGGTGCCGGGGTATCCGAGCCAGGTCTAAATAGGCGGCCAGATATTCGATTGCCTAAGATATGGAGGAGGACTTAAGATCCTCTGGCGCAGGCCTTCGTGGGTTCAAGTCCCACCCCCGGCACCACTAAAAATAGTGTCCAAAATTGAGTTTAGGGCTTTATCTACCTCGTTTATGCGTCAAGCTGTAAAACCGACCCCTAACCTTTGGGCGGACGTAGCGAAACCGAAAAAGCCCGATTTTTTATATCCAGCTTCTCTTCGTTTCCTGTATTGCGTCAAAATGGGGGTCGTCTGACAGAATGGTTGCTTGATTAGCTATGGCTGTTGCAGCAATTATACAGTCGCCCATAGGTATATTTCGGTATTTGCTTCTGAGCAGACCTGCCTGTTTGGCTATTGGTGAAGTTAGGCTTTGGATCTTCAGACCACTTTGAGTTAGATTTGCATAGCAGATTTCTGCTTCTTCTTTTCCGATTTTTTCGCAAATCGTTTGAATAGTTTCGCTGATAACGATTGTCGGTAGTATGCCTTCTTTGCGCTCGATGAGGTCTTTTAACTTTTTTGTGGCTTTTTGCTTGGTTTCAATTTTGTCAGAATAGAAGTATTCCATGATGAATCGGCTGTCAAGCACCATTTTCAAGCTTTAATATTCCTCTCTAAGCATGTCTATGTGTTTCTTCATTTCTTCTGGTTTTGCATATTTTGCGTAGATGCCTGCGCATTCTTCCAGTTTTCTGATTGGTGTGAAAATAACTTGACCATGCTCGGTTGCTTCGACTAAAAGTTTGTCTCCTTCCTTTATCACCAGTTTTTGCCTAACTTCTACTGGTATGGTTGTTTGACCTTTTCGGGTAACCTTTACAATGCTGGTCATGCTTAATCTCAATACGCATAAAGGTCAGTACTACCCTAAAAGTTTTATCCTAATTCAATTACGAAAATACTACTCACCTTAAAGTCAGTGATTCCATAATAAAAATTGCCTGATATGGAGGAGGACTTAAGATCCTCTGGCGCAGGCCTTCGTGGGTTCAAGTCCCACCCCCGCCACCACTCTGGACCTACCGAAGTAAATTGTTTATTAAAATTTTGGAATTTGGCTTTTGCAGAGTGGAAGCAGAGAACTTATAAAACGTAAACTTGCATACTTTAACACCTTGCATGGCACTCCTGATGAGATGGTTAGGCAGATTCTAAGTAGTAAATGGGTAGACAAAAGCAAAAAAAACGCTTTAGATGGCGTGCGCCACTCCACTACGTTGAAAATTACGAGGGATTTGTCAGGGCAATGTTTGAGGCTGTGGTTCCAAGCTTAGATCAACTGGCTTTGTCAGTGGATATCTGTCTTGGTTATTGGCGTCCAGAAGATGCGGATAATCGCCTACTCCATCACTGTTGGCATCTACTCCTTGATAGTCATTCCAGTAGTTGCCTTCAGAACCATTATCCCACATGTTAGGTGTATTTGTGGTTAAGGTTTTGTTCCAGTAGACATAGACAAAGTTGTTATGATAAAAAGTGTTTATGCCTGAGCAGTTAAGCGTGGGGTCATAACTGAATGCGCCCTGAACAAAGTTACCTACAAACAGGTTATTGCCTGAATTGCCCACGATTTCAAACAGTTTATGTGTTCGCTCAATGGAGTTCCCAAAAAACAGGTTGTTACTTGAATCCTCTATTCTTAGGGCAAGGACTTTTGTGGTAGTCATGTTGTTGTTTAGTATTTTGTTGTTGTGAGAGTTTTTCAAAGTAACAGTTTGAACGCTTGAGGAAATGGTGCAGTTTGTTGAATCTATTAGTTCGACGCCGCCTCTTGTGTTCTCAGAAATAAAGATGTCGCGACAATTTTTAATGATAAATAAAAAGCCACTATTGTTGACCGCTTTACAGGATGAACAACCCTCAAACGTCAAATGAGTGGTTGTAAGAGTTAGGTTTCTAAGAGTTACATTTTCTACGTTTGACACTTCAAAATATCCTAAATTAAAATCTGTTTTGTATCCTCCAGGGCCAACAATCTTTATCGAGAAGCCGTTGCCGTCAAGTATTATGTTGCTTTTCTCAACAAATAGTTTTTGTAACTCCATGTCTGCGTTCAATGTGTAAAGGTTGCCGTCACAACTGATTGGCACGGATGAGGAATTGATAGCGCGCACTTCAATATTACCGTTAGAACGGATGTACACCTGTGGATATTCATTATTTGTCAAGCTTGCCAAATGAATGGTACCAAACACAAACAAGAAGACGCTGATTGAAAGGACCGCAATACACGTAAGTGTTAGAATCACCTTAGCAAGCGCGCGCATTCTTGACCACTGCCGTTGTTACCTTTTCAATAAGTAGTTGCTTCTTTATCTTACCTTCTATTTAAAATGTCACCTAGAGTTCTTTTCGGGAGAGAAAACTCTGGTGCAGGAAGCTCTGCTTCACCAAATTCAAGTCCCACTCCCGGCACCACATGCGGCATTCGGCAGCTGTTTTGAGGAATTTTGAATTTTGAGGGTTCAGCAACAATTGTCACCCAGAAACTAAACCAAAAGTACCTCCGCAGGCAGTTTTCGCTCAAAGACATTTCCATTGTTGACCAGTGCCGAAAGGATTTTTTTTTTAAAACAACAAAGTGTTGAGTGAAACTTGGGGAAAGCCTTAATTTTAGGCTTGAACCTGAAAAAAGTGAATCGCCATATGAACAAAGTTAAAGCTTGGCTTAATGAGTTAAGAGCTCCCTTCCTGACAGGAACCATTGTTCCCATAGTTCTGGGCACAGTCATCGCTTGGGTAAGAAACAGTCTGTTCAGCCCAGTGTACTTCGTAATTGCCTTGATGGGGGGCATTTTTGTCCATCTTGGCGCCAACGTGGCTAACGACTACTACGATTACAAGAGCGGAAACGACCAGCTCAACAAGGAGTTCGTGCGCCCCTTCACGGGAGGCAGCCGCTCCATCCAGCTGTGCCTGCTAACGCCTAAGGAAGTCTTGTCCGGCTCCGTTGTCCTCTTCGCGCTGGCAGCTGCCGTGGGCGTGTACTTCACCCTGGTAGTTGGACCGTTCATGCTGGTGTTAGCTGCGGTGGGTTTGTTTTCGGCGTTTTTCTACACAGGTCGCCCTTTAAGCCTTGCAGACAAAGGGTTGGGCGAATTGTTTGTTGGGGTGAACTTTGGGTTGCTTATGACTCTGGGCGCGTTCTACGTCCAAACTGGCGCTTTGGCGGTTGAGCCTTTGGTGGCGTCGGTTCCAGTTGCTTTACTCATCACGGCTATTCTTTACATTAACGCGTTCCAAGACTACACTTCTGACAAAGCGGTCGGCAAGAAAACCTTGATAGTGAGGCTGGGCAGGGAAAAAGCCGCCGTCGGATACGCCGCCCTGATGTTCGGCACTTACGCAGCAATTTTGATAGCCGCTCTGCTCAATATAACACCTGTCTACACTTTGCTTGCCTTGGTAACTTTGCCTTTGGCGGTTAAATCCGTGCGGCACGCAAGGCAGTTCCACTCCAGTCCGTTCCAGCTTGTTCCGTCAAATGCCCTCACCATCGTCTGCCACTTGTTCACTGGCATCATGCTGTCATTGGGGTATCTCCTCAACGCTTTTGCGTTGTTAAGCTTAGGATTCCTCGCGGTTCTTGGTGCGGTTGGAGTGTGCACCGCGTTGACGTTCTTGTTGTTCGGAAAAATTGCGTACGGCAAGAAACCCGCCTAAACCCACAATTCCTTTTTTGCGTTGGATTTTTTGCTCCCAAAAGTATAGTTATTTATCACCTGAAATGAACTCTTCTCCTATTTCAACTTGCTCCCCATACGACTAAAAAAACCCATCAACCGAAATTTCACATGAACCCCACTTCAACCGACAACTTCACAGAACCGACGGCAGAATTATAACAGTAGCCACGTTCTGGGCGTTTGCAACCATTTGTTTGGCTCAAAGTTACGAACAGCATTGTTGCTAGCAAAAGAATCAGCGCGCCTGTAGCCATTTTTCTACCAGTTCTACTCAAGGTCCATTTCTCCTATAGACTGTTTACCTGACAGATACCCCAAAAACGGTTGCGTAGATATCTAGGATTTTGTTGTTGTCATGGTACAACAACAAGTAAATCCTAAAAATAGCCCTGACTATGCAGCGAATTGCCCATAAGCGGTGCTTGAGGAAAATGCCACATTTACTAGCCCGCTGCAGGCTTTTACATTCATCATCACACACGCATTTGGTTGACCTAGAAGATTAGAGCGCCATACCCCTGCCAATGTAAGGATATATTTGACTTAGGATTTCTTTTTATCTCCATTAAGCTCAAATCTTGTTTCTCAATGGATGTCTCTGCGTAAACTTGACGGACTATTTTTATACAAGTTGATGGATGTATGAGGAAAAGGAAGCACGCTAAGTGACGATTACAGTAGACGATGCAGGCAGCGGCGACTTACTTTTAGGCGTGGTCATAGGTGCCTACCGTGACCAAAGCCAAGAATTCGTTTATGACCTCATCGACGTAAAGTTTTTCCAAACTAATCTTTTCCGCAAAAAAGAGTACTTGACGCAGACTTCACGAATTGTGTTCAATCTGCTAAACAAACTAAAGCTTAACCCTGAAGAGGAAATTAAGATTTGCCAAGGCTACATTTTCGACGAAGCGGTAGATGAACTGCGAAAGATTTACGGAGACAACCGCATCCAACGGATCAAAGTCATCGGAGAACCGCAACGACTCACCGAAATTGCCTATCTCGACGAAATTAGAAACTTAGGCTATGAACCTCTTCCAGAGCGGGAAGAGAAACGTGCCAAAAACTTTTTCCACATGATGCGATGGCTGAAAGAAAATCCAAGCATGCTGAGGTACGCCAAGACGGGTTGGCCGCGCCTATCCCGATACCGCATGTTCGAGCCCTACCAGCAGAAAGCTCCGAGCAACAGAACCAAAGTCACATGCGCGGACTGTGGAAAAGAATGCGAAGTCCCCTTCAAGCCAGCAAAGAACAGACCTGTCTACTGCCAGGCATGTTGGACTAAAAGGAAACCTGACAGACAGAAAATTCCCAACTAATTCACGCGTTTCTCTGAACAGAAATTTCCATATCTACTTTCAAGTTTTACCTGGATAATGGGAAAAGAGAGAGACGGCGTTTTCTGCGAAGACTAGTCTTCTCTCCATTTGAACAGCTTCGCCGCTGCGACAAAGATGACAAGGGTTATGACGGTGACCACGGCGATGTCGATTAAGGCTCCTGTGTAGTTGCCGTAAACCATGACGTTGTTTAATCCCTCAACCACGTAGAACAAAGGCAACACATGCGCAAAGGTCTGCAGGTACTGCGGCATGATGCTCAGCGGAAAGAACGTGCCCGAGAGGAACATCATCGGGAAAGTGACGACGTTTCCGATCACGCTTGCAGTCTCGACGCTTTTGCTCAACGTCCCGACGAGCATGCCCAATGAGCAGAAGAGCATCGGTCCCAAGACGAGGAAAGGTATGAGCCACAGCGTCAGCGTGATGTTTGCCTGGAAACCGAAGACGCCGACGGCGACTAGAATCAAGAAGGACACTATTGACAGGAAGATGTACCACAACACCTTAGAAATGAGCCACTCCATTTTGCTCAGCGGCGTCAAAGACAGCTGCTTGAACAGCTTGATTTTCTTGTATTCAGAGGATATGTTGACCATGGCGAACATGGGGCTGATGAGTATGCTGAAGCCGATGAGACCCGGGATAAGGAAATCGATGTATTTGGTTTGCGAAGTGTTAACCGTTGCAGAAGCTGTGCTTATGATTGCGGTAGCGTTTGGGTTGTAGTATTTCAGGTTAAACGCATCAATAATCCCGTTAACTGTCCCCGTAACGATGCCGTTGCTGCTTGACGTCGGATTGCCGTAGATTGTAACACTGACGGATTTACCAGCGATGTAGTTGGCGGAGAAATTCACTGGAATAACAATTCCATCCGAAGAGGAATGGTCCGCAAGGTATTTCGTGAAGTTCTCCGAAGCGTCAACAGACTGCAATTGAAGCGGCCAGGTTCCATTGTATTTTACGCCGTTAACCGTGCCATTCAGCGCCTGCACAAACTGCGAAGCCACATCCATCTGGGGAACCATAAACGGTCCAATGTCCTGGTTCTGAACATAAGCAGTCACGCTTGCGTTAGAAGAGTTGGAGAAGATGGCGCCGAAGAGGACTATGAGGATTACTGGGAATATTATGCCGAAGAACAGCCCAACGCCGTTCCTGATGTATCCGCGTCCAAATACCTTCAGGTCGGAGAAGATTCTTTTTGAGCTTGCCATTTTTTATCGCCTCCGTTTTTTGCTGGTTTTTTCAGTTTTGTTTTGATCTGCGATTTCGCCTTGTTCGTCGATGGCTCCTCTGACGAGTTTGACGAAGACGTCTTCTAGGCTGTCGCGGCGGGTGTGGATTTCTCCCCAGTCCAAGCCTGACTGCTCCACGGCTGCTAGGGCTGCTAGCGCGTCGATTTTGTTTTTGAGGGCGATGCTGATTTCGCCGTTTTCGTAGTCCACTTTCAGCGTGGTGTTTGCCCTGACGTATTCGGCGAGTTTTTCGCTTCCGTGGATGTCTAGTCTTTCGCCTGAGCCGTATTGTTCAATGATTTCGTCGGCTGTTCCCATGGCGACGATTTTTCCGTGGTCTACGATGGCTACTCTGTCGGAGAGTTGCTGGGCTTCTTCCAAGTAGTGGGTGGTTAAGATAATGGTTTTGCCTTTTTTCTTTAAGCCTCTTATGACTTCCCAGACGGCTCTTCGGGCGTTGGGGTCAAGTCCAGTGGTGGGTTCGTCTAGGAAGTAGAGTTCAGGGTTGTTGACTAGGGCGAGGGCGAGTCCTGTTTTCTGTTTTTGTCCGCCTGACAGGTTTTCAAACAGGACTTTGGCTGAGTCCTCCAGCAGGACTTCTTTGAGGATTTCGTCTGGGTCTACTTTGATGTTGAAGAGGTCGGCGTAGTATTTTATAGCTTCTCGGGGGGATGTTTTTTCGAAGAAGGTGAATTGTTGGGGGATGACTCCGATTTTTTTGTGGAGTTCTTCTCCTTTTTCCCATGGGTCCAGTCCGAGGACTGTGACTTTGCCTTCGTCTCGTTTTCGGAGGCCTTCGAGGATTTCTATGGTTGTGGTTTTGCCTGCTCCGTTGGGTCCGAGGAGTCCGAAGACTTCGCCTTGGTTGACGGTGAATGTGATGCCGTCTACGGCTTTTAGGTCGCCGTAGTGTTTTTTGAGTGTGGTAACTTCGACTGGGTTCATTTTGTCTGCCTCAGGCGATTGTTGTTCTTCAGATTATTTGGGCTTGGAGATAAAAGTTTCGGAGTTGTTTGGGGTGTTGGTGGCGTTTTGGATGTGTTTTTTTTGTTTGCCTGTGGATTTTTGGGTTGTGTGCCTGCTGGTTTTCGCGTTGGATAGTACCACAAAATTGAAAAACCCCCCTTGCAATACTGAACCAGCACTGCCACATGGGAGAGATGCCTGCATGAAGCTTAACAAGAACGATGAAAAAGTCGTAGCCGCCTTGAAAGCGAATAAGGAGTTGACGCTGGCGGAGTTGGCTGAGAAAACCGAGTTGCCCAGCAAGAAGGTTTTCCGTGTTCTGAAGAAGCTGTTTGAGAACGAGATGATTGATTCTCAGGGGCGCAAGTACAAGCTGCTCTCGGATAAGCCGCCTGCTGTGAAAGAATCGGATGAGGCTGCGGCTTCGGAAGAAGAGTAATTTTGTGTTGAAGGAGCCTCGAGCGGGCCTTGCTCCCGCGGCCTGCTGCTTACAAGGCAGCCGCTCTACTGGGCTGAGCTATCGAGGCACCCTCTGTTGCCCAGTTATTCACCATGAGATGAAAGCTTACACAAATAAAAGTTACTACTAAGTTGGCAGTCTCCGCCTTTTCCGAAGTCATAGAATAGACCTTCTTTTAATCTGCTAATTAAATTTAGGAATAACCACATTGGACTCTCTTTTTTCTGCTCATGATTTAAAATACAGCGCAAATGTTATAAAAAATATCAATGCATAGTGATATCCTGAATTCACTATGAACTTCAATGAATTTGTTGAAAGAATCAAACAAATCAAAGACAGGGGATTTGTTGAGTCAAATCGAAGCGGCGATACGGGTATAGGAAAGACTTTGGAAGACCTGTTGGGAATTTCAGAGAACAATATAGCTGGTCCTGATTTTGACATTTATGAATTGAAGTCAGGGAGAAAGGACTCTTCTTCTATGCTTACGTTATTCACGAAGGCGCCGATGCCGAAAGGGGCAAACAAGAGTCTTTTGGAAGCATTCGGATATAAACAACGAACCATGCGGAATCGGAATCAGTCACACGTCTCTGACTACATTAGTGCCAAAATTCCCGAACAAGAGTGCAGCACGAGGGAGAAAGAACTACACGTAACAGTTGATTCCAAATCTGTCAATAGTGTTGGTCTCAAGCTTGAGACAAAGAATAATAGAATCTACATCAGTAACGCAAAAAATGTCGTGGCCTATTATGATGAAAATACCTTAAGAGATGCCTTCGAGAATAAGTACAAGAAGTTAATCCTCGTCTTAGCTTCCAGCAAGAAAGAAAACGGCAAGGAATGGTTTTGGTTCAACGAAGCATATTTGCTTGAAGGCTTTAGCTTCGAGAAGTTCTCTGAACTCGTTAAAGACGGTATCATAAAACTAGACCTTCGAATTGGGCATTATCCAAATGGTACTCCTCATGACCATGGAACTGGTTTTCGAGTTTTGCCAAAGGATAGACCCAAATGCTTTCAGAAAATAGTTAAAATAATTTAGGGTTTCCAAAAATCCAGAATAAACTCCATCGTTGCTCCTAGTGATATGAAGTTGCTTGGCCAACCGAAAATTCCTACTCTGTTAACAAGATTGCGTTTGTCCCAGATGAAAGTATTCCTAAACTCAAAGCCCGCTCTTTCTAAGGCTCGGAGAACATATACGTGCGTTGTGATTCGTTTGTTATTCTCCCAAACATCGTTCACGTTTATAACACAATGAGCTCTTTTTCTCATAAGAGGCAGAATTCCCGAATATATTTCTTCAAGCGACTTACCATATTGCTCATGATTCATAGTCCCAAGGTCAGCAGGATCATTTGAATACTGTTGCACTTTCAAATACTGACTATTTTTCCTCAAGTCTCCTCGCATACTTTTGTTCAGCCGCCTGTGAGCAAGCATGTTCGCATAAGGAGGCGAAGTTATGCATAATGAAACAGTATTTTCTTCCAAGTACTCAGGAATATTGTGTGCGTCATCAAGGATAACAATCTGCTTTGTTCCATCATCCATAATCTTTTTTTGCCCAAGTCTCTTCCTGCTGATCTCGATGTATTCTTCTTTTAAATCAAATCCTACGGCATTTCGACCTAGGTCTTGTGCAGCTAGTAGTGTTGTGCCAATGCCAGCAAATGGATCTAAAACAAGCTCGCCTTTATGTGTTAACGTTTTGATGAAATGAGCAGGCAGCGCGATTGGAAACACGGCTGGATGCACATTTTTGTCTCGAATGTCCCTGTTTCCATAGTAGAACTCTTTAATTTCGTCCTCTGTTAATGGAAAATCTTGAAGTGCAACTTGGCTTTTTACCCATTCTTTCGCGGTAATGCAACTAATATGACTCGATGCGCAGCCGCAGGTCTTCACAAAATCTATGTTCAATTTTTTTTTGTCGTTTGTTGTTTGGACCATTTGATTTGCCGCTGGCACAATAACTTTCGACACTATTATTTCTTGTTGCTTTGTTTTCTCAAAATTACTGCCTTCTTGCTCTAGCTCCTTTACTACAACTTGAAATCCGTTCTCATTTCTACTTAAGGTTACTTCTGTGTCGACTGGAAATCTGCCCTTGAGGTATCCAGACCAAAGTCTGCCGTATTTGTCAACTTTCGCAGGCAAATCATTTAGCTTAGTCTCAAATGGACCTAACAGTCCTCCTACGAGTTCTGTTCTATTTTTGGCAGGTATGTGAACGAAGCCTAATTCAACTTCCTTCCTCTTTAGCGCCTTTGTAATCATAGCCACCAGTTCTGCAATCGTATATCGTCTCTTCTATAAATTAAATCTTAGCCATTTTCGGACATTTAGTTCTCAGAAATTTGGCTTTGGAGTTTAATTTTGAGTTTTTGTTTGTTTTATTTTGGTGCCGTTTTTGTGTATGTTTTCTTTGAGGGTTGCTGGGGCTTTGGCTATTTCCACGAGGTCTACGGGTATTCCGAGTTCTAGTTCGATTTGCGCGTTTAGTTAGAGGTATTGTTTGAAGGTGAATTCTGGTTCTCAGTGGACGGCGAGTCTAATCCTGATAGGAACTGGTAATAATTCTTACCATATGGTAGAAGAAGTTACCAATTTCTAAATAAACACGAATCGCTGAACCCGCAGTTCTCTCTGCGTTTCATTCTATAAATAAGGGAGGGGGTAGGCTCCGTGAGCAGGAGAGTTGGCCGTCATATTTGGATGCGAGGGGTGTGCACAATTCATTTTTTATAGTTTGTCCGCTCAAGAATCAGTGAGCAGTGCATGGGTTAACCCGGGTGTCACCAAGATTGCCCAATCTTGAACCGTACCATTCAATTCATTCGGGTTAATCCCAGTACTTGCTCACCTGTTTCAGGCTTGAGTCGCCCCTAAGCAAAGCCTCGATAGCGTTCGCTTCCATGCTTACAAGCCCAGCCATAACCATCGAAGTCTTCTTCAACAAGCCTTTGGGCCTAACCCAGCAACCCCTCAAGATGTTATGTTTAGAATGACTGTTGAACTGCTCCGCGGGGTAACGTCTACCCCTGAAGAACTCTGCATTCGTAACCTTGCCTTCCTTGCCTTTTCTTCGAGGGTTAACAGCAATGATGGGTTTAGCGCCCATGTCTCTGACGGCTTTGATGTTCTGCAGGGAGTGGTAACCAGCGTCAGCCAAAACGTACTGCGCCTCAAGGTCCTCGATGAGTTTAGGTAGAAACGGCGAGTCAAAACGGTTCCCCGGCGTAACTATGGCTTTCAATGGTAAGCCGAGTTGGTTGACGACGGCGTGGAGCTTAAAGCCTTTGAAGTGTCCTCTGCACGTGAAGCCGCATTTGGCTTCCATGTCGTAGAGGTCTACCAGCGGTGTCGAGTCAGCGATTAGATGTGTGGTTGGCACTAGCACCTGAATGATATCGGCGGTCTTTTTGAATGTCTCTTCTAGAAGTTTTAGGTAGCGTTTCCACCATCGGCCAATCGTGGTTCTGTCGGGTATTTGGTGTAATCCAAGCTTTTTTGCGTTGATCGGATGTTTCTTGAGGTGCCAGTATATGCGTGTGTCGTTTTGGAGTCCTTTTAGTCTGGCGTAGACGAGGATTCTGATGGCTTTGAGTTGTCCGTAGCCTGGGTTTCCGCGTCTTTTGGGCTCTGCCGGAACGACTGTTTTGTTGACGATAAGCCTGACTAGTTCGCAGGCTTCCATGAAGACAAGAAGGCGTAGCTAGATTTAAAATTATGCACACCCCTCGGATGCTAATAGCCAACGTATCCAGAAAACCTATAGAGAGAGGTCACTATTGGCTGAAAAACCAACCAAAAACATGTTGCCAGCAATAAATAAGGGGCCACAGTCTCTCCCGAGCAACACAGCAAACCACACGTTCTTCCCGTTCTCCAGCGAGAACAAAACATTCTCCTGCAAGAACAAAAGTGTTCTGCAAGCAGAGCTAAAAGCAACCCTTCCCATCTGAATTGCGGTGCATAACTTGAAAGTCGCCTTCGCCATCGCAGCAGGACTCATTCTCGGATTGTTAACTGGCTTTTTAATGCTGTACATCCTCCCCCAAATCTTCACCTAAACCCACACCAAAGCCAACCGCAAAACAGCACAGTTAAAAACCCATCACAAGATAATAACTCTCCCCGCAATAGGAGAAAAAACCATGAAACCCAACCTCACAATCATAAAACAAAAAACAACCATCCCAGCCACACCAGAACAAGCCTACGAAGCCTACACAAACCCAAAAAAACACACCGAATTCACAGACAGCAAAGCCACAGGAAAACCCACCATCGGCAACAAATTCACAGCATGGGACCAATACATCTTCGGAACATACCTAGAACTAGAAAAACCAAACCGCATAGTCCAAGAATGGCAAACCACAGACTGGCCAGAAAACTACCCCCCCAGCAAACTCGAACTCACCCTAAAACCAACCCCAGAAGGCACAGAACTCACACTAACACAAACCAACGTCCCAGCAGAACAAGCCAACGAACTCACCGAAGGATGGACAGAATTCTACTGGAAACCCCTCAAAAAATACTTCAAAAAACCAAAACCCCAAACCCCAAAAACCAAAAAACCACCCTAAAAAACCAGCAACTTCCCAGACGAACCAGCACCCACCATGGAAAATTGCGCAGTTCACGGCAAAAAACAAACCCCCACCAAAACACCCACGGAAAAAGTTAACCCACCAAACCAGCGCACACCTAGAAAAACCAGCAGAAACCCACCAAACCCACCACCACATTACCAAAAAAATGTACAACACACAATAAATCACACCAACACCCAATATACAAATTGCAGGTTGAGAAGCACGCTTTAACAGCGATGCATTGAGGCACAGAGCACACCAATTAAAACAGCGAAAAATTGGCGCGCGATCAAGACTTTGCCTCGATGGGCTGGACAGCAGTGTTGCATCGAGGCCGTGAGCAGCATGGTCAAAACGGTGAAAGACTGTGTTGCGACTAAGACACTGTCTCAATGGACCGCGAACATCTTAAGGCTTAGACCCAACCTGCACTTCTTCTAATCCAACCCTAACTGACAAGCCAAAAACCCAAAACATCAAAAGCAAGCCCCAAAACTCAGCGCCTCACATTTCTCGGAATCAACACAAAAAAAGAAGGAAAAAGGCAAAGCTTCATTTTGCGTAAGCTTCAACAAGGTCACGTGCCGTAACAATACCCACAAGTCTACCTTCTTTAGCAACGGGCAACCGTTTGATGCGTTTCATCGCCATGGTAACCGCAGCCCTGTGAACACTCGTCCCAGAAGGAGCAGTTATCAGCGGCGACGAAAATCTTGTGCCCACGTCTGTTTCTAACGGCTTGGCTTTGGCCAGGAAAGTGGTCAGCAAATCTCTTTCAGTGAATATCCCAGTTGGTTTTCCCTTGCGGGTGATGACGACGCTCCCAATACGTTGTTCGCCCATAGTTTTAGCCACCTCTTTCACAGGCGTTGTCTCTTCAGCAGTCACGACTTCTTTAGTCATAAAGTCGTCTACTACAGCCTCAGTCTCGGTGACTTCAGGCAGACTCCTGATCAAATCTGACGCCGTTATGATGCCCATGAGCTTTCCACACTCGAAGACCGCGAGCCTTCCTTTCTTTTTGATCATCATTTGGGCAGCCTCTCTTATTTTGGCCGTTAGACATATGGTGATTAGCGGGTAGGACATGGCTTTCTCGACTTTCTCTTCGGTCAGATCTTTTCCTCGTGCAAAGACTTTGCTCAGCAAATCCCTCTCGGTTACTATGCCCACTGGTGTGTCATATTTCTCCACGATTAAGCTGCCAATGTGCTTCTCTCCCATAATTTTTGCAGCCTCGGCCATTGATGCCTCGGGGGTTATGGTAACAACGTTTTGGCTCATGATTTCTTTGACCATTCTGTGACGCGACAGGTCACGTTTGTACTGTTCGTATGCGCTGTCGAGGACGCTGGGGAACTCTTTTCTAGAGTTTTTGGTTGTTCCCATAGAAATTTCCTCACTATACAAATTATCGTCAGGCTTAATTAAGATTTAAAAAGAATTTGCAACCCTCTGCACGGATGTTGAATCGAAACAGAAGCCTTCAAATTGCTGATGAGGACTTCATTGACTGTGTGCCTCGAAGAAACTTCAGCTAAACCCCTTCACCATCGCAGTTCCGAAGCTTTAGTCCTTCGCCAGCGCGTTCGGTGTTTTTGGGGGAATGCTTAAATCGTCGCTCGCAAAGCTATTATCTCGGGTGATTTTGTGCCTATATACATCCTTTTGTCAACCTTGACTTCTGAAGGCCGGAAAACCATCAGGGAAAGACCTGAAAGAATCAAGGAAGTCAACAAGGAAATAGAAACTTTTGGCGCCAAGGTTTTGCAGCAGTATGCGGTTTTAGGTCGATACGATTTCGTCAACATCGTTGAGGCTCCCGACAACGACGCAATCACGCGAGTCTCCATAGAGCTGGGTTCCCGAGGAACCGTACAAATAATGAGCATGCCAGCTACGCCAATAGACGATTTCTTGACGGTGATCAAGAAATAAGAGAAAAAGTGTCTCCGGCTCTTTCCAAATAAACAGTGCGACAGCGAACGTTCATGCAGAGTTGAGATTAAATCATAAATTGGGCGGACAGCATATTGTTAATAGGAACTGCCTTATGTGCAAAGCAAAAGAAGCCCTTCGTTGTCCAAACTGCAAGAGCAGGCTGGAAACTACAAGACCTGACAGCGCGCATCCGCTTTATTCGCTGGATAAACCGCCAAAGAACGAAGTTGACGGTGACGTCATAGAACAGGTTTATAACTGCAAGAATCCGAGATGCAATACCCAAGTCACCGTATACTGGTATGAAACCAAACTTTCCTTAGACAATGAATAGTTCACCGGGAAAATTCAGCTGCGTCTCCCTTTTTTCCGGTTCGGAGCAGACACTTTAAACAGCTTATAACTGAGGGATTTTCGTCGGTCAGAAGAGGATTCGTCTTAAGAGCTGGGGATGGGAATTGAACCCATATATAACAGCTCTGCAGGCTGTCGCCTGAACGATTCGGCCACCCCAGCACGACGCAACTGAGACTCTATGCTGAGAATAATAAAAACATTGTTGGCACAAACTAACGCTTTCAAGATGAGCCTCCTATCATGCTTGGAGAGCCCCTCCCCTCCCTTATTTATAGCGTGAAACGCAAGTTCAACACCTGCGTGACTGCCTGTTGCATCGGGCACTTCCTCAGAACAGCCCCAAACAAAAAATGCACTAACTCTCTGACAATCACCTCCCCTGCGCCGCAGCAAATTTTTGCAGTCTCCAGTGAAAAATCTTGGAGCAGGACTACCTTATGAACTGTCACGAAACTTGTGAATTTACCAAGAATAGATTCTGTCAGAAAAATTAGAAACAGTATCATATAAAAAAAGGAACGCCCAATGCCGAAGATTCAACAAAAGAGTTATTTGAAGTGGATTTCCATTCAAAAGTGAAGTTGTAGTTCTGTTGTTACATAATTATTTTAATACAAGTTTGGCTTACCTAAATTCTGGGAGACTTGTTGACCAAACTCGAGGAAAAATATTTCAGTATTTTAAAAGACTATTTTGGTGATGCGTACAGAGTTGCTGTTAAAAACAAGTTCAAAAGGGAAAAATATGATGAATTCCTTGGCGTAATCTATGATGGATTGCCTGTGCAGTCTATCATGAGTTCACTTTACCAAGAACTTTCAACTCTAGACTGGGCAATTCAAGATTCTGCAGTTAAGCGACTTGGCGGCTTAAAAGCTGCATATATTGGTTCTGGATACAGCTATTCAAGAGCAGAGCCCACGACTTCGGATTTCTTGAGGAAAACTTGTCTGTACACTGATTCAGTAATCCTTGCCGATGACATATTCAATGCACTGCTATCAAATCATAAAGAGTTGTCAGGTCACAAAGATTATTTTCCATCCTGCATTTTTAGTGGGATAATCCATAGCGCGATTAATCTGCTAGCAATCGAAGATTTTTTCACGTCCGATACGGAGGCTCAAATGTGCACGCTTGCACCACCCATTGAATGGAATTTGGAGAAAAAAAACCTCATTGAGCCCTTGGGCGAAAAGGAACTTCTGTCTTATTCGTCTGACGTTTTTGGAAGAGAATTTTCTTCAATGAAAAGTCTTCAGGAATTTGTTTCGTCAATAACAAACTTCGAACATTTCTTCGCTTTAGCTCGTAAGCCAGAGATGTTAACGAGCGCCACGGGTGAACAAAGTTCTCCCAAAAGCCTTGAAAACATACGAATGAACTTTGAATCACGGCATGGTCAGTCTTACCCTTCACAATTTATTTACTTACATTTCTTAGGTGTACATGATTTGCATGTAGCGACTGATCTTTGTGAATTCGGAAACTACCAAGCGACACTTGCTACAGACTTTAGAGGAGTCTGGAACGAACTGTTCAGGATTATCAGGAGGGATAACGAAAACATCCTCAGGACACAACAAAAAACGTTGTTTACGAAAGAATCATTGATCATTAGTTCACTTCAACAAGAAGAACTCAAATGGTTAGGCAATGTTCCTTTGAATAGATTAGTGGAGCTTAGACAAAAAGGTGAATTGGCCGACCTCAGAGACTTGATAGGGCGAAATATTAAGAATATTGAAAATGCTTCGGATGAAGATTTCGTTGAAGTAGGAAATGATGTCCGATACAACATTAATACGGCTCTAAGAAAACACGAGAATGAAGTGAAGGGTTTAAACGAAAAATACAGGCGACTTATTGATTTAAGTGCGACAGGAGCTGTGTCATGTGTAGTCTCTGGAACATTAGGGTTCATTGCATCCGCTTTCCAGCCTCTGGCTTTGGCTTCTGCGGTCATTGGAAGTCCAGTTTTGATTCAAACCTGCAAAGATTACTTGACCTATAGAGACGCACGTAAAGAACTGAAAACAAAACCTGTAGCTATGTTGTTTGACGCAAAAAATGCCGCGAATGAAGCTCTTACTAAAACTTAGTTCTTCATTCCCACAAAACTACTCAATGCGAGCAGATGTCGCTCCCGTCCCAAAGAGCTGCTTTGAATTCAATAAAGATTAAAGAGGATTCGGTTTGTCGAGTCCTGGGTGAAAGTTAAATATCACCTTATTGATGCACACTTGATAGGAAGTCTATTTTGTGAAGTTGCCTAAAGACCCGAGCAAATTCAGTTTTGGAGCCACATCCTCAACCGTCACCAGCCTAGGCATAATCTTTGGGTTGTTAACGTCGGGGAACCCTAAAGCCAGCATAATAGGGTCTTTGCTCGTCATAGCAGTCGCAGACAACATCGCGGATTCGCTTGGCATTCACATTTACAGGGAATCCACAGCCACCAAAAAAGAGAACACGCGCATGTTCACCATCAGCAACTTCATAACCCGATTCGGCATCACCCTCACCTTTGCCCTGTTGATTGCGTTTCTGCCACTGGAATTCGCGGCAGCAACCTGCGCGGCTATAGGGTTTGGAATTCTGGTTTTCCTGAGCTACCTCATCGGCGTCCAACGCAAAACAAGCACCATACGCGAAATTTTCATCCACCTCGGCATAGCCATACCCGTCATAGTCATCAGCCACTTTCTGGGGCAACTAATCTTCAGCATATTCGGATAAATTTGCAGGAACATTAATAAAAAGAAAAAGGAGGCAATTTCCCTCCAGAACTACTTTGTTATTTTAGGCAAAAGAGTGGTGTTGAGCGCTTGGCGGCTGAAGAAACAGCAAAAACCGCGTGTTCTTTCAGGTCAAGTTCAGCTCGTCCAGGATTTCTCGGTAAGCCTTCAGCGCTGCCTTCTCGTCGGGCACGTTTTTTATGAGCATGCGCCCGCCGTTGAACAGACTGACCTCTAAGCCTTTGTAGTTAAACATCAACGCGAGATGTGACTTTACGCGCACATGAAAGCCGCGCCTCTGAACTGCCTCGCAGACTTGACTGAGGTTCAGGTTTAGAGGCTTTTCCGGGTTGATGTTAGCTGTCTCCTGCCCGCACAGCCAAACAAGCTTCTCGCGCAGCGCCGCAGGCAAGGTGCCTTTGCAGGCTGGGCAGCTGGTGCGTTTTGCGATGTCTATGGTGGTGAAGGACATGTCCGTGAAGTCGCATATCATGAGCTTACTCTTCAACGGCGCGCCTATGCTGGCGAGAACTTTTATAGCTTCGAAGGCCTGCATCGCCCCGATTAGTCCAGTAGTGGCGCCTAAGACGCCGCGCGTGTCGCATGTCAGCAGGTCGTTGTCTGAAAGGTTGGGCAGCACGCACTCCAGGCAGGGCGTTTCTGGCGGCGCGAAAACCGAAAGGTTGCCTTCCATGCCGATGGCTGCGCCGAAAACGTATGGAATCTTCTGTTTCACGCATGCTCGGTTGATGAGGTAGCGGGTCGCCATGTTGTCTAAGCCATCCACGACGACATCAACGCCTGCGACGAGGCGTTCAACGTTGTCTGCGTGCACGTTTTCTGGGATGGGTTCAGTTTGCACGAGTGGGTTGAGCTTCTCAAGTCGGGCTGCGGCAACTTCCACCTTGGGGTAGTCCAAGTCGTCGGTGGTGTAGAGGATTTGCCTGTGCAGGTTCCGCGTTTCCACGATGTCCTGGTCTATTAGGCGCAAGTGCCCCACTCCTGCCAGAGCCAGGTAAAGTGAGGAGACCGTGCCTAAGCCGCCTACGCCGATGACTGCGACTTTGGATTCGGCGAGTTTTCTCTGCCCTTTTTGACCCAGCTCCTTCAGTATGATTTGGCGGCTGTAGAAGTCTTTGGCGAAGGATGCTTTGTCTTTCGGGTTCATGGCTGCTGCGCCCTATAGCATATTGTCTATCCAGTTTTATATCTGCCTTTTTTCGCAAACTGCTGCTCATAAATCGCGCGGACTCGCTGAATGGTGTCTGCTTCTTCGGGACCTTTGTCTTCTCTGATGCGGGTTATTCTGGCGAACCTCAGAGCCATTTGGCTTTTATACTTTGGGCTTCTCTGAATTTCGTTGTAGGCTACTTGAACCACTGCGCGAGGTAGCACGTCGATCCGATGGCGCTTTTCCCTTACAGATAGTTCTTTCAATCGTTTGGTCATTTCGATGATTTCTGCGTCTGTTAAGCCCTTGAAGGTTTTTCCAACCGTCAGAAACTCTCCTGTTGCAGAATCTCGCGCGGCGAGGTAGTAGTCTGAGAGCCAGTTGTGTCTTCTGCCGTAGCCCCATTCCGCAGCGGTAATGACCAAGTCCAGAGGCTCCAGCACGGGCTTTATTTTGAACCAGCGCTTTTCCCGCTTGCCAGGCATGTAAGGGCTATCAAGTTTCTTCGCCATCAAGCCCTCGTGTCCTGCGTCCAAGGCAGCGTTGAGGAACTTCTCTGCTTCTTCCCTGTTGCCCGTGACAATTTGGGTTGTGAGCGGAATTTCACCAGCGCTTTCGGCTAAGATTTTTCTCCGCTCCAGATATGGGAGCGTTATCAGGCTTTTTCCGTTGAGGTACAAGATGTCGAAGAGGTAAAGCCGCAAAGGAATCTTTTCCGCCGTGCCTTTTACGTCGTGGACGCGTTTGAACCTGCGCATCAAATGCTGAAAGGGAATGGGCACGCCAGCAACATCCACCGCCACAACCTCGCCCTCCAAAATTACCTCAGCAGAAGCCACATTGCGCTCTACTGCTTCAACTATTTCGGGCAGGCTCTGCGTCACGTCGGTGAGTCTTCGGCTGAAAATTCGCACTTCCTTGCCGAGCTTGTGCATTTGCACTCGGGCACCGTCGTACTTGTATTCGAAAGCCGTTTCGCCTCCATGCTCCTCTAAGGCTTCGGCAACGTCATCTGCCACCTGCGCGAGCATCAGTTGGACGGGGCGAAAAACCTTGAAAGCCACTTGCGAAAGGCTTTTGTCGCCTCCAGTTTTGGCTAAGGCTGCGACTTCGCCGATGTCGCCCAGAGCCATGCTTGCCCTATGCACCGCAGCCAACGGCACGTCAAAAGCTTTGGCAACTGACATCGCCAGCAAGCCTTCGTGGAGACCTGTGCGCATTTCGCCGATGAAAACTTTCACGAGGTACTTGGCTTCCAAGGGCTCTGCTTGGCTGAAAAGCACCGTCATGAGGCGTTCCTTTTTTTCGCGGGAACCTGAACCTGTGGCGTCAGCTATGGCTTCCATGCTGCGGCGAACCTGCAAGATGGTGAGGGGTTCTTGGAAGAGAACTGCTTGCCGTTTCACTTTGCTTTTTTCGAAGACTGCCATGGCGGCGGAGCCGATATCGCCTGTTTGGCTGAACGCGTCTGAGAACGCGTTCCAGTCAACGTTGGTTGCTCGTTTCAGGTTCTCCATGAGGGTGGCGCCGCTTACTTCGAGGGTTTTTTGGCTCCATTTTGGGAAGGCTCTGCCGAGAATCAGGGAGACTGCTGGTTCCACGTCGTCAGGCTCCAAGCTTTTCAGGAAGTCTGCCATCAAGGTGGTTATTTCGGTGCGTTTTCGGGTGGATTCTATTTTTTCGAGAAGTTCCGCCAGAGACCTGAAAAGTGTCGGCATAAACGAAACCTAGACAGTTGCTGTTAGATTGATGGTTTCTGCTTTCTATTATGATTTGCCTGAGGAACCGCAAAAATAGAAAAGAGTAATGGCGTGAGTTTTTGGGTTGAAGTTGGTGGGTTTAGAAGGCGCTTTCGAGTTTGGCTTTGACTTCCTTGATTTTCTTTTCCAGCGCTTCAACTTCTTTGGTGTTGCCTAGCGCTTTCTGGCAGTCTTTCGCGTAGTCCAAGGCGCTGACGCCGAATCTGTCGAATCCTTTGTTGAAGCAAATTTCGGCGGACTTCATGAAGCTCTCGACGGCTTTCTCGTACTCTTTTAGTGCGAAGCTGCATTCGCCTGCTTTGTAGTACATGGTTGCGGAGTCGAAGTAGTTCTGCCCTTTGAAGTAGAGTTCTGCAGTCCTTGTGTAGAGGTCTCTTGCTTCGGTGTATTTGCCTGACTCCATGAGGGAGTTGGCGTCTTTGTGCATTTTTACTGTGTCTTCTCTAACTTTCTCAGTCATAACTTGTCACTCGCAATCTGGTATATTCTGCTGTGCACTCACATTTAGATTTTCCCCTCTCGGAACACTCTCAGAAAATGGAAAATGGCTGAAAGAATAATAAGACAAAAGAACCTCATTGGATTGCCTGAAGGTATGAAGAATTTGATTCTCCGATGCGTTCGCTGCGGCACAGAGTTTCCATTGTATCCACTGAGAAGCGTCTGCGAAAAATGCGGAGGAACACTGGAAATCAAAACAGACATGCCTGAAGGCGGAAAAATAAAATTCTCTGGACCGCTGGGGTTCTGGCGGTACAAGCAGATGCTTCCGCCAATCAAGCACATGGTCAGTTTAGGCGAAGGCGGAACGCCTCTGCATAAGGCGGAAAGGCTCACGAAAGCCATCGGATTAAAAGAGCTCTATTTGAAGGATGAAACTCGCAACCCCACGCATTCATATAGGGACCGCGCGGCGGCTTTGCTCACTTCCGATGCGATTGACCATGATTTTAACGCTTTGATCTGCGCCACCAACGGCAACATGGGCGCCTCTCTGGCTGCTTACTCCGCTAAAGCTGGGCTGACCTGCCACATCGTTGTCCCAAAAATCGTTGACGTCGGAAAGTTGGCGCAGATGCTTGCCTACGACGCGGTCATTGAGGAGTCTGGCGAGATTGTGGATGACTCCATACGCAAGGCGGCTGCGGTGGCGAAGGAAACGGGCTGGTACCAAGCAACTGCGGAGTTGAACCCGCTGGTTGTGGAAGCGCAAAAAACCATTTCTTACGAGATTAGCGAGCAGTTTGGCGTGCCAGAATGGCTGTTGGTTTCCATGGGCAGCGGCGGAACCATCTACTCAATATGGAAAGGCTTCAAAGAACTCAACCAACTCGGACTAACAAAATCGCTGCCGAAAATAGTAGGCGTACAACCTGAGGGATGCGCTTCAATAGTTAAAGCATTAACCGAAGGGCTAGGCACATCGGAAAAATTCTGCAACCCGTTCACCCGCGCGTTAGCCATACTCGTCGCGGAGCCGCTGCAAAGCGACTTAGCCGCGAAGGCAATAAGGGAGTCAAATGGGTTGGCTTTGACGGTTTCGGATGAGCAAATTCTAAAAGCGGAACTTCAGGTGGCGAAGCTGGAAGGAGTCTTCGCCGAGCCTGCTAGCTCAGCCACGGTGGCGGCGTTGGAGAAACTTGTGGCGGAAGACAAAATACCCAGCGATGGCAGCGTCATCTGTCTCATCACGGGGAGCGGGCTCAAAGCCACAGATGTGCTGCAGGCACTGAATAAGAAGCAGAAAACCGCTGGGTTGGGGTTGGAAATCAGCACTAAGGAGAAAATTCTGAGGGTTCTGAGCGAGAAGGACACGTATGGCTATGACTTGTGGAAGCAACTTGGGAAAGTTATGACGCGCGGTGCAGTGTACCAGCATTTGAACGAGTTGTCAGAGAAGGGATTGATTGTTGGGTATGAGGAGAAGGGGAAGAAGTTCTTCAGGATTACCGAACATGGAAGGAAGGCTTTGGCGGCTTTTGACGATTTGAAACTGTTGATGTGATTTTTGAGGGGTGGTAAGGTATAATAAATAGTATAGCTACAACTATACTAAAGTTTCAACTATACTAAATGTTGAGGAAGTGCCCAAAATGGAAAAAAGGCATAACACGCAAACCACGATAAAAATCTCGTTAGCAGCCGTATTCGCGGCACTCGTATTTGTGGGAACATATTCTTTCGTCATCAACATACCCGCAACAGGTGGCTATTTCAACCTAGGAGAAATCGTGATTTACGTGGCAGCTTTGGTTTTCGGTTCCCTCGTCGGAGGCGTAGCAGGAGGCGTCGGAGCAGCAATATCTGACGCGTTGGTCGCTCCTCAATTTGCACCCGGAACACTAGTCATCAAAGGTCTGGAAGGCGCAATCGTGGGATTCCTCGGAAAAAGACGAGTAAGCCAAATCACAAAACCGAAGTGGAAAGCATTCACAGTCTTTCTAGGAATATGCGTAGGTGTTTTGCTAGGAATAACTGGCGCGTTGTACCTCAGCGGAAATGTGTCTTTGTACTTAGGGATACCTGCGCCAACTGAACCCACATTCAGTTTTTTTGTTCCCGCTGAACTGTGGTACGTGTTGGGAGCTGCAGCCGCGCTGCTAATAATCTATGCGTGCCTCAAGATTGAACCACAATACGGATGGACCATTGTCTCAACAATACTAGGCGGCTTAGTAATGGTCACGGGGTACTTCCTCTATGAGCAAATAGTGCTGGGCAAAGCGACAGCCATTTTCGAAATTCCCCTAAACATCGGTCAAATGCTAATTGGCTTAATCATCGCAGTCCCAATTGTCAGATTCGTACACCGAAGTTACCCCCAAACTAAAAATTAAGAACATAACAAAATGGTGAGTGGTTAAAATGAGTCTCTCTCCAGGAAAAATCCCCATAGACCTACTGAAAGAAGTGGTCTTCAAAAACCTCGGCGCCCCACGCAAAGAAGTCACCTTAGGACCAACCGCAGGAGTAGACGGCGCAGTCCTGGACCTAGGAAACAAATCGCTAATCGTCTCCATGGACCCCATCACAGGCGCCATTGAACGCATCGGATGGCTCGCCGTCAACGTAAACGCGAATGACGTAGCAACTTTCGGCGTGGAACCCGCCTTCCTCTTCTCATGCCTCATGCTTCCCGAAAGCGCAGACAGAAACATGGTTGAAGTCATCAGCACGCAGATGAACGACGCAGCCCAAGAACTGAGTATGGCAATCGTGGGTGGACACTGCGAATCAACGCCTAAGCTGGCTAACCCGATTGTGGTGGGCTGCGCCATGGGCGTCACCGAGAAGGGCAACTACGTCACGACGGCTGGAGCAAAACCTGGAGACGCTTTAATTTTGACGAAAAGTGCGGGCATAGAAGGCACCGCGATTCTGGCAAGCGACAGAGAAAACGAACTCAAAAAAGCTTTGGGCACCGCGTTTACACAGAGCGCGAAAGACTTCTACAGCCAAATAAGCGTCGTCAAAGACGCCATAACTGCCCATAGAACTGGCGGAGTCCACGCCATGCACGACCCCACCGAAGGCGGAGTAGCAGGAGGAATCCACGAAGTGGCAGACGCCGCAGGCTTAGGCGTCAAGGTTGCTGAAGAGAAAATCGTGGTTTTGCCAGAAACCGCCCAAATCTGCAGACACTTCAAAGTTGACCCGCTGCAACTCATAAGCTCAGGTGCCTTGCTCATCGCAGCAAACCCAGAAAAGGCAAACAGCATCGTCTCAAGTTTGAAGCAGCAACGGATTCAGGCTTCCATAATCGGAGAATTCCTGCAAAATACCAATCAGCGGTTTCTCGAAGAGAAAGGTGGCGAAGCAAAGGCGTTGCCGCGCCCCAAATCTGACCATCTTTGGAAGGCACTAAGTCGGCAGTAGCCGCTTCACGTTTTGCAGACCAATCTGCAGGAACCAGTGGAACATGAAAAACGGGTAATAAATCACGTAAGAGAAATTCCGCGAGTACACCAAGCCGCATTTTAGCTCCAAAATTGCGCCTGAAACAGCGTTGCTTAGGTTCCAGTTTTCAGGCGGCTTATAGTGGAGGCAGTAGATGTCGTTTCCCACAACTGTTTTGTAGCCTTTTTTCTTAATCCAGTTCATGATAAAGGCGTCTTCGTAGGTGTGCAGTTGCTCGGGGATTTTTATGTCCTGCACAAGGTCACGGCGGATGAGGGCGTCGTGGGTTCCGCCTCGGAGGGAAAAACACTCGCCCGCAATCAGGGCTTGCAGTTTGAGGATGTGTTTGTCTTTGAGGTTAGGGATGACGTCGATGTTTACTCCCCAGACTGCGCCGACGTCGGATTGGATGTTTTCTTTGGCTTTTTGGAACCAGTCTTTGCTGAGGATGATGTCGCTGTCCGCGAACAGAAACCAGTCCGTTTCCACGCAGTGTATGCCTTTTTCTCTGGCTCTGGCTCTTGAACCGTTGACACTTAGGACGGTGACGTGGCCGTGCTTCTCGTTCACTGCATCCACAATCTTCAGGGTGCGGTCAGTTGAGTTTCCGTCGACTACGATTAGGTTGTTTACGGGCACGTTTTGGTAGATGCTGGTTAAGCATTTGCCTATTATGTGTTCGCTGTTCTTTGTCAGCATGACAACGTCGATTGCCTGCATCATTGTGCCTCTATGCTTTGTAAACATTGATTATAGACGGCTTCGGCATAATAACCTTTCAAATCCAAGTCTGAAGGGCAGCGCCTTTTCAGGCGAACCTGAGGAAAAGTAACTCATTGCTTCGCCTCTTTCTTTGACATCAGTTGGTATATCGAGTATGCCGTGTAAAAGCCGTACGCAGGCACCAGCTTGGCAAGCATCTTGGCGTTGCTGAGCTTCAGAGAGTCTATAATTAGGTTTAGGCTTCCGCGCAGAGTCCACACCGCGGCGGGTCGGTAGTGGATGCAGAACGGGTCATAGCAGGCTACTACGCGGTGTCCCTTCGAGGTTATCCACTTCATGACGTAGGCGTCTTCGAAAACGTGCAGGTTCCCAGGAATCCTGATGTCTTTAAGCAAGTCCGTGCGGATGAGCGTATCGTGGGTCCCGCCGCGCAAGTCGAAGATTTTCCGTGTTACGCGCAGAAAAATCTTGAGCGTGGTTTTGCTGTGGATGGTTGACCATACTTCGGTTCCCCAGACGGCGCCGACGTTCGCGTCTACGTGTGTTAGGGCTTTTTTGTGCCAGTTTTTGCAGAGAACCACGTCGCTGTCGACGAAGATGAACCATGGAGTTTTGACGTTTTCGATGCCTTTCTGGCGTGCTGTGGCTCGGGTGCCTTTGTCGTGGATGACTTTGACGTTGCCGTATTTGCCGTTGAACTGGCTAAGGATTTTCAGGGTTCGGTCGGTGGAGCCGCCGTCCACGGCTATCAGTTGGTTCACCGGCACGTTCTGGTAGACTGAGGTGAGGCATTCTTGCAGTTTCCTTTCGCTGTTCAACGTTATCAACACTACGTCTACAGGTTCCACTTGGCATGCCTCACGTGCTTTGTATGGTTTCTATAGTTCAAGCCTAAAAACCTTGGCGAAATCTGCCTTACACAGCGCACAGAGAGACTGTTCTTGGGACGGAACAGAACTGTTCTCCTCTGGATACATCACTTGAAAAAAGTGTTCTTCAGGGAGGATTAAAAAGGGTCCCATCAAAATAGTTGTCTTTGCGAAAGAAGCAGTTGAATTTGGAGAAACTGAAGATAGAAACTTGAACAGGAAGGCGATGAGGCATGAAATCCATCTTGGCGCTGATAGCGATTTCGACTTTTCTTGCCGTAAGCCTTGGGGCAAACGCCTATTTCTATGAGCAGCAAAACCGCTTGGCTCTTTCTAACAGTGACCTTCAAAACCAAGCATTAGACCTTCAGAATCAAGTGGCGAACTGCACGGAACAAATCGGCGTTCTCCAAGACGGAAACGCAAACCTTACCGCTCAAGTGGCAAACCTGAGAAGCCATGTGGAGAACCTTGGCAACCAGACGTCCAATCTCCAGACGGAAAACTCCAATCTGCAGAGCAAAAAGGCGCAGCTTCAGAGCCAGACGAACCAGACAAATCCGGCGACAGGGTCTAAGTTGGTTACGAGGCTTGGCGCCAGTGACATGCAGTATGACTACGCGGGTTCGGACATTCGCCTGTACATTTCCGGTGAAGTATGGAACGTGGGAACCGATATCGCACGCAACTGCAAGCTCCACGTGACGCTCTACCGTGGAAGCACTGTGGTAAAGGACACGTACGTCGAACTGGGCACCATTTATCCCGCGACGTTCAGGGAAGTCACAAACAACATTTACTATACGGGCGTCGCGCTGACGAACTGGACCATCATCCCCGAATACACATAGAAGGTGAAAAAGGTTGAAGACAAAAACCGCCGTATTAGCCATTTCCGCCGTCCTACTCGTGAGTCTCGCTGCAAACGGCTATTTTCTCACCTTCCAGAACGGCACCGAACAAAACCGAATCCTCAAAAACCAAGCCACTGACCTTCAAGCCCAGCTGGCAAACCTGAAAGAACAAGCGAACTTGCTTCAAAGCGAAAAAGCAAGCCTCGAAACGCAGGCCGCAGACCTGCAAAGTCAAGAAGCTAACTTAAGCAATCAAACGGACAACCTTCAAGCCGAAAACGCTTATCTTCAAACTGAAAACGCAGACCTTGAAAGCCAACTCAGCCGCATCCCAGTTCCACAGACGGCTCCGAAGATTCTCACGAGGCTGGGCACCAGTGATGTGCGGAGTTCTCCTTTTGAGGGGCATCCTTGGTCAGGCGTCATTCGCTTTTACATTTCAGGCGAGGTGTGGAATGTTGGAACCGCCGACGCCCATGAGTGCAGGCTTCACGTTACGTTGTACCAGGTGGATGCAGTGGCGAACGACAGCTACATAGATTTAGGCACGGTTGAAGCGGGATCTTATGTGGAAGTAGACTCAAACATCTACTATTCTGGTAACGCCCTGACAAGCTGGACCATAGTTCCCGAGTATAGTTAAAAAACAATCCAACTTCTGTCTGGTTGCTCCGAGGGTAAGCAGGCTGCAACCAAAGATAATATGCCCGAAGATGATGTATGGTTTTTATAGTTCAAACCTAAAAACCTTGGCGACATCTCCCGCGCACAATTCCATCTTTTTCTTTTGTTGTGATAGTTTAGGTGCTTCTCTACCCTTCGGCGTATGAAGTCAGCAAAAAAGTCTTTTCTGGCGATTTCTCAAGGGTGCGTTTCTCTGGCGCCTGTTTTTGCGAAGGCGGGGAGTCGGCGGGACGCCGACGCGAGAAAGGCTCTTGACCTCAAATTATTAAGGACAGGTTCTCTTTCACGTATTCGTTCCGTTTTGTATGATAAAGAAACCACCCAAGAGGTCATTTGCGCCACGTATTTTGATTGGGGTTCCGATAATCAGTACATGATTTTTGAGCAGAAAAAACACCATTCGCCCATTCGGCAAATTGCTTCCCTTGTCCCTAAAAGGGGAAATCCGAAGTATGCTTGGAAGGTCGGAAAACAATGGGGAGAATTCACTCTTCCTTTTGAGTATCAACAAAAATTAGACGCTGAAAACGGTGAATTGATTTCTATTAATGAAACAACCACGAACATACTTTTCCTCAGTTTAACATGGGACATTAATTTCAGCGATTGGAAAACTGCATGGGACTCCATTAGTTATTTCTGGAATTTGTTGGTGGCTAATCTTCGGCGAAAATACGGGCGCGTTCTTACTGCGCGGGTCTACGAGAGCACAGAGCAAGGCTACCCTCACATACATTGCATCTTGTACTTTCCAGATTACGAGTTTCCAACGTTCCTAAGATGGAGCAAGAAACACAAGCGTTACATTTGGCGTATTCCTTTTCCAGAAGTGAAAAAGCTCCGAGGTCTATGGCACAGCTTCATTGACGTTCAAGGCATGGTGAATTTGGCTGATGGGCTAAAATACCTCGGAAAGTACGTTACGAAAGCCACAGATTTGGAGAGTGCCAACCTCTCAGGGAAAGGATTCAAGACTCTTGCAAATACGTGGGCTTTCCAGAAGCGTTCCTATTCTCTGGGGACAAAATTCAAAGATGCCATTTTCCAAAAATATCTCAGCCTCGACTTGATGTAAATGAGGTTAGTTCAGGTTCAAAATCGTACTCAGCGATTTCAGAGTGAGTTTTCGTTTGGTTGCTGGTCTTTTAGACCAAAGCGCGCGCTATGAGAGTTGGCGCTAACCCCGAGCATCACGGCTGCGCCAAAGTGTATGTCGGCTCAATCAAAAATGCAAACAATGTATACTTTAATCCATCAACAGAGCTAATGTCGGTTTGGACGGAGTGAATCCGCTCAACTGCGTCCAGCCAGAGAAGCTTCCTGAAGACAAGGTAACGCTAGCTTTCCAAATGCTTAAGCCTTCAACGCCCTGAACGAACACTTGGAGCTCTTGACCAATAACCGAAGCCCCAACTCCATCACAGGTTAATCCACTGGGAAGTGCAGTCCACCCTGCCCAACTTGATCCACTCCAGACATTGCGGTAAATGGCGTTGTCTAAGCCTCTAACCACAAGAACCAACTCGTTAAGGCTACTGCAGACTGCAAGCGTCGGAGACGACTGGGTGAAGCCGCCCACCTGTGTCCATCCGCTGAAGACGCCTGTCGACAAATCCACGTTGCTGTGCCAAATGCTGCGGGTATCCGTGCTTCTAACGACCACATTGAGTTTGTTGTTTAGTATGGCTGCTGCTGGGCTATCACAGGTGTATCCGGAAGGCAAAGACGTCCAACCTGACCATACGCGTGATGATAGAGTGTAGAAACGATACCAGATTCTGTTGTCTAAACCGCGTACAACTAGGCATAAATGAGTGCCATTCGAAGTTAACGTGGGGGCTGAAGGCGTAAATCCAGAAAGCTGAGTCCACCCCGAAAAAATGCCACTATTAGTATCTATGTAACTGTGCCAGATGCTTGAGCCATCGATGCTTCTGACAACAATGTGCAGTTCAGTTCCGGCTAAGACGGCGGCTGGAGAATCAGAAGTTAAACCAGAAGGAAGCTGAGTCCAAGAGTTCGAAGAGACACCTATTTCGCCATAATATATCCCATTGTTTACCCCACGCACCACCGCAATTGAAGCACCCAAAGCATAAACATTATTGTCGTATGAGCCAACGTAGACCACACCATTAACAACAGCAGGAGACGAACCAACCTCACTACCTGTGGTGTAACTCCAAAGCTTGGTGCCACTGTTAGCATTCAAAGCATAAACATTATTGTCGTATGAGCCAACGTAGACCACACCATTAACAACAGCAGGAGACGAACCAACCCCACTACCTGTGGTGTAACTCCAAAGCTTGGTGCCACTGTTAGCATTCAAAGCATAAACATTACCATCACCTGAGCCTACGTAGACGACGCCATTGGCAACAGCAGGAGACGAATAGACCCCACTACCTGTGGTGTAACTCCAAAGCTTGGTGCCACTGTTAGCATTCAAAGCATAAACATTACCATCACCTGAGCCTACGTAGACGACGCCATTGGCAACAGCAGGAGACGAACCAACCCCATAACTGGTGGTGTAACTCCAAAGTTTGGCGCCGCTATTAGCATTCAAAGCATAAACGTTACCGTCATATGAGCCAACGTAGACCACACCATTAACAACAGCAGGAGACGAATAGACCCCACTACCTGTGGTGTAACTCCAAAGCTTGGTGCCACTGTTAGCATTCAAAGCATAAACATTACCATCATATGAGCCAACGTAAACTACACCATTGGCAACAGCAGGAGACGAAGCAACCTCACTACCTGTGGTGTAACTCCAAAGCTTGGTGCCGCTATTAGCATTCAAAGCATAAACGTTACCGTCATATGAGCCAACGTAGACCACACCATTAACAACAGCAGGAGACGAATAGACCCCACTACCTGTGGTGTAACTCCAAAGCTTGGTGCCACTGTTAGCATTCAAAGCATAAACATTACCATCATATGAGCCAACGTAAACTACACCATTGGCAACAGCAGGAGACGAAGCAACCTCACTACCTGTGGTGTAACTCCAAAGCTTGGTGCCGCTATTAGCATTCAAAGCATAAACGTTACCGTCGTATGAGCCAACGTAGACCACACCATTAACAACAGCAGGAGACGAACCAACCCCACTACCTGTGGTGTAACTCCAAAGCTTGGTGCCACTGTTAGCATTCAAAGCATAAACATTACCATCACCTGAGCCTACGTAGACGACGCCATTGGCAACAGCAGGAGACGAATAGACCCCACTACCTGTGGTGTAACTCCAAAGCTTGGTGCCACTGTTAGCATTCAAAGCATAAACATTACCATCACCTGAGCCTACGTAGACGACGCCATTGGCAACAGCAGGAGACGAACCAACCCCATAACTGGTGGTGTAACTCCAAAGTTTGGCGCCGCTATTAGCATTCAAAGCATAAACGTTACCGTCATATGAGCCAACGTAGACCACACCATTAACAACAGCAGGAGACGAATAGACCCCACTACCTGTGGTGTAACTCCAAAGCTTGGTGCCACTGTTAGCATTCAAAGCATAAACATTACCATCATATGAGCCAACGTAAACTACACCATTGGCAACAGCAGGAGACGAAGCAACCTCACTACCTGTGGTGTAACTCCAAAGCTTGGTGCCGCTATTAGCATTCAAAGCATAAACGTTACCGTCATATGAGCCAACGTAGACCACACCATTAACAACAGCAGGAGACGAATAGACCCCGCTGTTGGTGGGGTATCTATAAAGCTTGATGCCATTATTAGGTGAGCTACCTGTTCCTGCGCCACTGTGAATTTCATCCGATCGGAACATGGTCCAGTCTGCGTGAGCAGGCGTAAGCAAAACTAAACTGAAAACAAAAACTAAGGAGACCGTTACGGTTACCCTAAATAATCTATTCATGCGCTTAGACCACCACTTCCCTACTAAGCTCTAAGAGCATAAGAGTTTTATCCTTAAACGCGCGCCACTCTTTCTTTTTGACCATCCAAATTCGCAATGTTCGTGCGCCGAGGGGAAAAAGTGAACCTTTGGCGCGAGTGGTGGGGGGTGCCCTTTAGGGTGGGAGACCCCCGAGCGGTGCGAAGCACTTCGCTTTTTTAGGTCGCGGCCGGGCATCTGCGAGGATAACGCGAGAGAAGGGTTTCAGCAGAACCCTTCGTACCGACCGAGGCGCTTAACGCAATTCACTACGCAAAAGTCTGTTTTCTTTGCGCGCGCATGGTTTTTAAATTTCTCGGAATTTTCGAAGAATTGTGTGAAATCTGCGCAATTATACGCTACAGGTAGTGTACAATCACATAGTCTATCTTGCCAATTGCTTAATAGTGAGAAACTTAGCGGCTATTGTAAGGAGGCTTAACGATTACAGAATTAAAAGATGCAACTCAGGGAGGTGAAGAGACAAGTAGGGAATGTCCTGACTGCAAGAGCAAGAGAATTTGGAAGGATGGAATAAGAGAGATTAATGTTGGTTCAGTTCAACGTTTCATCTGCCGAGATTGCGGTTTGAGGTTTAGTGACAACTCATATAAAGACTGCCTGACTACTGAGAGTCGCCAATTATGCGCTAAATTGGAAGCGAAAAAATTGGACACGCAAGCAGAAACAAAGACTGTTTGCGCGGGAGAAAAAAGTCTTCAAAACGTGCCGCAAGAAGCAAGAGGCTTAATTGCAAGTTTGAACAATGGTTTTTATAGTTCAGGTCTAAATACTCTGGTATAACGAAGCGGTTGAAGGAAGATTCTTTGAAGCTCAGCAAAGCCGCGAACGTCGCAGCACGCTCGCTCATCCCAAACAAACCACATCACGCCCAGTGGCTCATAACAAGGAAATGCAACTACCGCTGCAGAGGGTGCAACGTCTGGAGAGAACAAGACCAACGGGAACTGTCAGCAGACGAAATCAAACGCGGCTTAGACATCCTCAGAGACCTCGGCGTCGTAGAAGTCGTGTTTTCAGGCGGAGACCCCCTTTTGAGAAAGGATGCAGGCGAAATTGTTGATTATGCTTCGAAGTTCTTTGTGACCACCGTTTACGACAACGGCAGCATGGCGGCAGAGAAAATTGACGCGTTGCGCAACGTTGACTTCGTTGCGATTTCAATTGACAGTTTAGACCCTGCCAAAATGGATTACATCAAAGGCGTCAAAGGCTCCTACGAGAAAGCCATGCACTCCGTGGAAACCCTGCATAAGGAAGGCATAAACGTCAGCGTGACGCCCACGATTTCTCAACTTAACCTCAACGAAATCGTTGACATAACTAACTACTTCACATCGAAGGGAATCCCAGTTTGGTATTGCCTCTACTCTTTCGACCTCTCCGCGGACATAAACCAGCTTTTCAGAATCGGCAAAGCGAACGACGAGTTCGTTATAAAAGACAAGCAGGCTATGGTTAACCTGTGCGACACGCTTCTTGAAATGAGGAAAAAGAACAAACGCATTCTGATGACAACGAAACTCCTGAAAGCCATGCGGAGCCTGTACTCGGAAGACAAGAGAATCTGGAAATGCCGCGCCCTAAAAGACTTCTTCATCATAGACCACTTAGGCAGAATCGGAGGGTGCCACAGCCACAATTTCGCAGGGTCAGTCTTTGACTTACCAAAAATATGGAAAAGCAGAGAGTTCGATAAACTGCGCGAAACTTACCATGAATGCGAACAATGCACTTACTTATGCTACATATTTTACTCTCTTCACAGCGGTCCATACGGCAACTTGTCCTTAGCCAGAGAGCAGTGGAAAAACGCTAAACTCCTCCTCAAAGAAAACAAACACTAGACGTCAATGTTTTGCAAAACGCCCAGTATGTCTGCTAGGGTCGGTTTAAGTTTAGCCGAAGAGTCCTTTTCCTCAAGGCTTGATATGAAATTAATCTCAAATCGCATTGTCTGAGCAGTCAATCCAGCAGCATCGTCCATTATCATTCGGGGACCAGCATCCTTTGGTTTTTTGAGTTCAAGAAAAGAAGGAAGAAGCATTAGAAGGAATAGAACGGCTGAACCCAAAAACAGCACGACAAGCACCAAAGGCGCCTCCGCAATCATGAGGTTCTCTCCAACGTTATGGTTTGGCTGCCGATAAAACGGTTCCCGCTGCCCAAGTGCTGAGTCTTAGCCCAAGTATTGCTGCTTTTTCCCCTAAGTTTAGATGCGAGAAGGTCCAGAAATGCTTTAGTGCAAATTGGAATATTGTAGAGAAAAGTGAAAAGAAGCAGCGGAATCAACCATTGGACTCGGCGCCTACCATCAAGATAAGCGCCAATGCCCACTTCAAAGAACGGCGCAAAGTTCCCGACAAAACTGTAGAAAGCGACTGGGACAGAAAACCAGAGTATGCCCACAAGCGGAGAAGCCTCAAGGAAAATCAGAGCAACGCCGACGATGAACGATAAGAGAGCTATAAGGGGCATGAAGTACACGTTCAGCAAGAGCAACCCGTCAATTTTCTCTCTTAATCTGAGGTTGCTGCTTTTCAAAACTTCTGCAGAGTGCCTGAAACAGCACTGCATGTGCCCCCTCGCCCACCTATATCTTTGCGTCCAATAAGCTTTCAAGCTGTCAACTGCTTCTTCATAGCATTCAGCGTTGCCCACGTAAGCCACTTTGTAGCCTGCGAGGTAGACTCTAAAAGTCAGGTCTGTGTCTTCTGCCAGAATTGTCTCATCCCATCCGCCCAGCTCTTCCAATAAGCTTCGCCTGAAGCCTCCGACCGTGCCGCCGAACTGGGCAATGAGCCCAAGGCTGTTGCGGGCTTCTTGGTCTACTCTGTATCCTTCTATTCGCTCTAGTGCCACTAACCGCGTTACCATATTCTGGGGTTCATTCAAGACAACCACGCGTCCCTGCACGGCACCAACCTCGGGTTGCGCAAAAGGTTCAGTTAGCTTCTCCACGATGTCGTTTTGAGGATAGTAGTCTGCGTCGAAGCACAGTATAATTTCGCCGTTTGACTTTTTGAAACCTGCATTCATTGCTGAAGTTTTGCCTTTGCCTCCGTCCAGCTTGTCTCGATGCACTACTTCTATGAATTTGAATCGCCTTGAGTATCCTTCAGCGATTGTCCCTGTACGGTCGGATGAAGCATCATCCACGATTATTACTTGCAGTTTTTCTTTGGGGTAAGAAAGTTCATTCATCCGTTGAAGCAGTCGCCCAATTACTCTATCCTCGTTTCGCGCTGGAATAAGAATCGAGACCGTCGGCTTGTATGAAATTTTTGCATATGTATGGGCAGTTTTCGCTTTTCGGGCTATTCTCAACATAGTCAAGGTGAAAATGTAATGACGCACCATGTAAACTATCATGAGAGAAGTCAGAAAGAGGAAAAAACCTTCCAAAACCTCAATCAAAGTGGTTTCGCCTCTGCGCCTGCATTCTGCGGTCTAGGAAGGAAACTTATGCTCAGCGACCAGAACGGCACTACCCACATGAGGTTTAACAGCGGGAACGTAATGGTGTAAAACGCCTCGAAGGAATCGCCAAAATAAAACGTGCCAACAAAAGAAAAATAGTGGAAAATCATGTTCCAAAACAAACCGACAACATTGCCTATTGCCAGCATTCCGAGTTTTCTGTTAATTGTTCCATTCAATAGAAATATGATTGACGCAAAGAAAAAATTGAAAACAAACAACGTAATCGTGGATTCATCGCTAACGAATCGGTAGGAAACAATTAAGCACAAAGCGACGAGTTGCAAAAGTGTGAAAGAAAACAGCCACTTGACGATAGATTTCACTGACAATGCACTCGCTCCTTCTCCCTTTCAGGGAACTATTCTGAATCTAACTCAGACTGTGTAGTTTTAAGACTTGCGCAACACTTAAACCTCAAAAAAATATTTGCCAGAAAAACATTCAGCAAGACACCTTTCATAAACAAGGTAATAATTCACAGAAAACTTGCGCATGCCTGATTTCCTGCGGATTCAGAATACAAGAATCACTGCGAAGCTAAACGACCAGGATATATTTTCAGGTGTTTACTCGTGACCACCGATAAACTTTTAATTGAACCCAACAAAGTGGGTTCTGGGAACGTCTTTGGCAGCATCCAACAAGATACTCGCAGTTGCACTTGTAGCTGTAGTTTTGGTGTCTGTCTTAATCTCGAGTGTTATAACGAGTCAATTCCTTATTGGAGATCAAGGATCCGAAATAAGTCCAAGTCCACAAGGTACACTAACTCCAAGTCCAGTAAGTACAAGTCAAATTGCATCCGGGGAAGGCTCACCAAGCTTCACGGTGGAATACAGCGGCGGCAACTATACCGCTGTAGATTCTCAGGGGAAAGCGGTGTATACAAACACAAACGCAAGCGCCGTCGCAAACTTTGCAGTCAAAAACGGAAAATCAGTGATGCTCGTCGGCAAAATCGTCCTAACCGCACCGATCGATGTGGAAAACTCCTCAGTCACAATTTCAGGAATAAATGTCGCAGGAGACCTATTCTTCACCAACGACATCATTTACCACGGATTCTCTAACAAATGGGGAACCGTAATAATAGCAGAGGGAATAGACGCTTTCGAAGTTGGCAAAACCAACTTCGTCTTCGGAGTAACAATCCAAAACCTAGGCATCAGCGGCAAAGACAACGATGAAGCAACGTCAAGTACCGTGTACTCACCAGGCTCAGGAATAGACGTTGACACCGCAAACACATTAACAATCCGCAATGTTCAGGTAAACCGTAAGCAATACGGAATCAACCTCAATCCGGAAACCTTCGTAGACAGTGCAGATGTAATTGATAACGTAAACTTGGAAAATATCCTTTTAGACTATAACGTGTACGGAGTTTGGTCTGCTAATTGGGTCGCTGACTTGCGGGCACGCAATATTTTCGGCTACATTAACCAACTCGGTCTACTGCATTGCTCGTACAAATATGATTGGATACTTGAAAACATATTTAGCAATGGCGATGCCTGGGCATCTACCTCAGTCATTGATACACCGATTTACTTTGAGGGCAGCAAGGACCTTATCATGCAAAACGTTGAGGTCGGCGGAGAAGCCAACAAAGTCTTGTGCCCACAAAACCTGATTTACCTGTACTGTGGCAAAAGCGGCAACGACGCCTACGCACATTACACTCTTGAAAACCTGAGATTGTTTGAGACTAACAAGTCAGGCGTCGCCATAGACGGAACAGGCGGAGACGTGCAAATCAGAAATATCTACTGCGGAACACCTGACGGCGTAGAAAAAGGCTTTCTGGGCGGTGCAGGAACAGTTACCCTTTGCGCAGTTCAAAATGGACAGCCGAACCTGATTAACGTCAGTGTAGATGGCGGACACGTAGAATGCAGTTCTCCACAAGCCTTCTGGTTCCTCGGTTGTCTTGGCAGAGTCAGTAACGTCAAAGGCTACAACCCCTACGGAAAAATAGCCACTCCCTTCAGCGACAGCGCAGAAACCGTTGGCATGTACTTCCCCAATGACGCTTCAAGCAACGTGACAAGCGGCGTCACATACACTGTGGTTCAAGGTGACATTTTGGTTTACTCAACAGGAGGCTCGGTTGCATCCATAACGATTTTTGACGCAAACGGCGACGTGTTAGAAAATACTGCTACTACACTGACTGCGAGGTACATACCGATGGGATACAAAATAATGTTTAGCTTTAGTGCACAACCAACCGTTAAGGTGTACTCGATTTAGTTTTCAGGAACTACTGAACCCTTTATTCTGGATACCCGCACATGTAGCTTAACAAGTGTAAAAAAAACTATACCAGAACCAAACAACAAATAGACTTATTGGAGACGCAAATGAATACGTCTCTACCCTCAAAGAGGTTGCAGAGTTGCAGATTAGAACGATTTCAGCCATTCTAGCGTGGGTCGTTGTAGCATTGCTTATTGCTAATTTTAACTTTAAGTCAGAGTGGATAATTTTGATTTCCATCGCTATAGTCATAATTGCAGTTCTGATTTATTTCCTCCCACGGTTTGGCTTTAAGAAGCAAAAAAAAACCATGCAGATGCCATAAATAAGGGGGCTATAGTCTGCTCTGAGCTGTTAATCGGCGATAGTTCAAACCTATTTGTAGTTTAAATAAGGGGGGTATAGAAAAAAAATCGCACAACAGACCACAAGACAAACCTATAACGCTTTAAATCAAAGCGACTAAAAAAGAATAACTTCAAGAATTATTGGCTGTTTTTTACGCCAAGAACCACGTTGTCAATGACCATGCAGAGAACTTGAAAAACCTCTTCGGCACTCAAATTATCAGTATCCAAAACAAGGTTAAACGGAGCAAAATCTTCACCTAACGCGAAACCGTAAAGCTCCTTGTAGATGGCTTTCGTCTTACCTTCTTTCTCCTTCAGCGCTTTCCTAGCTTCCACAAGAGTCATTTTGTCTCTTTGAGCAATTCTTTCAGCCTGCTTCTCCGCAGAAGCAGCCAGCCAAATCTTGAAGCCACCCTTAACCAACCAAGGCATAGTCCAACTGTCCAGAAGAACATCACCCTGCGCAGCATACTCCAAAAGCTTACCGTCAACAGCTTTGTCGAAACTCGGATCCTCAGCTCTCTTCGCCAGAAAACTCAAACCCTCAGGACTTTCCCACCAACCATTTCCAGTTGACTTGTATCCAGCCTCAGCAGCCAAAGCCCTCAAAGCATCACCACCAGAATAATACTTCAAACCATATTTCTGCGCAAGCCTCTTCGCCAACGTACTCTTCCCAGTCCCAGCCATGCCAGAAATGCACACAACCATCCTGCGACCTGAAACAAGCTTCGCCTTTTCAGCCCCACTCATAAAACTGCCCCCAACAGCGCACTACTGTATAGGTGTCACGCCTACCACACGCGAAGCAATGGTTCCGAAGAAGAACGAACAAATCAGGTACCAGATGAAAAACGGTTGCGCCCCTAACCCTGGCACATACGCCACAACATTCGGAAAGAACCCTATCAAAACAGGCCAAATGATAAAGTAAATGAACGTTATCGGGATGAGAATCAACTGCGGCTTAAACATCTTCGTCTGCATAGCCGTAATCTGCGACTCCTTCTTCTTCAAACGCTCAAGAGTCTTCGTGTCCTTCGCACGAAGAGCACTCATCCGCTCAGAATTATACTCCGACATCTCCTTCTGCATAGACCGATATTCCTGCCAGCCAATCATCTTCGTAATTAACGCACGGTTAAGCCCCATGTTAGCAAACGAAATCGTGACTGCTACAGCCATAATCGACATAGTCGAAAGCGGTATGATGGAGATATCAACCATTTTCCTCAGTCCTCAAATCGTGGTATCTGATTACTCGAATATAACCGTTATTGCCGCTTCACAGGCTATTCGCCCAGTATCCGCCTGAACGCAGGATACATCTCAGCTGCTCTCTCACGCATCAACAGCTCATAGTACTGATAAATTATGCCCACTGCCAGCAGAATACCTGTACCCGAACCGAAAACGCCCATGAAGTCAGCCAGACCAGCAATTAGGGCTACGATTATACCGCCTAACACCGTCACCGCTGGAATGTAGCGCTTGAGCATTGACTCAATAGGTCTTCCAGATCGTCTATACCCAGGAATCTGCATGCCAGAATCCATCAACTGCTTCGCAACCGTAGAAGGACCAAGACCGCCAACTTCAAGCCAAATAAGCGAAAACACCGCACAGAAAGCAATCAATATGCCTAAGTAAACCAGAGCTCTTACAGGGTCGCCACCTACGCTGTAAATGTTGTGGGGTGCAGTGACGAAATAGGCTAATCCGCCTGCAGGCTGCACGCTCGTCGAATTGCCAGAAGGCACTATTTTGTACGAGCCTAAAATGTCAACGAACAGGTTTGACCCAGGTGCAGGCGAACCTTGTGTACTCCAGATGAGTTGGCTGAAGAAGTACACGTTGGCAAACAACGCAGAAGCGAAGATTACTGGAAGGTTGCTTACGTAAAGCAGCTTAATCGGGTACTTGCTGCGGAACCCTTTGTAACCAGCGTAAGACATCGGAAGCTCGATTCTGACACCGTTCAAGTAAATTATCACGAGAAACGTAACAATCGTCGCGATTAAACCAATCAGTGAAGGGTAATACCCAGAAGGTGTCCCAACCACCCAGTTAAACAGCGTAAAAGGTGTAGTACTCTTCTGAAGCATCGCTCCAATCGCACCTACAAACAAACCGTTCGCAGGAGAAAACGCTGACCAAAGGACGTTCTGTGCGACACCTGCCATGATGAAGAGGCTGATTCCGCTGCCTAATCCCCACCCTTTTTGGACGAGTTCGTCAAGCAGCATGACGATTATTCCTGCGGCTAGGAGTTGTAGAAGTATGACGAGTGCTGCGGTTCCCAGGCTGCTTATGGATCCATACATGCCGCTGAGGATGTATGCTCCTGCTTGGATGCCTGTGAGGAGTATGCTGAAGACTTTGCTGGCTATGGTGAAGAGCCCTCTGTCTTCAGGATCGGACATGTCACATTTTATAAGTGCAGATCCTGCGAGCAGTTGCAAAATGAGTCCTGCTGTGACTATGGGTCCTATGCCGAGTTCCATGAGGGTTCCGCGGTTGCTGGCGAAGATTACGCGTAGTGCGCCGAATTGGTCTTGTAGGTTGGTTGCTACGCCGAAGAGTGGGATTTCGCTCATGATGAGGTAGACTATGAGGACGAGTGCTGTCCAGAAGATTTTTTCGTTGAATTTGACTTTGCGTTCTGGGACTTTGATTTCTGGGAGTATGCGTCCGATGGGTTTGAAGAGGTTGAGGAATCTACCTGCCATTGGCTATTTTTACTCTCCAGGTTCCGCTGCTTCGGCTTCGGTTTCGGTTTCTTGTTCGGTTATGAGTTTTCCGCCTGCTTCTGTGATTTTTTGGGTTGCGATTTTTGAGGCGGTTGGAATTGTGATGGTTAGGGGTTGGGTGATTTTTCCTGTACCTAGGAGTTTGGTGTAGCCCATGTTTGTTAGGTTGATTTCGGTTTGGGTGAGGGTTGTTCGGGCGATTTCTGCGAGGGTTGTGAGGTTTAATGTGTTTTCTTTTCGGTGGATGTTTTGGCGTGAGTGGAATCCGTGTTTGCCGAAGTATTTTTCGGGCATGTTGTTGACTAGGCTCCAGAGGTGTTTGTGTCTGCCGACTTTTCGGTGGCCTTTGCTGCCGCTGTCGCGGTGTTGGCCTATTCTTCCGTAGCCTTGTGTGCGGGATCCGCGCATTTTGCGGTGTTTTCTGAGTTTATGTGGCATCGTTTATTCCTGCTTGTTGTTTTATGGTTTCTTGTTTTGCTGCTTTCTTCAGTTTTATTTCGAGGACGCCATTTTTATAGGTTGTGCGTACGATGTTGGGTATGACTACTTTGGGGAGATTTAAACTTTTATGGTATCTGCGGTCTTTGGCTTTTGCGCTGAGTGTGAGTTTTTGGTCTTTGACGGAGATTTTGAAGGTTTCTTGGTTGAAGCCTGCGGTTTCTGCGATGATGGTTATCCAGTTTGGGTCTTGGAACATGTCGATGAGGGGTTTGGGTTCTTTCCATTTGCCTTTTCCGAGGCGTTTGGGTAAGCGGTATTTTTGGGGGTAGATTTTTCTGGGGGTTTTGTAGTTGTCTATGCGCATGGTTTTGTTGTTTGTTTTGGGGTTGATTTTGAGGGCTTTGAGGTCTAGCCATTTGAGGTGTTTTCTGCTTCTCCTCCACTTTGCGCTCATGTGTCTTGTTCCCCCAGATGCTACAGAGGTGTTTCATCCGTGGCTATAAAACGTATCGCACAGGTGTGTGTGGAAGGGATGCTTTTGGATTCAGCTGTTTTGACATTGTTTTTGTTCTGGATTGGGGTTGGTTTGGTGGTTTGACTTTGGAAAAGTGTGGCTTAGGTGTTTCTGCTGTGTGCTCTGTTGCTCGGAGCAGACTGTAGCCCCCTTATTTATAGCAGGCAACATGCTTTTGGCTGGTTTTTCAGCCAATAGTGACCTCTCTCTATAGGTTTTCTGCGTAGATTGGCTAACAGCATCCAAATATGACGGCGACGCTTTGCCTCTGCAATGGGCTTTCACAGAATAGCCCCTGACTAAAATTGCTGTGCCTCTTTGGTTTTCACCTCCGTACTTCATCTGAGTCTGTGCTCCATTGGAAAAACCGTAACAAGCAGCCGCTTATGAACCCTCACGAAATTTACCAATTTATAAATAAATTTACAGGTGACAATAAGTAGAGTATTGGAATTTCAGTAATGAGTGTTTAAAGGGTATTAGTTAAGATACTTCCATTCTTTTTGCTTATGGGGATTTCTAAAAACATTTTAGCTAACTGATTTTTTCACTTTCATAATCAAAGGTATAAATGAAAAGTGGTGTCTCGATTAAACAATCAAAAGCATGATAATCAGGAACAACTGTGTAATTGGATTGCCTACATCTACCCCTAAAGAAATTACGTTCTTTTCCATAACCGACTGACGGATATTTGTCTTTAACTAGCCCATATTTGGCTAACCTATCTGCTGCTGGCTCATAAATAACATTCAATAGAAACGCTCCAGCAAGAGCATCTCTAACAGTCTTGAGGTTTGCTTGTTTGAAGTCTTCACTAAAGTTATGCTTAACATGATTGTAAGCAGTCCACCAATATGGCACTTTTCCTAGGTCTTTTCGATATTCTTTAAAGGGCAAAACCTCTTCCCTTTTGGGTAGAGACTTAAAAACTACGACCTTTTCGTAAAGTTTGTATTCCTCTGAAAGGGGGTAGTAATCAATTAATTCTTGATCTCTCGGACCGCCTTTGTGCTCTCCCTTTTTTACTTTAGGATTTATCATTTCTGGATACTTACCAGAGAAATTTGGATCTTCGGCGATCTTCTTAAGAGCAGAATCAATGTGTGCTCCAACAGCTAGAAATATGTTAGCCAATCTAAAAGAGTAGGTATTTTCGTTTCCCTCTAAGTAAGGCACATATTCTAAGAAGCTCTCAAATTGTCGTTCTAAGTCTTTGTAATACTCCCAAAAGCCCCCATTTTCAAAATCAGGTTTGAAACCTTTTTCTTCTTGTGCCATAAGTGATTTATTCCAATGACCGTAGATTTAAGATTTCTCGAAGTTTCCATCATTGTCGCAATAATTAAAGCATACATGGTGTTTTTAAATTTTCCATTATTTACTCAGAAACTTCCTTACGGAAAATAAAAAATCTGAAAGGGTAGGGAGTCAGATTTAAAAACCTTTGACGCTTAGAAAACCTACTAAAAAGTCGGAACAGTTTCGCCCACAATTTTGTTATATTTGGGAATTAACTCCTTATTAGCTGTGTCCTCAATGAGTTTTCGTATTTCTTCAATTTTTTCTCCAATTATCTCAACTTGTTTTTGTTCGTTTTGGGGTTCTTTTTCATTCACCGCTTTAACTATAAGTGACATAGCGGGTAACCATTCATTCCTTATCCTTGACGGTATAAGATTCCAGTTTTCTTCCATGATTTCGTTTACTTCTTTTAGGCTATCTGAACTCGATTTAAAAAAAAGCGGTGAAACTGCGCCCTGCAGAAATCTTGCTAATACAAAATGTAGACGGGAAATAACTTGAATCTGTTTTTGAATATACCCAGCTTCTTTTTCTCTTTTGTAATGATATTTTTCAACGAGAACATCCCGAATAATTCCCAAGATAGCTGTAACAACTGCCGCAATAAGTGATGATAATCCTATTATACTCCAAATTTCATCCATAATAACTTCCACGCTTCTTGTAGATTCAATTTAGTTAAAGTATTTTGGGTTATCAGGTTTTAAATTTTTGCATCTCAGTTTTTATGCAGATTTAAGATTTATTGCGTCCTTAGTTACCAAAAATTAAAAAGGTGAAAATATAATCTACGCTTTGAGGTTGTTGAAATGGCTGAGGCTGAGTTAATTCTTGACAAATATAAATTTTCAAATTTTAAAGTATTGGATGGCGACAGAGTGCTTTTCAGAGTCAATTCTAACACTTACAGCATTACTGCAGAGGATGAAGAAAATATTAAGGAACTTATCACTGAAAATCTTGGAAAATGGGAAAACTTGGTTAGAACAAGCTTTCAACTATTTTATGAATTAGGTGTTATTCAGCCTTCAGTAAATTTAGCCCAAAATTACAAACAACCGTTTGGAATAAACCTTTACGAAAATCCATCAATTGAAACAGATAGTATGAATCGTTGTGTATGGGTCTCAATTGCTCTTACCCAGGAGGAACATAACAAAAGGCGTGAAAATCATTCAACCCCTATTATGAAAGTAGAAGAAATCATGACTCAGCTTAATAACATCCCAAAATGGCAAGCTTTTAAGGAAGCAATGAAGAGTATAAAAGAGATTATTAAATAGAGGCTTATTTTTTCTCAGTTTCTTTAGTGGCATTCTCTTCGCTATAAACTATGTTGATATTAGTCAGAATTAGTTTCTCAATTTTTATAGCGTTTATTTCAACTTGTTGATTGTTAATAATAACCTTGGTGTCTTTTCTGTTCTTAAGTTTGTCATACAAATAACTGGATAGAATACCTACAGCAAGTGGCAATGCCACGTTCTTTCCAATTTCAATCGTGAGAATTACCCAAGAAGGCATGTCAAAAGAATCGCACACATAATGGCTAACATACTGAATTGAAACACCATCGGTAACAGTCTTTTTCTGTCTGCCATTAATTACTTCATTATATCGAGACTTGTCTATCTCAAACAAGTCAGTAAGAAGATTTAAGTCAGGTTCTTCTATCCACAAACTTAATTCCGTTCTTAGCCCTCAATTAAGACTCACTCATTCAGCTTTTAGTTTTTGTGTTATCTGCGAGATTGTGTTTTCTGAGCCTTTAGCGGAGTTGTTGTTTTTATCTGAGGGTTACTTTTTGTCGTGTGGCTATGTAGACTATTGCCTTTGCTATGTAGGTTGCGTGGTCGGCGATGCGCTCCAGATACCTTACGGCGAGCAGGGGAAAAGCTGATAATATTTTCAGTACAGGCTTAAGGGCAGGTTGAACTTTGGGTCATATTTTTCATGGATTCTGTTCTTTTTGAGTCTCAGGCAGGTTTGCTGGTGCCTGTGGAAAACGCCAAGTTTTTAGCCCACATCAGCATATTAGTAGTCTGTGGGTGTGTGGATGTCCGAATCTCTGCTCGTCCTCGAATGCCCCTACTGCGACGCAATTTTAGAAGTCCGACCACCAGACAAGCTGCATTCTGCGTATTCCACCAAAAAACCTGTATCGAGCAGTTATCATGGCGACGTGATCCAGCAAAAAATTCCGTGTTCAAATGGAAAATGCAAAAAACCAATTACCGTCTACTGGTATTCGCCGATGGATTACTTCAACAGAATGTGACCGACAACAAATGGCACGCACAACTGGCAAAATTCAGGGTACACTCTGGCTGCACTTTTGCTTGCCGATGTCAAAGGAATAGTTGGCGTTGTCCTTTTAGTGCTTGCGGCATCTCACCTCAAAGCGGCAATGGAATAGAAAAATTCCTCTTTTCTTTGGTGTCCTTAACGTTGGATTTTCCTAAAACACAACTTATGACAGCCATAGGTCAAGCACGTAAATGCAAAACTTAAATCAGAACTACACCTTATAGAGAATGGAGCTGAGACTTATGGATGACAATATTCTAGTGGCGATAACGGTAAGCCGAGACAAAGGCGAAATTGTGTACAAAGTTGATTGCTCCAGCAACCTGGCAAATGAAGAACTCGAATACTACCTCCAAGAAATAATCGAAGGCATATGCAAATGGAAACCAGACGTTTGCGAAGAAAAAATACAGAGCTTCAAGGGAACAATCCGAAAAAGAAAAACAAAAAAGTAACCTTATTGAAGATTAGAAATAACCATCCAGAAGACTTCTTTTAAAAATTAAAGCCGTTAGGAAAGCCGAAAGTTTTATCCAAACATCTATTCAAATAGGTTCAGGGAGAAAAAATGAAAACCAATTCAATTATTGCTTCGGCTTATCCTCCTCCACCTCCTCCTCCGCCACCGCCAGCACCTGCGAAATCTAGAAAAACCTTGGTTGTGGCGCTTCTGCTCGTTTTGGTGGTCGCTTCTGCGTTAGCCTTAGCCTACATGGCGACGGGCGGATTCAATTTGCAGGGAGGCAACAACACGAATCCTTCGCCTTCTGCATCGCCGTCTGGATTCGCAACTGCCAGCCCATCAGCCTCACCTACAGCGACAGCAACATCCAGCTCATCTTCTACGCCTTCCCACACGGCTACTCCATCCGCTTCCGCAACGCCAACTGCTACACCGCAAACAACGCCCCAGCCTACTTCCACGTCAGGAGGCAACAACGAAGGGTACGCCAACTTCCGCGATGGAGCATGGGCAAACTACACCATCAAAACCTACGACGAAAGCGGCACTGTAGCCCTTGAAACTCACGTGAAGGAAAGCGTCGACAGCGGCACCTACCAAGGGGCAGCATGCTGGCTACTCACAACCGCCCAAGACCAAACCTACGAAGGCTACACATCAACCACAAAAACCATCTACTACTTCCAAAAGAGCAACTTTCAGGGTTTGCACGTAAAAATCTACTACAACGATGTTTTAACCTCGGAGTACGACCTCAACCAAACCACCACAACCGACCCCGGAACCACAGGCGAAATCGACCCCAACACAATCGTCAGCTACGAAACCATCACCGTCCCAGCCGGCACCTTCACAAACTGCGCCAAAGCACAAGTCACCTCACCCACCGGAAACGCCAATGTCTGGGCTCACCCAGACGTCCCTGTGTTTGGGTTAGTAAAAATGACACTGTATTCAGACACAACACTAAGCATGTCTGAAGAACTCACAGCCTACGGCGGATAACCACCAAAAACAAAAAGAAAAACACAAAAAATAGAGCTAAACGCTGGCGTCCTAAGCCATGCGCTTAATAAGCTCATTGATAGCTTCGCCGCGGTAACCCGCTTCGCCGCCTGCCATGAAACTCTTCTTCGTCTTGCCCTTGTAGCCCTTCCTCGGCGGGTGCAACCTGAAAACATGCTGCACACCCTCAAGCTTCCAATAGTCAACTTTGCAATTAGCAACGGCTTCAGCAAGGTCATCCACGGATTTGTAGCCAAGCTTCTGCACTGTTTCGTCTGTGAGTGCTTTGCCACCCGCGATTTTGCCGCGTTTCTTCAGCATCAGCGCCACCGTCTCCTTTGAGGCTTCGCCCCAGGTAACGTAGCTCTGTGCTCGCTTCAGCATGCCACGAAAAGCAGGTCGGCTGTCCAATATGACGGCGTGGTTGCTGTGAGTCAAATGCAGCATCGCAGTGGTTTCTTTGGCTTCGCGCTGCGCGCTGATTTCGCCCCGCACCTTCACGGCAACGAGACACTTTAGCTGTTCAGTCTGTTGTTCTGCCATGTTACTTCACCCAGTCCGTCGGAGTAATCAAGCTATACGTCTTCTTCAACGCGTCAAACGTCGCACACGCAAAACTCGGCACAGTCCTGGTTGAGCCGTAAGTTCTGCTCCAAAGGTCCTTCACACCTGCTAAACCCAAAACGGTTTTTGCCACTTCACTCGCAACCAAACCTAAGCCTCTTGGACCCGGAACCATAACGACACGCACGCTGCCGCATTTGCCTTCCACCTGGAACGGCACACTGTGACCGCGCCCACAACCGCACTCCCAACTGCCGCACCCGCGCTTAATCGGCACGATGTTTAGCCTTGCGTCAGCCGCAGCCTTCTCAATGGCGTTGCGGACTTGGCTGGCTTTGCCCTGACCCAAGCCCAAGTAGCCGTCGCGGTTGCCCACGCAGACGATTGCCTTGAAACGGCTCTTTTCGCCTGCGTCAGTCTGCTTTTGGACTAGGTTAATGTTTATGACTTCTTCTTGCAGGTCAGGAAGCAACGCGTCCACTATCTGGGATTCGCTGATCTTATAGCCGCCAAGGAAAACCTCGTCTATGTTGGTTATTTTGCCTTCTTGAATCAACTTGCCCAGACGGGTCTTAGGAACCCACTCTTCAAGGTTAACTTTGGGACGTTCTCGGTCTCCTCTTCGTCTACTCATTCTTTCTTACCACCAGTTTTAGCATCAGACTTGACTTTCGCTGCTTTAGGCTTGGCTTTGGGTTTCGCGCCTGCAGGTTTAGCTTCTGCCTTCGCCGCTTTTGCCTCAGCCTTCTCAGCTTTCTCAGCCTTCTTAGCCTCAGACTTAGCAGCAACGGGCTCAGCTTCAGCCTTCTCAGGCTCAGCAGCTTTGGCAGCTGCGGGTTTAGCTTCAGCTTTCTTCGCCGCGGGTTTTGCCTTGCCCTCTGCCTTTCCAGCTTTCTCGGCTTTTCCAGCTTTTTCAGCCTTCGCAGCCACTTCGGCTTTCTCAGGTTTCTCAGCCTTCTCGGCTTTCTCGGGCTTAGCTTTAACTTCAGGCTTCCAGACAACACCATACGCTTTGAACACCGCGGATTTAACTTCGCCAAAGTGCTCTCCAATCTGCTCAGGTGCAAGCCCTTTCGCAAGCAAAGTCGAAAACTTCGGCGCGTACTCCTCCGCATTGCCTAAGCTTTTGGCGTATTTCACGATGTGTTCTGCTTCGGCGCGTTTCTTCACGAGTTTCTCTTCATCGTGTGGAACTGCGACGCCAGCATCCAAAACCCCGCTCAACGCGGCGAAAACCTTGGAGCCTTTCGTCGGCGAAACCAAGCCGATGTCCAATATAGCTTCGGACACGCCGTTGGCTTTAGCTTTCAAACCGCACAGGAGACCCGTCAAGTACGCAGCTGGAACGTTGCCTGTGGCTGCTTTCCAACCGTACTTCTTCACAAGCTCTTTGCTGTGCGCCGAAGCCAAAACAAAATCGCCAGTGGGTTTAGCCACGATGATCTGTGCCACAGTATTCTTCAGCGAACTGCGGGCTACGAGACGCGGCTTCCCAGAAACCACCAATGCCTTCCGCGCGTGGTAATCGGTTTTGAATTCTCTCCGCCTGCGCAGCGGAACACGGTAACGTGAACCCTTAGCCACTAACGCTTCCTCCACATGTCATGAGCTTTCGCGTAACGCTCCATCTCCGCGATAGACGCGAACCTGCCGCTGCCAGCAATCATGTACAGCTGCCTGTAGTTGCTCTCCGTGAGAACACGGGTCGTCTTCAGCTCGCGAAGCTTTCTCCGCAACGAGCGAATCTTGGTCATCCAAGCCTGTTTCTTGGAAATCGTCGCATGCGGAGTTCCACTCTTGCTGCCTGGACCCTTGCGGCGACCTTTCCGTTTCTTAGCTTGGATCACTTTGGCTCTGCCGCGGCTAACGCCCTGTATGGGCGTGGCAGTTATGATTTTTTCGTGAACCAGTTTCTTAATGTCTTCGCGAGTGATGGCGCCTTCAACATCGTCGATGCGTTCAGGGTCAATCCAGATGCGGTTCCGACCGATTTTCAGCACCTGCGCTGCGATGCGCCTTTGACTAGTCAGGTTGGTCATTGTTTCTTGGCTTCCTTCTCAGTTTTAGCTTTCTTCGGCGCCTTCTTCGGTTTTTCCTCTGTCTTTTTCTCTTCCTTCTTTTCCTCTGCCGGTGCTTTCTTCGCTTCCTCCGGCTTCGGTTCTTCTTCCGTGGGCGCCTTGACTTCTTTAACGTTCAGAATTCTTAAGTTACATTTTTTAGCTTCAACTACGATCTGCCCGCGCTTCCTCTTGCCAACCGTATGTGCAATCCGTGCCGCTTCGGTTTCTGGATTGAGCTTGACTAGTTCCTCAACGTTATGCACCAGCACTTCTTCGAATCCAGATGGGTGCAGTCCGCGGGCGGCTTTGGGACCTTTGTAGCCTGTGCTTGGACCTGGTGGCCAGCCTTTGATTTTGCGGCGGATTTTGTTGTCTAAGCCGCGGGGTCTGCGCCAGCTTACGCTGAACTTGTCGTATCGCCAGCTTTCTGGTCTGACGAAGGCGGGCTTCTTGTGTTTGGCGCGTGTTCTGGCTTTCAGGGCATTCTGCGTGGATGGTTCTTTGCGTTCGGTCATTAATCCATACCTTCATTTCGCTCGTAAACGTATATGCCGTCCAAGAAGACACGAGGGTCTTTATTCGTAACCCTTGTCATCATTTCGATGTTTGCTGACGTTTGGCTCACGTCTTCCAGCGCGGTGCCTTGGACGATTATGTCTTCGGCTTCAATTTTCACTTTGACGTCGCCGAGAATATTGGCCTTCCGAGCCCTCCGCTCACCTGTAAAGTTTTCCACCATGACGGCTTTGTCTTGAAGTTTGACGGTGATTGGGAAGTGGGAAAACACGATTTTGAGTTTGTAAGTGTAACCTTTCGTAACGCCCGTAATCATGTTTTTAATGTGGGATTCGATGGTGCCGACGAGGGAGGCTTCTTTTTTCCGCGGCCACTTGGCTGAGATGCGTACGGTTTTCCCATCGGTTTCAATGGATATGTTAGCATGAGAGAAATCTCGTGTCAAAGTGGCTTTGCCGCCTTTGACGGTGACTTTGCGGTCTTCGATGTTCACCACTACGCCATCGGGAATTTGAATTATTCTGGAAATTTCTGGCAGTCGCATGAGTTTTCACCATTTAATAGACGAAGGCTAGTAGTCTGCCCCCGATGTTTTTCTCCTGAGCTTCGCGGTGGGCGATTACGCCTTTGGATGTTGAAACCACCATAAAGCCTACGTTTCGGGACGGCAAGAATTTTTTCTCCCATTCCTCGAAGTCGCCGACTTTGACGGAGAAGCGGGGCTTTACGGCGCCGCACTTGTTTATTCTGCCCATGAGTTGGACTTTGAATTTTCCTGAGCGTCCATCGTCGATGAACTCGAATTCTCCGATGTAGCCGTTCAACTGCATAATGCGCAGGACCCGCCCCAGAAGCTTAGAGGCTGGGCTGATGATGCACTCGCGTTTGTTGCGCATCTCGTTGTTGATGATGGTGATCAAGCCATTTGTTAAAGTGTCCATTTTGCATTACCTCGTTACTCATATTTTTTGAAGCCAAGTTTCGGCGCGGCTTCTCTAAAGCAGTGCCTGCATAAATCTAAATTGTAACGTCTGATGATTGGTCCGTAAGATCCGCATCTTTGGCAGGGTCTTGACCCTTTGCCGAATTTTCTTGCTTTCTTCAGTTGCTGTTTTCCCATTCTCTTTTCCTCGGTTTTATACGATTTCTACTCCCAGAGTTTGTTTGGTGAACAAGATAGCTTCTTCAGGCGTCAACATGTGTTTGTGGCCGACTTTGGCTTTTCGTTTTCTTCGGTCCCTCACGCGGTCACCTGGTCGATTCAGCGTTACGCAGATGTCCATGCCGAAGATGCCTACATCGGGGTCGTATTTTACACCCGCAATTTCTATGTGTTCTTTGAGACCGAAAGCGAAGTTGCCGAATTCATCAAATGATGACTTTGAAATCCTGTTGTCGATGACGGGCAGAACCTTCTTGAGGAAGTCTATGGCAGGCTGTCTCCTTAGCGTGACGACGCATGCGATAGGTTCGCCTTTTCGTATGCCGAAGTCCCGTATGGAGCTCTTAGCGTTTTTCTTAACCGGAGTCTGTCCTGCAATTTCCTTCAGAACTTTGAAAGCTTTTTCCAGTGGTTCGCCTGACTTGCCCACGCTGAGGTTGACGACAACTTTTTCTATTCGGGGCTTGAGCATTGGCTGCTCTGCCCACTTCTTAATCATGGCTTCCTCAGACAACGGCTGGAGCCTCCGAAGTGGTTGCTAGCGGTTTAGTTATGCCAAGTGAAAACGCGAAGTCAAGGATTGTTTGGAAACGGCTGCCCTTTTCGTCTTCGATAACTACCAGAACGCTTTTGCGTTTCTTGGCTTCTGCCTTTTCAATCTCAACTATTTTGCCCTGCACGCCGATGTTCTTTCCGCCAGTAATTACGGCGAAGTTGCCCTCCTTCAGCTCTACACGGTCAAGTATTTGCTTGTCGGGTAGGTTTAGCTTCAGAACATCGAAAGTTCCGTAAACATCTTCCCGCGGATTCTTTGGATCAGCAAACTTAACGAGTATGTTTGAGCCGTCATGCATGTTGAGCTGAATTCCGCCTCTAACAGTTGCTTTGTCTTCGATTCTGCTGAATTTGAAGCTGGTCTCCTCTTTGCTGATGGGAGTGAGGAACAGGCCTTTGTGGGAAGGCATAATCCGGTAGTATTTGTTTGCGTCAGGCATGGAGAGGACGTCCATCAAGCCTATTGGAAAGTCATCTTTCTGCTGTATTTGCCAATTAACGAGGACTTTGCCTTGGATGAGTATTTTCTGAGCTTCTTTTCTGGTTTCTGCCACACCGAGAATATCACGAAGAATAAGCGTAAGAGGCAAACATCCCTCGAGGCTGTGCGGACCAGATGAAGGTTTCAGTACCCACTGATCTTCTTTCCTGTGAATTGGCCAGAATCTCGGCGCTGGCTTACGTTTTAACCTTGCAGTTTTTCCTTTTTTACCCAAATTATGTTCCTCCTTCAGTTTTAGAAGGGGCTTTGCGTTTTGCTGCTGGCTTCTTAGCGGCTGGTTTCGGCTCTTTAGCTTTCTCCGCGACTTTCTTTGCAGCCTTAGGCTTCTCTTCTTTTACCTCAACTTTCGCTTCTGCAGGTTTCATTTCAGCTGCCTCTTTCTTTTTCTTAGCAGCAGGCTTCTTCACAGCAGGGACAGCTTTGGCGGCTTTTGCTGGTGCAGCTTTAGCTTTCGGCTTCTCTTCTTCAAGTTTCTCTGACACCGCAACTTCGGGCACTTCCTCTGCAACGGTCTCTTCAGGCACTTCAGCTTCAGGCGTTATTTTCTCAAAGGCTTCTTCCACTTCGGCAGCTTCCTTCTTTGCAGCAGCCTTCTTCTCTTGAACTTTCTTCGGCGGCGTTTTCTTGACAGCTTTCTTCTTGATTATCGGCTTCTTTCTCTCCAAAACTGCTTTCCGCAGCTTGTCGTCAAGATTCAAGTTCTTAATCATGACTTTTGAAGGATGCAACGCAACGAACACGGTGGATCCGTCGACTTTTTCTCGGGTTAATCCTTCAAGGTAGACTCGATATCTCTTCAGGTCAACGCGCGAGATTTTTCCTTCAAACCCCTTATGGTCTCCACGCATAACGCGGACAGTGTCGCCTTTTCTAACAGGGAGAGTCTTTATGCCTCTCTGAGCAAGAAGCTCAGGCGAGAGCGGCGCCGCCATCAACTTGTGACGTATATGAGCAGGCGCATTGAAAAGCATCTTGCGCTGCTTTCCCGGATTCTTAACTCGTTTAGTTGCTTGCATGAAATCTCACCTATACGATTATGCTGGAGGCACTTGCGATTCTCGGCCATCTTTCAGCTGCTTCCCTTGCTACTGGTCCACGGATTTCTGAGCCTTTCATTTCGCCATCAGGAGTAATTATAACTGCAGCGTTCTCTTCGAACTGAACCCAAACGCCGTCAATGCGCCTGAAAGGCTTTCTTTGCCTAACGATGACTGCTTGAAAAATCTTCTTTCGCATGTCGGGCGAACCCTGCCGAACAGACACGGTTATTTTGTCGCCTATGGTGGCGGATGGGTAACGTCTCAGTCTTCCCTTGTAGCCGTTAGCCTGAACTAGCCTGAGTTTTCGCGCGCCTGTATTGTCAGCGCATCGAAGAACTGAACCAGCTAAGAGACCGCGCGAGATTTTCTGTCCGTGAGCAAGCATGCCTTTCGCAAGTAATCCACGTCCTTTCGCTTTCGCCGCCATCCTACTTCTCCTCCACTTTCTCCACAACAACGAATGAAACGGTCTTGCTGATGGGGCGGCACTCCGCAATTCTCACATGGTCGCCCTCTTTGGCGTCTATGCAAGGCGGAAGATGCGACGGAATGTGACCGCGCCTGCGCTCATACCTCACGAACTTGGGTGAGAACTGCAGGTACTCACGTTCAACTATCACTGTTTTGTCCATCTTGGAAGTTACAACTGCGCCGTCGAACACGCGTCCTCTCACCGCGAGGGTTCCGTGGAACGGGCAGTTTCTGTCTTCACACGTCTTCTTGGGCTTCTTGAAAGTAAGCGACATTACCATAACCTCTTAACGGTTTTTTTGAGGCGATCTTCAGGTTTTCCAACCAGAAGTTTGCCGTCAATTTCAACACCTGTGCCTTCGGAAAATTGGAAGTTGAAAACTGAAGATTCTTTGACGATTCGTTTCATTTTGCCTTCATGCTGGATCACGAAGGTTTGTTTCGTCTCGTCCAAGACTGGACCATGAATGCCCACGTAGTCTGCGTGTCGGCTTTCAGTGACTCTGCCATGTGTTCCAATGAACTCTGCGCGTATGACATCGGATGTTACGTTCATTCTGGCTTCGTCTCCTTGACAGCTTTGGGCTTGGCGGGTTTAGCTTTCTTCGGTTCAGGCTTCTTAGCTTCTTTCGCTTCTTTCTTCCGAATGCCCAACTTCTCCTCGTTCTCTATGGTAAGAATTTGGGCAATTACCCTGCGGAGTTCCCTTACGCGGGTAGGATTCTCCACAGCGCCGCCTGCGCTAATCATGGTTCGCAATCGGGACAGCTCTGCTCTGAGCTCCGCAAGTTTTTTGGCGCGGTCGTCGGAGGACATGCTGCTGATTTCTTTCAGTCGCAGAATCGGCATTACTTGGGTGCCTCCTCAACTTTGTCCGTTTCTGGTTTTGCGGGTTCCGCAGCTTTTTCAGGTGCTGCTTCTGCAGTTTCTGGTGGTGCCTCGGCTTTTTCCGCCTTTTCGGCTGGCGCGGTTTCTGCAGCTTTCTCTTTTGGCGCAGCTTCGACTTTCTCTGCGGGTTTCTCTCCAGTCACCGCTGGTTCTTCCAGCTTCTTCTCAAGAACCGCTGTTGGCGGGGCTTCGGCTAAAATCTCAACTCTATCTGGGAACTGTGCGTCTGGAGGCATGATTTTGACTTTCACGCCGAACATTCCAGGTTTAAGCTGCACGTGAGCTTCAGTTTTGCGCATCCAGTGCAAGGCTGGTTCGCCGCACCTTGGGAAGTAACCTGCGCGGAACTTTTCAAATCTTGCGCGTTCCGTGCGGAGTTTACCGCTGATGACTATTTCGCAGCCTAATGCGCCTGCTTCCATAACTTGGTTCAAAGCCCAAAAGCCTGCGCGCCTGAAGTGGATGCCTTTCTGCAGGGCTGAGGCGATGCGTGACGCAACCACGAAGGCGTTTAGTTCAGGAACCTCGATTTCTGAAACAGAAATCTGCGGGTTCGATACGTTGAATTTTTCTTCTAAAACTGAGGCGAGTTCTTTTATGGTTTCTCCGCCTCGTCCGATGACTAAGCCTGGACGCATGGCGTAGACCACTACGTGTGTTCCCAGTGGCGTTTTGGAGAGGTTTACTCCGCCGTATCCAGCGCGGTCAAGTTTTTTCTGCAGAAACTCGTCGATTTCTGCGTTTTTGATGGCTTCTGTGATGAATCGTTTGACTATGGACATTTATGCTTCTACTCCTAGCCCAGGTTTTTCGCCTAGAACGATTTCGACGTGGGACATGGTTTCGAATTTTGGTGAGGCTCTGCCGTGGGCTCTGGGTGTGAATCTTTTGATTTTCATGCCTGGGTATGCTGCTGCGTGGATTATGCGGAGTTTGTCTGTGTCTAGGCCTTTGTTTTCTGCGTTTGCTTCTGCGTTTATGAGGACTTTGAGGATGCGGTCTGCGGCTTTTATTGGGTATCTTCCTGCGGCGGCTTTTTCTAGTCCTCTGCGGTGTCCTGCTTTTTTGTTGTATCTGCGGAAGGGTACGGCTTTCTTTTTCTCCATGACGTCTTTGAGGAAGTCTTTGGCTTGTGTGAGCATCATACCTTTGATTGTTCGGCACACTTCTCGTGCGTGTTTATGGGATACCCTAAGTTCTCTGCCGCTTGCTTTGACGGTTTTTTCAGGGTCGAGTTCTTCTGCGATGATGGAGTATCCCCATTTTGGCAATGTTTTCACCTTTGCGCATGTCAACAGCGTAAAAGCGATTTATATGGCTTTCCGTATCAGGACTATTTTTTTGATAAAATCTGCTGGGTTTGGTTTCCCTTTTTGGGGGATGTATTCGAGCGTGAGGTGTGCAGTTTGTGGTGGGGGGTTTAGGCTTTTATAGTTTTTCTAAATTCACTACATATTTCTAATTAGTTTGGTTTGGGTTGTGGAGGTTGCAGGCACAAATTGATAACTTTTGGTGACTTCAGGTGACGTTAAAGTATACTGTACTCTAGTGCTCGGAAAAAACTATAACCCCCTTATATATACTATTAATAGTCCTGATTGTTTGCAGTTCATGTAGAGGTCGTGCATGTTCTCTGAACGGCAACTATGTGTGTCGCGTCAGATGTGCAGGTCTGTATGTGATTCTCTTTGCGTTTGCAGGCAACCTGTGGCTTTTCATTTGGAACCTGTATAACGTGCATAGGTTTTTACAATAGAATGTTTTTCCACTATGGCACTTACTCCTATCTCATCGCGTATTTCTTAAATGAGATTCAGGGCTTTTTCTGGCACAATCGGTTTGATGTTCTCGGTGAAATGTTTTACTTCATTCACGAATCTTCCCGAACTAAAATCATTTGTGTTGTTTGTTATTATGTAGCATGTTGCAGCAAGGGGACTACCATCTTTGTCAAGGTTAGATTCGCTGAGATATTTTGCTATTGCTAGATGCAATGCATCAAAGCTCATAAATGTACTAGACAAGGCAATTTTTTGGGCATTTTCGTGCGTCGCGGGTGGAAGATCATCAAAATCCATTACTTGGAAGGATTCTCGGATGGATTCTATACTAGGAGCTAATTCTCTGCGTATAGTTACAGAAATCCTGTCGCTCGATATTTTGTGCTGTATTCTACGGAACGACTTGATAACACCTTGTTTCAACAAAAGCGCATAATATTTTTCCTGCAGTAAGATAGGAATGGCTTCATAAATTGCCAACTCAGAGGTATACAAAGCAATGGACTTCTGATTGGCTTTGGCAACAAAATCCATTATCTTATTGGAATTGTCATTCAGTAAGTAATCTACTATTTCACAGGTATCTAGATAAAAAATGTCACCTACCGTTTTTTACTTCACCCATGCATAAGGCATTTTTTCCTTAACAAATTCATCAAAAGTTCTGTTAGTGATTTCGGGGATTTTCTTTTGTGCAGAATATTCTATTAAGCGCTGGCAAGTAATCAACAACGAACGGGTGTTTCCCAAGGACTTTTTCAGAACGTTCGGAAGCATTTCTTCAGAGAAAGGTCGAATAGATCCTTTGTATTTTGCATACTTTCTACTGTTACGGGCTGTGTCCAAATATGAGACTATTAAGTTCCTTATTTGATCAACGTCTAAACCAGTCAAATTGATTTCCATGAATCTGCTCGCTAAGGCAGGCAATTCTAGTTTTACAGCTTCCCATCCTGTCGGAGCGCATCCTATAATTATGGAAATCTCTGGAATATGTTCATCCACAAATATACGAATCATGCTTAGATACTCAGCCATTTTGGGCCGAGATATTCTCTTGCTAATTGTTATATCTTCGAATTCATCTAAAAGTATGTATAGGTGACTGTAACCTTGGGCTTTCAGGATGTTAATGACACCTTTGAAGAATTCTCTCTGAGATTTTTCAGATGACTGCCTAGTTTTTAGGCCGCCTGTCGTAATTGATTCCCAAGAACGATAGACTGAGTATTCGTCACCAAACAGCAATGCTGCAAACTGTTCCGAGGCGAAAGTGTCTCCAATAATCTTGTCACAAATTGTTTTCTTAATAAATTCTTCAATTTTTTTTACGCTAAAACCATGTTTTTTGTATTCTTCAAAGAATGAATTGAAATTAGATCTTTCTGGTTCGGTTAACAGTTTGTGAAAGTCTTCTTCGTTGAGAAGGGACAACTGACTAGCATAGAAATTCCTCAGAAAATTCTTGCCCCCCTCTTTATAACCTGAAACAAACTCATCAATTACTACGATTCCTATGTATTTTCGAAACTCATCAAGTCCAATGTGTTCGAGAAGAGATTGAATTAACCGCCTGGAATTCATCCCTGGATTATCGATATAAATTGCGATGGCTGGCTGTTCTTTTTTTCCTAAAATATCGTTTATTTTCTTAGCTATATACTTGAGAATATGGGTCTTCCCCATACCGTAGTCACCTTTAACAACAAGACCACAAAATTCTTGTTGCCCGTATGTCGATTTTATATAGTCCATTATTGTAGTGCGAACGTTTGTCTGAGTAGGTGGAAAAAGATTTTCTGATCGTGCTATGCCAGTAACCGGAAAAGGGTTAAATTCAAGTTGTAGAATATCATATTCATCAGCAGGTTTCTTTCTTGATATCGTCAATTTTTGAAGTTCAGCATCGAAACTGTCTTTTGCACTCAAACTCTAAATCCTTCCTTATTCTTTGAAGTACATTTCATTTCTCCAGTACCCATCCGATGAACACATATATGATTTTTCATATATAATATCTAGCAAAGTCTTTGGTGCTCTGCTAAGGTAGTATCGATCTGGTTTTTCGTGGAACAATTTCTCTATGAGCGCTTTTGTACTGTCTACAGGCATAAAGAACTCTTTGCTTATGCGATACAATAGCACAGGAATCGGCAAGCTTGGTCGTCCCTCATCCCACACTTTCTTAATCATGCCTTCTATTAAAAAGGCATCTTTTGAGTCTAAGGTTAACTTTATTGGAAAAATTAAATAGTTCAACTCAATTTTGTAAGTCGGGGAAATGTTAAGGTCATCGATAAGGTCTAAATCCCTAAACCAGTATTTGATTGTATGCAGAAATTCAGTGGACTCGATTTCCTTGTATTGAACCCCATGTTCAGTTTGAATATCACATAGCCTTTGAAATTTCGTTTTACCGTTTTCTATTTTTTTCTTTTGGTATATGTTTCTAACATACACTGGTAATGCAATTTTTCTGAACTCGGATGCTGTCCTTATGTGTTGCTGAGTTGGCGAAAAATATTTGATGAAGTTTTCTTGCACGTAGTCTTTTGAAAAAACGCTTTCTATTAGTACATGCTTTTCTTTATCATCTAACCGACCTGTTTTGTAATTTTTTTCGCCAAGCTGGGCGAGCATTTCACCTTTCGGGCTTAGGGAAATTTGACCGCTCCCTTTCTTAGCCTTACTAAACCCTAACCAATGCAGTCCATCTGTATACTGAAAAACTCGAGAATACTTCCAAGGGGTTCCATCATCTTTGACAAAAATGCGCTCTTTTACTGCGAGTTCCTCGAGTTGTTTCTGCGTCTCTATTTTCTTGCCTCGCGCCAATACTAATAAGTCTCTTATTTTGCTTAACTGCTCAGCTCTTGGAGACTTTGCCATTCTATTTCTTCCTAAAAATAACAATGCTTTCCCTAGAAGGTATCCGAGAATATCGTGCCATTTGTTGCGAACTATTACCTCTGTACCTCACCACGCATATTTGCTCCGTTTGAAGTCTAACTTGCTCACCTATTTTTGACAAAATAGAGTCGACTGGGATTGTTAATCCTTCAAACCGCACGTTGCTCACAACAAACGCGGCTTTTCCGCGATCCTTTAAACAGTTGCTCACCTCTCTCAGAGTCAAATACATATCCTCAAAATAGCCTTTTAGCATTTGTACAATTGCGTTGTTGTTAAGCTTCTTAGCAGTCAAACTCTCGACCAAATTCGTCAGAACTACTGGTTCGACATATCCCTCAACTTTGTATTGAGGGCGCGCCTCAACGTGAGATCTGAGAGTCTTATATCGAATTTCCTTTACTTGCAGGTCGTCAAGCCCAAAGCCTGTTATCAACTCCAATGAATAAATTCGAGTATAATCATGTCTATTCGGATAGGGCGGTGATGTGATGCATGCGTCAAATTTCGTCTCAATAGGTAGATTCCGCGAATCGCCAATTTCTGAAAAACATTTGTTTTGTGATGACTGAATACCATTCTTTCTGGTTGTTTCAGCCATTTTCAGGTCTTCAATCATCATTTTTATCTTGTCCTCAAAAGCGGGCAAGACATCGGACGCTTTTGTTTCTTTAACAACAAGCCTCAAAAACCCGCCGCCTTTTTCAGTTTGACTGAAAAACTCCAAAATGCTCAGTAGCCCAAGAGTTAAAATGTCTCTACATGGGGTTGGCGGTAGTCGTGAAATAGAGTAACGAATGTCAAGTATTTTCTCGAGAACTTCGCTCTTAAACCCTTTTTGAATAATCCCAATCTTTAGCATTTCATTTTTGTCATTCACCGATTTCTCAACTTTAAAGTCATCTAATTGCTTTTTCAGGGATGCAGAATCTACGGAAAGCGCCTGAATTTTTGTGTTTGTAACGAATACAGAGAATGGCAGAATATCATACCCTCTAGCAGAAATACCCCGTTCTGCACACGCCATTAAGGTGGTGCCTGAACCGCAAAAAGGGTCCAAAACATAGCTATCCTTCGATATCTCAAAAGCATCCAATAGATTATCCACTAACTCTCGTGAATAGCTATGCTTAAATAAATACCAATTATATATGGGCACGGTTTTGTCATGGACTGGCGTTACAAGGTTTCCCAAATTTAGCCTTTCAACTATGGGAACGTCGTTCTCAAGAGTCTGCATGCGTACTCTTGCAATTATCTATGCGTGTTTTCTTATAAAACTGTGCTTTTCCATTGAAGCATAAAACCATTTACAAGTGATGAGGTTTATCGGGGTAATTTGATTTTAGCGGAATTGCGATGTGTTTATGTTCCACTTTTAAGGTTTAACCTAAGCGAAGGAAACGCCACATGAAGGACAAAAATGGTCACATTACTATGCTCCACGGTGCAGGCGGCACCGTCATGCACGACCTCGTCAAGAACTACATCGTCAAGTACTTTGCAGATGCAGGCGGAACCGAGGCAGAAGTGCCGTTGGAAGCGATGGACGACGCCGCCGTGGTGGACGGCATAGTTTTCAAGAGCGATTCGCACGCGGTTAAGCCGATTTTCTTTCCAGGCGGAGACATCGGACGCCTCTCCATCTCGGGCACCGTTAACGACATCGCCATGCTCGGAGCGCAGCCCTTCGCGCTGGCGTGCGGCTTCATTCTGGAAGAGGGCTTAGCTATCGCTGACTTGGAGAGAATCTTGGCGAGCATGCGGCAAGCCTGCCAAGAAGCGGGCGTGGGCATAGTTACTGGCGACACCAAAGTCGTCGAAAAAGGCACCTTAGGCGGCTGCGTCATGAACCTCTCAGGCATGGGCAAACGAACCGCGGCGCTGGACAGCAACATAGAAGTCGTCAGGAAATTCAAGCCTGCCTTTACCGCACGATGGATGCTGGACAGCAACCTCCAAACAGGCGACAAAATCATACTTTCAGGCACCATAGGCGACCACGGACTCGCCGTGCTTTCCGCGCAGGAAGGCCTCAAGTTCGGCAGCAGCATAAAATCCGACGCCAAACCCCTAAACCGCATGATCCAAAGGCTCCTCGGTGAAGTCGGCGGAGTCGTCGCCATGAAAGACCCCACCCGCGGAGGACTCGCAGACGCCCTGAACGAGTGGGCGGAAAAATCAAAACACGGCATCCTCATCCACGAAGACAAAGTGCCCATCCGCAACGACGTCCGCGCCGCGTGCGAAATGCTCGGGCTGGACCCGATGGAAGTGGGCAACGAAGGCAAAGTCATCATCGGCATCGTCAAAGAAAAGGCAGAAGAAGCGCTAAGATTCCTCAGAGGCACAGAAGAAGCAGAAAACGCGGAAATCATCGGCGAAGCCACCGCAGAATTCAAAGGCGTCGCCATGCAGACAGCAGTCGGCGGCAAACGCATCGTCGCCCGACCCATCGGCGACCCCGTCCCCAGAATCTGCTAAAAACACCAAAAAACGTTGCATTATTCATTCTGACGACGAAAAGAGGAGAAAACGCTTAAAAGCAACCATATTCGCAAGGCACAGAAGGAGAGAGGCATAAAATGAGCAACAACGCCCAAACACAAGTCGAAATGGAAAAAGAGCCCGACTTCAACAAAATTCTAAACGGAGCACTAAAAGTTCTGTTTAAAGATGCCGTCAAAGTTGCCCTCACCAACCCAGCCCAATCAGTCTTCTTTCTGCGGACGTTACAGTGGCAGAAAAAAGCCGCAAAAACAAGGGCAAAATGGGAAACCCAAGGAATCCACGTTCCACCCATCCTAGTCATCAGCGTCACAAGCAAGTGCAATCTCCACTGCGAAGGCTGCTACCACCAAGCGCTGCGCAGCCAAACCGACGCCGAAATGAGCGACGAGCGCCTGTGGAAACTGGTGGAGGAAGCAAAGGAACTCGGCATTTCCTTCATCGTCCTCGGAGGCGGAGAACCCCTGATGCGCCCAAACATTCTGGACCTCTCGAAGGAAACGCCTGAAATCATGTTCATGATGTTCACAAACGGACAACTCATAAACGACGAAGCGCTGAAGAAAATTGCTGAGAACAGAAACGTCGTGCCCCTGCTAAGCCTCGAAGGCTACCAAATCGACACCGACGGCAGGCGAGGCTCAGGAGTCTACAGCGTGCTGCTCCAATCCATCGCCAAACTCAAGAAAAAAGAAGTCTTCTGGGGAACTTCGCTGACGATGACGCGGTCAAACTTCGCAGAAGTCACGGACGAAAAATTCATCAAACAACTCGCGGATTCAGGATGCAAATTCTTCATGCTGGTCGAGTACACGCCAGTCATAGCTGGAACAGAAAACTGGGTGCTCTCGGAGGAGCAGAAGGCAAAAGTCATAGCAATCCGCAACGGCTTCCGCCAAAAATTCCCAGCCCTCTTCATCGCGCTGCCGTGGGACGAAGACGAAATCGGCGGATGCCTCTCAGCGGGACGCGGGTTCGTGCACATCAGCGCAGAAGGCAACGTGGAACCCTGCCCGTTTATCGCTTATTCGGACACCAACCTCAAAAACATGCCTCTCAAGGAGGCGTTGCAGTCGAAGATGCTCAAAACCATCAGGGAAAACCGCGGAGAACTCAGAGAAATCCAAGGCTGCGCACTCTGGGAAAAAAGAGCATGGGTGCAGTCTCTAGCTAAGCCGAATTCAGCGGCAAATTCGGACAACTAGCTTCACGCACAGCTTCTTGCAAGAGTTAAATAGATATTAAGGGAACACTATCTTCAACTCTCAACTTTCGGCTGCAGGGGTCTCCAAGCCTGGTCAACGGAGTAGGGCTTAGGACCCTATCGCGTAGGCGTTCGTGGGTTCAAATCCCACCCCCTGCACCAACAAATCAAATCTTGATGAAAACTACGTCGTCCAAGTTACGGAAATGCTCGTCCCCAGTCACAACTTTTCCCTTTGAGCTTCTCGCTGTGCACAGAATTATTGAATCGGCTAGGCCCCAGCCTTTCGCTTCATTCTTTAGGTCCCTCATTGATTTTGCCTGCTTCGGCGGCGGTTTCAAAATCCAAATCCACTATCCTGCTCGTCGCTCTTATGAACTCCAAGCGTCGCAGTCGCCCTTCCCGAGTTTCATTTCCAAGGTCAATGTCTTTTCTCAGTTTCCTGCTAATCTCCGAGACCACGATTGTTGGAGTGGCTGAATGCTCACTTTCTATGTATTCCTTGGCAGCCTCACCTATGCGTGAAGCTTTGAAATACTCAATCCAAGCATATGTATCTATGATGTAGTTACAGCTCATGGAACTCCGCCCGGTCTTCTTCGGTGAAAGAGGTGAGTTTGGGGTTTGAACCAAACATTGAGCAGGGAATTTTTTTCCGTTCGACGAGCAACTTCTTTATTACTTCGTCGTGGCTTTTCGCTTTCATTTCCTTTTTCGCCTTGTTGAGCATTTGAAGAGTCTTTTCGTTTACTTGAACAGTTGTAGGCACGGTTGCCACCAGATGACTATAACTACAGTTATAGATTTAAGAATTTCCAAACAAGAAACAAAATCCTACCGCGTAGGCGTTCGTGGGTTCAAATCCCACCCCTGTAGCATTGTGTCGAAGATGCTGGTTCTGCAAAAATCGCAAAGCTGGTGAAGTTCTTGTTTCGGATAGTTAAACAAAAAGTTAACTAACCTTTGAATGCGTACGGAGTAGCCTCTTTTTGCTGACTAAGATGAATAGAACTGCAGTCAACACTAGTAACGGAATGACCCATGGGGAAAACTCTGGAACAACACCGATTTCATTAGTCTTAACCAGCCAAAAATCAGCTCCGCCTGCGCCAAGAGACCATGTTTTGCCCGCTATTGCGTATCCATCAGCAGTTGCAACCAACGAGTAAGCCGTCTCTGCAGATGTTCCTCCGTATGTCTGGTTCCACACCATGTTCCCAGAGGCATCGGTTTTAACCAGCCAAAAATCATAGCCGCCAGCACCAAACGAGTCGGTTTCGCCCACTAGTATGTATCCTCCATCAGATGTCGCTACCAACGAGTAAGCTTCGTCAGATGCTTTTCCTCCGTATGCCTGGTTCCACACCATGTTTCCAAGCGCGTCAGTCTTGACCAACCAAAAATCATCGCCACCAGCACCAAACGAGTTTATCCAGCCTGCTATTGCGTATCCGCCATCAGACGTCGCAACCAGCGAGTAAGCTGATCCTTCGTATGTTTGGTTCCACTCCATGTTTCCAGATGCATCAGTCTTAACCAACAATGAGCCGCCCGCTAGTGCGTATCCTCCATCAGACGCAGCAACCAAAGAGTAGGCATAATCAGTTCCTCCTCCTCCGTATGTTCTGTTCCACTCCATATTCCCAAACGCATCAGTCTTAACCAGCCAAAAATCACGGCTCCCAGCACCAAACGAGCTTGTGTAGCCAGCTATTGCATATCCTCCGTCAGAAGTCGCAACCAGCGACCAAGCCCAGTCCTGCCCTGTTCCTCCGTATGTTTGGTTCCACTCCATATTCCCTAATGCGTCAGTCTTAACTAACCAAAAATCGTAACTACCACTAAACGGACTTGTGAAGTTACATATGCCAGCTAGTGCGTAGCCTCCATCAGCTGTCGCAACCAAAGAGTAAGCCTCGTCACCCAATGTTCCTCCATATGTCCTGTTCCACTCCATATTTCCAAGCGCGTCAGTCTTCACTAACCAAAAATCATCACCGCCAGCGCCAAAAGACAATGTCTTGCCCGCTAATGCGTATCCTCCATCAGACGTCATAATAAGCGAGTGAGCCTCGTCATTTCCTCCTCCTCCGTATGTTTGGCTCCAGATAGAAGACGCTTCAACCGAAATAACTAAGGAAGAACATATCAAAAGAAAAGAAACTATGCTTAATAGCAACAGCTTTGTGCGCAACGATATCGCCACACGCATATCTCTTTAAAACTTAGTAAAAGCTTTGCGGTCAACCCTTCATGCTAGTGAAGCACGCAACTCTCACGTCCACATAATCCAACATTCTGAGCAGTTAACTAGAACGATAGCCCTCTAATGTGAGGATTCTGTTGGAGAAAACGAAAGAACAGAAGAACAGGAAACTCGGAAAAGGAGGGAGTTGCAGGAGACAGCGCCGCTAGAAAAAGAGTTCGAATCCCACCCCCTGCGTCATATCTTTTTCGGGGAGAAAACCTTATTTGTTCAGCATCCCAAGTTCTACTCACAGAAATTTGCGTATGCCGCAAAGGTTTTGCCGCATGAACAACGCAAACGAAGCTGAGGAAAAAGCAATAGTAGATGTGAATATGTCTGAACATAAACCTGAGTGGCCTGAATCTGGCGACCTCGTAATCGCCACCATCGAGAACGTCATGGATTACGGAGCCTACGCTAACCTCGACGAATACAGCCGACGAGGCTTCCTTCATATCTCCGAAATCTCCAGCTCCCGCGTGAGAAACGTCCGCGACATCGTTCGCGAAAAACAAAAAATGGTCCTCAAAGTCCTCCGTGTAGACGTGGAAAAAGGCCACATCGACTTATCCCTTAGGCGCGTTACGAAACGTGAAAGAATTGAAAAAATCAAATCTTGGAAAAAAGACCGCAAAGGCGAAGTACTCCTGCGCACGGTAGCAGAAAAAGTTGGTTTACCCATACATGAAGTCTACCAGAAAGCTGGAGTTATCCTCGAAGAAAAATATGGTTTGTATGAAGGCTTTGAAAAAGCCCTTAAAGAAGGAGCCGAAGCCCTAACCAAACTTGAAATACCAGAGGATATCGCTAAAGCCTTCGTCCAAGTTGCCGAAGAACGCATCCGGATCAAAATGGTAAAAGTCAGAGGGACACTTGAACTTCGCTGTATGAAACCCAACGGCGTCAAATGCATCCAAGACGCACTCATCGACGCCAAGAAAGAACAAAAAACTAAAGACGCCAATATCGAATTCTACGTAATCGCCGCCCCCAGGTACAGCGTAGAAATTTCAGCTGACAACTGGAAACGCGCCGAAGAGGTTCTCGAAAAAGTAAGCCAAAACGTGATCACAAACATAACCAAGGCAGGCGGACACGGTTTATTTAAAAAAGAGAAATAGCAGGTGAAAACATGAGAGATACCAGCGACAAAACAATATGGGGGCGCGTAGAAAAAATTGGCAAAGGCACCAAGGCAAACTACGACCCTGACAAAAAAACCATCACTTTCTGCTTCAACAGAGACCCACAAACATCAAGCGAACAGCTGAGAACGTTACGCGAACTCCTCATGAAGGAACTGAAGGAATTAGGCTACGCCAGCCGCATGAAATACAACGGAGAAGTAATTGCAGAAAACATAGAAAACGAAAACGTAACAATCGAGAAAAAAAACCACCAGCTCATAATCCACCTAAACAATAAGATAGCTGTGGATAAAGAAAAGGACGTTTCGAAGGAACCCAGTTAGCTTTTTCCGTAAAGAAAAACCAAAAAGGGGAAAAAGGCTGCAGAAAAAGACCTTCTGCCCTTGTTCTTGCAGTCAAGCAACTAAGTTTTGTCCTGCAAGCTGGAACAAATCAGTTTGTTCACTTCAGTCACTGCTTTAATGGATACTTCCAGCATGTCATCTGTAGGCTCCTTGGTGGTGAGTCGCTGAAATGCCAGCCCAGGCGCCACCAAAACCTTCGTTACTGGGGAATCCCTGTATCTGCCGCTGAGCCGCAGAAGCTCGTAGGATACCCCTGCGATGACTGGGATGAGTACTATTCGGTACGCTAACTTAGAGTAGAAATCCCAGTTGGGCATAATCGAGTACAGCACGATGCTGACGACGAGCACGATGAAGAGGAAGCTGGTTCCACACCGAGGATGCAGCCGCGAATAACGCCGCACGTTCACCACATCCATGGGAACCCCTGCCTCGAAGGCGTTTATGGCTTTATGTTCCGCACCATGGTACATTAGCACTCGCTTGAACTCGCTCCACATCGAAATGACGGCTAAGTAGAGAACAAACATAGAAAGCCGAATTACAGCTTCAATTATGTTAAACACGATGCCGGTCAAATTCAACCACGCGGCTAAAAGAAACGGCACCAACAAGAAAACCGCGGTTATCCCAACGACGCCAGCGGCAACCAGCGAGAGTTCTTTGTAACTGAACTTCAGCGGTTCCTCACCCTCTTCGGTTACTCCTTCAAGAGCCGTATTCGCAGAGAAAAGGAGACCTTTGACTCCGAGGTAGAGGCTCTCAACCATCGCAACTATGCCTCTCAGGAAGGGAACGCCGAGGACCCTGTACTTTTCGCTGAGGGGGTTGATTTTTTCCACGTTCGTTACGATTTCCTTGCTGGGTGTCCTGACGCACATAACCATGTGCTTTCGAGAGCGTATCATGACGCCTTCCATGATGGCTTGCCCTCCGAACGCCAGCGAAGGTTCTTTCTTGTTTTTAGCGGACAGGTTCCTCACCAAATATTGCGATGGCAACAGTCTAATGGTATAGCATTGGAGAAGGTGTACATATAAATGCCGCCTGAAAACGCATAATTCCACGTTGTCGGTGGGAGACCAGAAACATCAAACTGGACTTTTCATTAAGCAAACGTTCATGGATTTAGACACATGTATCTGAAATCAGACTCAGAAAAATGAGCATTGAAATGTTTACTGAGGCTGCAACGTTTTTCTCTGAACGAGACTTTGCACGGCTTTAGCCAAATCGTTACATGTGGTCTGCCTTGTTTGCAACGAGCTGTCTGTCTCAAGCTGCACGATTTCTTTCTCCAAACTCTGCACTCGCTCTATGGCGGCTTGCTTTCTTTTCTCGTATTCATCGTGGAATTTCTCCTGCTCAGCCGTGAAGTTCTGCACAGCCAGTTCCAGTTCGCTTTTTGCAGCGTTCAGTTTTTGGCTTTCTTCCGCCTGCTTCTTTGCTTTTGCCTTTTTCGTGAAACCGAAGAAGCTTGTTTTCATTTGACCTGTGCGTTCAAGCTCGCCTTCAAGGTCATGGACGTTCTGGGTTAGGCGTTTGATGTCCGCGTTTCTCTTCTCGGCAGTCTCTTTGTTTTTCTCGGCGTTTTCAGCATCAATGTCTGCGAGCTTGTGGTTCTCCTCGGACAAAGCCTTCGCTGATTCTTCAAGAGTTTTCTCTTTAAGCCTTCTTTCGGCGAGTTCGCGCTCAACGTCTAAGAGTATCTGTGTGCGTTCCTTGACGAACTGGTCGTCAACACTTACGGCTGGGATGGATTCAAACTCCGAAAGTACACTTCGTAAGCTAACTAGCCAGTCGTCGAAGTACTGGCTGAAAGGTGAAAGAGCGAACACTTGAGTGCCAAGCCTGCTCAGGCTGCTCAGAACCTCATCCACTGACTCCTCTGGAGAAGAAACAGGAGCTTCCTCTACGTATTTGCCGCCAACCTTGTGCTTCTGCGCTTTCGCTTTTGCTTTTTCATGCTGAGACTTCTGAAATTTTTGACCGGCACCTCGACGCGGACCAGATTGAGACCTGAAACTCATAGCAAAACCTCTTGCCAAAAGACTATTTAAACCTGACACGAAAACAATCCACGCTGTTCTCCAGAGAGAGCAAAAAGGTGCACATGCCAGAATATTACCCAACAAAAATGTCATCAACGCAGTACACCATCCTCAACCGCGGTCTGGCTTCCGCCCTCCTCGGAGAAGAGATGCATGTTCAGTTTAGCGAGCTTCGCAAAAAGAATGCTCATAGCACAATATTGAATGCAAATACTCTTTAGGAAAGAAAGAACGTTTTTGCACCACAAATAACTGATTTAAGTTCCAATACCTTTCAATGCTCATTTCCTACCGCTGAAGTTTCAGGAAACGCCTCCATAGCATGCCAAGTTCACTTTTGCCCGCCCACACAAGCCCCGACAACACGAAACCGAACCCTAAGTATTGAACAGCCATCAGGGGATTGTCGTTGCTAATCGCGTTAGGATGAAAAAATGAATAGCCCACTGACTGATTCGCCTCAGCTCGGAATAGCATGTAATCCCAAGTAGAAAAAAGATGAGCATAGTCCATGTTACGGTAAAGCGATGCCGCCACCAAAAAACTTCCTCCCACCGCAACGGAGAAAACCAGCAATCTAAGTTTCCCCTTTGACTTAACTGCATCCAGCAAAGAAACCGATTTCCACACCAGGGACGCCGCCAGCAAGCTGAAGTAGGGCAGGGACTGGTAGACGTATTTAATAGGGTTGCTGTAAGGCGAACTAAGATTCAGAATCGCGCCCAAATAAGTATTCACAGCCACAGAAACAACGATAGTCACCAAACACATAAAATCAAAAACCACAATCTTCTCAAAATGCTTTCTGAAAGAAAAACAAAGCGCCAACGATAAAGCCGCCGAAACAACGAAAAGCACCCCTAACCCATTCACGAGGAAATTGCCGACAAAAAAGGGCGATGAAACACCCGAATTATAGTAAGCAAAATCTTCATGGCGAAAAGCTGCAAGTAGTCCCTGCCCAGAAATCACCTGATACCACAAGAAAAAACCCAGCAGCAAAGGCAAGAAAAAGGCGCTAACCCACATCAAACTTCGCTTCAGATTTCTCGACCGACTACAAAGATAAAACAACCCCAGTGGAATTAGTGCATAGACAGCGTAGAACTTGGTTAGGAAAGCGGCAGCGAAAATTGCACCCGAAACCATAAAAAGCCTAAATGACCTCTTGCGAATCGCCAACATTCCAACAAGCAAGAAAAGCAAGCTGAAAAACAGACATTGCACGTCAATTAGGAAACTTCGGGAAAGAACCAGCTGCCACGGAGTAAACGCAAAAAGCGCTGCTGCCAGCAACCCTGTTCGCCTACCATACCAGAGCTTCCCGAGTTCATAGATCAGCAACGCTGTTCCGAGGCCGAACACCGTGATTAAGGCAGTGCCGCAATCGAATGTTGCGCCGAACAATTTGAAGAACGCTGCTTCGATGTAGAAGCCCAAGGGCGGCTGGTTAAGGAATTCTCCATAAGTCGGGTTGTAGGGCATTCCCCATTTGATTATTCCTAGAGCAGTTTGATATTCAAGATCAGTGTCTATGTTGTGAAATGGCGCTATCGAGGCTGAAACTAGGGCAACGCCGATGAAGACTGCTAGCAGTGAGTAGTGTGCGAATAGGAGTTTTTTGAAATTTTTCGGGAAGACCACCGGTTTCCCCAGCGCGGGACACTGGTTTCCCCCCGCGTGCTATCTTAAAGGGCGTCGGACAAAGTATAGAAGGGATTAGTGCAGATGCTGTACAGGACTAGTGCAGAACTTAGACATCGAATACCTATCATCCTACCGCACTTGGGCTTTCAGGTCTTCACAGTAGCGCTAAGGTTTCCCTTCTCCAAAATAAGTGTCCAGCCAAACGCTCGCTACGCTGTCAACCAGCCGATCCAAAAAACTTGATCTGTACGCTACTAAAACTTTTGCCATTCTATCCTCATCTTCAACTGTGTAGAAATTTTCATAACCAACTTTGGTTTTCTTGATGACCTGATTATCGACTAAGTACTTGAGATACAAGCAAGCGGTTGAATAGGGCAATTTGAGGGAATCTGCTAAGAAACTCTGCTTTGTTTTCTTGTTGACCAAGATTAGCAGAACGACTTCTCTCAGCTTGCTATGCCTTAACGCAAGAAGTATTCTCTTGTCCTCAGGGTCGAGGGGACTACAGTAGTATCTTGAATAATTCCCATTTTTTTCTTCAAAAACTATGCTTCTTCGTTTCATGTACTGAAGATGGTACTCGAGACTGGACAAAGGCATTTTCAGCTTTCTTTGAAGCTCTCTTTGATGAGTTCCAGGATTAGTCTTTAAGTACGAGTACACTTTTTGTCTTCGCTTGTTCTCGAGGATTTCATCCTTGAACATGCTCTATTCCTGCGTTTTTTTGAAGAGCATGTCATGAACGGTCCCGAGCAGTATGAATACTAAGCCTGCTATTTCGAAAAGTAGATGCACGCTGTCTGTAAACTCTATGTCGTAGACATTGTCTATAATTTCAGGAATTGAGATTAAACCATGAAGAAAGAAAAGTCCAAACCCGATTGTAATGAGCAACATCCTGCGGCTTCGAAATCTCAAATAAGCGGGAAGAACAACTGCAAAAAGAATTGACGTCGTTACAACAAACGCTATACGTGCAATTATGAACAGGTCCGAAACCATTGCAAACGCCCCTACGTCCATTTCAACATAATCAGATATAAAATTTTGCAGAAATTAGCGTGCAGCAATGCTAGCTCCGCATAGAACGGCTGCATTAGCTAAAATCTATAAGCAAACCAGATGAATATCATCTGTAAAACTAACCAGGCAGAAAAGTTCCCGAAATAGGAGAGATGAAGCGACGAACAGACTGTCGAAAACTGTCTTGATACCTCTCATCTTTCTCTTCGTCTCACTTGTCATACCGTCAAGTCTAAACCTCAGCCAGTCCCAGCAGGTCAACGATACAGTTCCGGAAACGCCACGCAGTCCAACTTCATTCACTTATCTGCCTGACTCGCTTCCACAGCGTCCTCATCCTTGCTACGGTCCATCAATAGTTGCAAATATAAGCAAGACCCAAGCTAACGTTGGCGAATCAGTCACGGTGACTGGAATAGTCAGCCCTCCCCAAAACAACCTGACAATCCGCGTGACTTTTACCCGACCAGACTACACGTGGATAGACGATTGGGTGCTAACTGACAACGTCACAGGCGAATATTCCGTCACCCAAACTCTGGACATGGCAGGGTTCTGGAACATTTTCCCCATATTCGGGCACCTAAGCGACAGGCTCTACGTTAACGTTACCGATGCAGCTAACCCGCTTGCTCCACTTCCGACTGTACGCCCGCTGCCACCCTTCAAAACAAATTATAATGTCCTAGCGGTTGCAGCAATCGCAGTCTCCGTCGGAGTGGTCGCTTTCGCAGGTGGCTTGCGAAACAAAACTAGAAAAATCAGCTCCCTCCGCGTTTTCGTCCAAATAGCCTTCGTGTTCATACTCTTCTTCGGCGTATTCATAGACCACCAAAACATCCCCATACCAGCTGAACAAATAGCACCTCATGAGGTCTTAGTCGGAGTGAACTCTCTGGGACCCATGCCAGATGGACTTACTCTGCCTGCTTTAATCTGCTATTACCCGTGTGGAAGAATCGTAACTTGTCCTCTGTGGCAGATGCAGACGTACATTTACCCCTTCTGGAACACGGGACGCGGCTGGGGAGTAAACTATGACCTGTCAGGCCTTGAGAGACTAGGCATAATATTCGGCATTGTAATCGTGGCTGCTGTGCTCCTGGAAGGTTTTGGTGTGGCTGGATCTGCCCCTTCGGATTGTACATTGACTTGGTTAGTCGCCTCAGAAAGGCATTAAGAATAAAGCACAGGAACTTTTCGCCGAGCTTCAACGCGAAGTTCCACCAAATGGCCTACGTGATTATGGCGTTAATGCTGATTCTGAGCGTTCTTTTCGGGTCGCAAGCCATCGCTGGCGCGCAGTTGGTGCCTGGAACGGAACAGGGAGGATTCGTTTACACGTATCTTTCCGCGCCGTTCTGCCAAGTCTGCCCCATGAAGCCGCTTTGCATTCTGGCGGAAACCGGGGTAGGATTGATGCATCCAGATTGGGTTTTTGGTCCGACAACTGGACAGTTCTGGCAGCTGGGGCAATATATTACGTCGCTGAACCTGTTTATCCTAGTCATTGTAACACTTGCTGCGTTTTTCTTCAGACGCTCTTGGTGCAGGATCTGCCCGCTTGGCGGATTAATTGCGGTGTTCAACAGGTTTCCGCCCTTCAAATGGGTTTCTGGGGTGCGCTTGGAGAAGGATGAGGAGAAATGCACAAAATGCGGGATTTGCAAGCGGGTCTGTCCAACGCAAGTTACCGAAGTGTTTGAGGAGAGAGGCGGAGATGTCACCACCTCGCAGTGTATACTGTGCCTGCGGTGCGTGGAAATGTGTCCTTATGGGGATACCCTGAAGTTTAAAGTAGCGGGGAAAACAGTGTTTAAGTCTCGGAACTGGCTAGAAAGCAAATCATTCGAGGCAGGTGCAGGAATTGACTAAAACAAACGCTGGAAAGATTCTGGCTGCTTTCGCGGTCTTTGCAGTTTTAGTTTCCGCAGTTGCCTTTGCAGGGTCGGCAAACGCGCAGGTGACGAAGCCAGGAATTTTCATAAGGTCAGACGGCAGCATAGAACCTTCTTCAGCGCCCATTCAACGCAACGGAAACTTGTACGTATTCACTGACGACATCCATACGGACGGAATCTCAATTCAAAAAGAAGGCATAACGTTAGATGGCGCAGGGCACACGTTGATGGGACCTTACAACGGATCCAAAATGCAATGGAGCATAGGTGGAGGACCAGATCAAACTCCACCTAACGAGACGTTTTCGATGGGCATCGACTTTGCGAATAATCTTGTGAGCGGCGTGACGATTAAGAATTTGAACATCAAAAACTTCAGCATCGGCACGTACCTGTGGACTCCGAACAACACGTTAGCTAGAAGCGCCGTTTCCGAGAACATCGTGGGAATCCTGCTGTCAGGAAACGACAACACCATCACTGGGAACTACATAGCAAACAACGAGAACGGCGTTTACTTCGGCTCTAATCAACCTGGCAACGTTCCGACGGGCGTAGTGCTGAGCGGAAACCAATTTGAGAATAACATTCAGCAGCTTAGCGGATGCGTCTGCGTAGACTTTAACGTTACTGAGGCTAAGCACACGTGGGATAATGGAAGCAGAGGTAACTACTGGAGCGACTACAACGGCACCGACGCAGACAGCGACGGAATAGGCGACACGCCGTACGTTATCGACGTTTTGAATGAGGACCGCTACCCGCTGATGCAGAGTCCAGCAAGTCCGCCGACAGTAGCTCCGAACATAAACGTAATAGTCGCTGCAGTGGCGCTTTCGGCAACAGTTGCAGTTGTAGCAATCCTCGTCTTCAGGAGAAAAAAGAAAAAGGCAGCCCAATAGATTCTAAGTTCTAAAGGACATATCCACGGAAAACCTTTGCCCGCTGCATCCTTGAAGTCTGCAATTTAGCTTGCTTCAGAAGGTGAGAGGTTGAAGATTACCTCAGTTTCAATTTTGTCGTATAATGGTATGCATCAGGTCAGCTTTGGTAATCATGCCCAACAGTTTCTTTGGGTCAGCACAGTCTAAGACGAGAACGCGACCTGTTTCAAATTGAGTCATCTTCCTAAACAGGTCCAGTCCAGTCTCTCCTGGGCAGACTGAGACTGGTTTTCTCCATAGTATTTGGCTGATGAGGGTGGTCGCCCTTTTCTCTTTGCTAACTTTTGCTGCTTCCTCCAAAGTCACCACGCCAACTGGTTCACCGTCATGGTTCAACACGGGGTATCCGATGTGGTGCTGCCTTGCCATTAAATCTAGCAGTTGGCTAATGGTCATGTTCTGCTGCACGGTTTTTACGTTCTTAGTCATTATGTCTTCAACTTTGACTTTGGCGAGTGCCTCTGTTTCTCCCAGAAGGCGAATCGGGAGGTATCCGTATGTTTCTTCCATTTCCTTGACTTCTTTAAGCGCTGCAGTTCGTTTCTCCATGGCGGCTTGCGCCACCGCCTCGAAAACGTTAGGCTCTTGTTCCATGACCCAAGTGTTGATTACGCCGTTTTCCACTGCGTCGTAGAAGAAGTTCTCTCCAGATTTGGTGCGAATAATTACGGTGGACCAGTCGTTCAGGGGGTAAGCGCTGCCGACGGCTATGTCTGCAAGTTCGTTCGTGAAGTCTGTGCAGGTTCGGCAGCTTGGCAGAATGTGGTCTTGGATTTCGGACATGGGAATCCGTACGCATCGGTCTGCCGTTTGAACCACGAAGTCTGAGGATAGCCGCATCAACTTTATGTCGGTACCTTGAATCTTGTACTTCTTGCTTATGTGCTCCAAAAGCGGCGTAAAAGAGAAAGTGCCAAAGCAGAATAGACCCAGAGTTATGGATAGACTTTCAATTATCTTGTGCTGCCAGGCTTCCATCTTGCGAAGAGCCAACACGTGGCATGGTACACCGACGAAGGCAATTTTAGTTTTGCCGTAACCGTATACTGCACTTCCGTAAGCCTTGGCGACAGATGAAGGAAAGAACTTGCTTCCAACCGCAGACAAAATATCATCTTGCACCGTAGCCACTGAAGCCTTAGGTTTTGAAGGGTTCTCTGCTTCAGCCTGCGAAACTATGGCGCTGTCGAACCTCTTCTTCTGGATGCCGTAGGCAAGAAGGGAAGTGACGACACCGCCTCCGCGGCTTTCTTCTCTAAGTTTTGGGTCTACTGCCTGCGCAAGTACGATTTTGCGGTAGTACCCGAAAGCGTCATTCCTTTTTGGGGCGTCTGAAACGAACTTTAGACTTCGGAGCAGAAGCGCTTCGGAATGTGGGCATATTTCATAGCAGATTGGGCATAGGTCCAGGTCCCTTGGAGCAGTCATGGAGGCGGTTTACTCTTTCCGCTTCCACCTGTAAAGCGCCAGTTGGGCACACAGCTTCGCATGCACCGCATAACGTGCAGAATCCGTTGGTAATTATTTTCTTTTTTAAAACGTTGTAGGCTATGAGTGCGTCGTTGTTTGGCTGCGCCATTTCCCTCATCCCACTTATTCCATGTCGTTGCCCATCTTAAATAGGTAGCCGTTAAATGCTCAGTTCCCCGAAGTGGCAACTGGAGAGGTGGAGAACGTTTTCTTCGGATTTTTCGGGGATTGTGGAATCGGATTGAATTTATAAGCTAGTTCGCCTATATGGAAGTCAACGTTCTGTTCAGACGGATAGAATCCGCAGGGCGTTACTACACGACAAAGAACCAAAAAAGGAGGATGAAAAATGACTGAAAAATCTGCAGATGTAATCTTCGTTGGAAACAAACCACCCATGAGCTACGTGCTGGCAATCATCACTGCTTACTCTTCAGGCATCGGTAAAGAAATTACGCTGAAGGCGCGAGGTCAAGCAATAACCACAGCAGTTGACGTGGCTGAAATTACTCGAAGCCGTTTCCTGAAAGAGCTCACCGTGAACAAGATAGCCATCGGAACAGCTGAGATGCCACCACGGGAAGGCGAAACCAGGTCTAGGATGGTTTCAACGATAGAGATAACTCTCTCAAAACCGTAAACATGGCAGAGCAACGATAAAGAACGGATTTCGTTCTCTCCAATTCTTTTTGCTTTTTGATATTTCGAGCTTTTGGTTACCTTGTCAAGGTTTTTGCTGTTTTGTGCGTTTCTACTGTTTCCTGCTGTTACTGTTCTGTCACTCGGTGCAGTCTATAGCCCGCTTATTTATAGCTGGCTGCATGCTTTTGGGCTGAAAACGCGCCAATAGCGACCTCCCCCTATAGTTTTCCGCACACTATTTCTAAAAGGCTCCAAAATGACGGCTAACCCTGCTGCTCACGGAGCCTACCCCTCCCTTATTTATAGACTGAGCGTGGGCTGAACTGCTATTTGCCTACCGCTTCCTTTTCGCAAGAACAAAAGCAACAGCCACCACCACAACGACGGCAGCCGCGCCTGTCGCAGCGAAAGCAAGTCGCAATAGCACGCCTGATGCTGAAGGTTCAGGTGTTTGCGTTGGCTGCGGCGAAGCTGACTGCGAAGGCGAAGCTGATGGACTTGGTGTGGGAGAGGGTGAAGGCGTTGGTGAAGGTGACAGAGTTATGGTTGGTGATGGTGTCGGGCTTGGACTTGGGCTGGGGGTAGGCGTTGGAGTGGGCGAAGGAGAAGGCGAGGGCGAAGGGGTTGGCTGCGGAGTGGGTGCAGGCAAAAACTCAGTTATGTTCGCGACGGTACTAACTTGAGCTATGAGCGGGAAATTGTCAATGTTGGAGCCTTCCAGCACCCATGGCGTGTCTCCTATTCCGTCGCTGTCTGCGTCGGTGCCGTTGTAGTCGCTCCAGTAGTTACCTCTTGATTCAGAGTCCCAGTAGTTCGCTTGAATGCTTCCTGAAAAAACCACGCCGTTGTTGATTATGTTATTTTGGTAAACTACGTTGAGGAAAGACGCTTTGTAGGGATAGCTGTGGATACGGATGGCTGCTTCCGCATTGTTTTCTATCTGGTTTTGGGTTATGTTGTTGTGCTGGGCTCCTTCGAGGTAAATTCCACAGTGGTTTCCCGAGAGAACGTTGCCAAACACCAGATTCAAATCCCACGCGATATCAATTCCGTTTCTTCCATTCGCGGTCACGGTGTTGCCGACAACCTGATTGCCTGAAGAATCGGAAGAGCTGATTTCTATGCCGTCAAATGTGTTCTGCGTAACCACGTTTCCCGCTATCAGGTTTCCCTTGTTGGGGCTGCCGTAAGTTAAGCCGATGCCCTCCCCACCTGAGGCAACGTAGTTGTCCAATATCAGGTTGTCACGGGTGCCCTGGGCGATTATGCCCCAGTCGTGACAGCCGCTTATCTCATTTTTAGACAGGGTGTTGCTGGAGGACTCCTGGAGGCAGATGCCGTTCCAATCGCCTGCAAACGTGTTCTCAAACACGTTGTTGAACGAAGAGTCCCAAAGCCACACCCCATAATACGTGCTCTCTAACTTGTTCCCAAAAACGTTGCAGTGCTGCACACTCAGCAGATGAACTCCAAAGTACCACCGCATCGTGGACGGTCGCCTAAAAGTGAAGCCCGTCACGTTAACGTTGTCGTGCCGCACAAGAAGAGCCACGTTTCCGCTGCCGACAACAACTGTTGAACCAGCGTACTCTCCAACCAGCGACAAAGACTTGTCTACCGTCAGGTTCTCATCGTAAGTTCCCGCCTTCACGAAAACCGTGCTACCTTCCGCGGCAGCGTTAACTGCGGCTTGAATGGTGGGATAATCATCTGGCACAGTTATCGTTCCAGCACTATCTGCCCTCGCAAACCGCAGCCCAGTCAACGTCGAAGCCAAGAGCGTCAACAAGAAAACCGCCGCGAGAAAGGTTCTCTTGCCTTCTGCCCAGTTGCCCATTTTTTCTCTTTCCTAACCTGGGCTTTACGTGGGTTTTTGATGGTAAAAGGGTTCTTGTAAGGGTTTCTTGACTAACCGAACCGAAACAGAAATTTTCTTTTAGTCAAGATTTCTTGACAACAAATTTGCCTTAGACTTTGGCTTTCTTCTGCTGCTCCCTTTCCCGAAGGTAGCCTTCGACCTTCTCAACAATCTCCATGAAAGCCTTCGCCGCGGCAGATTCAGGCTGCGCAACCACAAAGGGCACGCCCTTGTCAGCGTCGGCGCCGACCTTCGGGTCAATCGGGATGCTCCCCAAGAAAGGAACGCCCATTTCCTCCGCCATTTTTCTTCCGCCGCCAGACTGGAAAATCTCGGTTTTTGTTCCGCAGTGGGGGCAGATGAAGCCGCTCATGTTCTCCACGACGCCGATGGGGGTCATGTTTAGCCTCCGCGCGAAGGTTATGGCTTTCTTCACTATGGAGCTCGAAAGCTCAGAGGGCATAGTGACCACGATTACGCCATCGATGTCAGGCAACAGCTGCGCGATGCTCAACGGCTCATCACCCGTTCCAGGCGGCAAATCAACAAACAGCATATCCAGTTCGCCCCAGACCATGTCCTGCAGGAACTGCCGTATCGCCCCCATTTTGAGCGGACCGCGCCAGATGGTGGGGATTTCCTCTGGCAGGAAGAAGTCTATGGAGACCACTTTCATTCCGAGCGGTCCCGTGACTGGGAAGGCGCCTGGCGGACCCATCTTCACCTGCTGCCCCGTTAAACCCAAAAGCCTGGGCACGGATGGTCCGTGAATGTCCGCGTCCAAGATGCCTACGGCTTGCCCAGATTTGGCGAAGGCTGCCGCAAGGTTCACGGTTACGGTGCTTTTGCCGACGCCGCCTTTGCCGCTTATGATGGCGATTTTATGTTTGATTTTGCTCATGCGGGCTTTGAGCAGCTGCTGCTGTTCTAGGAGTTTTTGCCTTCGGATTTCCATAGGGTTTTGAGCTTCGCTTGAGGTTGTCATATAAAACACCGTTCGATGATTTTGGTTGTTCTCATGGACTAAAAAGGGTTTCGGGCTGAACCTGAGCTCACAGTTTGTAGCCTATTTTGCGGAGGAACCCTCTGCGTTCCTTGACGTCGGCGTCGGTTTCTATGCCCTTGCTCTTCATCCCGTCTATCACGCCTACTATTCCTCTGCCCTGCTCAGTTTCCGCAACCACCACTTCCAGCGGGTTCGCCGTGGCAGCGTAGATGCAGCAGACTTCAGGCACCGCTTTGACCTTGTCGAGGACGTTTATGGGGTAAGCGTTCCGCAGCAGGATAAGGAAGCTGTGGCCGCAGGCTATTTCGAAGGCTTTCTCGCTGGCTAACCGCATGAGTTCAGGGTCGTTGCCTTCGCGGCGGACAAGGCAGGGTCCGCTGGACTCGCAGAAGCCCAAGCCGAACTTTATCGCTGGCGCAGCGTTGACCAAGGCTTCGTAGAGGTCTTCAGCCGTCTTGATGAAGTGCGCCTGGCCCAGGATGATGTTGGAGTCTTTGGGCGGGTCGATTTTGACGGTTTTGAACTCTATCATGTGTGTCCCTGTTACTAGTGCGGTTGGTTTTTGTTTTAGGTTTTGCGGTGAACAAAGTTTCCAACAGCTTCTCCCCATTGCGCATGAAGGGTTCAGACAAAACCTAAATATCAAAGAACCCGTTAAAGATTCAGAAAACCCAGCGGGCTGGTAGTTCAGTCTGGTATGAACGCTTGATTTGCAATCAAGAGGTCGGGGGTTCAAATCCCCCCCAGTCCACTCTTACTTTCGTGTCCTGGCGAGTCTCTGGTAGTCAAGCGGTCTAATGATTTTGATGTCTTTGATCTTTTTCCAGTCTGTGATGTCTTCGGTTATTATGGTGTCCAAGCCTTTCTGCCTCATACATGCGGCGTGTATGGAATCATAACTTGTGCCTGAATCAACCATTATGGTCGCTGTGTCTTTCAGGGTCCGTTCGTCTATTTGTATCATGTTTATTGGCAAAGAGAAGAACGCAGCAACGGCGACTGCTGCCTTTTTCGCATCAATCCGAGCTAGAGAACCGAGGAGTTCTATGGGAACCAGAAAGCCGCAGTATGCTTCAATTTTCTCATTTTGGATGTTATCAATTATATGCTTACAAGCCTTGCCGTAAACTGGATGTGCCAAAGCAGAGTAGTCGAAAATGTTAGTGTCAATGTAAAAGCTCAATCTGTGCGTTCCTTCTGTTTTTTAACCCGCGGCTTTTTGAGCTCTGAGGGGCAAGTCTCTTTCCAAGATTCTTCGACAAGCGTGACCGCGTCGATGTTGAGAGGCTTGCCAAAAAGATTCCAAAGGACATCAGAAGGATTAGAAATGCGCTCGGGGGCTTCCATTATTATACGCTTGTTTTCTGATTTTACGAGGAGTTTATCGCCAATCTTTACTCCAAGTTTAGAGCGTACACTCTCGGGTATAGTAACCTGATATTTCCGAGTTACTTTCACCTCTTCGTTCAAGGTAAAATGCCCCAGTAACAAGTAGGACAAGCGTAGTACTTAAAACTTCTTAAAACTTGACGGGTTGCTATTTCAGCTGGCATGAACGCTTGATTTGCAATCAAGAGGTCGGGGGTTCAAATCCCCCCAGTCCACCACAACATTCGCGGGCGCTGCGATTTGGAATATCTTAGGCATTAGTTACAGTTAAAGGAAAAATCTTCCTTGGAGACACGCAATTTCTATGTAGCCCAAGCTGCTTCGGCTCTATTCCAAAGGCTAAGCCGATGAGTTGGGTGAAATGAAGCACCGGAAGGTCTATTCCAACATTGAAACGCGCTTCTACGTCTTTCTGTCTTGCGTCCAAATTAACATGGCACAGAGTGCAAGCAGTCGTCATACAGTTGGCTCCGGCATTCTTTGCGCTGAGCAGGATATCCCTAGACATATGTAGCATTATCTCTTCGTCCGTTATGCCCAGCGAACCTCCGCAACACCGGGTTTTGCCGTAATAATCAACTTTTGTAGCTCCCAAAGTTGCAACTAGTTCTTCTAAACGCTTTGGGTGCTCAGGATTATCAAAATTGCAGATGTTGGGGGGTCTAACCATAAAACAACCGTAATAGGAAGCCACTTTGAGTGAACTCAGTGGAACCTTGACTTTGTCCTTTATTTTCTGGAGACCAGTATCGGTCAGGAGGGCTTCGGCAAAATGCCTTACTCTAACCCCTCCGTTGTAAGTGAGTCCAGCGTTTCTGAGGGCATCATCGACTTTGCTTTTTGTTCCAGGGTCTTCTTTAAGAATCTGGTTGGTTCTGGCCAAGGTGTAGTAGCAGGCGCTGCACAAAGTTGTGAGGTCCATTTGCATTTTTTCCGCCAAAGCCAAGTTTCTGGCCGCCAAGGCAAGCGCGTAAAGCGGTTTAAAGGAATACATTGCATCTATCGAGCCGCAACAGTTCCAGCCAGGAATTTCAACAAGTTCTAACTCCAAAACCTTGCTTATCGCTTTGGCTGACTCTTCGTATTCTTTCATTGAGGATTTTACGGAGCAGCCGGGATAGTAGGCGTACTTCATTGAGCTCCTTTCTCCTCGGTCTTTTCAAGCATTTTTGAAACCCACGGGGTCTGTTCGATCCTTGGGGCTTTAATTGGCATTTTTCCTTTTCTTAGCAGTCTCAATCCCATCCTGGCGTTGTGTAGAAAACCGCTGACATCAGTCTTGTCCAAGAGTCTGTACAAAAGCTCGAGCTCGTGTGTTCTTCCGTATTTATTTACCACTTCAAAGAAATACTCGTGGAACTTGGCATTTGTTCCGTTCTTGACCAGATTCGATCGAATAGCTTCGTTTTTGAGAGACAGCATAAGCATGGTAAAGTTTACATCTCTTGGACAACGAGTGGCGCAAGTGTAACAAACTGAGCAAACCCAAATTGTTGAGCTTGACAAAACCTCTTCTTTCATGCCCAGATTTATCATTTTTATGATTTGCATCGGAGAATAATCCATAGCGAACCTAGTTGGGCACCCGCCAGCACATGAACCGCATTGAATGCATTCAAGTATTTTTTCTCCCCCAGGCATTTTCATAACTTCTTTAAGGAAATCCCTTCTGGATACCTCGCTCACGACAGACGGTGTGCTTTTCGCTTCTGCGGCAAGTTTGTCTTTTTCATGCGACAAATTTCTCACCCTCAAGGTATTTTTTAACCTCTTCACGCTTCTCGCGGGTTATGGGACTCAATTTTTTGACTCGCTCTACAAAATCGTCGAAGAGAGCCAGTATCTTTTCGTATTGAGGAAGAGTCGTGGTGGTAGATTGCAGCCTAAGGGGCGACACGCCAAATTTGCCCAAATCTTTCTTGAACTGGATAACGCGTTCTCTCACCTTGTCCTCTTTGAATATACTGTCGGCTCCCTCTACAAAGATAACACCGTCGGCCCCTGCTGCGAAGGCATGTAGAACGTGTTTGATTCCCAGACGGCCTATACTGGGTATTCTCACTATTCTTACTTCAGGAGAATAGCTTCGCCTACTTTGTCCTCCTAAGTCAGCCGAACCATAGGCTGTCATTTTTTCTACGAAGGCGATTATCTTGGGCGTCGTCTCTTCTCCCTCGGCGATTCCTTTGATCTGAGCGACCAATTGTTCCTCAGTGGTGTTTTTGAGATCAATAGCTTCTTTTGGACAGTTTGGAACGCATATACCGCACCCAATGCAGGATATAGGGTCTAAGATGACTTCGTTCTTCTCTTTACTAATAGCTCGGGTAGGACATTGATCAATGCAAATTCCGCAGAGGTCGCATTTCTCGGGAATTAGATAAGCCACTTCAGGAGAAACTGATATTTCTCCCTTGCCGAGAAAGGTTGCAACTTTGGAAGCTGTAGCCATGGATTCCATTGTGGTTTCCCGTACGTCCTTTGGACCTTGAGCGGCCCCAGCTATGTAGATGCCTTCTCTCTTCGTTTCGACTCCTCTGAGCTTGTGATGAATCTCCAAGAAGAAACCATCAGGTCCCAAGTCAATCCCAAGCATATCGGCCAGTTCTTTGGTTCCTTTGTTAGGAACAACGGCGGGACTGAGCACAACTAGATCGAAGGGTTCTTCGATGTGTTTCCCTAGTAACGTGTCTTCTGCCTTTACTATGAGGGAATTGCCGTTCGGTATGACTTCAGCCGCCCGGCCTCTTACAAAAGTGGTGAGGTGTTCCCTGGCCTTTGCATAGAATTCCTCGTAACCCTTGCCATGCGCCCTTACGTCAGTATAGAAAATCCAGGGTTCTGCTTCTGGTACTGTCTTCTCTAGCAATAAGGCTTGTTTTATGGCAGTCATGCAACCTATCTTGCAGCAATATGAACATCCGTTGGCAGTTACTGCGCGGCTTCCAACGCATAGGATGAACGCCACTTTTTTCGGCACCTCACCGTTTGAGGGCTTATGTAGGCCTTGTAGCATGAGTCTTTCGAACTGAAGGTTAGTTATGATATCTGGGTGAAAGCCGAAGCCGTATTGACCAAAAAGCTTGGGGTCCATTAGGCTGTAACCAGTGCTCACAATTATGGCCCCTGCTTTCAAATCCATGAGTTCCTCTTCTTGTTTGAAGTTGATGGCTTCACACTTGCAGAACTTTTCGCAGACCCTGCAAACTCCTCGCGTAAAATACAGGCAGTAGTCTTTGTCTATAACGGAGGCGTTGGGGATGGCTTGTTTGAAGGGTCTGTAAATGGCTTTTTCTTGAACTAGATTTTCTTCAAAACTGCTTGGTTTCTTAACTGGACATTTATTGGAACATTCTCCACAAGCAATACATTTCTTGAGGTCCACGTATCTGGGTTTTACTTTGATCTTAACTTCATAGTTTCCTGGAGAACCCCTGACGGCGACCGGTTCTGCGTTGGTGAAAATCTTTATGTTTGGATGCTGTGCTACCGATACCATTTTTGGCGTCAAAATGCAGGCTGAGCAGTCAAACGTCGGAAAAACCTTGCTGAGCTGGGACATGTGGCCTCCTATGCTTGGGTTTCTCTCAACTAGGTACACTTGGTAGCCTTTATCAGCCAATTCAAGGGCGGAGTAAATTCCTGCGATACCTCCTCCGATCACCAGCACACTTTCAGTTACCTTCAAATTCTTTGGAGTTAGAGGCTCCAAATATTTAGCCCGCTGCACAGCAGCACGTACAAGCGCGATGGCCTTGTTCGTCGCCTTTGCCTTGTCGTCGTGAACCCAGCTACACTGCTCTCTAATGTTGACCATTTCCAAAAAGTAGGGGTTCATTCCAGCTGACTTCACCGCTTGTCTAAAAGTGTCCAGGTGCATCCTCGGAGAACAAGAAGCCACGACCACTCGATCTAAACCTTGCTCCTTAACAGCCTTTTTTATCCTTTCTTGCCCGGGATTGCTGCAGACGTATTCGAAAGTTTCAGCAACTTTCACTTGATCTAAGGAACCAATTGTCTCCTTGACGCGGGCTACGTCCACTGTATCGCTGATATTTCCTCCACAGTGACAGATGAAAACACCAACTGAAGGCTTCTGGGACACAGGGCCACCAACCTTTACCTAGGAATATGTTCTTCTATGTAGGAAGTATTTAAGATTAAAGAGCAGAAACTGAGTGAAGCGCGCACGCCAAATTTAATATAGGACATATTTACTATCCTTTGAGGGGGTCTGGGGATGGTTGGTCTTGAAGCGGTGCACTCGATGCTGATAGAAATGCACGGCGGAATGCTCACGCTGGCAGCTGTCTGCATCCTTGCAACAGTCGTCGCTAGGATTCACCTGAGAATGCGGAGAACCAGTGAGAAATATGGCGTTTTCTGGCCGATAGATTCTTTCATGGGAAAGCTAGCTCGATACACCGAGCCAACTGCATACCTAGCTGGAATAGGCGGAGTCATCGGACTAATAGCCTCAGCCATCGTGGGTTTAAGCATTTGGCCCATGGAATTCTTGACAGCAAGCCCCTTAGGAATGAGTAAGGTCATGTTTTCCATATTCGCCACAGAACTCTGGTTCGTCTTCGTTTTTCTCAGGTCAAAATACGGAGAAAACCTATGGAGAAACGGAGGCACGGCGGCTGTATACGCTTGCGTGGGCATAGTTGGTTTTCTTTTGGTGGTGGTAGCTGGAAGCCTCGGCGGACACATGACGGTTCCCAGCAAAGGAAGCATTCTCGACCCACTCTATGCGTTGTTCGGCATTGATCCAGTAACCTTCGGAGTCCTCGGCACCAACTTTGCCGTTGTCGTGGTCGCCGTTTCAGTTGTGGCGGTAGCTGTGCCCATAGCAGTTTTCCTGTATCTTCTGCGACGAGCAAAATCCAAAGACAATGGCAAAGCCTAACTGGGATTCTTGGAACCTATTTTTCCGCATACTCCGACATCGGAATGAATCCCAGAAAAGCATGAGCGCGTGTTAGAGCTGCAGAGAGAGTTGCGTCCTAACCTTTTTTGATCTCCAAACAGGTAGGTAGCAATTTTCATTTTTACGGCTCTTACCCTTGCGAAACGCGTTCAAGCTTTCCCTGAACGGTTTTCAGAATTGCGCGGCTGTTCCCCAAAAAACCGTTGCTGACGGCGCAAATTCTAATTTTGTGGTTTTTGGATGAGAAACTAGGAGTTTGGAGTGCCGCCTGAAGATACCGATAAACTTATGAAAGAGATGGCATCAATGAGTTTCGATCACAAATGAAAGCTTACATGGCGTTATCTTGCAGAGTGGGTGCCTTTAACAGAGTTTTGGATGAGCTGATAAAGATGAATCTCTGCGCGCGCACACTGGGTGAACGCGAGCCAGATGTCTTCATGCTGTTTGGTCCAGTTGACATCCTTATCCAGTTTCGCGAATTGAAGGATCTGGATGAATTCATCAGCAAGTGGTTCAATCCAATTAGAATGTTGACTCCTGAAGAGCCGCTGATTGACAAAACACAAACTTGGATAGTCATATCAGAAAGCAGAACATTCGCTGAGGAACCATTCGCTTTCTTTTTCCTGAATACTGATCCCAGAAACCTCGAAGAAGTGCAGCAAGCACTCCAAGCTATTCCCCAGCTTTTGTCGGCAGATACAGTCTTTGGACCCTACGACGTAATATGTGCAGTTAGAGCTAAAGACAAAGCGGATCTCTACCGGCTCATTTCTCAAATACAAAAAGAAGTCCCACATATTCAAGGAACAATGACTGAAATTATAGCTTCTTCCCTTTGCCTTCCAGTATCTTGAATGTTTTGTAAGCAAGTTCTTTCAACTTCGGGCTCCAATAATGGCGGATAAAGACTGAGACTGGAATGCGTCCTTGAAGAAGATTTACTCTTGCTCAAGCAACCCATGTTTAAGCATGTAGGTTCCAAAATAGTCTCTCAACTCGTTGAACCTCATTTGGGTAACGCCTTGACGCTTAAGTCTTCTTCTAATGGGGTTGTATGCGCTTTTTCGCCACAGGCAATTTCATTTAGAAACTTAGATTTTAGAACTATCCGATGAAAACAGAATAGCACGCACGTTTCATCTTCGATGCACAAACCGACATGACTAAATTTTAATCCCACACACAGGTTATTTAATGCTTGCTGCTTTAGCAGCTGGCAGGTACATTAGCTGGGTGTACTCCCTCATCATTCGGCAAGCATTGAAAACTGGACTGACTGCTTTAATTGCCTCTTTGACTATTTTTATCCATTGGCGCGGCACACCCAAGCGGTCGCGGTCATAATATAAAGGCACGATTTCGTTTTCCAGCAAACTATAAAGTGACCTAGCATCACTTTCATCTTCTTCCGCGGGACTGCTACCCTTAAAATCGTCGATTGCCCAGCCGTTCTTGCCATTGTATGCTTCGTCCCACCATCCGTCGCGAACGCCAAGATTGATTACCCCATTCATTGAAGCCTTCATTCCGCTGGTTCCGCAGGCTTCCTGCAGTCTTCTGGGCGTGTTGAGCCAGACATCAACGCCTCGGACTAGCGCACGAGCAATGTTAAGATCATAGTCTTCGACGAACGCAATCCGTCCCTGAAAACCTCGATCCATAGCTGCTTGGTATACTCTCTTGAGAAGCTGTTTCGACTGATAGTCGGCGGGATGGGACTTGCCAGCAAATATTATCTGCACTGGTCTAAGCGGATTTGTAATTATTCTTCTAAGTCTTTCAATGTCAGATAGGATCAAGCAAGGTCGTTTGTACTCTGTAAATCTGCGAGTGAAAGCGATAGTTAAAGCATAACGGTCAAGCAGGGAACCCATGGCAATAACTTGTTGCGCAGTAATCGCTTCATCGGTCCAACGTTGCCGAGTTCTGCTAGTTATAGTATTGATTAATCTAGTTTTCAATAAATGGTGAACTTGCCAAAGCTCTTCGTCAGGTACCTTAAATATACAGTTCCAAAATTCTGCATCGTCCTGCTTTTGCATCCATTCTGGGCTAGCATGCTTTTCGCAAAGCTCTGCGATTTCTGGAGCCTGCCAACTTGTCATATGGACACCATTTGTTACAGACAAAATAGGACTCTGCTCTTTTGATTTGTCTTGCCTGAGAACTTGCCACATTTCTCTAGTTACCCTGCCGTGGAGTTTGGATACAGCATTAGATAGGCCAGATAGACGCATAGCGAAGGCTGTCAGATTGAACCTTCCAGGACCCAGACCTTCGTACTGTCCCAGGCTCAGGAAAGTGTCTCTGTCGATTCCAATAGATTCCCAGAAGTTTTTGGAGTAGCGGTCCATTAGTTGAACTGAGAACACATGGTGACCCGCCGGAACTGGCGTGTGAGTAGTGAAAACTGTGCACCTGCGAACGTTCTCAACAGCTGAATCAAGGGAGGCGCCGTTGACCCTTTCTAGCCGGAGCCGCTCAAGCATCATGAAAGCAGTATGATCTTCGTTTGCATGCCACACCACTGGAGTTATGTGGAGTTCTCGTAATGCACGTACTCCGCCCACGCCTAGAACGATTAGTTGGCGTAGCCGCTCTTCTTGGTCGGCAGTGTATAGACGGGCTGAGAGGGCTCTATCCTGGGGGTTGTTTTCTTCGACGTTGGTATCTAGTAGATACACGTTGACGCGGCCCACACGTACCTGCCACACCTTAACGTAAAGTTCTCGGTCTGCAAGTTGAATCGAAACCATGGGGCCGGAGCCAATGGGCCAAGTACAAGGGGAGATGGGAGCATCATCGAAGTTCAGATATGTGTAGGCTTCTTGTTGCTCGCCTTCGGCAGAGATGCGTTGATGGAAATAGCCTTGTGGATACATAAATCCAATTGCCACTAGCGGCAATCCTCGATCCGAGCTTTCTTTACAGATGTCTCCAGCCAAGGCGCCCAATCCTCCTGCATATATGGGAAGAGAATTGTCGATTGCGTACTCGGCTGAAAAATAGGCGATTTGACCACCCGGTTTGCCGAGGTTTTGCTGGCCGCACCAATCGCAACTTTTTGACATTTCAGCATCAAACTTCTGCATCACGGAGTCATAGAGTACTAGAAACGCAGGGTCTCGTGCCGCTGACTCCAGCTTCTCAATACTGATATCGCGCATCTGCTTTACTGGGTTATGTCCGCTGGTTCGCCACAGGACGTAATCTGAGAGCGGAACACCTGTCGACCCTCCTCATGCCAGCTCCACCACAGGTTGTTGGCAAGCTCGTTCAGCCTTTCAATGCGTTTAGGAAGACGCAGTTGCCAATTCTCTTGACTATCGGAAGGGGTCATTCGAAAAAGCATGTCTCCTTTGACCTAATGTTTGGCAAGCATGATGCCCCAAATTGCTGCGGAAATCAGTTATGTGTGACAATTTGGCTGGACTCCTTAATTTATGGGGAGCATCAAGCAAATATTCACCCGCTAACTATTATAGTTTAAGAGCCCAATTTTGCGGTAGAATCGGATAGGGAGAAAGGCAAGATCGCGTATTTTTAATGGAAAATTGCTTGAGACTTGGTGCAAAAGGCTTATGTATGCAGATGGTTGAACAGCAACGCCAATGGCTTCCTAGGACACTACTTTCTGAGCAACACTGAAATCCAGTACGCGCTATGACTGTTTTCTGCCTTTTACAGCGTATAGGATAGCCCCTGCAAAGGCGCCGACAGTAGGCCACACGTACAACGCATACCATGGTTGCCACGTTAAGAAACCAACGACGAAAAGGTCCAAGAAATAGAAAAGCAATGCCTCAATGAATGCAAGCAAAGGAAGTGTACTTGATCCAGTTTACATGTTGCTGGGCGTTAATCCAGAAACTTTCGGCGTCACAGGACTTAACTTTGTGATTGTGCTGGTCAGCGTTACACTTGTTTTGATTGCAGTACCCACAGCAGTTATCATGTATATTCAGCGGCGAGCCAGACTCAAAGAGAGCAGCAAGACCTGACGGGGATTATTGGAACTCAAGTGTCGGCATACCCAGAACCGTTAGTCACTTTGCTCTCCGCAATAGGAGCGCGTGGCAAGGTGCGTTCTAAAAAAGAAAAAAGGATTTCGGGAGATATCCCTCAATTCACCACAAATTCTTTATATTTCTCAAGCCTAATTTCCTGTTAGGTGACAAAGTTGGAAGTGGAGGTAAAGACCGTTGACAACCAAGGACGAATCATTCTACCTAAAAACTGGCGAGACAGGTACCTCAAAGGCAAAAAGGCGATTGTTTCCCTCAAAGGAGACACTATCGAGATCAGACCGTTTACAAAAGCTGACCTGACAGAGTATTTTGACAAAGTTGATGCTGACCTGAAGGCGGATCTCTCCGAGTGGCATAAGGTTCGAAAAGAACTGCGGAGAACATAGAATGTCCATTGCCTACGTGGATGCAAACGTGTTTGTTTATGCTTTCCTGAAGCCGAAAAGGAAACTGCAGCCCCACGAAGTAATCATCAAAGAAGCTGCCAAAAAAATCGTCTCCAGAATTAACGAAGGCGAAAAAGTAGCCATATCCGTCGTTCACTTCAGCGAAGTCTGCAACATCCTTGACGACTATCTTCCTTTTGCGGAAGCGATTTTAATAGAAAAGGGCTTACTGTTTCGCGAAAATATTTTGATCTGCGAAGTCTCGGAAGAAGACTACTTGAAAGCTATATCGGTGACTGAAGACCAGCAAATCGGAGTCAATGACGCACTGGCTTATGTGCTGATGAAAAAAGAGGCAATCCAAACGATATACTCTTTTGACAAAGACTTTGACACATTCACAGATATCAACCGAATAATCGAGTAAACCGTTCTGCTGCGCCAACGCTAGCTAACCTCAGTTGGTACAATGCTTGACTTGCACTCAAGAGGTCGGGGTTCAAATCCCGCCCAGTCCACTATAACAAACCCCGATCAATGGATACACGAATCTCACGGAAAAAGAAAAGAGGTGGTTTTGAGCGCTGAACTTTGGATTACCACTGAATTTTCTCGAGTTCAACAGTCTGAGTTATCTTCAGCGATGAATGCTTGCCAGCGTTAATCTGATTCTCTGCGTATTCCATGGCGTCCAATATATCGTGGAACCCTTTCTTGATGGTTTTACCTGCAGAATCCTGGATCACGATGTGTGAGGCTTCTTCCACCACGCTGCAGTGGATAATCTGCATGTTGCTTAATCCATGAGCTACCAACACAGCCCCAGTGCCGGGGTCTGGTGAGTGGCCTGACGCAGTAACCTTTGAGATGGCGTTGGTCACCGTGTTGGTTGGGTTAGCCGCTGAATCGCAAAGCACTTGGAAAAACTGCACAGCAGCTGGACTACCATGCGTCCCACTTGCGTTCTTGGTCCACCCAGTGTAACAGCCTACACCTCTATCCAGAAACGTCTGAATCATGTCGTTTTGCGCATCAGGGTCTGCACCTTCGCAAACCAGCAGGTGAAAAAGACTGTTCGGGAAGTACTTCTTGTTAACATACTGGTTTACGAACAGGTTGTTGAAGGCATACACGTAAGCCCAACCTTGTGCCACGCAATCTGTGTCGACTGTGAATACTCCAACGCCTGCATAACCTGACGAGGGCGGATAACTTGTGTAAAATGGTCTCGCCATTATGTGCAGTTTGTTGTCTCCGCTAACGTTCATCATGCCACCGTGTGTCATTATGAAAACTACGCCGTACTCTTTGTCGTCGAGGTTCGAGTAAAACTTCAAGTTTGCATTGTTATTTTTTATCAAGTCCACTTCGTATCCTGCGTTTTTCAGGGTGTTCACGATGGTGTCTGGAGTACCTGTGGCTGGCCAATCATCGTATAAAGTGTCTATTACGCAGGCTTTTTTGGAAATTGGGTGTGGGTCGCCTTTAACTTGGGCATTCAAGGTTCGCGTACGAAAATCTGAGGGGGTTTCTTTTGAAGCCGTGCTTCCCCCGCCACCTCCGAACAAGTTCTTGCGATTCATCATCACGCCAACTTGGGTGCCGTCTTTGAATTTTACAGTAATGTCTAAGTCGCCTATGAGAATCACAGACTCCACTTCAGGCTGCTGCTCTAACCACTGCTTCACGTTCTTTACTCCCTCTTTCACGGCAGGGGGAGGGACTACTTTGAGGGCTCTGATTTTCTCATGAACGTTACCGATTATAGCGTCTTTCCGCGTAGCTGCTATCTTTGGAAGGGTTTTTTTCTCTTCTCTTTTCTTTTCACTCGATTTTTTCTTACTCAATATCTTCCCTCCTCTATGTTTTGATTTGTAAAATATGCTTAGCCCACTATTTCTTCAGACTGTGTATAAATAATTTGCTGACATGAGACTCAAGTAATCAGAAAATAATTGAACAGGCAATTGGCTAAAGCCTATCGCGAAACGGGCGACATAGAGACAAAACTACAAAGGTGACTTCACATTCGTCAGAAAAACTTTAAACTTGTTGGAGTAAAAAGAAAAAGGGAATTTCGGGTGATATCTCCACTTTGGTGGGGGTTCAAATTCACCCAGTCCACTTCAAAGGCAATCGGCCTTATCGCGTCTGAAAAATTGAAACCGAGTTTTCAAAGTCAACAATAGTTTCTAGTTCTTAGCGCTTCGAAGGCTTTTTCAGCCCACTTAGGGTCCTTCCAGAGGGCTCTGCCCACAGCCACCAAGTCAACCAGTCCATCTCTCACCAGTTTATCGGCGTATTCAGCTTCAGTGACACCTCCCACTCCGATGACGGGAACGTTGACGGCTTTCTTAATTGCGCTTGCTTGTGGGACAAAGTAGCCCTTTACGCTGCGAAGTTGTTTAGGTTCGCTTCCGCACATGCCTCCGGACACGTCAATGATGTCTACTCCTTGCTGCTCGAGTTTCAGGGCGAAGGCAACAGAATCTTCTATATGCGTTCCACTTGGAGCTAGATCATCTGCTCCCAACCTGTAAAGGAGAAGCCTGCCGTTGAGGTTTGCACGAACTTTTTCCACGATCAATAGTGGAAAACGCATCCTTTTCTCTAAAGAACCGCCGTACTCGTCGCTGCGTCTGTTGAGCAATGGTGAGAAGAATTGGTTAAGCAGGTAACCGTGAGCGCCATGAAGTTCAACGCCGTCGAAATCTGCCTTAACGGCGCGTTCAGCAGCCTGAGCAAATTCGTCAGCTATAGCCTGCATTTCGCTTTTTTGCAGTTCACGGGCTTTTCCGCTAGCTGAGGAACCGGCAGGCTGGGCGTTGATGATTTTCTTGTTTGCGACGCCACCAGCGTGACTAATCTGCAAAACGGCAGGCGCGTCAACTGCATGAATCGATTTTGCAAGGTTCGTAAGGCCTTCAATTAGAGCGTCATCATGGATTCCTAGTTGTTTTGAACCACCTTCCCCGTTGGTGAAACATACGAGTGCTCAACAATCGGCAAACCCACCGCGGAAGAGCGTCTCACGTAGAAGTTAATCAGTCTGTTTGTAACGGCGCCTTCAAAAGTAGCTCGACCTGTCTGCATTGGAGGCATAACAACGCGATTCCTCAAAGTCAGCCCCTTCACGCACAAGGGATCCATAAGTCCTGGCAAACCTGGCACCGTTGCGATAATGACCTATGTGGGGCTATAAGAACATGACACAAGCAAAAAAACCCCAAGAACTTCAATTTGCTAACGATAAACACCCTGAACCTGCAGAATTCCATGCAGTTTCTTTAAATAAGGGGCTATAGTCTGCCCCGAGCAACAGAGCAAACCAACAATCCGAAAAAACCACCTTCCCAAATTAAATTTCAACCCTTTCTGAAGGCTCCACTCTTCTCTCCCATGTCTCTTCATTCCCTATCAAACGCCAGAATTGCCGAGTTCGCATACAATACTTTTAAGTTGCTTGCCGCAGTTGAAAAGCATTCTGAGCGTTGAAGCTATGAAAATGAGAATGATAAAACTCACCCCGAAATTCCTCAAGGATGCACTGCAGGGAAAAGCAGCGGCTTTCCCCTCCAACCTGCCAAGCAGCATCGAATTTTTGGACATAAAATACGACTTGGCGTCCAACCAAGTCTACGCGATCATCCGAAGCGACAGCTTCGAAGACATCCCAGAATCCTACCCCATTCCAGAACTAAACCTGACCTTCACAGCAAAACCCCAAGCCGTCACCCAGCCAACCGCAAACGTCAAACCTGAACCAAAGCCAACAGCAACAGTCCAACATGCACCTGAAGCTGCGGAGAAAAAGCAGACTCAGCCAAACCAGCAAATAAGCAGAATACAGAATGAATTCAGCCCAGACCAACGCAAACTGCTCAGCTTCAAAGCCGAAAGAGAATACGTCATCGTGAAGCCCATCCAGTTCCTAAAAGCCGAATGGGAAGACATCAACGAAGTTGTAAGAAGCCTAGGCGGCAGATGGGTCAAAGGCGACATCATCAGCTACTGGGAAATCCCCCTACAACAAAACTAGCCGACAGAACAGCCTATTTGGCAACGTTGCGACGCAACCTCTGCATAACCGAAACCACAACAGCAGCCAAACCCACAGAAACAAAAACCAAAAGCATAAGCTCCCAAGGCGAAACAGGCGTTACCTGAGATACAGGCGTCGGTGAAGGCTCCTGCGTCGGCGAAGACGTTTGGCTTGGAGTTGATAACTGAGATGCGACTGGTTGAAGGTTGACCAGAAAAACAAGAAGCAAGCTGGTTAAGAGAAACAACACAGGTTTGCCGTCCATGCCAAGTTTCACCTACCCACGTATTGTCGTGTGGCTTTTTAACTCTCACTGCAGAACAGCACCGTTCCGCCAGCGGAACACCCGCAAAAAAAGGGTGAGCTCAAGGGCGCAACGCTCGTTTCTTGGGAAGTGCTGCGATAAGGGTAGATTTATGCTCAAGCGTGACACCCTAAGCCTAACTTTATGATTGTCTGTTCTGGAGATAACGTTTTTTGAGAAGAAGAATTTGCCGCTTTTCCAATGGAATCAGAAAACATGCGAAGTGCAGAAGGCAAAAATGTAAACGCGCCTTTGCAACCTCAAGGAACGTTCGTTTCTAGAGTGATGGAGGGTTTGGTGCATGGAGAAAAAGAGCAAAAATAGAAAGGCAGCGTGAATTTGCGACTGCCTGCGCTGGAGGTTTGCGCTTGAAGGTTTATTCGACGATTTTTTCCCAGCCCTTCACGAAGTCAAGGTATTCTTGGACTGGTTGCCCGCCGTAGCTTCTGAGGCGTTCGCGGAGTTCGACTTTGTCGATTGCGGCTTTCTGGAAGTCTTGGATTTGGCTGGCTTTTTCAGTCAGGTAGAGGATGTTGTCGACGCCTGCGCGTGCCATGCGAACGGAGACCGTGAGCAGTTCGCTTGGGGTGGCTACTTCTTTGGGGTCGTCGCCAGGACCGAAAACATACAGTGAAATGTTCAGCGGCACTTCTTTGAATAGTTTCTTGAATGCGCGGGTGAGCATTTCCCAGTACCATGGGGTGGCGTAGTTTTTGCTGAACATGACGACGAGGAATTCGTCGGTGAGTGGGGCGAGGTCGTCGAAGTTGATGCCGAAGCGTTCGTAGCTTGTGACTGGGTCTGGGAGGACGCCGATGACGAATTTTTTCTTTGCGCGGTCGCGTACTCGTTCGCTGACTTCTTTCATGTAGTCGGTGACTTCTTTTCTGCGCCATTCGAGCCAGCTGAGTCCGCTTTTCTTCCATTTTTCGTTGCATCTTGGGCATGTGCAGTGTCCGTGTTCTGCGAAGTGGATGCTGTTTAGCCAGACTCCTGGGCTGTGTCGTGCGACGTCTTCGATGTAGTCGAGTTGTTCTGCGCGGTGTTCGGGTTGTGTGTGGCAGAGGATGTCCCATCGGACGTTGAAGTTGTTGTTTGTGCGCCATGCTGGGCCTTGTGGTGATTGGCTAATCCAGTCTGGGTGGTTGCGTGCGGTGACGTTGTCGCCGAAGATGGCGATGTTGCTGTACATGTCGGGTTGGGGTGGCATGCGTCTGCCGACTTCGGGTTTTACGCGGAATAGTTGGAAGTCGAATCCTTCAGCTTTTTCGGGTAGGAACATGTATGTGCCGAATTTCATCTTTTGCACCTTTTATTGACATGCAAAACGTTTGGCATTGTTATAAAGTTTTGTGTAAAGGGTTGTTGTTCTGCTGCGAGAACAAAATTTTCAGTTCTGTTCTCTTTCAAGAACAATAGCTTGTGTTTTTGGTTGTCTGGGTTGACAGTTTGGTGGGTGAAAGTGGCTTTCTGGTTGCTGCGTTGCTCTGATGTGCTCGGTGGAGACTATAGCCCCCTTATTTATAGTCTGAGTGTTGAGGTTGAATGTTGAGGTTTTGTGCGTTTTTTGGGGCAGAGTTGGTTTCGGTCTGCACATGTTAGGTGGGGCTGCTGTTTCGGTGTGTGTTTGCAGGCGTCTTTCCGCGGTGCTATGCAGAAACAGCTTTCCCGTGCATAGTGCTATTGCTGAAGCCTGAGAACAGGCAGATACTTTGCATTCTTTTCTTCACTTCTCAAAGCAAAGGGCGTCTGAAGGCTGCCGCTTGAGCTTCTGCTTTCCGTCTTTCTACTTCCGCGAGCGCCAAGTCGTCGTTGTGATGATAGCTGATGTTTGAGCTGAAGCCTGTTTGGATTGCTCTATTTTGGTCTGTTGCTATCCGCACGTGTGCTATTCGCATCAGGTTTTTGTGCAGTTCAAGTGGCACTATTCTTTTCATTTTTCACTTCACCGAAGAAAGAAATAAGCAGGCAGGCGCATAGGCGTTATAGCGTCACGTGACGGTACTTGCTATTCAACGGCTTTTCTTACACGTTTTTCTGGAGAAGAATGCATGAACAGTTGAATGTAGGGAATCAGAGAGCCTACTAGTTTGTTTTCGCCTTTTTTCAGGTGTTCTTGGAAGGTGGTTCTTGACATCTGCTTTCTGCTGGCTATGGTTTGAACATCCGCTTTCCTGGGCAGACTGTAGTAGCCGTATCCGTAAGCGGTCAGCAAGGCTTCCATCTGCTTTTCAGTCAAATTAGCGAATAATGAATCCGCGGTCAGTGTGAGCGAACCAGCTATGAACCCTTCGAAAGGAACCTTGCGGAGAATTTCAAAAGCCCATTTCTTTTCTTCGAGACGCTGCAACAGCGACTCCAAGTCTTTGTGCCTGAAAGCTATTAGTCGGTAGTACTCCCAGCCCTGGTCATACATTATAGGCGGAACTTCCAGGAGGTTGCTCGCTTCAATTTTGTTGCTAACCGAGTTTTCTCCGCCGCAGGTGCAGGGTTTTACCAAGATGTGCACTTTGCTTTGGTCCGATGTCTCTTCGACAATGTCAAAAGCCTTCGCCGCTTCCTCCATGATTGGTTGCCATTCTGTTTCATTTTCGATAACGAGTTCGATTATGTCCCGTTCGTTGTTGCACCAAGCGAACATTTTGAGGGACGGAAATTTGCGCGAGATGTTGGCGTAAGGGCAATCGTGGGTAACTTTTAGGAGAGCTTCAAAGAGTGGCATGAAAGACATTTCGGTCTTTCTATTATTTATCACTTGAGCCGTCAAGTGCCAGCAGACCCGAAAAAAGCGTTTTTTTGGGCAAAAACGCAAAACCCTAAAACCACTCAGTCGCATTAACACAGACTCTAGGTGCGCAGAAATGAGCCAGCCACATTCAGAGCCAGCGCAAGACCTCGTCCAACAGTTAGGCACTAACTTGGAAACGGGGCTGACAGACCAAGAAGCAGCCAAGCGCTTAGCTGAGCATGGACCGAACAAGCTGGTGGAAGAACGAGAAATCCGCTTCCTGGCTATTCTGCGCGAAGAAATCACGGAACCCATGATTCTGCTGCTTCTCGCCATCGGCGTCCTCTACGGCATCATAAACCAGGGCAACCTAACAGACTCGCTGACCATCATTACGATAGTCACGGTTCTCGTCATCGTGGAGGTCTGGAACGAGTACCGCGCGAAACGCTCGGTTGCAGCGTTGAAGCAGCTTGCCTCGCCCACAGCAACGGTTCTCAGAGGCGGCAAACCCATGGAAGTCCCAACAGCAAGCATAGTCACAGGAGACATTATGCTTCTCAGAACTGGCGAAAGAGTTCCAGCGGACGCAAGACTTCTGGAAGCGTTTGGCTTGGACGTTGATGAATCTTCACTCACTGGCGAATCATTCCCCGTAGCCAAAGACGCAGCCGCGGTGATGCCGCAGGAGAGCAGAGTCAATGAACAGCGAAACATGGTTTTCGCTGGAACCGTCGTCACGAAAGGAAGAGGAAAAGCCATAGTAACCGCCACAGGCGTGCACACGGAACTCGGCAGGGTCGCGGGCATAACCAAAGCCGCGAGAGAACCGCGGACTCCGCTGCAGCAGGATATGAAGCAGCTGTCAAAAAGCCTTGTCTGGATAGCCCTGCTCTTCAGCATACTCATCCCGCTCCTCAGCTTCCTAAGAGGTGCCCCAGGCACGTCTTATGCGCAGTTGATTCTGACTGGGTTGGCTTTGGCTTTCGTAGTCATTCCCGAAGAAATGCCCATAATAATCACCATGGTGCTGGGCGTCGGAGCCTACGCCTTGTCCAAGAAGAAAGCGCTCGTGAAGCGCCTGCGTGCAGCAGAAACCCTTGGAAACGTCACCGTCATCGCCACCGACAAAACAGGAACCATAACCGAAAACAAGATGCACATCGCAAGCCTCTACTTCGACGGCAAAATCACGCGCAAACCAAACTTCAAACAAAACGAAAAAGAAGCCTTGAAGACAGGCTTGCTGGCAAGCGACGCAGCAAAAGACCTGTCGTCCGAAGTTTCTTTGGGTAATCCGATGGCTCAGGCAATTCTGCAATCGCTAAGGGAAAGCGGCACAGACCTGCAGAAGCTACAGCAAACCTGGGTTTTCAAAGACGAACTAAGCTTTGATAACAACCGCAAGCTCGCTTCATACGTCTACGAGTTCGGAAACTCGCACGTTGTGCTTTCCAGTGGAGCGCCAGAAAACGTTCTCGCAAACTCTGCGAAGCTTCTCATCCAAGGTCAAGAAACCGCGTTAACAGACGAAATGCGAAAACAAGTCACAACCGGCATCGCAGAGATGGCTGGAGCAGGCGAACGCCTACTGGGTTTCAGCTACCGAAGAATAACCGCGATGCAAAGACTGCAAAAAAAGAACCTCGAACAGGACCTTGTCTTTGTAGGGATTATAGGTTTCATCGACCCGCCAAGGAAAGAAGTGAGAGCTGCAATCCGCAGTTGCCAAGAAGCTGGAATACAGGTGATGATGATTACGGGCGACCACCCTGAAAACGCAAGAGCCATCGCAGCGCAGGTCGGAATCCGCAGCGCCAAGGTGCTTACAGGAAACGAAATCGCGAAGATGAGCGATGAAGAACTGAAAACAGCCTTGAAAAGTACCTTCATTTTTGCCAGGGCAACGCCTGAAGACAAAATGCGCCTCGTCAAGCTTCTGAAAGAAAACGGCGAAATCGTAGCCGTGACAGGAGACGGAATAAACGATGCCCCAGCACTGAAGGAAGCGCACATAGGCATAGCCATGGGCATCCGCGGAACCGACGTGGCAAAAGAAGCAGCAGACATGGTGCTGGCAGACGACAACTTCGCCACCATCGAGACAGCCGTGAAAGAAGGGCGGAAAATCTTCTCCAACCTGAGGAAAGGAGTTCGCTACTACCTCGCCTGCAAAGTTGCCATCGTCGCCACATTCTTGCTGCCTATCGCCCTTGGGCTTCCGCTGCCTTTCGCGCCAATCCAGATAATCGTGCTGGAACTGTTCATGGACCTTGCGGCTTCAGCCACCTTCGTCGCGGAACCCGAAGAGGCGGGCATAATGCGTAAGCCCCCAGTGGACCCGAACGAGAAATTCATGAACCGCTCGATGGTGCAGACACTAGTCATGGGCGCCGTAAGCCTGTTCGCCGCCGTCTCCACAGCCTACCTCACCACGTGGTTCCTGAACGCAAACCTGCCAATTGACCAGAGGACGGCGTTGGCGCAGACCGTGGCGTTCGCGACATGGATGCTTGGACACATATTCCTAGCGCTCAACCTCAGATCAGAAAAAGAACCGCTGGTGAAACTGGGCTTGTTCTCTAACAAAGTGATGGTTCTCTGGGCGCTGCTGGTAATTGCAACCTTAGCCGTGGGCATCGGACTACCATTCGTCCACGACTCGCTCAGATTAACGTTCCTTTCCCTGCAAGACTGGGCTCTGGTCATCGGCGTCTCGTTTGCGGCGACGTTCTGGATGGAACTGAAAAAACTGCTGAAACTGTAACACTGCTGAAGATAGAAGAAGTTTTAACTTCAAGGCGCCAAATCACATGTACAACCTGAGGACTAAACCATGCCCATAAAGTACTATGATGCTCCGGAAATCAAGAAACAAGTAGACCAGCTAGCTGAAGAATGCGAGTTCTTCCACGTTGTTCCCCAGTTCGTCTACTGCGTCCGAAGCAAAGGCTCCAAAGCCAGACGCACCATCGCCCGAATCCACGGCTTAGGAAAACTTTGGCAGGGCGTGCTCAACATGCCGCCGGCATACACGATTGAAGTTATCTCGGAAATTTACGACAAAATGCCCGCTGAAGACAAAGAAAAAACACTCATCCATGAACTCATGCATATTCCAGGCGGCTTCGGAGGCGGCTTCCGCCCCCACAGGGGCTATGTGGAACGCAAAATGGTCGAAGAAGTCTACTCCAAACTGAAGAAGGCGCGGGCAGCCAAGAATTCAAGGCTCAACTTTTGAGCCAATCGCCAGAATTTTTGGTGAAGGTTTTTAAGTTTGTTTCCATAGGAAACAATGGAAAAACGGCAAAGATTCCACTCACCATGTCAAATTGTCGAAGATTGAGATGCACAATAAATGAAGCATGTTTTGAAAAGCCTAAAGCACCACGGAATATACGTCCCTGAATATAAACCTCAGAACTTCAGCATCAAAATTCAAAATCACATCATAAACCTGACTGGGAAGAGCGAACAGATGGCAATCGCCTGGATAAGGAAAAGGCAGTCCGCCGTTTCGCCTCCCGACAAGGTTTTCATGAAGAACTTCATGCGCGAATTCCTCGAACAACTAAAGAAAGAAAATCCGTCCCTCCAATTCTTGAACCAATTCACTCCAGAATACCTAAACAAGATAGAAAATTACAATGGCAATGACGTAGGCAACCCAAACGCAGCAATCCACAGCGACATTGACTTCTCCGAACTCGCGAACTACGTGGAACAGGAGAAACAAAAGAAAATCAACATGCCCAAAGACGAAAAGAAACAGTTAGCTGAACAACGCAAAGTCGCCAGAGAGAAACTCCGAGAAAACTACGCTTTCGCCGAAGTGGACGGGCAAAAACTGGAAGTAGCAAACTGGACCGCCGAACCTTCATGCCTCTTCGCAGGCCGCGGCGACCACCCACAACGCGGCAAATGGAAAGAGGGACCACGCCAAGAGGACATAACTCTCAACTTGTCACCAGATGCGCCTAAACCGGAAGGCTGGAAAGTCACCTGGGAACCTAACAAGATGTACGTGGCTAAGTGGGAAGACAAACTCACAGGAAAAATCAAGTACGTCTGGTTCAGCGACTCAGCGTTCCTCAAACAGAACCGCGAGAAAGAAAAATTCAAAAAAGCCGAAGCCTTGGGCAAGCAAATCGGCAAAATCGAGGAACACATCCTCCGAAACCTAGACGCCAAAGACGAAACCCGACGGAAAGTTGCCACGGTTAACTGGCTCATCTTAAACCCGAACATGAGGGTAGGCGACGAAAAAGACCCCGACGAAGCCGACACAGTAGGCGCCATCACGCTCAGGAAAGAGCACATCACCGTCGAAGGCGACACATTGCACTTTGACTTTCTTGGCAAGGACTCTGTGCGCTGGATAAAAGAAGTAAAGGCACCTCAACAAGTAATCGACAACATCAACTACTTCGCGCAGCACAGCAAAGAATACCTCTTCGAAGGCATAGACAGCAAAAAGGTTTCGCGTTTCCTCAGCGAAAAAATGCCCGGCTTAACCGCCAAAGTGTTCCGCACCTGGCGATGCACCAAAACCGTCAGAGAAGAACTGGAGAAGAGCGGCGTCAAAAAAGACGACCCAGAATACGAGAAAATGTACGCTGCAAAGATGGCAAACCTGAAAGTGGCTGAAGTCGCAAACCACAAACGCAAGATTCCGGCGACGTTCCAAGACCGCTTGGCAAAGAAGGAGACCCGACTCAAAGAGCTCCAAGCACAACTAGCGCAGAAGAAGGCGGAGGGCAAAAAAACCGAGGCACTCGAAACACGCATCAAAAAAGCAAAACTTGACATCGAACTGACCAGACGAACCGAAGAATACAACTTGGGCACATCACTGAAGTCCTACATTGACCCAACGGCGTACGTGAAATGGGCGAAAAAAGTCAAGTTCGACATCACAAAATTCTACCCGAAAACGCTGCAGAAGAAATTCAGCTGGGCACTACAAGGCAAAACAGAAGCCGAGTGCATCACAGCATGAAACTCGCCCAAACCAAGGATGGCATAGTAGTCGAGGTTTTTGTGAAACCCAATAGCGCAAAGTTCGAAGTGTTCCTCGAAGGGGGTGAGGTGGTTGTTCGGAGCACCGAAGAGCCAACCAAAGGCAAAGTGAACAAGGAACTCATCAAGGAATTCTCAAAACTCTTCCACGCTAACGTTGAAATCGTTTCAGGAATCACTTCGAGACAGAAGAAGCTACTTGTAAAAGGAAAAACGAAAAACGAAGTTGAAAGCATTTTAGCTGCTACAAGGGTTTAGCCTGACTGTGATTTGAACCGCAGCATCGCGGCTATTCCACCGAACGCATTCCTCAGCATCTGACCCTCTTCAGTTTCCGTGCTAATCATTTCCACGTCGGTGCCGTTGAGTTCGGCTATCTGTGCAAAGTCATCCACAAGGTCCTGCTTCTCATCTATGGTTAGCGACGGCGCAGAGCATTTTGGGCATGGTTTCCCAGTCAATCCCGTTTCGAAGGTTGCCCTGTCGGGGTTTTTCACGGTGTGTTGTTCCGTGTAGCCGCATGCGCTGCATTTTATTGTGACCCGTGAAATGTCCAGACTTTCGGAGAGCAGCAGCAGTCGCACTGCGCCCGCTTGGAGAGCCCTTCGCACCTCAGCCTCGCCGTAGGTAATCATTCCTGTGTCGTGGCCGACTTCGTAGAGGAATTTCTGCATGATTTCTTTTTCCTCAATGTAGCGGACTTTCCGCATGATTTCAGGCGCTTTCTCCACGACTTCTTTCACGCCTTGCTCTTCCACGTAAGCCGTGTCAACAACCTCTAGGATTTTGTTCTTAAGCTGGTAATTCAGGTAATCGCCTTTTTCGAAGTCGTACTTGGTGGGTCCTGGACCTGCAAGGATAATGCCTTTGAGTGTGTCTATGGGTAGGAAGATTTCGTTTGCGTGGTTTGCTACGCGGTGGAAGTATTCGTTAAGCTGCATGTCTCTGAGGCGCTCGTAACGCCTAGCCGACTGCCCACCCGCACGGGTCTTTCCCGTGACACCTGAGTACATTTGCCTCACAATGTCCAACCTCTTGCCTTGCAGTGTGGCGATGGTCGCGTCTGAGGCGTCCACGAGGACTATGCCGTAAGTTTCTTTTTCCCGCAGCATCTCCTGCAGGTACTCAGTGTGAAAACGCGAGTCACAGCGGTAAAGGAAAATCTTGATGGGTTCAGGTGGGACAATCACGTAGGTTTCCATGCGTTCAGTGCCTGGTCCCCCACCTTCTTGCGGGAGAGCACCAGCGAAAATTACTAGGCCTTTTTCGCCGGGGTCCTTGAATAGCTTGAGTTTTTGCTGGACTTTGATGATGGCGTCTAGCACGTTTTTGCGGGTAACGTTGGATTTGATGTTGCTGGCGGTTCCGTATTCTTCCCGAAGCAGGTTTATGGCGTCGCTGATTTGCTTGCCTGGCGGGACGTATATGGTGATGAGTTCTGTGTGGCTGCCTTCTTTTTTGGCTAGCGTGTCTAGTGTTTTTCTAAGGCGGAAGAGTTCAAGGCTGGATTTTTTGGGGGTGCTCAATTGTTTTTCACAATGGTTGAGGTTTATTCATAAACTACGTTGCGTTTAATCAAATAAAAGTTCCGTACGAAAGAAGGGGAAGGCTATGTTGCGCCGATTGCTTCTTTCAAATATGCTTTGAATGGACCGAGTTTGCCGCCGTAGTTGCCTGAGCTGATTTTCACGACTCCAGGCATAGATGCGGCTGCGGTTACGCCTTGCTTCATGCCGTTTTTGACGGCGTCAAGGCTTAAGCCGTTCATGACGATTTCGTAGACGCTGTTTACGTTTTCAGGAACCACGGAGTCTGGCACGACGGTTCTTAACGTGGGGCAGTAGGGGTGGTTTGTTGAGGCTTTCATCTTGTACTTTAGTGAGCCTGCTTTGCTGCCTGCTCGGCAAACTCCTCCTGGAAATGGCATGATGACATCGGGTGCGCGTGCGCGGATGGCGTCTGCTGCCGCTTCCGCTGCTGCTAAGCCTGCTTGCTGGGTTTCCGCGAAAATCATGAAGTTGCCTCCTGCAACAGCTTCTTGGGCGCCGAAGCCATCTTCAACTATGAAGTTGCCTTCCATGACTGGGATTTTCCAGCATTTTCTTCCGCCGACCATGGTTTTCTTTTGGAAGCCGTCGCCGAAGTAGCGGAGGCTGCTGCCGACTTTGAGGACGCGTTTGCCAGGTAAGCCGTTGAAGGCTGCGGTTGTTGGGCAGGTCATGGTGCATTGTCCGATGCGTTCCATGAGCTGGTGCTTGAGTTCAAAGCGGTCGCGATTGTAAATTTGAATAAGTAATCCGGGTCTTTTGTCAGGTGTTTGGTCTGCTGGAACAGGTCGTTCGATTGCGGCTTCTGCAGAGGCGGCTATTACGCTTGTGGCGAAACCCGTGGTTAAGCTTCCGGCGATTTGTGCCCATTTTTCGTTTTGGGCGGTTATGAGGACACGTCCTGCCCAGAGGGGGAACATTTCTGCGAAGGTGTCGACGATTTTGAGGGTGTTTCCTGCTGGGCCTTTTACGTTGAAGGCTTTCTCTGCGTCGTCGTAGCCGAGGATTTCGAGTTTGGTGTCGGTTGACATGAGTGAGACCTTGAAGTTTGTTGTGTTCGGTGCCATTTAAGAGTTTTCGTAAGCGGTTGCGCGGTTGCTTTGGTTTTTGCAGGCGCTTTTGAGGTTTCGGTTGCAGGTTTTGGGTGGACATGTTGGCTGGGAACTGCTGCTCGGAGGAGACTATAGCCCCCTTATATATAGGCGGATTAGTTGGCGTTTTGTGTTTGACTGTTTGTTTGTTGTGGAAAGCTTTTGTTTTCTTTGCTGTTGCAGAAGCGGAATTGCTGAAAGTGGACACTTGCAATCTGCAGAAGTCTTTACAGGTTGAATGATAATTGTGCATGATCTGTAAGGAAGATGAGAACGAAGGCGAGAGGGATGCTTGTGTTCATTGGCTTGGAAAGCTAAATTGCTTGGCGCTTGCTCATTGAGTTGATTTGGAATTCTCGTTTGCGGCGTGGATTCGCGCCAACACGAGACTGTGCTGCTCAGGCGTAAACAGCTCCTCTCCGCAGTTAGGGCACTGGAGCACCTTGACATTGTGCAGGACGGTGCCGTCGCAGTCGATGTCAACTTCGGCTTCTTGGTACTCCACGCAGCACTTTGGGCAAATTAGGGCTCCTGCTTTCATTTTGCTTCACGGACCACGCCATGACAGAATGTTGCCTGGTAATATGAGTTTTCCTGTGTTTCTATTTGACCGAGCAAAATTGGCTCGTGTTGCGGAATTCGTAAAACTGTTAACGAAAACGGATAATATTTAAATATATGCTGCCGAATATATGCTCCTCAAAGAGGTATAACGCAATGAAAATGTTCAGTGGATGTTACACCGCTCTCGTCACGCCTATGCGGAGCAACCGCGAGGTAGATTACGAGGGCTTACAGAGACTGGTTGAATTCCAAATCAGCGAAGGCACAAGCGGCATATTAGCCGTTGGAACCACAGGCGAAAGCCCCACCCTAGACTGGAATGAACACAACAAAGTCATAGAAAGAGTACATGAGTACTTGGGCAGCGAAGGCTTAACCATCGCCGGAACAGGCAGCAACAGCACCCAAGAAGCCGTCGAAGGCACAGTGCACGCGTCCAGCATAGGCGTCAAAGCGGTCTTGCTCGTGGACCCATACTATAACGGTCCCAGCAGCCTTGAAATCCGCAGAGAATACATCGAACCAATCGCCAAACGCTTTCCAGGCATCCAAGTCATCCCCTACATCATCCCAGGCAGGACAGGCACGCAGCTTCTTCCGCAGGACGTTGCGGTTCTCTATGCTGATTATCCGAACGTCCGTTGCGTGAAGGAAGCCACAGGCGACCTGGAAAACATGCGGTTAACCCGCAAGCTCTGCGGAGAAGACTTCGACATCCTCTCAGGAGACGATGACAAGACATATGCTATGATGACTTTGCCAGACATCGCGGCAAGCGGCGTCATCTCAGTCACCAGCAACATCGCCCCACGCGCCGTAAGCGACATGACACACTACATCCTTGACGGCAACCTGAAAGAAGCCAACGCGCTTGCAACGGTGCTGCAACCACTGTTCTCCATAATTACCGTGAAAACCACCGAGCAAACACCCTTCGGACCCGTAAACTGCAGAGCACGCAACCCAGTGGCAACCAAGACATTCATGAACGTGCTAGGCATGCCTTCAGGACCCTGCAGGCAACCCCTCGGAAAGATGACCCGCAACGGACTGGAAGCAGTCCTCACGGCAACACGGCAAGTTTACGAGGCTCACCCCGAAGTCCTCCAGCCCATCGAAGAATTCTTCGACGTAGACCTAATGGACAGACTCAACAACAAGAGATTTCTCGAAGGACTGTACTATGCTTAAGCTCTGCGTAGCAGGCGCAGCAGGAAAGATGGGTAACGCCATCATCCGCGAAGCCGAAGCCAAAGGATTCGAAATCGCAGGCGCAGTCGAAGCCGCGGGCAGCCCGTGTATAGGCAAAAGCCTCAAGGAACTGGGCTTCGGCAACTCTGACACCTGCATCGTCGGATCTGACAGGCTCTGCGAAGCTGCAGAGAAGGCAGATGTCTACGTAACGTTCACGTCTCCCCTTTCAGAAGTGCAGAACCTGCCCCTCGTAGCTAAGCTGGGAAAGCGGATCATCCTTGGCACCACGGGCTTCACGAAGGAACAGAACCAAATTGTCCGAAAAGCCGTCGAAGGCAAGGTGCCAGCCGTCTTCTCGCCCAACTACTCCGTAGGCATAAACGTACTCTACAAGGTCGCCGAAGTACTCAACGCGTTTCCGCAGGAATACAACTTCAGCATAAGCGAAATCCACCACACCGCCAAAAAAGACGCGCCAAGCGGAACAGCCGTGAAACTTGGCGAGATAATCGCGGGCATCAGAGGCTACACAACCACCGTCCACGGGCGCGAAGGCATAAGCCTCAGAAAACCAGAAGAGCTGGAAATTACATCGTTGCGTGCAGGCGGCGTCCCAGGCATCCACGACCTCATCGTCGCAGGACCCTACGAGATGCTCAGGATAGAACACACTGCCTTCTCACGAAGCGTATTCGCCCAAGGCGCAATCTACGCCGCAGAATGGCTAAGCAAGCAGGACAAAACCAGAATCTTCAGCATGGCAGACGTCCTCGGACTCTAAAAGGGTGAAAGAAATTGAGCCGCGCAGTCATCAAGTTCGGCGGAGCAGACCTCGCCACAGGCGAAAAAATCCGCCAAGCCGCCAAAATGGTCGCAGACGCGCCTTACAAGGAAAAGGTAGTGGTGGTTTCGGCCATGGGCAAAATAACCGACAGCCTAGTCGGCACGGTCAGCCAAATTGGCAAAGTTGCTGAAGTTGACACGGCAGAGATAGTATCCATGGGCGAACGAACCAGCGCCCGAGTCTTCTGCTCCGCACTCAAAGCCCTAGGCACCAACGCAGAAGTCATCGACCCATGCAACAACAACTGGCCAATAATCACCAACTCAAATTTCCTGGAAGCAAAACCAAACCTGGAAAAAACCGCGGCTGCAGTCCAAAAGTTCATAGCGCCAATGCTGAAGCACGCGGTTCCAGTGGTTTGCGGTTTCCTCGGAAAAGATGAAGACGGCAGAGTCACCACTCTGGGAAGAGGAGGAAGCGACACTACAGCGTTGCTTCTTGCCAAATACCTTGAGGCTGACGAGATAGTGTTGGTGAAAGAGACCAGCGGCATCCTGTCCGCAGACCCCAGAATAGTGCCTGAAGCCAGATTCATCAGCAGCCTTGACATTCACGAAGCGTTCGACCTCGTGCAGGGCGGCGCAAAAATCGTCAAGCCTGAGGCGCTGAAGTACAAGTTGCCCAACCAGAGTCTCCGCATAGTCAGCTTCGACAGCGGAAACCTCGCTTTCGGCGGCACCGAAATCACAGGTTCCTTCAACCTGAACTCCGCAGAAATGGAAAGCCACGAAGACCTGCTTGCCATTAACGTAGTCTGCGAGGTAAACTCAGACAACCTGCGGGAAGCCTTCTCAGCGCTGAAAGGGAAGTCGATTTACGGCGTCAGCTCTGGAAAAAAGAGCATTACCATATTCACCAGCGACGGCGATGTCAGCGAAATCATAAACCGCCTGCACAACGTGAAAACCTTCAAGGCAATTAGCCACCGAGAAAACGTCGCCATGCTCCAAGTCAACCACCCGACGTTCATCGATTCGCCTGGCGCTGTTGCAAAGATATCCACCGCTTTAAGCAGCGAAGGCATCAACATCATCGAAGTCACCACGAGCAAGGCAACCATTAACGTTTTTATCGAAGCAAACCAACTCAGAAAAGCGAAGGAAGCGATAAATGATGTCTTCAAAACGTAAAGTAGCCATCCTAGGCGCCACAGGCGCGGTCGGACAAAGATACATCCAGCTGCTCCAGGGGCACCCATGGTTCAAAATCGAAGTGCTCGCAGCCTCTGAGCGGTCAGCAGGCAAAAAATACCGCGACGCCTGCAACTGGGTCATGGAATCCAACCTGCCCAGAGAAATCGCCGAAATGACCGTGGCAGACACAACAGTTGAATCTGTCGAGAAAGCAGGCGATGTGGACTTGGTGTTCACTTCGCTGCCAGGCGACCTCGCAGGACCAGTGGAAGAGGAATTTGCGGCGCTATTTCCAGTGTTCAGCAAAGCCAGCGCCCACCGGATGGAGAAAGACGTCCCGCTTCTCATCCCCGAAGTCAATCCCGAGCACGCCACTGGATTGATTCCCATTCAGAAGAAGAACCGCGGCTGGAAAGGCTTCATCTCAACCGACCCCAACTGCAGCACCATCCAGATGGCTATGTCACTCAAGCCGCTGATGCAGTTTGGTCTGAAGCAAGTTATGGTCACTACGATGCAGGCGCTCAGCGGCGCAGGGTACCCTGGCGTGCCTTCGCTGGACATCATAGACAACGTTGTGCCATACATAGGCAAAGAAGAAGACAAAATGGAAGGCGAATCGAACAAAATCCTCGGCACATTCGACGGCGAAACCGTCCAGAACGCCGACTTCGTCGTCAGCGCAAGCTGCAACCGAGTCCACGTCAAGGATGGGCACTTGGAATCAGTCTTCGTCAAACTCGAAGAGAACCCCTCACCTGAGGAGGTTGAAGAAGCATTCACGTGCTTCCGAGGCGAACCTCAACGGCTCAAGCTGCCCTCTGCCCCAGCAAACCCCATAATCGTGCGGAAAGAGCCTAACCGTCCGCAACCCCGCTTTGACAGAGATGCAGGCAAAGGCATGAGCGTCGTCGTCGGCAGAATCCGCCGAGACCCTATACTGTCGATTAAGTACATGTGCTTGGGGCACAACACTATCCGCGGTGCGGCTGGCGGGGGTATCTTGAGCGCTGAACTCATGGTGGCTAAAGGACTAGCTTAAACGCAAAGTCCAGAACGGTAATGGTGAACAAGAGTGCACACGCTCAACGAACCCCTTACAAACCAAAACGGGCAGCTCTTCATCGACGGAGCAGCCGCCAAGGAACTCGCAGCAAAGTTCGACACGCCCCTTTACGTAATCAGCGAACGGCGAATCCGCGAAAACTACCAGCGCCTCAACCAAGCCTTAACACGGAACTACGGAAAAATCAAAATCTGCTACGCAGCCAAGGCGAACTCGAACCTTGCTGTTTTGAAGATTCTGGAGACGGAAGGCGCAAACGTGGACGCGGTCAGCCCAGGCGAAGTCTTCATGGCTTTGACAAGCGGGTTCACGCCAGACCGCATACTGTTCACGGGAACAAGCGTCCGAAACGACGAACTCAGGTTCCTGGCAGACTCAAACGTCACCGTCAACGTGGACTCGCTGTCCCAGCTGGACAGGCTGCTGAAGATTGCGGTGCCCAAGGTTCTGTCGGTTAGGGTTAACCCTGAAGTTGGTGCGGGTCACCACAGCCACGTCATAACAGCAGGCAAGCAGTCAAAATTCGGTCTATGGAAACAAGACGCATTGAAAGCCTACGCCACAGCGAAGAAGGCAGGCGTTGAAAGGTTCGGCATCCACATGCACATTGGCTCAGGCGTCCTCAACCCGACACCGTTTATCGCTGCACTTGAGAACCTCCTAAGCACAGCCAAAACCGTTCAGGAACAGGTCGGAGTGGATTTCGAGTTTGTGGACATGGGCGGCGGCTTAGGCGTCCCTTACAAGCCTGAAGAGAAGCCCCTAGACTTGGCAGTTTTCTCCGAGAAAGTGCTTTCCTTGTTCAAGAGCAAAGCGAGTGAATACCATTTGGGGGAGCCGTTTTTCTGCGTGGAACCAGGCAGATTCCTCGTCGCAGACGCATGTGTGCTCTTGACGACCGTGAACACAGTGAAAGCCACGCCGTTCAGGAAGTTCATCGGAGTGGACGCGGGCTTTAACACGTTGATTCGCCCAGCCATGTACGGTTCATACCACCAAATCCTCGTAGCAAACAAACTGGAAGCTGCTGATGAGGAGAAGGTGGATGTGGCAGGACCCATATGCGAGTCAGGCGACCTCTTTGCCAAGGACCGAACCCTGCCCAAGATTGAGGAAGGGGACTTGCTGGCGGTTCTGAATGCTGGCGCTTATGGGTTCTCGATGAGTTCGCAGTACAATGCTAGACCCCGAGCCGCCGAAGTTTTGGTGAAGGATGGCAGTTACAAGTTGGTCCGTGAGCGAGAGCAGCTAGACGACTTAATGTCAAGTCAACAGCACACCGCGGAGTGGCAGCAATGAAGTTTTGGAAGATACATGGCTTAGGCAACGACTACATCGTCATAGACAATCGAGACGAAAAAATAGGCAGCGCCGACGCGGCTGCGTTAGCCAAGAAACTGTGCGAAAGAAGGTTCTCTGTCGGCGCCGACGGACTTCTTCTCGTGTCGAATTCAGCAGTGGCGGACGTAAAGATGCGGATTTTCAACGCTGACGGCAGCGAAGCTGAAATGTGCGGAAACGGCATCCGCTGCTTCGCTAAGTACTGCTACGAGAATGGCATAGTTGGAAAAGACGCGGTCAAGGTTGAAACCTTGGCTGGCATTAAGAGTGTCTGGCTTGCAGTGAAGAACGGAGAAGTAAATGCGGTCAAGGTTGACATGGGAGCGCCAAACTGGGGCAGAAGCTCACTGCCAATGCTGGGACAAGGCACTTTCATCAACGAAAACTTGCAGGCAGACGAAGAAAACTACAAGGCAACCTGCCTGTCCATGGGCAACCCCCACTGCGTCATATTCGTGCAAACCGTGGATGAATACCCCGTGGAACTTATCGGACCAGAAATAGAAAACTCCGAACTCTTCCCGAAACGCACCAACGTCGGCTTCATCCAAGTCTTAAACAAAAATGAGTTGAAGGTGCGCGTCTGGGAAAGAGGCTGCGGCGAAACCTTGGCATGCGGCACAGGAGCCTGTGCAGCTGCAGCCGCGGCAAACAAACTCAACAAAGTAGGCAAAAAAGTGACCGTTCATCTTCGCGGAGGCGACCTACAAGTGGAGATAGCGGAACACGTGTTGCTGAGTGGGCCTGCGGAGAAGGTTTTTGAGGGAAAACTGTTCTAACACAGAGAGCGTGACCGAACCATGACCATCGAGTTTGCCGACCGCGTGAAACGCCTTCCCCCTTACCTGTTTGCTGAAATCGAGAAACTAATCAAGGAGAAGAAAGCCCAGGGCATAGACCTCATCTCGCTAAGCATCGGAGACCCTGACCTTCCGCCGCCGCAATTCGTCATAGACGCGCTCAAGGAGGAAGGGGCGAATCCGAAGAACCACAATTACAGTTTCAGCCAGGGCGAACCTGACTTCAGGCAGGCAGTGGCAGACTGGTACAAGAAACGCTTCCACGTGGACTTAGCTCAGGACCAGGTGGTTGCGCTTTTAGGCAGCAAGGAAGGCATTGCGAACGTTGCCCGAGCGTTCGTGAACTCAGGCGACAAGGTGCTCGTGCCTGACCCCGCTTACCCAGTGTACGCAAACGGCAGCACCATACTCTGCGACGGCGTGCCCGTGGCGATGCCGCTGCTGGAGAAAAACGGCTTCAAGCCTGACTTCAACGCGGTGAAAGCGAAGAAAGTGAAGATGATGTTTCTGAATTATCCGAACAACCCCACAGCCGCCACCGTGGACAAGGAGTTCCTCAAGGAAGCCGTGGACTTTGCAGCAGACCACAACATCATCATTTGCTATGACAATGCGTACAGCGAAATCAGCTATGACGGCTACAAGGCACCCAGCATCCTCGAAGTCGACGGCGCTATGGACGTAGCCATCGAGTTCCACTCGCTCTCAAAGACGTTTAACATGACGGGCGACCGCATAGGCTTCGCCGTCGGCAACAGGCAACTCGTCAGCGGCTTAACTAAAATCAAGTCGCAGATTGATTCGGGACCGCCAGTTTACACCCAGAAAGTAGCCGTGAAGGCACTGTCAACTTACACAGGCGATGCGCCGCCAGATTTCCTGAAGAAAACCATCCAGATTTATCAGGAACGCCGAGACCTGCTGGCTGAAACGCTGTGCGACATAGGCTTCAAATGCGAAAAGCCCAAAGCCACATTCTACGTCTGGGCAAACGTCAACGGCGACAGCATGAAATTCGCCACGAAACTGCTCAACGTTGGTGTAGCTGTGACGCCTGGCATCGGCTTCGGCAAATTTGGGGAAGGCTACGCAAGGATAACGTTCACCCAGCCCAAAGAGCGCATAGCGGAAGCGTGCGAGAGAATCCGGAGCCTCTACAAGTAGCGGGCAAAGCAGTTTGTGTAGCCTCAACCTCGTATTTTGAGAAACTGCATGTTTATGCCGCCAAACTCTTTGTCATTGCCGACCACAAGCTTGGATTTAAAACTCTGAGCAGTCGCAACTGCGAAAGCATCCGCAAGCGACAGTGAATGGCTAGCTTTAATTCGGGCAGCCTCACGCCATAAGCCGTCATCTTCTATGGGAATAATCTGTAAGCCGTACAGGCGAAGGTTTCTCTGCTTTTCCTCAGCCACCTTTTGATCCACGCGGCACAAGATGTAGTAAATTTCGGTTAAGTTGAGCACGTTTAGGTAGCCTTTGATTTCTCCGCTCTGAACTTTCGCAAGGCAGTCTCTGACAACTTCCCCGCCTTTCTCACCCAGATAGAATGCGAGGAGGGCTTCAGAATCGAAGGTTAGATTCTCTGGCACGCTTCACCAGCTCCTTGTCCTTCGCAGTTTCTTCCCTTCGAGCCGCTTCCAGCAGTTCTCTTGCGCTTTTGCCCTTGAAAACTGATTTTAACGACCCAAAATCATCATTGGGCGAAGGCAGAGGCTTTAGCACGATTCCTCTTTCGTCCTCTTCGATTAACACTTTGTCTTTTATGCCGTACTTCTTCCTTAGCTTTTTGGGTATGGTTGCCTGCCCTTTTTTCGTGACTGTGACGACTTGAACCAACTCAAACCACCAGTAATACCATAACAAAAAGTAATACATAAACTTGCTGGCTTACTTCTTGCATGTTCCATCTGAATAAAACGGGTACCAAAAGAAAAGTCAAGAGTGGAAATTTTCCCTAAGCAGTTACAAAAAAGAATGAGAGAATTGGAACTGCCTATTGGGGCAGCCAATGCTTCGGTTGCTCAGTCTTCTCTGCGTCTTTTGCTTTGGCGAGTTTCTTGAGTACGTTGGTTTTTCCGATGTCGTAGGCTATCGCGTAGTCGAACAGTCCCTGCGGCTCCGCAGTTGCGCGCTTAATCATCTCGGTTTCGATTTTGATTTTCAGCTTGCCGATGGCGAGTGCGCCGATGCCGAAGACTCCTGGTTTGAGTTCTTTGCCGTCGTCGTTTGACTCTAAACCTTCAACGCCTACGGGTTTGATGGCGTTGATGTCTGCGACTATTCTGCATTTTTTGCCGTACTTCTTCAGTTCCTCAGCGCTGAGCAGCTGGATTCCGCCTGCGCCTGCTGCGAGGACGATTTCGGCGTCTTTGATTGCTGTGCCTGTCTGCTCGGAGGTTGCGACTTCAACGACTTTGACGCGTTGCGTGCCTGCTTCCTTGTTTATCTTGTCTGCGACTGCCTGTCCTTTCGCCAGGGTTCGTGAGGTGATGACGACGTTGGCTTTTTCGGAAGCGTAGATTCTTGCGGCTGTCTGCCCTACGGGTCCTGTTCCTGCGAGGACTGTGACGTTTTTGCCTTCTAAGCCGCCGAAGCCTTTCTCAAGCGAAAGCCCCAGCGTCTTTGCGACTGCTCCTGCGGCTGTTGAGTATGCGCCGCGTGGGTCCACGATTATGCTGGTTCCCCATGGCGCTGAAGCCATGCATTTTTGGGTTGCGGCGACGACGTTGCCGACCATGTCGAAGTTGCTACCGTTGATGAAGATTTTTGTGTGCGCAGCGCCTAAGGGTCCGCGTGGGAACAGGGCGTCGAAGACGATTTTCGCGGCGTCTTCGCCTGTGACGTTCTCGTACTTGAAAATCATGGAGTCAGGGAAAGCGTCGATGGCTACAAGCATGTCGAAGGGACTGCAGAATTTGTCGGTGTCGAGGAAGACGAAAACTGTTTTGAAACTTGGTTGAGCCATTTTAAGTTCACACCTTGAATATGCTGTTGATGCTGTTGACGCATTTAAGAATTGCCACAACCGCCCTTGAATCGACAGCGATTGCTGAATAGAAATCAGTTACCCTCTGAGCATCCGTTGCAGGGCATTATGAGCTGAGGGAAGGCTGCCTTTTTCTGTAGAAATTCGACTATTCGCTTCTTGACAAAGGTTTTAAATAGCGTTACGTACGGTACTATATTGGGACCTTGGGCTGGGGAATATGGACAGAGAAGAGGCTCTCTCGTTGTTGCGTGAGTTGACACGCGTTTTTGAGTCACTTAGCAGTGTGCCTATCGTGTCCATAACCAACGATAAAGAATCAGGAAACTGGGAACTGCTGGTCAACTGGGTCGCAGGCGACCAAGAGAAAGCTTCCTTGAACAGAATCGCTGCTAAGTATGATTCCAAAGTCGTCGAAGAGGAAGGCTACACAGTCTTTCGTTAGAAAGGCACATCCTGACATCAGACTGACAGACTCACCTACCGCAACCGTTTAATAATTTGGCAAACCACAAGTCTACTGTTTATAGCCGATAAAGAGGTACACTCACATGTCACTGGCTGAAAATCTGGAGCAGCTTTCAAACGCCTGCGGAGTAGCAGGCCGAGAAGAAGAAGTCCGAAACCTCATGGTCAAACTCCTCAAGCCCCACGCAGACGAAGTTATCGTCGACAGGCTTGAAAACGTCATCGCCTTGAAAAAAGGCAAAAAGGACAAGCCGAAAGTCATGCTCGCCGCCCACATGGACGAAGTTGGCTTAATGGTCAAAACCATAACGAAAGAGGGGTTCCTGCAATTCACAAAAATGGGCGGTATAGACGACCGCATCCTGATGGCGCAGAAAGTTAACGTCTTAACAGACAAGGCAGTTTTGCCTGGCATTGTTGGCTCTAAGCCGCCGCACATACAGAAAGAGGAAGAACGCAAAAAAATCGTAGCCTACGACGAACTTTTCATCGATGTAGGTGCGGAAAGCCGCGAAGACGCCAAAGAGATGGGAGTCAAAATCGGAGACCCCGTAGCCTTCGACATAAGATACGTGAAAATAGGGAAAGACGCGGTGATGGGCAAAGCCTTTGACGACCGAATAGGCTGCGCCGTGATGGTGGAAGCTTTGAAGCAGCTGCAGGACACCGAATGCACAGTCTACGCCGTGGGCACGGTTCAGGAAGAACTGGGCTTACGCGGCGCTGGAACAGCAGCCTTCGGCATAGACCCCGACGTAGGCATTGCTTTGGACGTGACAGTTGCAGGGGATGTGCCAGGCGTGAGGGAATTTGACACGACGGTAAAGATGGGCAAAGGACCAGCCCTGTCAGTGACAGATTCAGGTTTGATTACGCATCCGAAGGTGCTCCGTTTGCTCATGACCGCGGCGGAAGAGAACAAGATTGCCTTCCAGCTTGAAACAGGTCTGATGGGAACCACGGACGCTGCACGCATATCGCTCACTCGCCAGGGAGTGCCGAGCGGAACCATTAGCATAGCTGCGAGGTACATCCACAGCCCCGTAGGCATAGTCAGCCTGAAAGACGCGGAGAACTCGGTGAAGCTGGCAGTGGCGGCGGTTCAGAGAATCCAAAACAACTTTTAAAGCCGAGAAGAAGCTCCGCGATGTCCTAGCAAGGAGTATCGAAACTGTTTTTAGCGCGCTGCCTCAATCATTAAATGGGGCTTTGAAGTTGGATACGACGGGCAAATTCGAGTTTCTGGAGCACACCGCAGACGTCTACATCGCAGCGCACGGCGCAACAACGGAAGAGGCACTTGCTAACGCGGCGCACGCCATGTTTGAGGTGATGACAGACACAGAAAAAGTAACTCCCACACACAAGGAAGCGGTTGAGGTGGAAGCGGAAGACGAGTACGCTTTGCTTTACAGTTGGCTTGAAGCTTTGCTGGTGAAGTTCGAGGTGAGCGGCATGCTGTACTCGAAGTTTGAAGTTAAAAGCTTCAAAGAAACGAAAGAGGGCTTCAAGCTGAAAGCCACAGTCTGGGGGGAGAAGTTTGACGCTGCGAAGCATCCGCAGAAGGTAGCCGTCAAGGCAGCTACGTACCATCAGATGGAGATAATTAAGGAAAAAGACAAAGTGACTTTGATGTTTCTCCTGGACATCTAAGCCAAATTCAGCTTTTTCAGTTCGTTCACGAAGTGCTCCACTACTTGTTCTGGGGGCGTCTCCAAAGAATCCGCGTGATGCACCACGAAAGGCACATTTTTCTCTTTAAAGTACCGCAAAAGTGGGCTGGTCTGCTTCTCGTAAACGTCCAGCCTCATCTTAATAACTGCGGGGTTATCGTCGGGACGCAGGTACAGTGGACCGCCGCACTTGTCGCAGACATCCTCCACCTTGGGCTTCAAGAAGCGGATGTTGTAGACTGTGCCGCAGTTTTTGCAGATTCTCCGCGAGGATAACCGTTCAATTATTATCCAGTCGGGAACGTCCAACTTGAGGATGACGTCTATGTTGGCGATTTTCTCCAGCTCTTCTGCCTGCTCCAGAGTGCGCGGATAACCATCCAAGATGAAGCCTCTTCCCCTGGGAACGCGTGTCAAACGGTCTTTGAGGACTTCGGTCACTATGATGTCTGGGACAAGCAGCCCGGCTTCCACGTACCTCTTAACTATTCGCCCGATAATGGTGCCTTCTTTCAGCATTTCCCTGAAAATGTCGCCCATGGATATTACGTCAACGCAGAGTTTCGATTGAAGCCTCGAAGAGTAAGTGCCCTTTCCGGAGCCTGGCGCACCAAAGATGATTGCCTTCACTTTCCGTGCCCGCCTCTAAACGTTACCCTATGAAGAAAATAAGCGCGTAATTAAGTTTTGCCCGATTCCCACACCCTTGCAGGAGGAAACGTTTAAGGCAACTAAACGAGACTTTACGAGATAAACCAGCGAAAATGGCGCCAATGCACACGAAAAAAGTCGGAGAAAAACTGTTCATCGTAGACTTGGAAACAGGCGGCTTCAAAAACCTCATCGCCAGCTACGTCCTCAAAGGAAAAAAAGCCATCATAGTGGAAACAGGACCCACCTCCTCAATTCCAAATCTGCTCGTAGGGCTAAAGGAACTGGAGGTCAAAGCCGAAGATGTCGCTTACGTTGCCATCACGCATGTCCACGTGGACCACGCTGGCGGCGTGGGCACAGTGCTGAAGAGCCTGCCAAACGCCAAAGTAATCGTCCACTCCAAAGGCGCGCCGCACCTCACAGACCCAGCTAAACTCTGGACGGCAACCCAAAAAGTCCTCGGAGATGTGGCAAAGATGTTCGGTGAACCTGAACCCGTCCCAGAACACAGAATACAGATAGCCTCGGAAGGCGTGACCCTTGACGCAGGAGACGGTGTGAAGCTGAAAGCTGTGGAGGCTCCAGGGCATGCTTCGCACAACCTGAGTTACTACGAGTACCTCAACGAAGGCTTGTTTCCAGGCGACGCCGCAGGCGCTTACATAGGCGAGTTTGACACGGTTTTTCCCACGACGCCGCCGCCGTTCCGTCCCGACAGCGCTTTGGTTTCGCTTGACAAGCTCATCAGCCTCAACCCGAAAGCGCTGTATTATAGTCACTTTGGAAAAGCCGCAGACGCTGTCAAACGCCTGCGCAGCTACAGCATTCAAATTAAGATGTGGACGAACATCGCGCAGGAAGGGGTAAAGAAAGGCGAAAGCGCCGAGGCAATCAGGGAAAGAATATTCCAAGAGGACGAAACGATACGGGAAGTTGCCAAAGTGCTTAAGAAGAATCCTGTTCATCGGAAAACGCTGATTGAGAACAGCATCCAAGGCTTCATCGACTTCGCCCTGCATCCTCAAATCTGAAGCGATGGCGCTTAGCAGTCAAAACTGTTTTATATCGAGCATTGTCTGTTTAGTGCGGTGTTTAAGATGGGAGAAGACGAAGGTCGCCCTCCATCAGTGAAGGTGCCTCTTGAAAAAGTAGACGATTACAGCTGGCGCATCCCACAGTTCAAGCAGGGAATGCGGGTGCCAGGTTTAGTCTTTGCTAACGAAGCGCTATTGGAGAAGATGCGGACAGACCGGACGCTTGAGCAGTGCGCGAACGTTGCCCACTTGCCAGGCATCTACAAAAACGCCATCACCCTGCCAGATGGACATGAAGGCTACGGGTTTCCGATAGGGGGCGTTGCAGCCACAGACTACGATGAAGGAGTCATCAGTCCAGGCGGAGTGGGCTACGACATCAACTGCGGAGTCCGCCTGTTAACAACTAACCTTTCAGAGCAAGACGTGAGACCAAAACTTCCCCAACTGGCTGAAGCAATTTTCAGAAATGTCCCCTCTGGGCTTGGAAGCCGAAGAAAAGACTTCACGATTTCCCAACACGACTTAGACAAGCTGGCTGTCGAGGGCGTGCAGTGGCTCATCGACCGCGGCATGGGCTGGCCAGAAGACGGCGAACACTGCGAAGAGCGCGGATGCATGAAAAACGCTAACCCCGACAAGGTTTCTTCAACCGCCAGGAACAGGGGCTTAACCCAAATCGGCACCTTAGGCTCAGGCAACCATTTTCTGGAGATTCAGAAAGTTGACAAAATCTACAGCCCTGAAACCGCCAAAACCTTCGGCGTCGAAGCGGAAGGGCAAGTTATGGTTATGATTCACTGTGGTTCCCGAGGCTACGGACACCAAGTCTGCAGCGACTACCTCCGCGTTATGGAGCATGCCGTGCAAAAATACAAGATAACTCTGCCAGACAGAGAATTAGCCTGCGCACCTGGAAACAGCAACGAAGCAAAAGACTATATTCAGGCGATGGCTTGTGCCGTCAACTTCGCTTTCGCCAACAGGCAAGCGATCATGCATTGGGTCAGGCAGAGTTTCCAGCAGGTTTACCACGAAGACCCAGCGAAATTTGGGCTGAAACTCGTTTACGATGTCGCGCACAACATCGCGAAGGTGGAAACGCACAAAATTAACGGTGGAAACAAGAAAGTCTGGATCCACCGGAAAGGCGCCACTCGAGCGTTCCCAGCAGGACACGCGGAGATTCCGCAGGATTACCGTTCACAGGGGCAGCCGGTGTTTATTCCAGGCAGCATGGGCACAAGCTCATGGATTCTCGTAGGCAAAGAGAAAGCCATGGACCTCAGTTTCGGCTCTACCGCGCACGGCGCAGGGCGAATGATGAGCAGGACAGCGGCAAAACGCAAGTTCTGGGGCGGCGACATCAAAACCGCTCTGGAGAAACGCGGCATCGTTGTCCGCGCAGCAAGCACTATGGTTCTAGCTGAGGAAGCGGACCCAGCGTACAAGAACGTGGACGTTGTCGCAGAGGTCAGCCATCAACTGGGCATCGCCACGAAGGTCGCGAGGCTTGTGCCGCTGGCTGTCGTAAAAGGCTAGGGCATCACTGCTTGCTCGTGGATTTCTTCTGGCATTCTGGTGCGGCGGAAGAAGAACCAAAACATGATGATGGACACTGCGTAGAAAAACGTTGCCAAAAAGAAGGGTGCAGCCAGAAGCCCAATGCCCATCAGCCAAGCACCTATGTAGGAGCTTAAAGCGTTAGGCAGTCTCCACAGTGCTCCGCTTATTCCTGAAGCGGTTCCGCGTTCATCCTCCGCGACAAGCCCCATTATCATGGATTGCTCCAGCGGACTGGACATGTTCATGAGGAAAGCTCGAACGGTATAAACAAAACTCGCCGTAAGATAAAACGAAGACAGTGGCGTGGCGAACATAAAAACGGTGGAAAGTGCCTGAGTTGCCACCACCGCCTTCACTAAACCCAGCTTCTTCGCCAGAAAAGGCGCACCGAGAGTTGCCAGTCCAATCACCAAGCTAGACACGCCCAAAATTGGACCGCTCAAGGCGTCCGAAATGCCGTACTGAAGGTTCATCCAGCGCGTCATCAGCGGAACCACCATCCCTGCCCCGAAGGCGATTATGGAGCCAGTAAGCACGTACTTTACGAGGACATCTCTTGATTTCCTGGGAAGCATCTGCTTCAACCCGGACTCCGCCTTTTTCAGCTTCGTGGACTCGCTGATTCTAAGCATGATGAACGTCGAAGCAAGACCCAGCGCAGCCAACATGAGGTACAGGAGGATGTGGCTTTCCCGGACTCCGAAACCCAGTGCCTGAAAGACCACGATGACAGGTATAACCAAGCTTCCCAAGCCGAACGCCATGCTCTGAGCAAAACCAAACAGCGAAAACGCGCTGTTGCGTTTGTCCACTCCGACTTTTTCTGCAAGCAACGCGCCAGTTGACGCCATGGTAGCTGCTTCAGAGATGCCTTCCAGAATAGCCGCGGCGAAGAGAACTGCAGGATTAGCCGTTAAAGCGAAAACGGCTAGGGTGGCGCTGGCTATGACGTTGCCTGCGATCAGCATTTTCCTTCTTCCAAATCTGTCTGCAGCCATTCCCAGAGGAACGCTGGTGGCAAATGTGGATATGCCCATAAGTGTGACCACTATGCCCATGGTTGCGTCTGACAGTCCCTGCACGCTGGTGAGGAAATAGGATATGTCCGTGTAGAACATGCCGTAGGCTACTGAAGGCAGTATCGTTGAGTAGATTAGGTATTTCGCCTCTTTGCTTAGCCCTCTGTAGCTGTCAAACAACGCTCAGGTCTCTCTCCTGCACCGCTCTCTGCAATCCAGTTGCAGCGCGAATAGACTGGTTTTAGCCTCGAAATGGTTTTAAGAGTTTCTCAGAGTTTTTCTGTTTCTATGCCTTTTCCCTGTAAATCGAGATTATGGCAAAGCTAAAAAGGAAAGAGATCAAAATAGGGTCACACCGAAAGTTGGGAGAGAGTTGAAAAAAGATGTTTGACGCTAAAGATTTTGTTAAAAGTTCAATGGAAGAAATCAAGAAAACCGTTGGCGGAAGCAGGGTGATTTCCGCCTGCTCAGGCGGCGTCGACAGCACCGTCACAACCTACCTAGTTCACAAGGCGGTGGGCGACAAGTTGCTTGCGGTCTTCATCGATGATGGGCTTCGCAGAGAAGGAGAACCCGAATTTGTGGTGCAAACGCTCAAGAAATTGAAAATCAAAACGAAATACGTTGATGCCAAACGAGAGTTTTTTGAAGTTTTCAAAGGCAAGACGGATGCGGAAGAGAAGCGCAAGGCTTTCAGAGACAAGTTCTACAGGACGCTGGGACAGGCAGCCAAAGAAGAGAACGTGGGGTTCATCACTCAGGGAACCATCAAAGCAGACATCATAGAAACCGTGAAAGGGATAAAGTCTCAACACAACGTCCTCTCGCAAATCGGCATAAGCCCAGAAAGCTACGGCTACAAAATTCTGGAACCGCTGCGGGAACTGTTCAAGCCAGAAGTGCGCATAGTGGCACGCGAGCTAGGGCTGCCTAAGGAAATCTCGGAGAGGATGCCTTTTCCAGGTCCCGCGTTGTCGCTGAGGGTCCTCGGCGAGGTCACGCCTGAAAGAGTTGCCATAGTGCGGAAAGCGACGGAGATTGTGGAGGAAGAATGCAAAGGCTTGAAGGCGTTCCAGAACTTCGCCGTGCTTCACAACGACAAGGCAACAGGAATCAAAAATGGAAAAAGGGTGTACGGTAACATCGTTACCGTGCGAATTGTTGAATCTGAAGATGCAGTCACTGCGAAAGCTAAACAGGTCCCCTACAAGACTCTTGTCAGAATCTCAGAGCGGATAACCAAGGAAATCCCCAGTGTTGTGAGATGCCTTTATGACCTAACTGACAAGCCTCCGTCAACAATAGAATTCGAATAAAAGGTTCGCCAACCAAATCCACCTTTTATTTATATTCCATGGGAATGCGGCTGAGTTGAGGCTGAAAGTTAATATCTCCTGCGCGATGGATAATGAATTATGGCATTTCCCAAGGCGCTTGTAGGAGTGCGGAAAACATAAAAGACGAGTGTGGTATCTGCAAAAGAGTTCTCAAAAGTTACCGTTTAAGAAAATGTGAAAGGTGCAAACGCCTGTACTGCAGGGACTGCATGGTTCCTGACGTTGCCACGGGCGACCCAGACGCGATGCTTTGTCTGAACTGCGCCCGACGGGTGGTTGCTCCCAGAGTCACTTCTAAGTATGAGGGGCTTACGAAGCACCTGAAGTTCCGAGGCGCTTTCACTGGGCTCGTGAAACTGTCTTTTGCAAGGATAGACGGCTTAATCGGCAGCAACCTGCCCATGGAAGCCTACCGCAGCGAAACATGGTGGAGCAACTCCGCGTCAAGCGCACACGCCAAAGGTTGGCTGGATGCGGGCTGGGAAGTGCAGGAAGTCAACCTGAAGGAAGGCTACGCGGTCTTCAAGAAAGTCCGCGAACTGCCCAGAGTGCGTGGGCGAAAACGAAGGTCTACACTTGAGATTACTAAGCCGTTTACGCCTGTTCCTGTTCACCCTGTGAAGCCGAAGCTGCCCTCGAAGACGAAGGTGTCGAAGCTTTATGCGCGGATTTTGAATTTGGAGCGCCAGCGCAACGCACCCTACAAGAGCAGCCGAGGTTTCAAGCCACGGTCTCAGCACGAGAAGAGGCTGTTTGGGTCTGAGGATAAACCGCAGTGACAGCGGTTTCTGGTTTTCTATAGAAAACGTGAAATATGGCTTGCATGCATGTAAAAGCGCAATAGGGGAAGAGAGGTTTGGACGAAGTCTTAGATTTACTGGACAAAACCACGAAGCGGTTCCAGAGGTCATTTGAAGAAAGCAAGGAAATAGCTTCGAAGCAGACGGATGCTTACGAGCAGATTCTGCAGTCGAAAGAAGCCACTGAGGAGCAGCAGCTCAAAGCCTTCATGAGCAGAATGGTAGCTTACGACCGCTTGGACAGATTATCTTCCCAGCTCAGCCTGCTTTACACGCTGCAGATTTTCGCCTTCAAAGTGAAGGTGCTGGAGGTTTCAGTGGACAAAATCGACGAGCAGCTGGCGAAGTCAGGCATGCTGGAGAAGGGCAAAGAAATCGAGGACATTAGGAAGCACATTGACACGCTGAAGATTCTGGTGGAAGCGCAGTACGAATCGCTGAAGGACATAAAAGACAAAAGCAAAGACTTACCCTACGTCTTCTAAGTCCCCTAGTGCCGCGGGTTATTCTTTGCAGGAAACAGTTGTAAGCGTCGGAATCGAGGAAGCCTACTCTCAACTGAGAACGCTGCTTTCGCAGAACAACTGCAGGATAACGGCGGAACAAGCGCCTAAAAACCTGAGAATCAAGCAGGGTTCCCTCTGGGGCATTTCGCCGAAAACAGCCCAAAAAACAGTGGTTTTTCAGCTCTCGCAAAATGGCTCAGAAACGCAAATAGAAAGCAATTCATCGCTGTCTCCTGACTACCTGAAACTAACAGTGATAGGCTGCGTCTTCGCGGTGGCTTTGGCTTTGCTGTGCGCTTGGATTTCTTTGGATTTGGCTGGTTTCGCAGCGTCGCAGAAACCGAGTTTTTGGAGTTGGCTAACCGAAGCAGGCGGCTACGTTGACACTCAGGGAGCAATTCTGCTGAGTAATCTGACTCGTGTTTTCGCAGTTTTTTTGGCTGTTACGTTGGCGCTGGAGGCATTCGTCGTCGCCTACGTGCGCTCCAAGATAAACGTGTTTGCAGAAGAAATTCTGAAAAATGTGCACTCAGGCTGACGTTGCAGATTTGGCGTTTGGGTGGGGTTTGGTTTTGCGCCAAGTCAACCCGCTGAAAACAGTGAGTGCCGCGAGACAAGCCAAGAGTGCGAGTTTCAAAAAGGAAAATTCCTGAAGCATCGAAGAAGCCAAGGCTGCCATGGGAAGCGGAGCCAACAAGAAATAGATAAAGGCGATTAAACCATGTCGGTTGCCGACGCTTCCCTTCTTGGTGTAGCCTGTTCCGAAGAATGCGCCTGAGAGTCTGCCGAAGCCGCTGGTGCAGGACTTGCAGTAGTAGCAGCTGCTGCAGCCTAAGCGACGCAGTATAAGGTAGACTGAGGCTGCGGTGAATAGGAGGAGATCCAACTGTACAGTGGACTGTAGAACCACAGAGCGGCAAACGCAAAGAAAATCCATGCGAGGAGCGCCAAATTTCCGTAGATGAGGAGCGGACGCGTAAATTCGAGTTTTTCTTCGCTCACAGTTTGTTTCCCTCTCCTTGCGCTTGCGCGGACAGGTTTATTAGTCAACCTGTTGAACTGAGGGAATTCTGACAAGAAACATGAGAAACCTGCTTTGGCGCATTCTCGGAAAGTGATGCTGAAGCTAAGGTGGACTTTGAGTTTTCTTTACACCTGACTTCATCATGTACAAGCCGATAGTCATGAAGATAACTCCGCCCACGACTATCGGAACAAGCCCCATCCAAATAGTGAACGGATAGCTAGAATTATAGTACGAGGGATCACTTGAATAGCTAAGGTAAGTCAGGTAGCTTGTTACAACGCTCCAGACCGACGCAAAAAAACCAAGCAAGGATACACCGAAAAGCAGCAGACCAGCCCAGAAAAGATTGGTTTTCTCGCCCTGGAACATAGTGACACCACTTCGGCTAGTAATGCTGTGTCTCCTTTTAGATTTTTCCACCAAAAAGACCAGCCAGAAACCATTTCTCACTCAAGCTATGGGAAGGGCACAAAAACAGAAAGATTCCCAAACCCTTGTCCACCCAGATAACCTTAAATTGCGCTTGGAATATGGACTTAACCTGAGCGGCCGTCGTCTAGTCTGGTTTAGGACTTTAGCCTTCCAAGCTAATGATCCCGGGTTCAAATCCCGGCGACCGCACCAAAACATCCATGTTCAAATATCGTTGGCTCGCCAGATCAAAAAAGCCAAAATAGGTTCAACTCTTTTTTGTTAGAAGAATTACAGATGTAAGCGCTGAATCGCGAGGCAGTGCCGAATGATGTGCAAAAACGAACCTTATATATTCCGTGAGACGTAAGATAAATGAGGAACATGAAGCCAGAAACGCGAGAAATATATCCAGAATTAAAGAAAATTGAAGAAGACATTCAAGCACTAAAGATTCTGTTGGTGAAATCTCGGAAAATCCCTCGGAAAACTGCGAAGTTGGAGGGAGCTTTGAAAAGAGTCCGGATAGAAGAAAAAGATATTGAAGAGGCAAAAAAATCAATTTTCGAGCTCAGTGTCTAACATGTATGTAACAGATGCTCATGGTTTTCTTTGGTTTCTCTCAAAAGATGAAAGGTTAGGCAAGAATGCATTAGAGATTTTTCGCGCATGCGACAAGGGCAAAGAAATAGTGATTGTTCCAACTATTGTCCTTCTAGAATGCATGTATGTTTGCGAGAAGAAAAGAATCGCATTTGAATTCCGAGAAGTAATGCAGAAAATTCAAGGAACCTTCAACTATCCTGTTTATCCCCTTGATGAAGAAGTAGTTTTAGAGTGTTAGAGGTGCCGCATCAACATTGCTTTGAAAATCTCTGGTTTTTATTAAATTGGTTGCTGAGATAATCCGCCAAAATCGGATTGACACGCTCATTTTGAGCAATATGGCCATTCGTCCTTTGCCCTGTGATGTTTGACGCATTCTTCGCAGTTGCTGTGACGCGGGCAGTCTTTTTCGGGACAGGGGCAATTCGGAGCCGACATAACATAGGGTTACTTCGTCATCCATATATTTTTTAGCCAACATCCTGAACAGAACGCATGTTAAACTTGCTGATGAACTCAATGCCTAACCAGCAAAATTTTGGTTCTTCTTGATTTGTTGAAAAGGAAATGATATGACTATACTTTCGTATCCGTCGGCGATGCAACTTGCAGCTTAATCGAATTCGACGAATCCCCAGCAGTCCATAATTGTTGCGTGAAAATGGCTTTGGCACCGTTCAATGCAGAAAAATGCATTATGAAATGCGATTTTGGCTTATTTGTGCACCAAAAAAATACCCCAACATGTTAAAAAGCTCTGCGGAAAAAATCTGCTACTTCGAAGTTCGAAGTAAAGCAACAAGAATTGTTATAGCAAAGCAGCCCAAGCATTCCAGTATGGACAGGGCTACTGACCTCGGAAATATCGATGAAGAACAAAAGTGCGAGCGCGCTTTGCTGGAGCGGCTTGCCAAAGTTCTGGAAGATCTGCAAAATTTAGAGGATTAACGCCCACCGAGCACTTTCTACGTGAAGTTGAACACGCGTTTCAATCTATAAATAAGGGAGGGGGTAGCTGCCGAGAGCACCAGAGGCACGCCATGAACCTAAAGTTTCCAGCCCTCTTAGGTCAGCGAATTTGGAAACAGCGAAAAAGTGAAAAGGAACATCACACAAACCTAATACCGTCAAAGGTGACTCCTGAATGAGCGAAGTAAACATAGCAACCATCCAGCTAAACGGAGAAAAACAAAACTTCATCCTAACCAAAAAAGACTTCAAAACCGGAAGCAGAGGATACCACGGACAAGGCAAAATGCAGGCAGGCGGCAAAAACTACCAAATCAACGTTCTCTGCGTGGAAATCGGCTCCAAACCTAAAGAAAAACAGAAATAAACCTCAGAATCGCTCGCCTCGCATTTCTCTTTTTTTGTCAAAGAGAAAAGAAAGTGGACTACGGCAAAATTATGGCTTTTATCAGCGTGATATCTTGTAGCGGCGCACTATTTTCGCCAGTAATGTAAGGGCTTTGGCCCACCGCAACATTCGAAATCTTCATGACAACATCCATGCCGCCGATTACCTTGCCGAATACGGTGTAACTGGTGTCAAAACTACTGTAGAGGTTACTGTTATCAGCGACGTTTATGAAGAAGGAACTAGTAGCCGTATTGGCACCACCATTCGCCATAGCTATTGTACCATTCAAATTGTGGTTGTCATTCCCTATTTCGTCATGTATAGAAGGCAGAGTTTGTTGGATAACTCCGCCTTGAATCATGAAACCAGCCAGTACCCTGTGGAAGATGGTGCCGTCGTACAAGCCAAGGCTTGTCAAATTGGCGAAGTTAGCACTCGTGATGGGCTTGTCATCGCGCAATTGAATCGTAATGTTGCCCATGGATGTTTCAAGCAGAATACGGGTTCCATTTGCACTGTACTCGCCTGCTGGTGAAGTTGCCGGTGTTGCGCTGGGAGCAGGGGTTGCCGATGGAGTAGCGGAAGGAGTGGTAGACGGAGTTTCTGAAGCGGTTGGAGACGGACTGACGGCAGGACTTGGAAACAGACTGCCATAACCAAACACGAAAAACAGCGAAATCGCCACCGCTGCGACAGCTATTATGCCTATCGCAATCAGCATTTTCCTGTTCTTTTCCTTGGTCTGTGGGTTGTTCTTTCCCCATTCGGGCTTGTCTTGGTTCTTTCTGAATCTACGTGAGCGTGGCATGTTCAAAAGTATCGGGCAGCACTTTATTTAAAGGTTTATTCTGCGCGCCCAAATTTCGCTGATGAAACGCTGCGAGTTATTTCAGCCAATCCGCCAACAGGACGGAGTTCGTGTTGCCTGTCTTCTCCAGCGTGACTATGCCCCGCTCTGCTAAACGTGCGACTATTCGGTGTGTCTGCAGTCTGCTGAGCCCCGCGTCTTTCCTGATGTACTTCTGCAGGTAATTCCCATGGTGCGCTTTCAGCACCTCAACGACTTTGAGTTCATCTTTAGTCAACGTCTTCACAACGGAAGCTAAGGGTGTGATTGGAGCGGCAGAAACTTCTGTTGCGCTAGTGCTTTCCGTGTTGAGAACGGGCTGAGGAACAGGGTGAGCAACTCTGATTTCTGGGAACGCGATGAAGTAAATTAAGCCGCCAATGCCGATTACCGCAACCGCCACGAGAACCACAAATGCCACGCCGAAGTAGGGTGCTGCCGAGGTTTGGGTTTGAGCCTGTGTGCCTCCCGTTCCGTCCATCATGCTGCCTCCTCCCATCATCTGCCCCATCCAGTCATTCGGGTAGGGTGAAGCCGTTGAGGCAAGAACAGAATAGCCTACCACGACAACTGCTACGAGAGAAATCAAAGCTGCTATGGTGAGAATTAAGAACAGACTAATTCTTCGCATGATTCATCTTTAATAACGGTGTTATTCCGCGGATTTAAGGGTATTCCCATAGAAAAAACCGTTTCAACAACCAAAAGAAACATCTGAAAAGAAAAAGGGAGACTCCAGGTTTTGGTGGTTTCTTATTCCGTGGGTGTGGGCGTGTACCGTGAGAGGTAGCCCTTGGTTATCTTCTTGGGCTTCGGCTTCCACGACTCCAGACGTTTCTTGATTTCTTGGTCGGACAGCTCCACTTTCAGCAGGCGGTTGGGGATGTCGATGGTTATGGCGTCGCCGTTTTTGACGACTGCAATTGGACCGCCTTCCGCTGCTTCTGGCGCAACGTGCCCGATGCAGGGTCCGCGGGTGGCTCCTGAGAACCGCCCGTCAGTTATCAACGCGACGGATTCGCTTAAGCCCATGCCTGAGATTGTGGCTGTGGGGATGAGCATTTCGGGCATGCCGGGTCCGCCTTTGGGTCCTTCGTAGCGGATGACGACGACGTCGCCTGCTTTGACTTCGTGGCGTTTCATGGCTTCCTCTGCTTCGTGTTCGGAGTCGTACACTTTTGCGGGTCCAGTGTGCTTCATGATTTTGGCTGAGACTGCTGCCACCTTCACGACGGCGCCTTTGGGTGCGAGGTTGCCTTTCAGGATGGCTATGCCGCCTTCCTTGTGAACGGGCTTTTCCAGTGGTCGGATGACTTCAGCGTTTAGCACTTTGGCTTCGGCTACGTTTTCTGCAACTGGTCTGCCTGTGACTGTAAGCACATCGAAATGCAGGAAAGGCTTTAGTTCTTTCATAAGGGCGGGTAAGCCGCCTGCGTTGTCCAGGTCTTGCATGTCGTAGGTTCCGCTTGGCACCATGCTGCACAGGTGGGGGACTTTTTTGCCGATTTCGTCGTAAGTTGCCAGTGAAAGTTTGGCGCCAGCTTCTTGGGCTATGGCTGACAGGTGCAGAACCGTGTTCGTGGAGCCTCCGAGCGCCATGTCTACAACCACGGCGTTTTCGAAAGCCTTCTGCGACATGATCTGGGAGGGTTTGAGGTTTTTGTGGACGAGTTCAACGATTTTTTCGCCTGAAGTTTTGGCGATTCTTTCTTTTGCAGCGCCATTCGCCAGTGCTGTGGCGCAGTAGGGAAGAGACATGCCTAACGCTTCGGTTACGCATGCCATGGTGTTGGCTGTGAACATGCCGTTGCAGGAGCCGCAGCCGGGGCACGCCACGTTTTCTAGTCTTGCTGCTTCTGCTTCGGTCATTTTGCCTGCGAAGACTTTGCCGACGACTTCGAAGACGTTGTTGACACCTACTTTTTGTCCGTCTAAAACTCCGGAAGCCATAGCTCCGCCAGTAACCGATATAGCTGGCACATTTAGCCGCGCAACCGCCATCAGCATGCCTGGGGTGACTTTGTCGCAGTTTGAAATGAGGACCATGCCGTCTAGGCGGTGGGCTTGCATCATGATTTCAACTGAATCCGCGATTAGCTCGCGGCTGGGCAGGCTGTACCGCATGCCTTCGTGTCCCATGGCTAAGCCGTCGCATACAGCTATGGTGTTGAATTCGAAGGGGACGCCGCCTGCTGCGAGTATGCCTTGTTTGACGGCTTCGCCTAGTCGTTGCAGGTGAACGTGTCCGGGGACGATGTTTGTGTAGCTGTTGGCTACGCCGATGAACGGCTTAGCCATGTCCTCGTCGGTTAAGCCTAGCGCTTTCAGTAGCGCTCTGTGGGGGGCGCGTTCTACTCCGCGTTTAAGTTCGTCGCTTCTCAATTCTGTCAGCTCCTGTGCAGTAAGACACCATAAATTTTATATTTAAGCATGACGCTTTGAAAGAAATCAACGTGAGTGATTCAAAATGGGGAATTGCTTTATCCAACCCTAACCGTTTTCCCAAGAAAGTTAGAATTTTAGACACCACCCTTCGCGATGGTGAACAGACCCCTGGAGTATCCTTGATTCCTGAAAACAAGCTGAGAATTGCGCAGCGACTGGACGACCTTGGCGTGGATGTTATCGAGGCGGGTTTTGCGGCGGTTTCTGAAGGCGAAATGGAAGCCGTCAAGCTGATTGCCAAGCAGGGTTTGAAGGCGGAGATTTGCAGTGCTGCGCGTGGCACACGGGGCGACATCGACGCTGTAGCGAAGAGCGGTGCAGATAGCATTCACTTGATTATTCCTGTTTCGGATTTGCACATCGAGGCGAAGTTGAAGAAGACGCGTGAGCAGGTGCTGCAGATAACGCGGGACATGGTCAAGCACGCGAAGGACTGCGGATTAATCGTGGAGTTGTCGGCTGAAGACGCGACACGCGCGGACGTGACTTACCTTAAGAAGATGTTTGCGACTGGCATTGAAGCAGGCGCCGACAGGGTGGTTGCCTGCGACACCGTTGGAGTGTTAACTCCTGAACGCAGTTATGAGTTGTTCGCGGACTTATGCAGTTCGCTTGAGGTTCCTGTGATTAGCGTGCATTGCCACAACGATTTCGGCATGGCAGTGGCGAACACGGTTGCGGCGTTGCGGGCTGGCGCAAACCAGTTCCACGCGACCATAAACGGCTTAGGCGAACGCGCTGGGAACGCTTCGCTGGAGGAGATTGTGGTTTCGCTGCGGTCTCTGTACAAGCTGAAGCTGGACGTCAAGATGGAGCAGCTGTACAGCATTTCGCAGCTGGTTTCTCGTTTGACGGGCATTTATGTGCAGCCGAACAAGGCGATTGTGGGCGAGAACGCGTTCACGCATGAGTCAGGCATCCACACGCAGGGCATGCTTGCGCATCCTTCGACGTACGAGGCAATTGAACCAGAGCTGGTCGGCGGAACACGGCGACTGACGTCGGGCAAGCATTCAGGGTCAGCAGGCATCAAAGCAACATTGGCTACCATGGGCTTAACACCCAGCGACGAACAACTGAAGGAGATTTTCCAGCGCGTCAAAACCGTCGGCGACAAAGGCAAAACGGTGACGGATGCGGATTTGCTGGCAATCGCCGAGAGCGTGCTTGGGCTGAGCAAGGTTAAGCCTATTCAGTTACTGGAGATAACGGTGGTCAGCGGCAACACAGTCACAGCTACAGCGTCTGTGAGGCTGAAGTTGAACGGGCAGGAAGTGTGCGGCGCAGCCATGGGCGTAGGTCCAGTGGACGCGGCGATAAACGCGGTTAAGAAGGCGATTCAGGAAGTGGAGCCGATTCAGCTGGAGCAGTACAACGTGAAGGCAATCACGGGCGGAACGGATGCGATGGTGGAAGTGATGGTTCGCATGCGGAAAGGCGGCAAGACAGCCACAGCCATGGGCGTACGCGAAGACATAGTTATGGCAAGCATGGATGCGGTGCTCGGCAGCATGAACGTGCTGACAACTTACAACGGCGGCAACGGAAACAGCGCAAGTGTAATAAAGCCAAAAAAAGCGAAGTAACAGTGACCGAACGCCTTTGTATTGCTGTTTTACATAAGGAGGCTATAGTCTTTTCCAAACAACAAAGCACAAGCACAGCAGAAACACACAAAACCGCAAAAACCGTAACAAAAAGTAACAAAAAGTTATCAATTTGTGTTTCCAATAGACCACAGTTACCCATGAGACACCACAATCTTTTTATTTCCAACCAACCGTATCCAATAGGAAGATTTATTCCTCGGAGGAAAGAACGTGAGGGATCGACACCTCTGTCCAGTATTCGTTCGCCGTTTTGTCCAGCCCAACCTCTGAGAAAAACAACAAAAACTCCAACTCAAACCGTTTTACCAAACCAAACACGATAACCAAAACCACGTAAGGTGCCAAAAAACATGACCAAAACCTCAGGCGCAAAAGCCCTAATCCAAAGCCTCGAAAACCAAAACGTAACCACCATCTTCGGAATCCTAGGAGGAGCAATCCTGCCCGTATACGACGCACTCTGCGGAAACACCAAAATCCGCCACATCCTCGCCAGACACGAACAAGGCGCAGCACACGCCGCAGAAGGCTACGCAAGAGCATCAGGCAGACCAGGAGTATGCATGGCAACCAGCGGACCAGGAGCAACCAACCTCGTCACAGGCATAGCCAACGCCTACATGGACAGCTCACCCATCATCGCACTAACAGGACAAGTCCCCAGTTCAGCCGTCAACAGCTCATACATGATCGGCAGAGACGCCTTCCAAGAAGCAGACATCATCGGCATCACCACCCCAATAACCAAAGCCAACTTCCAACCACGCACAGTCCAAGAAATCCCAACCACAGTCAACACCGCATTCTACGTCGCAACCACAGGCAGACCAGGACCAGTGCTAATCGACCTGCCCAAAAACGTGCAAGCAGAAACCGCAGAAGTAGAATTCACCGACAAAATCGACGCACGAGGATACAAACCCACCACCCAACCAGACCTAACACAAGTCGCCAAAGCCTCCGAACTGCTCACAAACGCAGAAACACCCATCATACTCGCAGGTGGCGGAGTAATCATCTCCAACGCCTCAGACGAACTCATGCAGATGTCAGACTTACTCATGGCACCAGTAGCCACCACATTCATGGGCAAAGGCGCATTCCCCGAAACCCACCCACTATCAGTCGGAAGCATCGGCATGCACGGCAACCCAGCCGCAAACAGACTCATGGGAGAAGCAGACGTGCTACTGGCAGTAGGAACACGATTCAGCGACCGCGCAACCGCAAACCTCAGCAGCTTCGTCCCCAACGCCAAAAAAATACACGTAGACATCGACGCAGCAGAAATCGGCAAAAACGTAGACGTCGACGTACAAATAGTTGGCGACGCAAAAACAACCCTAAAAATCCTGCACGCGGCACTGACGAAGAAACTGCAGAAAAAACAAAACACCCCATGGACAAAACGAGTCAAAGAAGCAAAAGAAAAACTCAGCCCCCTCCTAAAAGAAACCCCCAAAGACCTAAACCCAAAAGCGCTGCTAACAGAACTCAGAAAACTGCTACCTGAAAGCACCATAGTCACCACAGAAGTAGGACAAAACCAAATGTGGTCCGCCCTCTACTTCAAAGCGCTTAAGCCCCGCACCTTCATCAGCTCAGGAGGACTAGGAACCATGGGCTTCGGATTCCCAGCCGCCCTAGGCGCCAAAGTCGCCTGCCCAGACAAACACGTTGTAGACATCGCTGGCGACGGCAGCTTCATAATGACCGAACAGGAACTCGCATGCTCCGTAGCCGAAAACATCCCAGTCACAGTCATCGTCCTAAACAACTCAGTCCTCGGCATGGTAGCACAATGGCAAAGAATGCTCTACAAACGCCGCTACATGGCAGTAAACCTAGGGAAAACCCCTGATTTCGTCAAACTCGCAGAAGCCTACGGCGCCCAAGGCTTCCATGTAGCATCACTGCAAGAATTCACAAAAGCAGTGAAAGAAGCATTGAAAAGCAAAGTAACCACAGTTATAGACGTACCCATCAGCCCAGAGGAAGACGTGAACCCCTTCGTGCCTCCAGGCTGTGGTCTCCCCCAACAGGCAGGTGACTACTAAAATGGAAACAGGAAAAACCAAAGTAATCTCAGTCCTCGTGGAAAACAAACCAGGTGTACTGCACAGCGTAGCAAATCTGTTCAGGCGCAGAAACTTCAACATCGAAAGCATCACCGTAGGACCCACAGAGAAGAAAGATCTGGCTCGCATGACCATAACCGTTAACGAGGATGAAAAAACCATTGAACAAGTGATTAAGCAACTCGCCAAACTCATCGACGTCGTCAAAGTTGCTGAACTGGAATCTGGCAATATTGTAATGCGTGAAATGGCACTCATAAAAGTCAACGTGCCAAGCCCAAAAGAAGATCCGACATCATAAACTGCGTTGACGTCTTCAGAGGCAGAGTAATTGACGTTTCAACCGACAGCCTGACCGTGGAAATCACAGGAACACCCGACAAGATAGATGCATTCCTGAACCTGATGAAGACGTTTGGCATAATTGAGCTTGCCCGAACAGGAATAACTGCACTTTCCAGAGGAGCAAAATCCATCAAAATCGAAGAGTAAACCCGAAAACTTCTCACCTTCCAAGGTGGCTGCTCAGGCAACCTGAAGAGTTAAGCGGAATCCACGAGTTCAACATTAAACACAAAATTGTTAGGAGAAACACTTAACTTCGCGACCAAGAAAAGTGGCATCCGTCAAACAGAAAACTAAGAATAATCAACTGAAAGAGACGAGAGAAATGAACATCTCAGAAAAAATCCTGGCTAAAGCCTCAGGAAAAACCACCGTGCACCCAGGAGACATCGTGGACGCAAACGTCGACGTCATAATGGTCCACGACTTAACTGGGCCTTTGGCCATCGAAGCCTTCAAGAAGATAGGCGTTCAGAAAGTTTGGGACAACAAAAAAGTAGTCATAATTCTAGACCACCAAATCCCCGCAGAATCCGTAAAGATGGCGGAACTGCACAAGATGCTCCGCAAATTCGCCCAAGAACAAGCCATCCGCATCTACGACGTGGGTGAAGGCGGAATATGCCACCAAGTCATGCCCGAAAAAGGCTACGTCACGCCAGGCGCATTGATAGTTGGCGCTGACTCGCACACATGCACGTACGGCGCGTTCGGCGCGTTCGCTACGGGCATAGGCTCAACTGAAGCCGCAGCGGTTTTCGCTACGGGCAAAATCTGGCTGAAAGTACCCGAAGCAATCAAGTTTAATGTTGAAGGGCAATTCCAGAAGTACGTCACGCCCAAAGACCTAATCCTACACATCATCGGCAAGGTCGGTGTGGACGGAGCCATTTACAAAAGTGTAGAGTTTGCAGGTCCAACCATGCAAGCCATGAGCATAGCTGGCAGGATGACGGTCTGCAACATGGCAGTTGAAATGGGCGCAAAAAACGGCGTCGTAGAACCCGACGAAACCACTTGGAAATTCTTGGAGGGCAGAGTGCCCAAGGCTAAGGAAGCAGTGAAAGCGTGGAAGAGCGACGCAGATGCCAAGTACGAAAAAACCATCAACATCGACGTCTCAGACTTGGAGCCGCAGGTTGCAGTGCCCAGCTCAGTTGATAACGTAAAACCCATCAGCAAAGTCGCCGACGTAACAGTTGACCAAGCCTTCATAGGCTCATGCACCAACGGACGCATCGAAGACCTGCGCATAGCCGCCCAAATCCTGAAGGGCAAGAAAGTCAAAAAAGGCGTACGCGCACTGGTGATTCCCGCGTCGCAGGAAGTCTACGCCCAAGCGATAAAAGAAGGATTAGTTGAAGTTTTCACGGAATCAGGCGCCTTGGTGTGCGGTGCAACGTGCGGTCCATGCTTAGGCGGACACATTGGATTGTTGGCTTCGGGCGAAACATGCGTGAGCACTTCAAACAGGAACTTCATCGGAAGAATGGGCAGCCCGCAAGCAAACATTTACTTGGCGTCGCCAGCAGTGGTTGCCGCATCTGCACTAACGGGCAAGCTAACTGACCCAAGGAAACTGGAGGCATAGTCAAGATGCAAGTGAAAGGCAAAGCAATCAAATTCGGAAACAACATCGACACAGACGTGATTCTGCCAGGCAAATGGCTGTCACTGATTGACCCGAAGGAACTGGCAAAACACGCCATGGAAGGATTGGACCCATGCTTTCCAGATAAAGCCGCCAAAGGCATCATAATCATAGGCGGAAAGAACTTCGGCTGCGGCTCCAGCAGAGAACAAGCCCCACTAGCACTGAAGTACGCTGGCGTGCAGTGTGTGGTGGCGGAGTCGTTTGCCCGCATATTCTTCCGCAACAGCATAAACATCGGCTTACCCGTCATAGAGTGCAAGGGCATCTCAGCCGCCGTTGATGATGGTGATGAGGTGTCTGTGGATTTGGAAGCGGGCAAAATACAAAACTTTACCAAGAAGCAGAATCTGCAGGGCACCAAGCTGCCGCCATTCATCATGACGATACTGTTGGATGGAGGATTAATCGAGAACTTACGAAAGAGGCTGAACAAAAAATGAAAGAATACAAAATCTCCTTAATTCCAGGCGACGGCATCGGACCAGAACTGACCGAAGCCACTTTGAAAGTCTTGGATGCAGCGCAGAAAAAATACGGCTTTAAACTAAACATGATTCCCGCTGAAGCAGGAGACGCCGTGCTCCAGAAACGAGGTGCAGCCCTGCCAGAAGACAGCGTCCAGAAAATCAAGGACTCCCACGCTTGCCTCAAAGGTCCAGTGGGCGAATCCGCAGCCGACGTCGTTGTGAAGTTGAGGCTTATGTTTGACCTCTACGCTAACATGCGTCCCATAAAGACTTATCCTGCAGCGGCGGCAGCGCGCCCCGACATAGACATGTACTTCGTCAGAGAAAACACCGAAGACGTCTACAAAGGTTTAGAGTACGCCATAGGCGACGTCACCCTCTGCTTAAGAGTGATAACCAAGAAAGCCTGCGAACGCATAGCCAAGAAAGCCTTCGAAACCGCGAGGCTGCGCAACGGCAAAAAGAAAGTCACCGCCATCCACAAAGCCAACGTCATGCGTATAACTGACGGATTGTTCGCCAACGTTTGCAGAGAAACTTCAAAGCAATATCCTGACATCGCATTCAACGAACTATACGTTGATGCGGCTTCAATGCGCTTAATCAAGGAACCGCAGGAATTCGATGTGCTGTGCACCTGCAACATGTTCGGCGACATCTTATCCGACGAAGCAGCCCAACTCGTCGGCGGCTTAGGTATGGCGCCAGGCGCAAACATAGGCGACACCTTCGCGTTGTTCGAGCCCATTCATGGTTCAGCTCCGAATAGAGCGGGCAAGCACACGGCTAATCCGCTTTCTATGATTTTAGCAGCGAAGATGATGCTGGAGTGGCTGGGCGAACGCTACAACGATGGCAAGTGCATAAAAGCAGCCGCCGCCATAGAGGAAGCAGTGGTTAAAACGCTGCAAGCTGGCAACACTGTTCCAGACCTCGGCGGAAACAAAACCACCGTAGGCATGGCAGAAGCCATCGCGGCAGCAATAGTCTAAGCGTCAGGTGTATGAGGCATGACAGCGAAAACGCCGAGGTACATTCGAATCTTCGACACCACCCTGAGGGATGGCGAGCAGTCGCCAGGGGTTTCGCTGACGCCTGAAGACAAAATCGAGATAGCCCGTCAACTAAGCCTGCTAGGTGTGGATGAGATTGAAGCAGGGTTTCCCGCGTCTTCGGAAGGCGAAAAAAAAGTTGTCAAAGAAATTGCCAAGGCAGGCTTGGAAAGCAAAATCTGTGGCTTAGCCAGAGCAGCAAAAAGCGACATCGACGCGGCAATCGAATGCGACGTTGATACGGTTCACTTTTTCATACCGACCTCGCCGGTGCAGATGAAATACGCCATAAACATGAGCCCTGAACAGGTGCTTGCCGCCACAGTTGAATCGGTTGAGTACGTCAAGAAGCACGGGATAACATGCGAGTTTTCACCCATGGATGCCACGCGGTCTCAACTGCCCTTTCTGAAGCAGGTATGCCGAGCTGCCGAGAAAGCTGGCACGGACAGGATAAACGTTCCCGACACCGTCGGCGTCATGACACCTAAGACAATGGGCAAGCTTATTGAAGAACTCAAAAAGGTAGTCACTGTGCCTATCAGCATCCACTGCCACGACGACTTCGGCATGGCTGTCGCAAACTCGTTAGCCGCTGTTGAAGCTGGCGCAACCCAGGTGCACTGCACAATCAACGGTTTAGGTGAACGCGCGGGAAACGCCTCGTTGGAAGAGGTTGTGATGGCGCTGAATATGCTCTACAAAATCAAGACAGGGGTCAACACGCGTTTGCTCTACAGTACCTCTCGCATGGTCGCCACTTTAACGGGGATTTCGGTGCAGGTGAACAAGGCAATTGTAGGCGAAAACGCCTTCGCACATGAATCAGGTATCCATACACGAGGAGTCACTGAGAAGCCGCTGACGTTCGAACCCATCAAGCCAGAGTCAGTGGGGCGGACAAGAAAGCTTGTCGCAGGTAAGCTGGCTGGAACCCGAGGCATCAAAGCGGAACTCGAAGAAATAGGCATACACCCTACCGAAGAACAGCTGAAAGAAATCGTGCAAAGAGTCAAGGACCTTGGCGACAAGGGCAAAATGGTCACTGACGCCGACTTGATAGCACTGACTTCCGCGGTCATGGGCGAAGTCATTGGCGAAGAAAAAATCGTTGAACTCTGTGACCTTGCGGTGATGACGGGAATAAAAGTAATTCCGACGGCTTCAGTTAAGCTGATGTTGGATGGCAAAGAGTACGTAGCAGCTGAAACGGGCGTGGGTCCGGTGGACGCTGTGCTAAAAGCTATCACTAAACTAACTCACAGCCTTGAGAAAATCAAGCTGAACGAGTACCGGCTTGAAGCCATAACTGGCGGCTCCAACGCTGTAGCTGAAGTGGTCATAAAAGTGGAAGACGAAAGAGGCAACATCGTGTCGGCGCGGGCAGTCCGAGAAGACATAGTGATGGCAAGCGTTGAAGCTATGATAAATGGTATAAATAAGTGCCTGCTTAAGAATCGGAAGCAGGTGAACAAAAAGTGAAGGTAGCCTTCCAGGGCGAGCGCGGCGCGTACAGTGAAAGCGCAGTCCACAAGTTCTTCGGGGCAAACACAGAGGTTAAGCCTTGCCGAGAATTCAGGGATGTCTTTGAAAGCGTAAACAAGCAGGAAACTCCTTTTGGCGTTGTGCCTGTGGAAAACAGCTTGGAAGGCAGCATAACCCAGAACTACGACCTTTTTTTAAAGTACGACTTGAAAGTGTGCGGCGAGGTTATCGTGAAAATCGAGCATTGCCTTATTGCTAACCCGAGCACGAGTTTGGAGGCGGTGAAGGCGGTTTATTCTCATCCTCAGGCGTTGGCGCAGTGCCGAAGCTTCTTGGAACAGCTGGGGCGCGACCTCATTCCCACTTACGACACTGCGGGCAGCGTGAAGATGTTGAAGGAAAAGGGGTTGAAGGATGCCGCTGCAGTTGCGAGTGAAAGAGCCGCTGAACTGTACGGCATGAAGATCCTTGCCCGAGACATAGCGGACAACAAGGAAAACTACACTCGCTTCTTCGTCCTAGCCAAGGAAGACGCAGCTGTGAGCGGTAAGGATAAGACGTCTATTATTTTTGGGGCGGCACATGCTCCTGGCTCGCTTTATCATGCTTTGGGGGAGTTCGCGAAGAGAAGCATAAACCTAACGAAAATCGAGTCCAGACCTACCAAGCAGACGCCGTGGGAATACAATTTTTACTTGGATTTTGAAGGGCACCGAAGTGAAGCCCGTTGCGCGGAGGCGTTGAAGGCGTTGGAGAAGTACACGGCTTTCATCAAGATTTTGGGTTCGTATCCCAAAGCTGTTTAGGTTCGTTAGGACTGCAGAACACAAATTGATAACTTCTGGTGACTGTTGGTTACTTTTTGTTATTTGATTCGGTTGCTGGGAACAGGGCTAAGTTTCGGTTGCTTCGAGCATTCTGTACATGATTTCGTATGATTTGGCGAAGTCGCTGTCCGTTTTCTTAAGCTTCAGTTTCAACTGCTCCATCTTGTTGATGATGGCTGCTTGGTCCTTCTGTTTTATCAGGTCCAGCCACTCCTGCGCCTTCGCGATGAACTGCTCCTCGATTTTCTGCAGTTCAGGAAGCTTTGTTTGGAGATTGGCGTAGAGGTCGGGGGTTTCGAGCGCGGTGGCTTCCGCCAAGGTGAACAGCATCCGGTAAGTGGTTCCCGCGACTTTTTTTGTTTCAGGAAAATCCGCCTGCTCGAGCAGCGTGTCGCAGGCGACTAAACCCAGAAAGTGTGGCAGCCCAAGGACGACGGACATTAACTCGTCATGCTTCTTAGGCGACATCACGAAAACGTGTGCTCCTACTTTTTCAAGCCATTTCTTGTATTTTTCTGCAAATTCTTTTTCCTCCGCGTTTGTGGGTGTGAGGACGAAGGTTTTGTGTTTGACGCCTTTGCTTCCGGGACCAAAAACTGGGTGTGTGCCGAGAACTAAGCCGTTCTTGATGTTTTCATGCATGACTTTGACGGGGTAATCCTTTATTGAGCATATATCTATGACCACTTGACCTTGGCGTACGCTTGGAGCGATTTTTTTGACGACTTCTTCAAAGGAGCTTATGGAGACGCATATCATGATTAGGTCAGCAGCCTTGACAGCTCCAACGAAGTCAGACGTTTCAACCCCGAGTTCTTTCCCCAGAGTCGCCAGTTTTTCGGGGTTCCGATCTGCGAGGACTACTTTTTCGCCGTTTTCTTTGCAGAATTTTGCAAACCAAACGCCCATTTTTCCCGCGCCAAGTATCGCGGTCTTCATTTCATTGCAGCGCCTCGCAAATCTTGTTCAGCCCAGTTTCAATCTGGTCTCTTGGTGCAGTCAGGGATATGCGGAAGTGTTCGCGGTAGTCGCCGAACGATGTGCCTGGAGCCACGGCTACGCCTTGGTCCAGCAAGTCCAGAGTGAACTTTTCTGAATCTAAGCCACGTCGCCGTGGAAAGACATAGAAGGGTGCGTCTGGCTTGGTGAAGTCTAAGCCTGTTTTGGATAGGATTTTGCATGCCATTTTTGCCCTTATCAGGTATTCTTCTTCGATTTTTGAGGCTATTCGCTTGCGCAGTTCCAAGCCTTTCAGCGCGGCTTCTTGGATGAAAACGGGTACGTTATTTGTAGTAATCTGATTCAGCTTCGTTATGTTGTCTACAAGCTGCTTGTTGGCTATGATGTAGCCTATGCGCCAGCCTGTCATGCTGAAGGTTTTGCTGAAGCCGTTGCTGAGGATGTGGTTGCCGCTGCCGTATTCCAGGATGCTTTTTGTCTTCGTGAACGCTATAGTGCCGTAGATTTCGTCGGAGAGTATGGTGATTTTTTTCTCGTTAGCTAATTCAACTATGCCGTCAAGCGTGTCTGCGTCCATGACCTTGCTGGTGGGGTTGTTGGGGTTGTTGAGGATTATCATCTTTGTGTCTTTGTCGATGAGTTTTTCCAGCTTGTCCAAGTCTACTTTCCATTCGTCTTCAAGCTCAGTCTTCAGCAGCTTAGTCTGCGCGCCAAGCGCTTTAGCTATCAAATCATAGGCTGTCCAGTAAGGCGTCGGGATGATGACGTTGCCTCCGCCGTTCATCAGCAGGAACATGGTGGAGAACACGCCCCACTTTGAGCCAGGCGTAATCACGACGTTGTCGGCTGAGACGCCGTGGATTTCGGCGATTTTCTCTCGGAGGTTTTTCTCGCCGTAAGAAGAAGAGTACTTGGTTTTGCCCTGCTTCATCGCGGTGTAGGCTGCCTCAACTATTTCAGGAGGCGTCGCCATGTCTGGGTCGCCTAGGTTTAGGCGGATGATTTTTTTTCCTTCGCTTTCAAGTTTCAGGGCTTTCTCGTTTATCTCGTACAGCATCTCTGCCAACTCTTATTCGCATTTTTCTTTTGTCTCTTGAACGCTACTGCACATATTAACTATTTCGCGGTACACCGCCTCTACCTGTGCAGGGTGAAGAGCTAAGTCAGCCGCTTTCTGTCGGGCGCGCTCGTAAACTTCCTTTTCCCTGTCTGAATCTTTTATTGGTATGCCTTGAGCTTTTTTTGCTTCGCCGATGGCTTTGCAGACTTTGACTCGCTCACAGAGAGCATTCAAGATTTGGTCGTCCACTTCGTCGATTCTCTTGCGCAGTTGCTTCAGGTCCGCCATTATTTCGGCTCCTTCAAAACTTTTGGTATGAACCCAGCGCGAATCATGTGGTCCGCCAATGTTATGGCAACGGCGGATTCTATGGCTGGCACGGCTTTGGGAACGACGCAGGGGTCGTGTCTGCCGCCGACTTTTATCTTGGCGTTTTCCAGCTTTGACAAATTAACTGTCTGCTGTTCTTTCGCTATCGAAGGCGTAGGCTTCACAGCAACTCTCACCACGATGGGCATGCCTGAGGATACCCCACCCAAAATTCCGCCTGCAAGATTTGCTGTAGCTACAACTTTTCCTTTTTGCACTCGGAAAGCATCATTGTTCTCGGAGCCTTTCAACTCAGCCGCTGCAAAACCAGCGCCAAATTCAACGCCTTTTACCGCGGGCACTCCGAACAGGGCTTTGGCTAAGTCAGCGTCCAACGCATCAAACAGCGGTTCGCCCACGCCTACTGGAACGTTCATGGCGATGCACTCGACTATTCCGCCTAAACTGTCGCCTTCTTTTCGCGCTTGGACAATCGATTCTTCCATTTTCTCTGCACAAGCCAAGTCGGGGCATCTGACAGCTGACTCGTAGCGGCGTTTGCTGATTTCCTCGATTTGCAAGGATTTGTCTGTTTTCACTTTTCCAATCGCTTTGGTATAAGCCAGAACGTCAACGTCAAAACGGCTAAGCAGCTTCTTGGCAACGGCACCCGCCATTATCAGCGCCACCGTAATTCTGCCTGAGAATCGCCCTCCACCACGGTGGTCATTGAAGCCGCCGTACTTAGCGCGGGCGGTGTAGTCCGCATGGGCTGGTCGGGGCAGGTCCTTAATGGCTTCGTAATCGCCGGAACGGATTTCCTTGTTCTCCACGGTCATGCATATCGGCGCGCCAGTCGTGAATCCGTTGAAAACTCCAGAAGAAATCGTTACCATATCTTTCTCGATTCTTCCCGAGACAATCTCGGGTTTCTGAAGGGGGATTCTCCTGTCCAGTTCTGCCTGAACGTCACCTTCCGAGAGCGGCAGTCCTGCTGGGCAGCCGTCAATGATTACGCCTACGAGTTTGCCGTGGCTTTCCCCGAAGGAGGTGACCACGAATTCTTTACCTATCGAGTTCCCCGCCAACGATTTCCGCTCCTAATGCACGTAAGTCATGGAAGAACTTCGGATAAGACTTTCGAACGCACTCTGCACCGCTGATTGTTGTTTCGCCTTCCGCACGCAAAGCCGCGACGGCACACGCCATGGCAATCCGGTGGTCATTATGCGGGTCGATGGTGGCTCCGTGCAGTTTGCAGGGTCCTTTCACGGTTAGGCTGCTCTCGTCCACGGCTATGTCTGCACCCATCTTCCGCAATTCAGTGTAAGTCGAGGTTAACCTGTCTGACTCCTTTAGCTTGAGCCTCTCAGCATCATGTATTCTGGAAGTGCCTTCCGCGTAGCACGCAAGGACACAGCATATTGGAACAAGGTCAGGTATATCTCGTGCGTCAACGTCCACGGCGTTAAGTACCTCGCCTTTCCCATCTATTTCAATCTGGTCAGGGCACACTTTTCCTTGTACACCCATTTCTTTGAGGATACGCAAGATGGCTTTGTCTCCCTGAATGGTGCCGTGGTCCAGATTCTTCACGGAAACTTCCGAGTTGGTGATGGCTGCCGCAGCCAACAGATAGGCGGCGGAGGAGAAATCCCCAGGAACCCTGTCATCGTACGGCTGGTAGGTTTGTTTTGACGGTATCTTCAATCGACCGAAATCTTCGGAAATAGCGACTTTGACGCCGTGTTTCTCAAGAACGTTCTCAGTCATCAATACATAACTTTTAGACTCAAGCAGCGTGGTGAGATTAAGCTGGGTATCTGCTTTTGCTAAGGGGCACGCGAACATGAGTCCTGAAACAAACTGGCTGCTCACGTCTCCAGGCATAGTTGTTCTGCCGCCTTTTATACCTCCACCTTCCACCCGAACCGATGCTATGTTACCTGATTTTTTTAGGTGCGTCTCAGCGCCCAGCAGTTTTAGACTTTCAAGCAACGGTTCAATGGGTCTTTCCGAAAGACGACTACCCAGAACAAACGTTGAGGGTGTCGGCGCAAGCGCAGCTACCGGAATCATGAATCGCAGGGTGGCTCCGGACTCGCCGCAGTCAATGGGCTTCTTTGCCCCCGTGAGCGGTGTGGCGCCTTCAACGGTCCAGCTGTCACCTAATTCCTTAACTTCTGCACCTAATGCCTTGACCGCGCGCAGCGTGGCTTCAGTGTCTTCGGAAAGGAGGGGGTTGGATAGTTTGGAAGTTCCCTGAGAAAGGGCTGCGGCTATGAGCATTCGTTGCGTGTATGCTTTAGACGGAGGCGCACATACGTCGCCCTTCAGGTTTTCTGTCCTCTTAACTACTACGTCAACCATGTGCTAAGTCACAACCTTGGCTTTTTCATGATTCAACCGTGCCTTAATTACTTCGCCGTCATGACGCTGCAGCACCGCTTTAACCTGGTCGATTTTGTCATCGGAAACCACGGCTGTCACGGCGGGACCTTTGCCGCACAGTCCAGCAGCCACTGCACCAGCATTCAGCGCATCTAACGCTACTGAGGGGTCGAACCCCAGCGCCGAAGAATAAATTAACCCGTTAAGCGACAGCGCCGCCCACAGGTTTCCTTTGAGCGCTTCTTTATAGGTGATTTTAACCAGTGGCTCCAGAGTTCTCAGCTTTTGAACTTCGGATTTGCCCGTGTAAGCCTTCGCTGAAGGAACATGAAAAAGAACCGCCAGACCCTCAGGCAGGGTGAAACGCTTCACTATTTTCCGCTTCACGTTATCTGTAGCCACGGCGCCTCCGAAGTAGGAAGCGCATGCATCGTCGAAGGCGCCTGTCACCGTGACTTTGGCTTCAAAAGCCGCGTCCACACCCAAATTAACGATTTCGAGGTCGTCAAGCGTCTTGCCTAAAGCGGCAACTGCTGCCAGCGCCACCGCGTTTGCTGCCACGCTGCTACTTTTCAGACCTCTTGCGATGGGAATGGTTGAGGAAGTCTTCACCTTCGCGCCGAAACGCTTCTCAACGCCGAAATGCCGAAAAACACGCGCCACAGTCCGCTCAATCAACACTGTGCTTTCGCCGGGGTCAGAAGTGATTTCTCCGTGAATGACTTGGGGCTCATCGGTCAATTTGACTTCAGCCTTGGTCCATAAATCCACGCCAAAAGCAGCCCCTTTTCCCAAGGCAATCGCGTTCACTATAGTTGCAGCGCCATGCGCTATGGCTTCCGCGTTTCCAGACGTCATGCTTCTCCGCCTGCCGCTGAAAGCTGATTTAACGCCGCTTTCCGCATAACTTCCACGGGCGCCTTGTGTCCCGTCCAGATTTCGAAGGATGCCGCGCCTTGGTAGATGAGCATTTCGACTCCGCTGACTACGTGGGCTCCTGCGGCTTTTGCGTCTTTCGCCAGCTTGGTCTCCAAGGGGTTGTAGACTATGTCCATCACGGTTAGGCTGGGTTTCAGCCACTGAGGCGCCACCAAAGTCTGGTCTGGTTGCGGGTGCATGCCCACGGAAGTTGCGTTTATGAGGATGTCTGCGTTTTCCAGTTGTTTCTGCGTTATTTTCGGCGTGAGTCTTTCGCCTGCAACTTTCTTGCCGAATCTGCTGCTTAACGCTTCTGCCAGCTCCCTTGTTTTTTCTGAGGTCCTGTTGAGGATTATGAGTTCTCGTGCTTCTTTGGCAAGGGCAAAGGCTATGGCTTTTGCCGCGCCGCCTGCACCGAGCAAGACGACTTTTTTCCCAGATAATTTCACGCCGTTTTCCTTCAGCGCGTTAACTGCGCCTAACCCGTCCGTGCTGAACCCGTGCAGTTCGCCGTCTTGGGCTAGGATGGTGTTGACTGAGCCGAGGAACTTCGCGGTCTCATCAACCTTGTCTAAGTAGGCGATTACAGCATTCTTGTGGGGCATGGTGACGTTTAGCCCGCGGATGCCTAAGCCCCGCATGCCGCGCAGAGCGTTCTCCACTTCGGTTGCCTTCACCCTAAAAGCCAAGAAAACCCAGTTAAGTTTCAGGTGCTCAAACGCCGCGTTCTGCAGGGCAGGACTCAGCGTGTGGTCTATGGGGTCGCCGATGACGCCGCATAGCTGTGTTTTTCCTGAAATGTTCATTGCCGCTTCAGCCCCAGCAGTTCATACGCTGCGTCCATTTCCTCTATGGTCATCTGTCCCGGAGCTGTTTCGCTTCCCCGCTCAAGCGAGGCGAAGGTGAAGAATGCGCCAAACGCTGGCGAGAGGAGTCTGGAGGTTTTGCCGAGTTCACCCATGCCGAAACAAACGGTTCTGGCTTTTTTGCTGGCTGCCTGAACGAACTGCAGGAGGGTGAGGTTGTCTTCAACTTGTTTTGGGGTGGTTACGATTTTGCAGACGTCTGCGCCGTTGAGAATTTGTTTCTCAAGAATGTTGTTCAATTCGGAAAGGGGCAAGGATTTGTTGAAATCGTGGAAGGATAATATGCATTTGGCACCTAACGCTTTCGTTTCTTTGACTGCTTGCTTCAGGTTCTGAGTGGATATGTCCAAGTCTATGTAGTTGAAGCCTTTTTTCGCCGCGTCAAGCAGGCTTTGTTGCCGCTGCTTCTCAGTTGCGGAAGAACGTTTGTTTGTGGCGATTTTCGGTGCCTTCGTGTGTGCAGCCAAATCCCGCAAGCCCTCAAGGTTCTCAAGGTTGTCTAGTCTGACTTCGATGAAATCTGCGCCGCCCTCTTCCGCCCGCTCCATCAGCCGCAGCGCTTCGGTTGTGGTTTTGGGCAGAATCGACACGCAGATTCTCAGGTTCAACGTTCAATCACCGTTTCTTCGGGCACGGAGACGCCGAAGTGTCTGCCTCCTTTGGCGGCTATGTGGGCTAAGACTTCGTCGCCCGCCTTCAACTCGGTTACTGGCGTGGAGGCTTTCGGCGTTACGAGGCGGATGGTTTCGGCGTTTTGCAGGATGGTTTTGATTCGTTTGCCTTCCACTTCGGCTTCTATGAGGATGAGGGGGCGGAACTCTATTTTTATTCTGCCGACGTTGGCTTTTCGGGCTTTGCCTTCGCGGTTGATTATGATGACTTCGTCGCCTGCCTTCAACTCCGACAGGTACCGCGTGTTCTGCAGTGAGCCCAAAGTGTACATGGAGATGGAGCCTGCGTTAACCCTGAAAGGACGCGCTGCCACGTAAGGGTTCTCATGCACTTCTGCTTCGACGAGGAACAGCCCCGCAGACTGAGACCCAACCAGTAAGCCTTCGCCCTGAGTCATCAGGTCGCAGGTGTCCACGCAGACCCGTGCTCCTGTACCAATCTGCTTGACCGCGACGATTTTGGCTGAAGTCAACGCGAGTTTGGGAGCTTGTTCTTTGACGATGGCGGCGGTTTTGGTGATTTCGTTAGGGTCGGCGGTTTTTAGCAGGACGCCGTCGGTTCCGAGTTCCAGTGCTTCGGAGACGAGTTTGGCTTCTTCTGCGTTTGAGACTTCGGCGATTAGTTTGCTTTTGCCGCGTGTTTTAGCTATGAGGTTTTCGAGGGGGATGACGCGCCAGTCGAGGCAGTCTATGATGATGTAGTCTGCTGAGAGTTCTGCGGCTTTAACGGCTGTGTTCTCGTCCTCTTTTCCTTTTATCGCGATTCGCAGGGCAACTTTTTTTCCTTCCCGTTTAAGCCGTATTAGTGCCGCTTGGTCGAAACTGGTCAGGATGTCCACTTGGCTTTTGTCCGAAATGATGGTGGCTTTCGTGCCTTCCAGAACGGCATCGGCAACGTCAGCAACAAGTCTTAGCAGTTTGTCTTTTTCGGAGGAACTTGTTTTGCCGATTTCAATCCAGAGTTCCTTCAACCAGAGCCACCCAAGATTTTCGTTGCTTTCTCGACAGTTGCCCCGTGATGAACGATGGCAGAGAGAGCTTTAACCATCAGGGTGGGGTTGTCGCATTGGAACACGTTTCGTCCGAAAGACAAGCCTAAGCTGCCTGCCTTTAGAGCGTCGTAGGTCATGTTGAGGATGTCTTCAGTGGTTTTGGCTTTCGGTCCACCTGCAACTACCACGGGAACGGGGCAGCTTTCGACGACTGCTTTGAAGGTTGTTACGTCGCCTGTGTAGTTTGTTTTGATTATGTCTGCGCCGAGTTCCGCGCCCAATCTGGCGGCGTGAGCTACCACATCAGGTCCGTGTTCGTTTTGTATCTTCGGTCCTCGTGGGTACATCATGGCTAGGAGGGGCATGCCGTAGATGTCGCATTCGTCGGCTACTTTGCCGAGTACGCTGAGCATTTTGTCTTCGTCTTGGGCGCCAACGTTAACGTGCACTGAGACTGCGTCTGCGCCGAGTCGGACTGCTTCTTGCACGCTGCAGACTTGGACTTTGTTGCCTGAGTTTGAGCTGAGGTTGGAGATGGCTGAGAGGTGAACGATTAGCCCCGCGTTTCCGATGTTGACCTGTTTGGCAATGCCTTTGTGCACTACCATGGCGTCCACTTCGCCTTTGAGCAGCAGGTTGACGATGGCTTGCATGTTTTCTATTCCTTTCACTGGTCCTATGGTTACGCCGTGGTCCATGGGAACAATCACGGTGCGGTTGTCTTCTCGGAAGATTCTTTTCATTCTCCGTTTTCTGCCTGGATCCATTACTTCACGACCTTCCTGGTTTTCTTGTTGGTTTGAGTTTTGGGTTTGGCCATTTTAGTGGCTCCTTAACGATTTTCTGATTAACTCTAACGCTTTTTCACGTTCGTTCCAATCTACAAAAAGAAGGATACTTGACGTGATTGTGAGTATGCCAGCGATGTTTATGTTGTTCACGCGGAGGACTTCGCTGACTTTTCCAATTATGCCGTGAGTTTCTTCGAGGCCGACTCCGCGGATTTTGAGGAAAACGAGGTCTTTTTTGACGGCCATGGCTTTGGCTTCGCTGTTTTCCAAAACGGTTTTGTGGATGTCGTTGAATAGGGCGTCGGGGTTTTTCTCTGCGGAGACGTATAGAATTGCTGAGTTGGTGTTCATGGACATGCCAAGCAGCTGCGAATGTACTTTGGCTTTGGTAACCATGTCCTCTACGATTTTGATGTTATCCGAGATTCTTTGTCCAACGATGGTTATCTCGGCTATAGGCGACGGATGCGCCATTTCCACATCCAGTTCCGTGGCGAGCCCTCCTGTTATGACCGTGCCTTCTTTGGTCAAGTCACCGTGTGAGCTGTTGATAACTCGAACATTTATGGCTTGAGGTTTATACTTCAAAGCTTTGCTGTGGATAAACTTGGCTCCTGAATCAGCTAAACCCACCAGCGTGTTAACGTCAACCTCTGCTAGCCTGCGGGGATTAACCACCACCTTAGGGTCGCCAGACATTATGCCATCCGCATCAGTGACCAAGACGACTTCGTCAGCACCAATTGAAGCAGCTAACAAGAAAGCTGTGGTGTCGCTGCCTCCGCGACCGAGAGTTGTGATTTTGCCTTCTCTGGTCTTGCCCACGAAGCCTGCGATGACGGGAACCACGCCTTTCTCAACGATAGGAAGCACGGATTCTTTGACGCGTTTTGCACATTCATCCAAAACAGGGTTCGCATTTTGGAAGGAAGAGTCAGTTATTATTGGCCAGTCGTCATTATGAGGGTCAAAGTAGCGCGATTCCACGCCATTAGTCCTCAAAGCAGCAGAGAAGATTCGCACACTCGTTCGTTCACCCATCGAAAGAATGTCGTCCAAGTCATGTTTCTCCAATTTGCCATTGGAGGAGTTTTTCGCCGTGTTCATAAGCATGTCAGTTGTTTTTCCCATGGCTGAAACAACCACGGCAATCCGCGTGCCTCTCTTAGCTTCGCTAACCACAGCAGCCACAGCCCTTGAGAGCCTTTCATTGTCGGCTAGGCTGGAACCGCCGAATTTGACCACAATTTTTTTGCCAGATTTTTCACTTTTCATGTCCCATCATCCCCGCCCAGAACTTAACCAAAAATTTCAGTTTGTCCTGGGCTTAGTTAAAATAATAATAAAAGTAGTAGTCGAAGCTAAGGAAGCGCGTTGAATTTTCCTGTTGAAGCATCGGATTAGTCATTATAGCCTCGAACCTGTCAATTCAGACAGCGCTCCAAAAATAAAAGCGTTTCGGAAAAACAAACCAAAAATCTAAGCAAAACAACAAACGCACAAAATCTCTGCCCACTTTGAAGCAAAAATTCTGAAAAGCACGAAAGAGCCTTCAGCACAGGGAAAACGGGGGAGGGGGGTGCTATTGGCGAATTTTTAACCCAAAAGCATGCAGCCTGCTATATATAAGGGGGCTATAGACTGCTCCGAGCAGCAGAGCACACAGAAACTCAGCCATCCATTGCAGACAAACCAAAACCAGCACAGCAGACCCTTCAGATGCCTTTGCGGAAGACTTGCATAAGTTATTAATACGCGGAAAAACCATTCCCATGCCATCGGTCGGAGAAAAAAACGCAGACACCCCAAAAAAACACCCGAACCATCGAGGAAATAAACCAGAAAATCAAAAACGGCGACGCACAAGTCCTAACCGCTGAAGAAATGAAGAAACTCGTAGAAAGCAGCGGAATCGAAGTCGCCTTCAAAGAAGTTGACGTGGTCACCACAGGCACCTTCGGAGCCATGTGCAGCTCAGGAGCCATCATAAACCTTGGGCATTCGGATCCACCAATCAAAATTGACAGCGCATTCATGAATGACGTGCCCATTTGCCATCCTGGTGCAGCTGTGGATTTATACATCGGCGCAACCGCCATGTCTACAAGTCAGCCTTTTGAGTATGGTGGAGGACACTTAATCGAGGATTTAGTCAACGGCAAAGAAGTAGAGCTCAAAGCCATGGCGAATGGCACAGACTGCTACCCACGCACGCAGCTTAAGACTAACTTGACGAAGGATGACTTGAACCAGTTTTACCTGCTTAACTTCCGCAACTGCTACCAACGCTACAACTGCGCTGTAAACAGCCGTGACGAAACCATCTACACCTACATGGGGAAGCTGCTGCCGCACATGCGAAACGCCACTTATTCGGGTGCTGGCGAACTGAACCCGCTGATGAATGACCCAGATTACGAGACCATTGGCATGGGAACGCGGATTTTTCTGGGCGGAACACAGGGCTATGTCATCGGCGAAGGCACCCAGCATGAAGCGTCAAGCCTTAACGGAACGTTGATGGTTCGCGGAAACGCGAAGAAGATGAGCAGTGAGTTCCTCAGAGGTGCAACGTTTACTCGGTATGGAACTACGCTTTATGTTGGCTTGGGCATTCCGATTCCCATTTTGAACGAAGGGTTAGCCAAGAAAACCGCCATACGAGATGAAGAGATTTTCACGAACGTCGTGGATTATGGTGTGCCGCGCAGAGACAGACCGAAACTCGCTAAAGTCAGTTACAAGGAACTCAAGTCAGGCAACGTAGCCGTGGATGGCAAACGCATCAAAGTCAGCTCTCTTTCAAGCCTGAAGACAGCGCGGAAAGTGGCGGAAACGTTGAAGACGTGGATTCAGCAAGGCGAATTCTTCTTGTCAGCACCTGTGGAACGTTTGCCGTTGGACACCGTGTTTAAGCCTATGCGGCAAACTGAAGCCACAGCGTTTGTAGCGAATGTGATGCATGCAATGGTAACCTGCAAAGAAAACGAAGAAGTGAGCGCTGTTGCCAAGCGCTTCGTAACCAAGTCAGTAAACCACATCGTGGTTGTGGATGAACAAGGAAAGTTAAACGGCATCGTGACTTCATGGGACATCACACGCGCTTTGGCAGAGGGCAAGCAGACTCTGGTCGACATCGTGACACGTCGTGTGTTCACCGCGAAGCCTGATGAGCCTTTGGAGACTGCATCCAAGCGCATGGCGCAGCACAACATCTCGGCTTTGCCAGTAATCGATAACGAGAAGAAAGTGCTGGGCATTGTCACGTCGGAAGATGTGTCCAGACTGCTGGGAAGGTGAAAGGTGAATGGTTAGAGTTCTCTTGAGGTTTTCGGAGCATATTGTTGAAGAGCCCATTATCTCGCAGATTGTCTTGGAGCTGAAAGTGCCTATAAACATAATCACAGCGCACGTTAACAGCAAAGGCGGAGAAGTTCTGGCTGAAGTTCCGCAGGAATCTCTGGACAAAATCGTGAAGGCGTTCCGCAAAAAAGGCGCAACTGTCAGCTTGCCCAAACTCATCGAAGTGGATACGGAGAAATGCATCAGCTGCGGTTCCTGCGTCACGCTGTGCCCTGTGGAAGCCATCACGCAGGCAGAAGACCTTTCGATAGTTTTTGACAAGGACAAGTGCGTGGGCAGCACGTGCAGTGCATGCGTGGATGCTTGTCCAGCAAGAGCGATTACGTCGGTGAAGCAGAACAACCATGAAATTGGCGGCAAAACGCGGTTGAAGGAGCAGTCAGGAAAGAAGCGATGAACAAGCTTTTCCGCGAAACCTTCACATTCAAAGAATCGCAGTGCACTATCATCGCTGACAGAGAAAGCGCGCTGCAAACGGCGATTGCATCCATCAAGCGCAACCGTGAGTTGCTCGAAGAATATGGCAAGGCACATCCCAAGTTTCTCTGGACTCTCAAGCCAATCTCTGTGCCGAAGGAACCTGAAGTTGCGAGGCTTATGGCTGAAGCGGCTGCGAAAGCGAATGTTGGTCCGATGGCTGCTGTGGCAGGAGTTCTGGCGGATTTGGCTGTGAAAGACATGGTTGCGGAAGGCTGTGAAGCGGCGGTTGTCGAGGATGGCGGAGAAATTTCAGCCTTTTCTAATGTGCCGATTGATGTGGCTTTTGCTGCGGGCGATGAGCCTTTGTCGAAGCGTTTTGGGTTTAGGCTTGCTGAGTTTCCGTTGGGTGTGGCAACTAGTTCGGGTCGTTTTAGTCACGCTTTGAGTTTTGGCGATGCGGAAGCAGCTACGGTTTTCTGCAGGGAGGCTGGTTTGGCGGATGCAGCTGCAACTGCTGTGGGTAACGTTGTGAAAGGCGAAGACGCTAACGAGGCGATTGAGCGTGGAGTTGAATTGGCTAAGTCGATTCGGAGTGTGGAAGGTGCTCTGGTTCTCTTCAAGGGATGCGTCGGAACGTGGGGTAAAATTCCGCAGATAATCAGAGTCAACCCAACAACGTAGGCAAAGAAGGTTGCTCTCTAGTGCTCGGAAAAAACTATAGCCCCCTTATATATAGTACTTATAGGTTCTGGATTGTTGTCGGTTATTTTGGGGTTCATGGATAAAGTCGGTTATACTACGAGTATGCTGATAGCAGTAGGGACACTACTAAGTTTTTTCTTAGAAAAGCAAGACTAAAATCTTTTTCAGAAACAACTGAACTATATGTAATTCATGCTAGAATACGCATTGTTTTATCAAAGAATCGCTGATGATTTCACGCTCATCGCATATTTGCCATAGTTCATTACTATACTTAGGCATAGTGTGTCCATCAAGGGTAGTTTGAAATACGCCCGAATGGTATAACTTTACAGAAACACCATCATCTTTTGCGGCTTTGACTGCTGGAACGTAATCTCCGTCTCCTGCAACAAGAAAGGCTTTTTGAATTTGTCCTTTTGAGGCTAGCCTTACCAAGTCAACAGCTAGTAAGACATCAACGCCTTTTTGAATATAAGTTCCTCCACGTGGTCTTTGTTTTCCAAAGCGTGGTTCAATAGAAGGCAGTTTTGAAAGAGCGTTGAAAAATTTCACTTTCCCTGCATACAAGTTCTTCTGTTCCTCAGTCGGAGGGTTGCATTGATATGGCAAACAATCGTAAATGTATGTTCGGAGGCGATAGTACCCTTTACAAATAATTTCGGATAGCTTTAGATAATCCACTCTTGCTGAATTAAATTCATCTCTCAGAACTGCTGAAAGATAACCATTGTCTATGAGAACTATCCCTCTACCTAATACTTGACCCATTTATGGTCACCTGCCCCCTCGCAAATACCTAAAATGCAACTTTTGATCTGACGTTCAAGTAGAACGCCAGCGGATAAATACAATAAACTACCACTACAGTATTGGTATATAAGATTTACTGTAATCTCCATCATAATTTAGGGTTCACCTTTTTAGCACCTGCAGTCCGTATCAATGTTAACCATTTGTTCTTACCTTCGACTGTTATTCCGCAAATCTCTGAAGGCGTCTTTCCGTTTAGGCTTTCGTGCAGTCGGATATAGTTGTAATAAATGTGGGACGTGAACCTCGCAGAATACAGGCTTTATGGAAAGCGCGGTGTGTTTACTGGGCGATTTTTTCCCAGCGCCTAACTAAGTCGAGGACTTCTTGGACTGGCTTACCGCCGTAGCTCTTCAGTCGTTCGCGTAGCTCCGCGTTTCCAACTGCGGCTTTCTGGAAATCTTGGATTTGGCTTGCTCCGCCAGTTAAGTAGAGGATGCCGTCGGTCCCAGCTCTTGCACAGCGAACGCTGACTGTCAGAAGCTCCGACGCTGTTGGCACGTCTGCTGGGTTGTCGCCTGGACCATAAACGTACAGGCTGATGTAGAACGGTTTCTTCAGCAGTTTCTTGAATCCGCGGGTGAGCATTTCCCAGTACCATGGTGTGGCGTAGTTTTTGCTGAATATGACCACGTTGAATGCGTCCGCGTATTTGGCGAAGTCGTCGAAGTCCACTCCGTAGCGTTCCAGGGAGGTTACAGGGTCAGGTTGAATCGACATCACCAGTTCTTTTTTGACGCGCTCTCGGATTTGGGCGATGTAGTCGGTGACTTCTTTTCTGCGCCATTCCAGCCAGCTTAATCCGCTTTTCTTCCACAGTTCGCTGCAGCGTTGGCAGGTGCAGTGACCGTGGTCTGCGAAGTACTGGCTGTTCAGCCACACGCCCTGCGAATGCCTGTCAACATCGGCGATGTAATCCAGCTGTTCGGCTCTGTGCTCTGGCTGCGTAGCGCAGACGACATCCCAGTAAATGTTGTAGTTGAGGTTGCCCATCTTTGCTGGACCGAACGGTGACTGGCTGATCCAGTCGGGGTGGTTGCGGACTGCGACGTTGTCGGCGAAGACGGCGATGTTGCTGTGCATGCTCTGGACTGGAGTGAGCCTTATGCCTGTTTCAGGTTTAACTCGCAACAGATGAAAGTCAAAACCTGGAGCCTTTTCGGGTTGAAAAACGAACGAGCCGAACTTCACATTTAACACCGTGCCTTGCGAGATGAAGAAAAGCACCGATTATAAAGCTTATCAAAAATCTGCGTCTGCTCTTTGCTTACCAGAGTTTCCAGGGTAATGCGTCCATGTACTCGTTCAGTGAGCGAATTGTGGTTCCGTTATGCTGTTTTAGAACTTTGACGAGCGCGGAAGCCAACTCAAGGTTTACGATTACTGGGACGTTGAATTCCACGGCTTGCCGCCGTATGATGTACCCGTCCGTCAGCACTTCAGTGTAGGTTGTCCGTTTGTTCGGCACAGGCACGTTGATGACCAAGTCTATCTTGCGGTCCTGAAGATAATCCAGAATGTTCGGGTCTGCCTCAGGCTCCTTAACCTTGTACAACGCCGTAACCTTCACGCCCTCCGCCTGCATTACCTCTGCCGTGTGCTTGGTGGCGTAGATTTTGAAGCCCATCTCCTCAAACGCCTTAGCCAAACCAACGGCTCTTCTCTTCGGCTCATCGCCGCCCACCGTGATAAGCACGGACCCATTCATAGGCGGCATCCTGAATTCAGCAGACTGCAACGCCTTCGAAAAGGCATCGGCAAAGTTCTCGCCTAAGCACGCCACTTCGCCTGTGCTGAGCATCTCCACGCCTAAGACTGGGTCAGCACCGCTTAAACGCATGAAGCTGAACTGAGGCACTTTCACGCCGACATGATGGATTGGCGGCAGGTCGCAGGTTTTAATCGCCTGGCTGAATTTCTTATCCAGCATCGCCAGCGTCGCCAATTCTATTAGGTTGACTCCGCGAGTTTTGCTCACGAAAGGCATGGAACGTGAAGCGCGCAAGTTACATTCGATAACGTTGACTTCGCCGTCTTTAACAAGATACTGGATGTTATATGGTCCCTTGATTCTCAGGGCTTTCACGATTTTCTGCGTGGCATCCTCAACTTTCTTCATGACCTCAACCGAGAGGGTCTGAGGCGGAATAGTCATGGTGGCATCGCCACTGTGAACCCCCGCGTTCTCAACATGTTCGATGATTGCGCCTATCAAGCAGGTTTCGCCGTCAGAAACCCCGTCTGCCTCCACTTCCTTGGCGCCTTCCACGAACTTGGAGATTACCACGGGGTGGTCGCGGGAAACCTTAGCTGCCAACTTGAGAAAGTTCTCCAACGACGTTTCGTCTTGGGCTACGCGCATTGCGGAGCCTGAAAGCACGTAGCTGGGGCGCACGATTACGGGGTAACCGATTTTCTCAGCAAACAGTTTAGCGCCTTCGATGGAGGCGAGTCTGCTCCAGGGCGGCTGAGGAATGTCGAGTCGGTCAAGGAGTTCACTGAATTTTGAGCGGTCCTCTGCAAGGTCTATGTCTTCCGCGGTGGTGCCGAGCAGTTTGATGCCTGAGTGCGCCAGTTTCATGGCGAGGTTGTTGGGGATTTGACCGCCGACGCTGGCTATTAGCCCTGAGGGGTTTTCTTTTTCGTAGATATCCAAGATGCGTTCAGGTGTGAGCTCCTCAAAGTACAGTTTGTCGGAAACGTCGTAGTCGGTGGACACGGTTTCAGGGTTATAGTTGACCATGATGGCTTCTTGGACGCCGTATTTCTTCAGCGCCCAGACGGTGTTGACGCCGCACCAGTCGAACTCCACGCTTGAGCCGATGCGGAAAACCCCAGCGCCCAGCACGAGGACTTTGCTTTTGTCTTTGCTCAGCTCTATGTCGTCTTCGTCTCCGCCATAAGTGACATATAGGTAATTGGTTTTCGCAGGCCACTCAGCCGCCAACGTGTCAATCTGCTTAATGGCAGGCACGATTCCCGCGGTTTTACGGAACTGCCGAACCTCAGGCTCTGAAGTGTCGGTGCAGAATGCGATCTGCTCATCTGAAAAGCCTAAGCGTTTGGCTTCGCGAACCGTGTCTTTCGCTGTGCTGTCTTTGAGTTGCAGTGCGCAGAGTTTTGCTTCCATGTTGATGATGTTCTGGATTTTGTAGAGGAAGAACGGGTCTATGCCGCTTAGACGGTAGATTTCCTCTATGGGAATCTCCATCTTCAAGGCTTTGATTATCTTGTACAGCCGCTCGTCAGTGGGGTTAGCCAGAACCTCTTTTATCCGTTCTACAGGTTCAGGTTCTGAGTCTTCGGGGTTGCAGACCAAGCCGATTTTGCCTGTGTCCAGCATGCGGACGGCTTTCTGCAGAGCTTCTTCAAAGCAGCGTCCGATTGCCATGACTTCGCCTACGCTGCGCATCTGGGGACCGACGTGGCGGTCGGCGAGTTTGAATTTCTGCAGATCCCACCGCGGAATCTTCACGGTGATGTAGTCTAATGCGGGTTCGAAGCAGGCTGTGGTGACTTCGGTGACTTTGTTTACGAGTTCCGGAAGCGTGTAGCCTATGGTCAGTTTTGTGGCGATGTAAGCCAGCGGGTAACCTGTGACTTTGCTTGCGAGCGCGGAGCTTCGGGACATGCGTGAGTTGACTTCTATGACGCGGTATTCCTCAGATTTCGGATGCAGCGCCCACTGGATGTTACATTCGCCCACAATGCCCAAGGCGCGGATGGCTTTGATAGATGTGGAGCGGATGAGGTGGTACTCGCGGTTCGTCATGGTCTGCGACGGCGCCACGACTATGGAGTCGCCTGTGTGGACGCCCATGGGGTCGAAGTTCTCCATGTTGCACACCGTCAAGCAGTTGTCATTGTAGTCGCGCATGACTTCGTACTCAACTTCCTTCCAGTGACCCACATACTCTTCCACGAGAACCTGGCTGATTCTGCTCTGCGCCAGACCGCGGGTGACGATTTCTCGGAGTTCCCAAGCGTTGTGGGCTACGCCTGCGCCTTTGCCGCCTAGCGTGTACGCGACGCGGACGATGACTGGGTAACCGATTTCTTTCGCAACGTCAAGCGCGCCTGTAACGGTCGTTGCGGCTTTGCTTCTCAGCGGTGGAACGCCTGCTTTGAGCATGGCTTCGCGGAAACGTTCACGGTCACCCGTGTCCTCGATGGCTTGGATGGGTGTTCCCAGAACTTTCACGTTGTACTTTTCTAAGATGCCTGTTTTGGCGAGTTCGATGCCGCAGTTCAGCGCGGTCTGCCCTCCAAAGCCAAGAAGAATGCCATCAGGCTTTCTTTCTGGATGACTTTCTCCACGTATTCAGGCGTCACTGGCAGAAGGTACACTTTGCCTGACAACCGCGGGTCAGTCTGGATGGTGGCTATGTTCGGGTTAATGAGGACGGTTTCGATGCCCTCTTCCTTCAGGGCTTTGAGGCACTGGCTGCCCGAGTAGTCGAATTCGGCTGCTTCGCCGATTTTTATGGCGCCGCTTCCGAGAACCAGCACTTTCTTTATCCAGTCGAACTTCGGCATCAGCGGGCAGCCTCCATGTTTTTCAGGAACAGGTCAAACAGCCACTCAGTGTCGTAGGGTCCAGGCGAGGCTTCGGGATGCCACTGCACCGCGAAGACTGGCTTGGTTTTGTGTTTGACGCCTTCGATGGTTCGGTCGTTGGCGTTTATGAACCATGGTTCCAGCGGTATTCTGCAGAAGCATTCTGTGTCGATGGCGTAGCCGTGGTTCTGAGTGGTGATGTAGCAGCGGTTAGTGTTCACATCCAGCGCGGGCTGATTCTGGCTGCGATGCCCAAACTTCAACTTGTAAGTGTCTCCGCCAACGGACAGCGCAAGTATCTGCGCGCCCAAGCAAATACCCATCAAGGGCACTTTTTCAACTATTTCTCGGACGCTTTCCACGGTTTTGACACATTTCTTCGGGTCTCCCGGACCATTGCTGAGGAAAACGCCGTCTGGATGGTACTCCATGATTTCTTTGGCTGAAAAGTCGTAAGGCACACGGACCACGCTTATTCCGCGTTTCAGGAGGCTGCGTATGATGCTGTTTTTGACTCCACAGTCAATTAAAACGGCGGTGTATTTGCCGTCAACTTTGTAGTGAACAGGCTCCTTCACCGAAACTTCCCTGACCAAGTCCGTGGCGTTGGGGTCGGGAATGCTTTGGGCTTCTTTGATTAGCCTGTCAAGGTCAGGTTCTTCGCCTTCCTCGCACGCCTGGATAATGCCCAGCATAACGCCGTGGGTTCTGAGTTTCTTGGTGAGGCGTCTCGTGTCTATGCCGCTGATGCCAGGTATGTTCTCGTCTAAAAGCCACTGGTCCAGCGTCCGCGTCGAAGCCCAGTGGTACGGTTCCGTGCAGAGTTCGTGGATGATTAAGCCTGATGTTTGGATGCGGTCGGACTCAAAATACAGCGGAAGCCCAAGGTTCAAGTCGTTAGACGGAACGCCATAGTTGCCAATAAGCGGGTAAGTTAAAGCAAGAATCTGCCCCTTGTATGATGGGTCAGTGAGCGCTTCTGGATAGCCAACCATGGAAGTTGAAAACACAACTTCGCCCGTTAACTTCCGAGCTGCCCCGAATCCTTTGCCGACGAAAAAGGTGCCGTCTTCTAAGACCAGAGCCGCTTTCTTGCTTTTGCAGGAGTTATGTTCTTGGACCAAAGCCCTATTCTACCTATCAGGTTAAATTTTTAAATGTTGCGCTCTTGCGCAACTTAGTCGTGAACTGTTCAACTGCTGAGTCCAGTTTGTTTTCAGCCTCTTCAAGCTCCTTGTCCATCTTAGATATATTGGATTTGGTGAGAAGCAACTGCTTTTCCCGTGCAGCCAACGCCCTCTTAACCTCTGATGGCGCGGGTCCACCTTTGACGTTGTGGCTTTCCACCAGTTTCAGCGGATTCGCGAGTGCAGCGATGTCTTCAGCTTTGACTGAGAGTTTGATGCCTGCCGCGTCTTCGGCTGCTTTCTGCAGCAGCTTCGGCGTTGCATCTGCAAAGGTCAGTTTTGAGTCCACCAGCGACTTGGCAAGGGTGCCCACTATTTTGTGGGCTGTTCTGAAGGGCACGTTGTACTTCCGAACCAGCACGTTGGCTAACTCGGTCGCGGCTACAAAGCTCGCTGATGCCTTGGCTGAAACGTCGGCTGTTACTTTCAGTTTTGGAATGAGCTTGTGGAGCATGTCAAGGGAAGCGCGTACGGTGTCTACGGACTCCCACAGTTTAGGTGTGATTTCTTGGAAGTCAAGGTTGTAAGTGGACGGCAAACTCTTCACGGCGGCAGTTGCAGCTACGAAGTTGCCCAAGACGCAGCTGGCTCTGGCGCGGATAACCTCCAGAACTTCAGGGTTCTTCTTCTGCGGCATGATACTGCTTGTGCTTGTGAACTCGTCTGGAAGCTCCACTACTCCGAAGTCTGGTGAACTCCAGATGATGAGGTCTTCGGCGAAGCGGCTTAGGTTCACGGTGATGAGGGTGAGTGTGGCGAGGGTTTCGGTGATGAAGTCTCGGCTGCCCACGGCGTCGATGGAGTTTTCCACTAAGCCGTTGAAGCCTAAGAGTTCGGCGGTTCGGTCGCGGTTTATCGGAAAACTTGTCGTTGCTAAGGCTCCTGCGCCCAGCGGGCAGAGGTTAACGCGCATGTATGCGTTCTGGAGTCTCTGCAGGTCCCGCTCCAACCCCTCAACGTAAGACAGCAGGTAATGCGCGAAAGTCACAGGCTGCGCGGGCTGCAGATGGGTGTACTCCAAGATGACCGTGTCGATGTGCTCTTCCGCAGTTTCAGCCATGTGCTCTTGCACGTGAGCCACGGAACGCATAAGGCTAAGCAGTTCGTTGCGCAGTGCCATGCGGATGGCTGTGGCGACTTGGTCGTTTCGGCTTTTAGCGATGTGCAGGTTTCCGCCAACTTCAGGTCCAGTATCAGCAAGAACAGCCTCTTCCACTGCCATGTGCACATCTTCTGCGGAAGGGTCAAGCGTCATGTCTGAGTTTTTGGCTAGGGCTGCAAGGAGTTTGGCGCCGTCGGGTTTCTGGATTATTTTCTGTTCCGTCAGCATTACGACGTGGGCTTTGTTGATGGCGATGACTGCGTCGAGGAGGCGAGCGTCATCTTTTATTGATGAGGTGAACTTGGCAACGTCTTCTCGCATTGATCCTATTCTTCCGCCGTGCAGTATTTTCGACATGAGTACACCGCCACCAGTTTTTTCCTGTTAGTTTGCTATTTCGACTTGCCTGCCTTCTGTTTCTTTGTGGACCGCTTTAATGCGTTGTGCATTCGGGTCTGGAGGCCCCACAGTTCAATGAAGCCTTTTGAGTAAGATTGGTTGAATGAGGTTTTGATGTTGTAGTTGGCTAAGTTCTTGTCGTAAAGCGACATCGGCGATGAGCGTCCGACAACTTGGAGCCCACCCTTGTAGAGTTTGAGTTTAACTTCGCCGTTCACGTTTTCCTGTGACTTGTTGATGAAGGCGTCAAGGTCTTCTTTCAGAGGGTCCATCCATAAGCCTACGTAGGCTAGGTACGCCCATTCTGCGTCGATTTGCTGTTTGAACAGGACTTCGTGGCGAGTCATCACCATTTTTTCCAAGTCTTTGTGCGCTTCCAAGAGGACAGTGGCGGCTGGGCACTCGTAGACTTCTCGGGATTTGATGCCGACGAGGCGGTCTTCGATGTGGTCTATGCGTCCGACGCCGTGTTTTCCCGCGGTTTTGTTGAGCGTTTCGACGATTTCGAGGGGTTTCAGCTTGGCGTCGTTCACGGCGACTGGCACTCCAGCTTCAAATTTAATAGTCACGTATTCTGGGGCGTTCGGAGTTTTCTCAGGCGAAACAGTCCATTCGTAAGCGTCTTCGGGCGGTTCTTTGCTGGCGTCTTCAAGATATCCGCATTCGATGGCTCTGCCCCAGACGCTGGCGTCTATGCTGTACTTCTTCGCCGCCGTTGAGACGGGTATGCCCTTTTTCTTTGCGTACTCGATTTCTTCTTCGCGGGTCATGCCCCACTCGCGGACGGGCGCAATTATCTTCATTTCTGGCGCCAAGGAGCCGAGCGTGACGTCGAAGCGGACTTGGTCGTTGCCTCTGCCTGTGCAACCGTGGGCTAAGCCTGTGGCGCCTTCTTTCTCAGCGACCTCCACCATTTTCGAAGCGATGAGGGGTCGGCTGAGGCTGGTGCTTATGGGGTACTTGCCTTCGTAGAGGGCGTTGGCTTTGATGGCTGGGTAAACGTAGTCTGTGACGAATTCGTCTCGAGCGTCTATCGAAAAATGTTTCAGAACGCCGAGTTTTTTGGCTTTTTCTTCAGCGGCTTTCAGGTCTTCCTGTTGGCCAACGTTAACGGTAACTGTTATGACCTCTGCGTTGTATTTTTCTTGGATGTACTTAACGAGGACGGACGTGTCGAGTCCTCCACTATAAGCTAAGACAATTTTTTCCGTGGTGCCCACCCGTTTTTGAAATAGGAATTATTCCCCTTACCTTACAAGCAGTCTTTTTAAACTTTACGACTTTTTTGTAACATAACAAGCTTTAAATGTCCAAAATGATACACTTTTGGTCTATGACAACCGCCCAGAACGTGCGAGACTACCTCAAAAACAAGCCTTACTTGCTGGAGGCTTTGGAGAAAGGCATCGTCAACCTCAGCGAACTCTCCCGCCAGATCCAACGCGAACTCAAGTCAAGAAACACAACGGCCACAAAAGCCGCCTTGCGCCGATTCTCTGAGGATTTGCAGAAGCACAAACAGAAACGCGAAGAAAAAGTCCTCAGTCTGCTGAAGCGAAGCGGCATCGCAGTTTACGACCGCAAAAGCGTCATCATAACCGCCAAGGAACTCTCCACCAAAAGCGGCATGAAAGTGGATTTGCCTGGCAAGTTTGTTTACCTGCTGGATCGAGCGGACCTGCCTGAACGCATCAGCACGCTTGTCAAGCACGACAACTGTACCATGATAGTTGTCAACTCGCCTGAGGAATTGGAAAACACCCCGGGAGTGGTGGCGTTCCTGACCGCGTTGCTGGCGGAGCAGAACCTGAACATCATAGAGTTCATCTCCTGCTGGACTGAGACGATCATCGTGGTTGAGAAAAAGGACAGCCTCAAAGCCTACGAAGCACTCACGAACCTGGTGGGCTGAACGCACAATATTAATAATCGAAACGGACTACTTTGAACAAGGCAGAGCTGACAACATGCCGCCAAACGAAATCACTATCAGAGCGCCAGCCACAAGCGCCAACCTCGGACCAGGATTCGACGTCTTCGGCTTAGCTCTCGCGGAACCAAGCGACAAAGTCATAATCAAACGCACCTCAGCCAGCGGCATAGAAGTCCAAATCTGCGGTTTCAAAACCACGACAATATCCGACATGCTCCAGCGGAATGCAGCAGGCATAGTGGCAAATCACATGACAATGGCTTTCTCACTGCAAGGCGGCCTCAGGATAAGAGTAGAAAAGAGCATCTGGCCCGGAAGAGGGTTAGGCAGCAGCGCCGCCCAAGCAGCAGCAGTTGCATACGGCTTAAACAGCGTGTTCAACCTCAAACTCACCCAAAACCAACTCATCGCGTTCGCTGCCAAAGGCGAAGCCGTATCCGCGGGTGTGGAGCACGCGGACAATGTGGCGGCAGCTATCTGCGGAGACTTCGCAATCGTCACATCATACAGCCCGATTGAAGCCATAAGCCTCAAAGCGCCCCTGAACATGGAGGTCGCAGTGGCTTTCCCGCACATCGAAACGCCAGCAGGCAAAACCAGAAAAGCACGCTCCGTCTTGCCCGAGATGGTGCTGCTGGAACAACTTGTCCACAACGTCGGGAAGGCAGCTGCGATGGTAAGCGGTTTCGCCGCAGGCAACGTGGACTTAATAGGCGAGTCGATGAGCGACGCCGTCATCGAACCAGCCAGAGCGTTCATGATTCCCGGCTACGCGCAGGTCAAAGAAAACGCCTTAAACGCGGGCGCGTGCGGCGTCACCATAAGCGGAGCAGGACCCGCCATGCTGGCAGTGGTGAACAAAAAATCGGCTGACGCTACCCGGGTGGCGGCGGCGATGAAGGAAGGCTTCAAGTCTGCAGGGTGTGAGGCGACAGCGTTTGCGACGCGCCCCGGCAGAGGAGTATGCGTATTGGAGAAGTGATTGGAAATGACACATCAAGAATGCATAAACTGCGGTGCCAAATACGGCGTAAATGAGATTATTTATTTCTGCAGGAAATGCGGAGACCTCCTCGAAGTCAAATACGACTTCGACGAAATCAAGCGGAAACTCAAGAAAAGCAGATGGCAGAATGTGCCGCTTTCCGTCTGGAGATACCGAGACTTCATGCCCATCGACGACATAAGCAAAATAGTCTCGCTTAACGAAGGCGGAACAGGACTGCACTCTTGCCATCGGCTGGGAAAGCAGCTGGGTCTCATGCAGTTATACGTGAAGAACGAGGGTGAAAACCCCACAGGCAGCTTCAAAGACAGAGGCATGACCGTCGGCGTCTCCAAAGCCGTGGAACTCGGAGCAAAATCCGTAATCTGCGCTTCCACAGGAAACACTTCCGCTTCTCTTGCAGCCTACGCCGCGAAAGCAGGAATGCGGTGTACCGTGCTTATTCCATCAGGCAAAATTGCTTACGGCAAGTTGGCGCAGGCGATGATTTACGGCGCCAAAGTCCTCCAGGTCCGCGGCAACTTTGACCAAGCCCTGGACATAGTGTTGAAGCTGGCGGAGAAACACCGCAGCATTTACCTGTTGAACTCGATTAACCCGTTCAGGGTGGAGGGACAGAAGTCTTTAGGCTTCGAAATCTGTGACCAACTGGACCAAGAAGCACCAGACAGAGTCGTAGTGCCCGTGGGCAACGCGGGAAACATCAGCGCCATCTGGAAGGGCTTCAGCGAATTCCACCAACTCGGCTTCGTGGACTCGCTGCCGAAAATGACAGGCATCCAAGCTGCAGGTTCAGCGCCCATCGCCCAGATGATAAAGACGGGAAGCGAGAAAATGGTACCCGTGGCGAAACCTGAAACCTTAGCCACAGCCATCAGAATCGGCGCACCTGTCAGCTGGAAGAAAGCCGTGAACGCCATCCGCAACTCAGGCGGCACAGCTGAAACCGTGACTGACGAGGAGATTTTGGCTGCGCAGAAGCTTCTGGCGCGGGTGGAAGGCATATTCGTGGAGCCTGCCAGCGCCTCGTCTATTGCGGGCTTAATCAAGCTCATCCAAAACGGAGTAATCGACAAGGACGAACGGGTAGTCTGCGTGACGACAGGTCACGGGCTGAAAGACCCCGACACCGCGGTGCAGATGAGCGAGAAACCGCTGGAAGTTGATGCGGAAACGGAAGCCATCGAACGTGCCCTCGGACTTGAGGCGCAAGCGAAAACTGCAGTGGCAGGAGTGAGATAATGAGAATCATTTTAGTGGGCTACGGCGTAGTCGGAAAGAGCGTAACTACAATTCTTGCTCGCAAATACGCTGAAAAGGTTAAGGATTACGGGTTTAACCCAAAAATCGTTGCCATCGCAGACATAGACGGCGCGGTTATAAACCCAAGAGGTCTAAGCCCTGAGAACCTGGAAGCGATTAGGCAACGGGGTTTTCCAATATCATCCGACCCTGAGTTTGGGCACCCAAGAATGCCTGTGTTAGATGTCATTGAGTCGGTAGAAGCAGAAGTGGTTGTTGAAGTCACACCCGTTAACATCAAAAACGGTGAACCAGCCCTATCACACATCACTAAAGCGTTCAAAACAGGGAAACACGTTGTTACAACCAACAAAGGACCATTAGCCTTAGCTATGCCAGCACTCACAGAACTGGCAGAGTACAACAAGGTTTACTTCCGATTCAGCGGCACAGTTGGCGGTGGAACACCCATGCTCGAGTTCGCCAAACGCTGCCTCGCAGGGGACCGAATTCTTGCCATACGAGGCATATTAAACGGCACAACTAACTACATACTAACAGAAATGTCTCAAAACCGCGTAACCTTCCAAGAAGCCCTAACAAATGCACAGAAGCTTGGTTACGCGGAGAGAGAGCCTTCCATGGACATTGACGGTTTTGATGCCGCCTGCAAGGTAGTCATTTTGGCGAACTGGATAATGAACAAGAAAGTAACCCTGAAAGACGTAGATAGAATTGGCATTCGCGATGTGACACTACAGGCTCTTGACGAAGCCGCAAAGAGGGGCAATACAATCAAGCTCATCGGCTCAATAGACGGCGACAAAACAACTGTGAAACCAACAGAAATACCGAAAAACAATCCGTTATGCGTTAGTGGAGTGCTAAACGCCGTAACTTTCTCTACCGAATATGCAGGAGAACAAACCCTCATCGGCAAAGGCGCAGGCGGAATGGAAACCGCCAGTGCAGTTTTAAGAGACCTGCTAGATATTAGACATAAGTTGGCAACCAAAATGTTATCATGATAAAATTCAGGGTGAAAGAAAACATGAAGAAAATCTTGATGAAGTTCGGAGGCACATCAGTAGCAACAGGCAAAAACATCCGCGACGTAGCTCAACTGGTGGCAGACAACGCGAAACAAAATTGCCTAGTCACAGTTGTAGTTTCAGCCTTATCAGGGGTAACTAACAAGCTTGCCGAAGCCGCGGAGAAAGCAAAAAAATGGAATGAAAAACAGATTCAGGAGTTCACCAAAGAACTCACCCAAAGGCACCTGACAGCCGTCGCAGAAGCCATAAAAAACAAGAAACTAGCCGCCGAAACGGAGCAGATAGTTGCCAAAACCATCACCGAGCTGGAAAAAGTTCTCACGGGCATATGTTACGTGGGCGAGTTAACGCCGAAATCCCGCGACTACGTCTTATCCTTTGGTGAACGATTATCCGCGCCCATTGTTTGGGGAGCCCTCCGAGCCCTCAAACTGGAGTCGCAGTGCTTCACAGGCAAGGATGCAGGGATAGTAACGGACTCCAACTTCGGAGAAGCCGACCCCCTTATGAACTACACGATTCACCAGGTAAAGGAGCGCATTGGACCGCTGATTGAAAAAGGGGTAGTTCCAGTGGTTACAGGCTACATTGCCGCTGACCAAGACGGCGTCATCACAACGCTTGGCAGAGGCGGCTCCGATTACACAGCCACCATCCTTGCCGTTGCTTTGGCGGCTGACGAGGTTTGGATATGGACCGACGTGGACGGCATAATGACCACCGACCCGAAAATTATGCCCTCCGCCAGAATGCTGCCTGAGCTGTCTTATCAGGAAGCTTCTGAAATGGCGATTTTCGGCGCCAAAGCCATGCACCCGCGAGCGTTGGAACCCGTAATCAAAGAAAACATCCCAGTCAGGATCAGAAGTGTCTTCCACCCAGAAAACCCTGGAACCCTCATAACCAAAGAGCCTAAAACGAAATCCACTGAAGCCGTGAAAGCCGTTGCAATGATAAAAGATGTCGCGATGCTAAACGTCAACGGCGCAGGAATGGTGGGTGCCCCTGGAAGCTACGCGAAAATCTTTGATGTGCTGGGCAAAAAGGGCATAAACGTCATGATGATTTCAACCGCGGCGTCGGAAGCAAACATCTCCATGATTATCCGCCGAAGTGTACTGGGAAGAGCGATAAGCACATTGGAAATTGCTCTGCTGGGCAGAGGCTTGGTTAGCGAAGTAACCGCTGAAGACGATGTCTGCGTCATTGCCGCCATGGGCGCCAACATGAAAGGCACCCGCGGAGTGGCTTCAAGAATCTTCTCAACCGTGGCGGAAAAAGGCATCAACATTCGCATGATTGCCCAGGGCTCTTCGGAGTTGAACATCTCGTTCGTTGTTAAAGAGAAAGACGGAACTGCAGTCGTTCGCGCCATTCACAAAGAATTCAAACTGGACAAAGCTTAAAGCCCCAAACCTCTTTTTCCCAAATACCCAAAGAGACCACGGTGACATCGTTGACCTTCAACATCTCCTATGCTACGGCGGATGACATTGAACTTCTGGTAAAACATAGAGTCAGCATGTGGAACGACATAAGCGCTGAGCTCACGGCAGCCGCGCGGGACTTTGAGGGACGAACACGCGAGTGGGTTAAGAAAAAACTTTCCGAAGGTAAACTCATCGGGTTTATCGCAAAAACGCAAGTTGGACAGGTGGCAGGCAGTGGGTGTCTGTGGATAAGAGAGCAACCGCCCCTGCCGATGAGCTCTCACTTGGAAGTGCCTTACCTCATGTCGATGTATACCGAGGTAGGCTTCAGGAGGAAAGGGGTCGGGAAAATGATTGCCGAGGCGGCGATAGACTGGTGCAGAGACCACGGTTACGACAGGATTAATCTTGACGCTTCTGAGGCAGGGAAGCCATTGTATGACGCTTTGGGTTTCAAACCTGGATACAGCATGAGGCTACAACTTTAGTCGGTTGTTGCGGCGGGCTCGTTTGCTGCTTGTCCAGAAAAGTAGACCTCGAAACGGCGGATTGTGCTGAGAGTTGTGCGGCGGGGTTTGTTGGTCTAATAACGAGGCATTAAATAGCGAAACGATAATAGTGCAACGGGGACGCGCATGGTCAACGGAACAGATGATGTGGAAGCAGACAAACGACGTGCTGAAGTTTTTGATGCTCTCGGGCATCCAACCCGCATAATGATTCTGAAGGCTTTAAGTGAAGGACCTCAAGGGTTTGCCGATTTGAAGAAGAAACTCGGCATAGACAGCAGCGGGCACCTACAACACCACTTGGGCAAACTGGATGGTCTTGTTAAGACTGACGATTATGGAAAGTATACGCTATCGGATCAGGGAAAGGATGCGCTGGTCAGCGTCGAAACTGTAGAGAAGGCGACCAAGTCTACGCCAACGCAAAATGGAAGAGGGCACATTAGGAAAACCACTGCGTTAAAAGTAGCGGTCGTGGCGCTTGCGGTATTGTTAGTTGTGAACTCTGTGTTGGCTGCTGTTGAGTACAACCAAGCATCCTCACTTCAAAATTCAATAAGCGAACGCGACAGTCTCCTTACCCAGCTTAACAACCAGCTCGACCAGCTTAACAGCACAATTAACCAACGAGACACAATAATCATGCAGCTTGATACGGCGTTAAATTTGACGCAATCAAGGCTTGGCCTAAATCTGCTGAACGGGTCTCAATACCTGACAACGCTTCCAGAATCCAATGATCAAGGCAATCTTACAAAGATTTTTCTTGACTCCACTGCGGCGTGGTACCACTACGGACCTGCTTACCCCTTTGACACCCCTTGGTTCAACGTCACTGGGAGCCGTTCCTTTTCATCCCAAAGAGCGTTTGAACTCACAAATAACAGGTCTATACCTTTGTCATTTTGGGGTTGGACAATCGGTGACAATGGAAACTACAGTTACGGAGCTTCAAGCGGGGGAGGTGCAGGCGGAGACCCTATCATGATGATTGGTGTGACAGTCAGGAATGATTACACCTCAACCGACGCTGGAAACGGCTCCGACCCCAATGCACCGATTGGAAATTCAACATCCAGATACACTTCAATTTACCACTTGACTACCCAATATGTGTCATTTGTTAACTTGAGCGTCAAGCTCATCAGTCAAGACGGCAGTGTCATCCCAGCAGACGAACCTGGAATACAATCTCCCACCGCAAGAGGAGGGCAGTATTTCGCTCTGGGCAACGGCGAAACAAAACAGGTCGTATTCTACCTCTCCCCTTCCAGCTTGAACATTGCAGGTTTCGAAATCTACGTCTCCTATCTTTCATCAGTTCCGCAATTGCCCTTACCCTAATTAAACAGCAACACAAACCATTCCTTTGCGTAACCAATTATGCTGTTTTGAATCCAAAAAACTTAATGAATAATCTGGAAAATAGGCAGAGTATTAGTTGCCTATCTTGGGACAAAGATTTTTCACTTGGCTAATTTAATTAGTTACTATCTAGCTTTGCGATTTTTGGCTTCCGTTATCGTTTCCATTTGCACTTTTGTGACTATGCAGTTCAGCAAGTTTCAGCAGCGTTTCCTTGTAAACTTGGATGCTGTCCAAGTACTCGCTTATGACTATGTGTTCTTCGAGCGTGTGGTCTAGATGTGAGTCGCCTGGTCCATAGGTGACTATGGGCAGGTTCATGGCGTGTCCGAGGATGTTCATGTCGCCTGTGCCGGTTTTGCGCAGAAGCGTCGCTGGCTTATTCAGCACTTTCCGTACAGAAGCAGACAACGCATGCACCAGCGGCGAGCTCTTGTTAACCTCAAATGGCTCAACCGTGTCCTCCACCGCTGTTTTGATGGCAACTTTGGGGTGGGCTGCTTTGTACTCCTCAATAATCCTGCATATGGACTCAAACACCTGCGACGTAGTAAGCGGCGGCGGAACCCGAATGTCCAAATACATTTCCACATCAAACGGGATGACGGAAACTGCTTTGCCGCCAACAATCCTTGTTAAGCACGCAGACACGGCGTTGAATGCGCTGTCGTCAGGGTTCACTGGGAAATTATTCTTAATTTTCATCCACAGTTCATAGGCTTTTTCCAGAGCGTTATCATAAAGCCATGGAGTTGAAGTATGTCCCGTCTCGGTTCTGCAGTTAATCTTCAGCTGGATTTGACCCTTGTAAGCTATAGTTATGTTTTCAACGCCGCTGGGCTCCCCGAAAAGGGCGTAGCTTGCATTGATTCCCTGAGTTATCAGATGTCTGACACCTCTGCTGGTGGCTTCTTCTTCAACGACAGCGGCAATCAAGATTTTGCCTTTATCTTTGAAAGCTGGCTCTTTGGCGAGTTCGGCAGCAGCCATAACCATCGCTGCCAACGGACCCTTCGCGTCTACTGCGCCGCGGGCGTAGATTTTGCCTTCTTCCACCCGCAGCGGCAAGTGCCCCGCAACCGTGTCCATGTGCCCGCAAAGCAGTATGGTGGGTTCGCCTTCGCCGACTACGCCTATGACGTTTCCGATGGTGTCAATTCCAACTTGGAAACCCATTTTCTTCATCTCTAACGCAAGGAAGCTGGCTATGTCCTCTTCTTTGCCGCTTGGGCTGTAGATGCCCAGCAGGTTAGTTAGAAGGCGTACCGCTTGTTCTTGCATTTTCCTCTTCCCCTAAAACGCCGTCGAGAACGGCGATGACTTTGTCAATTTGCTCTTTGCTGATGACCAAAGGCGGCAGGAAACGAAGCACGTTCCGCCCAGCGTCCAAGATGAGGATGCCGCGTTCTTTGGCTTTTAGTATCACGTTGAGGACGTCGTATTTGAGTTCCATGCCCAGCATCAAGCCTAATCCACGCACCTCTTTCACTATCGCATGCTTCTGCTGCAGCTGCTCCAGCTTAGCCTTGAAGTACTTGCCGTTCTCCGCAGCGCGTTCCGCAAGCTTCTCCTCCAACAGCGCATCAATGGCGGCGCAGCCTGCAGCACAAACCAGAGGGCTACCGCTGAAAGTGGTCGAGTGTTCGCCAAGTTTAAGCGAGGACATTATGTTCTCTTTGGCTAAAGTTACGCCTATGGGTAAGCCGCCTGCCACTGGCTTCGCAAGGCACATCACGTCAGGCACGATTCCAGCGTGTTCGCAGGCGAAAAGTTTGCCTGTGCGCCCGAAGCCCGTCTGCACTTCATCAAACATTAAGAGCACGTGTTTCTCATCGCAGATTTCTCTCAGACCCTTCAGGAAGCCTTCAGGGGGCACACGGATTCCGCCTTCGCCTCGGACGGGTTCAACGAGGACTGCAGCGGTCTTCTCGGTTATGGCTTCCCGCAGTTTGTCCAAGTTGTCGGGGGGCACGTGTTTGATTTCGGGCACCAGCGGCAGGAAAGGTTCGCGGTACTTCTTATCCCACGTGGCTGACAGTGCGCCCATGGTTTTGCCGTGGAAGGCACCCATCATGGCGATGATTTCAGGTTTGCCGGTGAATTTGCGTGCGAGTTTGATGGCGCACTCCACTGCTTCCGCGCCACTGTTGGAAAGAAACGTCTTGTTCAAGCCTTTGGGTGCTATGGCGACGAGTTTCTGGAGGAATTCGCTGCGTTTGTCGTTGTAGAAGCTGGCGTGGCAAGAGATGAGTTTTGGAGCTTGCTCGCACACAGCTGCGACCACTTTCGGGTGGCAGTGCCCAAGCAACGCTACGCCGTAGCTGCCTGTGCAGTCAACGTATTCGTTGCCGTTTATGTCCCAGACCACGGCGCCTTTGCCGCGCGTCAGGACTAGTTTTTTCTTTGCGAAGACGTTTGCCATCAGCCGATTTTCTACGTTAATTATTTCTTGTTCATTCACGGGTTATCACGGTGCCAGTTTCATGTTTCAAAGCGGAAGAAATAGGCGCAGCGCCAACGCCCGATGTAATTAGGACTTCGCCGACGCCCTGATTAAGCGCTTCTAACGCGGCATGGACTTTGGTGCTCATGCCTGCGCCGATGCTGCTGAGGACTTCTTTGACTTCTGAAGCTCCAATTTTCGGAATCCGCTCACCCTTGAGCATTAAACCCTGCACGTCAGTGAGCAGGATGAGGCGGTCGGCTTTGAGGGCGCCTGCGATGACAGCGGCGGTTCGGTCGCCGTCCACGTTAAGCGGTTCATACTCTTCGCTGACGGCTATGGGCGTGACGATTGGCACGTAGCCCCTGTCAAGCAGCAGATGCAGCAGGTCAGCGTTGACTTCGTTTATTTTTCCAGTGTAGCCTCCGTCTATGACTCGTTTGCGTCCCTGTTCGTCCACGGCTATGAGGCGCTTCTTCCGTTCTGCCTTCAAGATTGACGCGTCTAAGCCTGACAAGCCCACGGCTGGGATGCCTTGGCTTTGGAGGGCGAGGACGATTTGCTTGTTGATTTTGCCTGCCATAACCATGGAGTAGATTTCTATGGTTTCTTTGTCCGTGTAGCGGCTTCGGAAACCTTCCGGTGAGACTATGAATTTCTGTTCTTTGCCGAGTTTAGAGGCGATTTCGGTGACTTCTACGCCGCCGCCGTGAACCAGAACCGCCTTGTTAGCGGACAGCAAGCCCTTCAGGTCCGAGACTAGGTCGCCTGAGGCGCCTTCTTTGAGGATGCTTCCGCCCATCTTCACAACAAGCAGCATAGCTATCACATCGGATGGAAACCCGTGCTCTTCAAGCCCGTGGTCTCATCTATACCCATCATTAGGTTCAGGCACTGGACGCCTTGACCTGACGCGCCCTTAACCATGTTGTCGATGGCGGAGAACAGCAGAAGGCGGTTTGCATGGGGGTCCAGTTCGAAACCTATGTCGCAGAAGTTTGTGCCCTGAGTCACCTTTGGGTCAGGCAACTGGTAGCAGCCTTTCAGGTACTTCACGAAGCGAATGAACGGTTCGCCCTCGTACATGCCGCGCAACGTCTTCCAAACATCTTTCACTGCAAGAGGCTGCTTGGGAAAAACATGAATCGTGGCGAGGATTCCGCGCACCATGTTAACTGCGTGCGGCGAGAAAGACAACGTCACAGGTTCACTTGTCAGCGCGTTGACTTCCTGTTCAACCTCGCCGATGTGGCGGTGCATAACGACCTTGTAGGGTCGGACGCCTCCGAAGCGTTCAGGGTGATGCGAAGCCACGGTGGGTTTGCTGCCGCCTCCGCTGGAGCCAACTTTCAGGTCAGCTACAATGTGGTTCTTTTCGATTAAGCCTGCTTTCACGAAAGGCGCGAGGGGAAGGATTGTGGCGGTTGCCATGCAGCCTGGGCAGCCGATTAAGCGGGCTTTCTTGATTTCTTCGCGGTGAAGCTCAGGCATGCCGTACGCTGCTTCCTTAAGCAGTTCGGGGTGAGCGTGTTTCCACCCGTACCACGTTTCGTAGTCGGCTGGGTTTTTGAGGCGGAAGTCTGCGCTCATGTCGATAACCTTCAAGCCAACTTCCAGGAGTTTTGGAACAAGGTTCACTGAGCCTCCGTGCGGGGTGGCTGTGAAGATTAGGTCGCAGTTTTTCTGGAGTTCAGCTATGTCCTGAGGAACGAATTTTAGCTGGGTGAGTCCGCGGAGGTTAGGGTGCGAGTTGAAGATGTATTCGCCTGCGCTCTGGCGGCTGGTGACCATGGTTACCTCTACCTGCGGATGAAGCAGCAGGATGCGGAGGAGTTCTCCGCCGACGTATCCTGTGCCGCCGATTATTCCGATTTTCAACATTTGTTTTTCTCCTTGACTACTGTGTTAGGCTTTGGGCGCCTTTGATTAGGGGAACTGCCACGTTGATGCCTGCGATGAGGCGCGTGTTCTCCCAGAAGTCTGGGCAGCTGTTGGCCTCGTGGAAGACTATGCTGAGACGGTTGGCTTCTACATTTTGTTCGATTACGTTTTTAACTTTGCCGTAGGACTCGCTGCTCATATATTCCTTCATTGCCGCTTCAAGCTGCCCGTTCCAGGCTTTGAAATCGGTCAGCCGCAGGTCGTCCTGCTTGACTTTCGTCACGGCGCCGAATGGTATGGCTGCTTTGGCGAGTTCGTTCTTGATGGTTTCGTCGTCGGCGTTTTTGTTTTTGCCAACGTCAATCATGGCGTCCAACGCGAAAACCCAGGCTTCGTGGTCTCTGCCGAGTGCCTTGCTGCATCGGACGGCTAACTCGCGGATATGCTGAGGCAGTTTGGCGTCGAAGACTAGGTTTCCTAAGAAAGTGTTGGTGCGGAAGTCGTTGAGTCCAGCTCTCGCCATAGCCACGGGATGGCAGACTGGGTCTTTGCGTTTTTCTTTGTAGACGATTATTCTGAGGTCATAGAACCATTTCTGGACAAGCTCTTGCGCCAAAACGCCAACAGGGTTTATGATGGAAGTTTCTGTTTTTTGGATGTTGGCGATGAGTTCTTCGTGGTTTTTGGAGAGCACGATGGCTTTGCCGTGTGTGCCAGCGTCAGGTTTGATGACTATTTCGTTGCCGATTTCCTGCTGCAACAGGTCTGCGATGTCGCCTTCGTTGTGGATTACTCTGCCGTCTTTCAAAGTGTCGAACCGGTCGCAGGGAACGTAGACTGTTTTGGGGATTGGAAGCCCAACCGCCCAGAGATGCAGGAGAGTTCGGAGTTTGCTGTAGCATTCGAACTCTATGGTTGAGGGGTTGATGACTTTTTTTCCGAAAACTTCCATCGTGTGAGCGGCGTAGAGTCTGCGGTTTTTGCTTTGGGTGCGGTTCAAAATGACGGCGATGTCTTTGACGGCGCTGGTGAAGTTTTTGCCCTTGCTTGCAATGTTGAATCCGTTCTTGTCTATGGAGACGGCTATTTTGCGGAATGGGACGAAAGTTAAGTTTACGCCTAGTTCTTCTGCTGTGAGTTTGATGCCGTTTTCGTCGGTTTCTGAGCGCTCATAAAGAAGTCCAATGCTCATCGGTTGGTTGCATCTCTTGGAAAATTTTGAATAAAGAAGAATTGGGAGATGAGTTTAGATTGTGGGTCCTGAAAGTGTTTTCAGCGCTTTCGATGGATACTGTTTATTCGCCCCAGTCTTCTCCTTCGTGAGTGAACTCTTGAAGGTCTACGCATCCGGCGTTTACTTGTTTCACTTCGAGTTCCAATCCACAGCCAGGACAGCTTAGAATTTCTCCTTTTGTCGTGTCCTTGGGAACGTCGAGATCTGCGTCGCAGTCGGGGCATTTAGCTTTCATTGCCTTCACCTCTTGTGTTTCCAAACTTGATGTTTGTCTACTCATCTTGATATCACATTTATTTTATCCGAAATATCTTTGTGATTGCCCCACGCACCTTTTAAACATTGCGACTTATTTGTAACATATTAGACTTCTGATGTCCCAAATGGCACAAAAATCCATGCTTGCTTTTCCACGGAGTTTTCCGAAAAAAGAAACGCACAGCCCAGACTACAACGGAATCCGCATAAGCTTCCCTGCTGAGGTACAGAAATCGTTAAATCTCAACTCGACAGAAACTATGCAGGCGAACGCAATGGACGAAAAAGACAAGCAAATCATCAAAATCCTCAAAGACAACGGAAGAGCCGGGTACATCGACATCGGAAAAAAAATACGCCTAAGCGAAGGAGCCGTCAGAAAAAGAATCAAAACCCTGACAGATACCGGAGTGATACGAAAGTTCACGGTCAAAGTTGGCGTGGCAGAAGGCGCAGAAGCCATAGCCCTACTCTCAGTCAATCCGTCACTGCCTACCCAAGAGGTTTCAAAGAAGATACAGGCGATTCCGAACGTTGAGACAATCTACGAAGTCACGGGCGAATACGACATAGTCGCGGTCATCAGCGGCATGAACGTCGTAGAAGTCAACGAGTGTATCGAGAAAATCCGCCGAGTCGACGGCATCATGAAAAGCAACACCATGATTGTTCTCCGCAGCTGGTAAGGTTCATTCAGTCGGCGGTTCCAGATAGTAAGCTGTGAAAAGACCATCACCGTCTTCGTAGAGTCCATGCAGGTAATCTCGGGCACTTTGGAGGCTTTTTGCAGTCGGAATAATTGACCGATAGTTTTCTGCTCTTATGATGTCTGCGAGCTTTCCAGTTTCTTTCTTGATTATCTTCAGCCTCAAATAGCTGGCTCCCGACTGGACAACTGCAATCTCGCCGCGCCAAGCCTTGCCTTTTCGCACGTCAATGGTTTTTCTGCCGTCCTTAATCCATGCGAACACTTCGCTTTTGGCTGGAAACAGAGGCAACGCAGTCACCTGCAATAAAGCAACTATAGGGCTAATAGGCAAATAAATACACTCTCGACCTCCGAAGCAGAATCCATAACTGAACCGGTAGGCTCCGTCAGCAGCAGGTCTTAAAGCATGCAGCTCGTTACGGTTCTGCACAGAACCCGCCTGCAAATGCACATCAAAACAGCAGCTACAGCACACACGTGTGCTTGAACATGCCCTTTCTCTGAAAGAACACAGAACACCGCAACATGCAACCTCAGCAAGCGTTGTCAGTATAAATAGAGGGGGGATAGACTGCACCGAGCAGCTAGTCCCAAGCCTTCACGCTAAGCTGAAAACATGGCTGAAGTGCCTATCACAAGTTTAAATAACCAAGCAAAACTAGAATTCCCTGACTTCGTGACCCCAAATGTTAGACATCAAACTCATCCGCGAAAACCCAGAAATAGTCAAGAGCAACCTCGAAAAAAGAGGAAACCCAGAAAACATCGAGATGCTGGAAGAACTAATCGAAACCGACAGGAAATGGCGACAGAACCTCACCAAACTCAACGACCTGAGACACGACCGCAAAGTCTGCACCCAAGAAATCGCCACGCTGAAAAAAGCCAAGCAAGACGCAGCAAGCCAAGTTGAAAAAGCAAAAGCTGTAGACCAAGAAATCACGAGCGCAGAAAAAGAAGTCACCCAAGAAGAACAAAGAGTCCACGATCTCCTCATGCGACTTCCAAACCTTCTCCACGAGACTGTACCCTTCGGAGAAACCGACGCAGACAACGTCGAAGTCAAAAAATGGGGAACCATCCCAAAATTCACCTTCCCCATCAAGAACCACATGGATCTAGGCACAGCACTTGACATCATCGACGTGGAACGCGCAGGAAAAGTCACAGGTGCAAGATTCTTCTACTTCAAAGGCTTAGGTGTGCTTCTCGACTATGCACTCATGAACTTTGCCATGGAAACCCTCGCCCAAAAAGATTACATCCTCATCGAGCCACCGTACCTCATGAAACGAGAACCGTACGAAGGCGTAACCGCACTCGGTGATTTCGCAGACGTGCTCTACAAAATCGAAAACGAAGACCTCTACCTCATAGCCACAAGCGAACACCCGATGGCAGCCATGTACATGAACGAAGTCTTCAAGCAAGAAAACCTGCCGCACAAACTTGCAGGAGTGAGTGCATGCTTCCGCAAAGAAGCAGGAGCACACGGCAAAGACACACGCGGAATCTTCCGCACGCACCAATTCAACAAAATCGAACAATTCATCTTCTGCACACCCGAAGACTCATGGAAACTGCACGAAGAACTTGCAGCCAACGCCGAAGAACTCCTCCAAAAACTCGAACTCCCATACCACATGGTCAACGTCTGCACAGGCGACATCGGCACAGTCGCAGCCAAAAAATACGACTTCGAAGCTTGGATGCCCGCACAAGGCGCTTACCGCGAAGTCATCAGCTGCAGCAACTGCACCGACTACCAAGCTCGAAGATTGGGAATCCGCTACCGCGAAAAGGAAGGCGCTGCAACCAAGGGCTTCGTGCATACGCTGAACAGCACAGCCATAGCCACAGGCAGAACCATCGTCGCCCTGCTGGAAAATAACCAGCAAGAAGATGGCTCAATCCTCATTCCAAAGGTTCTCCGAAAGTACATGGGTGACATAGAGAAGATAAGCATGAAGCGGTAAACCTTTTAATATCCCCTTGAGAATGTTCACAGCGCATTCGGAGGATAAACTTGTCTTCAAAAACCAAGCACGTACGCGACAAATGGCGAAGCAAAGCATGGTACATGATAGTTGCGCCACCATACTTCGGAAACGTCGAGCTAGGCTCAGTGCCAGCTGAAGCAGAAGACCAACTCATCGGAAGAGTTGCCGAAGCCACGCTGTACGACATAACAGGCGACTTTTCACATCAGTACTTGAAAATGTTCTTCCAAGTTAACCAGATAGAAGGCAAAACCGCACGCACACTCTTCAAAGGACACGAATACAGCCGAGATTACCTAAGAAGCCTCGTGCGCCGAAGAACCACCAAAGTTGACGGACTCTTCAACCTCACAACAAAAGACGGCTACAAACTCCGCATAGCCGTATCCGCACTCACGCTGTCACGCATAAAGACATCACAGGAAAAAACCATCCGCAAAATCATGGACAAAACCATCAAAGAAAAAGCAGCCGCACTCACCCTTGACCAGTTCGTCCAAGAAATGGTTCTAGGCAAAATAGCCTCAGACATATACAACGAATCCAAAGCTGTAGCCCCACTAAGACACGTTGGCATCAGGAAATCCAAACTTGTAGGGCAGCCAAACCTGCCAGGGCAAGCACCGCCAGCTGCACCGTTGCCTGAAGAAGAGGCAGAACCCGAAGCCGAACCAGCGCAGTAAGCAACAGTTTTCTTCTTTTCCACCCCATTCCCTTTTAGCGTTGCGTATGCGAAAGCATCTTTAGACGCGAATCCACATTTAACTTCTTGTCGAACCAACTTGAGGCAAAGCGGCATGACCCATCACGCTGGAGTCCACGAAAAAGGCAAGTTCTCCCTTTCAGACCTTCTGGACAGCATCAAAAATGGCGAGAACTGTGAAAAAATCGGAGCAATCACTCTGTTCATCGGAGTGGCACGCGGCGAAAACAACCAAGGCGAAAAAGTCAAGCAACTCACGCTGGAAGCCTACGAGGAAAAAGCCAACGAAGTCCTGGAAAAAATCTGCGATGACTTGGGGAAGAAAAAGGAAATTGTCGACGTCCAGATTCACCATTTGCTCGGCGACTTCAAAGTCGGCGAAGACCTCGTGTACGTTGCGGTTGCAGGTTCCCACCGAACCGACGTTTTTCCTGTTCTGCGCGAAGCCGTTGAACGGTACAAGCATGAAGCGCCAGTTTTCAAAAAAGAACAAGTCGTTGACTCCAAAGGCGCAAAGAAAGAATCATGGGTTTCGGAGAAAGAAAACAGCAAACAGCAGTAGCGTAGCCCATTTTTAAGAGCGGTTGTTTCAAATATGACCTGTAGAACATACTTGTTCTGAGAGTTCTCAAGGTGAAAAAACGATGATTACGGCTTTGGCAGGTGGCGTAGGCGCAGCAAAACTGCTCCTTGGACTCACCAAAATAATTGACCCAAAGGAGCTGAGGATTATTGTGAACACGGGTGACGACATCGAACTGCATGGGCTGCACATTTCTCCTGACCTTGACATAGTCGCTTACACCTTAGCAGGATTGGTTGATGAGGAGAAAGGCTGGGGATTCCGAGGAGACACTTTCCAATGCCTCGACGCTTTGAAGAGATTCAGCGGCGAAGAATGGTTTAACCTTGGCGACAGAGACCTTGCAACCCACATCTACAGGACTAATCTTCTCCGAAAAGGGTGCACACTCTCCGAAGTAACTGCTGAAATCAGCCGTGCATTGGGGTTGAAGGTGGCAATTTTGCCCATGACCGACCAAAAATTCGAGACCAGAATCGTAACGCGGGAAGGCACGATGCACTTCGAAGAGTACATGGTTAAAAGAGGTGCAAAAGATGAGGTGCTTGGCGTGGAGTTTTTCGGCGTGGAAAAGGCAGAGCCTGCTGAAGGCGTGATAAGCGCCATTGCGACTGCAGAGCGTGTGGTAATCTGTCCCAGCAACCCAGTGGTTAGCATTGGCACGATTTTGGCTGTGAAGGGTGTTCGGGATGCCTTGAAACGGACCAAAGCGCGGAAGGTTGCTGTGAGCCCGATTATTGCTGGTGCTCCAGTTAAAGGTCCAGCTGATAAGCTGTTGAGGGGGTTGGGGTTTGAGGTTTCCGCTTTTGGCGTGGCAAAGTTGTACTCGGATTTTCTTGGCACCTTTATCATTGACGTTGCTGATGTTGGCGAGAAGCAGCGTATTGAGCAGCTTGGGCTGGAAGTGAAAGTGGCGAATACCTTGATGAGAAGTTTGGATGATAAGGTTCGATTGGCGAAGACTGTTCTCGAAGCTTAATTTTCAAAGGTGTTTGGTTTCTTCGTTGGATTGCCTATATAGACTAAAGTGGAGTCTATATACTATTTGGGCTGTCTAAATAAATCGGAAATGCAGAAGTTACCAGCAGTGAAAAGTGCATGCGAAAAGAGCCTAAAAAGAAAAAGACTCGCCTGAAAACCAGTGAACCTTGGTACTTCAATCACGTATAATGCACCGTGCCAAATAACAGGTTGAGCGGATGGGAGTTACGGCCATGAAGGAGAAAAAGGAAGAAAAAACTGCAAGTACAACCCAAAAAGCGGATCTCCTCGATTGGCTCTTGGCTATTGATGCCTGTTAGGCGTGATTAAATGCGAGAAAAATTCTGGAACAGAGAAGCAACGTGGTGGAATTTGCCTGCCGCCATTGCGATTAGAATAAGGGTTATATGGGAACCATTCCACTTAGTGCTATAGGAGTTGGCGACCGTGGAAAGAAGAAGCTACGATTGGTTCGAGAAACGTCGCAGAACAAGGGGTTTAGAATTAGCCCACGAACAGATAACGAAAGCCTTCGACACCGTTATCTTGCTCCATAAAGCTACGATGAGCTTTTCAGATGGAGACCTCACCGAAACCCTGAAGCACATTCATAACTTGTACAAGGCAGAAGAAGAAGTGGATAAGCTGCGAACAGACGTTTTCACCGAGTTGTCTAAGGGTGCAGCGTTGGTGGCGGATTACCGCGAAGATCTGCTCCATCTTGTAAAGCGGCTGGACACGTTGGCTGACCACACAAAAGATGCTGCCAGATGTCTGGAAATGCTTGGAGACGCTAAGATTCCTGAGGAGTTGTGCCAGAAAACTGTGTACATGACGCAGAAACTTGTGGAGACAGCGCAAACGCTGCGTGGAGGCATAGAAAAAATCTCATCCAACCCTGTTGAAGCCATTGCGGAAGCAAAAAGGGTTGAGACCTTTGAGCATGACTTGGATCAGGAGTATCTCGAAGCTAAGACGTTGTTCGTCAAGTATGGCGGCGAAATCAACTGCGGAGCCATGGTCATCTTTGACGATCTGATAGAGTTCATCGAGCATGCGGCAGACATGTGCGCGGACACTGCGGATTACATAGTGGTTCTTTCAAGCCGAGAATAAACCTACTCTAAACATTCTTCTTTTGTTTTCAGGGCACGCTGCTTAAGCTGCAGGTCTCTTGTGCTCGGTGCAGTCTATAGCCCCCTTATATATAGCAGGCTGCATGGAAAATTGGAGGATGTGACTTTTGTTGGTTCCCTTTGGGCTTAGTTGTTTGTCAGTAGTTCTTTGCTAGGCGGTACTTGTTCCTGTGTAGCTAGCAGGGATAGTTTCTAACTTTGTTTTTAGAAGAATGCAAAAATGATTTGTTGTTAAAAAATAGAAGAAGGGTAAGTTTTGTTTTTGCTCTGTGTGGTTTCTACTTTCTCAGTGTTATTTCCATCGTTGAAACCATTCTGGACCTTGTCTCTCCCTCGCGTGGTGGCATCTCAGCTGTTCCGATAGCTATCCTGTCAACTTTGAGTTCTTTCACAAATCGATTTCGGGCTATTTCAGCCACGTCAACAGCTGTGGTTATTGCTTGGCCTCGGGCTTTCAGGGTAATTTCTTTTGGGTTTCCTTGGGAGAGGCTGGTTATGATTGCCAGAACATAGCTCATGGGTGGTTTGTTTCCGATGAAGATAACGCTTGCATTTTCTGTCATTTTCTTTACTCCTTTTGTGTTTATTGTGTAACGTTGCCGGGTGCGTTTGTGTCTGTCCGCGACAGAGCGTTACAGAGCATAGTAGTTTAGGCGCTTCCTTATAAGTTCTAGGTGAAAAAGGCGTACCTAAATTTTCAGTTGCGACGTAAACTACTTGTCTCTTCTCTAGTTAATGGTTCATTGGAAACAAGCATTCAAGGAAGCGTCTTCTAGACATACTTTTGTTAATGTACGGCACGCCGCGGCAGGCATTGGTTCGCAGTCCAACTTTAATAATAAGCATCTACATACAAAAATGAGAATTCGCCATGCTGACCAAGCTGAAGCAAAAAGTGCAGCAACTCCTCTCTTCAGAAGCCAAAGCCGCCCACCGGATAGGCTTAACCCCGAATATAGTAACCATCATCGGTTTCGCGCTGTCTTTTTTTGCTGCTTTAGCCTACGCATTAGTTTCACCTCAACAACCGCTTTGGCTACTGGTTGCGGTTATCCTTCTGATGGCGTCTGGGTTCTGCGACACATTAGACGGCGTTCTAGCCCGAACCTATCAGCAGGCAAGCGCTTTCGGCGGATTTTTGGATTCTTTGCTCGACAGATATGCTGACGCCTTCACGTTTGCGGGCATAATAATCAGCGGTGCAAGCATAATTTTCAACGCCGCATTCACCCTTATCGTGGGTTTAGCTGCTTTGGCAAGTTCCTTCATGGTAAGTTATATCCGTGCAAGGGCTGAAGCTGCAGGCGTAAAAATGGAGTCCATCGGCATTGCAGAAAGACCTGAACGCATCATAATCTTGGCTGCCACAAGCTTAGTCGGAATTTTCTGGCTTCCCGCTTTAGCCATAGGCGTACTACTCATCGCTGTGCTCGCAACAGTCACAGTGCTGCAAAGAGGACTGCATGCTTATAATTCGCTAAAAACAAAGGGAAAGGCTTGAATTTAGTATCTTCTTTTGGCGCGTGAGTGTCGCTCGCTTTCGGCTCGGACGTTCACGATGCCTCGGTGGACTGCGCAGGAGATGCAGTACCATTTTGTATCCACCCAAGACGCTATGTATGTTCCTTTTTGCCTCAGCTCCTTTGCTAACTGAGGTTCGACAAAGGATACTCGGCGCGTAGATCTCTTTGCTTTATCTCTTGGCACTTGCTGACCGCAGTTGGCGCATTGAACGAGACTGCTGCTTCCTTTGCTTCCTTTGGATCTTCCTCGGCTTTTTCGCTTAGATGGCAATTTAATGGAACCTCTTTTGGTTCATTAACATCAAATACTCACTCTTCTGTCTTATATATCTGCTCTTGGGTTTCAAGTTAAAAACAACGTCAGCTTCGGCGGCGATGCGTCAAATCAAGCGTCTTTCCGCTTTAAAAGTGAAACTTGGCTAAGTATTGTTGGAAAACTCTTAAATGGTTCGTTTCTTATTGTTGAGTTGGAGCTAGTTTGGCTAAATCGTTGAAGGTGTTACGGCAATGTCGGAAATTGGACTAAGAACAAGAATGCTCGTAAAAGACGCTATGAGCAGCCCCGTTGTGACCACGGATGAGGAAGTGCCTTCGAACAGAATTGCCAAACTCATGGAAGAAAGAGACTTGGGCTGCGTCATCGTCACCAACAAGGACGGAAAACCCCTCGGAATCATAACCGAACGAGACCTGGTGATTCGAGTTTTAGGTAAGAACCTTCAGCCTGCCACAGTCAAAGCGAAAGACATCATGACCGCCCCGTTAGCCACCATCGAACCAGAAGCAACCATAAGTGACGCGGCACGGCGAATGAGCCGCCTAGACATCAGAAGACTCGGAGTCATCTACAAAGGCGACCTCGTCGGACTAATCTCAAGCAAAGACATTCTAGGCGTCATGCCAGAACTCATCGAGATAATGCTTGAGAAAACACGCATCGAAAACGCCGGTGGTCCTGAAGTGTCCAATGAAGCTGAAGAAGCGCCGCTGTCTGGGTACTGTGACCGCTGCGGAGCTTACTCAGAAAACCTGAGAGACGCGAACGGCCAATTCCTCTGCGAAGACTGCCGCGTAGAAGTTGAGAACGAAAAATAACCGTCAGCCAGAGCCTTCCCAGTCTTTTCGGTTTTGAATAAGCAAATAAACCACTTTCTCTATACAGTTTTGCGAGTGCGCTTAGCTTGATTGTTGACTCTGTGCTTAACAACGCCAAAGCCTACCTGAAACAGGAAATAGTCGAGTGCAGCATCGCCATCGAAGGCGGCAAAATCTTCAAAATCGGCAAAGAAACCCACATGCCTCAAGCCGACGAAAAAATAGACCTCCACAATCTGTTGGTTTTGCCAGGGGTGGTGGATTCTCACGTGCACCTTCGGGACGAAGAAAAAGCCTACAAAGAAACCTTTCTCACAGGAACGGCGGCGGCAGCTGCAGGCGGAGTAACAACCGTTCTGGATATGCCTAACAACGCTCCATTGACGATGAGCGCGGATGCTCTGCGGAACCGCATGCAACTTGCTGAACGCCGCGCTGTAGTTAACGTTGGCTTTTATTCCGTGTTTCCGAAACGCCAAGATGAAATTGAAAAAATCGTGAAGGAAGGCGCAGTGGGCTTCAAGCTGTTTATGGCGGAACAAATCGGCGAATTAGACATCGATGATGACGAAGCCTTGGAAGATGCGTTCAAACAGACAGCAGAACTAAACGTTCCCGTAGCCGTTCACGCGGAAGACCACGCGCTGCTGAAGAAGGCAACTGAAGAGCTGAAACTTGCCCACCGAGACGACATCACCGCGTTTCTCAAAGCTCACAATGAGGATGTGGAACTTGAAGCTGTCGAACACCTGCTACGCGTAAGCAAACAGGTCAAGGACATGCACCTGCACTTCTGCCACATATCAACCGAAAAAGCCCTAAATGCTGTGAAGGAAGCAAAAAAAACCGACCAGAAAGTCACGTGCGAAGCAACCCCGCATCACCTCTTACTAACAAAAGACGACTACGGGCATCTGGTCCGTCTGCGGTGACGATGCCGCCTTTGCGGAGCAGAGAAAACGTGGAAGCTCTATGGAAGGGCGTGGTTGATGGCTCAGTGGATGTCATAGGGTCAGACCATGCACCCCACTCCTTGCTGGAGAAGGACTCGCGCAGCATCTGGGACGTCAAAGTGGGAGTGCCAGGCTTGGAAACTACTCTTCCGCTTATCCTGACGGAAGTGCATAAAGACAGACTGTCCCTCTCGCGTGCTGTTCAACTGCTTGCAGAAAAACCCGCGGAAATCTTCAGCCTCTCTGACAGAGGCATCTTGGAGCAAGGGAAAAACGCGGACTTTGTGGCTGTAGATTTCAACAAGAAATTCAAGATAGATGCTTCAAAGTTCCAGTCTAAAGCGAAGTTTTCGCCATTCAACGGCTGGGAAGCCCAAGGCAAACCCATCAAGACCTTCGTTAACGGCTTGCTTGTGATGGATGAGCAGGAGATTGTGGCGAAGCCGGGAAGCGGCACTGTGATTCGGAGAGAGAAAACGTGAACTTCATCGTGGACGGCATGCTGGGGAAGCTGACCCGATGGCTCCGCATGATGGGATACGACGCAAAATACTCCACCAAAATGGACGATGCCGAACTGCTGGCAGTCGCCAAAAACGAAAACCGCGTGCTCCTCACAAGGGATTTATCTCTCTACCAGCAAGCTATTGCCAGAGGTCTGAGCGCCTTCTACGTTGAAGGCACAACCGAGGCTGAACGGCTGGCAGAGCTTGCACAGCGATTCGGCATAGCGTTAGAAATTGACTTGGAGAAATCCCGCTGCCCCCACTGCAACACAAAACTCCGGTCAGTCCCGAAAGAGGAAATCGAGCAGAAAGTGGAAGAGAACACCCTCAAATACTACAACGCTTTTTGGAGATGCCCAAACTGCGGGAGCATCTACTGGCAGGGTGCGCACTGGAAAAAAATCCGCGCCACCTTCGAAGAGGCAAAAGAAAAGGTGAAGCTTAGCTGACCATCAGCCACTTCAGCGGGATGTCCTGGAAGGTTCCGTCAGGTAGCGTTCTGCGTATGGTCATGGGTAAGATGCCGATTTCAAGTTCTTTCAAAGCGATTAGAATCGGGCTATTCAAACCCGTTCCGCCGCTGGAGAGACTTGCGTCAAGTTCAAGGAGAATTGGGGCTCCCATGGAAATTTGGAGTGACCTGGCGCCTACGATTCTTGCTTTTTCGAACCGTGTAATTTTCGGTGGACCGACTGTGATTTTTTCTTGGGCTGCCATTAGTATTCTCCCATTCCGCCCATGCCGCCCATTCCTCCCATACCACCCATACCGCCGCCTCCGCCTGGTGGCATGGGGGGCGCCTTCATTTTCTGGGAAGCAATCACATCGTCGATTTTAATTATCATCGTGGCAGCTTCACTGGCTGACTTAATGATTTGTTTTTTCACAGTTATGGGTTCGAAAACGCCTACCTTGGACATGTCTCGGACTTTGCCTTCTAAAACCTCTATTCCAGCCCAGATTTCGCCTTTCTCGTGCCGCGACCTGAGCTCAGAGATTATGTCAATGGGATCTAACCCTGCATTCTCAATAAGCGTAGTTGCGATTGCTTCCAGTGCCTCGGCGAAGGCTTTGACTGCAAGTTGTTCTCGCCCCGAAACCGTCTCAGCATACTTCTTCAACACCTTCGACATTTCAAGCTCTGGTGCGCCGCCGCCTGCCACAATTCTCGGGTCCTGAATCAGGTCCCGCACGACGCAGAGGGCATCATGAATTGAACGTTCCGTTTCCGCGTTCATCCGCGGGGTGGAACCTCTGATTAGTATGGTTACTGCTTTCGGGTTTTTGGCGCCTTCAATGAAAGTCATTTTGTCGTCAGCGATTTTGCGTTCTTCCACCAACGCTGCATACCCCAAGTCTTTCGCCGATAGGTCTCGCAAGTTGGTGACTATGCTGGCGCCTGTGGCTTTGGCAAGCTTCTCCACATCTGATTTTTTGGCTCGGCGCACTGCAACGATTCCTTTTCTTGAAAGGAAATGCTGAGCCATATCGTCGATGCCTTTCTGGCAGATGACAACGTTTGCTCCTGACGCAACTATGGTGTCAACCATGCCTTTCAGCATGCTTTCCTCTTGGTTGAGGAACGCTTCGATTTGGTCTGGGGTTTCGATGTTGATTTTGGCGTCGAACTCGGTTTTCTCAATCTCCAAAGATGCATCAAGCAATGCGATTTTGGCTTTTTCCACGCGCTTTGGCATGCCTGAGTGGACGATTTCTTTGTCCAGAACTATGCCGTTTATGAGGCTTGTGTCTTTGAGGGATTCGCCTGTTTTCTTTTCCACGCGGACATCGTCCACGTCTGCCTTGTACCCTGTGCCATCTTTTTCGGCGACTGCAAGCATCGCTTTGACGACTATGTCTGCCAAGTATTCCTTGTATTCAGCGACGAGTTTGCTTGCCATGGATGTTATGGCTGCTTTTTTGAGGTAGTCTGGCTTTTTCAGGTCTATAGATATGGCGATTTTCTCCAGAGTTTCCAAGGCTTTTTCTTGGGCGAGTTTGTAGCCGTCTATGATGACCGTTGGGTGAATGTTTTTGTCTATGAGTTCCTCGGCTTTGCTGAGCAGTTCGCCCGCGATGATGACGGCTGATGTGGTTCCGTCGCCTGCTTCGTTGTCTTGTGTTTTTGCCACTTCAACCAGCATCTTCGCCGCTGGGTTCTGGACATCCATCTCGTCTAGGATGGTTCGTCCGTCGCTGGTTATGGTTACGTCGCCGAAGCTATCTACGAGCATTTTGTCCATGCCTTTTGGGCCTAGGGCGCTTCGGACGCTTTCAGCCACGATTTTGGCTGCTGTGATGTTTGTATGCTGGGCTTCTCTGCCGCGTGACCTGTTTGAGCCTTCTTTGAGTATGAGAACTGGCACTCCGCCAGATTGCATATTTGATGACAAATCCAATAAACCCCTTTAATGCGAACAACAACAGAACATCATTAGCATATAAGTTTTTCTAAAAGTGTCGCAACTTATTATGCCGCAACTGAACAGTCGCATGTTATTTGCCACGTTAATGTGCAATTACCAGATGCCGCGTTTCAAACGCTAGTAAACTGAGACTTTGGCTACGCCCTTAATCTTGAGCAACTTTGAGATTAGTTCACCTGGAATTTTTTTCTCCACAATCAACGTGAGTTTTGGGTCAGGCGACAGTTCTGGGTCGTCTACGATGGCTTGCCTGATGCTTAGGCCGCCTTTGGTGAGGATGGTGGCTGACGCTGCTAGAATGCCGTGGGCTTTCGGGTCAACAACGGCTATTTCTACAACGCCGAGGTTGAGGTGCTTCGCGATTTCTTTCAGCGAGTGCCCTGCGGGACGGATTTCCTCGAAGATTAGCCTGAGTTCGCGGTTGCCTTTAATAACGGATAGAGTTTCGTTGACTGTTCTGCGGTCTACGCCTGCGACGCGGGCTATGCGGACTGGTGGAATCTCGATTTGGTTGAGGCAGATTTTCTGGTCCTTTACGCTTAGTCCGTTTTCTATGAGGACCCTTGCGACCTTGAGGCGTTCAGGGTAGCTTTCAAAGTGCTTCTCGATATCGCTCCACAAGCGCGTTTTCCACGTGTACAGTTCTGTACAGCAACGCATAAATAAGTTCCTGTCTGATTCCATACGTCACACGTAAGTGTATCAAACGCACATTAAAGGTTGAAACTACATGCCAACCCACAAAATACTCCTACAAGAAGACGACATACCAAAACAATGGTACAACATAACGCCTGACCTGCCCAAGCCGCTGCCCCCGTTCATCGACCCAGCGACCCAGCAGCCAGGCGTAGGAATCGTCCCAAGAATCTTCCCCAAAGCCATCATCGGTCAGGAACTCAGCAAAGAACGATGGATAGACATACCTGAAGAGGTCCGCGAAGTCTACCGCATCTGGAGACCCTCGCCGCTTTTCAGGGCAGTCAACTTGGAGAAGGCGCTGAAAACTCCCGCCAAGATTTACTACAAGTACGAAGGCGTCAGCCCCGCAGGAAGCCATAAACCCAACACTGCCGTGCCCCAAGCGTACTACAACATGAAAGAAGGCACCAAACGCCTATCTACAGAAACAGGCGCAGGACAATGGGGTTCCGCCCTAGCATTCGCAGCTATGATATTCGGGCTCAAAGCAACCGTTTACATGGTCCGCGCAAGCTACGACCAGAAACCCTACCGAAAAATGATGATGCACGCTTTCGGCGCAGAGGTCTTCGCTAGTCCAAGCAAGCAGACAGAGGCAGGCAGAAAAATCCTCGCCGAAGACCCCGACAGCACAGGCAGCTTAGGCATAGCCATCAGCGAAGCCGTCGAAGACGCCCTAGTTAACGAAGAAGAAACTAACTACACCATTGGAAGCGTCTTCAACCACGTCCTTATCCACCAGACAGTGGAAGGCTTAGAAACCCAGAAGCAGCTCGAAATGGTGGACGACTACCCCGACGTGATTTACGGATGCATAGGCGGAGGCAGCAGCTTCTCTGGGCTAATGTGGCCATTCTACTACGACAAAGTCTCCAAGAAGGCACCGAAAGAAACCAAGTTCGTCGCCACAGAAGCCACGGCGTGCCCCAAAGTCACCAAGGGACAGTACCAGTACGACCACGGCGACACCGCAAGAATCACCCCACTCGTGCCCATGCACACACTCGGACATGATTTCATTCCAGCGCCCATCCACGCGGGTGGACTTCGATACCACGGCATCGCACCCACCATAAGCATGCTTGTCCAAGAGAAGCAGATGACAACCGAAGCCTTCAACCAGCTGGAAGTCTTCGACGCAGCAAAACTGTTCATCCAAACCGAAGGCATAATCCCCGCACCTGAACCATCTCACGCCATAAAAGGCGCCATCGACGAAGCCCTCCGATGCAAGCAAACAGGCGAAGAAAAAACCATCCTCTTCTTGCTTTGCGGACACGGACACTTCGACATGCAAGCATACGACGAGTACTTCAACGGCAAGCTACAACCCTACGAGTATCCAACCGAGAAAGTCGCCGAGTCCATGGAGAAGCTGCATAAGCTGTATCCGTGGCTGGACAAAGTCAACAAGCAATACATCAGTTGCGAACCCCTCTAAACCGCGCCAAAACGACCACACCCGTGGTCCCTCCTCTTTTGTTTCATCTTCTGACGTGACCTGCAAACATCGAACATGTTTTATTTTTATTGTGCCATCGCACCATAACTAGAACAGAAAAGCTTGGTATCCAATGACGGAAGAAAGCAAGAAGCCATCTGGCTCCGAAAGCGCCCTCCCAACCAGAAAGGTGGGTTTCATCGTTAACCCAGTTGCCGGTATGGGCGGACCAGTTGGGCTCAAAGGCACAGACGGCGAAGAAATTCTAAGAAAAGCCATATCCCTAGGAGCCAAACCCATCGCGCCCTCAAGAGCTGAAGCCTTTCTTACCCAGCTTAGCCCCGTCAAGAAGAATCTCCAACTACTCGTGAGTGCAGGTGCCATGGGAGAAGACGAAGCAGAAAACTGCGGCTTCACCTGCAGAGCCGTCGGCGAGGCGAAGAAGCAAACCAGCGCCGAAGATACCCGTGAAATTGCTGCGAAAATCGTGGATGCTGGCGTTGACCTTCTGGTTTTCTGCGGCGGAGACGGCACCGCTCGAGATGTGCTGAAGGCGGTGGATATGAAGGTTCCCGTTCTGGGCGTGCCGACTGGGGTGAAGATGCACAGCGCCGTGTTTGCTGTGACTCCCAAGGCAGCGGCGAGGGTTGCGTTGAACTTTCTGTGGAGCGAACTGCCGCTGAGAGAGGCGGAGGTCATGGATGTGGATGAAGAGATTTTCCGAGAGGGGCGCGTCTCAGCGAAGCTATACGGCTACGTGCTAACGCCTTACGAGCCGCATCTGATTCAGGCGAACAAGCTGGCAAGCCCCATGACGGAAAGTGAACTCCGCAACCAAGCCGCCATCGCCATATACCTCATCGAGAACATGCAGCCCAATACGCTATACATTGTCGGTCCAGGAACGACGACGCGCACCATCGCAGACCTTTTAGACCAGAAAAAAACTCTCCTTGGCGTTGACCTTTTCCTCAACAAGAAAATAATAGCCCACGACGTGGCGGAAAAGCAAATCTTGGAAGCCATCCGCGGCAGAACGGCGCAGATAATCATCACGCCCATCGGTGGGCAAGGCTTCATTTTCGGACGGGGAAACCAGCAGATAAGCCCCGAGGTCATCCGACAAGTAGGGCTGGACAACATAGTGGTGGTCGCGACAGAAGGCAAACTCCGCAGCCTAAAAAGCCTGAAAGTGGACACAGGCGACCCCAGTTTGGATGAGGCACTTCGAAGGCACAGTTTCAGGGTGATTCCAGACTACAAAATCGAGCGCCCAATACCACTGGAATAGCTTAAACGCTAGTTGCCTCACTTTTCTTTTTGCTGTCGCCGTCATATTTGGATGCTAAGAGAGCCATTACAGAAACCTATAGGGAGAGGTCCCTATTGGCAAATTTTCAGTCCAAAAACATGTTGAAAACAGCTTTTTCCCACGAAGAAAAAAATGCTACGCACACGAAAGTGACTACGCTTTAAGTTGCTGTGGGCTAAATGGAAATATAGCCGTCTGCAAACACTAATGTAAAATACGGTAAGGGTGAAACGTTGATTCCCATTAACCTTCCAAAAATCGGTGAAGAAGAAATCGAAGCCGTCGTCAAAGTCATGCGAAGCGGCTACCTGACCAGCGGACTCGGTGCAGGACCAAAGGTCAGCGAGTTTGAAAAGAACTTTGCCAAATTCGCAGGCGCCAAACACGCCGTAGCCGTGAACACAGGCACTGCTGCCCTGCACGCTGCAGTCGCCGCCGCAGGCGTCAAGCAGGGTGACGAGGTGATTTTGCCGAGTTTCACTTTTGTAGCCACTGCCGAAGCCGTGGTTTTGGCTGGCGGCAAACCAGTTTTTGCAGACATCGACGCGGAAACCTATAACCTCTCGCCAGCCGCGGTTGAAAAAGCCGTAACTGAGAAAACGAAAGCCATCTTGCCCGTGGACCTTTATGGGTTATCAGCAGACATGAAACCTATTCGGGAAATTGCCGACAAGCATGCCTTGTCGGTTGTTGAGGATGCCGCTCAAGCACATGGTTTAACCTACCATGGGAAACCGCCAGGCGCCTTCGCTGACGCAGCCTGCTGGAGCCTGTACGCGAGCAAAAACATGATGACGGGCGAAGGCGGAGTCGTGACCACAAACGACGACAAAGTGGCTGAGGTCGTGAAGATGGTGAGGACGCACGGCGAAAGAGCCAAGTACGCCTCCGAGATGCTGGGCAACAACTACCGCATGTCCGAAATCCAAGCTGCAATCGGCGTCGTCCAGCTGGAGAAACTGCCCGCTTTCGTGGCTAAGCGCCGAGCAAACACCCAAAGACTAACAGAAATCCTCCAGAAAAGCGATAGACTCTGTTTGCCCAGCGAACCCAAGGACGGAAAGCACAGCTGGTACCTCTACACCGCAAGGCTCTACAATGGCACCGAAAGCGAGCGGAACAGAATTCTGGATGAGTTGCACAAGAAAGGCATCGGCGCCGAAGCATACTACGTAAACCCCGTCCATACAATGCCCTACTACCGCGAGAACTTTGGAACCCGCAAACTGCCCGAAACCGAGAAAGCCGCCAAACAAGTGTTCTCGTTGCCCGTGCATCCAAACGTTACCGCAGAGCAGATAGATTTCATTGGCAAGACAGTGCTGCAGATCACAAAGTAGAACTCTGGTTGACGCCATAGAGTTGATGAAGCAGAGGAACTGACTGTAAGAGTTAAATGGGACTTCATCACTAGGACAGCCTGTCTCTAAGAGGGGAATGGGACTTTTGTTTACAGGAGAAAAAGAGAAAGTGAGTACCGAAGAAGGCGTTTCCCGCATAAAAGTAAAATTCCTCATTGAAGGTTTAGGCGAAGCAGAAGGCGAGCTTGTTCGCTTCATGGCGCCGCGCACAGTTGACACTCTAGTGCGGAAACTCCCCATGGAAGGACGCGCAGCACTATGGAAGGAAGAGGTCTACTTTGAAATCCCCGTCAAAATGGGCGAAGAGAAAGCTAAGCCGACCGTGGAAATCGGCACGATTGCTTTTTGGCCAATGGGCGGTGCGTTATGCGTGTTCTATGGGCAGTCGCAGCCCTACAGCCCTGTGAGCATATTGGGCAAAATCACGAAGAACCTTGAGCTGTTCAAACAGGTGAAGAGCGGAACCCGCATCCGCGTTGAGCCGCTAGTAAGCTAGTGAGCTTTCTCGCCACATTTCAAGCAGCCGTTCGCACTCTTCCTTCACAGCCGCATCAGTGGTCTTGTTTTTCAAAACTTCCAAGAATTCGATGCGCTTCTGGACTGTGCGCTTCTCAGAGTTGCCGCCATAGTAGAGTTCGCCTTCCAAGTACTCCTTCATGTGGTAGGCTTTTTGGACGAGGAGGCTGGCGAAGTCCACGGCGTTTTCGACGGCGAATTTGTTTGCCCAGATTTCCACTTCGGTTTCGCGAAGCTGCGTTATGCCGTCTATCTCCTTTATGTGCCTAAGGTAGGTGCGGAGAAACTCGTAGTATTCTGCGGTTTTGGCGAGTTCAAGGGCTTTTTGGACTTTAGCGGTGAAGTCTTCGTTGCCGCTCACGGTGAGGTCATGTTTGTAGCCTGCATCCACGAGTTGCTTGGCTTTTTTGTGTTCTTCTTCGGTGTACACTCTTTCGGGGAATTCCAATTAAGATTAGCCTCCTTTTTCAAAATTAGAAAATGAATTTTGCGCATGAAAAATGAGCTAAGACGGTTTGTAGATTTTCAGGCTGTGGCTTCCCGACACCAACTGCACCGCGCCGTTCTGCTCCAGTTGCTCGAGGAATTCTTTGGCTGCGCTTATGCGGACGTTGAACCGTGTAGCGACCGCGTAGGGTGTTAAGACGGGCATCTTTTTGATTTCGGCGATGACTTTGTCGTTTTTTGCGTCTGGGGGAATTACGTTTATGGTGGTGCGTTTTTCTTTTGTTGGTCCTGCTTTCTTGTCTTTATCTTTCTTCTTTGCGTCTTCGTCGTCTTTCTTACCTTGCATGCGCTCCATCTGTTTTAGTCCGAGTTTCTTTTTTCCACCCATGGATTATCACGTTCTTTCTGACTAGAAAGGCTGACTTATTTCAACCTTATGCTTTTCTTTCCATTCTTTGATTGGCACGCCCAGTTTCCTTTCCACTTCAGGTCGGTGGATGGAGTTCATGGCGCAGAACGGTATTATGCGCCCGTCGGGTACGGCGTAGTGAATCACGCATCGCTGGACGCGTTCCAAGTCGAAGTTGTAGGGGTCCATGAAGTGCATCGACGACAGCAAAATGGATTGCCTTTGCAAGTCGCCGAGTGCTTTGTAGCTTCCTTCTGTAAGCACTCCCCAAATGTATTTTCTCATGAAACCGAGCTTCACGTATCTGAGAGCGGGACCGACGAGTGCTCGCTTTGAGACTTTTTTGTCGGCCTTTACTGCTTTTTCGTAGGCTTTCTTCACGGCTGCCGAGAACTTTTCTACATTGGCATAACGTGTGATGGGCGTGACTTTGCCGTCTTGCACGAACAGGTAGGTTGCCATGCCACAGTGGGGGTGCGCGGTGAATTCTACGTAGCGTTTGTCTTGCATGGCGCCGACGGCTTTCGAAACGGGCACCACGGTGGGCACGGGGTAGAAGTCTGAGACTTTCACGGCGCCGCTGGTCTGCTCTTCGACGAGGTGCATGAAGTCGGGGATGGTTATGCGCATCTTCTCCCGCTCTTCCTGTGGCAGTCTTCCGCACAGCGAAACGGGCTGCACGTTGATGCATCTGACTACGTCGAAGTTTTGGACGGCGAAGTTTATGATGTCTCCGAGTTGCGAGTCGTTCACGCCTTTGATGAGGGTGACTACGAGGACGACGCTGCGGATGCCTGCCTCGCGCATGTTCTGAATTGCCTTCATCTTCGTTTCGAGCAGGTCGACGCCGCGGATGTACTTGTAAACTTCAGGGGTCAACCCGTCGAACTGAAGGTAGAATGTGCTGACGCCTGCCGCTTTCAGCTCTTTGGCGTATTCGACGCTTTTGCTGATTTGCACGCCGTTCGTGTTGATTTCTACGTGGCGGAATCCGAGTTCTTTTGCTTTTCGGACAAGGTCGGGGAGGTCTTTGCGTATGGTGGGTTCGCCGCCGCTGAACTGCAGCGCCGTGGCGGGGACGGGTTTGGTGGCGCGCAGGTTCTCCAGCATGCCTGTGACTTGTTCTTTGGTGGGTTCGTAGACGTATCCTGCTGCGGAGGCGTTGGCGAAGCAGACTGGGCATTTGAGGTTGCACCTGTTCGTTACGTCGATTATGGCGAGTGCTGTGTGGGATTTGTGTTCGGGGCAGAGGCCGCAGTCGTTGGGGCAGTTTTTGACGGTTTTGGTGCGTGGGTTCTCGATGCCTTCGCCGTCGTAGCGGAGTCCCTCGGCGCGCACGTACTGTTCGTAGTCGCCCCAGTACAGTTCCTGGTATGGCCCGTGTTCTGGGCATTGTTTTTTTATGAAGACTTTGCCGCCTTCCTCGAAGATGGAAGCATCCAGCACTTGGAGGCATTCGGGGCAGATGGACTTCGTGTTCTTGATATGTTTCATATTTATCACTTGGTAACTTGCGTGAATGTTTAGGGTTTTAAAGAGAGCAAATGTATTAAATAATAAGGTTTCCAAACGTTTACAACGGTTATTAAGGGGAATCAAGGTTGGCGGTTAACGGGAACACGCGGGAAATATTGCGTGAGATGGGTTTGAACGCTTACGAAGTTGACGCCTACGTTGCGCTGCTTGAGGGTGGGCAGTTGACGGCTATGGAGATTAGCCGCGAAGCGAAGGTGCCGTACAGCAAAATTTACGAGGTTCTCAACTCGCTCAAGGAGAAGGGCTGGATTAAAAGCACCGAGAGCCGACCGTTCAAGTATTACCCCGTTTCCCCTGCTGAAGCTGCGGCGTACACGAAGCTTAGGCTGGAAGACAAGTACCATGGCTGGGAGCAGATGGTTGCTGAGGTGCTGCAGCCGCTGTACGAGAAGCGAGAGCTTGTGGAGCGCCCTGACATCCTGATTCTTCACGGCCAAACGGCTGTAGTCAGCAAGCTGGAGGAGGTTTTGAAGAAAGCCACCAAAGAAGTCATGATTGCCGCGCCAGTCTTCGCCAAACCCATACTCGCCTCCGCTGACCAGCTGCTTTCAGGCTTGAAGAAAACCTTAAGCGTGAAAGTGATGGCGGCAGGCAAAAGCGACGACTGGAAGGCACTCAGGAAAATCGAGGGCATATCTGAACTGCGGTTCAGGGACCACATGTTCGGAGGCGGCGTCATAGCCGACGGCAAAGAAGCCATGCTGTTCTTGGGCGAGGACAAGCCGAGCCTCGTCATCTGGAGCAACCACGTCGGCATAGTCGGGTTTGCGCGGGAGTACTTCCAGTTCCTCTGGGACTCATCAGCCACCGCATGACAAAAGTAGATAGGGGCTTCCTTGAGCGCTCATTCCTCAATTGCGTATTGTGCGGTTGCTTTGCGAAAGCCTGATAGATTGTCTTCTTTGGGAAGCCAGCCGCAAATACGTTCCAACAAGAGTTTTTTTAGACTCATGCGTTTACCTCGGGTCAATTCTAACGAGCCAAACATCATTGTTGCCCGCGCCGTTGGAGTTCGTGCTACCTGCAACGACGAAACCGCCGTTCCCTGTCTTCAAGAGGCAATTTCCGGAGTCTACATTTGCGCCTCCATAGATAATGCTCCACATTACGTTGCCGTCTGCATCAATTCTTGCTAGATATGATGATTCCACGCCTGAAGTAGGTCTTATGTGTCCTATCATGGCGTATCCGCCGTCGTCGGTTTGAATGACGGAGTACGTTTCGTCTGGCCATGACGGATTTGGCGTTGCCCAAGCCCAGTCACGACCGTAGTGCCTGTTCCATTGGATGTTGCCGTTTGCGTCAGTTTTGATTAGAAGTGGGCAATCTGCTGGAGGATGATGAGAGCCAGCACCATCATCATAGTAACCGGCTATGGCAAAACCGCCCTCGCTGGTCTGAACCAGAGAGAAGCCTCTGTCTGCTGAAGAAGAACTGTAAGCTTGTTGCCATTGTTCCTTGCCGTTTGCATCAGTTTTAACCAATGTCTTGCCTACAAAGGCATATCCGCCGTCTTTGGTCTGGATCACGCAGTATCCCATATCGTCAATGCCACCGCCGTATGTCTTGTTCCACTGCATGTTTCCACTTGCATCGGTTTTAACCAGGTATATCCATGAACCTTCCGAATTGATAGATTTAGTGTAACCGGCAATAACGTATCCTCCGTCGCTCGCTCGGACAATAGAAGATGCTAATTCATCTGCTGCTCCGCCGTAGGTTTTGCTCCATTGCATGTTCCCTTGTGAGTCGGTTTTGACTAGCCACATGTCGCTGCCTCCAGCTCCGTAAGACCTTGTGTAGCCTGCTACTGCATATCCGCCGTCACCAGCAGAAATCACCGAGTAGCCCCCATCGGCACTTGATCCTCCATAATTTTTGCTCCATTGCTCATTGCCGTTCGCGTCTGTCTTAACTAGCCACATATCTCCAGCCTGACCAAAAGAATCCGTATAACCGGCAACCACGAATCCGCCATTATTAGCTGGAACAACAGAATACCCTACATCGTTGCCTGCTCCTCCATATGACTTGCTCCATGCAGTGTTTGCGGGAGGTGGTGTTGGAGCGGGGGTAGGTGTAGGAGATGGGACAGGTGTCGGAAGGGGAAGTGGTACCGTGAAGTTGTACCCCATCTGTGAACCTGTGACTTTCAACTCAAAGCTGCGCTGAAGGCTGAGTGTTTGCTCGGGAATTTCATAGACAAAAATGAAGTCTGATATGCTCGAATAAGTATTCCCGCCAAAATCTACTCCTGCAGCTGTGATGGTGCCTATGAAGCTCCCTACACGGTACACTTCGGTCGCTATTGATGCAGCGAGACTGTAACCGCAAGGGCTATACTGGGCATCTCCGTCCACGATAACCCTGATATCTGAGACGTTGATGGGGTAAGCTTGGTTTGGAGCAGTGAGGCTAAATTTCAAAACCAAGAACAGATTGGTGGCTTCTGTTGGATTGTAAATTGTTGGGCTCCAGTAATAGTACGTGAGTTGACGTGCGGTTCCAACATCTTCCACAGTTGCCCATTGGCTGATGAATGGTGTAGGGGTTGAGGTTGGGTTCTGGCTTGTGGGGATCGGTGTAGGATTTGCTGTAGGATTTAGCGTCCGCGATGGGGTTGGCTGAGGCGAAGTTGTTGACGTTGTAGATGTTGGCGATGCAGATTGCGCAGGCGTCGCTGAAAGCGTGGGAAAGGGTGAAGAAGACAGGCTAGGCGTAGGCTGCGATGTAGGAGTGGCTGACGGAAGAGGTTTTGGCAATACCACAGGCGTCGTTTGGCTGAACAACGTATAAGTGTAGATTAGGGAGACTGAAGCAACAAGCAGAGTAACCGTAACCAAAACAGTCACTGGCTTGCGCATATTCCTCAGTCTGTTGTCTGGCATAACGGGATCTTTGGGAAGCCAACCTCGAAGATATTTCTCCAAAATTCTGCGCCAACTCATGTTTTCAGCTCCGGTGCTAGTTGGCTGAAGACTTCGTGCGCCAGTTTCGCGGGATGCATCTGGGCAGCGTCTTTTACTTCTATGCCTCTTTCTTTGGCGAGGTCAAGCAGGTACGTGCGGGTTTGTTTGAGGAAGTCTTCGTTGAGGGCTTCTTCTTCGGGGTTGTCGTGCCAGTACCAGATTTTCACGCCGTGAGCCGAGCTGTATGTGACGATGGCTTTGCGTTTCAGCGCTGGATGATAACCGAGGAGTATTCCTTCTTTTGGGTGGACTCTGGTGACTTGGAGGTCGTTTACCCGCGCCACCTCCAGAAGCGTAGAAGACAGTTTCGACTCAGCGGTCAAGCGGGTTTGGTTGACGTACTGCCGCGTGGTGCCGAGTTTTTCCGCGATTGCCGAGACAGAGAAGCCTTTGAGAATTAATGACCAGACGGTTTTTTGTTTCTGACTGAGAGGGGAGGAGACGGAGCAGTTGATTCCCATAACGGTCATCATGTAAATACATGTATATTTACACTTTTAAGCTTAACTGTTCCAAAGAAACAGAGAACGAGCAGTTCATCCAGCGTTTCAGCGTTTATGTAAGGGAGGGGGTAGGCTCCGTGAGCGGTGGGTGCAGTGTGCTGGGTCGCATGCAGCGCAGAGAAGGTGAGAATAACAGAGCAGCCTGACCCGTATTTTCGGCATATTCTGCAAAAACCCTATGCACAAGAAGTCACCTTCTGCATAGAACTGCTCGCAGTCTGCCTGCAAACGCACACGGAAACACCAGATACACCGCACACGTGCAGACCGAAACCAACCGCTCACCCAACGAACACACAAAACGCCAACATGCAACCTCAAACACTCACACTATAAATAGAGGGGCTATAGACTGCGCCGAGCACTAGAGACGCAACAATCCAGCATGTATTTTCGTGGATGGCAAGTTAAAACGTGCAAAACAGGGAACACCCAACTCTTAAAAAAACGTCATAGCGGCAAAAATCCAGCAAAACTAGGCAACCGCGATGACAGTAGCTGTTCGCGTGGACAACTCCAACTTGCCATCAAACCCCTTCTTCACGTAAACGTTCTCCAACACAATCTTCCTACCCATCAACAAGCCGCCAACGATTTCCGCGTGGTTCCGCCAAGCAGAAAACCGCACAACTCCCGAATCATCCTGCAAATCAAAAGAAACTAACTTCACGGTTTCGCCCTTGGAGGTTTTCACTTCCCTGCTCACGGGAACGCTTGCCACTTCACCTTCTACGTTGACAGCTCCCAAATTTTCGCTTAAACCCGAAATCTTGGTGAATTCCTTCTGGACAGCTTCCACCTCGACAAATGTTGAAGCGTCAACGTGAACCTCAATTCTGCCGTTGGAAGATGTTTTGACTCTGCCGTTTATCAGCTGCACCTGTGCGCCTTTCCGAAGTGCCTGCTCCAGTTCCAAGGCTTTTTCGTTCCAAACCACAATCGGCAACTCGCCTGTTTCGTCGGCAAGCACAAAACGCATCACGGTTCCTTCTGTTCCGTCTTGCCTTGTGAACGTGGATGAAGAAAAAACCTGCTTCACAGTGCCATTGAGGTTAACCGACTTGCTGGCTGAAGTTACTTCTTTGATTTTTGCGGCGAATTTGCTAATGGACAAAGGATAATCTTCCTCTAGCGCGTTTGGTGAGTTTACGTCGATTTCGCTTTTGCTGCTGAGGTGAAGTTCAACTGTGCCGTTTCGGTCTTCTTTGGTGTAACCATGAGAGAAACGAGCGATTTGCCCAGCTTTCAGTGTTCCTGACTCCACTGCGTCAGCTTTCTCGTTCCACAGCACAACTCGCATAACGCCATTTTTGTCAACTGCCGTGACTGACGCGAATTTTCCAGGCTTTTTTCCCTCAAAGGTTTTCACAGGATAGACTGCTACAACTCTTCCAGTTACGGTGACGTCGTTTAATCCTGGAACGAGGTGAGCAATTGACAGTTTATGATCATGTTCAGCAGGTTCTCGCGGGATTTCCACCCCGAATTCTGCGGCAATCATCCGCAAAAGCGTGTCGTCTGCAATCAGGCTGCCAGTTTTTTCTCTGGCTGCATGTAGTTTGTCGAGGACTTGTTCGCGCTTGATTTCAGGTTTCCGCGTTAGTATTTGCTGGATTGTTTCCTCTGGAGTCATTTCTTTTGGTGCCGCCACGCGAATAAAGGTGCAAGTGGTTTAAAATTGTTTGCAGGGTTTGCATGCGATTTGTTTGCAGAACTCAGTTTAATCAGCGATGGTGAAACTTATTAAACCATAAATCACTCTAGAAATTATGGAGAACGGCAAGTGACAGATGCTGCAGCGCTTTATACTCTGGGTTTCAGCCTCATTTTCGTCGGAGTCATCATCCTCATAGCTGCAACCATCCTAATTAGCGCAAAAGGCTTGAAAAAGGCAAAGGTGAAAGCCGCAGGCGCAGTTATTATTGGTCCTGTGCCGATAATTTTTGGAACAGACAAAAAATCGCTCAAAACCATACTTTTGCTTTCCATAACCCTTACCGCGTTGCTTATTGTCGCGATGGTAGTTTATTATTTGCTGCTGAGGTGAAAAAGAACGCCAGAGGACATCGATGACGAAGAGCAGGAAGCGGAAGAAAACTCTGCATCTCTCAGCAGGTTTATGCTGCTTTTCACGGCTGGTTTTGTCCTCGTATTCATCGGCGTAATCCTCGTGGTGGCAGCGTCAGCATTTGGAGGAGATGGTTCCGCAAGTTCGGGCATCGTCATTTTTGTTGGACCTTTCCCCATTGTTTTTGGTGCTGGCCCCAACGCTGGATGGTTGATTTTGATTGGCGTAGTTCTTGCGGCGTTAAGTGTAGCAGTATTTGTTCTTATGCGTAGAAAGATGGTTGAGGAAGCGGGTTAGTCTTCTTCTGTTTCTTGTTCTTCTTTGCCGTAGTAAACTCCGAGAAGTATGAGAATCAGCGTGACGAATGTGGATGCCATTAGAACGCCGATGAGTATTTGGAAGTATCCTCCTAAGTCCGTGTTGAGTCCTCCTTTTGTGGTTGTATTCATTGCTGTTTGGGTATTTAAGCAGTCGCTTTTTTCCACTCGTTCATGAGGGATTGGTAGAGTTCGTCGTTTTCTTCGATTACTTCAAACCAGCCTAAATTGCGCGCGATTTTCTGGGCTATGAGGTGGTAGCAGAGGTGGATTTTTTTGTCTAGCACTCGGAAGTAAAAGTCGTCGCATGTGCAGAATTCTGCTTCGGGCATTATGAGGTAGTCTCTTTCGCGTCCAATGACTATCCAGATTGTGCGGTTGCTGGGTTTGAAGATGTATTTTTTGACGCGGTTTTCTTTCAGCGCTTCCAAGGCTTTGGTGAAGCGTTGTCCGAAGAGGTCGTAGAGTTCGGTTAGGTTTTTGCCTGACAGTTTGCCTTCTGTTTTTGCTGTTTTGCACACCGCGTTTAGCGTGTCAATTTCGTTGATTTCGTTGGTCATTGCTTGGGCACATGCTTCACGAATTACTGGCGGATGTGGGTTATTCTATGTCTATTTGTTCGCCTTTTGATTTTTTCGGGGCTTCGATTTTTGGCAGGATTACTTCGAGGACTCCGTTTTTGTAGCTTGATTTTGCATCTTTCACTTTTACGTTGGAGGGTAACGTGACTTCCTTGTAGTATTTGTAGTGTGGTGTGTCCACGCTGATTTCTAGTGAGTCTTCGGTTCCGTGGAGTTTTATGTCGGATTTTTCCACGCCTGGAAGTTCCGCAACTACGCGGATTTCGCCTTCTGTGTCAACCACATCCACGAGTGGTTCGCGTTCTTCTTTGACTTGGGGACCTTTAAGGCTTTTCTTGATGTTGCCGAATTCTTGGATTTCTGGTTTTCCGTCTGGTCCGATTTTCATGCTGTAACCGTAGACGAAGGGTCCGAATTCTTTGGCTGTGCTGCCGTCTGGGAGTTTGCGTTCTTTAATGTAGTCTTTGGGGATTCTCTCGGTGAATTCTTTGAATTCTTCTTCCATGCGTTTTTCCATTTCGCTGAAGATTCGGTCGATGTCACCGAAGAAGGGGTCTTTGTCGAGTGGGAATCTTCGACGTTTGTGCCATTCTGGGTAGTCTTCATCGTCTGATGACAAGGGTGTTTCACCGCTTAGACGTTGAACGTTGGGTTACTAAAAGTTTTATGCTCATGGAAACTGCGATTTGATGTTGGAAGGCTGCTTCTCTAGTGCTCGGAAAAAACTATAGCCCCCATATAAGGGGGCTATAGACTGCACTGAGCACATCAGCACCCTTAATCTTTCTTCAATGGGTAACCAAGATTGCCCCAAGCCGTCATGCCCTCAGCACGTTGTAAACCTCACCAAGCCCTTTCCTCTTCAAAATGCTCGCGCCAATGCTGGCTCTTGAGAAGTTTGAGAATCTGATAGTTCGATTCTTTTGGGGTTTTATATCTGTTGCGCAACGGTTGTGAGAACAATTTATTAATGTTGGAGTGGATGCAGTTTTTGATGGAGTCTGAATAACGTGACGCATTTTGCTACTTCACGGGTTCTGGAAGAGATGATTATCGAGTTTCGGAAGAAGGGACTTGCGGTTCCACAGAACGTGTTAGACGACATAAAGTCAGCAAGGGTCCTGATGAAGGTTGAGGAAGCAGATGACAGGGGTCGTGGGGAGACTTCGCCGAAAATCGACGAGTTCCTAGGAAGCGTGGAAGCGTATCTGGTGACTGAAGCGCAGAAGAAGCTTCCACCTGAAAAAATTGACGAGTGGCTGAGGAAGCTGGAAGCAGCAAGTTGCGACACCTGCATGGTCCAAGAGAAGGGTGAATCGCGGTTTATTCCCGGTTTGCCTCGTGACCAGAAGTGGGTTCGCGTGAAGCCTTTGGCAAGTTTGCCTGCGGAAAAGCTCAAGGAGTTTGCGGCTGAGCTGCAGCTTTCGGTGCGCTCGGAGAATGATGGGCATTTGCTGGTGTTCGGCAGTGATGAAGGTATTAAGGCGTTTGTTAAGAAGATGACTTCGCAAGCGGCAACATGAAACTGTGTGGTCTAGCTGCTCGGAGCAGTCTATAGCCCCCATATAAGAAGAAACTGTAGGTTCGCCTTTGGGATAGGAACGGGATACAAGTACTTTCCCCTTTTGTTATTGCTCGTTGCGCTTGTGTATTTGTCAACGAAATGCGAAAAAATCCTGTACGCAGTAACGATGGCTGAACAAGGTGTGCTCGCTTTGGCTTACGTTTACTTGTTCTCATCAGGCTTGGTTTTGCATGGCTCCCCGCGACAGACTGCTTGCCACCTTCAAACAGAAAAGCCAGCCGCTTCGAAATGTATAAGAGAAAACAGAGGTTCTGAAATAGAGAAGGGCTCTTCGTTGCGAGTCAAAATCAACGTTGCGGGCATCGTTCAAGGCGTCGGTTTCCGCCCCTTCGTCTACCGCACCGCCGTCCAGCATGGTTTAGCAGGGTACGTGCGGAACCGCGGAGACGCAGGAGTAGAAATCCTCCTTGAAGGCACCGAAGAAGCCGTAGGCAGCTTTTTGCGTGACCTCCAAGAACAGAAGCCGCCCCAAGCCCGAATCCACAACGTCATCAAGAAAGAGCTCCAAGGCAAAAACGAATACGCAAAGTTCACTATCCTCCAAAGCTCCGATGAAATTGAACACTCAGGTTCTGTGGTGCCGCCTGACAGCGCCATATGCAATGAATGCCTCCGAGAGCTCCGAGAACCCAAAAACCCGCGGTTCGACTATTTCTTCATAACCTGCGTCAACTGCGGTCCACGTTTCACGTTGATTGAGCGGCTGCCTTACGACCGCGAAAACACGACTATGCGCGAGTTTCCCCTTTGCAGCTTCTGCCTTAGAGAGTACGAGGACCCGATGAACAGGCGCTTCCACGCGCAAACCGTGGCGTGCCCGCCGTGCGGTCCGAAGGCTTACCTGACAGCAAAGGACGGCGAAGTAGTGAAGGCTGCGGACCCTGTGCGTGAAGCAGGCAGACTCCTCAGCGAAGGCAGCATAGTCGCCGTGAAAGGCTACGGCGGATTCCACATCGCCGCGTCCACAACCGAGGAGCAGCCGCTGAAGAGACTTCGAGCTTCGAAGCACCGACGCGCCAAACCCTTCGCCATTATGGCTCGAAGCCTTGACGCTGCAAAAGCGTTCGCCGAAGTGAACTCGAAGGAACAGGAGCTGCTGGCTTCAGCCTCGCGCCCCATCGTGCTCCTCAACAAAAACAGCCATTACGACCTTTCGGAGCTGGTGGCGCCTGACCTGCACAACATTGGCGTCATGCTGCCCTATTCAGCCATGCACTACATGCTCTTCGACCGCGTCAGCGACAAGGCATTTGTGATGACAAGTGCGAACCCGCCTAACCAGCCCATCGTGCAAGACAACGACGAAGCCCTGAAGACGCTGGGCGGCACGGTGGATTATTTCCTGTTTCACAACCGCAGAATCGCGCAGCGATGCGACGACTCAGTTACCCGCGTCCACGGAAACCGCAACGCGTTCATCAGGCGAAGCCGAGGCTACGCACCCGCGCCCATAATGCTTAAGGGGCAAGCGAAGCGCTGCGCAGTTGGCTTAGGCGGAGAACTTAACAACACCTCATGCGTCCTGAACGGAGACAAGGCGTTCATCAGCCAACACGTCGGCGACGTGGAGAACGTGGAAACCCGCAGGTTCCTGCAGGAAGCCACAGAGCACCTTATGCGTTTGACGAACAGCAAGGTTGAGGCGGTGGCTTGCGATTTGCACCCGAAATTCACCACAACCGCGCTTGCAATGGAACTGGCGGAAAAAAATGGTTGGCAGCTGTTTCAGGTGCAGCATCACCACGCGCACATTGCAGCCTTGATGGCGGAGCACGGAGTAGAAGAGGCAGTCGGAATTGCGGCTGACGGCTACGGGTACGGCACAGATGGCGGCGCATGGGGCGGCGAAATCCTGCTATGCCAGCGTGGGGCAACAGGCTTCAAGCGGCTGGGGCATCTGGAACAGCAGCCCTTGCTGGGAGGCGACGCTGCCACGCGTTATCCGTTGCGAATCGCCGCGGGAATACTGGGCAAGAAGGTGGATGTGGCGCCGTGGCTTTTGCAGAACGCTGCCCACTTGCCTCATGGCGAAGCCGAAGCCAACCTGATACTCCAACAGCTCCAGAAAAGCGGAGGCATCCCTGAATCAACGAGCCTCGGCAGAGTTTTGGATGCAGCGGCAGCCGTTTTGGGCTTGTGTTATGAGCGCACCTATGAGGGTGAAGCTGCCATGAAACTGGAGTCCGCCGCCGTGCGAGGCAAGGATGTTTTGGGTTTGGCTTCGGTCATCTGCGGGAACGTGTTGGATACCACGCAGCTGATGTTGGCGGTCTACGAGAACCGCGGGAAAGCCTCGAATGCGGACTTGGCGTACTCCGTTCACGCTTACTTGGCCAAGGGACTTGCAACTCTAGCCGTGGAAAAAGCGTCAGAAAAAGGCGTCCGAACCATCGGCTTCTCAGGCGGCGCCGCAGTTAACGGTCTGCTAGCTTCCCTGATGCGTGAGACTGTTGAGGCGGCGGGTCTGCGGTTTCTCGTCCACGAAGCCGTGCCAGCTGGCGATGGCGGCGTCTCGTTTGGGCAGGCGGTTGTTGGCGGATTCAGCCGTTTCTGACCATACCCTTTTTATCGCTGTCCACGCCTCGGATATGCTGATTAGCTATGTGTTTGGCTATTCCAGCGCTTGTCAAGAGCGTCAAAGGCGACAAAGCCCAAGTCGATTTCGGGGAAAGCGTTCTTCGAGAAGTAAACGTGACGCTTGTAGACGCGAAGGTGGGAGATTACGTTTTGGTTCATGCAGGCTACGCCATCCAGAAACTCGACAAGCAGGACGCTTTGGAAACGCTGAGCTTGTGGAACGAGGTTCTTGCGGCTGGAAAAGAATAGCTGAGGCTTGACCGGTATGACGGCGCAGACTTATCGAGACCCTGAACTCGCAAAACGTATTGCCCAAAAAATCCGGGAAGTCGCCCCGAAAAAAGACACCGTTAAGTTTTGCCATGTCTGCGGCACGCACGAATGGACCATAACGCATTACGGCTTACGCAGCCTGCTGCCGGAAAACGTTGAAGTCATCGCGGGACCAGGGTGCCCCGTGTGCATCGTACCTGCTGCTGAGGTTGATGAGTCAGTTCAGTTGGCGCAGAAAGGAGTTGTGGTCACGTGTTTTGGGGATTTGCTGCGTGTGCCTGGAAGCAACGGGTCGCTGCTGGATGCGAAAGCGGAGGGCGCGGATGTCCGCGTGGTCTACAGCATCAGCGACGCCGTGGCGATGGCTGAAAAAGAGCCTGGCAAGGAGTTTGCGTTTTTCGCCGTGGGGTTCGAAACCACCGCGCCGTCCACTGCTGTGGAAGCCCTGAAGAACCCGCCGAAAAACTTCAGCTTCCTCGTCAGTCACCGCCTTATTCCGCCCGCCATGGAGCTGCTTCTCGGCGTGGGTGACTTGCAGATTGACGGTTTCATTGCGCCTGGGCACGTGAGCGCGATTATTGGGTTGAAGCCGTATGAGCTTTTTCCGCGGGTGTACCGCATGCCGACGGTGGTGGCTGGTTTCGAGCCGAATGACGTTTTGATGGCTTTGTACTTGCTTCTGAAGCAGGTGAAAGAGCGCGCGGCGCGGTTGGAGAACGAGTATGATCGCGTCGTGAAGCCTGAAGGCAACCCGAAGGCGCTGGAGATGATGGCTAAGGCGTTTGCGGTTACTGCTGGGAACTGGCGGGGCATCGGCAGGCTGCCCGATTCAGCGCTTAACCTGCGAGAAAACCTGGTGCGTTTGGATGCGCGGGAGAAGTTCGGCGTCAAAGTCACGCAGGGCAGAGACATCCTGCTCGGCTGCGAGTGCCACCTCGTCATCATCGGCAAGATTAAGCCCGACAAGTGCCCGATGTTCATGAAAGCGTGCACGCCTGAGAAGCCCGGGGGCGCCTGCATGGTGAGCAGCGAAGGCACGTGCCGTGTGTGGGCGAAAAACGTCGCCAACCAATAAGATGCGCAATAATTTTTTGGGGTGCGGAACCGTAAGCTCTTTATGTCCTAAGATGTTCTTTCAGAGCAGAAACCCAACTTGAGCCTTCGTAGCCTAGCCCGGTGGGGCGTTACCTTGGTAAGGTAATGGTCGCGGGTCCAAATCCCGCCGAAGGCTCCAATTTTCGCTTCTGATGTTGCAGTTAGCATACCTGCAAGTTTGTAAATGCATATATATGCACATGCACATAGCATTTAATATGACTAAAGTGATAAGCCTCTCAAACGAAGCCTACCAAAAACTGAAGAACTCCAAGAAACCCGGCGAGTCTTTCTCAGACGTTGTTATGAGAATTGTGAGTGAGAAGAAAAAGAAATCGCTGCTGGAGTTTTCTGGCACATGGGAAGGAGATGACGCAGACGAAGTGCTTGCACAGCTAATGAAGGACAGAGAACAATCACGTTCTCGGCAGGTCGACATGTAGCCTTGATTCTAGACACTGACATGCTTATCGCTCTGATGCAGGGAAAAAAAGACGCGAACAAAGCCATGCAAGACTTGGAAGAAAAAGATGAACGAATCGCCACGACCATAATCTCAGCCTATGAACTCTTCAAAGGAGCAGATATATCATCAAGACCAGAACGCAACTTGACTAAAATTCAAAACCTATTGTCTAATATTGATGTTCTAAATTTGACGTTGTACGCGTGCCAAGAAGCATCGGACATCTACAATGAAATGAGAGAAGCAGGCAGCTTGATAGGTGAATTTGATGTCCTAATAGCAGCAATCGCAAAGACAAATGGTGAAGCCGTCCTAACACGCGACAAACACTTCAAATCTGTAAAAGGATTACAACTTGCCAACTGGTAAAGAATCTCACGACGTCCACCCCAGCAACTAGGCAACACTTACCTTTACGTAGTAGTTATCGCGGGTCCAAATCAAGCCTGCAACTTCTTTTGACCAGTAAACCAACTGAGCGCTTTCTATGCAGCCATGCAGTTTCTATTTATAGTATGAGGGGTGTGCATTATTCCGTTTTTTGGCGGTTTTTTGCACTTTTTCTGTTAGAATAAAGTCAGTCATCAGAAGAATTAAACATCTAAAAGTATCCAAAATCGAATTGTGCACACCCCTCATAGTATATATATAGTAGGGTGCATGGAAAACGCTGATGGCGGCTGATTCTGTAATTCGGAATCTCGTTTCAGCTGACTGCGGGTTTTGAAGAAGACAGGCTTTGAGCGTTTTTCTTTGCATTTATTGCTTTGCGGATTTGATAATTTTGATATCTTTTCAGTACAAGTCCAACCATGGACGCGGCGAACAGGGCGTCATAAATTGCGGCTATACCTATGTTTTGGAAGTTGGACCCCAGAAGGTTGGCATGTACGATTCCAAGGAACAAAACGATGTACATCAGTACATGAAAAGTTTTCCAGTGCCTCAGAGCTTTCTTTCTCAAGACCGCTGCAAGAAACGCTGCATAAAACACGTAGAACGCGGGTATTCCGGCAAACGTCCAAAAAAGAGTCCAGCTTTCAAAGTTGGGTACGAAGACTGAAAAACTGCTTTGTATGGCGTACGTGATCGGGTGGAGCGTGATTAAAACAACGCCCAACGCTGCGAATGTGTGGTGTATCTTCAGGAAGGGTTTGCCGAAAGCCTGTACCATTTCTTTCAAGAACGGATTGGTCAAAGTCGTCAAAGCAACGAACAGGTACCCATACAACGCCAGTAAGCCTACAAGTTGATAAGGCCAGTAACCTGCGAAACCTGGAAGAACCAGCAGCCCCACGAGAACTGCCAAAGCGAATATGCCAGCCAGCAGAAGTGCGCCTTTAGGTTTCAGAGCCATACCACTGAAAACAGCCGCATTAAATATAAGGTATTCTTTGCAGGTTCAATCAGTTTTCTAATCGGGTCTGCTAGCGGAACCTACCCCCTCCATTGTTTATAGTGTGAAGCGCAGGTTGACCTTCAGGTTCAGAAGTGTTCTTGTGGGAGAACAGCTTGTTCTGCAGGGAGAGCTAATAGTTACCCTATGCTTAACTAACATATCAGTGAGGTGGGATGGGCAAAATGAAGAAACTTCTCAGCGCTTTACTTTTAGTCTTAGTAGTTGTGGCTTTTGCTTTGTCTGGCAATGCACTTTTCGTTTCCGTTTCGGCTGAATCATCTGGTGACAACTGGTCCACTTTCAGGCATGATGCCCAGCGCACTGGACACTCTACGTCACCGGCACCCAGCACAAACGAAGTGATGTGGGTTTACAACACTACTTTTGAGGTGGTCACGGGTCCAGCAGTTCTCGATGGCAAAGTTATTGCCGTTCTAATTAACGGCGACGTCTACGCGCTCAACGCCACAACCGGAGAAAAAATCTGGCTAAAAAGCCTCGGCGCAGGCCAAAATTTGGTGAATTTGGTGTGGAGTTCACCCGCTGTCGATTCAGGAAGAATCTACCTTGGTACAAGGGACAACAATGTCTACTGCCTGAACGAATCGAACGGCGACGTGCTTTGGAGTTACCCAACGGGTTCCCAAATAAACTCCTCCCCATTAGTCAACAGCGGGCAGTTGTACATAAGTTCAGATGATGGCAAACTCTACTGCCTAAACGCTGTTGATGGCTCGTTCAAATGGAGTTTCAGCATGAGCAACACGTCGGCAAACGATTTTTCGTCTCCAGCCATCTGGAACAACGTAGTGTACGTTGGATCTTCTGGGGCAAACCCGAACAATAATGGATCCAACGTGTTCGCTCTGGACGCGTTCAGTGGAACGCTCAAGTGGATGTACGCCGTAGAGGGTGGTGGGACAACGGCTGCTCCAGCGATAAGCGATGGCAAAGTTTTTGTTGGTTCGGGCAACGGAAGAATGTACAGTCTGGACGCTTCAAACGGGTCGCTCATTTGGAACGCAACGATTGGCAGCGGTTCGTCTGGTGTATTTGGCGAAATTTACATGTCTTCACCTGCAGTCGCGGATAATTTGGTGTTCGTGGGTGCAGGGGATGGCAACGTCTATTGCCTCAACGCTTCTTCAGGATTACAAGTTTGGGAATCGCCAACTGGACGAGAAATTTGGTCGTCGCCTGCCGTAGCAGATGGAAAAGTCTTCATCGGCTCAAGTGATGGCAAAATCTACTGTTTCGACGAAAACACCGGAGCGCAACTGTGGAGCTACTACACTTTAGGACGTGTGGTTTCAAGCCCTGCAGTCTACAATGGTACTGTCTACGTGGGCTGCGGAACCAGCATGTCTGCGGAAGGAAAGATTTTCGCGTTTGGAGCCAAATACAGTGTGCCGACGGATTTGACATTGAATTTGAATTCGCAGACATCCTTCTTAGGCTTCAAGGTGAACCTGAACGGAACAGTCTCAGCCAACCAAACGGGCATCGCGGGTGCTGCCGTTCAGTTATCTTACAGCATAAACGAAGGGCAAACATGGAACGACATTACATCAGTTGACACCGCCAGCGATGGGACCTACTCCGCAGTCTGGGTGCCCTCAGCCACAGGGACATATACAGTCAGGGCGCTTTGGACAGGAACCTATCCGTATGAAGCAGCGCAAGTTCAGAGAACGCTTTCCGTGACTTCATTCAACGATCAATACGTCTTTTCTGTTGCGTCCAATTCGACTGTGTCGGCGCTTTCGTTTAACTCAACTAGCAACGAACTAAGCTTCACCGTGGCGGGACCTTCGGGAACAACAGGTTTCGTTGATTTGGGAATAGCCAAGAGCTTGGTCTCGAACATCGCCAACCTAAAGGTCTTCTTGGATGGCGCGAATTTGAACTACACAGTGACCTCAACAGCAGATTCATGGTTCCTTCAGTTCACTTATTCCCACAGCACGCACGATCTGCTGATTAACCTCGGTGCGAACCTTTCTTCGCCCTCGCCTTCCACTAATCTAACGCCCAATACCTCGCCCACTCCCACTCCCTCACCCACTTCCTCACCTATTCCTTCACCGACAGAGAGCAGCGGAAACCAGCCAAGCGACGTGTACTACATAATCGCCACGGCTGCAATCGTTGCCATAGTCATTCTTGCAGCGCTTCTTTTCGCCTACAGAAAAAAACACAAACAAGCCCTCTCCAATTAGACAACTGGTCACAACCACTACTTCAGAAAAAGCCCACAGAAACTGAGGCTTTAGAGTGGTGGGTGGCGGGCCCGTTGGGATTTGAACCCAAGACCTCCGGCTCCGCAGGCCGGTGTCATAATCCGTACTAGACGACGAGCCCACTGCACAGACAAGATGCAGAGGTCAAATAAAAAGGGTTAACCCTCAACCTTTGCGAACGCCCGTTGAAGTGCGGCGACCACGTTTTGCTTCCCCATCGCAAGCACGTAAGGTCCCAATCTTGGTCCTTGTGGCGCGCCCATCAGAATCGTGTACAGTGTCCTGAAGAAGTCGCGTGGCTGTATGCCGTTGTTTTTGGCGGCGTTGAAGATGGCGTTCTGTATCTTGTCGGGGTCGTCTTCAGTTTCCAAGATTTTAACGAGGCTTGCAATTGCAGTCTTCTCAGGTTCGGTGAGGTTGACGGGTGTTTCTTTGATTTCCTCGAAGTCCAGTGTCCAGTTGAAGGCGTATTCAATCCGCTTCCTGAGGCTGTCGTCGATTGGCTGGTTTTTCTGCAGGTAGCCGTAGCTTTGGAGTTTCCCAGCAATGAACGCGTCAGCGCCATCTTTCGGCGCCATTTTTGCGAGGAAAGCCAGCAAATTATATGGTACGTGGACGCTTGGCTTGGCGGGTGGCTTCATGACCCAGCAGTACAGGTACAAGCCCTTCAGCTTCACGAGTTCCCTCTCGCTGACCTGTTTCTTGCCGAAGTAAACGTCCTCAAGTGCATCCATCTCGTTCATGTACGCGGGGATATCCGACACGTCCAGCGTGCGTGTGCCAACGAACCGCTTCAGCATCAGCAGAAGCAACGACTGCGGAGACCCATAGCGGAACCAAACCTGAGGCGTGAAAACGTTGCCTGCAGATTTGCTGATTTTCTTCCCGCCCTTGTCAAGGAACATCTCATACTTCGCGTGGGACGGCGGTTCATAGCCGAGTACCTCGCGGCAGATGCGGTCGTTTATGCGGACGCTGTCGGCGATGTCCTTGCCGAATGCCTCAAATCTTATGTCCAGTGCCTTCCAGCGGGCGGCGAACTCGCCTTTCCAAGTTAGCTTGCCTTCGCCGCGGGCTATGTTGGCTTCGCCTTCGTGTCCGCAGCCTTCGATGAGTCTGCCTCTGATTTCCAAGCCCTCGCACTTGTAAAGGACTGTGTCGGTTTCAGGCTCGAACTTGTAGGCTTTGGTGGTGTAGATTCGCCCACATTTCTCGCAGACGGGGAAAAACGGCAAAACCTCCGTGTACCGTTCCTGCCCTACTTCTTCCTTGACGATTTCGCCGACCTTCTGCGCGTTCATGAGAATCGTGCGGATTTCTTCGCGGAGCAGACCTTTCGCGTAAACTTCCTTCGCGGAAAAGTAGCGGTATTCTATGCCGCATTTATCCAGCGAATCCAGCAGGAGCGAACTCATGTGCTTGCCGTAGCTTTCGTGGCAGCCGAACGGGTCAGGAATGCTGGAGACAGGGAAACCAAGGTACTTCTCCAAATCTTTCGACAGCCCCGCGGGAACCTTCCGCAAGCCGTCCTTGTCGTCGCAGTAAGCCACCAACTCCGAGTTGTAACCCAAGCCCTTCAAAGCGAGGGTAACCGCATACGAGCGTGAAGCATCGCCTAGGCTTCCGATGTGCGGGAACCCTGAGGCGCCGAGACCCATCTCCGTCCTGATTAAGCTCAGGGTTCGACCCAGTTTGCGTTCTCGGTCGATGACTTTCTGAGCCATCATGTCATACCATGTGCCGCGACCAATAGTCTCTTCACTCATAACGCATGAGCCTCTGCAACAGTGACTGTGCATTGGAATAAAAAAACGTTTACAAAAGAAAGAAAAGGGCTACTTGCGCCTCATTGCCGCCGCAATCGCCAAAGCGCCAAAGACCAGCAGTATCAACGCCAACGCGTACAGCCAATTGAACCCGAACGCTATCAGCGTCCAAGCTCCGCCTACTGCAACCAACAGCAGACCCATGCTGAGTGTGCTGAAGGCGCTGCGCTCATATTTCCCTGCGCTTTCACTGCGGATTACCGCTAAGGCTAGAATCCAGATGCCGAAGAGCAACAGCACTAAGGGAAAGGTCAGCGTCCAGTTGTTGAATACTTGAAACGCCAGCAGTAGGGATACTACGAGGATGAAGAAGAAGGCGCCGATGGATAGCAACAGTCTTCTATCTTCCGACATAGCTTCTCACCTGTTTAAGTGGATGACGTGGACAGCGTTGAACCGCATTCAGGGCAGAACTTCGAGTTTGCTGGAATTGATTTTCCGCATTTGGGACAGTTGATGGCGCCTGCTGATGGAGGCGTAAGCGTTGTTCCGCATTCAGGGCAGAACTTCGACGTCGCAGGAACGCGTGCGTTGCATTTTGGGCATATCACTAGGGCTGCTGCAGGCGCTGCTTGTGCACCCGTAGGAGTCATAATCTGCGGGATAAGCACCATGCCTGCTCCCAAGCCTGCGCTCCCGCCGCCTTGACCAAGCGATGCCGCAGCGCTTTTCACGGTTTCCATCCTTAGCACTTCTTCGGGCGCGGTTCTTCCTGTTTTGAGCCAGAACAGTCTTTCACGGTACTCTGGTGTAGTGTCGATGCCTTCGAAGCGGAGGTCAGTGAGTTCTATGCCGACGCGCTTGAAGTAGTCGATGAGCGAGTTCTTCACGATAACCGATGTCTCGTCCAGCCTCGTGAAAACCGAAACCAAATCGTAGTGGCTGAGTTCGTCGATAATTTTCTCGTTCAGGAAACCACGCAGGAAGCCGTTGACGTCGTCGGTTGTGTAAGCGTTCTGTCCGCCTATGACTTCGTTAACGAACAGCTGGCCGTTTTCCACTTTAAACCAAAACTGCCCGAACACCTTCAAAGGCGCCAGTTCTGTGGTTTGGGCGCTGGTGCCCCATTTTCCAGCGAAAACTTTGGTGCTTATGTAAATGACAGTTGCTTTGAAAGGTTTGTTTCCTCCGAAGCCAGCAAGCCGAGTTAGCAGGCTAGTCAGCAAAGGCAGATTCAGTGTTGTCAGCGTGTGCCTTCCAGCGCCGAACACATCGTAAGCTTTGCCGTCACGGAAGAACACTGCCATCTGGTACTCTTGCACAACAAGTTGTGCACCCCAGGTGATGTCTTCGCTGGGGTACTTCCAGACTATGTCGTCGGCGCGTGCGTTTGCCCACTCAATAACTTGCGGCATTTTAAGCTACCCCCATTATGACTTCGTCTCGGCTGTCAAACGTCGACTCGAAGTTCTCCAGTTTGTCTGTGATGTTTTGGATTCGGGTTTTCATGTTTTTGGTGTCTCCGCTGCTTAATTCCGCTTTGAAGGCGTCTATTTCAGTGGCGACGTCGGTTACTCCGTCGATGAGTTTGTTGTCGAAGTCTATCATCCTGTCAAGCGAGTCTTCTTTGACTTTAACAGCGTCGAAGAAGCCTGTATAGCCGTAGTTGGCGTGGTTGACTTTCTCCACAACGCGGTCCATCTTTGCGACCAAGCGGTCCATGTCGGTTAGGACGTCGAAGTAGCGGCGGTCGCTTAACTTCTGGAAAATTGTTCTGAGGTCACTTTTCGCGTTTGAAAGTTTCAGGTAAAGGTGATTTCTGATTAGTCTGTCGGATTCTCTGCGCATTTCTTTTTCTTTGTATCCTCGGAAGCCCGGGATGAACGCAGCTATACGTTCAGATAGGCGCATTTGACCTTTAGTTTGGGAATATACGTCTTTATTCTCACTCATTTTATATTCTCCCGTCTTTTTTACATTCGTTGATAATAAGGAGACTCTTTTAAAGTTTGTTTAAAGCAAACCGAACTTCGAAGAGGGTATATCGCCTTTTAGGGCAGTGCCGGAAGTTCCGTCGATAATCAACTGAAGAACGTTGCCTTTGTATTCGTACTTCACGAACCATATGGGCGCATGCAGGTAAACCATCTGCTTCACGGTGAGTTCGGTCTTAATTTCCACAATCTTGTCCACATCCTGCTGAAGCAAAAACCGATGGCGCGTCTCAATCTGTGTTCTCGCAAGGTCCAGTGCCTCGTCGCGGTCTACCTCGCTGTTCAGGACTTTGGCGAAGCCTTCGATTTTCCTGAAATCGTACGGTATCTTGCCTTCCAATGGGACATCGTATTCGTGTGTTGGGAAATCTGACGCTTCTCTCGCCAAAACGAGCCAGTCGTATTCCTTCTGCAAGGTGCCTTCTTTGACTATGGCTGGTGCGATGCGCTCGAATATTCCCTTGTATGTGCTCTTGGCTTCAACGGAAACCACCCAAAACGGCAGATAAACCAAGTTCTTCTCAGCAATCTTTGATTTCCGCGCAAGGTCTCCTGGCTTCAGGAAGCCCGACTTCATCCAATCTTTTATGGGTCCTTCTATGGTTGCTTGGTCAAACTTGTTCAGCATTAACGAATGCTCAAAAACGAAGGCTTGCCCAGTCTCGATGACGGTTGTGAAGCCGCAGTACTTGCATGTAGCGATGATTTCGCCAGACTTGAATTCCACTGGGGCGCCGCAGTGGCTGCACCGGATGTTTTGGGCTACCGCGTCCATTTTCTATGCCTTCAGTTTTTCCCGTTTCAGGATTTCTCTCGCCACTATAACGCCTGAAGATGAAGCTTGGATAAGCCCGCGGGTGACGCCTGCGCCGTCGCCGATGGTAAACAAGTTTTGGATTTTGGTTTCCAACGCGTTGTTTAACTGCAAGTGGCTGGAGTAGAACTTGACTTCCACACCGTACAGCAACGTATCCCTTGAGGCTACGCCGGGCGCGATTTTGTCCAGCGCCTGAAGCATCTCCCGAATGTCGCTGAGGTATCGGTAAGGCAACACGAAACTGAGGTCGCCTGGCGTTGCGTTCTTCAGCGAAGGCGTGATGAGGCTTCTTGACAGGCGTTCGGGTGTGGAGCGGCGTCCTTGTTCTAGGTCGCCGAGGCGTTGCACCATGACTCCGCCGCTGAGCAGGTTCGACAGGCGGGCGATGTACTTGCCGTAAGCGATGGGTTCCTTAAATGGCTCAGTAAATGAGGTGCTGACGAGGATTGCGAAGTTGGTATTCTGCGTTTTTCGTTCGGCATAACTTCCACCGTTGACGGTTAGGACGCCGTCGTAGCTTTCGGTTGTGACTTCGCCGTAGGGTGAAACGCAGAAGGTTCGGACCATGTCGTCAAACTGTTTTGCGTAGTAGATGAGTTTCGGCTCGTAGAGCGCCTCGGTCAGGTCCTCCATGGAGGTGGCTGAAACTTCCACGCGCACGCCAACGTCAACGGGGTTGTTCACCGTCTTCAAACCACGGACCTGCGCTTCAGTTTGCAGCCATTCAGCGCCGCCTCTGCCAGGCGCGACGATGACGTACTTGGCTCTGAATTTTTCACCACCCACGGTTTCAACCCCTTTGATGGTGCTGTTTTCGGCTATGAGCCCTTTGACGTCCGTTCGAGGTTTGAACGTGATTTTGTCGTTAAGTTCCTTGCGCATCATGCGGAGTGTGTCGGCGCATTTCTCCGTGCCCATGTGCCGGACCTTTTGCCTAACAAGTCTAAGTCCAGCCTTGGCAGCTTGACGTGCAATGTAGTCCACCTTGTCAGTGTCTCCGCCGTAGACCTGCTCACTGGCACCGAACTTCAAGTAAATGTCATCAACATACTTCACGAGACCTTGCAGTTCTTTCTCGGTAACGTACTCGTTCAGCCAACCGCCCACCTCGGTGGATAAAGTTAGCTTGCCGTCACTGTAGGCGCCTGCGCCGCCCCATCCTGAGAGAACTGAGCATGGCTCGCAGTGTCGGCATTCGAAGCCTCGGCTCGAGGGGCACTTGCGGTTGTCGATGTCTGGACCACGGTCAAGTATGAGGACGTTGAGGTTGTTTTTCTCGGTTAGCTCCAAAGCTGAAAAAATACCTGCCGGACCTGCGCCAACGATAATGACGTCGTACTTCAAGGCTTATTGACTCCTTGGAACCCAGTTCTAAGTGCAGCCACTAGGATATAATATTAGCGAAAGCCCCCGCGCTTCAGAGATGTGACGCTGGAGCAGTTCGGTTAAAAGTTGCAGTTCACTCTTTAATGTACGGTATAAGGCAAATTATGCTGAGAAGAGTTTTTCCACTATTCCTGAACTGGTGAAGCTCGTTCGGAGGCACGAAAACGGCGAAGCCTGCCTTGAACGGCGTGGCTTTTTCGCCATCGAAAACTTCGCCTTCACCTTCCAATGCGAAAACTTCGTGTTCCCACGGATGCTTATGTAAGGGCGTGTAACCGTTCGGTTCTATTTCAAAAACTCGCATGGCAAAGTTTTTGGCACCCATTTTCTTGGTTATTAGCCAGCGTACTTTGGTTTTTGAAGTGCCCGCCATGGTGACATCTTCCAATTTGACGGTGCTATAATGGAAAACTTTCGCCATAAGGCATCGCCCCGTGGAAAGCCTAGTCTTTTATGGCTTCGATGAGGCTCATGATGTTCCAGAGCTTAACTCGCGTGTACCCAGGCATGTTCGGGTCCTGCAGAATCTCATCCAAAATGCTTATGACATTAGAAGCTCGCACGGCAGGCGTGTATTCGCCGCTTTGCAGCGCGTTCATGGAGTCTTTCGCGGCGCGCCTGATGTTCCTCGGCGTGGTGCTGTCTTCGGAGACTTCTCCAAGCACAACCAGCGCCTGCTTTATCCGTACTTCATACTCTTCGGTTTTCTTCTTCCGAACCATAAAGGTGTCCACCTACTGCAATCTCGCAGTGAACCAAGTTATATAAGCATTGAGACGTATTTACTTTGGGGTCTGACCATGCAACAGAAACCAGATGACCACATTAACCGCGGAGCTGACCTGCTCCGCCAAGGCGCGACCCTGACAGATTTGGCTTGCCCAGTCTGCGCTTCTCCGCTGTTCAGGCTGAAAAACGGCACTTTATGGTGCGTCAAAGACGAAAAGAAAGTTATCATAGTTAAGGAAGGCGAAGAAACCACCAAAGCCACAACCAACGCTGCCATGGAAACGCTTGAAGCCACGCTGCTCGCGAAAGTGCAGGACCTGCAAGGCAAGATTCAGCGGACAGACAGCGTGGAGGAACTGCAAAAACTCAGCAGCGCCCTTTCCGACCTGCTGGACAGCCTTGAAAAGATAAAGCGAATGAAGAAGAGCTAAGCGAAAGATGCTTGGGTTCTACGAGAACTTCCCCGCAAACGTCCACCGAAGAGACGTTTTCACGTCTTCCCTTTCAGGCAGAGCGCTTCAGCAGAAACTCATCCAGATTTTTCAAAAAGTGAACGGCAAAAACCTGAGCTTCCTGGAAGTCGGCAGCCCATCCGTGCCAGACTGCACGGTGATTTTTGAGTGGGGAATCGCTGACGCGGGAGGCTTCACCTACATCGATGAGGAAGAAGCAAAAAAAATGCTTGCCGTCGCAGCCCAAGAGCACCTCAAAGTATTGGACTTCTTCTGCGGCATCCGCTACTACAAAAACGCAGCAACAAAAAAGACCCCGCTAAGGTTCGACTACTACATGATGCGTGTGGGCTTCGGCGCGAATCACCGCGTCGAATTTCAGGTTTTTCACGAGCGGGGTCCAAGGTACATCTCGCCTGAAGAACTTGTCAACTTCTTGGTCGCCAAGGTCAACGCGGCATCTGCGAGAAAAACGCTGAAACCTGAAGAGCCTTCTTAGCCGCGAGTTTCCAAGAATTTGTTCACTACAGCGAAGATTTCATCGGCAACTTGGCTTTTGGTTTTGTCGCCATCTATTCTGACAAGGTCGCCTTTCTCCACAAACTGCAGGTATATTTCGCGCACTCTCCGCTGCGTTTCAAGGTTCTCCATGACGGATTTTCTGCGCTTCAGCCTGTGAAAAACCGCTTCAGGGTCGACGTCTATGAATAGGGCAAGGTCAGGTTTCAACGCGTGCTGGTTTATCGATTCAATCCATGCGAGGCTGAGTCCCGCGCTTCCTTGATACGCGAGGCTTGAGTAAACGTAGCGGTCAGAAACCACAATCTGCCCCTCCTCCAAAGCGGGCAAAACCTCGTTCTGCACGTGCTCAATTCGGTCTGCAGCGAACAGCAACGCCTCAACGGCGGTCGGAGGGCGATTTTCGCCGTAGAGAATGCTGTTTCGGATGAAGGCGCCGACTTTGCCGCTGCTAGGCTCCGCTGTGTACAGGGCTTTGTGGTTCCTGTTGAGGCTTGAGGCAAGGATTTTTGCCTGCGTGGTTTTCCCCGAACCGTCCAAACCCTCAACGACGATGAAGATGCCTTTCTTGTTCACTTTCGCCAACCTTCGCAGCTGCTGTGATGGTTAAGCATTAATTGGAGACGCATAGATATAATTTCACATTGAAGAGGCTGATGTGGATATGCCGAAGACTTACTGGGGCGAAATAAAGGACCCTGTGCACGGATACGTCTACGTGACAGAAGCAGAAAAAACCGTCATCGACTCGTATCCCATGCAGCGGCTGCGGCGACTGCGGCAGCTGGCAGGCTCAGAATACGTGTATCCAGGCGCGAACCACACGCGGTTCGAGCACTGCCTAGGCGTCATGTTCCTAGCTGGAAAGGTGACGGAGAACCCCAACATCTCCCGCGTGATTACCGACGAGGAAGCGGCGACCGCTCGGATTGCAGCGTTGCTTCATGATGTTGGGCACGGACCGTTCTCCCACGTTTTTGAGCACCTGCTCATCAGAGACTTGGACAAAACGCATGAGGACATGACGTCGTGGATTGTGGAGAAAAGCGAAGTCGCCGACAAACTCGGCAAAATGGGCTTCAACGCTGCCGAGGTCGCGAAACTTGCCGTGGGCAAACTGCACAAGCCTGGCAGGGCGTTTCTGGACCAGATAATCAGCAGCGCCGTGGACGTGGACAAGCAGGACTTCATCGTGCGGGATACCTATCACACGGGCGCGGAGTACGGGTTCATCGACGTTTTCAGGCTGATACACGCGTTGGACGTGCTGGGCGAGAACTTGGCAGTTGAGCTTGGCGCCTTATCCGCGTTGGAATCCTTCATCATCGCGCGCATTGAATCGTTCAAAAGCATCTATTTCCACCGCGTCGGCAGAGCAGCCCAGATTATGTTGGCGATGGCGATGGAGAAGGCGAACGATGAACTGGGCTTGACAGCGTTTAAGACGCCTGAAGAGTACCTGGCAATGGATGACTACACGGTCTGGTCTGCCGCAAAGAAATGCGAAAAATCCAGACGCATCATCGACGACTTGGAGCGGCGCAGAATGCTGAAATGCGCTTACGAACGAACCTTCTACGAGAAAGACACGATGATTTCTAACATTTTCAGCCGCGACGCCTACAGGCAGCAGGTTCAAGCCGAAATTGCACATGAAGCAGGCATAGCCGCGGAGGCGGTGATTATCGACGTGCCCACCGTGCCTTCCGTACCCTATCACCATTCCGCGTTGATGGAGAACATGGAGATACCCGTGTTCAGCAAACCCAGCGGAGGAGGCACCAAAACCATGTACCGCCTGAGCGAGATCTCCAAGATCTTCGAGACCTTGAAAGGCTTCATCAACATACTACGAGTATACACCGATGCGCAGAACCGCGAGAAAGTGGAAAAAGCCACCGCCAAAGTTCTCGGCAAAATCCCCTCAACAGCCAAAATCTCCTATTAACTCCGCTGAGTTCGGAAATGTTTAAGTCAAGGCTAACGTGGGAGACTGTAGAGAGAAAAGCTCAGTTCAGGGGGTAGAGTCAAATGAAAAAAGATGCAAAAGCAAATGTGGAAGACAGAAAAGTTCTCAAAGTCAGAATCCGCAGGAAACCGCCACAAGAGCCTGCAACTCTGTTCTCACCGAAGGACGTGAGGCGCTTCGTAACAGAGTTCGTTTCCTCATGGATACGCGGCGACATCATCATCCGCTTCCCAACCGCCGCGGAACTAAGCAAAAAGAACCCTTTAGCCATAGCTTTTCCCACTGACCCATCGGTAAATCAGGAACTGAAAATAAAAGAGCACTACATTGACCAGTTGTCCATCTGCGCGGGAATCAAGCAGGCATCGGCTGAGGAACAGGAAAAAGCCGTCGCCGATGTTTTCAGGATGCTGCTCATGTTCCGCTCCGCAAACCGCATCGAAGGCAAGATCATCTCCAACGACCTTGAAAAACGCGTCCTTGACCTCGAGGAGAAGGAGCGGTCAACAGGCAAACTCGTTGAGCAAATAACAGGCTTTCTATTCAAAGAAAAAAAGTCAGCTCAGTAACGCACTTTTTTCAGCGAGAAGGGTAAGGTTTATTCGAGGGAAACGGCATTTTGCTTGTGCTCTTCTCAAAAAGGTGCGCTCCGGTAGTATAGTCCGGTCAAGTATTCCGGCCTTTCGAGCCGGTGACCCGGGTCCGAATCCCGGCCGGAGCACCACAACCTCAACTTTTGGTGTCCTTCCCGATTCTTTTCTTTTTAAAGCAGGTTGAGCATGCTTTCAACGGTGACTATTCTAATTCCTCTGAAGCTTTTCAGTTTGAGAAGGTGCTTATCGCCAGTGACAATGATGTCTGAGCGTCCATCGTAAGCCGTGTTGATGATCATGTCGTCCTTTTGGTCTTCCTTGACGGCTTCGAATTTTGACTTCACATTTACAACTTCACTTGATCGAATCATGGCGAGAATGATTCTGTGGACTTCATCTTCGCTTGTTTTGAATTTTGGTCGGCGAAGTACTGTGGCAAGCTCTTTCAGAATGCTGTCGGATGTTACGATGGAAAACTGATTTTCTAGTCCTTTCCTCAAGAGTTCTCTGGGTTTGCCGTTAGAAATCACAGCGCTCACAAGGACATTGGTGTCGAGGACGACTCGAAACATTGGATCATCTTATTTGTTTCGGGGTTTTTTCTTTCTGACTGCGGCAATCTCTTCCTGAATTTGCTTTTCGGAAAACTTCAGCCCCTTCGTGTCCATCATCTTGAAGATTTCTTCCCATTCTTTCTTCACGTCAGGCAGTTCGAGTTTCTTCATTATGACAGTGTCGCCCCTGCCGAAAACAAGAAACTTGGTTTTCGGCTTTATCCCAAGCTCCTTTCTAATGGACTGCGGGATGACTACTTGACCTTTTTCGCTCATTGTGGTGACTTCAGGTTCTTCTGACATGTTTATCAGTAAGAATATTTTACTTTCACACTATTAACGTTTCCGTTCTCATGAATAGTCGCCGCAGCATTAGGAAGAGCAAATTGCATAAAAATTTGAAAAAGCAAAACGAGGACACCACAAGCAGAGGCTCAGGTTTCGCCGGAGCACCACAACCTTTCTCCGTTATGTTTCAAGAACGGTTGCACTATTTCTTTCTTATTCTGGCGAATGCGTACAGACCCAAGCTCGTTAAGCCCGTCACGATTGAAGTGGACACTAACGCCCAGAAGCTCAGCGTCAGAGGAACCAACTGTGAGCTGGCGGCGTCGGTTACCACTTTGCCGACTATAATGTCCGGGGAAACAGCGCCCCAGCGGTCATACTCCGAGGAGTTGGGAACTGCAGGGTATTTGACGCCGCTTGCGTCGCCTTTGGTGTAGAAACAGGTCGTGCCGTTGATTTCTTCCGTGGCGACTATCCGATGCACGATGAGTTGGTTGGGATCGTCTGGATTGTGAAACATGATGATGTCGCTGTCGGGGTAGTTGGTTTTGAAGTCTGCTGGATTCACATTTGGGTCTACCATGACAAGCGAGTCTTTCATGATTGCTGGCTCCATAATTGTCGAAGAAATTCTCACCATTTGGTACTGTTTTTGGATGGATGGAGTTTGGAAGTAGAGGATTACTGCGCCAACCGCTGAGACTAAGGAAATCACCAGAAGAAGCCTTACAGTGGTTTTCTTTGTTACCAAGGTAATGCCTTCGTTTAGCTTTTCTTCGGCTAGTTATATTTAAGATTGTTGAAGTGCACCAAAAACGCCTCGACTATTTAAAAGCCGTGTGCAAAGGTTGGCGGTGTTCCCGGCTTTTTGTTTTTGTCTGGTTTTTTGGCGTTCTTGAAACGGTTGATTTTGACGGTTCTGCCTTCCAGGGAAACCCAGTAGACGGCGTTGAGGTTTTGATGGTAAACAAATTTGTTTACTGCATGCTCCAGTTCTTCTGGAGACAGCTTTTCTGAATCTACTGACAGCCTATTTTGGCTGTAGGCTGCGTTTACTTTGAGTTTTGAGTTCAAGAAGTTGATGAGTTTGTCTTTTTCATCATGCAAGTCGCCCAAGTCTACCTGCAGCGTTCTCTTGACTCCGAAGAGCACGATAGTCACCCTCAGTGTTGATGGGGAGGTTTTACTATTAATAATCTTTGCAGCATTGAAAAACCAGCTTGTTTTAGGTTGCCTGTGGATTATCACAATCATTGGGTAGTCTTTCATGTTTATATTAAAATAGCGCTTGTCTCCAATGAAGCCTCCGAAGCCTTCGGAGACTTTTGTGGGTTTTGTGTTAACAAATTTTTTATCAGAAACTGCTACTAGCGGTGTCTCAAGAGGAAAAAGGGAAGAAAGCAAAATGGCAAAACACGGTGCACTTATAGCGATGGAGAATTGTATAGAACAGCTAGCTGGCAAAGCCGTAGCTGCAAGAATAATGGAGGATAGCGAGGCGATAACAGAGAAAACCGACAAAACGAAAATCGCCCATTGGGTAAAGGGTGCCATGGAGCGGTTGGATGTGTTGGTTGATGAAAAATCTCGAGTGCAGATTATGCAAAACTGTGGCTACAACTGTGCCAAGAAGAATAGCAGGGTGATTGAACGGGCAGTGGCGAGACGCAAGAAGTTTTCAAGTTTGGATGCGTTTTTAGAGGCTGAGCTGAAGAAACCCCTGAAAGGTACGCGACTTGCTGTAGAAGGCGCGGTTTTGTATCAGTTTTATACGCCGCAGGCGTTCACTATACCCATGAGATGCTACTGCGGCTTGTTAAGAGGTCTGCCGAACGATGAAACTGTGTCGAAGACTTACTGCAACTGTTCAAAAGGGTTCGTTGAGAAGTACTGGGAGACCGCTCTGCAGAAGCCTGTAAAAGTTGATTTACTGCAGTCAGCCATATCCGGAGCCAAAGAGTGCAAGTTCGCCATTCACCTGTAAAACCCACACATGTGTTCCTTTTTTGAGCAAGACGGTTTCGTCGTCTATTTTGTCGTCAGTCAACGTTGTCCCTTCGCCTTGTCGATGGCGCGGGAACAGGTAAAAAGGTTCTCGTGAAAAAACCTTTACCTAATCAAGGTAAAACTAGTTTTACAAGCGACCAACCAGTAGTACAAGCGCTATAGATAGGTTTGCTTAAAGATCAGGTCTACCTGAAAGAACACGCAAAAACTCAAACTCCCTAATCCCTTCGTTTTCTATGCAGCCTGCTTTATATAAGGGGGCTATAGTCTGCTCCGAGCACAACAGTCCTCAACTTCTCGTCAGCTAAACCTGCAATCATCTTGGCTGTCTCCAGAAAATTCAACTCAAAATTGCCTTATTCAGTGAAATGCGTTAGAATCACTTTTAAGGTTAAAACGCCTTAGAATATGCAAGTCAAGTGGAACTGGTAAAGCTCATGTTGAATGAAAAATCATGTGGCGCAGTAGTATACGCCAAGAACAAGGAAATTAACTATCTTCTCCTTCACTATGAAGCTGGGCACTGGGACTTCGTCAAAGGCAACGTGGAAAAAGGCGAAACAGAAAAAGAAACCACACTTCGAGAGCTCCGAGAGGAAACAGGAATAGCCGACGCAAAATTCATCGAAGGCTTCAAAGAGAAAATCGCCTACTTCTACAAGAGACAAGGCGCAACCGTCAGCAAAGAAGTCGTCTTCTTCCTCATCGAAACCCACACCACAAAAGTGCAGTTGTCTTACGAACACATCGGCTACGAATGGCTACCATACGAACGCGCAATGGAGAAACTCAACTTCAAAAACGCCAAAGACGTCCTCCAAAAAGCACACGCCTTCATGAAGAAACAAGGAATATTAGAATCGCCCAGCTAGAGCTTGCTACCCTGCTTCTCCGAAATAAGCCCGTAACCAATCAATCTCCACCGCGCAGTAATCTTCCTGCTGATGGCAACTCTGGAACCTGACAAAACACACACAGGCCTACTCAACTTAACCCTAATCAAATTGCCCTTCGCAGCCGTAACCTTCCCAACATTCACAGCGGCACCAACGTGAAGAAGCAGACTCTCATCGAGATTTATCCTCTCTACCTTCAAAAGCTCCTTCGTTCCCACCGCACGCTCCAAAACATGCGTCTCCAAAGTCAACTCCGTCAGCGTGGGCGGAAGCAAACCAGTTTTCCCAGCAACGTTGCCAGTTAAACCATCTGCCTTGGAATAAGAAGGATCCAAAAGAGTCCCCACACCCACCAGCCCACCGCAGGTTGCTTCCTTCACATTCTGCTCGCCAGCCTGCAGACTCGTTATCTCGCTGACAAGCGGGTCGAAAACCGTCTTGCCTTCCCGTTCAATCATGATTCCTGGGCGAATCTCAATTTCCTCACCCACCGCAAACTTCCCCTGCGCTATTGTTCCGCCGACAATGCCGCCTTCCATCTCTTCGATAGGTGTTCCAGGCTTGTTAACGTCAAAACTGCGAATAATGTACATAAACGGAGGTTTCGTCTCATCCCTCTTCGGCGTCGGAATAATCTCCTCAATGGCGTTAAGCAGCACATCAATGTTTATGCCACGCTGCGCAGAAACAGGAATAATCGGAGCATTCTCAGCCACCGTGCCTTTCACGAAGTTCTTGATCTCCTGATAACTCTGCATCGCCCTTCGCTCATCAACAATGTCAATCTTGTTCTGCACAATAACAATATTTTTTATGCCAATAACCTCAGCAGCCGCCAAGTGTTCCCGCGTCTGCGGTTGCGGACAAGGCTCATCCGCAGCAATCACAAGAATTGCCCCATCCATTATGGCAGCCCCAGACAACATCGTAGCCATCAAAGCCTCGTGCCCTGGAGCATCCACGAAACTTATGGAGCGTTCAAAAATTGGCGCCTCAGCGCAATTTGGGCACTCAGGTTTAGTGGAATAGTTCTTTGGGGCTTCACATTTGGGGCACTTGTAGATCGGCAGGTCAGCGTAGCCCAGCTTTATGGTGATGCCACGTTTCAGTTCTTCACTGTGCCGCGAAGCCCACACGCCAGTTAGCGACTGCACCAAAGTGGTTTTTCCATGGTCAACATGCCCTATGGTACCAATGTTCACTTCAGGCTGCTTCAGCAAGGCTTTACTTGGGCTACTCATGTCGTTTCCACGAATACCTATGAATCAATGAAGCAGTAAATTATGGAAGTTAATAAGTTTTGACAATTTTAAGCGGGACTTGGGGCTTGGGCTTCTGGCTTCGCTTCCGCTTTGGCTTCCTTAGGTTTCGCAGGCTGCTCAACGATTTTCACGTTAACCTGAACAATATCGTCCGTTATGACGTTGCCGCGAACTGCTTTTCGTCTTCTCTCGCCTTTCTTCTTAGCGTTAAATCCCACTCCGCCGCTCAGGACAACTTTCCTGCGTACTCCACCGTGAACGCTTGGCCTCATAGGAACGCCATCCTTGTCTGATCCGCCCATCAACTGCAGTTTTTGCCCTGGCAAATCCACCACAGCGCCATCCATCGTTTCTCCAATTCTGCGCCCAATGAACGGGACAGCACGGGCTTCTTCAACTTCCACTACTTTTGAAGTTCCCGCTTGGGGGTCAGACACGATTACCTTGAATTTAGCCATTTGCTAGTTAACACTCCAGCGCAGTATGAAGGTGAATCTCTCTCTATTAAGGATTTATCCCATAGAGATTTACTTTATACTAGAGAGTCTTTAACCCACCGAAACGCTTCGGCTTTCTGTAGAAATGCATTTGCGTGCCGTTAACTGCCATTTCGTCGTATTTCTGCCAGCCCGCCTTGCCAAGCTGTCTTACTTCTTCAGGGGTTGTGGCAACGGTTTCTTCGAAGTCTTCTTCCCTGAATACTATTGTGTGGATGTACTTCATCGTGTTTTGGATGTTCTTATGCCTTAGCATCTGCTTTATTACGAGTACGTTGCCGTTGGTGACGTGCGCGAGCATCGAGCCGCCCCAGTGTCGGTATGACTTGAAGCATATGGATAGCAGAATGGGGTTTTGGAATTTTGCGGCTGCTCTCTTTCTTAGATGCTTTAGCGAATCTTCGGCGCAGGCGTATGTCATCGGGAAGATGCGTTTGTCTTTTCTTGGCAGAGCATTAAGCATCGCGGTCAGTTTTGGAGTAAGTTCGTATTTGCCTGGAAGGTGTTTTGTATCTAGTAACGAACGATGATTCGTTTTATACTTGTGGTAAACAGATCCAGTATTTGGAATCGTTAGGCGCTGGAAAAGGGAAAAAATTATCTGGTTTTGATGTAGTCAGACCAAGAGCTTTCCTTGACCGACTAAAGAGTTGCATGAGATAACGGAGGAAAAAGAAGAAGTTGGGAACCTAGCGTTTCTGTTTGCTCGTGTTCTCGATAATGGTTTTCCACTTGTTCTCGCCTTCGACCTTTATCCCGCATGCTTCCGCTGGGGTTTTCCCGTCTAATACGGAAAATCAATAACAAGTTGCACGCGGTATTCTAGCCGGAGGCAACTATCAACATGTATAAGCTATCATCCTCGTGCATCTATCTTAAGAATGAGCCTATCTGAGACTGTTTGGGCATCACTCTTTCTTTGGCATGTTTTTGTTTTTCCGAAAGTAAGCCCAGCCGCCCGTTCCAACCAGATAATCAGTCATAACCAAAACCCCACATCGATTGACTACATGCACCTAAGTTGGTCTTCGCTAACAGTTTTCCACTCTCCGTCTCGGTCTAAATCTAGAAAGAAAATGTCTTTTGGGCTTTTCATGACCTTAAATGCTTGGTCTGCAGCTTCAAGCAAACCAGACACGCTGAACTCAAGAATCCTGTTTGATTCGTGTCGGGGTTTGCTTTTGACGGAGCGTGTTAACTTTAAGGCACTGCTGCAGAAGGCAACCACGTTCAACTTCTTTGAATTTGGCCTTTCCAGCTATCTAGGGTCTTGCAAATTTTACCCAAGAATCTATCTCTTCGATTGTTGGCTTGTCGGCTTCTAAGACTTTTCCCTTCGCAAGATTAACCTTGAAGATGGCGTTCATTTTCTTGCTTAGTTCAATCAGATCTTGTTCAGCGAGGCTCTTTCTATCCATGATGTCGAGTTCTTCTAACAGGAAAAGGCCCTTTTCATTCAAACCCGGAACCATCGAGAGTTGGGCTCGCCCCTGCAACTTCTCAACCGTCTTCTCAGAAGAACCCATTTTCGCCGCAAGAACCTTAGGGTCTGCCATAATAAGGTCGCCCGCGTTCATTATTCCCATTTCTTTCAGCTCAGTCCCTTTGCCCGGCCCTATTCCTTTAACATCTTCTACATTACTCTGGCTAGTCAACAGCGGTTTAGGCTTGACAAGTTCGCCTTCCAACTTTTCCAGTTTCAATGCGATCTCTGCTATTCCGTCCCCCTGCTTAGCAATGGCTGCCTCTGTCTTCTTTTCTCTACGCTTAACCTGCGCCAAGGCGTTTTCTGTTTCTCCAAGCTGTTTTGCCACAGCTTCTTTTATGTCAGCTAGTTGAGCGCCAAAATTATCGACCAAATTTGCATTTACCCCTTTTATCAATTCTGCCTGCTCATTAAGCCCCTTCTTAACACCCTTGAGACCATCGTCGAGAAGGAACATTTGACCCTGTACACCATCCAACATCTTTTGCTGAGTTTGGTGACCACTCTCCAAACTTTGTGTTATGGCATCCCCTTGTTCACCAAGCTTCTTAGAAAACTCCTTCCGGGTACGCTCCAAGCTTTCATCAACCAGAACCACCTTTGCCTGCACACCCTCCAAAACCTTCTGCTGAGACTGTTGACCAGCCTCCAAACGATCCGTTTTTCCATTAATCGCGTTGATCTGATCCGTATTTACCAAGTCGGTAACTACTTTATGAGAGGTTGCCCCAAGAAAAGCCACCATTACGATCACGGAAAACAAGAAATAAACGTAAACCTGAATCGGTCCAGTCAAACCGCCAAGCAAGTAAGGCGTGAACGTACCTTCCGGTCCTAAATTAAACCACATAATTACTGCGTTAATTACGTTCGATCCTGCAAGAAAAGAAAAGACTCCTAATATCCAAATAGCTATTCCTTTCAAAGTTATTTACCCTTCAACACGGCAACGAGCATGTGAAAACTAAGTCGTTGAAATTCGTTTTTAAGTTTTTCGCATCTCTCCTTGTCTCGGATGGCTTTGGAGTTTGAGATTGAAAGGTGGAAAGGCTCATAAAAGTCCCGATTGTGAAAAGCATCGCAGGCACCGACTTGGCAGTTGTTTTGAACTCTGTGAAAAGCATTTACCGTGAAATTGAGGAAACCATGAAAAAGGAATCCGTAAGCAAAAGAGATGAATGGTAGCCTTTTTGTTACGCTTGAGTGCTTTTTCCCAGTTTCGCCAAGTTAGCCTTCTTGCTTATCCTTTCTTGAACAAGGCAGCACGGCTTTGGATATTCTTTGAAAAACTTCTTTTAATGTACGCCAATTTTTCTCTTGCTTAATAGAGCAACAGCTAACGTCAAGGTTATGAGAATAGGCAAAACTGTAAGTCCGTAAAATTCAGGAATTTTTTGGCGACTATTGTAGGCGTTATTCAGAAGCGGCACAAACTCAGCAGTGGCCTTCTGGTTTCCAGCCATGCTTGGATGATCGTCCTCCGTTGGGTATTCCAAGGTATTTGGGCTCGCATCGTCGTCTCCATCGGTCTTATGCTGGACTTCCCCGTTCCACCAGCGATGATGGTTACCCGATACCAAGCCCACATCGTTGACGTTTGCGTTTCCGCCGTTCGAGGTTAGCACGTTGTAGAAGTCGAATACAAACACGTTGCCAACTGTATAGTTTGTTAGCCACTCGTTCACGAGCCAATTGTTGAAGGCACGTGCGTTATCAGCGTACGTAGAGTCTGTTAATGGCGGTGCCGTGATTATTACAAACAGTATGTCTGGTCGCGTCTTAAAGTACTCCAGCAAGTCTATGTAAATTCCCTTGGCGTTCGCGACGGTGTGAAATTCTGAATCGCTGCTTTGTCCGCGCAGAGGGTTGCTGTCAATCGGCGGAACTGGGTCGTTGATGTTGCCCTGTAAGGCAGAGTTTGGAAAGCAGGATTTGAACATGATAATTTGGTTTTCGCCGCTGACATCAGTTGACATGCGGGAGTACTCGGAGTGCTGCCCGCTTTCGGAGTAGAGTGCACTGAGGTATGTTGTGCTGCTTGGTCCTCGGAACCAGAGCCACCAATTGCCGATGTCGGTGCTGCTGCCGATGCTGTCGGGACCCCAGTCATAGTTGGTGTCGCTCACGAAATAGTTGTTGTCTCGCAAGGCAATGCCTAAGCCCCCGTTAGTATCGCTTAGCCAGTTTTCGCCAGTTGAATGATGAATGAATATCAAGCGAACAGGATTTGCAGGCGGATTTATTGACGCGTGTACTTCAACGCAGAGACTAGCAGCGACTAACAGGCATAAAATTGAGGCGAATAAGGCAACAACAGACAAAGCTGAAGCGGTCCTCTTGGGCGGATTACTGTTCAATTAACAGTCTCCTCAAATGTGATTCGCCCTATGTTATATTTAAAACTCCTAGTGACATTTCCAAAAATTCTGTGAACAGAAATGGAAACTGATAGCTCAACTAGTTCCGATGGAAATCTAAAGATAAAGAAGCCTTGATGAAAGGTTCTGCTTAATGAAGCTTTTTCGGTACGTATTGCATGGAAACGGTTATGCGCTTTCTGCTGAGGCTATTTCTTATTTCGTTGTTTATTCTTGTGTTGCCGTTTCCTTTGCTTGCGTGACCATAGCGGGCTATTTTCCAGTTCTCCATGTTTCCCCGTATAATCTGTGGATTGCTTGTTAGAAGGTAGAAAGGAATTTTCGTTTGGGACGTGTAGAGTTCTGCTATGAAATTCAGGTGGCGTTTTCCAACGCCTATTCCTTGATAATCAGGCAGAACGACGAGCCTAGTGACGCGGTAGTACCTTGCTTTCATGCGTACTTGCACCACTGCGATGAACGCTATTGGTTTGTCTTTGTAGACTGCTAGCATCTTTACGCTGTCTCTCCATTTCTGTTGAGCGATAATGGTCTTGACGTTTTCTGGGTTAAGTAGGTTTGCTCCGTCTTTGACTAGGTGTCTAAGAGTTACTGGGTAGCTTATGTCTGCTGAGTTTCCTTCTCGTTCTAAATATGCCATGAATTTAGCGCGCGTGTCGTTTCATCAAGAAACCTTAAAGCAGTTATTCAAACAATTTCCCCTTTTTTGTGATACTGTTTCTGGTTTTTAAGTTAATGAACGTTTAGCGCGCGTGTTTGAGTAAGCTTAAAAAGTATGACAATTGTCATATGCTACAATCAAACAGGATGAGGGGAATTAAATGGAAAAAAAGCTTCTTCAAACATGCCTCTTCCTAACCCTATTTGGATCACTGCTAATATCACCGATAGTGAGAGTCTCAGCCGACAGCAAACAATATGATTTACGTGTAACCAGTGTTGAAGGCACCACCGCTAACTATACATACGATCAGCTTTTGACAATGCCTGAAACCACTGCAGACGCTGACCTATACTGTTATGGCGCTTTGGTGACAAGCGGCAATTGGGGTGGAGTAAGCCTTAGTTATCTGCTCCAACAAGCAGGAGCGGACCCATCAAAAGCCTCTTCCATCAATTTTCTCGCTTCAGATGGATACCAAGTCGCCATCCCCACTGAAATGGCGATGCGACAAGATGTAATAGTCGCTTACGAGAAGGATGGTTCGCCGCTATCCGAAGGGTTCCGTTTGGTAGTTCCTGGCGAAAACGGCAATATTTGGATAGCAATGATTACTTCAATATCCCTAAGTACTGGTTCGGCTGACGGAGGTCAATCAGGCGCGCGCCCCTCAGAATTCGGAGTTTCTCAATTGCAAACCAACTCAACTGGGCAATCTTCAACCCCGCAACCACAGCTTGTTCAAACACAAAACACCACGCAAGAAAACGCGACTATCCCATCTTCGACGCCGCAACAACAGGACGTTCAAACACAAAACAATACGCAGGAAAATGCGGCCAGCACTGCACCAGTTTCACCTCCAGCAAATGTTACTCAACCCGAACAGAAATCGTCTAAGCCGCAAGGGTCCAGCCCTGAAGGTTCAAGCTTTCCAGTTGAAATTGGATATGAAATAGCGGTAGGGGCAACTGTTGCTTTGTTGGCAGCAGGCTATGTGGTTTACAGGCGTAAGCACGCGCGGCTCAAACCTTGAAGAAGCTAATTTCATTCTGCCAGCCGAGCTAAATGGTTATTTGAACATTGTCATAATTGCATTCAAAAGGGAACAGCTTTTGCTTTGGAGAAGAAGTGTGAACAGAAAATCTTCACTTTATCCTTAACGCTGGTTTGAGTTAGCGCGGGTGGCATACTATGCTGGTTAACCTCCTGTCAAATCTTAGAAGTGAGTTTGTTTGTCGCGCGCGTTGATGTTGAGGGTCAAGTTAACTTACAAATTGAAATTGCTTAATAACCCCATATTGAGAGAGGACCCAAAGAATGCCCCCGAGCTGTAAAACATGGAAATTTTTAGAAGACCAATAGGAACGAATTTCAGAGTCACCAACTACGAATGGCAAGCAATTTTTTGATGTTACTTAGGAAACGCTTTGATTTCAGGGATTAGAACTAAGAGGTTTGCGTATTCTGGAGTCAGGAAAAAGAAAAAATGGGATTGCGCGGGAGATATCGCCATTGGCTTCGTCATAAGGATTTATGAGCATCTGAAAAAATCTGCCAAAAGCGAACTGCACTTTCGGGGCAAAACTTTAATTCAACTTCGAAATGTGCTCTTTGCTATGTGGCGAATGGGATTCTTCTTCCACGAGATAGCATTCGGGCTACTCAGCGTATTCATACCCCTATACGTGGTAGCCTTTCAAGATACAGCAATCCTGGGAGGACCCTTGGTTGCTTTAGGCGTTATGACATCACTCGCCATATTCTGCACCATTCCAGCGTCATTCATTTGGGGCTACCTCTGCGACGCTACACGCCACTACAAAATCTTCATCCTATTGTCCTTTCTGTCTTCAAGCATCATACTTTTCCTCATGACCCTGCCATTCGCTCAGAACATCATCTTGTTCGTCGTTCTCTACATAGTTATGCAGGTGCTCCACGTAGCCCATGAAGCCCCGAAAAACGTGCTTATCGCCGAGCACTACAGCCGAGAAGACTGGGAAAGGTCCTATGGATTTTACGAGGGGCTCACAGAAATCGGGTTCCTCACTGGATTAGGCATCGGCTTGTTCGCCTTCGCTTCCTCCCTCGGGTTCCACGTTGTAGCCATGTACACTTTGTATCTGTGCAGCGGTCTAAGCATAGTCGCCTTTTTCTTGTCCATATTTCTCATAGCTGACCCGCTTATGATTTTCGAAAGGCGACTGGTGGGCATAGAAAAAAGGATAGACTACACTTACCGTGGGGTGGAATCCTCGTCTAGGCTTATGGATGGGCTGGGTTGGGATGGGTCGCTCAAAGAAGACCATTTTCTTGGCTTTGCGTTAGCAATAGTCTTGTTTTCTTTGGCTTCGAGCATTTTCGTTACGCCGTTGCCCATATTTTTGAACCAGGGGTTGGGATTGAGCGAAAGCTGGGTGTATGTGGCTTACATGTTGAATTCCGTCGGAGCCACGATTGGCTATTTCTTTATCCGTGGAAGGGCAAGGTCGATGAACATTAGGAAGCAGATGCCGCGTTTTGTTCTTATGCGCGGTTTCCTCTTGTTCATGTTGGTTGCCGTGGTCAACTTTGCGCTTTCGCCTTATGTCTTAACGGGTGTTCTGCTTGTCTTCATCGGCTTCGCCTACGCTATGTATTACATCATGATGCTTTCGCTTTCGATGGAACTTATCCCAGCGGGAAAAAGCGGTGTGTTTGACGTGCTGGTGGGTTTGGGAGCAGCGTTTGGCTCCTTCCTTGGACCTTTCCTCGCTGAAAGCCTCACATATCTTCTTGCGTTTCTCATCGCAGCAGTGGTTTTTCTCATTGCTTATGTGATGCTAAAAATCTTCTCTTAAAACAATTATAAAAAAGAAAGGAGCGAGGCTCGCTCAGGGTTTGATTTTACTCTACGTGGACTCTGTACAAGTCTACGTCTTCGCGCATGCTTGGTGTCAGTTCTAAGAAGTCTCGGACTGAGCGTTCGATGTCTTTGGACTGCGTTATGTACCTGCCGACGATGAGTATGTCTGCGCCTTTGTCTAAGGCTTCTTTGGCTGTTTCTGGGACGATGCCGCCTGCAACTGCGATGAGGAATTTCTTGTCTTTGAAGGCTTCACGAATTATGGGTATGCGTTCTAGTCCGCTGCTTCTGCCGGTTTCTTGGTCGATGCCTCTATGCAGGATGACGACGTCTGGGAATTCCTTGAGCGATTTGAGTTTTGCAAGTACGTCTTCAACGTTGAGCATGTCTATGACTGCGTAGATTGCGAGTCTTTTGGCTTCGTGGACGAATGAGTCGAGGGTTTCTGGCGGTGCAAGTCCAGCTGCGACAACTGCGTCTGCGGTGTCTTCGTAGGCAATGTCTGCTTCGACTTTTCCTACGTCGAGTGTCTTGAGGTCTGCTACCATGAAGAAGTCTTTGGCGACTGCTCTGAGGTCATTTATCACTCGGGTGCCGTACCGTTTAATCAGCGGTGTACCAACTTCGATTATCACTCGGTCGCTGCCTGGAATTTGGGCAAGAACTTTCTTTGCCTTTTCAAGCTCTGGCGCATCAAGCGAAATCTGCAGATATGGAGGTCTCCACAGGCGTGGAACCTTAAAGCCCATGATTGGATGTTTTGCACGGTCTTTATCGTAGTTGATTTTCTCAATGGATGGATACTTCTTGAGTGCTCTTTGGATAGCCATTTTTGTGGCGCCGTAGTTATACTGGTAGATTTTGCGCATATCAGCTGCCTGCGGGTGAACGAATACGCTGCACACGATGACCCAATCTTCCACTTTGTCTATTGGTATGATTCCTTCTTCCACGGAGTCTGCAACGGCTTTCGCAACTGCAGCTTGCGCTGGACCGAAAATTTTTCCCACGTCTTCCATACTTTTAACCGTGACTTTGGGTACAATGAGGGTGTGTGGTTTCGGCGGCAAGTTGGGCCTAATGACTGCAAGCAGAGGGGTGTGTCCTGCTGAGAGCATGGTCATACCTTGGGCGAAGGCTTGCCCGATTGGTCCGTTTTTGTCGCCTATCATGAGGTCAATATGAGCAACTTCGTTTCCTTCTCCGAGGAGGGATTCGCCGATTAGGTATGTGCTTTCAGAGTTTTCGGTTGTATCGGTTGAAGTAACTGTCGGTATTTTGTCTATGATGTCTTTGAAATCGACATTAAACTCTTTCATCCAGGTGTAAAGTGTGTCTCTGTGTATGTTTATTGTCTTTGCTGTTCCAGATATTGTCGGTTTTGTCGGTTTACCTTTTGAGGTTGCCTCTTTTTTTGCTGCGTCTTTCAGCAGTTTTATTAGTTCTTCTCGTGATTCTGGTTTTTTAGCGTCAATACCCGACATTTGTTGTTTTCTCCGCGTTGAGAGTGTTGTATCTGCTATATAAAACTGTCGGAGACGTGGTTCTTTGTTATAGTTGGGTAGCTGCTGTTTTTGTTTGTTTGTCGGTTGGAAGGGGGGTGCGGTGTTTTGACTGTGTGGTTGGCTTGGTTTTGAGGAGAGATTTTCGTTTTATAGGTAACTCTATATATTTTGAGGGTGTAGAACTGTCAGGTTTACTGTTGCAGAGGCGTTTGGGCGTTTGTCGCAGACAGATTGGCTATGCTTAGGCTTAATATTGTTAGGAATTATTCTTTTCTTGTACGGGGCAAACTTCTACAATCCGTTTGTCGGATGGTTTGGCGTGTTTCTCTTTGTCGGCGCTCTTGTGGCTTGGATTGTCCTGTACGTTTATGGTGCTTTGTTTAGGAAGAGCGTTCAGAAAGCGTAGAGTTTGCTGTATTTTTCTTGCAGGTACTTCAAGTAGGGTTTAACGGTTAGTTCTGTGCCTGTTACTTTCTTGAGTAGGTCTGCTGGGTCGTAGAGGTTTCCGTAAGCGTAGATGTTGTTGATGATCCATTTCCTTACTGGTTCGAGGTTGCCTTCTGCAAGTCTGCTGCGCCATTGCGGGTTGTTTCGCTGGATGACTTCGGCTATTTGTCCCGTGTAGATGTTGCCTAACGCGTAGGTTGGGAAGTAACCATACAGGCCGCTTGCCCAGTGTGTATCTTGTATTACTCCTTCGGAGTCGTTTTGTATTTCTATGCCGAGGATTTCCTTGTATTTCTGGTTCCAGACTGTTGGCAGTTCGGCGATGCTGATTTTGTCTGCGAAGAGGTCTTTTTCGATTTGGAAGCGGATTATTATGTGCAGGCTGTAGGTGACTTCGTCTGCTTCCACGCGTATCTTGGAGGGTTTGACTGCGTTCACGGCGTGAATGAACTTGTCCAGTTCCAGATTTGCAAGGTTTGGCGATGAAGCGTTTTTGATCTTAGGGAGGACGGTTTTCCAGAATTCCCTGCTGCGCCCGATGATGTTTTCGTAGAGGCGTGATTGGGATTCGTGGAAGCCCATGCTGCAGGGTGAGCCAACTGGCTGGTACTTCCATTTCTGGGGTAAACCTTGTTCGTAGAGTGCGTGCCCTGTTTCGTGGAGCACGCTGAAAATGGAACTGGCGAATGAATCCACGTAGTAATGGGTAGTGATTCGCACGTCATCGTAGTAGCCGTTGGTGAATGGATGTTCGGTTTCGTCGATTCTTCCTGCTGCGTTTGGCGAGGTTGTGTCGTAGCCGAGGGTTTCGGCGAGAATCTTGGCGATTTCGCGTTGCTTGTCTGCTGGAATTGGCTGTGAGAGTATGCTGGTTTCGGGTTGGTTTGGGGCGTTTTCGATTTTGCCTAAAAGTGTCTGTAGCCCGTGTTGGAGTTCGGTGAATGTTTTTGTGATGGCTTCGGTTGTCATTTTTGGCTCGTAAATGTCTATGAGTGCATCGTAGGGGGTTTTTGTTTCTTTGACTTTCATGAAGATTTCTGCGGCTTTCTTGTTTAGCGATACGAGTTTTTCCAGTTCGGGCTTGAACAATGCGTAGTTTTGTGTGGCTTTGGCTTTTTTCCATGTGTTCACGGTTACGGCTTCTTGTTTGGCTATTTGTGTGACGAGTGCAGTTGGGAGTTTGGTTTGTTCGTCGTAGTTCTTCTTGATGAGGTGAACGTTGCGTTTTTCCACTTCGTCCAGAGTGTCATACTGCGTGTGCTTGAGTATCGTGTCGAGAAGTTTCCCGATTTGCGGGTCAGTGCTCATTTTGTGGTGAATCTGGCTCATCAGCGCAAGTTGTTCACTGCGCATCTGCACAGCTTTCGGAGGCATCATGGTTTCCATGTCCCAGTGGACGATGGCTTCTGATGTGCCGAGAATTATCAGGGCTTTGTTTTTCTCAATTAGTTTCTTGTAAGCTGAGGAAAGGTCAGTTGGCATGAGTTACGCCTTCTAAGGTTGTTTGTTCAGATTTTTATTTATGGTTTTGCGAGTCTGCTCTGTTGCTCGGAGCAGACTATAGCCCCCTTATATAAAGGAAGTATAAATAGTGGAGAGAACCACGCGGTGACTACTGCCTTTTTCTAAGGAAGACCGCAACCGCAACAACTATCACGACTGCAGCTGCTCCTGCAGCGGCGTAAACAATTTCTGTCGGCAAGGCTGCTGGCTGAAGCTCTGGCGATTGCGTTGGCTGTTCTGAAGTTGGGAGGGTTGAGTTTGGTGTTGCTGATGCTGTGGGTGTGGGAGTTGGTGTTTCGGATTGTGAGGGTGTTGGAGAAGGGTTTTGCGGTGGCGAAGGGCTTGGTGAGTCTGAAATTGAAGGAGACGGACTTGGAGACTGAGACGTTGAAGGCGAAGATGAGGGTGATGGGCTTGGGCTGGGTGAAGGAGACGGCGAAGGCAATAGAGATGATGACGGCGTGGGCGATGAGGTGGGGCTAGTAGAAGGAGAAGGCGTCGTGGGCGTTCCATACCCGAGGGGTGTGTACTGCTCATTAGTTCCGTAAACCTCACCAAAATTCCACCCTATTCCACCAATCGCGTACAGCTCATCGTTTACGACTGCTATGCCTAGCGTGAAACGTGGGGTCGGCATTGAAGTTCCAGTGCTCCAAACGTCTGCTTCAGGGTCATAAACGTAGTTCTGGCTGAGAGGAGTCATGAAGCCTTCCTGTCCACCCATGACATAGATTCTCTTGGGCGCTGTTGTGCCGGTTGTCGCGCCTGCGGCAGCTTGCCATATCGCGGTTGGAGCATTTTTTCCAAAACTCCATGTGTCAGTTGCGGGGTCGTATATTTGAGTCGTAGCCAGGTTCATGGTAGAGTTGAATTCGTCCTGTCCTCCAATTATGTAAATTTTGTTGTTGACCACTGCAGATGCATATAGAACAACGGGATACGGCATCGGCGCCTTTGTGGTCCATGAATCGGTTGCGGGGTCATATACTTCGGTCTTATTCACAGTGGAATACGGACCGCCAGTTCTTCCGCCCATCAGGTAGATTTTGCCGTTGACTACGTTTGCCTGTAACTCAAATCTGGGAGTAGGCATAGGCGTCTTAGTTTCCCAGGTATTCGTTTCTGGATTGTAGACCTCGTTTACTCCTGTGACTCCAGAGGCCATTTCGTCAGTTGTCCCTCCGATCACGTAGATTTTGTTTTGGTAAACGGCTACTCCAAAAGTTTCCCTGCCCGTTGGCATAGGAGCTTTTGAAGTCCATATGTTATTAACGGGGTCGTACTGTTCGTTGACGCTCCGCGTTGGGTAGCCTCCAATCGCATATATTTCCCCATTTAAAGCTGTGATTCCTAGACCGCTTCTCGCCGTAGGCATCGGTGCCTTAGTCACCCATGAATCCTCAGCAACCGCCCAAACAGGCTTAACGACAACTACGCATGAAGTTGTCAAAAGAAAAAGAACAAGCGTGAAAGCGAAACTTTTCTTCAACATTCAGCCCCACGTGTAATTATTAGCAAGCACTTATTAGCTCTCACTGCAGAACAAACTGTTCTCCCAAAAGAACAGATACTGCTACTCAAAGAGGATCAACTTCGCGGTCGAAACTAATATTAACTCGTCGAGACAAAGTTTTTTCTGGTCTTTTAGGAAGTGACATATTGGGAAAACTTCATGCAAGAACAAGAATAATCCAAGGTTTTGAAATTGCCCTCGACAACGGCAAGTCTCACTGTTCCATAGTTGACCAGCCAACCTCGACGTTTCCAGGCTTAGAACCTACGCCGCTGGAACTTTGCGTTATGAGCCATGCTGGCTGCTACGCTACCCTTGCCGCGTTAACGGCGGACAAGATGCGTCTTACGCTGAAGGGTTGCGACGTGAAAGTTGAAGCCGTTAAAAGCGAAGAGGCGGGCACGATAGCCGAGGAAACATTCGACATAACGCTCAAGATGGACGCGCCTGCAGACAGAATCCAGAGGCTCCATGAGTTAACGCTCAAGAACTGCCCCGTCGGTTTACTATTCGAAAAGGCAGGCGTAAAAATCATATATAACCTGAAAACACAAAAAGAATAGGAGGCAACGGAACATGGTTAAAACAAGTTTAGCGGACAACATCTATTGGGTTGGAGCTGTCGACTGGAACCTCCGGGACTTCCACGACTTCTACACGAGAAGAGGAAGCACCTACAACGCTTACCTCATCAGAGACGACAAAACAGCGCTGGTGGACACGGTGAAGCACACGTTCTCCGATACGCTGCTCCGGAACATCCGCGAAATCACAGACCCAGAGAAGATAGACTACATAATTGTTAATCACGTCGAGATGGACCACTCAAGCAGCCTGCCCATCATAGCCAAAGAAGCGAAAAACGCGGTCATAGTTGCGTCTGAAAGAGGAAAAGACGCCATCATCGAACACTACGGCGCAGGCTTCAACATCAAAACCGTCAAGACAGGCGAAGAACTGAAACTTGGAGCGCGAACGCTGAAGTTCTTCGAAGCGCCGATGCTTCATTGGCCCGACAGCATGTTCACCTATGTCGTGGAAGACAAAATCTTGATGCCCAACGACGCTTTCGGAGAGCATCTTGCTTCTTCAGGCAGATTTGACGACGAGGTGGACGAGCACATCTTGATGGAAGAAGCTGCTACGTACTTCGCCAACATCCTGATGCCTTTTGGAACGCTGATAACGCGCAAGGTTCAGGAATTAACTCAGCAAAACGTAGTCTGCAACATGATAGCACCCAGTCACGGCGTCATCTGGCGCAAGGACCCATCCAAAATAGTCAAGGCATACCTTGACTGGAGCGCGGGCGTAGCCAAGAAGAAAGTGGTCATTGTTTACGACACGATGTGGGGAAGCACCGACAAGATGGCACGTTCCATAGCTGAAGGCGCCATCAGCGAAGGCGTCGAAGTTAAGCTTCTGAAACTGCGGGCATCAGACAACTCCGAAGCCGTAACCGAAATTCTCGAAGCCAAAGCGGTCATTGTAGGTTCACCAACCCTCAACAACGGCATATTTCCCACGTTGGGCTCATTCATGACGTACATCACGGGGCTGAAGCCAAAGGATAAAGTGTGGAGTTTCTTCGGCTCCTTCGGATGGGGAGGCGGCGCAGTGAGAAACATGAGTGAAATGGCGCGGAAAGCAGGCTTCCAAATACGTGAACCAGGACTCGAAGTCAAATACGTGCCTGACGAAGAAGACCTGAAGAAATGCTTTGAGCTGGGCAAGCAGATAGCCGCAGAAATCAAAGCCTAAACTTCTCCCTTTTTTGGCGCCAGCATCGGTCAGTACTGGATGCCTTCAGTCGGCTTGAAGTCCTTTGGCATCTTCACATCTTGAACTATGTTAACGAAGTCTGCCCTGTCGATGAGTTCCTGCGGCGCGTACCTGCCAGTCATAACCACAGTCGTTTCCGAGGGCACTTTGCCGAGAAATTCAAGCACCGTTTTAACATCCAATAGTTTCCAGTGCGCAGCCAAATTAACCTCGTCCAGCACCATCAGGTGAGGTTTCTTTTCCCTCATGATTTGCTCTGCGAACTTCAGACCTTTCTCCGCAAGGGCTTTGTCGGCGTCGTTTATGCCTTCCACTTTGAATTTTTCTCCGCCAAACTCCTCAGTTTTCCCTTCTTTACCTAGCCACGCTTCTCTGCCGAACAGGTAAATCTCGTAGAGGTCGCCGAGTTTGTCTTTGACGAGGTATTCGCCTGTGTCTTTGCGCCACTTGCAAAACTGTACGATCACCACTTTTTTTCCGTGCCCTACAGAGCGCAGGGCTAAGCCCAGGGCGTTGGCTGTTTTGCCGCCGCCCGTGCCAGTGTACAAGTATATGTAACCCATTTTTCGTCACCTTATGCGGGGAATGGGCAGTTCTGCGTGGGGCAGCCGCCCGCGTACTCGGACTGCGCCGAAACGAAAGTGCCCTCCTTCGTCTTGATTTCGCCGATGTACAAGACTTGCTCAGGCTTGCTGCCGTAACGGAAAACCGTAACGCCCTTGCACTTTAGCCTCCACGCCAACTCGTAAATCTCACGAACGTCCTCAACTTTCGCGTTGTTAGGCAGGTTAACCGTTTTTGAGACCGCGTTATCCGTGTTCTTTTGGAAAGCCGCCTGCATCCTGACGTGCCACGGAGGCGCGATGTCTAAAGCCGTTACAAACAAGCGTTTAACGTCGTCGGGAACGCCGCTGATTTTCTGAACGGACCCCGTTCTCGCAATTTCCTCCAGCAACTTGGTGCCGTAGAAGCCTTTCTGCTTCGCCATCTCCTCGAACAGCGAGTTCGTCTCGAAAAGCCTCGCGCCGCCAAGCACGTTGCGCATGAATGAAATCGCGAACAGCGGCTCTATGCCTGAACTGCAGCCCGCGATGATGCTTATGGTGCCCGTCGGCGCCACCGTGGTTAAAGTGGCGTTCCTAAGGGCAGGGTACTTACCTTTCCAGATGCTTCCTTCAAAGTTAGGGAATGAACCGCGTTTCTGCGCGATTTCCACTGATTTCTTGTGCGCTTCTTCCTCGACAAACTGCATCAGTTGCTCGCCGAGCTTCAGCGCATCCTCGGAATCGTAGGGAACTCCGAGCATGATGAGCATGTCGGCGAAGCCCATGACGCCCAAGCCTATTTTCCTGTTCGCATGTGTGATATCCGCGATTTCTTTCATAGGATAAACATTGGCGTCAACGACGTTGTCAAGGAAGTGCACTGCTTTCCGAACGGTCTCGCGGAGTTTTTCCCAGTTAATTGCCCCGTTTTCAACCATTTTTGAAAGGTTTATTGAGCCTAAGTTGCAGCTTTCGTAGGGAAGCAACGGTAATTCGCCGCATGGATTTGTAGATGCAATTTTCCCCACTTGCGGTGTCGGATTATGCCTGTTGATTTCGTCGATGAAGACGACGCCCGGGTCGCCACTTGCCCATGCAGAATGCGCCATCAGCTCCCAGACTGCTTTTGCCTGCAGCATCTTCACTTTCTCCTTATTCCGCGGGTTCACGAGAGCGTACTCAGTGTTGTCTTCGAGTGCTTTCAAAAATTCGTCTGTGACGGCTACGGAAACGTTGAAGTTGGAAAGCATCTGCGGGTTCTGCTTGGCGGTTATGAACTCGATTACGTTGGGGTGGTCTACGCGGAGGATAGCCATCATGGCGCCGCGCCGTTTTCCGCCTGCCTTGATGACTTCGGTTGCGGTGTCGAAGATGCGCATGAAGCTCACGGGTCCTGAAGCTACGCCTTTCGTTGACCGCACGGTGTCGCCTCGGGGTCTAAGACGGGAAAAGTCGAAGCCCACTCCTCCGCCTGTCTGCTCAATAAGCGCCATGTTCTTCACGGTGGTGAAGATGCCGTCAAGGGAATCTTCAACGGGCAGGACGAAGCAGGCAGATAGTTGCCCGAGGCTGGTGCCCGCGTTGAACAGCGTGGGCGTGTTGGGTATGAATTCGAGTTTCGCCATCATCTCGTAGAACGTTTTCTCGCTTTCTTCCGCGTCATCGCCGAATTGCTTGTCCACTTTCGCTATAGCTTTGGCGACTCTTGCAAAAAGCTCGGTTGGGCTTTCCACAATGTTCTCCTGCTCGTCACGCAGCAGATACCTTGCTTTGAGGACTTCCATGGCGTTCACGGTTAGCTTCGGCTCTACGCCGAGTAACTCTCTAAGTGCGCGGATTTCGTCCTTCTTTTTCCTGAAGTCCTCGTAAGCCAACGCCACCTTTTCGTAGCCGTTCTTCCTCAGAACTTCAATAACCATGTCCTGCGCGTCTTCAACTGACGGCGTTTTGTCTCTGAAATTCTCCTCCAGAAACTTGACGACTTCATGTGTGACTTTTTCGGCTTTTTCGCCGTCGCCAAGTTCAACCGCGAGAAAAGCTTTGTGGACGGCACTTTTGATTCGTTCAGCGTCAAAATCTACGATTCTGCCGTCTCTTTTCCTTATCTTGCCTGAAAACATAGCGATCAATTAGTGATAGAGTTTTTTAGGGGATATAAGCTTTTCAAGGATGTTGTCCGCATGGTTTTTGTGAGTCGGTTGGTTGCTTTTCCCAAATGGGTGCTGGAGGAAAATGAGAAAATTGGGAAGTTTAGCCTGCGCGTGTATTTGGCGTGGATTAAACTAGTGCCTTGAGTTCTTCGAGGAGTTCTTGCTTCATCTTTGGGCTTTCGTTTATTTCTTTGCGGGCTTTCTTCCAGTCTGCACTGCAGCGTCCGTAGCTGGACTGTTCGCCGATGTACTTGTGGATGACGGCGTCAATTTTGTCTTTGTTGTCGTCTGTGATTTGCAGGTTGGCTTCTTTTAAAACTCCGTTAAACCATTTCCAACAACCCAAAAAATCACCGCTCTATACTAAGTCTCCAGTGCAATATAACCTTTATCAACACAAGCGAAGGGAGTGAGTATGACGCTTTTCGGGTTGCGAGTTTATCGACTCTTCACTTTTCTTGAAGTTAAGGCGACAATCAGGGATGCGCCTATTAATCCGCCCATGACCCCGCCAATTGCATGTAGTCCTGCCCAGCCTGAGACTCCGCCCCATTTTGCCAACGCTGGACCCGCCATGAAGAACGCCCCTATGATGTAGCCCGCGACAGCCGCGGAAACAATTGAGATGGACACCATGCTGATGAATGCGTTGGCGCGTTTTTTGAAGGATTTGTCGTAGCCAATGGCTCGTGCCAAAAGGTCAAAGACGACGCTTGCCGCTGTGAATCCCAAGAAGAGCAGCTGGGCTGGGTTAATTATGAGAGTGACGAGTGTGGCTATTAGACCTATCATGGTTAGTGTTCCCAGTTTTCTTATCCACCAAGCAGCCACTGCAAGCACCGAGAAGCCTATTATATCGCATAAGAACGGAAGACCGAACATGTGAAAGAACACAGGTGAAAAAACCGCGTTTAAAACGCCCCACAGGGCTGAGCAAACCGCTATTGCCGCCACATCACGACTTCCAAAGTATTGCGTAAATCGCCACCCCAGTAACACTAATTATAAAAAAGGTAACACTGCATATTTATTTAAGAGTTGCGAAAAAAACACCAAAGTACTGAATGAGAAGCTGGAAGCAAGTTAGCCACTGCACAAAAAATCATTCGTTTATAGAAATTCCACATCAGGAACAGTCTTGTTTCCTCTTTGCGAGTTCCATTATTTTCTGTTGCCCTTCCTTCACAGTAATTGGCGTATCCTGAATTATGCCCATAACCTTCAGTTCACTGAACAGTTTCACAATAGCAGGTGGCTCCAAACCCGCAGACTTGAGAAGAGCCAAATCCTGCAAAACATTGGCAGTTGCTCCCTCGCCTAACAGAGCGCCATGATTTATCACAATAACTCTATCCGCAAGTTCCGCCAGCGCCTCCACATCATGTGTGGAAATTACCACCGTTGTTCCGTTGCAGTTCAACTCGTTCAAAATGTCAATGAGATTTCGCCGCGAAACCAAATCCAAATTTGCCGTGGGTTCATCAAGTATCAGCAACTCAGGTTTCAAAACTAAAGCAGTGGCTAAAGAAACTTTTTTCTTTTCACCGAAACTTAATCTGTGCGGCGGGCGATCTTTCAGATGCTGTATGCCGAGCTTTGCAAGTACCGCTAAACTTTGTTTGTTAACTTCGTCTTCTGGCAACTTCAGGTTTCTTGGTCCATACTCGATGTCTTCGATCACACTTTGCGTGAACAGCTGATCCTCAGGATCTTGAAAAACTATGCCTAGTTTTTGGCGTAACTTCTGAAAGTTTTTTGATGAAGTTTTCTCCCCGAATACCGTAATTTCTCCTTTCTTAGGCATTAGGAGACCAGCCATTAAGAGGATGAGCGTTGATTTTCCAGAGCCATTCGGACCCAGCAGCGCAACTTTTTCTCCTTCGAAAATTTCGAAAGTGACTCCTTGTATTGCGTTGACTCCGCCCGGATAACTGAATTGAACATCTTTCACTTTAACAATCGAATTATTCACGCGATAAAGACCCCTATAATACTACGAGCAGCCCTAAAATAACCGTTGTTGAAGCGGCAAACAGCACGTCTATTGTATGCAGTCGGGGAAGAGACGCTTTGCTTGTGTTGTCTATTGTGAAACCACGTGATTTCATGGCCATGTAGACGCGCTCCGAACGTTCATAGGTTCGGATAAATATCGTGGCAATGAGGGCACCTGAATGCTTCAGGCTTTCAAGGCTTATTCTGCGCCTGTTTAGGTATGTTCGGGCTTCTTTAGCCATTAGAACTTTTTGAACTTCATGGATTGACACAAAAAGATAACGGTACGTCAAGCTGAACATTTGGATGAGTATCGATGGAACACGTATCGTAGCTAATAATTTCAAGAAATTGTTGAAACCTGTTGAGAGTATGAGAAGCGTAAGAGAGGCGACACAGAACCAGACACGAACAGTGAATGTTAAAAACCTCTGCAAGCCATCAACTGTTACTACCACGTTGAATAATCCCAGATTGGCGTTTAAAATCGGTGCACCCGCTGTCAGGAATAGAACAGGCAACGAGATTATGGCAGCGAAAAGAGGAATTAAAGCGGTACGCCTAAGGAACGCTTTCAGAGGAACCCTTGATACAAGGGCGAGAGTTAGAGGAATAATGCACATTAATGCTAGATATGATAAAGAGGGTACGAAAAGGGAAAAAACAATTAGGAATAAGATAACAGCGAGCTTCACAAGGGGATTGATAGCTTGAAGGAAACCTTTTTTGCCGCTTAAATCTTCCACGTAAACTAAGGCTTCAGCACTTTCAACTAAGTCTCTAAGAGATGTTGCCAGCTGCATTTTATTGATGACCCCTTGATTTTTTAAGCACAGTTGCCACCGCTACGGTGATGCCGAAAATAGCAAAAGTTGACGCAACACCTAACAGGATATTGCCAGCTTCATTTTCAAAGCCTACGATGGTGTATTCGGGAAAGGGCGCTTGGTATATGCTCTCATCTTCGACACCGAGTTTCTCGGCTTGCACATCTAAGGTTTCCATTGAATAGGAGAATATGAGGACGCCTACGACGACGAAAATAACTGCCACCGTCAGGCCCACTGCGATCAATTTTTTGTCTTTTTTCTTAAATAAGTTCATTGAACTTGCACCTCACCTTCAACTTCTTGGGAAGATTTAACCGCTGGCAAGGACTTTAACGCTGGGCTTTTGCTCAAGACATCTGGACGCAGCTTCAGTAGTGACGCTATTAGAACGGCAGTGACTACGCCTTCAATTACGCCGATGACAGAGTGGTTGATTGCCATGGCAGGCACAGCTACGTTCAGCCCATACTGAAAAGTCGGCATGGAAAGCCCCAGCTCTGTTCCGGCAGAAATGGCTGCCAGTACATCACCGACGAAGGCGGATATGAATATCCAAGCGAAGAGTCCTTTGCCTTTTGACACTCTGTTAAATGCGAGAAGTAGAAATGCAGGTATAAAGACGCCTATTATTCCCATGTTCAACACGTTTGCTCCCAGCGTGGTGAGTCCGCCGTCTCCGAAGAGTAGCGCCTGAAGGACAAGTATTATGGTCATTGAAATGCAGCCGGCATAAGGACCTAAAATTATGCCGAGGGAGGCTCCGCCGAGAAGATGCGCTGTAGTTCCGCCGACGATTGGGTAATTCATCATTTGGGCTGCAAAAAACAAGGCAGTCAGGAGACCCATTATGGGAACTTGGCGTTCGTCGAGGTTTCCCTTTACTTTTTTGAAGCAGATGACCCAGAACAGGAGGGTTACTGCGAAAGTGATAACAGCTATAGGGGGGCTTATGAAGCCATCAGGGATGTGCACTGTTTTGTTCAACTCCTCGTCAGTAACACGATTTTATAAAAACGTGTTACTGTTATAAATGTTTCTGCTAACTTTCCGTGATTGGGAAGAAGTTCCTTAGTCAGGTGTAGGGGAAACGAAGAAATTGCCCTGATTACAGCAAGTGCAAAATTCGACTTCACGCTGAGAAAAACTACGGAAAAAGGCCTGAACCTCAAACTCGCCTACATCGAAGACACAACAAAACTTGCTGAAGTACTGAAAGCCCGAATGAGTCTACTCTGGGAAACTACAAATTAACCATAACCTCCGAACCAGACTATTTGTGCCTCATCAACTGCCCCTGTGAAAAAGCACAAAAAGTTATTAGCTCGGCTTAAGTCATCTGAAACAGTGAAACGGTGACTTGTTGAGTGGCCTTTGAAATCCAAGAGTTGCCTGACGTTATCAGAGTAATTGTCTTGCTGAACCTGAGCAAAGGCAACGCCCTGCCTAAGGCTGCTTTGAAACGCAAAATCGACAAGGTCTGCGCGAGCCTAGCATGCGTTGACATGAGTGAACTGGAGAAAGCTCTCAAAGAAATGACTGCTGAAGGCTTAATCATAGATAACGTCGATTCTGTGCAGCTGACGGATCAAGGTCTCAAACTGGGCAAAGAATGGCAAAGTCTTCTTCTGAAAAAAGAACCCATCCTTGAAGTTGTCGCTGGATTAGTTGACGGCTCAATCACAAGCCTAGTGGTGATTATCTCGGCTTTTATTTCCACGCTTACAAGTAGCACCACACTGTTCACGCCGAAAACCGTAGTTTTCGCGGCGTTCTTGACTTTGACTGCGGTCGCGATAACTAACTTCTCAAGTTTCTTTTTGGGAGGAATCACGGAAGATTTAGCAGACATCATGACATTGCGGACCCTCATGAACTACAGCCTAAGCGACATCCCCGACAAGAAGGAGCGAGATAAATCTCTCCTGCTGGTTGAGAAGCTTTTCCTAGTTCTGGACAAGGAAATTCATCGTTCGAACCTCTACGCGGCGACAATCTGCGGGACCACCACTTTCTTAGCTGGAAGCATACCCATAATCACTTTCCTCGCCCTGCCAAGCCCATACAACTTAGTCCTGTCTCTGGCACTGGTCGCGGTGATTTCCGGCATATTTCTGGTTCGTTACCGCTCAAGGAAAACCCGTGTACACTGGAAAGTGACATTGCTTGAAACGTTGGCAATAGTTGCAATTGCCACCCTCGCTTCATTGATATTGGGCTTCGTCTAACCGGAACTGCTGTGCCGTGGCTGGGGCAAGCGACGGTGCTCCACCATCATGCACTTATCCATGACCACTGCGAGCCCTGCTTTTCGCGCCATCTCAGCGGCTTTTTCGTTGACGATTCCCACTTGCATCCATACCGCGCAGGGCTTTCCATTTTCCTTTTTCAGCTTTACGGCCTGTTCAACGATTGGCGGCACATCCTCCGGGCGCCTGAAAATATCCACCACTTCTATCTGCTTCTGAATTTCAGCAGGCAAGTCGAGGAGACTTTTGTAGCTTTTTTCGCCGAGGATTTCGTCGGCAAACGGGTTCACGGGAACAATGCGGAATCCGTGCTCTTTCAAGTACGCTGCCACCATGTAGCTTTCCTTTTCAGGCTCTCTTGAAAGCCCGACGACGGCAACGGTCTTGTACTTTGACAGAATTTCGTTGATGGTTTTTTGGCTCAACTTAAATCACCTAAAAGTCAGGTTCAGATGCTGCAGTTATCCTAGACTCCTGCTGCGCGTTTATAAAAATTGCCAAAAAGCTTTACGGTAATGCTTTTAATTTGAGTTCGAAGAAGTGTTCTCTGCCGTTGCGGATTGCGAAGATTCGCACTTGGTCGCCGACTTTTCTCTTGTGGATTTGGCGGACTAGTTCTTCGATTGACTTGGTTTCGACGTTGTCCATCCCGAGGATGGTGTCGCCGTCGGCTATGCCTGCTTCTTCTGCTGGGCTGCCGTCAGCCACTTTGGTTACGAGTACGCCCCGTTCCACGGGCAAACTGTAGTATCTGGCTATTTCTTCGGTTATGGTTAAGCCGATGACGCCGAGCCAAGGTCTCACAGCTATTCCTTCAGTCACTATGCCGTTGGTGCATGTCTTTGCGGAGTTTATCGGTATGGCGAAACCTATGCCCTGCGCAAAAGGTATGATGGCGGTGCTGATGGCGACAACTTTGCCTTCAAGATCCACAAGTGGACCGCCACTGTTTCCCGGGTTGATGGCAGCATCGGTTTGAACAAGGTTCTCTATTAGGCCGCGGTCTGATTCGATGGTTCGGTTTATGGCGCTGATTACACCTGAGGTGACTGTGGGTCCGCCTGCTAAGCCGAAGGGGTTTCCGATGGCGAACACCCTTTGTCCGACGCGCAGTTTGTCAGAGTCGCCTAGTTGCGCGGAGGGTAGGTTTTTGGCTTTGACTTTTACCACGGCTATGTCGTGAACTGCGCATGCGCCCACTATGTCGCCTTCCAAGACTTGATTGTTCCAGAGGGTGACGTTGATTTTTTCTGCGCCACCGACAACATGGTTATTCGTTAGCACCAAGCCTTTGGCAGCGTCGAAGATGGTGCCTGAACCCATTCCTGCCAATGGGACTGCTTGGAAGAACATGTTTTGGACGAGTTTGATGGTGCTTATGTTGACTACGGTCTTCGTTACTTTCTCTATGGTGTCCAATGCGGTTTTTTCATCGTAGGAAGACAGGTAAGTGCGCCTCTCAGATGGAGTTTTGGCTCAACGGTTTAATAAATCTTCAACAGTCTCCTGAACGACAGAAATCGCAGTCATCAACCTTTGTTTTTCTGTTTTGTTGGCAAAGAGGGCACATCAATCCATTGGACCTTATGCTCATGCATGCTTGGCAGAAGAGTTTCATGATTTCTGTCTGTTGGGTTGGTTGCGCAAGCAGCAGTGTTGTCATTTGATTTATTATTGATTGGACGCCTACTACGTTTTCTATAGGTATGGTTGTTCCTCTTACGTTTTTCGAGTATTTACTCACAGCGGATTGGGTTATTCCGAGAAGTTCGGCGACTTTTGCTTCTTTGAGTTCGTGTTTTTCAAGGAGGGTTTTCGCCAAAAGGGCACGTATTGCGGGTGATACTGTTTTGACTGCGACTTCGCATGGAGTAAGCAATTTTCCACCAGTTATGTTACTTTGTTGGGAAAATCTATATAAAGATGTCGTATGTCATGTCATATATGCCGTATGTCCTGACGGGTCATCTCCTCTGTAAATCGACGTCCACGCCGATTACACATCTCCTCTCCCCGTCAAGACACACGCCCTGCAAAGGGGAAAACGAGACAAAATGAAAACTGCAGACACCATCGGCGCGTTCAGAAGTGCAGAAAAAAGTCAAGGTGTAGCGGACGTGCTAAGAATTCTTGATAAGGAATGCAGGGACTGCAAACCAATAACTCCTCTTGAATGCATAACAAGCTGCAATGTCTACAAACTGCGAAATGAACTTAGGCGACTATGCGAAACCATGGAAAGCCCAAACTTCATGAAAGACCTGCTGAACGTCCTCAAAAATGACACCCGATTGCGCATACTGCAAGCAATAGTGAAAGGCCGATACTCAGTAAGCAAACTTCAACAAGAACTCAAAAAAGAAGGATTCCTCCATAGCCAAGACACAATAGCTGAAGAGTACCTACGTCCGTTGCTGGAAGTCGGACTGGCAGCGGAATCACAAGACCAATTCTACGCCACAGCATTCGGCGGCAAACTCACCGAACTAATTGATAACATACCCGAATTCGCGAATTCTTTGCCAGCACATTCCGAGTGCTACGAAGAAAACATTCTAACAGCCATGCTCACAGGACCCAAAACGTTCGAAGAAATCGCCGAGTTGGTTCCATCAAAAATCGTTTCCCGAATCCTGAAACGGCTAAAAACAGTTGGCTTAATGGAAACGCCCGAGGAAAGAGACTACATCTTTTTCTTCAGATCAAAGCGCGATTCACACAAGGAAAACCTGAGCGAAACTGAGAGCAAAATCTACAAAAACATCCCAGATGAAGGAATCCCCGCAAAGAAGCTCGCGGAAAAGACGAATCTTTCTCTTCGAAGAACCTACAAATACGTGAGAGGTTTGAAGGGCAAGAAACTTGTGTTCGCCAGAAAAACCCCCAAAACCTACTGCCTAAGCGACAAAGGCGAAAGATTAGCTTGGCTTCTAGACGAACTGCACAAACTCGTAGAAAATACGCTGAGCTTTTCTGAACAGTTTACCAAACACAAAGAAAACTCGTAAATCGAGCTGTACGCTGAACCGAACTGTCTTCCCTTTTTTCCTGATTTCTCAGCGCACATTCCCGAATGCAGGATTGACAAGCGGATTTCAGTTTAGTTTGGTCGTGGCAGAAGGTGCCGAGAAAATGGCGGACAATTATCCGCCTGGGGCACCGTGGAACGGGACCTCTTCCCACAGCATTTTCCACCAGTCGTCTTCGGTTATGGTTTCCGCGCGCACGATTGTCTCCAGAACAGCCTTGAGCAGCGCGTGATGTCTCCGTTCATCCATTAATATCGAGTTAAGCAGAAACGCAACTTTCTTGTTTTCAATCGTCGGCAGCTCCTTTTCAAGTTTCTTGATGAGTTCTGCTTCTATCTGAATGTGCTTCTCCACGAGCGCTCTTTGTTCGTCGAGATTTTCCTGTGTCATGGCTTGAGAAACATTCGTTAGCAGGTTAACGGCTGAAGCGTAAAGTTCTGCGTGCTTCATGGAATCCAAGGAAATTCCTTTAAGGACGCCTTTCACGGGCGGGTTTTTTATGTTTTTTATGCCCTTGTTTACTGAGTCCACAATTTCGTTTTCAACAACTATTTGTCGCTTCATAAATTCAACTAGCTTACTGTCAGGTTTACTCATTGTTGTTTCCCTCGTTTGTAGCAACTCAAGCTCGGCGAATAAGGCTTTCGGAGATGCGTTTTCCAAAAGCCCTGCATTTTTCAAGCCCCTCGTTATCTGGAGTGTACTTCAAAAGCAACGGTGGCTCTGGCACGTGCATTTCAAACTTTTTATCCATGATTTCCAAGACCAGTTTCGGGGCTTCGCCGCTCCACCCGTATGAGCCGAAGACTGCGCCCACTTTCGCTTTAAGGTTTACACTTTTCCTTGCTGCTTTCTCAAACAGCCTCTTCATATCCATCGGCATGTCGTGATGGTATGTGGGCACGCCCACGATGACAGCGTCGAACTTGTCAAGCTCTTCTGCTTCAATGAAGTAGCTTAGTTCCACTTCTACACTGCCGTTCCGCGCTGCTTCGGCAATGGCTTTTGCCATCTTCTCCGTGTTACCTGTCTGGCTGTAGTAGAGAACAAGAATCTTTGCCAACTAAATCACCCACACTGCTGGTATGATTAGGCGAGGTAGAAAATAAGAATATTCCGCGGAAAACCTACTGCCCCAAGAACAGCCTAAACCAAAGTTCAGAAATTATGCTATGAATTGCCCAATTTGTGAAAGATGAAGTGGCTGAAAATAGGCACTTCCGCGCTGTTCATCATCCTTGGCTCTTTATCGATTCTGGGCGCCGCACTCGGAATAAACCTCCTATAACCGCGGCATTTAGGAAGCTCCGAATGGTTCATAAACTACACGACTCAAAATTAACTCAGAAGAAAGTGAACCAATATGGATAACTGGGACCTCATAATCTTAGGCGCAGGCGCCGCCGGCTTAGCCGCTGGAATCTACGGCGCCCGAAGCGGACTCAAAACGCTCATTATAGATGAGAAAATGGCTGGCGGAACAACTGGCGACGCCCCAATCGTGGAGAATTTCCCTGGTTTCGCCCAGGTCACAGGCGCAGAACTCGCTGAAAAGATGACGCTGCACTGCAAAAAAACTGGTGCCACCCTTCACGAATTGGAAACAGTCAGCAGTTTAGACCTGAAGGGCGAGAAGAAAATAGTCAAAACCAACCATTCAACCTACGAAGCCACAGCGGTGATAATAGCTTCTGGCGCGCATTACCGCGAAATCAACGTGACGGGCGAAAAAGAATTCCGCGGCAGAGGCGTAAGCTACTGCGGTGTCTGCGATGGCCCCTTTTTCAGAGGCAAACGCGTGCTCGTTGTGGGCGGCGGCAACTCTGCCTGCATAACGACTTTGTATCTTTCAGGGTTAGCTGCTGAAGTCAACGTTGTCCACCGAAGAGAGGCTTTCCGAGCTGAGAACGCGCTTGTGAAGGATTTGGAGTCCAAGGGAAACGTAAAAGTATACTGGAACACCGCAGTGAAAGAAATCAAGGGAGAAAAAATCGTCAAATCCGTGGTTCTTTCTGATTTAAAGACTGGCGAAACCAGAGAATTAGCCGTGGACGGCGTTTTCGTTCAGGTGGGCGAGTCACCCAACAGCCAACTTGCCAGAGAGGCAGGGGTGGAAGTTGAAGAAGACGGAAGCATAAAAATCGACATAAACCAACGCACCAACATACCAGGTGTTTTTGCAGCTGGCGACGTGACGAATCATCCTGTCAGGCAGATAGGCACCGCAGTAGGTCAAGGCATAACCGCGGCGCTTGATGCCTACAGCTACATTAGACGACCATATTACCGAAAATAAAAAGAAAACGTTATATCAAGCTAGGTTCCTCATCTTGATTTCAAAAGCATGAGCTTGACATGCTAGACCCCGCGAGGGGTCAAAAGAGAGAATGAGGCCCCTTGAAATGACTGAGAAATGTATAGCTGCTGTAAGGGTTAATCAGGATCTTTGTAGTCGATGTTCTGTATGCTATTCTATGTGTCCTTTCGAAGCCATAACCCGCGAAGCAGAAACTGGCAAAGTGGAAATCGACATCCAGAAATGCCAAGTCTGCGGAATATGCTATAGCGCCTGCCCCGTAACCGCCATAGAGATGGCTTACTACGACTACGATAACCTATTGGACTACGTTGACTGTGTAAGAAAAAACGTCAAGGCCAACACGCTGGTCATGATGTGCCGAGGAAACTCGCCTTCCAACTGCGAAGTCGAAGATATCTTGGCAAAGCAGGGCTTAAGCGTAGAGAACTATGTTCCGATGCGTGTGCCTTGCGCGGGCAGAATCCCAACCGACTTTATCTTTAAAGTTCTCAACTCTGGCGTGAAAAACATCGTTTCCGTTCAGTGTGAAGACAAGTTCTGCCGCATGAAGGAAGGCACCAAGATTGAAACGCGTCGTCTGCTTTTGAGCAAAGCTGTTTTGAAGCAGCTGGGCTTCGAAGAAAACGCCGTCAACGTTGTAAAATACTCCCGGAAAGCAGTTTGGGATAACGAAAAATGCGTCGGCTGCGACAAATGCGTATTCATCTGCCCCTACGACGCCATAAAAGCCGAACCCTACTCCTCACCCACCGTGAACGAGGAGGAGTGTGTAGGCTGTGGCGCCTGCCAACTCGTCTGTCCTCACCATGCAATCCAGGTGAAGGGCTTCGAGTTCGAAAACGTCCTGAACCGCTATGGAGAAGCAGCCGCGGCGCTCAAAGCTCAAAAGAACGCTTCTGCAGTTTTGGTTTTCAGCTGTCAGTGGGCGGAGTACTCAGGCTTAGACGACCCGAATAGTGTGCTTAAAGGCAAGAACGCTCTGGTTCTGGAGGTTCCCTGCTTCAAAGGCATGGACCCCGTCCACGTCGTCAACGCGCTGCAATGCGGCTTCGACGGTGTAATGGGCGTGGTGTGTTCCGCTGACGATTGCAAGCTTGAGTTGGGCAGGGACACGGCTGAACGCAACCTTGGCGTGCTAAAGAATGCTTTGAAGGCGCTGGGTTTGCTTGACCGCTTCGAGATGTTTGAACTCTCCCCTAGATGCGAGGGCGAATTCAAAACCAAGTTTGAAGCTTTCTACCAAAAGATTTCGGCCATGCCGCAATGCGAACAACCTATGGAGGCGAAAGTACAACGTACAAAATAGTCACTAAAAAACAGCTTGCCCACAAAGAAACCCTGTTAGAAGTCTGTGCTCCAGACATCGCTGCCAAAGCTCAACCCGGACAGTTCATAATAGTGGTTACGGGCGAAAAGAGCGAACGCGTACCCTTAACCATCTGCGGATACGACAGAAAGAAGGGCACCGTGTCATTCGCGTTCCACGAAGTGGGCAAAACCACCAAAGAACTCGGCTGCCTAAACGAAGGCGACTGCCTCCTAAACGTTACCGGACCGCTGGGCAATCCCTCAGAGATAAAGAAGTTCGGTAAGGTCCTTTGCGTGGGCGGAAGCATCATGATTGCCCCAATGTTGCTGCAGGTTAAAGCCATGAAGGAAGCTGGAAACCAGGTCACCACCGTGCTGGGTTGCAGGTCGAAAGAGTTCTTGTTCATGGAGGACGAAGCCAAAGCCCAAAGCGACAAGGTGTATGTGGCTTCGGACGACGGCACCATCGGCTTCAAAGGCGTGGACTTCCTCAAGGACCTGTTGAAGACAGAAAAGTTTGACCACTGCGTCGTTATGGGTCCGGTTGTCATGATGAAGAACGTGAGCGAGATAACTAAGCCCTTCAGCATCCCCACCGTGGTAACGTTGACTCCTATAATGATTGACGGCATGGGCATGTGCGGGGTCTGCCGAGTCACCGTGGGCGGAAAGATGCAGTTCAGCTGCGTGGACGGACCCGAGTTTGACGGTCACCAGACTGACTTTGACGAGTTGATTCAGCGTCAGCGTCAGATGCTCCCAGAAGAACGATTAAGTTCTGTTTTGTGGGAAACAACTGGAGGTTGCAAGTGTGGCAGAAACAAAGCCTAAACCAAAAATCAAGAAAGAAGCCATAGAGATGCGTAAACAAGAACCTAAAGTGCGCGCTAAGAACTTCAACGAAGTCGCCTTAGGCTACAACGAGGAAGAAGCCCAAGAGGAAGCCAGCCGCTGCCTGCAGTGTGTAAAGCCACAGTGCGTGAGTGGTTGCCCCGTGGAAGTTCCCATCCCAGAATTCATCAAGTGCATCCGCGAGAAGAAGTACGCCGAAGGCATAGCCACCATAAAATCCAAGAACGCCTTGCCTGCGGTGTGCGGACGAGTTTGCCCGCAGGAAGTGCAGTGCCAGAACAAATGCCTGGTCGGCAAAATCGGCGAACCCATAAGCATCGGACGCTTGGAGCGGTTCTTGGCCGACTGGGAGCGAGATAACGGTTCTCAACTTCCCGAGAAAGCCCCCAAGACCGGCAAGAAAATAGCCATCGTCGGCACGGGTCCGGCAGGCTTGACGGCTGCGGCTGACTTGGTGAAGCTTGGTCACGACGTTACCATGTTTGAGGCACTTCACATCGCTGGCGGAGTGCTCAGCTACGGCATTCCCGAGTTTCGTTTACCCAAAGCCATAGTCAACAACGAAGTCAACTACATCCAGAAGTTGGGTGTGGACTTGCGGTTGGGCAATCAGGTCGGCAGGATACACACCATCCCCGAGTTGATGAAGGACGGTTACGAGGCAGTGTTTATCGGCAGCGGTGCGGGTCTGCCCCAGTTTACAGGTGTTCCCGGAGAGAACCTCGGCGGCATCTACTCAGCCAACGAGTTCCTCATTCGCGTCAACCTTATGAAAGCCTTCTCGTTCCCAGACTACGACACCCCCATACGCCTCGGCAAACACGTAGTGGTCATCGGCGGCGGAAACGTTGCCATGGACTGCGCCCGATGCTCAATGCGTTTAGGCGCTGACGTATGCTTGCTTTACAGGCGTTCCCGAAACGAGTTACCAGCCAGACATGAAGAAATCGAAAACGCTGAAGAAGAAGGCTTAGTCTGCAAGTTCCTAGCAGCACCCCTGAAATTCACAGGCGACGAGAAAGGCTGGGTTAAAAGCATGGACTGCATCGCAATGGAGCTAGGAGCCCCAGACGAGAAAGGAAGACGCAGTGTAAAACCGATTCCAGGTTCAGAGTTCACGATGGAAACTGACACCGTCATAATCGCCATCGGACAAACTCCGAACCCGATTATCCAGCGCACCACCACGGGCTTAGAAACTAACCCCCGACACGGCACCATAAACGTCGACGACGTGGGCAAAACCACCCTCGAAGGCGTCTACGCAGGCGGCGACGTTGCCACAGGCGCAGCCACAGTCATCAGCGCCATGGGCGCAGGCAAAAAAGCAGCAAAAGCAATGCACGAATACCTCATGAACAAGAAATAGCTGCGGAAACTCGCTTCACCCTAAAATCAAACCTGAATTTCACCCAAAAAGCAGTCAAAAAACACAGGCAAACAAAATAGCAGCTTCAACCTTCACTTTTTCCATGCACCCTGCTATATATAAGGGGGCTATAGTCTGCTCCGAGCACAACAGCTCAGGCAAAACAAAAAAGAGGGAAAGAAGCTAAATTTTTATTTTCCCATGACTTTCTTCGCTGCGATTTCTATATCTTCAGACTTAATGGTTTTACGTCCAGCGTGCATCGCGAAGTCCAAGGCTTCCCTGGCGATTTTAACGCCAATTTCCTCCAACGCCTTCGCAAGTTCTTTTGCTGCTGCTTCGCTTACTCTGTCTGCGCCAGCTTTCTTGCATAACCTGTGCATGGGAGCAACTGCTATTTCCAAATCGGCCATAAAGACCCTCTGTAGCTTCTTTTTCATTTTGAAGCAATATTTAACCTTTTTTATAGCTTATTCCTTTAAATTTCCGAGTAGAACAGTTCTTCGTGATGTGGGAAAAGAAAATTTTAAAGCAACAGTGCAGCATAACTGCGGCATAGGTAGTCGAAAATGAAACTGGTAGACGCACACGTACACCTCTCCGACGCAGAATACGCAGGACACACCGACGAACTCATCGCAGACGCCAAAGCCGCAGAAGTTGTGGCACTCGTCTCCAACGCCATGGACCTCGCAACCAGCAAAGAAGCGTTGAGGCTTTCGGAAAAACACCCAGAGTTGGTCCACGTTGCCTTAGGAATCCACCCCTGGAACGTAAACGTGCTCAAAGAAAACGAACTTGAAGACACCCTGAAACTAATCACAGACCAAGCCCAAGCCAAACGCATCGTAGCCATAGGCGAAATCGGCTTAGACTGCAAATACGAAGCCATATGGGAAAAACAACTAGCAGTCTTCGACAAAATGCTCCGCCTAGCCGAAAAACTAGAACTCCCAGTCATCATCCACTCACGAGGAACAACCGCCTTCATCGTCGACATGCTGCCCTCCTACAAACTGAAACGCGTCCTGCTGCACTGGTTCAGCCACCCCATGACCGCACTGCAAAAAGCCATGGAACACGGCTACTATATCACCGAAGGACCACCTACCGTTTACTCTAGCGGCATCCGCGAAGTCGTAGCAAACACACCCCTCACCAACCTGCTTACAGAAACCGATGGACCAGTGCTCTTCAGGAAAGCACCCTTCAACGGCCAAATGACGAAGCCATCCTTCATCAGGGAAGTTGTGCGCGCCATAGCAGAAGTCAAGCAAGCCAAAGCTGAAGAGGTTGCCGACCAGATAATAAGGAACTTTGAGTCATTCTTCAACATAAAACTCACCTAGCCTGAGCCTCATGCAGCAGCCACTTCCAGCATGATTTGTTCGGTTGAAGCGCAACCTTAAATTAAGCCTCGCTTCTATGAGAGTTTGCTTTTGCGCTTAAAAAGCGTTGAAGACCAAAAAGTCACACTACAACGGAGGAATAACAACTGGGAAAAGTAAAGACGGACCAGGTAAAGCGATTAGCCAAAGCACTTATTGTGCGTTTCCCCGACAAGTTCTCCACCAATTTCGACGACAACAAACACATGGTGGATCAACTCACAAAGGGACCCACAACCCGAGTAAGAAACCAGGTTGCAGGCTACATAACACACAAATACGCATTATCTGAATCGGAATCCTCAGGCGAAGACGACATGCTTGAAGAGGAAACCGCGGAAGTCTAAAACCGTAAAAACTGGAAACCGAAAACATGATGGACGAGTACAGGCGAGGATGGGCACATCGGTACCTTCGAGAAGCCAAAGCTGAACTTGAAGCAGCCCGAAAAATGCCCTACATGGCACCCAGCCTTATCATAGAAGCCATCCGCAAAGCCCGCAACGCCATCTACTACAGCCTAGGCGAACCCGCCTTCATCGAAATCCTCGTCCGCGAAGAACTCGGAAAACCCAAGCCTGCAAACGGCGACGTCATTTTGCGTTTTCTTATCGAAATCGAGGAAACAGTGCAGCAGCTCGGACAGATGGAAGAACTCGACGGCGACGCCATGATGAAGCAGGCAGACACTCTTGTCCAAGTGGCTTCCGAGTTCGTGGAAACTTTGACGGAGCAGAAAGCAGAAAACTAGCCGAAAAACTCTTCCACGTTGACTCACGCCGATTCTGTCTTTTGTTTTGGACTGATTTGTTTTTTGGTTTTTCAACATGTTTTTGACTGCGGAAAACGCCAATAGTGACCTCCCTCTATAGGTTTCTGCACAGATATGCCATTAGGCTCCGAGGGGTGTGCAGTATTCCATTTTTTGGGAGTTTCTTGCGCTTTTCCTGTCAGAACCAAGTCATTCACCAGAAAAGTTAAACACCTAAAAGTACACGAAAACGAATTGTGCACACCCCTAGGCTCCAAATATGGCAGCCGCAAAATCAGCACAACATTCAGAGCTAGAGCCGCTCAAGCCTTAGTGTTTATATGTTTTCATCCGCAAGACTTTCGTTAATGTAAAGAGAGTTCTTTGATGGCACGCCAAATGACCCAGATAAAAAACAAAGATACATTAATCAAAAACGGCGAAACCGAACTCGCACGCAAAGCCAGAGCCTTAGCGCTCCAAAGCCTAGAATGCGCCTTGAAAGCAGCCGACCCAAAACAACTGCTGAAGAAAAAAATCTCGCTGAAAAACCTGTGCCTGCGCGCAGAAGATTTCTCATTTGACCTAACTAAGTTCAAGAACGTTTACGTGGTGGGTGGAGGAAAAGCAGGCGGCGCAATGGCTGAAGCGCTCGAAGAGATTCTCGGCAAACACATCACTGGAGGAACCGTTAACGTGCCCTACGGCACCAAACACGAAAGCCGCGTCATAGAGGTCCACGAGGCAAATCACCCCGTTCCAGACGAAGCAGGAATGGAAGGCACGATGCGGATGATGCAGATTGCGGAGCACGCAGAAAAAGACGACTTGGTAATCTGCCTGATTTCAGGAGGAGGTTCAAGCCTCATGCCTCTGCCGCTGGAAGGATTATCCCTCGAAGACAAAAGAGCAGTCACAAACGCTCTACTGAAGAGCGGCGCTGTCATAAACGAAGTCAACACCGTGCGAAAACACCTTTCAGCCTTCAAAGGCGGATGGCTCGCCAAGAAAGCGTACCCAGCGACTGTTCTGAACCTGATTCTCTCAGATGTAATGGGCGACCCGCTGGATTCAATTGCTTCAGGACCAACAGTTCCCGACGCTTCAACCTTTGCCGACGCACAAAAAGTATTGAAAAAGTATGGCTTGTGGAAAACGGCGCCTTCTTCTGTGCGCAAGATTTTGCTTGATGGCGTGGAAGGGCGCTTAGCAGAGACGCCGAAGCTTGGAGACCCCGCATTCGAAAGAGTCAGCAGCGTAATTGTGGGCAGCAATCGAATCGCCAGCCAAGCCGCAGTTGAATACTTAGAGCACGAAGGGCTGAACACGCTGCTATTAGCTGACACTTTGGAAGGTGAAGCGAGAAAGGCTGGAACTGCGCTGGGCAGATTTGCCTGCGAAATCGCTGCTTCTGGCAAGCCTCTTCCTGAACCTGTCGGCGTCGTGGCAGGTGGAGAAACAACGGTGACGGTCACGGGGAAAGGGTTAGGTGGGAGAAATCAGGAGTTGGCTCTGTCTGCCGCATTACAGCTGGGTGATATTAAAGACTGTGTAGTAGCTTCTTTGAGCACAGACGGAGTGGATGGTCCGACTGATGCTGCAGGGGCAGTTGTTGATGGAAACACTCTGGCGCGGGCTGCGCGGCTTGGGCTGAAGCCGAAGGAATTTTTGGCTGACAACGATTCTTACTGCTTCTTTTGTGAACTTGGAGACCTCATTTTCACAGGACAGACTGGCACAAATGTTAATGATATATCGGTGATTGTGGTCTTATAGCTGGAGCGGACGCGAATTATGGCTATAACTTTGAAGTTCATAGGTGCGCTGCGACATGCTTCAGGCGCCGACAGTCTTGCCGTAAACTGCAAGAAAGCCACTTCGCTGATAAACATAGTAAACGAAGTGACCAGAGAAGCGCCTTCACTCAGGCGGAGCCTGATTGACGAGCAGCTGGACGAGCCGAAGCCGAACGCCTTGATTCTTGTGAACGGCAAAGAAATCAGCGTCCTGAATGGCTTAGACACGAAAGTGAAGGATGGAGACGAGGTAGTGTTTGTTCCCGTGGTTCACGGAGGCTAATCGGGTGCGGTCTCCGCTTATTAGTTTGACAACTGATTTCGGGTTGAAAGACCCTTACGCAGCCGAAATGAAAGCCGTCATCCTGAGCATCTGCCCAAACGCTGTTACAGTTGACGTCTCGCATGAAGTTGACAAGTTTGATGTTAGAATGGGTGCTTACATGCTGGCTTCAGCAGCGCCCTATTTTCCCGAAGGCACCCTTCACGTGGCGGTTGTAGACCCAGGCGTCGGCACCAAAAGGAGACCAATCATAATTCAGACGGCAGGAAGTTTCTTCATCGGACCCGACAACGGACTGCTGGTGCTGGCGGCTGAAACTCAAGGCGTGAAACGCATGTACGAAATAACCAGTCGGCGACTAATGCTGCCTCATGTTTCCAGCACTTTTCATGGGAGAGACATTTTTGCCCCAGCCGCGGCACATTTGGCAAACGGAGTGCCTCCTGAAGAATTCGGTCCCGAAATAAGCGAGACTGTAAAACCGTCGTTTGCTGAGGTTACGCGGAAAGATGACGCCTTGGTTGGGGAGGTCTTGCATGTGGACGGCTTCGGGAACATCACAACCAACATCCACGTGGAGAACATCAGAGAGCTTGGAGAGGGAACGCTGCAGGTTGAGTTGCCACATCACAAATTGCAGCTTAAACTTTCCAAGACCTACGCTGAAGGCAAGAATCAGGAACCCATCGCTGTAATGGGAAGCCATGATTATCTGGAAATCGCGCTCAACCGAGGAAACGCCGCCGCAAAATTCCAGGCGAAGCCAGGCGACAAAATCACGATATCAACTTCTTGAACCCTCGCGCAACAACATGCTTTTTTGACCTGCAAGGGAAAGAAATTTGTTTCAGCAAAGGGTGGCAGAAACCCTGAGGAAAGCAAAGTTTTTTGTGGGATAAACAATAATGTGGCTTCGCAGGACAATAGCCGATGACCAAGTACCTCGCTTTGGCGGTCGCAACGAAATACTGGAGACCAGGCACAGACTACCTGAAAGAGATAGCACGCGCCCTGCAAGGGAGGGTTGAGGATGGCGATTTTGTGGTTGTTTCTGAGAAGGCACTTTCAACCGCTCTTGGCTGCATCGTCGACGAAAGCGGTTTCGAGCCCAGAGGTGACGCGAAGTTGATTGCCAAAGTTTGGATGAGGTTAGGGTGGGGATACTGCTTCGGCTTCCTGTGCCACTTCGGACGAAGATTGCTTCGCAGGGTCAGGGAATATCCCGTTGAAAACGGCAGTCGCCATAAGCAAGTGGCTCTCGAGTACGCGGGGCTTCTGCAGGCGTTGATGTTTGGTTCTGAAGGCGGAATTGACGGCTCGAACCTGCCGTTCTCCTACGTGAGTTTGCCGCTGAAGAACGCGGATGCGTTGGCTGGAGAGATTCGCCAGCAAATCAGGCGCGAATTAAACAAGGATGTGAAGGTGGTCATAGTGGACACTGACAAAACTTACTCATTCAGAAACTTCCATTTCACGCCCAGACCAAAGCCCATGAAGGGCATCCACTCCAAAGGCGGAATAATCCCTTACGTTGCAGGTCGAATGCTCAAACTGAGGAAGAGACCCACACCACTCGCCGTGTCCGCTTGCAGTCTTCAGGCTGAGGAGGCGCTTAAAATCGCGAACATCGCTGACAGGGCGAGAGGTCCGGGGTCAGGAGCTACGGTGTGGGATATGGCTGCCAGATTCAAAGTGGCGACAACGCAGGTGACGCGGGAGATGCTGGAGCAAGTTAGACATAAGCCCATAGTTATCGTTAGAAAAGCTTTACCGTTGTGACGGTGGCTGGATTGCGGAGCGTAAATGCTAAGAATCACCGTGCGGTATTACTAGATTGATTTTCTGAACAGTAAAGCATAAAATGGAGAAGACCATTTTACACGGACGCACTGGGATAAGCTATGGAAGAGAGAATTAGAAAGCTAGACGCGTTTTTCAATCCTCGTTCAGTTGCCGTTGTAGGCGCCACAAAGAAAGTGGACAAAGCGGGGCACGTAATCTTCAAGAATTTTGCGGCAAACAAGGGACGCGGAGTCTTCAAGGGAGAGCTTTACCCAGTCAACCCGAACGAAGATTCAATTTTGGGCTTCAAATGTTACCCCTCCATAACCCACATCCCAAGCGAAGTGGAATTAGTAGTCATTATTGTTCCAGCCAAAGTTGTGCCAGCCATCATGCAAGAGGCGGCAGCGAAAAAAGTGCAAGTCGCCGTGATAATTAGCTCAGGCTTCAAGGAAGTTGGAAACTCTGAACTCGAAGACCAAATTGTAGCCACGGCAAAGGCGGCGGGGATTCGCGTCCTCGGACCCAACTGCCTAGGCATATACTACTCCAAAACGGGCGTGGACACGCTGTTCCTTCCAGAAACCAAAGTCCTCACCACAGGGGAGGACGTTGTTGCCACTCCGAGACCTTTGCCAGGCAACATCGCCATGGTTACACAGAGCGGAGCCTTCGGTGTCGCAGCTTTGGATTATCTGACGGGTCGCCAGATGGGCATCAGCAAGTTCGTCAGCTTCGGCAACAAATGCGACGTCACCGAATCAGACATACTGGGCTACTTGCTGCACGACAAGGAAACCAGAGTCGTTTTGCTGTACGTTGAAGACATAAAGCAGGGAAGAGAATTCATCAAAATAGCCAAGAAAGTGACAGCCAAAAAACCCGTGGTGGTCATTAAGTCTGGCAAGAGTGTGGCGGGCGCAAGAGCCGCGGCTTCACACACAGGCGCCATCGCAGGGTCAGACAAAATCTACAACGCTGCCTTCGAGCAGTCGGGAATCATCAGAGCCAGAGACATGGAGGAGTTTTTCGACACGGGAAAAGCCCTTGCCATGCAGCCTCCAGCGTTAGGCAAGAACATTGGCATACTTACGGATGCTGGTGGACCTGGCGTGATGACGGTGGATGAATGCGAACTTTTAGGGCTAACCGTTGACCATTTTTCGGACGAAACCTCTCAGGCGTTCCAGAAGCTCAAAGACCAAGGCATCCTCCTGAAAATAGCGGCAACATCGAACCCGGTTGACTTGACAGGTTCGGTGACGGATGACATGTTCGAAGTCGCCGCCGAACTCATGTTCAAAGACAAAGAAATCTACGGCATAATCCTGCTTGGCTTGCACCACATGCCTGGTTTGCGCGAGAAGTACATCGGCTGCGTCGCCAAAGTCGCAGCAAAATACACCAAACCCATTGTTATGTGTGACATAGGCGAAACCGAAATGGCGCTGTACACGCGCAGCAGGTTCGACAAGCTAGGCATCCCGTCTTACCCGTCGCCAGAAGACGCGGCAAGAGCCATGAAAGCGCTCGTCGCTTACGGTGCGTATCTGCAGAAGAGCAACTGCGCGGAAGAGTACATCAAGGAGTTTTGCATAGCTAAGAAACGTGGAGAACGAACCACTTAGATAGCAACCGTAACCGTCACGGCATCTCCGTCTTTTAGGTGCAACTGCACGCGCAAATCTGCAGGCGCAATAATTTCCAGTAGGTCAGCGGGGTAGCCTTCAACTTTCGGAGCAACAACGGCACACTCCAGCTTGCCGACGAATGCGTGGAAGATTAAGCCCACGCAGTAGCCTTCAGCAGGGCAAATCTCTACTGCTTTGGCTTTCGCCAGTTGGTTCTTGCGGTTGATGCTGTCTGCCGTAAGCTTCAGGTTCAAAGTGCCCAAAAAAGGAGTGTAGCCGAGTTTTTCTTCTATCTGCGATTTGACCCATGGGAGCGCGAGGTATTTTCTTCCGTTGCCCTGACCAGAAACCACTTTGCCTTCAAACGTCACGTTGTCCATGGTGGAGAAACCTCAGTAAACGTTGCCTTTGCTGTTTCAGCGGAACAGTTTTTCTTTGCGGCTATTTTTGTTCTTTCAGCCACTGGGCGACTTTTCTGAGCATCGGATTAGCGGAGATGTCGATGACGGGCACAATCATCTTCTCCTTGGTCTCGATGGTCAACTCGTACTTTGGCATGGGCGCGTACCCGACGAACGTCCAGTAAACCTTGCCGCTTTCAATAAGCATCCGAGCGACCGCCGCGTTTGAGGGAGGAAGCGGGAAATACAGGAAAACCACGCCTTCAGCCCAGTACAAGCCTGCGAGTTTGCCGCCTGCGATGACGGAGGTGAACCGTGCCATGTCGTCTGGCGTTGCGAAGCGGGTTTTCTCCATAATCACGATTTCTTTGAAAGGTTCATACTTTATGGATACTTCGCCTTTGCTCATAACACACATCAACCTGCTTAAGCTAGGTTAAGGTGAATTCCCTTTTAACCTTGCCGATAAGCTAGAAAAGCTATAGCGCAGACTCATTATGTGTCTCCAAAAACCTAAAATGCATTAAGGCAAAACAAAACTCCAAAACCTTAGAAAACCTAAAAAGGTGTCGCTTCCTACTTATACTGTGATGGGCTACAATGGCAAATGAAGTTGTTGTGACAAAAGAAGGTCAAGCTGTTATTCCCGCTCGGCTTCGGAAGAAATTCCAAATAAAAGAAGGCACAAAGCTTGAAGTGGTTGAAACGAAAGAGGGCATTCTCTTCAAGCCGAAGATGTCGATATGGGACCTTGCAGGCACGGGATCAGCATTTGCTACTGCTGAAGAAATTAAAAAAGAATTAGCTAAGCTCAGGGAGCAAGATGCGTAGAGCAGTCTACGGCATTAGATTCTTCATTGAATTCTATTACTCATAAAGGATAAAAGCGTAACAGCATTTCCAAGAATTTCCTTTTTTTCACGCTCGGCAAGGTATTTTAGTGAGGTTATTGCATTGAGAACTAGGTGACGTTGTTGGAGCTTAAGCTTCCCAAAGCCTTAATTGACGATGTCAGCGAGAACGAGTTGAAGCTTTACTTGGCTATCATGCTTTACAAAGAGAGAAAAATCTCGGTGGGGCAAGCTGCAAAACTGGTTGGTTTAACTCTGTTTGACTTCATGTATGAACTCGGCAAGCACAAAGCGGCATTCACCAACATAACTGCAGAGGAGCTTGAGGAAGAGCTAAGGCGAATAAAGGTGAGCGGGGATTAGAATTGGGCGAGCGTATTGAAGTGAATCCGAAAATTCTTGGCGGAAAACCCGTAATTAAGGGTACTCGGATTCCAGTGTACCTGATACTTGAACTCTTATCAGCCGGTTATGATTTCAAACGCATAATCGAAGCTTACCCTGCTTTAACAGAAGAAGACATCAAAGCCGCAGTTGACTATGCAGTTCAAATAGTCAAAAATGCTGAAGCTTTCGAATACGTGGTGCCTTAAATAACCAAATTTTTAGCAGACGAAAACATCTCGCCACAGACCATAAAGATGCTTAGAAAGCAAGGGTACGACATAGAAGCGATTGCTGAAACCAATGCCAAAGGATGTGAAGACGATGATATTGTGTCCTTGGCAGAGGAAAAAAACCGAGTTATCATAACTCATGACGTAGGTTTTGGTTCAATTTACTTCTTTTCCAAAAGAGGCAAAGTCGGCATAATCATATTAAGAATTCACCCACCAACCATAGAAGAGGTAAACCCCATTCTGACAGGCTTCCTGAGTAAAGTAAACTTGGAAAAGAAAAACCTGACCAAGAACTTGATAATACTTAGCAGAAAAAAATATCGCGTACTAAAATAGAAAGCACACACGACGGACGTCTTCTGGGCAACAGCACTAGCAGTATACGCAACAGCAAACATGGAACCAGAACCATTACTAACCGTAATACCCCGATAGCGAACCTTTTTAACGTTAAAGCTTTTTTGCGGTGGTTTTCCGAGCCCTTGAATTTGAATTGAGCGCATTCCGTTTTGTTCTGCTATTTTTGGGTGAACGCAGAAAAAGTAAAAGAGTTGTTCTAGGACAGCCGAATTCCAACATGCTTCGTGAGGTTCAACATAAGTTATTTCGCGTTTTTTGATTGAAACTTCACAGGGTGCGCTGCAAAATTCCCGATTTGTTTCATAATCGTTATTTTGGCATCCTGTGAAAACTGTGAAAAAATATATTTAGCAACGCTTATATGTGACAACTATTAACTTGGTTGTGAGAAAAAATCGGTGAAAAGTGTGGCTAAGAACATAACAATATCCGTCTCTGACGACATAGCGAGTCAAATGGACGCCCTGCAAGACGTTAATTGGTCTGCTGTTGCCAAGAATTGCATCAAGCGCTACATTGAATTAAGACAGAAGCCTGACCTATCGATACTGCTGAGTAAGCTTGAAAAGGAAAAAGGTGAAGAATATGTTCGCGGAAGAACAAAGGCTGACGAAATTGTTCTTCAACTCGGATATGCCAAGTTTAACCTGTTAATGAAAAAATACTGGAAAAAGCTCGACGAATTAACGGAATTTGAGGCGACGGGCGGCGCAAGTAGCCTTCCACCTTGGGAAAGCATGCCTGATGAATATGATGCGTTGCGTGACCTTCTGGTTGAAAAGAACCTTATTGAAGGCGAAATTTCTCAGGCCTTTCTAAAGGGTTTGCGTGATAGATTTAAACAAGTAGACAATGCACTTGCTAAGTAAAAGGTAGATAGCCTAAAGTAGGACTGAGAGCCGACAAACACACACGGCGATAGTTACCTTGGGATTGACAAGGTAACTATCGTTTCAACGATACGAATGAGGCTCAATTTCTACGGGCTAATATCTACCCCCTACTTGGCTTTCATTGCGTATAAGTTTTTTCTCATGCCACCGGAATTTTCAGCAATTACTTGTTACCCTCAAGCGCCTCTTTTCTCCAAATTTCTAATATTTCCTGGCGAAAGTGTGCATGGTTACCTCTCTGTAATTTTTTGCGCTCGAGAACTTTTTGCGCTATATTAGCAACGTCCTGGGCATAGGTAGCCTTCCAACCTTCTTCTCTTATCAAGAAAGCTTTCACATCCTCAGGATTGAATTCCTCGCCTGCATCTCTTAAAATTGTGAAGGTTTCAATGGCTTTCTCTTTATCGAGTGGATGTAAGATGCCTGTAGATTTGTTAACTAATACTGAGAGGCTTTTAAGTGCCTGAACAACAACCTTATTTTTTATTAATTCCTCAGGGACAGCGTTAGCTGGAGCATCGAAATCTTTAGCGTTCACAGTTCTTATCCAAGGGTCAATCTCTTTTCTTAACCACGGAACAACAAGCATTGCTGGCACATTTGGTACTGATTGTAAAACGTCTAAGAACTTGGCATCCGGATAAAAGGCAACCAACGGCAATCCGTTTCCAATGTGAAGCGGTTTTCTTTCAGTCACCAGAATGATTTGTTTGCCGCTAACGGTTAAGATACCATTTTTAACAAGCAGCTTTACTGCTTGTTCACCAATAACCTGAGAAATGACTCCTGTCAAATTATTTGTTGCGTTGACCGCAATATAGCCACCGTCATATTGAAATAGCCATTTAAATGCTTTCTTAACAGAGCCAGCCTCTGGTCCTTCGGAGTTAATAAAATAGGCTTCTTTTTTAGCTGACATATCTTGATATTATGATAAATTATGTTTTTAAAACTTTAGTCCTTATTTATTTGATAAACTAACGTTAAAATGCCTGCGACTTTTACCAATTCTTATGTGTGCGCTCATGTTAACGTTCAAGTCAATGGAATCCCATCATGCAACTTTTTGGAATCCTCTGGCTTCGCTATAAAGACGTTTGTTCCATGGCTGAGATACACCCTTCCTTCATAATGGTAAACGTCTTTTCTATTCCAGAGAGGAATCCGTATTATAATGATTTTGTACCCAAGAACATCTACCCAAAACCGACCCAGACAACAAAGCACAGCAAGCTGAACAGTCCTATAGAAGTTGTTGTGCCTAGGCAACCTTTCTGCAACTACAACTAAACAAAAAACAACACACAACCACACCACAAGGGCATAAAAGTTATAGCGCAGACCAACGTGCAAAAGCGTTCCAAGAAAGATTAATTATCTTGCCCGAAATCCGTGCAAGCAGTTATCGAGGTGAAGGCAAGCCCCTCCAAAGCCTTCAGCAACCTCCAAAACACCAGCACACTCCAACATACCAAACACCAAAACCAACATCAAAAACACCACAACCACAACCACCAACAAACCAAAAAACAAACCAACCACAAAACAACAACCCAAACACAAACCAAAAGAAGTGCCCATAGCAACCACCCACAACCACACAAAAACAAAAAACAAACAACAGCTAGAAAAAGTTATAGCACAGACACACATAAGCCATCAGCAACAGAAGGTACACAGTCTTGCCCGAAATCCGCGTAGCACTCATAGGCGTAGGCAACAGCGCAAGCGCCCTCATCCAAGGAACACAGTACTACAAGAACGCCAAAGAAGACACCACCGTCCCAGGCTTGATGCACGTCAACTACGGCGGCTACCACATCCACGACATAAAATTCGTCGCCGCATTCGAGGTTAACAAAGCCAAAATCGGCAAAGACCTCTCCGAAGCCATCTTTACCGCGCCCAACGTCTGCGAAAAATTCGCCGATGTCCCAGATCTCGGCGTCAAAGTTTCACCCGCACCTATTCTTGACGGTGTAGCGCCGCATATGCGGAAGACTTTCAATGTCTACGATGACAGCGGATATGACAAGGCAAACATAGTTAAAATCCTAAAGGAAACCAAGGCGCAGGTTCTTGTCAACTATCTGCCAGTCGGCAGCCACGACGCAGCCCGCTTCTACGCCCAGTGCGCCATGGACGCTGGATGTGCCTTCGTGAATTGCATGCCCGAATTCATAGGCTCCGAAAAGGAGTGGTCGAAGAAGTTTGAAGCTGCAGGATTGCCCGTTTTGGGCGACGACATAAAAAGCCAAGTTGGAGCCACCATTCTCCACAGGAACCTCGTGCGGCTGTGCTTGGACCGCGGCGTCATCGTGGATGAGACTTATCAGCTTAACTTGGGCGGGGACACGGATTTCCAGAACATGACTGTGGAAAGCCGATTACTGTCAAAGCGCATCAGCAAGACCGAGGCGGTTACCAGCATGGTGCCGTATGCGTTGCCCACTAGGATTGGTCCGTCGGATTACGTGCCGTTTTTGAAGAACAAGAAAATCTGCTACATCAGCCTGAAAGGCCGCAAATTCGGAGACCGCCCCATAAACATAAGCGTCAAACTCGAAGTGGAAGATTCACCGAACAGCGCAGGCGTCGTCATAGACCTCATACGTGCAGCGAAGATTGCTTTGGACAGGAAAATAGCGGGCGCCTTGCTCAGCATGCCCAGCTACGCGTTTAAGCATCCGCCGATTCAGGTGCCCGACCCTGTGGCGCGTCAGTGGACGGAAGACTGGATAGCTGGCAAGCGTGAACGCTGATTCTGCGCCGTTTTGCTCGATTATAACGGTGATGTGAAGACTTTTAAGTATCGATTGCAATCTGAATTATTCAATTTTGCAAGGTGGTAAGGAAAATGGTGAAAGTTGAAGGATATGAAGTGCCTGAAGGCCTTTACTATTCCAATGATTTTGCATGGATCAAAATTGAAGGAGACAAAATCCGCATGGGCATCACCGACTACGCCCAGAAGCAACTGCGAGAAATCGTTTACGCGGAGCTTCCGAGCGTTGGCGGAGACGTTAAGCAGAGTGAACCCTACGGAACCGTAGAGTCTGTGAAAGCCGTGTCCGACCTCATCGCAGCCGTCAGCGGCACGATTGAAGAAGTCAACGACGAAGTCTCATCCAAACCCGAACTGCTCAACGAAGACCCCTTCAACAAGGGCTGGCTGGTTGTTGTGAAGCCGTCGAATCTGCAGGCGGAACTGCCTAACTTGATGGACTTCAACAAGGCGGTGCAGTGGCACAAAGACAAAGCTCAAGGCAAATGAGGCAGTAACATGGTTAGACGCGTAATCGTTATCGGAGCAAACGCTGCAGGCGTCGAAGCAGCCTCAGCAGCACGCAAAAAAGACCGCACAGCCGAAATCACTCTGATTACGCAGGAGAAAACCGCAGGCTACTCGCGCTGCGGGTTGCCTTTCGTCATCGGCGAGCATATTCCTGAGTTCAAAGACCTGATTGTTTACCCGCAAGCGTACTTCCAGATGTTGAAGCTAACGTTGAAAAACGAAACCAAAGTCACAGCCATAAACACCAAGGAAAAAACCGTTGCTTACACCACGAAGGACGGCGCCACAGAAACCATGCCATACGACAGCCTCGTCATCGCCACAGGAGCAGACTCATTCATGCCGCCCATCAAGGGACGCGAGAAAAAAGGCATACTCAGCCTCCGAGGCTTGGAAGATGGAGAAAAAATCCGCCAAGCAGTCCGAGACGGCGCCAAATCCGCAGTCATCATGGGCGCAGGCTTAATCGGCTTAGAAGTGGGCGTTGCCTTGATAGAGAAGGGCTTGAAAGTTACCGTCGTGGAAATGCTGCCGCAGATTCTGCCACAGTTGCTTGACGCGGACATGGCGAAGACAGTGCAAGAGCACCTGGAGGGGCACGGCATGACTCTACTCACGGGCAAAGGCGTTGAAGAATTCCTGGGCGAAGACAAAGTCACCGCGGTCATGGCAGGCGGACAAAAAATCGAAGCAGACCTGTTCATCAGCGCCTTCGGCGTCCGCGCAAACACAAAGCTGGCGGTTGACGCTGGCATACCCTTAGGCGAGTCGCGAGCGATAAAGACGAATTCTCGCATGGAGACAGACGTGAAAGACGTTTACGCCGTGGGAGACTGCGCTGAAGCTCCGAACTTAATCACGCATAAACCGATGTGTGCACAATTGGGCACGATAGCGGTGAGGCAGGGCAAGGTTGCAGGGGCAAACGCAGGAGGCGACTACTCGCAGTTCACAGGCATCTTGGCTTCAGCGGTTACGCGTCTGTTTGAGATTGAGGCAGGCAACACCGGCTTAACGGAAACTTCAGCGGCAAGAAACCGCATCGAAGTTATCACCGGAGCCATAAGCAGCAAAACCAAGGCAGACTACTATCCGTCAGCTAAGCCGATTAAAGTCAAACTCGTCGTAGAGAAAGAATCGCAGCGCATCATCGGCGCCCAGATAATCGGCGGAGAAGAAGTCACCCAACGCCTCAACGCCATATCATTCGCCATACAGAAGCAGATGACTGTGCGCGAACTCGCCAAAGCAGACACCGCGTACGCGCCGCCGCTGAGTGAAACCTGGGAACCCATGGTCCTCGCTGCAGAAATGGTGCTAATGAAACTGCGTTAAAAAAGGCATACAAATTCCCTTATTTTATATTTTACCGTTTACTGGGCTTTTTGTGAAGGAAATTAAATTCTGATAGTGATGTTATAAGATAGTTTTTGTAAAATAGCATTTTCAAAGTGCACTAGTTTTATATGTACATAAGTAGAATGTTTAACAGGTAAGCCAAATGACTGACGAAACAAAGTTTAGATTACTTGCTGCATTCAGGCAAATGAATCAAACAATAAATATGCGTACATTTAATGATCGGCTGATTCTTCAAAAAAAGGCATATCTTTTGCAGGAATTGGGAATGAATCTTAGTAATACATATGGATGGTATATCCACGGTCCATATTCACGTGACGTTGCAAATGATGGTTTCCAGTTGGCTTCACTACAAGACCAAATAGGCGAAGTGCCTGTATTAGAAGAGCCGGATAATGAAGCTGTAAATACCTTGCAAACAATTATTACTGAAGCCACACGCTCATTTCAAGGCAAAGATGAGCCATTTTATTTAGAACTGCTTGCTTCGTTGCATTTCATCCTACAACATGGTTATCCAAAACCTGCAAACAAAGAGGCTGCTTTAGGTCAATTATTAAGAGCAAAATCCAAGTTTACTCGACAGGAAGTAGAAACGGCTTTGAGATTGTTGGAAGCACACGGACTAGCATAATGTCGTAGGCGACGAACACGGCTACTGCCCATTTGACACCTAAAAAAATCATATATGATCCGATTTATGGATATATTGGTGTTACAGAGCAAGAACTTAAAATTATTGACACACCTATTTTTCAACGCTTGCATCATATTAAGCAACTAGGCGCCGCTTTCTTAGTATATCCCGGTGCTACCCATACTAGGTTTTCACATTCGCTAGGCACAATGTACATAATGGATAAACTTGCTGAAAGGCTCTACACAATAGGGCTTGTTTCTGGTATTGACGAAATCCAAAAGCTACGACTAGCAGCCCTTTTGCATGACGTTGGACATTATCCCTTCTCGCATTGCTTGGAATTGCCCATACAAAAAAAATCTGAAAAAGGAGAAGGCAGTCATGAGCAATTGTCGGTTCACTTCATAAATAATACAAGCATTAAGGATCAGTTTGACACATTCAATCCAAGAGAAATCTCTTCGATAATATCAAAAGAATACATCAATCCGATTTATAGCTCGCTCCTTTCCTCCGACTTGGATGTGGATAGAATGGATTATCTACAACGTGACTCGTATGGGACAGGCGTATCCTACGGTTATATAGATGTAGACAGACTTATTCAAACAATCATCATAGACAATGAGCATTTAGCGATTGAGGATGGGGGTAGACAAGCCCTAGAAAATTTTCTCCTAGCTCGATATCATATGTATCAAGTTATTTATTATCATAAAACAGTTGTAGGTTTTGAGTTGATGCTCCAACGAATTTATGAGGGTCTGATTGATAAAAAAATCGCGTACAGTTTTAGCGGCATACTCAAGCTATCAGAGGAAGAGTTATTCGATTTTAGCGATAATTATGTTTGGAAATTGCTTAACGACAACAAAAATGAGACTGGACTATTAGGAGAATTGATATCAAGATTCAGAAGAAGAAAACGCTTAAAAAAAATTAAAGAAGTACAAGGAATTTCTATATCAGGCAACCAAAAACCTAGTTATGCGCAATTTAGTATGTTGGCAGCACCTAAGCAACTTGCTATGCTTAGTGAAGCTTCAAAGGTACCTGAAGAATGGATTTTTTACAAGGCTCCAAAACCTTTGTTAGTGTTATCTAAAGCTGACGAGGAGACCGCTATCCGAATTGTAAAGGAAAATGGCAAAGCAATTCCAATAGCTGAAGACACAGATTCAATCATTTCAAACCTTTACAACAGCAGTTTCCTTTCCTCTAGAGTATATTCAAAAGATGAATACGAACTTCAATTGTTGAAGGGTATTAGAGAATGCTATCCTGCTGTACCTTAATTGAGGTCTTTTCCAATAGATTAATCATCCTTAGTAAGAATAAGTCCTCTGGCTAACTAAACACGAAGAAATTATGAAGACTTCTTGCTCATGGTACGCGATTTGGTGCAACGGAAAGTTACAAGGATCACTTTTTGAGAGTGTCAAATTTTTGAGTTCCTTATAAGCTTTTCTAAAACCTAAAAACCAAAAGGGTGGATATACCACTGGAGCGAGTTGGCTTGACAGCGACTAGCAATAGTGATGCTGGTACTGGAACCTTTGATTATATTTGGATTCTGAGATGTTCTGGACAAAATGAAAGTCGGAATGTTGAATGTGGCATGGTTCCTTATGCGCCTCGAGCAGGAATAAAGCCGCTTATCGAGGTTGTTGACGGTCATGTTTTGCGAAAATTGGTCACACTACTCAGAAACAAATACGGAAAGGTCATGGTCGATTACCCTTTGTATTTACTGGAATTCAGTAGCAAATTCTCTGAGTCAATGAGTCAACTTAAAAACGATTACCCTGACCAAGAGCAGTTCTTTCGATCTTTCCAACGCTTGATAGATATCCCTGTTGTTTCTGCTCAGCATGTCAGCGTTGTTGATTTCGTTGAAGAGAACACAGTGCTGATGAGTTTGAAGAAATTGTTCAACATCGTTGCTGTTCGAGTCAGAGTGCCAACTTACGACTTGAGTGCTATTCCAACAATTCTAGACTCGTATAAAGCGCTGCTAGCTAAGATGTCTAAGAATGACCTGCTATTGTTGGATATTTTTTCCATATCTGGATATGAAAGCCAAATTGATGCAAACATGCAACTGATGAGTTCATTGGCTAAAAAACTAAGCCTGCGTGTTTTTGCCCTGAATGCATTCGAACCTGCAAATGCTAGCCATAATTATGGTCCTCTATTTAGTCATCGATACAAATTGGCTGGCTTTGGTGATTTTGCAACTGAAAAACGATTCCCGCCTGGAGGAGGGCAAGGCGAAAATAAAATTATCAGATACTATCAATGGACGAAGTTTACGCTTACAGAATTCAGAAGACCTACTTATAATTCTGCAGCTTCTGCTCTCAAGGCTACTCATTATTGGAGTAAGCACCCAAAGCATTTACCGAGATGTGATGCTTGCACTGAGGTTCACAGGAACCTTTTTAACGAGAGCCATGTCTATTGGAAGAGGTTTAGAGTTTTGCATTATCTGAATTCGATAGCAAAAGAAACAAGACACAAATATGCAGCGACAGCTTCAGAGCAGGATTTGGACCCGGATGGATATGACACTTTGTACAACGTGGGTAGTACGTAAAAATGTTAACTAAGCAAGAATACCTGCTTTCAGTTCCTTTTGAATACATATTAGGCTTTTCCCTAGAGACTGGTCTCATTAGAGATGGCAGCTGCTTCACTAAAAAAGACTTTGTTCAGAGACTTATGCTGAACCTCAAAATTTCTGAGTGTAAACAAGTTTTCGAAGACTTTAAGAACGGGCATTCTTACAAACGGAGTGTCGAGTGGTTTTTAGCTAAACTTCCTACTGGCGAAATGGTTAGTAAAAACTTCGTTGAGACTCATTTCAGAGGAGCGGCAAATGCTGGACCGTTCTGTTTTGAATTTCCGATACTAGAAACCAGAGTTGACATACTAAGATTATCCGGTAGTTTCCATGCATATGAGGTAAAATCACAGAGAGATAAGCTCGACAGATTGAATTATCAAGTTCCTGCACTTAAAAGGTTCTTTGAATATGTATCGCTTGTAGTCTCTTATGATTTGGCGCAGAAGGTTGTTGAAAAAGTCGATTGTGATATTGGAATTATCACATTTAGGTCAATCGACAACGATTTGATTTTTGAAACCTATAGAGAAGGATGCTTGTTAGACAGTTACGATCCAACTTGTCAACTTAATTTACTGCAAATTACTGAACTAAGGTCTTTATATGAAAAGATTTTTGACTCGGCGCCCTCAAAAAGAAAGAACAGAAAAGAGCTTTCCGCCGAGATAATCTGTCATTCTGAGAGAAGTGAGATTAACGAGATTTTCAAGTCCAAAATAAGAAATAGGGAGAAAATTCAAAAGAGAACTTTTTCTGAAAGCAGGGATCTGAGTTCTTACTTGCGATGAAATCACTTCCAAAAGAATAGGCCATTGGCGCGGCGTATTTTTTTCAAGTTTTCATTCACCCATAGGAAACGCAAACACGCACCTGAAGTAACCACCCAGAGAAACAAAAAATGTCAACACCAAACCTTAACCCCTCACTCGCCGTATTCGGTGGAACAGGAAAATAAGGAAGTCCCATCGCCATGGATTCGCTGAAGCGAACACCGCATATGTGCCTCTGTGTGAAACTTGGGAGCCCATGGTTTTGGCGGCTGAAATGGTTTTGATGAAGCTGCGGTAAGCAGCTCTTTTTCTTTCCTTTTGTTTATTCTTAAATTAGGTACGCTTCTGTGATGTATCTCCGCACCACCCATTGGGTCTGGAAGTAGTAGGCTATCTTTGCGATGGAGTTCTTCATGAGCGTTATCCAAGCGTCCTTTTGCGTATAGAATGTGGGAACGATTAAGTATTCCAGTTTGCTGTACAGGTCTTGGAGTTCCATTTCTCTTCTTTCGCTTTCGATTAAAGGTTCCCTCGGGTGAGGACCTATCGCCCAGCCGGTAACGCCTTCGATGCAGCCTTCCATCCACCAACCGTCTAAGACGCTGAAGTTTATGACGCCGTTGTGGGCGGCTTTCATGCCGCTGGTTCCCGAAGCCTCCATGGGCGGCAGAGGCGTGTTTAGCCAGACGTCAACTCCTGAGGTGAGTTTAGCTGCGATGTCCATGTTGTAATTTTCGAGGTAAACGACGTTGATTTCGTCTTTCAGTTTACGTGCGTAGTCGTGGATTTGTCTTATGAGTCCCTTGCCGTCAGTGTCCTTTGGGTGCGCTTTTCCAGCAAATATCATTTGGATTTTTTCTCTACGATTGATGTCATTTAGCCTGTGCAGGTCAGAAAAAATCAAGGTTGAACGTTTGTATCCTGTGGCTCTTCTGGCGAACCCAATCGTTAAGGCTTCTGGGTCCAGTGTCACACCGTTGGTTTTTTCCACGAATGCCAGCAGGTCGGTTTTTGCTTTGGTGTGGGCGTCCCAGACTTCTCGGTTTGGGATTTCGCTGGCTTTTGCAAGCATTATGGGCTCGTTCGTCCAGCCAGGGATGTACTTGTCGAAGAGTTGCCTGAAGTATAGGCTGGTCCAAGTGTAGGAGTGAACGCCGTTGGTGACCGCTCGGATGTAGCGGCCTGGAAACAGCTTTCTGGAGTAATCCACATGCGCGAGGGAGACGCCGTTGACGTACTTGCTTAAGTTTAAAGCCAACAAAGCCATGTTCAGGTTTTCTGTGCCTGCATATTGCTGCATGTCAGACAGCGAGTATTCCTTGCCTAGCACTTGTTGAACAAGCTCATATGTGAATTGGTCAAATGCGGCTTCAACTGGGCTGTGGGTAGTGAAAACGCAGAGGTTTTGGACTTTTTCCGCATCCATGCTGTTCTCTTTGAGCAGTTCCAGCGTTAAAAGGCTGGAGTGACCTTCATTCATATGATACTTCCTGATTTTGAAGGGCAGGTTTTTCAGGAGTCTGGTGCCGGCTATCCCGAGGACGATTTCCTGTTTTAGCCTGTAGCGTTTGTCGCCGCCGTATAACGTGTCTGTGATTCTTCCTGTCTTCGGGGGCGTTTTCTTCCATGTCGGTGTCCAAAAAGAGTATTGGAACCATGCCGCCTGTGATGCTCTGGTATTCATAGAGCCAAGCTTGCACTTTGACTGGGCGCCCTTCAATGGTTACGGTGGCTTTGTTGGGCATGCTGGTCAGGGTTTTTGCTGGGTCCCATTCGTCGGGAAACTCGAGTTGTTCCCCTTGCGCGAGTTAGTTTTTGCTTGAAAATAGCCTTTCCTGCTTGCAAGGGTGATGGCAACCATCTGGAGGCGCAGGTCGGCGCTGGATTTCACTATGTCGCCTGCTAAGACGCCTAAGCCGCCGCTGTATGTTGGCATGCTGCTGGATATGCCTATCTCCATAGAGAAATAGGCTATCCGAGGGTCTTCTTGGAAATGGCGCTGGCAGTTTTCGCTGCAGAAGCAGTATTTTTTGCCGCCGAAGCTGTCGCACACTAGTTCGATTCTTGTTTCTAGTTTCTGCACGTCTATCTGGATTCCGCAGACGGGGCATCTTAAAGACCTGTACTCATCCAACGCTTGGCACCCTGAAGAAAACCTCTGTTTCTAACTGATATACGTATTGTCAGCGAAGGCATGGACAGCAGACACGGCTTACGCGCCGCCGCTGTGTGAAACCTGGGAATCCATGGTTTTAGCAACAAAAGTTGTTCTCATGAAGCTACGCTATACTGCTCTTCTTTTCTTTTTTGTTTTTCTTCCTCGAAAAGCTCCTTCCTGCGGATGCGGCTCCGACAGCTGTGACAGTTACGAGTACAAGTGAAGGTAGGGATACTGGAAAATTCGCTTTTGCCCAGAAACTTGAGTTAGTCATTTTTACGATGTCGGTCTTGCTTGTAACTTCGCCTGTTTCAGAATTGACGTAGAAGTGCACGCGGTTAAGTTCGACAAGTATGCCAGTTTGCCTGTCGAAATAGCAGTAGCCATGGTCTGTTGAGATGTTCCAAGTGGCTACGTTTGTTTCGCGCATGCCGCTCGGATACGCTCTCATCACAGTCTCTTTTACCGTGAGGTTGTCCATTGGTATTGTGTCGCCTGCCTTGAGGTTAGCTGGAGAGATGGGAATGCCTCGGAAGCCGTTGCTCCACCCTGAAGTGCTCGTCAGGTCTGTTTGGCTGTTAATTCGCGTTTCATTTCCATCCTTAAAGTGAATCGTGTAAACATGGCTGATGATGGAGCCAGAAACGTCGGTTATTTCGATGCGCACCCAGTCCGTGTTGTTTTGTTCAAACGGAGGCACTTTGATGACTGCGTTGGGGTTGCTGGATGCATAGTGCGCGTACATTTCGTAGTAGAAAACGTCGCCTTTGGCAACGCCGACTACCAGAGTCTGTGCTGAAACCGACAGTGCGCTTCCAAACAGGGAAAGAAGGAGTATTGAGGTGATTATCAGAGTTTTTGTCTTCATCTTGCATCGCTCGCCTTGTCTAACCACAAATGAAAGGGGGGTTGGGCTGATTGTCAGCTTGTTTTTCCCGGGATTCTCGGTCGCAGTCGGGTGACCACTGTGAACACAGATGCTGATGCAACAGCGAAGACGCCAAATGCCATTGTTGCTCCAGATGCTGAGAGGTTCAAAGATGGCTCAGCGCTGAATTTTTGGATGCGGTGATTGTGTGTGTCGGCTATGTAGATGTTTCCTGCACCGTCAAGTGCCACGCCCTTCGGAGTTTGGAACTGCCCGTCGCCGTCGCCGAAGCTTCCCCAGCTTAATAGGAAGGTGCCTGCGCTGCTGAACTTCTGGATCCGGTGATTGTAATAGTCGGCTACGTACACGTTGCCTGCGCCGTCAACGGCGACGCCTTTTGGATTTTTAAATTGTCCCGCATCTGAACCGTAACTGCCCCACTGACTCAGGTAGGTGCCGTTGCTGGTGAACACCTGGACGCGGTGGTTGTAGTAGTCAGCTACGTAAACGTTTCCTCCGCTGCCGATGGCGATGCCGTGGGGATACTGGAACTGCCCGTTACCTGTGCCGTTGGCGCCCCATGTGGTGATGAACTCGCCGTCGCTTGTGAATTCTTGGACGCGGTGGTTACCTGAGTCGGCTACATACGCGTTACCCGCGCCGTCAACGACAAGGTCATAGGGGTAACAGAGTTGCCCGTCGCCAGACCCATAGCTGCCCCAGGTTTCCAGGAAAACGCCGTTGCTGGTGAATTTCTGTATGCGGTTGTTGCATGCGTCGGCGACGTAGATGTTTCCGAAGCTGTCGATGGCTAAGCCCATGGTGTAGTTGAACTGCCCGTTTTCGGTGCCGCAGCTGCCCCATGCTTTTACGAAAACTCCGTCGCTGGTGAACTTTTGGATGCGGTGGTTGTAGGTGTCGGCGACGTACACGTATCCTGCGCTGTCAACTGCAACGTCGTAGGGGTTGTCGAACTGCCCGTTGCCCGTACCGTAGCTGCCCCATTTGAGTGTGAACTGGATGGTTTCGGCGTGGGCAAATGTGAGGGTGCCTGCCAAGAGCAGTGAAAGCAGGAGAGTAACTCCCAAGATTTTGGTCAGCCCAGAATGTGCGACCTGATTGGACTTGGATGGTTTCATTTTTGTTTCCCGCTCCTTGAACAGCTTATTTTAAGGGTTTTTGGCGATAAATGGTTTTTTGTAAAGGTTTTTTGACAAAAGAAACCTGTATTGTCTGGTTTTAGTCAAGGTTTCTTGACCAGCAATTTTTCGCGGTTAGTCAAGATTTCTTGACTTGACGCAACTTTCAAAAGCTTGGCGTGATATGGTTATGTGGATGGGACGTTGGCGGATTCAGAGGAAGAAATTTACTCGACTATGTTCAGTTCTCTGAGGCATCCTGCTCGCCGCAAGATTCTTCGCATGCTTTCGGAGAAGCCGATGAGTTTTTCGCAGATGTTGGAGGAGCTTGGAGTTTCCAGTTCTCATCTGACTTATCATCTTGAAAGCCTTGGCGAACTTGTTTCTAAAACGGATGGCGGGGAGTATAGGTTGTCTACTTTTGGCGCGGCTTCGGTGGATACGATGCGGGTTGTGGAGGAGGCGCCTGCTGTGCGTTCGAAGCAGCGTTGGTTTTTGCCGTTTCGGTGGAAGTCTGTTCTGGCTGTGCTGGTGATTGGGTTGGTTCTTGTGGCTAGTTTGTTTTATGTGCAGTATGGCGCTTTGAACCAGCTGTCTGGGGAACAGCAGCAGTTGGAGTCGAAGTATAATCAGTTGTTGTCTTGGAGTTCAGGCACCAATGACGCGATTGCTTTCCTTCGGGACGTCATCCAAATCGACGTCACCAAGTACCACGCCACCCTGTTGAGCAACACGGTGGAGGTTCGTTCCGATTTAGGCGGAGTCGTTGAGGAAATTCTGAGGTACTCGCTTACGAGCAGCGACAGCAAGGCTGACGTGGTTTTCAGGTTCAGGAACAACGAGCTGTCGATGTACCAAGCCAATTTGCTTGAAGGCTCCTTGGTTTATGCTCAGCCACAGCCCTACAGCGTGGTGGATGCTGCGAGGAACCTGCTGGGAAGGCTGAAGGCTTTCGAAGGCGCTTCGTATTTTGACGACATGGGCAACATGCTGGCTCAGGTTAACGGGACGGAAAGCACTGAAATAGCACAGAACGAAACGAAGCTAACGGTCTCTGTCTCAGGAGACACCACCGATGTCCAATGGTTTTACTCGGCGAACGGCGTGGACTTCACACCGAAAGGCGTCTACATGAACTACGAAAACGGCGTCCTGAAGGAGTTGACTGACGGCTGGTTCCTCCTAAAAATCGGAAGCACCCAACTTAACGTTTCCAGCGACCAAGCCGTGGAACTTGCGAGGAACGCGGTGAAGGGTTTCACTTGGAAAGCTGAGGACGGCACATCTGTGTCCGCTTTCACTGTGCTGGACTCGCCAGTTTCGGTGGTTTTCCACCCGACCCAGAGAGAAGAGTACCTGACGCTGGTGCCCTACTGGTACGTCACGCTTTACCTTGACAAGGTGTACCCGGGCGGGGTCAACCGCATAGGCGTGGGCGTGTGGGCGGACACTGGCAAAGTCGCCGATGTTACAGCCTTAAGCGGCTAAACCTTTTTTCCCTCTTTTTTCTGCCTTCGCCGTTACATCTGGGATGTCCCGGGCTGCGTGAAGGGTTCGGTCATGCCGACGAGGAGCTTGCCGAAAGTGTTGATGTGGTCTTCTTCCTCCGCGAGAATCTCTTCCAGCAACCGCCGTGTTGTGAAGTCGCCTTCCGCAGCTGCAGAAAGATGGTTTCAAAGAGGTGAAGCCAGACGTTTACGAGTTGCGGGACTGGGAAGAAATCCGTAACTGGGCAAAAGAGTTGGCACAAAAAGCACGTCAATAGCGGATTGAAGTCGTCGAAAGGTTCAATTGACTAACTATGCCTGCTTTTTGATTTGTTTTGAGGTGCTATTTGTTTCTGAGCAGGTGCACATGGTACACGAGAACATGAGTTTCAAAAAGCCTAATTTTGATAAGGATTGTGACTGTTTTTATTCCTTCAAAATTGATTGCATAAATCAAGAAGCATTGTTTTTTGTTTTTGTCTGGCGCCCACTCGCCGTATCTGACTTGGCTTTCAACCCATTCCCTGCTTGCGAAGCTTTGGTGTTTCCTTATCCAGTTGAGGGGTTGGGAATCGAAGTCTACTGGTCCGTCGTACCAGTTGCCTGTTGGCTGGACGTGGGGCATGTGTTTCAGTGTATTCTTTCAGTATTTATCGTTTGTATGATTTGGAATATTCCAAAAACTTAATTATCCACGGTGCATATTTTTCTCAAAGAACAGACAAGGACACATAGGCGCGAGGTTTATGCAGCAGCAACTAAAAAGAAACCAGCGAGGTCTGAAATCAGACGATGCGCTATTAAGAATAATAATCGAGCAGCCTGGGCTTTCACAGTACGAGCTTACAAAGAAGTTGATTTGGCCAAGCGGACGAGTAGACGGCTCCATCAGGCGGCTAATTAACGCGAACCAGATTATCGTCAGAGTACTGGAAAGGAACGGAAGACGCGTGAACCTTGTTTATCCAAAAGGGAACAAACCCTCAGACAGCATCGAAGTGCCTGTGAAACTGCTGCAGAAGGACGAAGCAACGTGGCAAGATTGTGCTTTTGTTTACGCCTTAGACAGTACGACAATCGGCGTTTCAGGACGCTTAATGCCTGAGTGGGCAAAAATCTCCTGCTTCACAGAGGAAATTCCAATACATAGGAACGAAGGAAAAATGGTGTTGCAGGTTCCAGAAAAGTTCAGAAGGTTCTATGGTCTTGAACGGAAGCACATGGTTAGTTCCGTGAACGGGAACAACATCTTGATAACAGTTTCTGGGAACATTATCGAGGAAAAGAAATATCCCGCCTAGACCCGAACTTGTATCTACAGAATTGATGAAAAGAAGATTTTTTTCTATGATTATTTTTTTTCATTCGACGTAGATGCCGATTTTGTCGCCGACTTTGTCGGCTGATTTGCGTTGTGGAGTCTGCTGCGCAGGGTGTCGTACTGTTCTAAAGTGAAAAGTTCCTCTTTGCAGTCGGGGCATCTGAGCGCTTTGACATTACGCAACACTATGCCTTGATACTCGTAGTCAACTGTGACTTCTTCGCATTTTTTCTTGCATTTTGGGCAAGTGGATAATTTCTCAGTCAATGAAGTACTGTTAATTGTTTTCAGCCTAAAAGACTTTTTAGTCGTTACCCTTTTGGCCAATCAAACAGAAACGCCCGATCTGCAATCAAATTCAGCAAGAGAATACCACTCTTGGAGATATTCTTGTCTACGCATCATTCATTTTGTGTCTCATTGAAAACCATGAGGAGCGACTTGGGAATTATTTAAGGGTTGATATTTGTGCAAGACACGCTTCCTTAAGCAGTAGCCTATACAAGTCTGTTTATGTTCTCACTGTAAAGACATACTGCAATTGGCCATGGTTTTCCAAATATTACAACCTTGTTGCTTAAACATGCCTCTTTCATGAAGGCCGTCCTTCTTCCAGCACAAACAACAGGGAGCACTGCAAATTGCTTTTTAGGTTCTGGAAGAAGCGCAAGCATTTTGTCAAGGCAATATTCAATTTGTGCTTTTGCCTCGGAAAAACTTGGATTTGTTCCCTTGGTCTCTATCACAAACATGACCGGACTCTCATTGTCTCCGCCCCTAAAAATAATACAATCGCATTTCCTGCGGTTGGGATCTTGGCATACGCATCCATCAAATCTGATATGAAGAAACTTGTGTTCTGGATTATCCCATGACACTTTGCCTCGTTCATAGCATTCAATTCTTCCCCTTCCGCCATGGTCTCCCAAAGTACATATGAAATTGGTCAGTTCGGGTTTGTTGGAAAGAATTTCGAACAATTGCTGATAAGTTAGAGGGATGGAGAAACCTCCTAAGGCGTCTCCTCCTTGACAAGATTCAGTTCTTCTTCGTATAGGTCGTTAATGACTTCATCAAATGTCGGTATTTGTTCCAGAGTACCAAATTCCGAAATTTTTACAGGTTGAGATGTGCTGCCGCGCTTTCCTTCTCTTATCCAGTAAATCCGGGCATAACTGGGATCAATGTTTTCTTTTGACGCATCTTCACTCTTTCTTATAAAATGAGATAGTTTTCTGAGCATAACGGGGCTATGAGTGGTGAGCAAGACATTTACTTGAAGGTTTGCCAATTTTGCAAACATCTTTGCAAGTCCGAACTGTGCGCCTGGATGCAAATGAGACTCTGGTTCTTCAACTATTAAATACTGACCAGGATTAACCAATTCTTGCACTATTAAATAGATAGGAGCTAGTTCTTTGATCATAGAAGCTGCATGAGTCAATTCAATCCAAGAAGAATTGTCGCCAAGACGGAAGTGATAAATCATTCTCATACGAGCCGCTCTCTGGCTTTTTCTAAATTTTACGCCGCTAAGTCTAACATCGCCGTTCAACAATTGTAGAAAGTACGGGGTTATTTCCTTGCTCAATGGCCCTTTTTCTCCATTTAGACTACGCAAAACTCCGTAAAACTGGTTTGCCATTCCCGGCAAGGGTGGAATTGACAAACCAGCAGTTGGTAATCCCTCTGCATGAAAGAAGAGAGCTTCAACAACAGTGTCATAGCTCTCAATAAGTCCCGCCCTGCCCGGCGGGTATGTAGTAAGCGATTGGGGGATTTCTCCGAGCCCATACATCAAACTTAGATATTTCCTCGCTCGTCGTCATAAGTCGTTCTTGAAGCAAACGCATAAGCGCCTCAACATATGTCTTCTTCTTGCGCTTTTGACTTATCTTCTGTAGAGTGGAAGAGAAAAGTTGCGCGTACTCTTTGGCTTTTAATTCTTTCAGAGTTAGGTCAACTCTGAGTTGTTGAGGCTTACTAATCTCAATCTCAAAGGAAAGATCAGTAAAAACGTCACATTCAATCTTGGCTTTAGAAGATGTGATATTTACGAGTTTTTCAATGTCAACACCAAAAACCCTTCCGAGCCATATCCTTAAATAACTCTGCAGATTTTCCGCCTCAACCTGCAAGATTAGTTTAGCAAGTTTATCGACAATCGATATGTCGGACAGGTTTTCATTTCTGATTTCTTCAGTCAATTTTACTATTTCCGACTCACTTGGATACATTCGCCTCATTACACGGCGAGCATCCTCAAAAATGTACGGAAAACGAAACTTGCTCCTTCTAAAATCATTCAAGACGCAAAGCAAGGTATAAAGAAGTTGTGCAGCATACGACTTGCCAAGGCTATTCTTTCCTATTAGAATAGTAAGTGGTTTGACCTCAATGTCGAGTTTTGCTAATGGACCAAAGTTCTCGGCTTTCAGTTTCATTCTTCTGACCACCGGGTCTGGATATGCTGGCATTAAGTAAATAAAACTTGGGCTTCCTTAGAAGACCGTTGCAAAACCCATGTTTGAAAACTATTTTTAGGAAGATACAGGTGCTATCAAAGGATAGCTTTTTTTAACAGAATTCACTTTGTTATAAAATTCCAAATATACACTACTTTGATATGCATTACAAACAAACGTTTGGATATATGCCAAGAGGCACAGTTTTTTCCGAGTAGCTAGCCCGCGACCGTCCATAACTATTTATAGTTTATATAAGGGGGCTATAGAAAAAAATCGCAGCTATTCTCCTCAGGTTTTCCCAAATTCTTTCTACGAAAAACCAAAAGTAACAAAAAGTTATCAATTTGTGTTTCCAACAGCTCCACCACACCATTCACCAGTTCAGGTCGGAAAATTAATTAAGCCAAGAGTTCTGATAACCACCCAAACATAGGTGATTAGAATGGCGATAAAAGTAGGAATTAACGGATTCGGAAGAATCGGCAGACTCCTCTACAGAGCTGCCATCGAAAAGAAAGCAAACATAGACTTCGTCGCAGTCAACGACCTCGCAGACGCAAAAACCAACGCGCACCTCCTCAAATACGACTCAGTCCACGGCAGATTCAACGGCACAGTCACAGTCCAAGGCAACGACCTAGTCGTCAACGGCAAAACCCTCAAAGTCATCAGCCAAAGAGACCCAGCAGCACTCCCATGGAAAGACATGGGTGTATACCTAGCCGTAGAATCCACAGGCCTGTTCACCAACCGCGAAGGCGCAACCAAACACCTCACCGCAGGCGCAAAAAAAGTCCTCATCAGCGCACCAGCCGAAGGACCAGACGCAACCATAGTCATGGGCGTAAACGACAAAACCTACGACCACACAAAACACAACATACTCAGCAACGCCAGCTGCACCACCAACTGCCTCGCACCAGTCAGCAAAATCCTCGCAGACGAATTCGGACTAGAAAAAGCCTTCATGACAACCTGCCACAGCTACACCAACGACCAAAAAGTCCAAGACCTCGTCCACAAAGACCTACGCAGAGCACGCGCAGCTGCAGTCAACATCATCCCAACCAGCACAGGCGCAGCAAAAGCCATCGGCTTAGTCTTGCCCAGTTGCGCTGGCAAAATGAACGGCTACTCCTTACGCGTACCCACAGCAGACGTATCCATCGTAGACCTAACCGCGATACTCAGCAAAGACGTGACCAAAGACGAAATCAACGCAGCCATGAAGAAAGCCGCAGCCGGCTCATTGAAAGGCATCTTGGAGTACACAGAAGACCCAATCGTCAGCACAGACGTGTTGCACAGCACCTACTCAGCCGTGTTCGATGCGCAGTTGACTATGGTTATGGGTGAGAAAAGCAACTTCGTGAAGGTCTTCGCGTGGTACGACAACGAATGGGGCTTCAGCAACCGCATGGTTGACTTCATCGAAATGGTCGGCAAGAAAGCAGGCCTGTAAACGCGGAATCTGAAACCTTAAAAACTCTTCCCTACCTTTCTTTTTCAGTCTATAGGCTTGAGTGTGATGGATATGGCAAAGTACAAGACGCTAGATGATTTCCAAGTAAAAAACAAAACTGTCCTCGTAAGAGTGGACTTCAACAGCGAAATCGACCCGAACACCAAGAAAGTCACCAGCGACGTGCGCATCAAAGCACACGCAGAAACCACCATCAAAGAGCTTGCGGAGAAAGGCGCCAAAACCGTGATTCTGGCGCATCAAGGCAGAAAAGGTGACCCTGATTATACACCGCTGAAGCAGCACGCGGAAATTCTGGGGAAAATCCTGAAGTGCCCAGTGCAGTACGTTGACGACGTTTTCGGCGACAAAGCGAAAAACGCGATAAAAGCGTTGAAAGGCGGAGAAATCCTTGTGCTGGAGAACGTGCGGAGCTGGGATGGAGAAACCAAGAGCTCAACACCTGAGCAAGCAGCGAAGACTGAGCTTGTGCAGAACCTAGCACCGTTGGCGGATTTGTTTGTGAATGATGCTTTCGCTGCAGCGCACCGTGGACACGTGAGCATGGTTGGTTTCACGGCTGTGTTGCCTTCTGCTGCTGGCAGGATTATGGAGCGTGAGCTGAAATCTTTGAGCCGTGCGTTGGAGAAGCCTGAGAAGCCTTGTGTTTACGTTATGGGTGGTGCAAAGGCGGATGATTCGTTGGAGATCAGCAAGTACGTGTTGGGCAACGGTATCGCGGATTACGTGGTTGTTGGCGGTGTGACCAGTCAGCTGTTCCTTGCGGCGAAAGGCGTGGATCTGGGCAAGAAGACGATGGATTTCTTGGCGAAGAAGGAGCTTACGCAGTTTGTTCCGGGAATCAAAGAGCTGCTGGCGAAGTATCCTGAGGCTGTGGTGCTTCCTGTTGACGTTGCCTTGGATGTAAACGGAAAGCGCAAAGAGATACCTGTAAGCAAGCTGCCAACGGAGTACAGCATTTTCGACATTGGCGCGAAAACGGTTGAGAATTTTGCGAAGATCATCAGCAAAGCGAAAAGCATCGTGGTCAGTGGTCCAATGGGCGTTTACGAGAACAAGGAATTCAACTACGGCACGAAGAAGGTTTTCGAGGCGATTGCGAACAGCAAAGCGTTCAGCCTTGCAGGCGGCGGAAACACCATTGCAGCTATCGAGGAATACGGGTTAACGAAGAAGATTGGCTACATCAGCACTGCAGGTGGAGCGCTCATCGAGTTCTTGATGGGTAAGAAACTTCCAGGCGTTGTTGCCTTGGAGAACGCTGTTTCGAAGAAGACTATCTAATTTCCCTTCTTTCTTTTTTGTGTTTCGTTAATGTTTTTTTGCACCTATTGGAAACACAAATTGATAACTTCCAGTAACTTTCCGTTATGGCTGCAAGGCTGAAGCGACTGCTGTGCGATTTTTCTTCTATCCCCCCTATCGCTGAGTAGTTTGTGATTTGGGTTTATTTTCCAAATTGGTTTGAGATTTTGGGTTTTTCCGCGGCTTGAAAAGGCTCAAAAAGGCGCGGAAAGGCATGGAAAGGTCAATTTTGGAAAATTCTGGTTGGATGATTCCAGCAGCACTAGTGCTCGGAGTAGACTATAGCCCCCTTATATAAAGCAGGCTGCATGGAAATGAGAGCTTGATCTGCGTGTTAAGCCCAGAAGCTTTTTGAGTACTCGCCCAGCACAGCCTCGTACATGCCTCGCGTCTGCTGGGCAATCTTGTCCCAGTCGTATTTCTCCAGAATCTTCTTGTAGGCGTTCTCTCGGATGCGCTTCGCGTAGCCGTCGTCCAACAGAACCTTCGTTATTCCCCAAGCCAGCGAGTCCGCGTTGTTCGGGTAAACCTTCACGCCTGTCACGTCGTGCTCCACTATCTCCGACAAGCCGCCAGTATCCGAAACCACTATGGGACTCTTCGCCGCCATCGCTTCCAATGCGACAATGCCGAAGGGTTCAAACAGCGACGGCACCACGGAGACATCGGCGACTTTCTGCAGTTTCAGCAGGTTTTTCTCATCCACGAAACCTGTGAAGAGAACCTTGTGCTCCAGCCCCATGCTCTTGACGATGTTGCTGAGCTGCTCCTGCATGTAGCCTGAACCCACGATGACGAATTTGGCGTCCACTTTCGCCAGTACTTTGGAAACGGCGTTTATGAGTATATGTATACCCTTCTCGTAGACTAGGCGCCCCACGTAAAGCACGATTTTCTCCTGCGGAACCGCATACTCACTTCGGAATCCTTTCAGGTCTTGGTTTTCTAAGCTGTCGTAAACGTGGGGGGTCACTCCGTTAGGCACCATGGCTAACTTGTCGTTGGGAAGCCCGAAAGCCCACTTCACATGTTGCACCATGTAGTCGCTGCAACAGATGACGCGCCAAGCCTCATACGTAAGCCATGCCTCGGTTTCATGGATCATATGCTCAGTGGTGGTGTGGATACCGTCTCTGCGTCCGATTTCCGTGGAGTGCATCGTAACCAGCAGAGGCTTGCGGAAAACGTGCTTTAACCCTATTCCAGCGTTGGCGACAAGCCAGTCGTGAGCGTGGAAAACATCAATTTTATCTGACAATTTTGCGGCGATGGCTGCAGCTTCTTTTTGCATGTTCAGGTTCATGAGGTAAACCCACGTGGCGAAGTCAGGTGAGGGGTTCTTGTAGGAGTCCACTCGGTAAACTTCCACGCCGTCGATTGTTTCGTGTGCTGGGGCGCCGGGGAAGTCGCATGTGACCACGTGGACTTTGACGCCGTTCTTAGCTAAGCTTTTGGACAAGAAGAAGACATGCGGCGAAATGCCGCCTATAACTCTGGGCGGAAACTCCCAGCTGAACATCATCACGTTCAGTTGGCGCTTCACTGGGTATCGGCACCTCCTGCGGCTGCCTTGTACACTTCCAGAGTCTTTTTCACCCACGAATTGGTGCCTGGGGTAACCACGGCGATTTTTCCCTTAGGAACCTTGTAAACCCTAATTATCTCGTTCTGCATCCACTCGGATTTCGCAATGACCTTTTCAGCTTCGTAGAATCCCAGCCACTCGATGCCCCTGATAGCCATGTTGAAAGGCATGTTGGCTCCTGGCGAGCGTTGGTCTTCAAGGCTGTCCACGGAGTATACAAACGGAATGCCGAGCGCATTCTTCAGCGTAACAGCTGCGGGTATGAAGTGCCAGTCATGCACATCTATCAGGATAAAACGCTTGGCAGCTTGGTAGTAGATGTTTGCTGCAGCGCGCTCCACTTCCTCGTTCAGCGTTAAATCCCACGTTAAGACGCTTATGTGCGTGCGAACAGGATTGTTCACTCTGACGACTCTGGCTCCGTTGGGTTCTTCAGCAGTGCCCGTCATGGAATCGTGGTAGGTGACGATGTGGGTTTCCAAGCTGTTCTTTACCAGATGCGTGGCTAAGTTACTCACGTGTTCTGCGAGTTTTCCAACTATTCTAGGCGGATATTCCCACGTGAAAATTACGACACGCATCGGCTTTCACTACGTGAACAGTGAGCAGACCTTGATAATTCCTCTTCCAGTGAGGTAGTAGCGCTTTTTGCCTTCGTTATCGTAGAAACTTTCGGCGAATCCTCTGTTTTTGTAGTCGTCAAGGATGCCTTCTATCTCTGCGGGGTCGTGTTGCAGAATCCGTGCCACTTCCTCGCCGCGTTTAGCAAGGTCGGCGGCAGTTGCGCACAGGTTGTGCAAGGTTTGCAGGACTTTTTCTGGAAACGGAAGTTCATCTCGCATGTAATTTGCTCCTGTTATGGTTAGGAAATACTCGCAGTATTAGGCTTATAAACGCATGCGCGCGCATCTGGATTTGTTGAACCGCTCAACGTCTCATTAGGCAATAATAACTCTTAAATTTGTCTTTGAACTATAACTATTTAGACGTTTTCTAAGCTGAGAAATCAAGAATAAACAAGGTGTTGATATGGAGAAGAATAAACATTTAACTACAAACCAAGGTGTTCCTGTTTCCAACAACCAGAGTTCACTCACCGTTGGTGAACGCGGTCCCGTTTTGATGCAGGATGTGCATTTGATGGAGAAGCTGGCGCATTTTGACCGCGAACGCATTCCAGAGCGTGTGGTGCATGCTAAGGGTGCTGGTGCCTTTGGGTACTTCCAAGTTTACGAGAGCATGGCAAAGTACACGTGTGCGAAGTTTCTGCAAGATCCCATGAAAGAGACGCCTGTTTTCGTCCGTTTCTCCACGGTAGTGGGCTCACGAGGCTCAGCTGACACGGCTCGCGACCCCCGAGGTTTCGCTGTGAAGTTCTACACTGAAGACGGCAACTACGACCTGGTCGGAAACAACCTGCCAGTCTTCTTCATCCGCGACGCCATCAAATTCCCCGACATGGTACATGCTTTCAAACCTGCGCCCGACACCGGTTATCCCACAAGCTCGTCTGCGAACAGTCGCTTCTGGGATTTCATCTCGCTGACTCCCGAGTCAACTCACATGATCACATGGCTCTTCTCAGACCGAGGAACAGTGAAAAGTTTCCGGAAAATGGAAGGGTTCGGCGTAAACACTTACAAATGGGTGAACGCTGAAGGCAAAGCCGTCTACGTCAAGTACCATTGGAAACCGAAGGCAGGGATAGAAACAATCGACCGCCACGAAGCCACTCGACTCGCGGGAGAAGACCCTGACGTTGCAGCAAGAGACCTCCACGAAACAATCGCCTCCGGACAGAACATAGAATTCGAACTGTACGTTCAGTTCATGGACATTTCTGACGAACTAAAGCAAACCTTCGACCCGCTTGACCCAACGAAAATCTGGCCAGAAACCCAGTTTCCATTGATAAAGGTGGGAAGAATGGTGCTCAACCGGAACCCAGAGAACTTCTTCGCCGAAGTTGAACAAGCCGCTTTTTGTCCTGCCTCAGTTGTTCCCGGAATCGATTTGTCAGCTGATAAGCTTTTACAGGGCAGAGTGTTCTCCTACGCGGACACCCAGCGGTACCGGATAGGCACAAACTACTTGCAGCTTCCTGTCAATCGCCCTCGGGTTCCAGTGCACAACAATCAACAGGACGGAATCATGCAGGGCGCACCGAACAAAGGAGCAGTCAACTACGAGCCAAACACTCTTGGAGGTGGAATGCCGACTGAAGCAGAAACTTCCGCTGAATCTCACGCTTATGTTGAAGGAGAAATAGAACGCAGGAAAATCAGCCTCACAGACGACTTCACGCAGGCAAGGGACCGCTACCGCGGACTCAGCAAAATAGATCAAGATCACTTAGTCGACAACATCGCTGATTCCCTCGGCAAAGCAGACCTGCCCATCCAGAAGCGCATGGTCAACAACTTAACTAAAGCAGACATCGAATTGGGTAGACGTGTCTCGGAAAGATTAAACCTCAAACCCGACCTAAGCGCGCCCGTCCAAGTGACATGAGTAAAGCTTTGAAAACTTTCCAGTCCAGAACCAACTCTTCGCTACAGTTTCATCTAAAGGGGCAGGGATAGCTCCGAGAGCAACTACTTTCCGATGACTTTGACGTTTGCAACCCGAAGCCACGGCGAAACCAGCTGCCCCATTTTGCGCTCGTTACTGCCGATTTCGTTTACGTTTTTGAGCAGTTCGAAGATGTTGCCTGCCAGCATAACGCCGCGAGTGGCATGCTCGATTCTGCCTTTTTTGATTCTCCAAGCTGGGGTCGCCACAACGGAGAATTCGCCGCTGACTGGGTTGCTGCTGTGCGCACCTTGCAGGTAGGATACGAGTAAGCCGTCGTCCACTTCGCTGAGGAGCTCATCTGCGGTTTTGCCGCATGGCAAAATGTGGAAGTTAGTTGCCTCCACGCTTGGCGTCGACAGGTATCCCGCGCGGGAAGCGTTTCCCGTGCTTTCGGCGGCTGCCTTTTTTGCAGTGTAGTTATCGTAGAGGAAACTGCGCAGAACACCTTTTTCCATGAGGAGCGTTTTCTGGTGCGGAACGCCTTCCCCGTCAAAAATTCCCGTGCGCAAGCCGTCTGGGAGCAATCCGTCGTCGTAAATGGTGAGTTTTTCGGAGCCGACTTGGGTGCCGAGTTTGTCTTTGAAGGGCGACTGGTTTCGCTCCACGTTGTCTGCTTTAACAGCGTTGACCAATGTGTAATAGAGTAGTTCTTGCAGCGCAAACTGCGTGAAGATGAGTTCGTAGTTTTTTGTTTCCATCTGTTTGGTTTTTAGCGCGGAAACTGCGAGGCGGGCGGCTTCTTTGCCGACCCATACGGGGTCAACGTTAAAGTTTCTTTCAGCGTTGAATTCGAAGCACACTGGCGTCACCGTGCTGCCCTCCTTAGCGAGGGTTGCCAGACTGCATTCAATCATAGTCGCTTGGTCGAAAGCTGCTATGCCGTTGGAGTTTGCTATGGCGTTGGACACGTAGGCAGCTCCGCAGCCTCCTTCGATGGGGAGAACACGCTTGTCAGCTTCTGTCGCAGCATCCAGCATAGCTGAAGCAACGTTAACTAGTTCATCGGAACGGAGTTCAAGGATTTTTGCGTCAAAAGTCTTCCCAAGCTGCGGGTAAGGTTTCTTTTCTGGGAGTCCTTTCCAGTCGTTGTCTGGTTTGCTTGCACGCGCCGCTTCCAAGGCTTTAGCGGCTGCGTTTTCGATTGCGATTTGGTTTTCGATGATGTTGGTGTAGGCGAAGCCTATGGCTTTCCTGATTTGTACTCTGATGCCGATGCCTCGGTCAAGTATTCGGTCGTTCTTTGTGATTTGCCCTCGTTCGATGCCTATGTTCGTGGCTTTGCCTTCATACACGAAGGCTTCGGCTTCCGCCGCGCCTTTTTTCAGGGCGGTTTTGACGGCGTTTTCCGCCAGACTCATCATGGCTTCTTTCTCAAGCACTGCCACCGACAATCACCTCACGTACTCTGATGTTTGGTCCACCATCGCCGATGAAAGCGGTCTGCCCTTTGCCGCATCTTCCAGCGCTCAATTCAAAGTCTTTTCCCACGGCATCAACTTTCAGGAGGGTTTCAAGCGTGTTGCCGCTGATGGAAGCGTCGCGGACTGGGTCACCGACTTCGCCTTTCACTATCTCGCAGGCTTCTTGGATGCCCACTTGGAAGGTGCCGTCAAGGTTGGCTTGCCCGCCTCTGAAGCTCTTGAAGTAGTAGCCGAAGTCCACGTCTTCAATTAGCTCTTCGAAGGAGCGGTCGCGGGGCGCCATGTAGGTGTTGCGCATGCGGATGATGGGTTCCACTCGGAAATCTTCTGCCCGCGCGTTGCCTGTGGGTTCAGCGTTGAATTTCTGGGCGGTTTCGCGGTTGTGCATCAAGCCTGTGACGACGCCGTCCTTTATGAGCAGGGTCTTTTGGGCGGGTACGCCTTCATCGTCGTATTTGAATGAGCCGAAGGCGCCGTTTATGGTGCCGTCATCGTAGAAAGTGACGGTGTCTGAAGCTATTTTCTTGCCCAAGTTGTCCGCTAACACGCCGCCTGACAAAGCCAAATCTGCCTCAGCCAGATGCCCGAAGGCTTCGTGCACGAAGACGCCTACGACGTTGGGTCCAAGTACAGCGGGGAAAGTGCCGCCTTTCGGCGACTTTGCGTTTAGCTGGTTGACTGCGCGTTTTGCCAGTCTTTCGCCTAGGATTTCGGGGGGCTCTTTGTCAAATATCTCGTAGCCTGAGGTGGAGCCGATTTCTTCTCGGCTGAAAGTGAAGACACCGTTCTGCAGGGCTGAAGCAGTTAACCTTGACCAAACGTAGAGCTTGTCCTGCTCTATGTATGCGCCTTCGTTGTTCGCGAAGTAGCTGGTTCCCGTCAAGTCGAAGTAGTCTATGGTGCAGCTTTTCACCCGCTTGTCACTTTTCAAGGCAACGTCATTTGTTGATGAGGCGTTTTTTATTTTTTCTTGGATGCTGATTTCTGAGGGGTTTTTTCTGGGTTTAACTTGCACGCGGTCCTCAATCGCCTTTGTCGCGGCGAGCCGTATCGGGTTTTTCAGCCGCAAACCAGCTTGCCTCGCCATGGCGCAAGCATCCGAAATGGCATCGGTTAAAATCTCAGTGTTGAATGAACCGACTGACGCGGAACCCCAAGCGCCTTTCACAAGCACACGCAGGGCGACGCCGTTTTCGATTCCTTGTTTTGCTGCTTCTACGCGTCCTTCTTTCATGGTGAAAGATGTTTTGAAGAGTTTCTGCGCTCGGACTTCTGAGTATTCGGCTCCGAATTTCTCCGCAGCGGTACTGGTTATTTTGGTAAGGAGGTCTTTCAAAGAGTGTTTGCCTCCAGAGGGCAACGTGACATATGAGTAAAGGGTTAAGGGATAAAATGGTTTTTGCTTCGTCTTGAAAAATCAAAAACTAAAATTGCTTTACGACCTATAAAAGCAGACGGTTTGCGTTTTTTGCATGGCAAATCTAACTTGACTGCCGAAATCCCGTTCTCCGGCTGCTTTGCCGAATTCGATTCCGCCAACTATGTTGCCTCTGGAGTATATCTCTTCGATAATTTTGCGCTCAATAATCAAGGCACCTGAGTTTAGAAAACTTTCAAGTCCTTTTGCAAACACGTCGAATTTGGTTGCTAATTCAGATGGCCGCAGAGAGTAGCGGCTTTCCATGTACTTGTATATCAGGAGGGCAGCTTTTTCACCAAGCGCTTGCTTTAAAATGTTGTCAACTATCTTGAAGACGCTGTCGGCTTCTTTTGCAGAAATTCCCATAGCAAAACTCCTGAAAATAGCCCCGTCTTGCGACCTATTAAGCATTGTTGTTGTACTGTTGAACGAAAATGCAGAGAAAATCCATGAAAAAGCATGTTACCAGAAGTCTGCAAGGTTCAATTGTTGAACACTTCCTGGCGGAAGTTTAAGCCGCGGGACCTCAGGAGTGGGCGCGCTTAGAACGAGTTTCCCGTATACGCCGTCGTAGCCAGGCACAACGGTGATGGTGCCTTCTCTGACTTTTGCGATGGCGTCGGCAATCGGTTTTTCCGCAACCTCGCTTAATGCTTCTTTAGGTGCATCGATGAGCACGGTGTATTCGTCTCCGAATTTGCTTATAAGCGAATTGTAGATTTTCCACACTGCCTGAGTTGAAGGCGAATCAACGTTCAACACGGCGGCAATTATTTCTGAGAGCGGAAGCAAACGCATGAACCCGGGCGAGTTAGCAGACTTGTAATCTGCGGGGCGGTCAGCAAGCTCTTCCACGCGTTGCTCAACGCCTTCAGTGAGTTTTCTACCGCAGACGGGGCAGATGTTGTTGCGTTTTCGAGCTTCCTGTGGCGAGAGGGAGACGCTACAGTTGCGGTGGCCGGTCCAATGGTATTTTCCGTAAGCAGGGTCGGTTTCGATGGTGAACTTGAAACGCTTGGTGTCGTTTGTGCGGATGGCTTCGGTGATTTCCTTGTAGCTTATGCGTTCGAGTTCGAAGACGTTGGCTTCTCTGCCCATTCGCCAAGGCCAGAAACTGTGGCAGTCACTGTTTGAAACCAGAGTAAACTTGTCAAGCTTGCTGAGGCGCCAGTTCATAGGCGGGTCAGAGGAAAGCCCCGTTTCCAAAGCGTGTATGTGTTTTGTCTGGTCTTGGTAGCAGTCTTCGATGGTGTCGAATCCGCTGAAGGCGCCGAAAACGCTGAACCACGGGGTCCACGCGTGAGCGGGAAAAATCATGTTCTCGCTTGAGACCTGCATGACTTCTTCCACAAGTTGCGGGGCAGTCATGTTTAGTATGGGTCTGCCGTCTGCGCTCAAGTTGCCGAATTTCTCAAGGGCAACGTTGATTTGAACTGCCATTTCTACACTGGGCGTTAAGATGACGTGATGAACCTTCCGGTTTTTGTTTTCGAAGTCGAAGATGGTGCAAACTTCAGTAGTCAACATGAAATGCACTGGCAACTCTGGGGTGCTTGCTACTTTGTATAAGCCTGTGTCAGTTTCTGGGACCAGCGTTTGCCGAATTTCCCTGAGCCACTGGGGGTGGGTGAAATCTCCCGTGCCGACTATCTGCAAGCCTTTGATTTTTGCGTAGCGCGCAATCTCCTTGATGCTCATCTGCTCGCTTGTGGCTCGGCTGAAGCGGCTGTGAACGTGCAAGTCGGCGATTACTCGGATTTTGCCTGCATCCTCCATGAATGATTAACGGTGTTGTTCGTAGTAGGCGGGTTGCGCTTAAAAACCTAAGCTCAGTCTGGGGAAAGTTGGAAGCGCCATTATATTAAAGAAAAAACGGGAAGTTGAGCGCAGCAGCGTCTTGATTTCAGCACCAGATACTTTACGGCGTGTAAGCGTAACTCGTCTCCATGATGGTTCCTGCTTGCCAAGTGCCTTGCCAAGCCACTATACTGTACATTCCGCGTCCTGTGTAGTTGGCTGAGACCGTGAACAGTGGGTCGGGAACTACGGGATACTGCATTTCTAGCGTCCACCCGTTGCCTTGATAGAGGTAAGTCTCTGCGCCTACAGTGCCTTCGGGAGTTGTTCGCCCACCTGCCCAGACCAAATTCTGCACGAACTGCGCAGATTCGCTGCGGTAGGCTTTCAGAAACGCCATGACACTTTCACGCACTTGCTCCTGCACCGAAAGCTCAGCAGTCAGATTCGCGGCGGCATAACTTGTTTCCGTGACAGCGCGATTTTCGAGAGTCCCAACCCAAGCAACAGCCGCGTCTCCCGAGGAATAATTAGCTGTGATTGTGTACGTTGGGTTCGGGACAACTGGATACTGGATTTTCATTGTCCAGCCTGTGCTGTTGTATTCGTACACTTCGCTGCCTAAGAGTCCTGTTTCTACCCGTCCGCCAATCCAAGTGAGGTTTGTCAGAAGAGGAGCAGCTTCGGTATGGTTGGAGAGTATGTAAGCCACAGCGGCGTCACGTATCTCCGCTTGCGTTGAAAGCAGATTGTCGGTGTAGCTCGTCTCAGTTATTGTACTGTTCTGCCAAGTTCCTTTCCACGTGATGGAAACGCCGCTCAAGGAGTAGTCTGCCGTGACAGCGTAGACTGGGTCTGGGACAACGGGGTACTGCATCGTTACATTCCAGCCTTGACTCAGGTACGTGTAGGTTGATGCACCCACGATACCTGAAGGCGTGACGTCTCCTCCGGTCCACGAGAAGTTTTGCATATACTGTGCTGTCTCTTCATGGTTTGCTTTTGTGTAGTTCATCACTTCGTCGCGCACTTGCTCTTGAGTTGAGGGCTGCCCACCGAACACGGGAGGTCCAGAAGGCGTTGGAGTTGCGGCGGGTTGATTGAAGTAGCCAGACTGCCAGAGGGCGTATCCACCAGCGATGGCAACGATGAGGATAACTACTATGCCGAGTATTTTTTTACTGGGCAACGTTTTTCACCTGTGCTTACAGATTGCGCTGAATACCTATATAGAATCTTGCATCAGACTCAACCGCGTTACGCTCTTGAATGAAACCGTTTGATACTCTCAAAAAAAAACTGATGAATAACCCAACGCAGAACTTAGCCCAAAGCAAGTCAAGCTAAGAGAACCCAACGCCGCATTTTAAGAGGAACTCTGAGCGCAGGTGTTCTGCAGCTTCACGGCGTGAAGTTGTAGCCTGTCTCGGTGATGGTTCCGTTTTGCCATGTGCCCTGCCAAGCCGCAACGGTCTTAAATTCGCCTCGGCGCGCCCCTGGCAATGTGCAGTTTGCGGTTACGTTGTATATCGCGTTTGGGACCACAGGGTACTGCATCGTAACGTTCCATGCCTGAGCTTGATAGATGTACGTTTCTGAGCCCACCAGACCTTCCGGAGTTGCCCTTCCCCCTGTCCAAACGAGGTTTTGTATGTACTGCGCAGTCTCGCTATGGTTGGTTTTAATGAAGGTCATTACATCGTCGCGCACCTGTTCCTGCGTTGAAAGCGGAACAGTCAGGTTTGAATAATTATAGCTCGCTTCTACGATGATCCCATCCTCGTAGGTGCCTTTCCAAGAGACGGAAACGTTCTCAACGGCGTAATCTGCCGTAATGTTGTATGTTGGGTTTGGAACTACAGGGTACTGGATCATAACTGTCCATCCAGTGCTGCTGTAGAGGTATATCTCTGAACCCAAAAGTCCAGTCTCCTGCCTTCCGCCTGCCCAAGAAAGATTTGTCATGAACTGTGCAGTTTCGCCGTGGCGGTCTTCTATGTACGTCATGGCGGCATCACGGACCTGCGCTTGGGACAGAATATTTGATGTCGGGGAAACCTCAGCAATGGGAGAAAAGGTCGGAGTCAAAGAAGCCGCAGGAGTTCCCGAGGGCGTGGAAGTCACTGCAGGAGTAGGAGTTGCTTCAGGTTGGTTTGGGTTAACAGACATCAAGGTTACCAATCCAGCCCCAACTAAAGCTGCAACGACTATGATAATTCCTATTAGTAGTGCCTGACGAGCCATTTTTTCCCACCTGTCCAAGAATACTGTGTATTCCTATATAACAATTCTTTAATGATGCACTGCAGAATAGTGCTACTCTGGACTTTCAGGTTTTTCCGCGAGCTTCTTCGTCCACCGAACCAGTTCTTCAAGCAACTGCCCGATCAACTTACGTGTCTCCTCATTCGTCAAGTTGCCCTTTTCATCCACGTTCTGAGCCGCCTGCGACAGCATGACTTCTGGATGGTTAACGGGGTGCATATTCAGAAAAATGAAAGTTTGACGCAGGTGATACTGCGCGCGTGCACCACCAAGTCTTCCTGTTGAGGCGCTCATGATGGCGACTGGTTTGCCGTCGAAAACCTTGTCTGCGTAGGGTCTGGAGGCGGCGTCGATGGCGTTCTTCAGAACACCGGGGATTGAGTAGTTGTATTCGGGGGTGGCTATCAGCAAAGCGTCTGCTGCCTTGATTTTCGCTTTGAATTCCTTGACGCTCGGCGGAGGGTCTCTTTCCAAGTCCTGATTGAACGGCGGGATTTCTTTGAGGTCGAAAACTTCTATTTCGGCGTTTTCAGGCGTGAGCTCCACCGCGGCGCGCATCAGTGCCTTGTTGTATGAGTCTTTGCGCAGGCTGCCGACGAAGCCTAGAATCTTCATTTTCCTGTCCATGATTTGCACCCTGAATTTGTGAAAAGCAAGAAAAAGGGGTAGCTCTGGTCTTAAAAGGGTTTTTGACAGCTGTTCTTCCTGCCAAGCGGTGGAGTCAGCGTTTCTGTGAGCGCCGCATGGTTAGGTAATGATGTTTGTTAGTCCAGCCTTTTTGGCTATTTGAACTGCTCTTTCCATTTCATCTCTGCTGAGTTTCCTTCGCAGTTCAGGGATTTCGCGTGCTCGCCATTCAGGCCTATACTGAAACATCAGGTTCACCCTTGTGTCCGCGCCGAGGTTCCTGTTTATCCATTTCAGCACAGGTTGCGTGCAGCATTCCAAGTGACTCGGCAAAACCAGCACGCGGACTATGAGTTCGCCGTGTCTTCTTGCTTCTAAATGGTTGTAAGTGCATACCTTCCAGTAATCAGGTGCATCGGAGATTTTTTCAGCGCAGCTGCCTGGTCCGTACTTGAAATCCAGCAGGTAAACATCCGCGAACCCCGCCAAGAGCCGCGCCGTTTCTGGGCTGTAGTAGCTGTTCGAGTTCCAAACGACGGGCACATTTGCGTCCACGTGCATGAATGTTTGCAGCCACTGCAGAAACCATGGCGTCGGTTCTCCGCCCACGAGATTCACGTTCCTGCATCCGTTAAAGCGTAGCCGTTCCACTTCAGCCGCAAGCGCCCGCGGCGTGTACTCTGTGCCCTCTTCCAGCCACTGGCTTATGGTCCAGTTTTGGCAGTGTTTGCAGCGCATGGTGCAGCCGAGGGTGAAAACTGTTCCTGAAGGCACAAGCTCAGGCTCTTCGCCTAGGTGCTCAAAAATGTTGGAGACAGCCATTGTCTTTCCGCAGCGGCAATAGCCTAATTTGCCACTATTTCGGTCCGCGCCGCATCTTCGGCTGCAAAAGTGACAGTTCTGCAGAATCCTGCCTGCAATTGCGAGTTTCAGGTCAAAATAGGATTTTTCCGGAGATACTGATGCGTTAGAGCTCGCGGTGCCATCCATTTCGCGTTCAATCTTAGCGAACTCGTCCGTCTGCTTCGCATGCTCCTCCCAGAGCGCTTCCAGCGGCGAGTCCTCGTCAAATTCTGCTGAAACCTCTTGGGCTATCTTGAACTTTGCCGTTTTCAGGTTCTGCATCACGGCGAAGTATCTGGCTAAGCTCTTGCGAGCTAACTTATCGTTGAGAACTTTGGCAGCATCTGGTCTTAGAAGCTTCCACATTGCTCTCTGCCATTAGTTGGTGCTTTACGGCGTATTAAAACAGGGCGTAGGGAAAAGCGGCGCCCTTCGGATAAAGCTTCCCCTTAATCGGAATAGCCTGCCCGCAGACGGGACACCGCAGGTCCTTCGTCAAATTCCACTTCGTAATCTCAAAGCTGTACCGCTTAATCACGGCTTCGTTGCAGTTCGGGCAGTACGTATTCTCCGCAGGATGCCCCGGAACGTTGCCCAGGTAAGCGTAGCTTAAGCCAGCTTCCTTCGACACCATATACGCCTTCTCAAGCGTCTCGATAGGCGTGGCAGGCACCGTAGTCATTTTATAGTCTGGGTGGAACCGCAGCAAATGAAAAGGCGTGTCCTTGCCCAAGTAATTCTTGATCCATGTTGCCATGGCTTTTATTTTGCCTATGTCGTCGCCGACCTTGGGGATGACGAGGTTCGTGATTTCAATGTGGACGCCATGCAGCTTAAGCTCCTTTAACGCATCATAAATCGGTGCAACTGTTGGAACGGCGGAAACGCTCTTGTAGAAGTCAGGGTCGCCTGCGGCTTTGAAGTCCACGGTTGCCGCGTCCAAGAACGGCGCAATAGTCTTGACGGCTTCAGGCGTCATGTAGCCGTTCGTTACAAAGGTGTTGAAGAAGCCCATTTGATGCGCGATTTCGGCAGTGTCCCGCGCGTACTCCATGTAAATCGTGGGCTCCGTGTAAGTGTAACTTATGCCTTGACAGTTTTTTTCTCGTGCCATCTTCACCACGCTGGCGGGCGGAAAATTGTTGCCTGCAACGCCGTTTTCTTGGCTTATCATCCAGTTGTCGCAGAATTGACAGCGGAAATTGCATCCCGCCGCCGCGATGGACATGACGAGGGCACCGGGATTGAAGTGGCTGAGCGGCTTCTTGCTTATGGGGTCAACGCAGGCGGAGACGGCTTTTCCGTAGTTGAGGGAGTAGAGTGTGCCGCCCTGGTTTTTTCTAACGAGGCAGAATCCTGACGCTCCGTCGCTGATGAGGCACCTGCGCGCGCAGAGGCAGCATTTGACCTTGTTTTCGGGTTGTTTCTCGTAAAGTATGGCTTCATGCAACGACAGGAAATCGCCTCCTAAAGCAGGCTCTAGCTTAATCTAGAATAGGGGTTTTGGCTTAAAAAAACTATTCAGTGTGGCACTCGAAGTCATGGTGAAAGCACGTGTCCGCTCCAGTGTGGCAAACGGGTCCCTTCTGCTCCACAATGTATAGTAGCGTGTCGTAGTCGCAATCCGCAAGGATGCTCTTGATTTTCTGCGTGTTCCCTGAAGTTTCGCCTTTCATCCACAGTTTCCCGCGTGAACGGCTCCAATAGGTCGCACAACCCGTCTTCAGCGTCTTCTCTAGCGCTTCCTTATTCGCGTATGCCAGCATCAGAACCTCCTTGGTTTCGGCGTCCTGCACCACCACGGGGATGAGCCCGTTCATTTTTTTCCAGTCCAGTTTCTGCATCAACTCTTCATCAGTCATGGTCTAACTGTCACCCCCATCTTCCGCAGGTACTCCTTCACCACTTGCACAGGATACTTGTTGTAGTGAAAAACCGACGCCGCCAAAGCCGCATCCGCCTTGCCCTCAGTGAACGCTTCCAAGAAGTGCTCAGGCTTCCCGGCGCCGCCGCTTGCGATGACGGGCACGTTCACCCGTTCCGAGATGGCGCGTGTGAGTTCAAGGTCGAAGCCGTTTTCGGTGCCGTCGCAATCCATCGAGGTTAGCAGGAATTCGCCTGCGCCCAGTTCTACGGCGCGGGTTGCCCAGTGGATGGCGTCTATGCCTGTGGGTCGGCGTCCGCCGTAAGTGTAAACTTCAAACCACACGGGTCCTTCGGCTGTTTTTACGGTGATTTTGTCCTTCTGCTTGGTGCGGTTTCTTTTGGCATCTATGGCTACGACCACGCACTGTTGTCCGAAGAGGTCTGCCAGCTTCGTCACCAAGTCAGGGTTCTGGACTGCCGCCGTGTTGACGGAGACTTTGTCGGCTCCGCTGCATAATATTAGCCTGGCGTCTGAGGCGTTGCGTATGCCGCCGCCTACTGTGAAGGGGATGTTGATGGCTTTTGCCACGCCCTGCACGACGTCGCGGAGGGTTTCCCTGTTGTCTGATGAGGCGGTTATGTCCAGGAAGACAAGTTCGTCTGCGCCCTCGTCAGAGTACCGCTTCGCCAGCTCAACGGGGTCGCCTGCGTTTTTGAGGTTGAGGAAGTTTATGCCTTTGACGACGCAGCCGCCTGTCACGTCTAAGCAGGGGATTATTCTTTTTGCCAGGGGCATCGTTTCAGTTCTCCTTCACAGTTTTGATGGCTTCTTTCAGCGTGAACCTGCCTTCGTAAAGTGCCTTGCCAACTACTGCGCCTGCAACTCCCACGCGTTTAAGTGCAACTAAATCATTCAGCCCGCCGATGCCGCCCGCCGCAATAACCTCTACTCCAGGGTACTTGCAGGCTTCGCTGAGCGTTTCAAGGTCTGGTCCCTGAAGCATTCCGTCCTTTGCGATGGAAGTGGTGAGGAAAGTTTTGACTTTGAGGTCGGCGAATTTCTTCAGGGCGTCTGCCATCATGAACGATGTGGCAGTTTTCCAGCCTTCCACCATCACTTTGCCGTTCTTATTATCTAAAGCCACAATCACGGCTTCTCTGCCGAATTTCTTCTGAATCAATGTTGTCGAGTTTGGGTCGCTGAAAGCCAAGGCACCCAAAATCACATAGGTTATTCCTGAAGCCAGCAATTTCTCCGCTGCCTCGGCGGTTCGGATTCCGCCACCAACCTGAATCGGCAAATCAGCGGTTTTTGCAATTTCGGCGATGACGTTGAGGTTGTTGCCTTTGCCGAACGCCGCGTCCAAGTCAATGATGTGCAGTCTCTTGGCGCCTTCCGCCTTCCACTTCATCGCCACCTCCACGGGCGTGCCCATGTAGTCATAGGCTTTGGCTGTGTCGGGGTCGCCGCGGGACAGCCTGACGACTTTGCCGTTCATCAAATCAATCGCTGGAATAACCTGCATGCTTGGTCACCTTGCTACGAGTTTGGCGAAGTTCCGCAGAATCTTCAAGCCGACGTCGCCTGACTTTTCGGGGTGAAACTGGGTTCCGTAAATGTTCTTGCTGGCTATGGCTGAGGTGAAGGTAGTTGCGTACTCGGTTTCGGTGCATACAATTTCTTTGTCAACGGGCACAGGGTAAAGCGAATGCACGAAGTAAACGTACGCGCCGTCTGCCACGCCGTCGAAGAGCTCGCTTTGCTTCACCTTCTGCAGAGTGTTCCAGCCCATGTGAGGCACCTTAACGGGACCTGATAGCCGGACGTCTTTGCCTTTGAAGAACGCTAAGCCTTCGCCTGGTCCTTCTTCGCTTTCTTCAAAGAACAACTGCAGGCCAAGGCAAATGCCCAAAACAGGCGTTCCGTCATTAACGGCGTCCACCAGCGCTTCTTTCACGGGTTCCAGCGCTCTTGCAGCGGCTGAAAAGTTCCCCACACCAGGCAACGCGATGGCATCTGCGTTTTTCAACTTCTGATTCGGCGCGGAGATTTTCGCGGTTAAGCCTGCTTTTTCCAGCCCGAATTTGAGGCTGAGGAGGTTGCCGACGCCGTAGTCTATGATGAGAACCTGTGGCATTAGATGACTCCCTTCGAACTGGGGACGCCTTTCCGCCGCGGGTCAGCTGCAACTGCCTGCTTGAGGCTGAGCGCTAAGGCTTTGACAGCGGCTTCTGCTTTGTGGTGGTCGTTGCCGCCGTACTCCGTCCACACATGGATGTTTGCGCACAGCGAGGTGGCGAGGGTTTCGAAGAAATGGACGATGTCTTCTGTTGCCATGTCTTCCACTTTTTTGCCGCGCAGCTTCAAGTTGACCACGGCGTACGGTCGCTTAACCAAGTCAACTGCCGCGGAGGCAAGCGAGTCGTCCATGGGTACGGTGGCGTAGCCGAAGCGGACTATGCCTTCGCGGTTGCCGAGGGCTTTGCTGACCGCTTCACCTAAGCCTATGGCTAAGTCTTCGATGGCGTGGTGCTTCAAGTCGCCCTTCACCTTCGCCGTCAAATCCATCAGGCTGTGCGTGGCAAACGAAGTCAAAAGGTGGTCAAAGAAGCCCACGCCCGTTTCCACTTCAGTTTTTCCTTCGCCGTCCAGGTTCACTTTGACTGTGACTTCGGTTTCCCGCGTTTTCCTGTACACTTCATCCTTCCTCATGCTTTATCACCCATGTAACTGCCCAAGGCGTCCAATAGTTTCACGTTCATCTCTGGTAAACCCACGGTGGTTCGGAGGCAGTTCTCATACTTCAACAGTTTTCCCAGCTTCTTAATGACCAAGCCCTTGCACAGGACGCTCTCGTAGACCTCGCCGTATGGTTTGTCGGTGTTGAACAGCACAAAGTTCGCCTTCGAATCGAACGCCTCCACGCCTCTAATCTGGTTCAGTCGGCTTATCAGTTTTCCCCGTTCCGCCTTCAACGCCGCAACTGACTCGCGCATCAACTGGATGTTCTCCAGCATCTTCCTGCCCATGCTCAGCGAAACCACGTTCACAGGGTAAGGAGCAGGCGACCTATCCAACGCACAAGTCAACGACGGGTTAGCTACGGCGTAGCCGAGCCTGAGACCTGCGAGGCTGAAGGCTTTCGAGAATGTGCGCAAGACGATGAGGTTTTCATATTTGTTGATGAGGGGTACGGCGGAGTAGTCGGCGTATTCGGCGTAGGCTTCGTCCACGAGAACTATGCCTGGGAACTCTTCGGTTAGGGCTTCGATTTCTCGGGGTTTGAGTTGGCTGGCGGTGGGGTTGTTGGGCGAGCACAAGTAGAGCAAGCGGGCGTCTGAGGTGAAGGTTTTGCGCATCGTCTCCATGTCAATTGCGAAGTCATCTTTCAGCGGCACGGGGACGTATTCGGCGTCTTGGTACTTGACGCAGTACTTGAACACGCTGAACGTCGGCGCGAAGGTGACGGCGCTGTTGCCTTTCTCGAGGAAGATGCGTATGACGCGTTCCATGACTTCGTCGCTGCTGTTGCCGAGGGTGACGCTGTCCGTGGGCACTTGGAGGTAGTCGCTGATTTTTTCTTTCAGCCGCGCTTCTTCTTCCTGCGGGTAAATCCTGAAGTCGCATTCGTCCGCCACCTCTTTGAGGAGCGGGATGACTTTTTCGCGTGGAATGTACAGGTTCTCGTTGTAGTTCAGCTTCACGATGTCGCTGGTTTTCAACCCGTATTGCTTGGCAATTTCTTCATTTGTTTTTTCTGCGCTGTAGATTTCGGAACTGTGCAATTTCGCAAGCTTCATGTTTAGCCATTTTCTGCATTCTGGGTTCATTCTTCAAACCTCGCTTCCACGGCTTTGTAGTGATTGGGAAGGTTCTCCGCTTCCGTGAGAACTTTCACGTGATTCCTCAGTTTCTCCAAGCCTTCTTTTGAGCTTTCAACTATGCTGATTCTTTTCATGAAGTCTAACGCGGACAAGCCTGAGAAGGCGCTTCCAAAACCGCCTGTCGGCAACACGTGGTTGGTTCCACTACCGTAGTCGCTTAAAGCCACGGGACTGTATGGACCCATAAGGATTAGACCCGCTGAAGTGATTTTGTCGGCAATTTCCTTGGAAGCATTGGTCATGATTTCTAGGTGCTCTGGCGCGAAAGCGTTTGCTAAAGCTGCCATCTCGTCGGTGTCATTTTTACATGTGATTATGAACCCGTATGTTGAGAGAGCTTTCTCCACGATTTCTTTGCGCTCCGCCAAGGCACTTTGTTCATCAATTGACTGCAAGACTTCCTCTGCAAGCTTCCGTGAAGGGGTGATGAGTCCTGCGACGCTGTCTGCCCCATGCTCCGCCTGACTAATCATGTCAGCTGCCACCAGCTTCGGGTTAGCCGATTCATCTGCCAGCACGAGGATTTCGCTGGGTCCCGCGGGCATGTCGATGGCTACGTCTCGTGAAACCTGGACTTTGGCGGCTGTGACGTATTTGCTTCCTGGACCAACTATTTTTTTGACGGGGTTGATGGTTTCGGTTCCGTATGCCAGCGCGGCTATGGCTTGGACGCCTCCGACCTTATAGACCTCGTTTACTTCGCAGATGTCTGCAGCCACAAGAATAAGCGGGTTGACGGTGCCTCTTGATGTGGGTGGGGAGCAAACAACGATGCGTGGTACGCCTGCAACTTTGGCTGGAGTAGCTGTCATGACGAGTGTGCTCGGGTAGACTGCTTGTCCTGCTGGAACATAGCAGCCGACGCTTTCAATCGGGCGCATCACGGTCTGAAGGGTTATGCCTTCGCGTAAAGTCTTGTAGCCTATCTGTTGAAGAGCAAGTTTTTCATTCGAAAAGAGTTTCTCTCTCATCTGTTTGAGCGCATTAACTTGTTCTTGGCTAACAGCTTTGTACGCGGCTTTAATCTCTGCCGAGGTCACCCGAAGGTCTCTGGCGGTTAGCTTAGTTTTGTCGAATTTCTCCGTAAACTCGATTAGGGCGGCGTTTCCTCGTTCTTGAACGGCACCTATTATCTCTTTGACGCTGCTTTCGACTGCTGCTCTGTCTTTTTCGTCAGCTGCCTTACGCTTGAACCAGTTTGGAGGCAGCTCTTGGGCTTTCCAAACTCTTATTTCGAGTCGGCTGCGCATTTGCCTTCTTTTCTCCTCGCAATCTCATCCAGCGCCAGCACCTGCCGCGGCTCGTAAACCACGATGCCCTGGGCGAGTTGGCGGATTTTCGGCAGCAGTTGGATGAGGCAGTCTTTTTCGATGACTGTGTTAACTCCCAACCAGCCTTCCTTTGCCAACGGCGAAATCGTGGGGTTCTTGAGAGCAGGCAGTTCCGTGAGTAGCTTCTGCAGGTTGGCTTTTTTGACGTTGACGAATATGTGGATGCGTTTGGAGCCGTCAACGACGCCTTTGAGCAGGGTGAGTATGTCGTAGATTTTCTCGCTTTTCGCAGGGTCTTCAAGGGCTTTCTTGTTGGCTATGAGCACGGCGGAGGACTGCATGATGGTGTCGATTATCTTGAGGCTATTCGCCTCTATGGTGGAGCCCGTTTCCGTCACGTCGATGATGCAATCGCTGTTTTCTGGCGGTTTGGCTTCGGTGGCACCGAAAGACAAGAAAATCTTAGCTCGCGTGTTGTCGCCTTTCCTCCACCACGGCGTCACCATCAAGGGGTCAGCGTCGCCGAAGCGTTTCTTGTAGGCTGGCTGGCTTTTGATGTACTCGGAAGCGATGTTCAGGTACTCGGTGGAGACGCGGAAGTTTTTGCCTTTGCTCCACACCTCCTCCATGAGGTCGCTGATGCCGTTTGACTCGAAACTCTTCGGCACAGCAACGACCAAACGGATTTTGCCGTACTCCAAGTTCTGAAGCACTTCCACGTCGGCGCGGTTTTCCCGAACCCAGTCTTGCCCCGTGATGCCCAAATCCTGTAAGCCTTCAGCTACGAAGACGGGGATTTCTTGGGGTCTCAGAATTTTCATTTCGATTTCAGGGTCGTTTATGGTAGGTCGGTAGGTTCGGTCAGCACCCGAGATTTTGTATCCTGTGCGTCCGAAGAAGTCGGAGGTTGCCTTGGCTAAGGAGCCTGCTGGTAGGGCAAATTTCACTTTATCCATATACTTACACCTATGTTTCTCTTCAAACAAACATTTAGACTTAATTCTACACACGATTTCTTCTTCAAGAATTTCAGCGCTTTTTGAGCGGATTTGCGTACGGTAAAATAGGTTAACGGTTTTAGGCGGCTACTGATGAAGGCAATCGCCTTTGGTGAACGCAATCCCTCACGTTTAATCACTGACGGCACCATAGCTGAAATCTTACTAATAAACATTCTTAGCAGTCGAATCCTGATTTAAAGGTTTAAGCGCTACCCATTTCGCCGAAGGTAAGTTGAGTGAAAATTAGTGAGGGTTCAAGAATGACATTATCATATTCTCTAATTATCAAATATTCCATAATCATGTCCGAAAGCATGAAAGGGTAAACGGAAAAATTCCCAGAAAAGAACATGTGCTAAACTTAATACAAAACGCAAGCGATCACCGCAAAAATTAAATTGTGTACGTCCTTACTGCTAATACAAAAACATCACAATTGTTTCATCACATTTAAAATAAGTGAGGTTGAAATGACTCTAAATCGCAACACGAAATTGATCCTTGCGGTCGTCTTGGTACTCATCATCTTGCAGATGCGCACCGGATCGGATACCTCCGTTCGGGCAAGTGCAACTCAGACTTATTATGTAGCACCGAATGGTGATGATGAAAATTCTGGAACAATTAGTCAACCCTGGCTTACCATCCAGCACGCCGCTGACACCTTGGTCGCAGGAGACACTGTTCTGATTAGAAATGGCGTGTATAATGAGCAGGTAATTACCGTTCGCGGCGGGAACGCCACAGGTGGCTACATCGTTTTCTCCGCCTATCCTGGCGAAACTCCTGTAATTGATGGAACGGGCATCACCACTGGGAATAACGGCTTCATAGTTGAACACTCCTACATCAAGCTACTGAGACTTGAAGTACGTAACTGGGCGGACAATGGAATAATGGTTTGGAGTGCAGGATACGTAGAGATTTCAGATTGTAAGATACACGAGGTAGGCGGCGGCATTGGACTTGGAGACGGAACCCACGATTTTGTTCTTAACCGGGATGAGATGTACAGCTTCACTTTGTTTGGTTTTGACGCGTCACCTTCTGGAGGAGCCGATTGTTATAATGGCGTGATAAATGACTGTGTTTCACATACAGGGCGCGACCCAGAACAAAATGTGGACGGGTTCGCCCTTGGCCATGGAGACCAGCACAATTTTGTGTTAAATCGATGTGAGGTCTATGATGTCTTCGACGGGTTTGATATGAGTGCCCGTGATACACAGCTTAACCGTTGCGCATCGCATGACAACTGGAATACCGGATACAAAATCTGGGAGGACAACGTGACCCTCATCAATTGTCTCAGCTACCACAACGAAAACAATAACCTGCAGCTGCCTTGGAACAACATAGCTGGCACCGTCACCCTCCGAAACTGTCACTTCGTGGACTCTACGTTAGAAGGGAGCAATATCTGGGTTGAAAATTCCGCTGACCGCCTGCGCATTTATAACTGCATAATCGCCAGTGGCGATAACATCGGTCTGGAATTCCCAACTCTAGGTGCAGATACTTATCAAGGTGATTACAACATCTTCCACAGCGACAATCCCGACCGTGCCATCGTGGTAAGAGACCATGAGCCCGAATTTTCGTTGAGCATGATTGCAGCTGGAGACTGGACCAAGTACAGTGGTCAAGACCAGCACTCGCTTGTATGCACCGATCCAGCGTCTCAACTCTTCAAAGACCTAGCCAGCGGAGATATTCACCTCAGACTGGGAAGCATCGCCATCGATGCTGGGACCACAAGTAACGCCCCCCAAGTTGACTATGACGGGTTGAGTAGACCACAAGGCGGTGGTTATGATATAGGCGCTTACGAGTTCGCTGTTCTGCCCAGTTACACCGTTGAATATGGCGGGGTAACCTATCACGTACTAATCTCATCCGACTCCTCAATTGCAAATTTCTTATTTGACCAGCCAGCTGGAAAAATCAGCTTCAACGTCACAGGCACATCTGCGACCAATGGCTACTGCAACGTAACGATACCCAATGTGCTCCTTGGAGGAACATGCAAAGTGCTTGTGGGCGGTTCTACCGTGACCCCAGTTGAGACATCCAACGCTACACACACCTTCCTCTACTTCACCTACGCCAACGGCATTCACAAAGTCGAGATAATCAGCACAGTCATACCTGAGTTCCCATCAGTAATAGTCAGTCTTGCACTCTTTGCAACGATAGCTTTAGTGGTTATATTTACTAAAAGGTTAACTGTAAAAACTGCACGGGCTAAAAGGTAACTATTCGTTGCTCTTTCATTTTTTGGATTAATAGTTGATTCTCGATTTTGAGACCTATTGTGTTACTGCAACGGCTTTTTTGCTTTTATCTCAAAAACCAAGGGAGGAACAGCAGTTCTCAGGTCCAAGTCTATTTCGAGCAGTCCTTCCAAAATTCCCGCCCAAATTTCCGGTTCGATGATAAAAGGAATTTTTGCTAAGAGATACTTGTCTTTAGTGTAGATATCCCCGAATCCCTGCATCTTCAATCTATTGAAAACGCTGTCCCAGTTGTCTTGTGCTATGGTCTTGAGGTCCAAGGTTGTTTCCATCGAGACCTTTAGGGCGGCACCCATTGTTTTCCCGATTTCACGCCACTTTTCCCTCGGAATCTGCTGGATCAAAATATTCAATAATTCAACGTTAACGAAGGCGATTCTGCTAATGCCGCAGTAATACTCTCCGGGAAAACGCCAGTCGTAAACCATCATGCCGCGGTATACGTTAAGCATTTTGCTGATGAGCGGTTTGATGCCTGCTTCTTTGCCCTCTCGGATGAGCTGGTCGATGTAGTCGCGGTCCTCTTTCTCCAGTATGATGGTGGTTCTTTTGGCTGCTTCTCCTTTGCCCGCGTTTTGTTGGAGGCTTTTTTTCCCGCCATTTTGCATACTTGGTATATCTATGTGAATATGTTATATGCTTTGCGAAGCAGAACTACGTGTCTCAGCCTTCTCCCTAAAGCGCTTCAGCTTCACGCGAAGAAGACTTAATAGTTGCCCGATTAAATTCTAGCCATGCCGATGACGAACTAAAAAAAGCTGATTTATGATGCACCCTGGGGTATCCGAGGCAAACTGTTTACACAACGACTTTCTTATGCACCAGATACCGCATGAGCACCAAGCCCACCGCAAACAGGACAAATCCGACAGCAAACGAGGCGACGAGGTTAACCTTCAGGAGGATAGCCATCCCATAGATAACGTAGGTTGGTCCCGCGAAAATCAGGAAAACCGACAAGATAACTAGTAGAGTTCGTATGAACTTAGAACTCATCATGCCGCTTTCAACAGTTGTGTTCTCTTCGTTTTCAGTCATCCAAACCCTTTCCTCAATAGTCTACGGTTTAAACTGTTTCTTGTAAACCTTCTTTTATCTCTTTTCCTAAAGCTTTCATCAAAAACTTGAACGCAGCGGAACCAGCGTTGCGGTCAGCTTTAAAGCCCGTTGTCGCGCCGAGGATGCAGACGCCCTCAAGCGCCTTTTCCTTCGCAAGCGCCAAGGTCAAACCCGTGCCGCCAACAATTTTCCCCCTGCTGTATATGACGGCGCCTTTCTCCATGAATTCCGCTGCAAGCCTCGGCGATGTCGCGGCAACGTAAACCTGCGCCTTGTCCTCAGATATGGGAACACCGCCTATAGTGATGACGAAGCGGCAACCCAACTTGCAAATGTAATCAACTATCTCATTGCAGACTTGGTAATGCGCTAAAACATCATCAAATGAAGGCTGGGTCTCCCCTGTCATTATTATGAAGTTCGTTTTCTCCACCGTGGCGGAGTAAAACTCGTACCGTGGCAGGTGACAAATCCCTTTAGAGCTGACGGACACGTAATCTGGGAAGGTCGGAGAGTACAATTCTGCAAATGGCTTCGCCGCAAACTGCTTAATAAAAAGATGAGCCGCAATTCTTCCCACGTTGCCGAAGCCTGGAAGCCCCTGAACGAAAATCGGGTTCTCCAACGCTGGGTTCGACAGTTCACGCAGGTACGGCTTGTCCATCAGGCTGTGTCCTCAGCGTACAAGGTTATACTCGCCTCTAAAATGCTTTTGCGAATTTCAGAAAAAGAAACTATTAATATCAACGATGGTGTAGTACTAAAACACCAGAAAAACTTGGTCTGGACAATCTGCAGCGGGGTGGGGTAGCCAGGATTAACCCGCTGGGCTCATAACCCAGAGATCACTAGTTCAAATCTAGTCCCCGCTACCAAAACAATCCATGTTCGCTTTTTTGAAGAAACCTGTCTGATTCTTCGGTAAACTCCTCACATTCCATTGCCCAAACCCTGCACAGCCGACAGAACAAAAAGTAACAAAAAGTTATCAATTTGTGTTTCCAGTAGTTCAGCGTCTAGCCTAAAGGCATCTAACTAAATTTCTATAAGCTAAAAAGATGGAAAAATGTTGGAAGTTTAATGAAGCAAGCCACGTTGCGGTTAGGCTTTGCCTTTTTCTTCTTTGCCGAAGTACGTCGTCCACTTGAGCTTGCGTGCATCTCTTTTGAACAGGAGAGAGCTTTTCTTGCATTTGCCTGAATCGAACCACAGAATGGAGCCGTCGTTCTTGACGTACATCATGCCTGTGCCAGCTGGAAATTCGGCACCGCAAAATGAGCATTTTCTGTTTTTCGGCATGGCTGATCACTTACCGGTTGATTTTCTTTGCTTCGCGCTCGGTTTCTCTGAGCATCAGGATGTCTTGCACTCGCACGGGGCCTTTAACATTGCGTGTTATGATGCGCCCTTTGTCTCTGCCTTCAAGTATGCGCACTCGGGCTTGCGTGATTTCGCCTGTTACGCCTGTGCGCGCTATGATCTGGATGACTTCTGCGGGCGTTAGTTCTTCAGCGCCTGATGATTTCTCTTCTTTGCTCATCACTGAGGTCCTCTTTTAACTTGCTCAAGTCGCGTGATGATTTCTTTGATTAAGCCTGTAGCTTCTCCTTCTTTGACGATACACGCTGCGGCTGTGGGGACATCTATGCCTACAGATTTGCCGAGTTGCTCCTTGCTTGGCACAAATACGTATGGAATTTTTCTTTCTTCACAGAGTATGGGCAGATGAGCAATAACTTCTGGCGGGTCAACGTCTTCAGCTATTACTACGAGCTTTGCTATGGCGCGTTCCACTGCTTTTGTGGCTTCGTTGGTTCCTTTCCTGACCACGCCTGACTTTGAAGCTATGTTTAGGGCTTCATAGGCTGCATCCACAACCTCTTTAGGTGCTTCATATTTTACATAGAATGGTTTTGACATTTTAGCCTCACCCTTTTAAGGCACAGTCTTATCCACACTTCCTATTTAAGAACGTTTCTACTGAGAAAGCAGCTAACGTTTCTTGCACGCATCGGATATTGCAGAAAACTTTATAAGGTGTATAACGATGACGATTGTGTTTTTCGAGAGGGGGATGTGTTGCAGAGGTTGGGCAGAGTTCTCAACGTGACGCCGTCACAGAATGTTATCGTAAAGATTGACAAGGCTCCGAAGATGGGTTCAGCTGTCATAGATGAAAGCTTAAGAGTTGTCGGAAAAGTCTTTGACATTATAGGTCCAGTTGCCTCCCCGTACGCAGTGATTAGACCCTCAATTAAAGACCCGGAAAAGTTGGCTAACAGACAGTTGTACATTCTTCCCTCGAAACGAGAACGGAGCTAAGAATGAATGAGTGGAAAAAACGAGCTTCATGAAGATGTAGACTCACCTACATCGCAACGAGTGGAACCTTTTAAAGTTCAATCATGCCCCGAATGCGGCAGCACCCGGCTCATGCGCGACTACGAATGCGCCGAAATAGTCTGCATGGACTGCGGATTCGTGGTGGCAGCTAAAATTGCGGATAGAGGACCTGAATGGCGTGCTTTTGATGATGAGCAGCGGTCTAAGCGTACTAGAGTTGGCGCACCTTTGACGTACACCATTCATGATAAAGGCTTGTCCACAACCATTGATTGGCATGACCGTGACATCTACGGCAAGAGTCTTTCGCCTGGGCAGAAAGCGCAGGTTTACCGATTGCGGAAGTGGCAGCGGCGCATACGGGTTTCAGACGCGACGGAGCGCAACTTGGCGTTTGCTTTGTCTGAGATCACAAAAATCTCAAATAACCTGAATCTTCCTAAGAACATTCTTGAGACTGCTTCAGTTATCTACCGAAAGGCTGTGAAGGAAAGGCTGATTCGCGGGCGTTCAATCCAGGGCGTGACGTCAGCCGCGATTTATTTGGCGTGCAGGCAGTGTGGTTTGCCGAGGACGCTGGATGAGATTGCGCAGGCGTCAACTGTGCATAAGAAAGAGGTTGGTCGAAGTTACCGGTTTCTGATTAAGGAGCTGAACTATTCGATTCCGCCGCTTAAGCCAAGCCAGTACATTACGAAGTTTAGCAACCAGTTGACGATGCAGGGGAAGGTGGAGGAGATTGCGCACAAAATTTTGGCGTCAGCTAAGGAGCTTAAGCTTACTTCGGGTCGCGGTCCCACAGGCATTGCCGCGGCTGCAAGCTACATTGCTTCTGTCTTGACGGGCGAGCGGAAGACGCAGCGGGAGATTGCGGAGATTGCGCAGGTGACTGAGGTTACCATCAGGAACCGCTACAAGGAACTTGTCGAGAGACTGATGTTCCAGATAAGCATTTGACCTTCCGTTCCTCTTTTCTTTGTTAACCTGAAGCATGCATGTTGTTTCTTAGGCAAAAGTGGGGCTTTGGCGTGAGTGTTTGTCCGAACTGCGGCGCAAAATTAGCTCAACTTCAAGTTCGCAGCTTACCTGCGGCAGAAAACAGGAAGGCAGGCGGCAGCATTCAATCCGCTTTCAGGCTTATTGTGTGCCCTTCTTGCGGAACCAAGTTCCCTTCAAGAGCCACGGCTGACATGCAGTCGGCGACAACAGCAAATGTTAAAAATGCAGCTGAAAGAATTAGGGGCGTAAGGGATGAGTTCATGGCGACGCTCAAAACTTTAAGGGAAAAAATTGAGGCTTTAGAAGCAGAAAAAGCAGAGTTGATGATTGAGGTGGAGAAGCTGCGGAAGGCTGCCGAGTTGCGCGCCAATGCGTTGGAAGGCGAGGTTGCCCAGATGCGTGAGGAAGCGAAGTCCCTAAAGCAACTGCTGGATACCGCTGTTGTGGAGAAGCAGGTGCCTCCGCCGCCTCAGAAGCCAGCTTCGACCTGAAAAATAGGCGTTTTTCAGGATATTCTTTTTAAGCGTGCTGCCTTATACTTTGATTTATGCCGTATAAGTTTACGTTTGACTTTTCGAAGACTCCGCATCATTTCTTCACGGAGATTGCCTTGGCAAGTTACCAGAAAGGAGTCCATATGGTCTTCTTGAAGACGCTGCAGGACATCATCAGGAAGTTTAGGATTCAGGAAGCCACGGGGCTGAACCTGCAGGATGCTGTGGTGGTCATTCAGGATTTGATTGATTTGCAGGCTTGGAATTTGATGCAGCGGGGAAAGTTTCTGCAGACGAAGAAGCGCGCGTTGTTCCTTCCGCACTGCAGCAGGAAATACATGGATAGCCGATGCAGAGCCATCTTTGACCCGAGCCTGCCTTCGTACGTTTGCGCTCACTGTTCACCCGACTGCAACGTGAACCGGGCAGACAAGGCGGCTAAGGCGAAGGGATACGATGTTTACATTTTGCCGGGAGGTTCTTGTGTCCCGAAGATTCTGAAAACGAAGGGATACGAAGGCGTTATTGGCGTGGCTTGCGGTGAAGAAACGAAGATGTCTGCGGAGCTTTTGGGGAGCATGAGCGTGGCTGGTCAGTCTGTGCCTTTGCTGAAGAACGGCTGCGCCAACACAGTATTCAACATGGACACGTTGATAAAAACGCTGTAGTTCTTTTTTGTGTTGACTTTCATCGCGCACAGTTGTTCGACAAGTTATTTATCTTGTTTCTGATAGTTTCGGTTGACTGCGGATGCTGGTTTCTGAATTAGCTGATGATCTCTGACCGGGTCTTTTGCGAGGAAAAGGGTGACGAACACGGCTGCAAGAACTAAGGCACCCATCGCTAGGCCTAACGATTGGAAACCTGTCGTTGGGTTGACGTAGAGGTTGAGCACTGCTCCTGCGGTTGTGATGCCGACGGCTTGGCCTATGCCGCTCAGGGCTGAGGACAGGGACATCGCTGTGCCTCTAAACCGGGGAACTTGTTCAAGCATCAAGTTGACAAACGCAGCTGTTGCAACGCCACCAAACGCTGAGGCTGTCCAATGCAAGGCTACACGGAGCCCTAAACTCGGCATGAAGTAGGAGAGTAACGTGAGCATGCCCGCCGTGAAAATAGCAATCACTGTTAGGCGTTTTCTTCCGACGCGGTTAGCCGTGTAACCGCCAACTACAGCCCCGACAGTGACCAGCGCGATGCTTGCCGTTGGTCCAATCAATGACGCAAAACTCTGCGATACTGAGAACACTTGCCTGTAAAACGTCACGTCGAAAAACATGCCCCCAAAAACAGAAGCGTTGATAAGAAAGGCGCTGGCTAAGCAGGCGACGGCTGATTTGTTGGTCAGAACCTGTTTGAAGCCGCTCATGAAAGGCTCTTTCTTGGTGTTCTGCTGAGGTTCAGGCGGATTAAAAGGAAAAGCGAGGAACACAAAAATTAGGCTAACAGCCGCCACTGGCAGCATAAACCATACGAGAACGGAGCGCCAACCCCCGATGCCTGCCATGAAGCCAACTACTGGGGCTCCAACTGAGTTCGCAAGTGTTCCAGCAGCTGCGACCCAGCCAATTGCTTTAGCCTTCTTGTCCAGCGGGTAGGAGTTACCAATGAATGTTTGCGCCGTTACAACTATCAAGACTGACCCTATTCCGTTTAGAGGATAGATAAGCTGGGCTAGCAGAAAGGTCGGAGCCAAGAAAAGCCCTATGGCGCAGGCTGCGATAAACAGTATGCCTATCATCACGAGCGATTTGTATCTAAATCTGAAGCCAAAAGCACCCATTAACAGCGCCGTGGCGACCGAGGCGACTGCGTTGAAAGCGCTGAGTTGGCCTACTGTTCCAGGGAGAATATTAAACGTCTTCGCTATGTCCACTGCGGTGATGGGAAGCACAATGTCAATAATGGCTGCCGCGAAAACAGCGACAAGCAGTGCCGCGACAAGTGTCATTTTCGGAGAAGGTCGTCCAACAGTCGGTGTAACTGTTGTCATGTTTTGCTCCTTATCGAATCAAGTAGTATATATTATTTGCTAAATCGCCAGGGTTGCAAAATTTTTAAATCTCAGGTTGAAGCATTGGTTAAACATTGTTAACAGTTTTCCACGAAGCCTGCGTGGCTATTGCTTTATCTTCTCTTCGTTCAAGGTCAAGTCTTTGTCAAGGTATTTCTGGTTAAACAATCTTCGTATTCGCAAGACCTTTTCAACGCCTTTCGCCGTGTCTTTTTCCGAGATACGTATCTCTCCGTCGAACAAGCCCAGTATCGCCTGCACCTCCTCTTGCGAGTGCATGTGCGGATTTATCGTGGCTAGAACCGTGAAGCCTTGCGACTTTAAGTTTGGCAGGAGTGCGCTAAGCCACTTCCTCGTAATTACTGCGTGGTGCTGCAGCAGAACGTCCGATACGATGTCTATGCATATTCTCTTCGGAGCGGTTGATGGTTTCAGAGTTCGGAAAGCCTTCGTCAATGCAATGTCAATCTCGGTTAGGCTTTCTATGCCTTTCAGCTTGAAGACATTGGGCATGTTCTGGACCATGGCGTCGGCTTGGAGGTTGCAGACTAAGAGGTAGAAGTTGGATGGGTGCTCTTCAGCCAGAGCTTTCGCGTTTCCAGCCTCAGCGGTGATGTAGAAAGTTGTTTCGCTCGCGTTGGCTCCAGCCTCAAGAAATTTCTTGATAATCAGTGCTTTCTCATCGATTGAAGGCGAAGCCAGCACGACTGCATAATTTTCGGGTATGCCTCCGTAGAGTAGGGCGTCTAGGTCTGCGAATCCAGTGGTTACGCGGTCAGGCAAGATGGGCACTGAAATGGCTTCTTCTCCAATCTTGGCATGAAGCGTCGGGTGGACCGTTACCGTAACTGGTTGAGGCTTGCATGTTCTGGTCTCTTTCAAGTCATCAACGTAAACTACTTGCGGACTTAAGGTGAAAACGCCTGCCTTCGCAGCTTCTAAGCTGAGTTTCAGAGGCTCAACTGTGAAAGTCCCAAGTTCTTTTTCGTTCATCGCTACGGAACCGTTTTGTACGCTGCAACAGGAAGGCAATACAGTGGCTTTGAACTCGGGAGGAATAAGTCCTTCAACTCTGATTAGCCGAGCGGAGTTTTTGCCAGCGTTGATTATTTCGAGGCGGATGCTCAATTCTTCGCCAACCCCAGTCTCTCTTCGAGCCACGAAATAAGCAAGAACGTTGGTGCGCTCAAGCCTTTTTGAGCCCGCCATCTTGTTTAGCCATGTTTTTCGGAATTCCTCGAGCAACGCCTTGGCTTCTTCATTGCGCCCTTGTTTTGCAAGCGACCAAGCGTAACCTTTCAGGAAACCACCCCGAAATGAGAGCCCTTTGTTTTTGTTGAAAGACTCAAAGAATTTGTCAAAAATCTTGTTTGCTTCGTCATATTGGCCTTTAGCCGAAAGGAGGTATGCCTTGTACATAGTTTCGTTTTTGCTCGCAATACTAAGTTCTCTACCGGACAGATTGTCGATTTTCTTCGCATACTCTTCTGCGTGTTCTATTTCTCCGAGCAAAGCGTATTCTCTGACAAGATTCCCATAACAAGAGTTCTGAGTGAAGTACGCGTTCGTTTTTTCGGCGTACTCCACGGCTCTCAAGCTTGCGGCAACTGCGCCCCTTATGTCGCCTCCGACTTCGAGGCGCATGCCTTTCGTCATGAATGAAAGAGCTATTTCGTTGTAATCGCCAATTTTCTCGGCGATTCTATCGCTCTTATCGTGGATATCTTCAACCTCCTGAAAAAGCCCCGCTTCCCAGAAAACCCTCCCAAGCCGGCCAAATGCAAACATTTGTCCACGTAAATCTTCAAGTTCCTCATAAAGAGCAATCGAACGTAACCCTGCGGCAAGTTTAACTTCTATTGGAACCTCCCAAAATGGAATGAAAACGATTTCAGCCAGAGCTGCTGCCACATCCCGAAGAGAAAACTCCTCCTCAAAAACCCTCAAAGCTCCTTCCACATCTTCCACAGCTTCCTTAGTTTTCCCTACAATACCAGCCGCAAAACCTCTGTACACACGGAGCCGAGCGTATTCCAGACGGTCAGAGTTCGCATATTCTTCAGCCTTCGCTGCCAAATCATGCGAGTGTGCCCAGTCTCCCAGCCAATAAGAACAAAGGAAAGCTTTTCTCAAGGCTCGTAGTTTCAGTACGCCAGTTTCGGCGACGCTACTGAGCTGCTCAAACGTTTTCAAAGCCTCATCGAAAAGCCCATCAGCGTTGAAAGCGTCGCCCAGCCCTTCCAGCGCCTTTGTCCTTTCACCAATATGCTCAGGCGATTCCGAAACGGCACCAAGGACATAATAATAATGCTTTGCGGCTTCTGCGTTGCTAAACCTCGCAAGCGCATCTTCCCCTGCAGCCAACGCATATTCAACTGCTTTTTCCTTGTTCCCAGCTTGGGCATAGTGGTAAGCTAAATCGTTGACTGGCAAATCTTTGATGTTTTTGCTTTTGGCTTCCATTTTCTCCGCGATTCTTTCGTGGTACCCCTTTTTCAACGGCGGAGAAATCTCCTCGTAGATAGCTTCTCGGGACTTGGCGTGGTCAAACTCGTATATGCTTCCTTCGCAGCAGACCAGCGATGAGGACTGGCCAACGGCGTTCAACGTTTCAAGCACGTCTAGGCTGTCCTGACCAAGCACCGCACCGAGCAGCTCAACATCAAACCTTTCGCCTATCACCGAAGCCAAGTCCAAGATTCTTCTCTGGTTGGGCTTAAGCATGCTTACTCTTCGCAGGATAATGTCCTTAATCTTGGTTGGAATTCCCACCTCATCAATTGAAAGCCTCCAATGCCCACTATCTTGGACCAAACTTCCGTGCTCAGAAAGCATTCTCAAAGATTCAACAACGAAAAGCGGGTTGCCTTGGCTTTCTTCTGCGAGCCTATCAGCGAGCTCTGAATGGAGGCTTCCACCGACCATTTTTTCAGCCAGCGCGGCAACATCAGCTTGGTCGAGTTGTGGCAGTTTAATCTCTTTGATTAAGTCTTCGCGCCTCATTAAACGCAAGGTTTCAAGAAGCGGATGCGGACGCCCTTCAGCGTCGGGACCTAGTTCTTCGCTTCGGTAAGTAGCTAAGATAAGAACTCTAGCCGCGCTTATGGAGCGTGAGATGTAGTGAAGCAGCGATAGCGAGGCGGAATCCGCCCACTGCAAGTCATCAATGAACAGAATCACCGTTTTTTTAGCGGAGATGGACAGCAACGCCTTGGTGACGGCTGCGACCGCCAAGTCTTTCCAAGCCTGAGGCGTCAGGTTCTGAAGTCTCTCAGACCTTCCAGATTGCTTTGGCCCAGCGAGCCAAGCCTTGATTTCTGCTTCCTCATCCTCAGTCTGCTCCACACCCGTCATTCTTGTCTGAACTCTGGATTGCAACGGACTTGTAAATTCATCTTCGCTTTTCTTGGCTGAGAAATAGCTATTGAACGCTTCCATGAACGGGAAGTAGGGGACCGCGAGGTCGCTGAGGCACCAGCTTAACAGGACCGCGATTTCTTTTTCCTTTACCATGCTCAAGAATTCGTTGACGAGTCTTGTTTTTCCGCTTCCTGCTTCACCAGAGACGAAAACGGTGGTTCCCTTCCCATCAAAAACCGAGTCCAGACTCTGCATCAGCTCTCCGAGCTCGCGTTCTCTCCCAACCAGAACAGGCTCAGCTAAGACTCCCGCTTTCAACTTCTCAGGCACCCGCGCCTTTCAAGTATATGAGCAAGCGCTGAAAAGTCTTTTGACTAATAGCCCAGCCAAATCAAAGAAAAACCCGACATCAGTTGTCTTTTGGTCAAGAGTTGCGTTGCTTCGCTGGTGGCAGGCTCAAGAGCTAACCAGGTTTTCAGAAGAACTGGGTTCGGACGCTGGGTTCTGGGTTGGCTAATGGGTTTTGATTGGGTCTTTTGCGAGGAAGAGGACGATGAGGGCTCCTGCAAATGCTAGGGCGCCGACCGTGAAGCCTAGCATTTGGAAACCTGTCGTTGGGTTGACGTAGAGGTTGAGTACTGCTCCTGCAACGGCGAAGCCGATGGCTGTGCCTACGCCGCTGAACGCTGAGTTTAGGGACATTGCTGTGCCTCTGAAACGGGGAACTTGTTCAAGCATCAGGTTGGAAGCGGAGGCTATCGTGATGCCGACAAGTATTGAGGCTGTGTAGTGTAAGGCTAGAAACATGCTTAAATCTGGCATGGAGTAGGAAAGTAGCATAAATAAGCCTGACGAGAAAGTGGTTACCACTGTCAGGCGTTTTCTTCCGACGCGGTTAACTAGATAACCGCCGATTATGGCCCCCACGGTGATGAGCGCTGCGCCTATAGTCGGACCAATCAATGATGCGAAACCTGGTGATACCGAGAATTGTTGCCTAAGAAACGTTACTCCGAAAAGTGCGCCCCCAAACCAAAAAGCATTGCCAAGGAAGGCGCTGGCTAAGCAAGCGACGGCTGATTTGTTGGTGAGGACCTGCTTGAAGCCTTTCATGAAAGGTTCCTTCTTGGTTTCCAGCTGTGGTTCAGGCAGATTAAATGGAAAGACTATGAACACAAGAATCAGGCTAATAACTGCTGCTGGTAGCATAAACCATATGAGGGAGGAGCGCCAACCGCCTATGCCTGTCATAAAGCCAACTATGGGACTTCCAACTGCAAGCGCAAGGGTTCCAGCCGCTGAGACCCAGCCGATTGCTTTGGCTTTTTTGTTTAATGGGTAGGAGTTTCCGATGAACGTTTGAGTCGTCACGATTATCATGACTGACCCTATTCCGTTTAGAGGAACAATAATCTCAGCTAGTGGAAAGGTTGGAGCCAAAAAAAGCCCTAGGGCGCAGAATGCAATAAACAGTACGCCCACCATTACCAGCGGTTTATATCTGAATCTAGCGCCAAAGGCACCCAACAATAGCGCCGTGGCTACGGATGATATGGCGATAATGGAATCAAGTTGGGCTATTGTTCCAGTTTGAATGCTGAAGGTTGCCGCTATGTCCATAACATTGATGGGAATCACAATGTCTATGACGGCAGATACGAAAACAGCAACAAGTAGCGCTACAACGAGTATCATTTTGGGGGAAGGTCGTTCAACAGCAGGTGTCACTGCAGTCATGTTTCGTTCCATATTAAATCATCTAGTATATAGCATTTTTCAAACGGCAGAAATTGCAGAGTGCACATCTCGAGTTGATGCATGCAGTCAAATACAGTTCGGTCTTTCGAGAAAACTGCAATATTTTGGAAAGGCTTGAGCGATTTTTCCAGGGCTAGTCTTCAAGCTTCTCGCCAGTCAAGGTCAGCTCGTTTTCAAGGTATTTCTGGTTGAATAATCTGCGTATCCGCAGGACCTTTTCGATGCCTTTTGCTGTTTCTTTTTCGGAGATGCGTATTTCTCCGTCGAACAAGCCCAGTATCGCCTGCACTTCCTCCTGTGAGTGCATGTGCGGGTTCATCACGGCTAAAACTGTGAAGCCTTTTGCCTTCAAGTTTGGCAGTAGCGCGCTCAGCCATTTCCTTGTGATTACGGCGTGGTGCTGCAGCATAACGTCTGACAGTATTTCGATGCAAATTCTCTTCGGACCAGTCGCTGACGGGTCGAGCGTGCGGAAAGCCCTCGTCAATGCGATGTCGATTTCAGTGAGGCTTTCTATGCCTTTTAGCTTGAAGATGTTGGGCAGATTCTGCACCATGGCGTCAGCTTGGATGTTGCAAACGAAGAGGTAAAAGTTTGACGGGTGCTGTTCAGCTAAGGTCTTTGCGTTTCCTGCTTCAACTGTGATGTAGAAGGTTATTTCGCCTGAATTGGTTCCAACTTCAAGGTACTTCTTGACAAGAATTGCTCTTTCATCGATAGAAGGCGAAGCAAGTATGACTGCGTAGTTTTCGGGTATGCCTCCCAAGAGAAGACGGTCAAGGTTAGAAGAGCCCGTGGTTACGCGACCAGGCAATGCCTCAAAGGTGGGCTCCGCAGGTTTGACGGTTATGGGAATTGGTCTAGGTGTGCTTGTTTTGGTTTGCCCCAAGTCATCGACGTAAACAGCTTGGGGATTGAGTTCAAATGTGCCTGTCTTAGTTGCCTTCAGAGTCAGCTTGATGGTTTTAACGGTCAAAGGCTCAAGCTTATTCTCTTTCAACTGAATTGAAGAGCCGTCTCTAAAGATTTCTGGCTGAGAAGCGGTAACTTGGAATTCTTTGGGCAGCATGTCCTGAATTCCGGTGATTGAGGCGTTGCTTCTTGACACGTTAACTAAATCTAGCCGAACTTCGAAGGGTTGTCCCACTGTAACTCTTGCGAAAGCGATTAAACTCGCGTGTACATTTGCGTGCTCAAATCGCTTCTGCGTGTCTGCAAGGATTTTGTCCGCCTCTTGCACCATTGCCGCTGCTTCTTCCTCCAGCCCCTGTTTGGCGAGAATCCAAGCATACGCGTGTTTTGCTTCTGATTCGATAAGGGGGCTTGATTGTACACTTGAATTCTGCCAGGTCTTGATAAATTCAAGGAATTCCTTGAAGCACTGCGCAGATTCTTGCCAGTTCTTTTTGTTTGCAAAATAAAAAGCCTTAACCATCGGAAGCTGTGCAAACCCGCTTTGAAGTGTTTGGGGTGGGAGTTTCATGAGTTTCTCAAAGTACTTTTCCGCCGACTTTGGGTCTTCTTTTTTTACGTATTCTATTGCTAGGCGTCCGTAGACCATTCCTAAGAGCAAGGCTGAATCGGTCTTTTCCGCATATTCTAGAGCCTTCAAACTCTTGGATAATGCTTGTTCATAATCACCCTGATAATCAAGCGCTGTAGCCCAACGCCAGTATATGTGAACGAGAGTGAAAAAGTCGCCCAGCTTCATCTTTTCTTCAATTTCGAGAGCCTTTTCCAGAATTTTCTGCGATTCTGGAAGAAGACAACATAGGGCAAGGGCTAAACCTACCATATTGTACGTTGACATCTCCTGGCGCAAGTCTCCTATCTCACCGAAAAATGCAACAGAAAGCAATTCGTCAGTCAGTCCTTTTTCCAATTCCCCTTGTGCAGCATATATGAAACCTACATCGGCGAGTGTCTGAGCCACATCAGGGAGAGAGTACTCTTCTTCAAAAATCTGGAGGGCTTTTTGATTGTTTTCTCCGGAAGTAGCTTGACCTCTTGCCCCAAAAAGCGCTGCTTTCTGGGTATATATGTGTGCGGCTTCTATGCGGTCAAGCGACAAGTATTCTTCAGCTTTATTTACAAATTCTAATCCAAGGTCAACGTTTCCTTGATGCCAGGCTGCGTGCGCGGCTTTTCTTAGAGCTCGTAATTTTAGAACGCCAGCCGAAATATTGCTGAGCTGTTCAAACGTCTTTGTAGCATTCAAGAACATGTTGCTGGCGTCGTACACGTCTCCAAGCCCCTCTAGGGCGATTGTCCTTTCTTGGGTGCGTTTGGGGTCTTCTCCTACAGTTTGTAGCGCGTATGTGAAGTGGTTGATGGCTTGCGCGTTGCTGAACTTCGCAAATGCATCCTTGCCCGCTTCTAAGGCGTATTCTAAGGCTTTTTCGGTGTTTCCCGCTTGGGCGTAGTGATACGCCAAATCTGCAAGAGGCAGCTTTCCGTCTTTGCTTGTTTTTTCCATGCGTTCCGCAATTCGAGCATGGTATCCTCGTTTAAGGGGAAGCGAAATCTCTTCGTACAGTGCTTCCCGCGATTTTGCATGGTCAAACCTGAAAAAGTTGCCTTCGACACACACGAGCGAAGTTGACTGAGCAACGATGTTTAGTGTTTCAAGAATTTCCAAGCTATCTTGCCCGAGCACGGTGCTGAGGAGTTCCACATCGAATTTTTCGCCAATCACCGAAGCAGCATCAAGCACCCTTCGCTGATTATACTTCAGTATAGCTAATCTGCGCAGAATTATATCCTTGATTTTTGAGGGGATGCCCAATTCGTCAACTGTAAGCCGCCACTGGTTATTCTCTTGAATTAAACTTTTGCGTTCAGCAAGCATCCTGAGGGATTCAACGACAAAAAGCGCGTTGCCTTGGCTCTCTTTGGACAGTCTGTCGGCAAGCGCCGAATCCACAGAGCCGCCGACCATTTTTTCAGCAATCCTTAAGACATCAGTCGAAGTCAGGCTTGACAGATTAATTTCTGTGAAAAGGTCTTCACGCCTCATCATGCGGAGCACTTCTGCAAGCGGATGCGGATGCCCTTCGACGTCAGCCGTTAGTTCCTCGTTTCTGAAAGTTGCCAGCACAAGGATTCTCTCAGAATTATCTACAGCCCGTGCAACGTAGTGGAGTAGCGCTAGAGAGGCTGAATCTGCCCAGTGAATATCCTCGATGAACAGGATAATTGGGTTCTGGGCGGCTATCACATGGAGGGTTCTGGCGACGCCCGCGAAAACCTGGTCCTTCCAAACCTGAGGCGAAATAACTTGTGGCTTACCCGGTTTTTCAGCTGCTTTTGGTCCCGTGAGCCACGCGGTTACTCCGCGCTCCTCGCTCACTATTTGGGCGGCTCCTGAAAGGCTCAACGGTTCTCCTGGCTTCTGCAAGCTCGCGGGTTCTTCTTGCTCGAATGAGGCGAAGTAGGTGTTGAAGGCTTCTACAAACGGGAAATACGGAGCTGCGGCATCGCTCAGGCACCAACCAGCCATCACTCCAACGCCCTTCTGCTTGGCAAGGTTTAGAAGTTCATGTGCCAGCCTGGACTTTCCGCTGCCTGCTTCACCAGAGATGAAAACGGTGGTTCCCTTCCCATCAATAACCGATTCCAGACAGCGTATCAGTTCTTCGAGTTCGCGTTCTCTCCCAATCAGAACAGGCTCAGCTAAAACTCCAGCCTTCAACCCAACCACGACCGGACTCTTGTTTCCATGTGGAAAAGCCTCGCCACCCGCACCCTTTCAAATATGGGAATATGCGCTGAAAAGGTTTGTGATTAATCGCCCAAACTGAAGAAAAACAAAGAAACCAAAGAAGCATACGCTATCCACCGCAAATTCAAAACAGCCAATTCCTCCTTTAAATAAGGGGCTATAGTCTTCTCCGAGCACTAGTTCCGCAAAATCCGTGCACTTACAACACAAGTAACAGAAAGTCACCGAAAATCACTAAAAGTTATCAATTTGTGTTTCCAATAGGTCACACTCACCACTCGCAAACAAGAAAAAAACCAAAACAGAAGAAACACGACTACTTTACGAGTTCTCTCTTCTTCCAACGCAAATTCTTACTGTGACACTTCCTGCACTTCGTCGCGGTCGCAGCATTTCTGCCTCCGCAATCCCTGCAGATCTTCATATGCAGCCTAGCTTTCTGCGCAATCGCTTTCTTAACTGGGTCTAATATCGGCATGTAGTGACCTTCTTTTCAGGATTAAAACCAAGATGATTGCCCTTCAGATATACCTTTTGCCCGCAAACCCCACAGCCCCCAACAGTTTCCCCAAATCACCAGGCTTCTCAGCCACCCGCACACCCACAGACTCAAAAGCCGCAACCTTGCTCGCAGCCGTTCCAGCATCACCCAGGATTATGGCGCCAGCATGCCCCATCCGCTTTTCCGGCGGCGCAAAACGCCCAGCAACGTAAGCCACCACAGGCTTCGGCACTCCATAATTTGCGAGAATAGCTTTAGCTTCGTGCTCGTAGAGCTTCAAAAAACGGTTTCTCCCTGTTTGAAGAGGGAGCGCGCTACTTTATAACTTCGATGGTGACGTAGCTGCGGGTGTCCTGTATGCCGTCGATGGTGTACAGTTTTTTGAGGGTTTCATCCATGCTGTCCCGTTCAACCATGACCAGCGCGTCTACGTCGCCTGCGATGCGGAAGGCGCGGGCGATGGCGAGTTGCCTGATTTTCTCGTAGACTTCGATGCGTTTGACAGGTGAAACCTTGATGAGGATGAAGGCGGGGGTTGTGGATACGCCGAGAGCGTTGAGTCCCTTTTCGGTTACGTCTATGAAGCCGCGTCCCGTGCGGACGTAGCCTGAGGCTTTGAGTTTTCTAAGGTGAACGTTCAAGGCTTGTCTGCTGATGTTGAGTTGTTTTGAAAGGTCTTCCTGCTTAACGCGCAAGGTGTAGGAATTGGTTGGTTTGCCTCTGTCAAAAAGCATTTTTAGCAGTTGGACTGAACGTTTTGTGAGGGGTTCCATACTACCGCAACCATGGTATGTGTTTGTGAAATAAAAACTTTACAATTGTCCTGTTATTTAAGATTATTGCATCCGAAAAGCCCTATTTGCCTGTGCTTAACCGCGGTGCATGAGCAGAAGAGGCTCAAAATATTCTAACGGCTTCTAACCGCAATTCCTTGAGGCTCAGATACCCTAGGGGGTTAGTCTGGCTCTGTCTCGGGGGTAAAGCGAAACTTCGCGGATGTTCTTCTTTCCCGTCAGCACCATGGTGAGCCTTTCCAAGCCTATTGCCCAACCTGCGTGCGGTGGCATGCCATAATCGAAAGCCTGCAAGTGATACTTGAATGACTCTGGGTTCAAGCCTTTCTCTTTCATCCTTTCCATCAGCAGCGTTTTGTCGGCTATTCTTGTTCCGCCTGAGACAAGTTCTATCCAGCGCCACATAAGATCGAAGCCTTCGCAAAGTTCAGGTTTGCCGTCTTGCGGCTTGATGTAGAACGCTTTGCTGTGGGTGGGCCAGTCGGTTATGAAGTAGTAGTAGCCGCGTTCTTTGCCCAAAGCTCGGTGGGCGTCGGTTGTTATGTCTTCGCCCCATGGAATCGTGATGCCTTCTTCCTTTAAGTCAGCCAAGACTTCGTCGTAGGTGAAGCGTTTGAACGGTATTTCTGGAACCGTTGCCCTGTACTTCAGCGCTGCTAATTCTTTGCTGCACTTTTCTTTCACGGTCTTGCAGGTGTGCTGGATAACCTGTTCAAGAAGCTGCATGACATCTTCCGCGTTAGCGAATGCCTGCTCGATGTCAACTGACACGAATTCGCTCAGGTGACGCCTTGTATGAGACATTTCAGCTCTGAAGAAAGGTCCAACTTCGAAGACCTTCTCAAGGCTCATGGTTAACTGTTCTTTGTATAGCTGTGGACTTTGGGCAAGGTAAGCTTTCTCGCCGAAGTAATCCACGGCGAACAGTTCGGCGCCGCCTTCGGTTGCTGAAGCGATGATTCTTGGCGTGTGGACTTCTAAGTAGCCTTTTTCGAAGAGGAAATCACGTATCGCTGCTAAAGCGTGGTGCTGGATTTTGAATGCTGCGGCGTTTTGTTCTTGGCTGAGGTCTAGTGCTCTTGCGTCTAGGCGCGCTTCGATGTTTGCGGGTGTTTTGCCTGTGATGTCGATGGGCAGTTGTTCAGCTGCTGTGTTGAAGATTTTGATTTCCTTCGGCACCACTTCGACTCCTCTGGGGGTCATGGTTGTTTTTTTGACTGTGCCTTTCACGGCTATGCTGTAACGTCTTTGGAGGAGGTCGGATTTCGAGAGAACTTCGGGTGTGACCCTTTTTTTGGGTATGGTGATTTGGATTGTTCCTTCGCGGTCTTGCAGTATGACGAAGCGGATGCCGCCTAGGTCGCGTACTTCTTGGATCCAGCCGAAAAGTGTGACCTCTTCGCCGTCCATGTAGGGTGTGACGTTTGCCGTGTAGTGTGTTCTGACCCAGTCACCGATAGAATCCAACATAAAAGTCAGGGCTCCTTAATCTGCGAATTCTACTCGGAGCGACATTTTTCGAACTGAGAGTGCGATTTCCTTCAGCGCCTTCAGGTCGAAGGGCATTTGTGCTCCGCGTTTCCTTCGCAGAATAACACGTGTTTCTGTGGTGCCGTCGGGCAGCCAAATCGTGTTGATGGTTAGAATGTTTAGCGGCATAAACAAGTCTTCTAGGAATTTGCGGTCGTCAACGCCATTCTCCAGAATGCGCACTGATTTGCCTGTCTCTTCGCCTAAGGCTTTCATGATTTTGCCGCCGTAGCCGAGGAGTCTGGGCACGTCACCGTGACCAACGATTAATGCAAGTGTCTTGTTTGCGTCTACTGCTTTGTAGAAGCAGACGTTTTGGAGGGAGGGATATTTTTCCTCTAGGAGCAGGAGTTGCCGAGCGATTTTCAGGTCTAGTTCACTGATTTCGCCAGCTTTAACTTTGGCTGAACACTTTTGGCATAGCATGCCGCTTTTTAGGCAGAAACTGCACAGTTCGGTCTTCATTAGAAGCCTTTCTCCGGAACTTTTTGTGGAGCGGTTGGGTTTGCTGAGTTTGCTTTCAGGGGGGTTAACGTGTCAATGTTATTTCTATTGTGCTTACGTTTGTTAGTTCGATGCTGTCTTCTTGGGCTGAAAGTTGGTCTGTTCCTATGCGGACTTTTTTGATTTTTATGTCTGGGAGGAATCGGCGTCTGACGACTTCGGCGACGTCGATTGCGAGGCATATGCTTTTTCCGCGTGCTTTGACGTTGATTTCTTTTGCGCCGCTGTGGAAGAGCGTGATGCAGGCGAGGACATAGTTCATTGCGGGTTTCTTGCCGATGAGCACCGAGTTGCTGTCTGACATTGGATGCTTCGCTCCTAGTTTAGGATTTTATGTAGCTTCTTAAGAGTTTTTGTCTAACCATAAATAGGTTGTGGTAATTAACGTGGCTTTGTTTTTGGTTGGTTGGCTGAGGGCTGTGGAGTCTGCTGGTTTGGCGGAACTGCTGCTCGGTGCTGTCTATAGCCCCCTTATTTATGGGATTCAACATGTTTTTGGCTTGTTTTTCAGCCAATAGTGACCTCTCTCTATAGATTTTTTGCGTAGATTGGCTATTAGGCTCCAAATAGGTTCGTTCGCTCTTGCCTATGCGTTGGGCTTTCTCAGAATAGCCCCAGAAAAAGCTAAGTGTTCCTCTCTGGCACTCACCTCTCACAACCAACATAAACGGCTCGCTCTCCTGAAGAAAACCACAGACAAAACAGCCACATAAGCGCGCGCCAGAGGTGAAAACCTTGACGCAGGCAGATGCACACTTTGCAGGATGGCTCCAGTGCCCTGTATGCAACACAGAAACCAGGCACTATACAAAAGACACACATGAATACCCACGCAGTCGACAGCCGCGAATCTGGTGCGAAAAATGCAGAATTCTGAGAATTCAGTTTAAGCAGACAGATGGCAAGTTGGAGTAATGTCTACCTCGCTGAAGGCTTGAATTGTCTTCTTATACTGGTAAATTTAACGGTTCCATTTTTTTGGGGTACTCTGTCATTGCGGTCTTCCATCTTAATTCAAAGTAGTCTTTGACTATCTCAATCAACACGGGATTTGTTGTAGTCAGTTGTGGGCGTTTAGCACAATCTGTCTTTTTTTCCGTGTACATACACATTTCTTTATCATCAAAAACTCCGAATGAAGTAAGAAGGGTAGGATTGACAAATCTTATAAAAAAATTGGGATTTTCCTTCGCATAACTCTGGACAAGTTTCAGTATCGCTTCTGTTGGTTTGTTTAGTTCGGCAATTGTACGCAAGCGAACGCCTCTAACAAAAGCTTTTTTGAATAGCTCAGACCATAAATTTATTGCCACGGGGACATTTTCAATCTGGGTGTACCATAACTCTTCTTTCTGGAGATGTTCATATAGGTTCGGAACACGTCGTATGGAATAATCCTCGGGAACGATTGAAGTCTTAGAGTCCTCTTCATTGAGTGTTCCAGCGCAAACTCCCTTTTCTAATAACATCTTAACCCTTTGTTGCATTTCGGCGTTTTCTCTGTTTTTCTGCTGAATCAGCATTCGAAGTGTTTCTTTGAAAGCGATTGGTTTGTACTCATTTGGAATGTTTAGGATCTTTTCTACTAAAGCTTTTTTTTGTAAAATCTCTAGTTGGCGGTAGGCTTCTCCGCGGTCGATTCTGGCGATTTGTGCGACTTTTTTTGCGTCGGCAACTCCCAAGGAAACTAGGGCTAAATAGATTTTTGCTTGGGAACCATTTAGGCCTAGTTTGACTAATGTTAGGACGTCTTTGTCGTCAAATAAGACCAACTATTTCTCCTTTGATTTATTATGTATGCTTTGGCTATTTGAGTTTTTCTTAGCATTCTATTTATATTAATTTAAAACTTGTGCCTGCTGGTGGAACTTTCACTCGCCAGTTCTAATTAGCATACAATGCACATTTCGTATCCAAGATAGAAACTAAAACAAATGGAGAGAAAAAAAATGAAAAAAATGAAAATATTCGCTAAAAAACCGCTAAAAGCTAGAGGAGTGCAAATGAAAAAGCTAATTGCTCTGTTTTTGGTGTTTGCTTTCGCTTTCTCAACATTCTATGCATTGAATAGCGTTTTTACTGTGGCGGCTATTACTTCTTCCAATTGGGATGCCGCAACTGCTTCGGCGGTGGCTGCAGGCATGAGATGGGATTTTCCCGGCGCTGAGAATTACAATGCTTCCGCTTATAGGCTACTTCTATGGCAACGATATCAGGACAAGATTCCTACCTACGTTTACGGCCTTCTTTCACCTAACCCTGTAGGCGTTAATCAAGAAATGACCATAACAATGTTCAATCCAGTGGTCCCACCCGCAGGAACTGCCGAAAACACTGTTAGATATCAATACTTGATTACAGTCACGGACCCTGAAGGAGTAAAGACGACAATTCCCGCAACTGGCACGATCACATCTGACGCAACGGGAACAGCATATACTAAGTACACGCCTACCAAAGTCGGCAACTACTCGGTCACGATTAAGTTCAATGAGTTGTTCTACCGCTGGTATGAATTAAGTGGGAAGCAAGTTTCGTATGCGTACACATTAAGCCAGAAAGACTATTACGGCGTAACATTACTGGAAAGCACTAACACATACACGCTTGTCGTGCAAACAGAACATGTAAGCCCTACTGCCATAACCGATTATCCGCTTCCAACCGAGTACTGGACACGTCCCATAGAGGGACAGAACCAAGCTTGGGGACAAATTCATCAAACTGGCTGAACAACGCTAAAGACTGCAATTATGGATATTCGCAGAACAGGTTCCAGACTGAAGGTGTAGCACCAAACAGCGGGCACGTACTGTGGACGAAGCCAATTGAAGACGGAGGAGTAGTCGGCGGAGACCAATATTTCGCAACGCCTGGCGATACCTTCATCCCATCAGGGAATCTCTACCAGATGCGGTTCTCAAGCCAAATAATCATGTATGGACGACTTTACTACGAATTGCCCGTCGGTCTTGATTACTATCAGGATGGAGGATGGGTGTGCGTTGATTTGCGCACTGGCGAAGAGATATGGCGCGGCGCTATGGGTATTGACCCAAGCCACATGACTGACGCAAATAACGCGCATACAAACCTTCCGTCAAGCGGCATGCCTGACATAAGCTTCGGCTACTACTACGATTGGGAAACAATGAACCAACACGGAATCTACCCAGGCTTGTTATTTGCAGTTAATGGAACTAACTGGTATTCGGTTTACGCGGATACTGGTGTCTACGGATGGCTTAACTTAACAAATGTTCCTTCAGGAACCGAAGTAATCGGTCCCCAAGGAGAGATACTGCGCTATGTAATGCAGAACGCTGGCACAACTGCAAATCCCAACTGGCGTTTGCTTCAGTGGAACTCATCCAAAGTATTTCCGTTGTCTGTACCGGGTTCAGGAATGTACAAGAATGAAACAGGGACGTTTAACGCGGGCCTTCCAAGCGCCTATGACTGGAATATTTCTTTACCCATAGCTAACACTCTGACAGGAAGCATAACCATGAGAGCGGCAATATACAATGATGTACTGCTTTGCAGCAACGGCACCGTATCTAGTGCCGACCGTGATGTATATTTCAACACTGAGACTTCTACGTTTTGGGCTGTGAGTTTGAAGCCTGAGAGCCGAGGGCAAACGCTTTTTGGACCTACGAACTACCAGATGACTATGTCAGACGGCACTTGGAATGATTTTGTAAGCGCGGGTCAAGGCATCTTCCTCATGGTTAACCTTCCAAGTTACACTTGGACTGGCTACAGCATGTACACTGGGCAACAGCTATGGGAGAGCAACCCCGAATCCGAACTTAACCCCATGGCATACTACAGCAGGTACTACTACACGCAAACTACTACTATTGCATACGGCAAGCTCTTCACAACAGGCTACACAGGCCATGTTTTGTGCTATGACCTCTACAACGGTACACTTCTATGGACATACGCAGCTCCCACACACGCCGAAATCATCGATTATTATACTCTGATAAAAGGCGTTGTCGCTGACGGAAAACTGTACATTGGAGCTTACGAGCACTCTCCTAATACGCCGCTGTTCAAAGGAGGCAGGATGCGCTGTCTAAACGCAACTACTGGCGAGGAAATATGGAGCATGCTTGGATGGGCAGCATACACGCAGACGGTCGAGGCAGATGGTGTTCTCGTTTACTGTAACAGCTATGATTCGCAGTTATATGCTGTAGGCAAAGGTCCAAGCCAACTCACAGTTGAAGCACCAATGGCAGGCGTGACCCAAGGATCCGGAATAGTAATTCGAGGCGCCGTGACCGACATCTCTGCTGGCACAAAACAAAAAGAGCAAGCTGCCCGCTTCCCAGCGGGAGTCCCAGCAGTATCAGACGAAAGCATGAGCGACTGGATGGAATACGTATACATGCAGAAACCCAAACCAACCAACGTAACAGGAGTAAACGTGCAGCTAACCATAACCGACGAAACAGGCAAAAGCTACGGAGCAGCCGCAGTAAGCGACGATCAAGGCAACTTTGCCACCTCGTGGTACCCACCAACTCCAGGACTCTACAAAGTAAAAGCCACATTCCCAGGCTCAGAATCCTACTGGCCCTCCAGCGCTGAAACCTCGTTTGTCACGGACAAAGCCCCTGCAGCCGTTCCAGCAGCAACATCAGCCGCACCCACGGTCGCACCAACACCAACTCCAACCGCACCAGTGAGTCCTTCACCTTCACAGCCTCTACCGCCACCAACCGCCGGACCCTCAGTTGAAACCTACATCGCAATCGCAGCAGTCGCAGTCATAGTCATAGTTGCAGCAATCGCACTCATCCTCAGAAGACGCAAATAAACACACAAAAAAAAAACAAACTTTCCCTTTTTTTGGGTATACTAATAACGAAATAGCGCATTCGGAGAGACATGGCTGAAAGGGCTCTGGCGGGTAACCCCGACATCACACTTAAGGGTTTTCCGTTTTCTCTCTCTCCTTGCTATTTTGCACGCCAGAGCCCCAGCAAACCCTTGGCTCAAAAAGTAAATTGTCAACGCGAGTGCACTGTAACCAAGCTTATGATTTTTGCGCTTGCACTAACCGTCAAGCGAGATGTATGTGTATGTTGTTATGTTTGTTTTTTGGGGACAAGTCTGCTGTTTTCGTTTTGGTCATCTTCGGGATTCCTAGCGCGCGTTACAGCGTGAGATGAAAAAGAACCCCTAGAGTTTTTGTTCTTGGAATAGTCGTTAATCTTCTCTTGAAAAAATTTTTGATCTTGTGCGCGGGCATTAGTTTAGTCTACCAGATATTATGAGAACAAATTAGCAGCTCCAGCTCATCGCAAGCCTGCAATCGTAAAGCTTTTAACCGTTCAAAACACAGCAAATCCAACGTTAACTCCTATTCGCGTTCCTCTCTAACGCCCGCCCGATTTAAAAAGGGACAAAGTCAAAGTTGGGTTTGGGGATTAAAATTTAATCTCAATTTGCGTTGTATGAAGTACATTATGCAAAATGGGCATTCAATCCACCGAAGCAAAAGTACAATTACCCAGAATTTCGGACTTTTTAGCACCGTCAGTTGCTTGGAATCAAGCAAAATTTCTCCGATAAGCGTTAACCGTGATAGATACGTGGAGACTCTAAAGCGCTCCAAGAAAAATTGTTCTCAGTGCGAAGAAACAGAGACACCAATCCATTTTCTGTCGGTTTTTCCATGGGGTTTTATTTGAATGTGTCCTAAAAGCTCTTAAACAACCTCCGCTTTCCCTATTAAATCCTCTAGGTTTAAGGGGAACTTATCATAGGCTGCGGTGTCTTCGGAGCAATAAATTTCGATAACGAACCAGTCTTTTCCTACGTGTATTGGGGTCTCCGCGCCGAAAACCACCGAGGCCACCAGTCCCACGGTTTCCTGACCCTCAGCGAAGGAAAATTTCACGTTTACAAACAGCTCGACTTGGTTCCCAAGATTAAGACCGCAGCGTTCCAAGAATGGTTCGCACGCTTACCAGGCACCAGCGGAATCGCCAACGTCCGCTACACCACGTCGGGCAGGTGTGACGACCAATCTATCGTGCAAGGCACGCAGCCCATGACGGCGGAAGCAAACGGCGTAAAACTTGCGGTTTCTTTTAACGGTAACATCGTGAACACGGAGCATTTGAAGCAGGAAGTGGCGAAGCACTTTCCAAATGTCAGCTGCAGCTGCGACTCAGACCTCGTCTGCAACAAACTGCTGATTGAACTTGAAGACGGCAAAGACCTGGCGACAGCCGTGAAAACAGTCATGCTGAACTTGGACGGCGCATTCTCCGTCATATGCCTAACTGGAAAAGGAGACTTGTTCGCCTTCAAAGACCCCCACGGAATAAAACCTCTCTGCGCAGGACACAGCCCCGACGGCAAGACCTTCGCGTTTTCGTCAGAAACCGTGGGCTTAGACATAAACGGGTTTGCGAGAGATTTTGAACTGGAGCCAGGCGAACTCGCCATCGTGACCAGAGAAGGCTTCGAACGCCACCAAATTATCCAGAACCCACGCAAAGCCTTCTGCGCCTTCGAATTTGCCTACTTCGCCAGACCAGACTCAAAATTCAACGGCAAATACGTTTACGAAATCCGCGAAGACTTCGGAAGAAACATCGTGAAAGAACAACCAGAAATCACAAAGGACGCAGACATCATCCTATCCGTGCCCGAAACTGGCGACGACCCAGCCATGGGAGTTCACGAGGCTTCGGGTTTAAGGTGGGAACGCGCCAGCCGCAGACACAGGTACGTCACCGAACGCGCGTTCATCTTGCTGAATAACGAACGTTACTCAACCATCGACCGAAAAGTGAACATACTCGGCTCCAAAGTCAACGGTAAACGCGTCATAGTTACGGAAGACAGCATCGTCCGCGGAGACACCACCAAAGTCATCATAGAAAAACTCCGCAGGTCAGGCGCCAAGAAAGTCTACATGTTCGTCACTTTCCCCCGCATCATCGGACCATGCTTCTACGGCATCGACATGTCCACCTACGGGCAACTCATAGGCTCCAGGCACAGCACCGAGGAAATCGCCAAAATAATCGGCGCAGACGCCGTATGCTACCAGTCCATTGAGAACCTCGTGAAAGCCACAGGGTGCACCGAAGATGAACTGTGCATGGCTTGCATCACAGGCAAGTACCCCACGCCTCTAGCGCAGGAATACGCTGACAAAATGAAAAAAAAGTTCCTCGAAGGCTACCAAGAAAAAGCAAGAATCTACGAAACAGCCAGCGAATCCCAAGGCGTACAGTGGTAAAACCATTTAAGCGCTCCCGTTTACTCTCTAACAAAACGGTGTCCTCTCATGGAGAAAACAGGCGTACTCGTTATTGCTTATGGCGCAAGAGAAACCGCCATGGTTGACGCACTCACCCGAAGCCCAAACTACAAAGTAAACCTTTTCATCGCAGACAAACAACGAAACCCCTTCAACCTAGAAAAAGCCGCCAAACACGTGGTCATACCCGACCTGAACGTGGAGGCAATCTGCAAATTCGCGGAAGCCAACAAAAACGACATAGACTTCGCCATCGTCGGACCCGAAAAACCCATAATCGAAGGCGCACGCGACCAAATAGAAAAACGCACAGGCATACCCGTCATCTGCCCCAAAAAAGACTACGCCATAGAAGCCAGCAAAGTCCAGCAACGCCTCCTCTTCCAAGAAATCGCGCCTGAAGCCAACCCACGCTTCAAAGTCTTCAACCACGAAGACTACAAGGGCGCCGAAGACGCCAAGAAGGCGGTTTACAAATGGCTCGACGAACTGGACAACCAGGCGGTGGTGAAGCCTGACAAGCCAACCGCAGGCAAGGGCGTCGGCGTCTGGGGCGACCACTTCGCCACGAGGGAACAGCTGTTTGAGCATTTCATGTCCAACTTCCAGTACGGCACCGTCATAATAGAGGAGAAAATCGACGGCGAAGAATCCAGCTTCATGGCGTTCTGCGACGGCAAACACCTTGTGCCGCTGCCTGACACGCGGGACCACAAACGCGCCTTCGACGACGACAAGGGACCAAACACTGGCGGCATGGGCAGCTACAAAGACGCTGGCGACGTTTTGCCATTCATGACGAAGGCAGACCGCGAAAACGAAGTCACCATCGCACAGAAAATTTTTCAGAAGTGGACGGCGAAGATGCAGGATGCTTCTGCGGTGAGAGGTGTGCCTTTGTACTTGGCGTTTATGCACACGGCGGGTGGACCAAAAATCCTTGAAGACAACAGTCGCCCCGGAGATCCTGAAATCATCAACATTTTGCCGATTCTGAAGGAAGATTTTGTGGATGTCTGCTACAAGATGCTTGAGGGCAAACTGACACGTGTGGACGTGGAAAACACCGCCACCGTGTTGACCTACAAGGTCCCGCCCAGCTACGGCGGCTACGCCGAAGTCTTCACTGACAGGGTAAAGAAATCGGAAATTGACAGCCCCGTTGACCTTGCAGCGGCCTATGCACTTAAGCGCAAGTACGGTGACAGAATCCGCGTTTACCCAGGCTCCATGGAGCTGAGGGCCAGCCAAACTTACGCTTTGAAGTCCCGAGTTGTGGGCGTGTTAGGCGTTGGCGAAACCATAGAGGAAGCACGGGAAATCAGCCTGGACGGCATAGGAGCCATCAAAGGGGGCGCGCTGTGGAACCGCACGGACGTGGCGTCAAAGCAGGGCATAGCGAAAAGCGTCAGGCACATGAAACGGCTGAGGGCATAAGCTTGAAGCGCGTTTTCGTCTCGGACTGCGAAGGGCCCATCAGCAAAAACGACAACGCATTCGAGCTGACGGCGCACTTCGTTCCCGACGGCGACAAGCTGTTCTCGCTCATAAGTAAATATGACGATGTGCTTGCCGACGTGGTCAAAAAGCAGGGTTACAACGCTGGCGACACGTTGAAGCTGATTTTGCCTTTCCTGAAAGCTTACGACGTCATGGACAGGCAGATGGAGGAGTTTTCTGAGCAGACTCTGGTTTTGATTGCTGGAAGCAAGGCCACGCTGAAGCATATTATGGGCGTGGCTGAAGCCTTCATCGTCAGCACGAGCTATGAGCATTACATAAGAGCACTCTGCAAAGCAGTGGAGTTCCCGTTTGAAAATACTTACTGCACGAAGCTCAGCCTCGACAAGTATGCCCTCACAGCGCAAGAGAAGCAGAAACTGAAGGCAATCGCCAAAGAAATCTCGGCGATGTCTATGGTAACCATACCGAAAGGAGCAAAGTCGCTGGATGACTTCTCGCCCGAGGACAAAAAAACGGTGAGGCGTCTGGACCAGATATTCTGGACGGAAATCCCCAAAACTTGCTGCGGCAAAATCTTCTCCGAAGTGACAGCCGTCGGCGGGGAGCAGAAAGCCGAAGCCATACGGGATATAATCAAAAAGTTAAGGGTGCCGCTGTCCAGCGTGATGTACGTGGGTGACAGCATAACCGACGTCGAAGCCTTCCAGCTTGTCCGAGGCAGCGGCGGGTTAACAGTCTCCTTTAACGGCAACACCTACGCAGTGAAAAACGCGGAAGTCGCGGTTATGTCTGAAAACAGCGTGGTCACTGCTGTCCTTGCTGACGTTTTCCTGAGGCAGGGAAAAGCCCGAGCCATCCAAGTGGCAGAGAAATGGCGCAGTGAATTTCTTGAGCAAAGCGGAATAGAACCAGTTTTGCTGGAGCGTCTCTTCGCGTTGTACCTGAAGGCTTTGCCTAAGGTTCAAATAGTAACACCTGCGAATATGGAAACACTGAGTAGGGAGAGCAGTGAGTTCAGGAAAAAGGTCAGAGGCGAAGCAGTTGGAAAACTCGGATAAACCCCCAGCCATAGTTGAAAATACTTACGCTGAGGCGTTCGAGGGCATTTTCTGCCGAGTCATGGTCACGGCTGATGATGAAAGCACGGTGCGCGCCGCGGCTGAAGATGCAACAGCCACGCCTTCCGTGGTCATCGGCAGGGTGGAAGGCGGCGTGGAGAGGTATGTGCTGGAGAAGGAGACGCTTGACAAACGCAAAGGCGCCATACTCCAGTTCTGGGCAGAAATCAACCCGAACAAAACTTTTGCGGAATCGCTGAAAAAGTTTGAAACTGAACTCTCTTACCGCATCCGCCAAGACATCCTTGTTAAGCCGTTCACAGCCGTCTTCGATGAATTGCCTGAAGCCGAAGCAAAGTTGGATATGATGGAGCGGATTGGGCACTGTGGCGACGGCTACGAGTGGGTGGAGAAACGCTTCGGCAGAAAAGTTATCGTTGTCCCGCTTATGGTTCCTGACTTCGTCATCGAACAGCACATTGGCTACGCGCACGGCGTTATGGGTGCGAACTTCTGGGTGATGTGTACAACCAAAGAAGCCGTGAAAAAAGGAGGCGAAAAAGCCTTAGAAGCCATCCATAAAGTGCCTGGTGTGGTGACGCCTTTTGACGTGTGCTCGGCAGGTTCCAAGCCTGAAACGCACTTTCCGCAGATTGGCCCAACCACGAACCACCTGTACTGTCCGTCTCTTAAGCAGGCACTGGGCAAAGCCTCCAAAGTTCCCGACGGCGTAAACTACATCCCCGAAATAGTCATAAACGGCGTTTCCATGGACGCAGTCAAGAAAGCGATGAAGGCAGGAATCGCCGCAGCAACCGGCGTTAACGGCGTAGTTGGAATATCGGCTGGAAACTACGGCGGCAAACTGGGCAAGTACAAAATCAAACTCCGCGAGCTGTTCAAATGACCCAATTTGACTTCGTCGGCTGCGGCGCCTTAAACGTGGACAAGCTTTTCAAAGTGAACCGCATAGCCCACGCCGAAGAAGAAAGCTACGTCACCACGCACAGCGAAACCTGCGGGGGCTCAGCCGCCAACACCGCCGTAGGCTTGGCGAGGCTCGGCTGCAAAGTCGGCTTCGTAGGCAAAGTCGGCGGCGACCGAGAAGGCAACATGCTCCTCGAAGACTTCGCCAAAGAAGGCGTGGACACCGAGGGAATTATTCGCGCGAAGTACGGCGAAAGCGGAACCGTCATGGGCTTCGTGGACGAAGAGGGGCAGAGGGCGCTGTATATTCATTCAGGCGTCAATGACAGCATAGCAGTTGAGGAGGTAAACAAGGAGTACCTTTCGCAGGCGCGCTTCCTGCATTTAACTTCGTTTGTGGGCGAAAAATCATTCACGGCACAGAAGGAACTCCTCCAAACGCTCCCGAAAACCGTCAAAGTCAGTTTCGACCCAGGCGCTTTGTACGCGAGAAGAGGCATGGAGCAACTCGAGCCAATCATTAAACGGACACACCTTATGATGCCGAACGCCATCGAGGCTGCCTTGATTACATGCGAGAAAGACTTCGAGAAAGCCGCTGACGTGCTCATTGCGGAAGGCGCCAAGGTCGTGGCGATAAAACTCGGCGGCGAAGGCTGCTACATCACCAACGGACGGCAACGGCACAAAGTGAAAGCATTCAAAGTGCCCGTAGTTGACACGACAGGAGCGGGAGATGCTTTCAACGCGGGCTTCCTGTTCGCCCTGCTCAACGGCAAGAGCCTGCTTGAATGTGGCAGAATCGGCAACTTTGTGGCGTCGCGGTGCGTCATGAAACTGGGCGCCAGAACAGGTCTGCCGTACAAAGCTGACTTGGCGATTCTTGACAAGGTCGTATAGCAAAGCTCTTAGGCAATTTTGTTACAACAGTCTTTTGGGTGAAAACAAGGAGAATGGTGAAGAGGTTGACTCTCTCGAAAAAGAAACTGGGTATGGCTGGTAAGTATGCTGTTGCCAGCGAAATCTGTAGAAGAGATTTCCACGCAGAAATCTCGTCTGAACGATTAGGGCATCAATATGTGCTTGTTCGGGGCATGATGACAAACATGGAATTGCACATTGAAGTGAAGACCAAGCAGGGTTATGAGTGGCCTGGAGTAAAAGGCGTTGGTGGGGAACTAAATCTGCTCGTGCTTGTAGATTTCGAAAATAAGAAAGAAAAGGAAAGACCAGACTTCTATGTTTTGTCAGCGGACGACTGGAAGACTTTTTTTGACAACTATGTAAGACCGAGAGCACCTGCAAAAATAGACGAGAACTATTGCCCAACATGGAAAGATGGATATGTAGGCACTCACGTTAGACCAACTCAAGTTGGACCATTCAAAGAGAAATGGGATAAGATTGAACAGAAACTCAAGAGTTACAACTCATCAGAATCCTTTGACAAGGTAGTCAAGTAAGCCTTCGAAGATGAGTTTTCCGTCGCCGAACTGCGGCATAGCCTGCTGGCGTGTCCAGTCGGGTTGCTGCCACCAGTAGAGCGCGCGTTCAGGGTGCGGCATCAAACCGAAAATTGTGCCTTCGCGGTTGCAGATGCCTGCGATGTCATGGAAAGCGCCGTTCGGGTTAGCTGGGTACTTGCCGTCTGCGAACTCCCCATTCTTGTCGCAGTAACGAAGGACAACCATGTCGTTGTCGTAGAGCTTCTCAAGCAGCGCTTCCTCTTTCTCTTTGGGAAACAGGAACCTGCCTTCCCCGTGTGCGATGGGCATGCGGAGCACTTTGCCTTCTGGAACTTTGCTTGTGAAGAGGCATTTGCCACGGTTCTCGCTTCTGAGGTAAGTCCACTGACACTTGTAGCCTCGGCTGTTCGGCGCCAGCGAAGCCTCGGGAAACTCGCTGATGCCTTCGAAGCCAGGCAGCAACCCTTCTTCCACGAGCACCTGGAAGCCGTTGCATATGCCCAATATGGGGCGGTTTTCATCTATGAAGGCGCGCAGTTCTTTGCCGAGTTTTGCCGTCAGCAGCCGCGCCAGGATTGCGCCTGAGCGGACATAGTCTCCGTAGGAGAAGCCACCTGGAAAAACCAGCACGTGGTAATCCATGAGGTTCCGCTGCTTGACGAGTTCGTTGAGGTGCCGCGTTTCCGCTTGTACGCCGAGTTCGCGGAAGGCGCGTTCGGTTTCGGCGTCGCAGTTGGTTCCGCCCACGCGCATGACACAGACACGGACTTCTTCAGGCTTCACGTGTTACACCCCGCTGCTCAACGTTTGTTTCCAGCTTGCACGCAAGTCCGCAAGCGAAACGTCAACCACTTTGGTACCTTTGAGCCCTTTGATTACCAGCCGCGGATTCTTCGTGACCTTGCCAATTTGAGCGTGAACTGCAGCTTTCATCTGCGTTTCAAATTCTTCCCTGTTCTTCTCAGCAACCTCTACAAGGAAGCGGCTGTTCGACTCGGAAAACAGCACAAAATCATCCCGCACAATCCCATCGCAAGGAACTTCCGCTAAGTCTAACTCTGCGCCGAAGCCTCCAGCCATCGCCATCTCCGCCGCAGCCACAGCTAAGCCGCCTTCCGACAGGTCATGGCACGACTTGACTAAGCCAGCGTCTATTGCTTTGGTGACGGCTCGGAAGGTTCGTTTGGCTTGCGCTTTGCGGACTTTTGGAACTGATTTGCCCAGAAAACCTTGGAGTTTGTAGTATTCTGAGCCGCCCAGCTCGGGGTAGGTGTTGCCGATTATGTAGAGCAGGTTGCTGGATGCCTTCAAGTCTACGGATACAGTTGCTCGTATGTCGGGAACCATGCCGACTGCCGTGATGAGCAGCGTCGGCGTCACGGGTCCAAGCGGCGACTCGTTATACAGGCTGTCTTTTCCAGAGATAAACGGCGCCTTGAACGCCGTGGCAAAATCGTAGCATGCCTCGCATGCCTTCACCAGCGAGCCCAGCCGCTCAGGTTTTTCAGGGTTGCCCCAGACGAAGTTGTCCAGCAGGGCGATTCTGCGCCCGCCAACGGCGATGTTGTTTCTGACGGCTTCGTCTATGGCTGAGGCTGCCATCCAGTAGGGGTCGATTTTGCCGTAGTTCGGGTTCATGCCACACGATATGGCTAAGCCTTTCCACGAAGTATCCAACGGCTTGATCACGGAAGCATCATTAGGTCCACCATAATCGCCTTGGAGAGGCTTCAACGTCGTATTCCCCTTCACTTCATGGTCGTAACTTCGCACCACGCTTTCTTTGCTGGCTATGTTCGGCGCAGAAAGCAGCTGCATGAGTGTTTCGGTTAGGTTTGCTGGTTCGGGGAATTCAGGTTCTTTGAGGTTGACTTTTTCGAATGTGGCGTTTTTTACGCTTTTTAGGGGTTGAAACAGGAATTGCATGTCTATGTCCGCAACCGTAACGCCTTCATAACGGAGCAGCAAGCGCTTTTCGGGAGTGAGTTTTCCGATGGCTGTGGCTTGAACATCTTCTTTCTCGAAAATCTTCAGAACCTTCGTCAAATTCTCTGGCGGAACGGTTAGAAGCATTCTTTCTTGTGATTCAGAAACGTAGATTTCCCACGGAGCCAACCCCGCATATTTCAGCGGCACCTTATCCAAATCCACTGTGACGCCGCAGCCGTATCTTTCAGCGGTTTCGCCCACAGCAGAAGACATGCCTCCGCCGCCTAAATCCGTGGTCGCCGAGCCAAGCTCCAAGTCCCTGATTTCCATCAAGGCGCGTTTCACTTTTTCCTCTTCAATTGGATCAGCGATTTGCACGGCTGGTCGGGAAATCTCTTCAGATTTCTCCGTGAGCTCCGCCGAAGCGAAGGTGACGCCGTGGATACCGTCGCGCCCCGTTTTTCCTCCTGCCACAATAAGCAGGTGTCCTGGTTTGGCTTCTTTTTTGAATTTGTTCAGCGGCAACAAGCCTATGCAGCCGCAGTAGACGACGACGTTGCCTGTGTAGGTTTCGTCGAAGTATATGGCGCCGTTGACGGTGGGGATGCCCATGTTGTTGCCGTAGGCGCCGATGCCTGCGGTAACGCCCATGTAAACGTACTTGGGGTGCTTCACGCCCGCGGGGAGCTTAGCGTAATCGTAATTGAGGGGTCCAAAACCGAGCACGTCAGTGCAGGCGATTGGGTCTGCCCAGACGCCGAGGACGTCGCGGATGACTCCGCCTACGCCTGTGGCTGCGCCGCCGAACGGCTCCACTGCAGACGGGTGGTTGTGGGTTTCGACTTTGGCTGCGATGCCGTAGCCTTTGTCAAAAGCGATGATGCCTGCGTTGTCCTCAAAAACCGAGATGCACCAAGCAGGGTTGAGGTCTTTGGTGGCTTTGGCTATGTAAGTCTTGAAGAGGCTGCTGATTTCTTTGCCGTCTGTGCGGATTTTGCCCTTGAAGGTCTTGTGGTAGCAGTGTTCGCTCCAGGTTTGCCCGATGGTTTGGAGTTCCACGTCGGTTGGGTTGTGTTTCTGTGCGTTGAAGTATGCTTGGACTTGCTTCATTTCTGGAAGGCTTAAGCCTAAGCCAAGTTCGCTGCTGACTTCTTGCAGCTGCTGGTCGGTGGCGTCGCGGGTGTTGACTTCGTGCATGGTGAACGCTGTATTAGCCCGGGTGTAGAGGCTCATTTTTGCTCCTCAACTGCGATGGTGTAGTTGTCTTTGGTTGGGTTTGCGAGAAGCCGTTTTGCCATTTCTTCAGCTTTGGCTTTGGCGTCTTTGAGCGTGGTGGTTTCAAGTTGGATGTTGTAGACTTTGCTGACGTTTACGGCGGTGACCTTGTAGCCCAGTTCTTTGAGTAGGCGTTGGGTGGTTTCGCCTTCGGGGTCGGTGTGTCCTGGTTTGAGGCTGACTTCGATTTTGGCGCGGTATTTCATGGCTTAACTGTTGAGGAATTGAGATTTAAACGCTTTCGCCACAAATTCGGCAATTTTTTATGCCAGAATTAGCTTTTTTCTGTCTTGATGGATGGTTATCTGGGGAGAGCCTGTGACTTTGCCTATGACTTCGGGCTGCGCGTTTGCCTTCTCCAGCGCGTCTAGGGCGACATCTTCGTCTTTCCTGTCGACTATCATGGCGAAACCCCAGCCCATGTTGAAAGTTCGGAACATCTCCTCATCCGTTATGCGGTAGCCGAGTTTCGTGGCGGTTTTCTGGATTAATCCGAAGATTGGTTGCGTTTTGAAGTTGTTGAATTCGAAGCCTATGCCGCGTGAGTAGCCTGTGAGGTTGTTGAATTTGAGGTAGGCGTCACCTGTTATGTGGACGGCGCCTTTGATTTTGACTGTTTCCGCCGTTTTGAGGAAGGGTTTAACGTAGATTTTGGTGGGTTCCAGCATTTCGCTGACGATTTCCCCGCCAAGTCCCTCCGGCTTATCGCCTGCTGAGTACTTTCCGCCCCACTGCTTGAGCAGAATTTTCCGCGCGAGCGTGATGCCGTTGCTATGTAAGCCGCTGCTGGGCAAGCCGATGATGGGGTCGTTGGGTTTGATGCCGTATCCCGTGACTATGCGTTCTTTGGCGACTTGTCCTACGGCGGCGACGACCATGTCGAATCCTGCGCCTTCCGTGATGCCGTTTATGATTTCGGCTACGTCGCCGATTTCGCCGCTGACGACTGGGCATTCGGATTGGTTGGCGCCGTCGATTATGCCTTCCAGCCACGCTTTCACCAGTTCTGGGTTGCTGGCTTGCGCGTGGATGTTGTCCGAAATCGCCAGCGGAATGGCGCCTGAACGGATGATGTCGTTGACTGCCATGGCGACTGCGTCTACGCCGATGGTGTCGTATTTGCCTGCGAGTTCGGCGAGGAGGACTTTGGTGCCGACTCCTTCGATGGTCAAGTCAAGATAATTGTTTTCGGTGAGTTGGAAGATGTTGCTGTACGGCAGATGCATGACTGGTCCGAATCGGCTGAATTTGTAAGTTGCGTGCAGCCTCTCCAAGGCTTTTTTGGATTCGTGGCGCTGCTCGCGGTTCACGCCTGCGTCGGTGTAAGTGAAGTCTTTGGGCATGGTGCCTGTTTCTCCTGCTGTGCTATGTGTTTGGGTTAGTAGGAGATAACAATTACTGTTGGCGGATGCGCTTGCTAAGGAGGCTTATGCAGGAAAGAGGCTGGAGGGCAAAGCTTTTGTGTGCAAACCAACGCTGTTTAACAGTTGATTAACTTGAGCCTGCCAAAGTACCATGTCTACATAGAATACGCGAATGACAAGGAAAAGTCAGGCATAAGGTTCAACCTTTCGCATGAGGAGCTTGTGAGGACTTTTGTTACGCCTTTCGCTGCAGGGAAGCCTTTCTGGTTCTGCGGCAGGTTGCTCAGCCCAGCAAAAGTTGTAAACGCAATTATCTTTTGTTCCGACGAAGAAGCCAGCAAACTCGTTTTGCCGAACAGGGAAGAAGTGGCAGGGCACAAAGACAAAAAATTCGTCATGGACTACATCTGCAGAGGCAAGGTTAAAGGTGTGCAGGTCTGCACAGAAAAATTCTTGGCTCCAGCTGAGAAAAAAGAATGAGCCAACACGCAAGGATAGTGGAGGTAAAAGTTTAAGTTCGGTTTCCGATGTGATATGTTTCTGCGCGCGGTCTTAGTCCAGCCTGGCTAGGACATCAGCTTCCCAAGCTGACGACCCGGGTTCAAATCCCGGAGACCGCACCACACTTCAACCGCGCAGTTTTGTTTGCTTTCTTCTGCTGCACTCAATTTAGATTCCACTGCAAATTTAGTTCTATCTATTATGGGGAAATAGGCGTTGATAGCAGGGAAAGGCACTGAGAGCGGAACCAGTCAACAGGCAATTCACTCCCGCTATTGAAGCTGTACACAAGGCAGGGGTAGGCTCCGTGAGCGGCAGGGCTAGCCGTCATATTTGGATGCTTTTAGGGATTCATTGCAGAAACCTATAGGGGGTAGGTCAGAACCGCGTATCTGCGCAGAAAAACGGGGGGGAAGGGGTCGCTATTGGCGCATTCTCAACCCAAAAACATGCAGATTCTATAAATAAGGGGCTATAGACTGCACCGAGCAGCAGAGCCCATAGCTGAAACTTCTTTCATCTTCGCAATCTAATCTCTTTTGCGCAAGGCACTCCGCTCCACAAGTAAGATGTTGCTCCATGAATCCAAGAGTGCGGGTTGACTTTTTTTCAAAAAAACTTATAAGACATATGTCTTTCCCGTATTGGATAATTCGGAGAAAACAAAACTGAGGATGAAACAAATGAAAAAGAACACCGCTTTCCTCTTGATTATGCTCTGTGCAGCGTCATTGTTTATCGCGTTCCCACAAAAAGCTTTAGGCCAAACAACCGCCATGAAGGTGGTAAACTATAGCTGGTACGTCAGCGCGCAAACAGGCGACTTCATCGTCGTTGGAGAGTTGCAGAACACAGGACCAAACAATATCGGCTCAGCAATCATAACAGGATACGTGTACGCAAAAGACGGCGAACTGCAGGCAACTACTGACAATTCACACATCTACGCCTCGCGCGCTGGCGCTATTCTCCCCAATCAGAAAGCCCCATTCTACATGGAGTTCACAGCACAATCAAGCACCGGCGGAAACCTCACTTGGATCTCCCTCGGCATTGGCCGAATAGACTTCAACATTTATGAAACCCCTACTAACGCGACTCCATATTCTGGCTTACAGATTGTACAAGACACTTCATACGTAGACCAGACGGGCAACTACACCATCATAGGCGTGCTTCAGAACAACGGCGAAGGTTATCCAGAGAACGTTTGGGCAGTAGCAGCATTCTACAATTCCTCAGGATCAGTTATCGCTGTTGGATACAGCAACTACGTGAGCCCGCATTTTCTGCCGCCAACCAACAGTTCCTCGTTCATGCTAATCCCCTTTGACCCAACACCTGAAATGGCTACAGAAATAACAAGTTACAATCTGCAACTTCTAACAGAAGGATCAACCACGCAGTCATCGCCTTCTCCCTCCAGCTCTGCTTCCTCTCAGCCTTCATCTTCACCCACCACTTCAGTTGCTCCGTCTACAAGCTCTTCGGCTCCTGCTTCGTCCAGTCCTGAAAGCGAACCAAGCGTTCCTCTGAGCTACGTCTACGCAATAATCGCAGCATTCGTCATCGCGATAGCAGTCATTGCTCTTGCATTCATGCTTAGGAAGAGAACGAAAACAAGCACAAAATAGAACAACCACCATTTCCGCCTCTCTTCATCAACGCTGCCTTTGAACCTGAAAAACGCAACTCCACAAAAATGAACCGCGTTCGCACAGTCTTTGCAAGTTTCGTTGCCGAAGGCTACCTATTTCACTTTTGCCTGTTCTTCCTCGAGTTCAGCCATTAAACCCATTTCAACATGGTCTTTCTGAGTGGACTCCGACTGTTTTCGCGGGTTTTTCGTTCGTCGCTCCGGAATCTTCGACCGATCTGTTCGCGGTTCGCCAAGCATGTAAAGAATTAAACCCATAATAAATATGGGAATGAGAAGAGGCAGTAGCAGAATTCTTGTGCGGCGTCTTTTTCGCAAGAGCATTCACTTAAATTGATACTCTTGAACCAATGAATATAAGACATATGAATTCACGATACACTCAAAATATAAGGGCATTTCAATTTTATCAACAAGTCGAGACTTCTGAGGCAACAACGCAACAGTATGGTCCGTGATTACTGCCTTAGCCTGAGCCATCTTGCGCTCTCCGCCTGCAATTTCTAAATTTAGTAGAAAAGTTCCAATCATAACGATTGCGCTATCTCCTTGATTTTTCTTCCAAAAACCGTGCAAAGAAGCTCATCAGGCTTGCCTATCGCACCTTCAATTTCGAGGTCGTAGGGGATTTCTCCGAGGAACCTTATGCCGAACGCTTCAGTTTGCCGTTGCACATTCCTTGACTCAGCCATCTTCAGGTTCTCCACGATGCCCACCACCGGCACTTTCAGCTCCTGCAGCAGGGCAACCAGTTTCTTTACTGTTTCAAACGCCAACTGCGACGGAGTCGTCACCACCAAAAACTCAATCCGCGGCACAAGTCTAATTAAATCAAGCACGGCGTCGCCGATTCCAGGCGGCATATCCAAGACCAAGAAGTCCAAGTCGCTCCATAAGGTGACGGCGAGCAGTTCAATCAGTACATTCGAAGTGTCTGCTCCTCTGAGGGGTGCAGCTTGACCGCTAGAGTAGTAAACGAGCGACATGTACTCCAAGCCTTGAACTGTTGGCGGAATCAACCCTTTTTCTTCCCTCGGCTGCTCGTCTGTTACGCCTAGGAGAAGGTGTGTGGATGGGCTGGTGAAGTCCAGGTCGAAGAGGCCGACTTTGCAGCCTTTCTTGGCAAGATTCAGCGCGAGGGTGGTTGCGACGAGGCTTTTGCCGACTCCGCCTTTTCCGCTGGAAACCGCTATGATTCTGCGTATCCGTTTTAACCGTTGGTTAATTATGCTTGTTCTGGGGTCAACCATGGCTCAGCGGACTCCTTTCACGTTTTCAAGCCATACGCCTCGTCCTTCTGCGATTTCGAAGTCTGGGCTGCCGCATTTTGGGCATTTGATGTATGCGTGTGCTACTTCGGGAACGAAGTGGATGGCTTCTGCCGTTTCCTTGTCCAGTTTGATTTTTTTGAAGAGCCAGGTGTTGCCGCAGATTCTGCATTTGAGTGTGGTTTTGGCTGTGGTGAGGTGGAAGGTGGCGTTTTTGAAGTTGGCGGGTTTGAGTTGCGTTAGGGCGAAGCGGAATATGCTGCGTTCTACTTGTTGGAGTTCGCCGATTTTCACGGTTACTTCGGTGACCTTTTTGAGGTGTTCTTTCTCGGCGATGTTTGAGGCTGCAGTGATGACTGCTTCGGCTAGTGCCCATTCGTGCATGGGAAAGCCATAGCGACATGCGGAAATTAAACGTATTGTAGCTTTTTCTTTGCTTTTTTTGTTGTGGTTCGGGAGTGGTGTAGATGTATTTTTGCATCTATTGGAAACACAAATTGATAACTTTTAGTGATTTTCGGTGACTTTCTGTTACTTGTGTTGTAAGTGCACGGATTTTGCGGAACTAGTGCTCGGAAATTCTGTGGTCTTCTTATTTAAAGCAGAGATAGGGGTGTTGGCGAGGAAGCTGTCTGTTCTCGGCATCTACCCCGCTCTTATTTTTTTCCCTGATGTTTTGGTTGAACTGTTGTTTGATTTTTTTTCTTTGTTCCGCTTGAACGGCAAGTAAGAGTTATTAACTGAAAACGCGCATGCATAGGCTATGTCAGCTAAAGTTCATTGTGCTCACATCCTCGTCAAAACCGAAACTGAAGCCAAAGCCATCAAAGCCCGATTAGACAAGGGCGAAAAATTCAGCGCAATAGCTCAGCAGGTGTCTCTTTGCCCGTCTGGGAAGAAGGGTGGAGACCTTGGTTCGTTTTCGCGTGGACAGATGGTTAAGGAGTTTGAGAACTGTGCTTTTGCGCTACAGAAAGGCGAAACGTCTGCTATTGTTAAGACGAAGTTTGGATACCACATAATAAAGCGGCTAGAATAAGCCACATTCAGCACTCATATGACTCTTCCGTTTCTTTTAAGTAATTGCGAAAGTTAGAAAACAGCCACATTCTCCTGCTCGAAGAGCCTGAAATGTTATATTATCTTGTTCAGAAAATACTTCATACGAGCAACCCAAGGCGTAACAATGACGAAAGATGAAGAAAAAAAGCGATTCAATTTCCTCTCGCAACTGCAAAGCCGACTTGACAAATGGCGACTCGCACTTTATGCTTTCGCAGTGGTCTATGCAGTTCTGCTCTCGTACAATTTGTCGAACATGGCGATGCAGTGGGATGAAGTTAACCACTTCACTGGTGGTTTGCTCCTGATTCGAGGAGACTTTGTGCAGTATTTCCTAACTAGTTCATTTTATCCACCAGTTTTTAATCTGGTTACGGCAGGATACTTCGCAGTTGCAGGTGCAGCTGTCTTTACGGCAAGACTTGTGGCTGTAACCTTCTCCGCGCTCTCGGTCATCGCTGTATTCGAGATATCCAGGCGAATGTACAACTCAAAAACTGCACTTCTCTCTGCCCTTCTCTTCGCTGTGATGCCTGGAATTGTTTGGCTTTCGCGCATAGCGCTTATTGAAACCATGCTCATATTTGCCTTTTCAGTCTGCATGCTGTATTTTTTTAAGTGGATACAAACAAACCGAGAACGCGACCTCAACATAAGCATCGTTGCCTTAGCCATTGGAGCCGCAGTAAAATACCAAACCCTAGTCGTCGCCCCAATCATCATATTGGTCGGCATATTGATTTTCGGCAGAAGAAACTACCTGAAAACGCAGATCCTCCGTGTCCTCAAGTTCCCACGCCTAATAGCCACCGTAATCCTCGCAGCCATAGTTGCAGTTGTCCTCTACGAAGTTTACGCCTACGGACTCCTCAGCGTCATGTGGTTCGCCATTCAAACAGGCACCGCCGAGAGAGCCGTATCCAGTTTGAGGTATCCCGCACCCATATTCTATCTAATCGAAATGGGTTGGAATGCCAGCAACCTGCACCCTGTTTCCCTCATCCTTTACGGTGCTTCTCTAGCAGGCATAGCCCTGTTCGTCTACAGGAGGAAACCCCAAGACAAATTCCTCCTCCTATGGTTCGCAGTCGTCTATGGTGTTTTCACCGTTATCCCGAACAAGGAATGGCGATATGGTGTTTTGCTGTTTCCGGTATTGGCAATTTCAGCCTCCAGCCTCATCATGACAGCTTATGACAAATGCAGGAAAATCTGGCAAGCGGAAAAGGGTAGCCTAAGAAAAAACACTGCAAAGCTCGCCGCAGTCTTTCTGATAATTTTTGTCGCTTCAGGGGTTGTCCTCAGTTCTTCCGATGCCTACACGTGGCTGAAAACTGCGCCTGAATCGTTACCCGTGGAACAGGCGACTAATTTTGCAGCTTCAACTTTAGGCGACAACCAGTCCATAGTGGTTGCCTGCCCCTTCAACCTTCTGGACGATTACATGGTTTGGTTTTACCTAAACGCTAAGACCCCGAGCAAAAGCCAAGTCTGGCAGTACCCCGAGTTGGCTGTGGATGCTTTCACGCTCAATTTCAACGTCACGGAGTTTCTCAGCCTCTGCCAAGAGCACAATGTGAAATACGTTTTTCTATCTGAATACAACGCGGAACATTACTTTAACACAACCCTTACCGAAGGCGACATATCCGACATGCTCAGCGCCACCAACAGGTTCACAGTTGTGCAAGTTTTTGGAACGGAACCTAAAAGAATTTTTGTGCTGTCGTTTACTTAGGCTGCTATAAGCTCAGGCTTTGTTTGTATGATGCCGCGCAGTGCACGCAGCAGAAAGTAAGCTCCTTATCTTTGATTCGTTCCATGTAGCCGCCTTCGTAGACTTTGCATCCGCAGTGAGCGCAGACCTCAAGGCTGGGCTCCAACGCCACGCTGATTAGCTCGGAGAAACGCTTGAACAGCTGCTCGGAGAACTCTTTTCCTTCTTTGGTGAGTTCGAAAACCTTCTTTTTCTTGGCGCCAACGGGCTTGAGAGTGTGTGTCAGGAGACCTTTCTGCTCCAGCTGTTTCAGGAAGGGGTAGACGAGGCTTGGGCTGACGTCTTTGCCTATGACTTTTCTGAATTTGCTGATGATTTTGTAGCCGTGGGCTGGTCCTTCATGGAGTATGGTGAGTATGTAGACGCGGGAGAAGTCGGAGACTATCTCGTTTATCTCGGGGTTTGGCATGAGGGTTTTTCCTGACTGTTCAAGATATATTTATAGGATGCTTTTAAACCGTATTCTACTTGAAAGTAAATGCTTTGCTGTTCAACTTTGACTGTGCCTTCGTTGCTGTCGCGTCAAAAGGGCGTGCGCTTTGTTTTGAGGGGACAGGTGGCAGAAAGATTGCCGCAGAGGAAAACTGTTTTTTCCTACCTTTTCTCCTTTCTCCCAAATAAAGGCTATCTGCGGCAGTCCTGCAAACCCATTTCGATTAAGCTATTGATTTGCTGTTCAGCGTTTTTCCCGAATTGATGCCCACAAGATATATCTTTAACAGATATACTTATATGGTAAAACACACATAAACAATTAATAGCGCCGCAGGAGAAAAAACATGGCCAGCCAAATGAAAGAAAGCACAACCAACGAGCCAGGCAAAACCGCCCGAGACCCCGTATGCGGCATGACCGTTGACAAAGAAACAGCCATTAAACGCAAGATAGGCGACCGATGGTACTACTTCTGCAGCCAATCATGCGCGGATGTTTACGAGCAGCCTGAACGCGAACTCAAAGCCATGAGACGCCGCGTAACCTTAACCCTGATAGGAGTAGTCGCGGCTGGAGGACTAAAAATCCTCGCCACCTTTGGACTCGCTGCCACCATAATGTCGCTGGAACTGGTCGGCGGACTAGAATTATATGGCTTAGTTATTTTCTTAGTTTCGGTTCCGATAATCTGGATTGCGGGCTTCAGCATATTCAAAGGAGCCTATTTCTCGCTTAGAAACCGCAAAATCAACATGGACGTACTGGTCAGCACGGGAGTGCTTGCAGGTTGGATTTACGGAGCTCTGAACGCTTTTTTGCCAAGCATCGCCGAAGGAGGCTCAGGATATCTGGAGGTTTCCATCGCGATTCTTGCCTTTGTCCTGCTGGGCAAGTACATCGAAGAAACCATCCGGCGCAAGTCAGCCGCCTCAATACGGAAGCTGCTTGAGCTGCAGCCAACAACAGCGCTGGTGATTCGGGATGGAAATGAAGTGGAGGTTTCCGCGGAAGAACTCCAAGTGGACGATGTAGTAATTGTCAAGCCAGGCGAAAAAATCCCCACTGACGGCGTCGTAGTTGAAGGGTATTCTTCAGTGGATGAAAAGCTCTTAACGGGCGAAAGCATCCCCGTGGAGAAAAACGTCGGCAGCGAAGTCATCGGAGCCACCATCAACAAGACAGGTGTCTTAAAGTTCAGAGCCACAAAAGTCGGTGAAGACACTGCGCTCTCGCAGATAGTGCATCTGGTGGAGGAAGCTCAGGCTTCAAGCGCTCCTGTACAGAGGTTCGCTGACCGCGTGGTCGCAAAGTTTGTTCCCATAGTCTTCACTGCCGCAGCCATCTCGTTCGCGTTCTGGTACTTGACCGTGGGTTTCTCAACCGCCTTCTTTGCTTTGCTCGCTGTGCTGCTGGTGGCTTGTCCCTGCGCCATGGGCATAGCTACTCCGACAGCCATCTTGGCAGGTGTAGGCAAAGGCGCCGAGTACGGTGTGCTGCTTAGAAGCGGCGAGTACGTGGAGAGGGCAAGAAAACTCAGCATCGTAGTCTTCGACAAGACAGGAACACTCACCAAAGGGGAACCTTCAGTGACAGATGTTCTGGCTTACAACGGTGTCACGCAAGACGATGTGCTGATGTTCGCTGGCTCCGCTGAAAAAAGCTCAGAACACCCCTTGGCAGAAGCCATCATAAAACACGCACAAAAATCCGAATTGAAACTTGCCGACGCCAGCGCTTTTGAAGCCCTGCCTGGACGAGGCATAAAATGCACCGTGAAAGGCAGAAAGGTGCTGCTGGGAAACCGCAAGCTCATGCAGGAAGAAGGCGTTCCCACAGTGCAGATAGAAGCGGACATGGCAAGGTTGGAGGGCGAAGGAAAGACAGCGATGATTTTAGCTTTGGATGGCGAAGCGGCAGGTGTAGTCGCTGCCATGGATACGCCGAAAAAGCACGCTGCCGAAGCCATACGCCAGTTAAAGAGCATGAACTTGGAAGTTGCGATGCTGACAGGCGACAACGAGGGTACGGCGAAGGCAATCGCTGCCCAGCTAGGCATTGACACGGTCATAGCGAATTTGTTGCCTTGGCAGAAAGAAGAAGCCATCAAGAAACTGCAGAGTGAAGGCAAAGTTGTAGCAATGGTGGGCGACGGAATCAACGATGCCCCTGCTCTGGCGAAGGCGGATATTGGAATTGCCATCGGAAGCGGAACAGACATCGCAAAAGAAACCGGCGGCATAGTCCTCATCAAGGATGACTTGCGGGATGTGGCGTTGGGTGTGGAGTTAAGTAAGCGGACGATGCGGAAGATTAACACGAACCTGTTCTGGGCGTTCATATACAACGCAGTAATGATTCCAGTTGCGGCTGCGGGGCTGTTGGGACCTAAGGACCGATGTATGCGGCGGGTGCCATGGCTATAAGCAGTTTGACTGTGGTGAGCAACTCTGCGCTGTTGAAGTTGGCGAAGTTTAACAAGTATAACGACTAAGAAAAACGGAGCGCATAAGGAGGTGAAATGTGTATGGCTAAAGATCCAGTTTGCGGCATGATGGTTGACGAGAAAACAGCGAAGCTCAAGAGCGATTACAACGGCAAAACCTACTACTTCTGTGCAGCGTCCTGCAAGAGCACCTTTGAGAAGAATCCAGCGAAGTTCGCAAAAGACTCAGGAACCCACGCCGGACATTCGTGCTGTTGTGGAGGGCATTAAGCCCAATTTTCTGCTGGTGTAAAAGCCAGCCAAAATCATTTTTTATTTTCTCTTTGACACTTCTGCAGGGCTTCGTCGACTGCGGCTCTGATTGTGAACCCGCCAATGTGAAGAATTGGCTCTTTGGTTTCTGGGTCGGTGTTCATGGTTGCGGTGCAGGGAAAACTGTGGTGCGCTCGGGCGATGGCGTCATACAAAACTTCTTGCTTGGTGGAGACGCCTGCGAGTTTGCGGGCGATGTACCATGTGCTTCCGCAGGGGGCGCTGCGTCTGACGGCTGCGTATTCGATGACTTCGTCTTTGCCGATGGTTGTGGTGGAGATTTCCAGCAGGGGTTTTCCGACTTTGGTTTCTTCGATGAACCTTGCGATGGTGGGTTTGTCTTTTTCAGGCTCGAGCGTGCAGAAGGGTTTGGGGAACACGCATTCCAAGCCGAGGGCGCTGCATTTTTGCTCCATCTGCTTCCTTACACCCACGGGGACTTCGTTCCAGTCTTCAACGGGGACGATTAGTGCTTTGATTCCTGCTTCCTTGAGGTGTTCGGGCAGTTCCAGCAGCAGGTCCTTGTGCAGTCCTGAAACCAGGCATACGTCTGCTTCGGGCAGGTGCTTTGGCATGTAATCTGCTGGGTTGTCAATGAACGCTGGGAGGTCTTGGGGGTTTGGGAGTTGGATGGCGGCGCGGACGTTGCGGACGAAGCTGTAGACGTTGTATTTGCAGGATTCGCAGTAGAGTCCGCAGCTTTTGCAGTAGCTGGGGTCGTTGATGACGTTGCGTATGACGCGTTCCATGAAGTCTTTGCTGTAGACGAAAACTAGGGACAGCTCGATTTTTTTCTTCTGGCTCAAGGGGCATCTCTCTTATGTCTGGTAAGCGCCTATGAGGGCTTGCTCAGCGAACAAGTCCTCATTGAATGCCCCGACGAACTCCACTTTCTCGTTAATGACCACTTTGGGAACGCCGATGACTGAGTATTTTTGGGCTAGCTGCGGGAACTCGGTGGCATCTATGACATCGGCGCGTATCATGTCGCTTTCGATTGCCAGTTTGTGCGCGATTGAGGCAGCTACTGGGCAGTGCGGGCAAGTCAACGTGACGAAAACCTGAATGTGGACAGGCGCCTTGATGTCGGCAATCACTTCTCGGGTTTTGTCGGAGAGGTCCGTTTTTCCTCGGGACACGCCGATGATGGCGTCAATGAGCGTCTGAATTTCGTATCCGTAGGGTATGCCGTAGATTCGGACGCCATAGTCCTTCTCGCCGATGATAGCCAGTGCAGGAATTTTGTCGATGCCGTACTGCTTGGCTTTGTCGGCGTTTGCCACGAAATCGTAGACTTCAACGGTGATTTTGTCGCTTAAGGTTGCCATGTCCTGAACCAACAGCCTCGTGTCTGAGCAAAATCGGCATTCCAGCTCCTGTGTGAACATGATTATTTTGACTGGTTTCTCCAGTTTCTCTGTAAACTCGTTTTTGATGGCTTCTTTCTTGTCGTCAGGTATCAAACTCAACTTCAATTATCCTCCAACAAAGTGAACAGCCCAGCGCGTTCGACTGAACAAACCTTATGTTAACTTAGATTGTTGCCGTCCTTAAATATTATCTTTGCGAACCATTTCCACTGTTCTAACCGTGCCAAAAGGCAAAAGGATTAAAATTGCGCAGCTGAGAAATCAGTTCATTCTCTCCAAATCAAACCTACCCGGAGACAAACTTGACGGGTACACCTTGAACCGCATCAGGAAGCACTTTAAGAAAGGAGTTAAAGTCTGGGAATATGACTTAGCCACCAAAAAATGGACCTACAAAACACGGTACGACACACCACCATAAAACCTGTAGAATCCGTATCGATTCTAAAGAGGGCACGCAGGGAATCTCAACGTGCAGTCCAAATTGAAACCAACTGCCATATCAACAAAAAAAGGTAATGCACAAAGAAAGGGTAGTGTGGGAATGAGACAAAATTTTAATTCCCCAAACCCAAAGCCCCAAACCCAAAACCGCCAAAACTAAGCCTTTTCCTCTTCAGCACCAGCGGATTCAGATAAGCCATGCAATGCGCTATTGGGGAATTCGTTTTCAGCTTTGGTATCCTTTTTCGTTTTGCCCTAAATCTCCACGCCAAAATCGGTGAAAGCTCACTTTCCCCTGACTGCCATAGACAATATAGTGTTATAACAAAAAATCAATCTAGAAGATTTGCGACAAATAAAATGATAAATATATCCTGAATACAACACAAAAGTGAAAACGGGAGTTTCAATGACTTGGGCAAAATGGAAGATTGCAACCATTGGTTATATGCTCTCCCTTCTGCTATATGCTATTGCATGTCTTTGTTATGGGTCCGCTGAAATGCATTTAGATATTTTCGGCGTGTTTTTTTCAGTTATTCCTGCGTACATCATACTTTTTCTGGACACTTGATGAAACACGAAAACAAACGGATAAACAAATCGAAACTCTGCAGAAATTGACCTCAGAACAAATAAACACTCTCAAGGATTCCACACAACGTCAAGTAGACTCCTTTTCGGTGCAATGCCAAGGAATAATCTCTGCGCTCGAGAAAGTAATTGGCGAAATAGCAAAGATGTCCGAGGAAAACCGGAAGCGCATGGAACAAGAAGAAAAAAGACTAGCAGCTCTTCAGAAACAGAGCGAGGACAACCTTCGTGCTCTGGAAAGAGAAGCGCAAAAAACCTTTGAAGAGAAACAGAGAATAGCACCAAGAGTTTTCGTGAAAATTGTTGAGGGGATGTGGTGGTTCATTTTCCGACATTATCAGCTATATGTTTTGAATAGTGGTGGTCCTTTGCACAATATGGAGCTAACCTTTTCCTTTTCTAGCGCATCTTACAGCACAGTAAAGCAGCAACGTTCAATCGGCTCGTTAAATCGCGAGCAAGGAAGTAATGCAATCGATTGTGGTGACGTCTCAGCCTTCACGGCTTACGCGTCAATTCAAGTTTCAGTTACTTTGCGGGATGGAGATGATCGGCTTTACGTTGGAAGTGTAACAATCGACAAGTCATGTCGTGATTGGACGCAAATATCTTTAGAAGAAAGACCAGGAGAATAACCAAAATTAGACAAGTGTAAAAGTTTTGATATCATTTCCCTAATTCATTTCTAACTTCGTCAGTTTCTTCCCAAACATCGAAAGCGAATTTGGTCAAAGCCCACTTGTGCCCACGCTTCTCAAACAGCAGCTCACCCGTCTCCAGCTTCAAACGCCTATTCATCATAACTGTAGTTTTAAGGCGCAGTAATCTATTCGGGGTTCTACCCGTAGCAGCCAATCTCTGATTCACAGCACAATTCAACCTATAAATACTTTATATAAGGGGGCTATAGTCTTTTCCGAGCACTAGAGAACAAACGAAAACACCAAAGTGACCTGACAAGATGGCAACTGAACCAACCCCCAAACAACCACTAAAAGTGATTGCCGATTCCAACGCACTGTTCATCCCGCTAGAGTTCAAAATCGACATATTTGACGAGCTTTCACGGCTGCTGAACAGAAACTACGAGTTAATCCTGCTTTCACCCGTCAAACGCGAACTCGAAACCCTCACCCAAAAAAGCTCACCTAAAACCCGCAAAAACGCCGCATTCGCCCTCACCCTTGCAGAAAAACTCACCTACGTCAAAATCCCAGAAAAACCAAACGAACCCACAGACGACGCAATCATCCGCATAGCCAAACAATGGAAAACCCCAGTCTTCACCAACGACAAACAACTCCGACAGAAGCTAAGGGATATAAGTGTGCCAGTGATTTATCTGAGACAAAAATCGCGCCTAGAAATAGACGGTTGATTCATAGATGTTTAAACTCATTACACTCCAAGACACCATCCGCATCCCACCCGACACATTCGGCAACCCACTGGAAGCAGTCGGCAAAGAACAGGTCAAAAGCAAATACGAAGGAGTTGTCGACGAAGAACTAGGCTACGTAATAGCCGTAACCAGAGTCGATGTAAGCCCCATTGGAAAAATAATCCCAGGAGATGGAGCAACCTACCACAAAGTCAACTTCTCCCTCCTCACATTCTACCCAGTCATCCAAGAAATCGTCGAAGGCGACATCGTGGAAATCGCAGATTTCGGAGCCTTCGTCCGCATAGGACCAGTAGATGCACTGCTCCATGTCTCGCAACTTATGGATGACTTCATCTCCTACGACGAAAAACAAGGAGTTCTTCTGGGAAAAGAAACCAAACGAAAACTAACCACAGGAGACCAAGTAAGAGTCAGAATCACAGCCGTTTCCCTCGGAAGAGCAGGAAGCTCCGGAAAAATCGGAGTCACAGCCAGACAACCCTTCCTCGGCAAGCTTGAATGGATAAAAGAGGAAACCGCACAAATCAAAGAAGCCCTGGAAAAGAAAACCGCAGAAGAAAAAGAAGCCAACAAACCAGAAAAGAAAACCAAGGAGTAACCAGACATGAACGAGAAAGCATGCGCAAACTGCCACTTCATAACCAAAGAAAACGTCTGCCCAAAATGCAAATCAACCAGCCTAAGCGAAGACTTCGGCGGAATAGTCATCATGTTTGACCCAGAAAACTCAGCCATCGCCAAAGCCATGAAAATAAAAGACAAAGGCCGCTACGCACTCAAAGTCAGATAAACCAGCAACCCCACGTTTAACACGCTTATATGCACCCTCAACAAAACATGGTGCTAACGTTCTCACCCAGGTTGAGGACAATGCCAACAGACTACTGCGTAACTCCTGAAATACTTTCAAAATTCAAAGAACCATTCGGCAAGCTTATCCAAGGCTCCTACGCAGAAACCATGAACAAACTCGAAGCCATAATCAAAAAAGAGAAACCAACCACCATAATCTCAGTTGGAGACACCGTTTCCCGAAACCTCCACAAACACCACATAATCCCTCAACTAGCAGTAACCGACAACAGAAGCATGCGCAGAAAACTGCAGCCAAAAATTTTCCCAGCCAAAAACCTCATCCAAGTCAAGAACCCTCAGGGAAAAATAACCCATGAAGCCACCACAGCCATACAAACCGCACTGGAAGCCAACACGCACACCCACATACTCGTCGAAGGAGAAGAAGACCTGCTAACCCTAATCGCTGTTTTGTACGCCGAAGAAAACTCGCTGGTCATTTATGGGCAACCACGCAAAGGCATAGTCGTCGTGAAAATCACAGCCGCAAAAAGAGCTGAAGCACAAGAAATTCTGAAATCTATGAAACCCATCCAAACCAACAGAAAAGCACGTTGAACTTAAGCGCTGTAGTCTCGTTCAGCAGGCTTCGCTTTCGCCGCTTTTGATGCGTCGGTGATTGTGGGCAGAGGAATCGGTGGTGGAACATTCATGATTCTCGAGATGAGGATGGATTCGACGAAGGCAACGTTCGATATTGATTGCAGGATTACGGGTGGTGGAGGTTTCTTGTCGTCATAGTCTTTCTGGATTTTTTCCACTTCGGCTTTGTCGCCTTGCACGTATGCTATTCCTTTGAGGCTTAGCTGCGCGATGGAAGGATTATAGTTGATGGTTAAAACGAATGGCACTTCCATCGAGTCCTCAGACTTCTTCTCGATGGTTACCACGTTGATGTTCGTGGTTATCTGGATGTTCGGAGCAGGTTTCCTGATGTCCCAGAAGCGCTCAGCCGAAATACTCGTAATCGACACATTAACTTTAATCATCGCAATCACCAGAGAGTATCAGCGCATCAAGAATTTAAGAGTGTCCATTCTGGGGAAGGAGGATTTTTCTGTTTTTACATTTTGGTTGCTGCAGGGTTGTTCCGCGGAAGCTTTCGTTGTAGGTGACTGATGTGCGATTTTTCTTCTATACCCCCTATCGCTGAATAGTTTTGTGATTTGGGTTTGTTTTCAAAATTGGTTTGCGAATTGTGGTTTTCCCGCGGTTTGAAAAGGCGCGAAAAGGTTTGGAAAGGTCAGTTTCGGCAAACTTTGGTTTCGATGATCCCCGCTGTATTATTCGGAAAAACTACAGCCCGCTATTGAGGGATAACGGTTTTTGTCAGTTTGGATATGTTCGCACGCTAGCTCATTCGAAAAAACCATGGCAAACAAAGCCTAAGATAAGCCGAATTAACCCAGATAACCCCAATATCTCCCCTAAAAATTCGGGCCAATTCGAACGTTTGACAGTCCGTGTCCTTCTTTCTGGGTTCTGGGTTGTGGATATTAAAGAAATAGGGAATTGAAGCTAATACCCTAATGCTTTAAGAAGCTGGTACTCAGAAATGACATCACCTATTGCATACTCATAAAAGAGTGTATTTTTCTGTCCACCGCTTTTAACAAATTCCAAGTATGCATCATAGATGGCGTTTCCACCAGCTACTTTGTCAAGCGCATAGTTGTAGGAGAAATCAAATCCCCATCCAAGGTTTTTCACTAACTCGTTAGCCTTAACTGATGCTTGTTTCTGGAAGGCTTCATTCGTTTTGTACTTGCTAGCCAGTTCATTCATTCTTTGTTTGTGGTTGACCTCTACACCGCACGCCGAACATGCTTCTTCTAAACGTGGCTTGTTTCTACCCGTAAGCTGACTTAGTTTTGGTTTCTGGCGTATGCATAAGTCAAGCAGATTTGATTCAGGAATTTCTACATTCATGAACTCTTTCAAGAATTTCACATCAAAACCCACTATGTTGTAGCCAGCAAAAGTTACTCCCTGCGCTAAAAGTGATGCTATTTCCTTCTTTGCACTTTCCAAGTTCCATTGGGTTTTAGGTGAATCAGCCCAATACAGGTCTTGTTTAGCATCATCGCCTATCTGAACCGAGATTATTCGCTTGTTGTCCTTCATGATGTCTGTGCCTGTGTTTTCAGTTTCAATATCTATTACACTATACATTTAACTTAAACCCCAAAACAATTATCTAAGCAAGCGACTAATAACATTTGGGCTACTTTCGTGAAGCTAAGTGCCGAACTTGTTCCAAAAACTGCATGGAATCTGTCCCTTGCCAAGTTGTTGCCGAGAAGCGTCTGGAACGGGATTAGAGAAGGCCACATTCAGCAAAACGGCAAAAAGTGCGAAATTTGCGGTAAAACCGAAGGAATATTCAACCTTCATGAAATCTGGAATTACGATGAAGTGAACCACATACAGAAACTTGACGGTTTTGTTCTGCTCTGTACTTGGTGTCATCATGTTAAGCATATCGGGTTGGCTGGAATACTTGCAAACGAGGGGAAACTCGATTACGATAAACTGGTTGAGCATTTTTGCAGAGTTAACGCCTGTACCGAGAAAGACTTTGAGAAGCATGTAAAGGACGCTTTTGCCGTTTGGGGAAAACGTTCTCAGTATCCATGGAAGCAAAATTTTGGAGAGTATGCAAAATATCTCAAAAAGTGAAAACAATTTTTGACGGATATTGGATGTGGTTCCTTAGTACAGAAAAGCCGCCTTACCGCATAACTGGAAAATACCTTTTCTTTTCTAACCTTAAATTTAAACTGGTCGAAATAGCCATTAATGAATTAGAGAATTACGGCTTTCATCATGCAAAAGTAAACGATAAACTCTTGGAAGGTCAAACCGAATATGTTCTCTGCCTGTATTATCAAGACGACTCACGTAAACGTGAGTTAGCCGAAAGGAACGAACATGAGTATGGAGTAAAATACCGATATTGGAAAAGTGATGCTGACACGTTAAGCGGAAAGTACAGCAAAGAATTCTTAGATAAACTTCCAGAGAATGAGAAGAAGCAGTTTACATCTCAGAAAACGCTAATTGAATTTAAAGACCGCAAAGGCAAAACGATTCTAAAGCAGAAAGCACAAGAGAAACAACAGTAAGCGCAATAGGGGTTTCCTCCATGAAAAAAGCCCACGGTGTTTAGCTATTTGATGTTGATACAAGTAGTTTCTATTATTAGTTAATTGGATAATCCCTTATTAGTCCTATAATAGATAGCATTGTCCTTAGTAGATAGCACAGCAGAACCGTCAGTGGATAGATTCCTAATAGAAAATTGCCACTTGAAATTTTTCAGCAGTCCATATAGTTCAGATTTGGCTAACACATCTATACTTGTTTTGAATTTCTTGCCGTGGCTCTTAATCCCAGAACAACCAAATAAATTCCAAGTTGTTCGATTCTCTCCATTATGAACTCACTGGAAACGGGAAAAAATTGGTTCTACGACTAAAAATACTCATTCTAAGTGTGCTTGTACCTTGTGAATCCGCAGTGTCCGCACATGTATCTGTCGCTGTGTTCAGCCATGAAGAAACCTGGCCCGCACCTTTCGCACGTTGGACGCAGCCTGGTGACTTTGTCGCCTTCCACCTTGTACAATGCGTGAATGCCTTTTTCCTCTTTCTTCTTCTTTTCTGGTTTCGGGGCAGCGGCGGCTTTTTCGACTTTTTGCGGCTTGGCTTCTTCTTTCTTCGGTTCTTCTTTGGGTGCAGCGCCTTTTGGAGCTTCTTTTGCTGGTGGTGCTTCCTTTGCTGGTTTCTTGGACATTTACGGTTTCGCCTCTTCCTTAGGTTTCTCTGGTGGACTGTTCCGCTTTATGATGTATTCGGGCTCAATCAGTTTAGCTTGAGCTGCCGTCTCGTAAGCGTTGGCATCTCCCACGGCAGTGCTCGTTCCAGTTTTGGTTTTCATTCTCTTAACAAAAACCAGCTGGTCACTGATCTTCAACTCAGCAGCTAAAGACCTCTTAACGTCGAGCCTTGCAGGGGTTTTCGCTTTGGGTCCTTGCTCCACTACGAACTTTATTTCCTTTCGCTTTAGGAGAGGATTGTCTTTCTTTGAGATTATTTTGACGTCCATGGCTTTCACACTGACATACATCAATTCTACTTCAACGGCACATACATGGATGAACGAGATGCACCGATACCAGGAGTTCCGTGGCGAACAGGCTTGTTGGTTATGGCAAATTCGCCGATGTAGTGACCTATCATTTCAGGTCTTATCTCCATAGCCACAAAATCTTTGCCATTGTGGACATGGATTTTCGTCCCAATCATCTCTGGCAGAATAATCATGTCACGCACATGAGTCTTCACTGTGACTTCCTTGCCTTTCTTCAGAGATTCTTGCGCTGCACGCATCTTTTCAAGCAGAATACGCTGTTCCGGCGTTAATCCACGCTGAAGGCTTCTCCGCTGTCGCGATGGAAGCAAATTAATGAATTCGTCCATAGACATGCCTTGCAAACCAGCCAACGATTGACCACGATACATGAATTCTTTCGGCATTTTTTATCAACCCATCAGGTAATTCCTAAGCGCTATAAACCTTCTCCTATTGTATGGCACGTTTCTTTTTCTGCCCTGGACTTCTAGCCGCTATCAAACCGACTTTCTGCCCTGGCGGTGCGCCGTGAGAAACTGTTGTTGTTCTGCGAGCGCTTCTCTTGCTGCTACCGTACGGGTGACAAGCGGGAACCATTTTCCTTCCGCTAGTTCTCGGGTACTTGTGTCCCTTAGCTTTCATAAGGTGGAATTTTTCTCCAGCTTTCAAGAAGGGTTTGTCGGTTCTGCCAGCGGCTGCAATTACTCCGATTGTTGCCATGCAGTAATCATTAACGTATCTCGTGCGCCGAGAAGGCAAACGGATCATGGTGCCTTGAGGAGTATGCGCTACAACTGTAGCGTATGCGCCAGACGACTTTGCAAGTTTTCCCCTGTCTCCCGGACGAAGCTCAAGATTGCAGACAAGAGTTCCTTCGGGAACCTTCCCAAGTGGAAGGATGTTGCCAACGTCACAGGGGGCTTTTCCGCCTAAGCGAATCTGCTGTCCTTCATGAGTTCCTTCAGGAGGAACTATATAGCAAGCATTGCCGTTTTCGAATTTAATGTGCGCCAAAGGTGCTCCACGTCCAGGGTCGTGAACGAGGGCATCCACGATGCCGTTTAGTGAAGTTTCATATGTTTCTTTTGGCGTCATAGACGGGTATTGTGCTGGGGCTACGCGTTTGTGCGTTGAGGCTACCCAGGTGGAGCCGCCACGACCACGTCTTTGAACACGAATTCGTTTTCCCATTTGTCAATTCTCCATGTGGTTTATAGGATGCCCAGTTTGATGGCAACGTCTGATGCCTTGTATTCTGGGGTTAATTTTACGAAGGCTTTCTTTTCGCCTTGCGGGGTGATGAGCATGGTGATTTTCTGGACTTTGACTTCGTAGAGTTGCTCAACTGCTTTTTTCACGTCGGCTTTGCCTGCTTTCAGGCTGACCACAAAGATGAGCTTGTTGTCTTTTTCAACCATGAGGCTGGCTGATTCTGTCATGAGAGGATAAAAGATAACTTCATTTGAGTCCATTATGCGTTTTCTCCTTCGCCGTAGAGTTTTTCAAGTTTTGCGATGGCGCCGTTTGTCCACAGGGTTAATCTGCCTGGGTGGGTTCCTGGCGCTAAAAGCTCAGGATTAAGATTGTTCACGGTGACTATGTCAACGCCTGGAATGTTGCTTGCTGCTTTAACAAAGCCTTTGCGCTCGGTGACGACGATGAGTGGTCCTACAGCTTGCTTCATTTTTCTGCCTCTGTGTTTGCCTTTGCCTGCGCGGACTTTTCTGCTGTCGCGAACTCTGTAGATGTCTGCTAGCATGCCTAGTTTGGTGAGGGCTGCTTCCACTTCTTTTGTTTTGGTGAGTTGTTCGAGTGTGTCTGCTACGATGAGGGGGATTTCTGGAACGCCTTCGATTTCGTGTCCGCGAGCCGCCACGGTTTCTTTCGATGCTGTGGCAGCTATGGCGGATTGGAGTGCGAGGCGTTTTTCTTTTTTAGGGATTTCTTTGGTGATTCTTGTTTGTGCTCTCGGTGGGTGGGCTTGTCTTCCTCCGACTGTTCCAGGTGCGAATGCGGCTTTTCCACCTCCACCTTTTTCTCGTGGGATTCTGGCGAGTGCCATGCCTGTGCCGCGTGATTCTGCGGATGTGCGTTTTCCAGCCATGGGGTCTCTGCCTTGGGGTTGTCTTCTGTGAGATTGAATGCTGAGGACTGCACGTTTTATTACGTCTTGTCGAAGAGGGGTTCCGAAAACTGCGGGGAGTTCTGTTTTTCCTGTTGGTTTTCCTTCGAGGTCAAAAATTTGGGCGGTTCTTTTAGTTGGCATTGTTTTTCACCGTTTATTTTCCTTGGGGCGATTCGAGCGAAACGTGTGTAATGTGTGGGGGTGCTTCGGCGAGGGTTTTTGGTGGTCGTGCGGGGTATCGCAGGGTTATGGTTCGTTTTTCTGTGCCTGCAACTGAGCCTTCGATGATTATGTAGGGGCCTTTGACGTTGCCGTAGCGGATGAATCCGCCTTTGACGGAGACTTCTTTGCCGTCTTTGCCCATTTTGAGGATGCGTTTATTGTATTCTATGCGTTGGTGGTAGCCCATTTGTCCTGCTCGTGCTACGGAGTACATGAGGTGGTGGGGGTTCCATGGTCCGAGTGTGGCGATGCCGCGTTTGGTTTTGCGTCCTTTAGCTTGGAGTATGGTTACTCCCCAACGTTTTACTGGTCCTTGCCAGCCTTTGCCTGTGGTTACTGCGGCGATGTCTACGAATTGTCCGTTTTTGAAGATTTCTTCAGGGGTGATTGTTTTGCCGAGAAGGTTTTTTGCGTATTCTAGTTGCTGGGGGATTGTTCCTCCACCGATTTCTATTTCGGTGATTTCAGGTTTCTTTTTGGAAAGGCTTGCTAGTGATGGTTGGGTGGCTATGATGGCGCGGATATTGGTGGTTTTGTCGAGGTTTGCGTCGATTTTCTGGAGCATTTCCTCGGTTTTGAAGTTTTCCGGGAGAACGAGTGCGCGTTCAAGTATCTCAGGTGGGTCTTTCATCCAGGCTTCGGTGATTTGTTCGAGTCCGTATGGAGTGTGAGTGTAGGTGCGTATGCCGCACAGGATTATTGGGGGAGTTTCAAGGATGGTGGCTGCACGCATGACTTCTTTGCCGAAATTGGGTGAACGTTTTCTGTCTTCTATAGTGAAGACGTAGGTCATGCCTGCTTTGTAACCTAGAAAACCTAGCAGTTTAGGTGTGTCTGCCGCGATTTTTGGCCAGTAGCGGATTCTTGCGACTGGTCTTTTGGCGCGGTGTCTCAGGTAAATATGCTAGTGAGCCATGTCTTGGAGCGTGAGTTTTTCGGTGACCCATTGGACTTCAGCTTCGCGGAGGGTAGCAATGAGAAATTAGGGTTATAAACGTTACCGTTACCTTTCGCATTTATATGCTGTTTTGCGCAGGGCTACGGTTTTGTTGTTAGATGGCTATAGCGCAGGTTTCTTAAGAGGTTTTCTCAAAGCCATTGGACATTTTGGTAAATATGTGCTTTTGAATTGTTGCTCTATTGAAAAAACAAATTGATAACTTTCTGTTACTTTTGGTAATTTCTTGTTATTAGTTCTTTGACTAGTTGCTCGGAAAAGACTGTACCCCCCTTATATATAGAAACTTTAGGTACTGGTACATCTTCGTCTGTTCCATGTAAATGTTTCTTTTCGTCTGCTAACTTTTGGTATTGAAGAATTTTAGGTGTTTCAGCTTGGATTTCATTTAAGAGAGCCATTGACTTATTGAGCAGAGAAGCAAATGTACTTGCGTTAGGAACTTCAACGCCACTTTTCAACAGAAAATCACAGGTAATAGAGAACTGTTCCAGCAATTCCATGTTTAGTTGGTGCATTCTTTTCAGTTCTTGAAGGGTATCAATGACTTCTGATAGCCCAGTCAAGAAGTTCTGCCTCCAATTTCCTTCTTTTTTCCTCAGTATCCTGTTGTGTTTTTACGTACTTGTAGATGGGTTCTTCTACAGCTTCCTTTATTTTGGCAACTTGTGTTTTCATTTCAGTGAGGTCAACATTAGTTTCTTTTGCGATTTTATTCATGTCCTTTTCAAGTTTCACTATTCTATCTTCAGACTCCAAAATACCATCCGTGAGATTTTCGAGCATTTCAAAAGTTTCGATGAAGTTGACATAAGTTACATATGCTATTGCACTTTCAGGTCGCTGTGATGCTGCTGTACTCCATTGTTCAGGAGTTTGAGTGTGATTTTTAAGACCTCCGAAAAGGCTATTTTCATAGATTTCTCGTACTTTCTTAAATGTTGCGATTTTTTCCGTAAAGTATTTTTTTATCTGTTCTTTTTCTTGTGGTGTTGTCATTTCTTGCATTTCTCCTGTTTTTCTATCCAGTCTCGTACTGCTTGGTCTATGAGTTCACCTAGAGTTATATCGCATTGGAGTGCGGATATTTTGGCTTGTTTCCATAACTCAGGGTTAACCTTCAATGAGGTTACGATTTGGTCTTTTTCGTTTATTGGCATTTCATCACCAATAGTTAATACTATCAAGTAGTATAAATAGTTTACGTGTTATGGTTATGTCAGTAGTAAACCTTAAATAGCTGTTTAATACTATACTACTAAACAGTGGTGTAGTAAAATGGCAATCTTGATAACAACCAGAGAAGAACGCGGTGAAGCAATCGTAAAACTTGAAGGACAAGTTAAGCGAGTGGATGAGTACACTTACACCGTGAAGTCTCAGAGTGGCAATGGAGAGTACGTCATAAGCAAGGTCTGTGGCGAGTGGGTTTGCGAGTGTCCCGATAATAAGTATCGCCATGTGAAGTGCAAGCATATCGTAGCAGTTGAATTATCGTCTGTATTGAGAGCAGAGGTAGCAGTCCGAAAGATTGAGCCAATCTCAAACCTTTCAAATTGCATCTACTGTGGCTCTTCTAACCTGAAAAAAGACGGCGTACGCAAAAACAAAGCTGGAACAATCCAGAAATTTCTGTGCCGTGACTGCCACAAGTACATGACATTTAACATAGGGTTTGAACGGATGAAGCATAATCCTCAAGCGATAACCTCTGCCATGCAACTCTATTTTAGCGGAGAGAGCCTGAGAAACACCACGAAATCTCTTAAACTATTAGGTGTGGAAGTCTCGCATAAGACGGTTTTCATGTGGATAAAGAAGTATGTTCGGTTAATGAGAGACTACGCCGAAACCATAACCCCGAACGTTAGCGATACATGGAGAGCAGACGAAATTTACGTTAAAGTGAAGGGTGACATCAAATACCTGTTCGCCATGATGGATGATGAAACCCGTTTCTGGATTGCGCAAGAAGTCGCTGAAACGAAAGAGAAGCATGATGCACGAACGCTGTTCTTTAGGGCTAAACGGTTAATGGAGAAACAACCAAAAACCCTAATCACCGATGGATTGCGTTCTTACTCTCTGGCGTGTGAACAGGTGTTTGAGGGAACAGAACACATCCGCAAAATAACTTTCAAGGGAAAAGAGCACAACAATAACAAGATGGAGCGCATGAACGGCGAGATCAGAGACAGAGAAAAGACTTTCAGAGGTCTCAAACGAAAGCGCACACCGATACTCTCAGGTTATCAAATTTACCACAACTACATCCGACCCCACGAAAGCCTAAACGGAAAAACCCCAAGTGAAGCTTGCGGAATAACAATCGAAGGCGAAAACAAGTGGAAAACTCTGATAGAAAACGCAAGCAAGAAGAAAGGACTAAAGTTATCAGATTCTTGATTTAAAAACTTAAATAAGAAAGCCAAGTAATAAGATGCAACGATGACTATCGACGAAAAACGGCGACGGGGGTCACTTGCGTTATGACTAACAAAGAAATTACTAGGATTTATGTCAGTTATCCTTACAGCGATAAACCGCGAACACGAATTAAGGAAGTTAGACAAATAGTACGGCAAATAATGAACAAAAGAAATGGATTTGTTCTGTTTATACCCCATTTTGCCTTTCATGCCTTCAACAAGGATTATGGTGTTGAAATTGCCGATGAACACTGTTTAGAATTGCTGAAAGTATCTGACATTCTTTGTATTTGTTTACCAAAGGGTGCACCATTATCAAGAGGGATGCAGATGGAGCTAGACTACGCAAAACAGCACAAAATGCCTGTTATGTACCTGTCTGATTTCCTGAAGAACCCAACGGAAGTATTGAAGGAAAAAAGAAACTTAGAACGAGTAATATCATCAACGCAATAATTATAACCGCAAGAATCCTCACGCCCCACCTCACCCGTAGAAATCTTATTTTTGACTCCCCATAATTCCTGTAATGCTTCATTTTTAGAGATGGAATAATGCTTGATAATTCGTTTTCAATTTCTTCGCATCGTTTTCCTCTCGCATCACCATACCGATTCATTGGCTCAAAAACCATCACCCACCACAATACTATCCCAAATAACGCTATGAATGGAAGATATGGTAATGACATTTTTACTTGATTCTGAAAAGAGAAAAAGAAGCCGAAAATTGCAACAGAAATAGTGGCGAACACGACACCAGACTGCCAAATTGTCGCGTAAGTATGCCTGAAACCTTCAGAGCAATCCTTATACTCTTCTAGAAGACAGTTTACCCTTAATTCGCCTGTTTCATCCTTAAGCATAATCGTTTGTGGGTGCAAGGTGCTTTTATAATTTTTGAATCACAGCTTGCCGCGCTCTCGGTACGTGCCCTCGCAGTATAATCTGTCCCACGAAAGTTAACACTCGCAAGAACCATCCCACGACAGTTAACGAAAAAACCCATCCATCAAAAAGTTACCAGAACCAAACTTTAGGTTCTGTGAAGTCTGCGGTTGATGGTTTTCTCTGTGAAAAATCGGTTGATGGCTAATACTAAGAGGATACTGTTAAGTTACCTGAGGAAGTAAGTAGGTTTTTTATTCTCTTCGCAATAATTAGTCTTGGGGAATTGGCTTGGCAGAATATGGTTACCCCATTCTAAACAAAATTAAAGACATAGAGACAAAGCTCGACCGAATAGAAGCACACCTGAACAGCATCGACCAAAAACTTGACGAAATAAAACGTGGTCTGTCGTAGGTCACGTGTGTTTCTTTTTTTCTCTCAGAAACAGAGAGCATAGGCAAATCTTTATTCTAATTAAAAAACTTAGATAGACTTGGAGACTGAGCAACATGGACATAGCCATTATTTATGTTGCTTTCTTTGTTGGAATGTTGGTTACCTGCTTCCTGTTTCTTTAGACTACACGATTTCTGGAATGAACGAAAAAAAGCTAAGAGAACTTCCTTGTTTTTGCATGCGTTCTCAATCAAAGTTTTCCACTTGTTCTCTCCTTCAATGGATATTCCGCAAGCCTCAGAGGTTGTCTTTCCGTTTAGGCTTTCGTGGGGTCGGATGTAGTTGTGGTAGATTCGGTATCCAGCGAAAATTGGAGTACGCTTGCGTTTTAATCCCCCTCTCCAGAACGTCATAACAACAGCTAGTCAGCATTCAGAAGCCTCCAAACGATTTCCATCAACCGAAAAGTAACAAGGAGAAAAAAATTGTCCATTAATCGAAGATGTAACAGAACCAAACTTGAAATAGTCGAGTGTTGAACTGCCTGCTGGGCGTAGCTGTGGGTGTGCGGTTTTTGATTAACTTCGTACTGCCAAGTTAGCTTCTATCAGCACCAATGTTTCGAAGAAGGGCAAGGCAAGGCTTGCCATAACCTTCGGGTTCATGTGGTTCTGTGCAAATCTTTTCAGGGTTTCTTCGGTTCCCGCCAGTGATGACTGCATAAGAAGAACTCTTCCAGTCCTTTTCAGGTGGCTTGGTGCCTCAGAGATGAACTTGTCGATGACTTGCCTGCCTGAGGGACCTCCAGCCCAGGCGCGACCAAGCCAAGAGTCTGTTTCAGCATTTTCCGCTGGGAGGTAAGGTGCGTTGAAAAGAATTAAGTCAAAAACCCCAGTGTTCCTGAACGATGTGAATAAATCGGCTTGAACAAAAGACATCTTACTTGCTTCGCCATTTGCGACGGCATTCTGCTTTGCACATCGGACGGCATAGGGATTCACATCCACCGCAACAACTTCACCCGCCTTCTTTGCTGCAAGTACGCCCAGTATGCCGCAGCCTGTGCCCAAGTCCAAGACCCGTTCGCCTGCTGATACTACGAGGTTTTCAGCAAACAGATACGAGTCTTCCGCAGGTTCGTAAACGTTCTCGCAGACTTCGAAAACGTAATCTCCGAAAAACGCCTTCTTAGTTGGCGAGCGCATCTGCTACCGCCCCGAACTCTCTTGGAAACATCTCCCGAACTCTTCTGTCGCCGTTGGGAATGGAGGAGACAATTCTTTCAGCTTCCGCCTTGTCAACTTTCCGCTCGCTCCTGATGAAGGGCGCCAAAGCATTGCAGAGTTTCTTGTTGCGCTCCGTGAACAACCACCGCACCAGCCGCCTGAAAAAAGCCATATCCTTTACGGTGAACGGCGGCGTTGCCCAAGGTTTCAAACGCACCACAACCGAGTCCACTTCAGGCTCAGGATAAAACATCCACTTCGGAACCGCATCCAAAAGCTCCACCTCTGCACATTGGCAAGTGACCACTGCAAGCCACCCGTAATCTTCAGTGCCTGTTGCGGCGATGAGGCGTTTGCCAAATTCCTGCTGCAAAACCAAAACCGCACATTCAAAGCGTCGGTCAAGTAGCCACGTTACCAGATGCGAACTGAGGTAATAAGGCGGAATCGAAACTACCTTGTTGAAATCAGGCACTTCTACGCGCAACACATCGCCCTCCACAACCGCGACACTGCCTAAGTCCTTGAGTTGCTCGCGCAGCACTTCAGCGACACGCGGATCTTTCTCAACAGCCACCACAGCTTTGCACTTGTTCGCCAAGAAACGGGTCAGGAAGCCAAAGCCTGCGCCAACATCAAGCACCACATCAGCGATGCCCAGCGAAGCGTATTCCGATAGTTTGGGAAAAAGGGAGGAGTCAACCATGAAGTTCTGCCCCAAAAGCTTGTTCGGAAGAATTCGATGTGTTCGAAGCAGAGACTTCGTTTCTGAAAGGCTCATTTGTGTTCGCTAAACCCTACTTCTTAGTGGAACCGAGTGAACAGGCGGTATTTGCTTTCGCCTTCAAGCTCCTCCATAACCCGTTTGGTTATCAACTTCACAGGGTTAGGAAGCTCCGTCCGCTTCAGGATATCATCAAAACTCAGAAAAGGCTTCTTCTCACGCTCATTAATAACCTGCCACATGTACTTCTTTCCGATGCCCGGAATCAACTCTAAAGCGTGCATACGCGGCGTAATCGCTCGCGTGGTGTTGAAGAAGTTCACGAACCAGTTCTCACGGTTCAAAACCACCTTGTTTATCGTGGACGGAAGCTCAGCCTTGGCTGATGCAGTCAACTCATCGTAGCCAATTCTGCCAATAATGTACGTTACCTCATCCCGCGAAGCTTTACCCACGTAAACTCTGTCTGCAGGCTTAAGCAACAACCCCTCTTTAACGAGCGCTTCCAAAAGCGTGAAAAACTCCTCCCCCAAGCACTGGATTAGCGCGCCTGCTCGGTAACCAGCGCGTCCTGTCGGTCGGATTCCCGGGCGCCCGTGCTGCAAGAAGTCTAGTACGTAAGCGTATTCCTCGTATTGCTTCTCCATAGTTGTCCCTTTACCATATCCATCTTAATGCTTAAAAAGACTTGGATGGTTTTCCTATTTCGAAGCTCTTTTTTCGTTCAAAAGTTCAACAATCGCTTGCAGTTTTGTGCTTTCGATAATTTTGCGTCCGCCAGCTAGAAAAATACGCAGTTCATCCACGGTTTCAGGCATTGAATTCACTATTTGCACTGCCTCATCTTCGTCAACACCGTACTCCTTGACCAAAACTTCCAGAAGCTTTTCAGCGTCCTCAGGGGCGGCTTTGGCAAATTTTGAGGCGTAATCGAATGCGCGACGCTGGAACTGATCCAAGTTTTCCTCGCCAACCGAGGCAAGTGCTTTCTTGACCTGCGGCAAAGTGAGCTTGCTTTCGCTTATTTCTCTCTTGCCCATTTTAACTACCCTTGTAAGGTTCTAAATGCTCAGTTCGAACGATAATTTCACGCATAGAGTTGCCTTGGGCAACGCTCACGAGGTAGGCGCGGCCACGTTTGCCGGTGACTTTGCCGATTTTGCCGTGAAAACGTCTGTGAGGCAGACTCTTCTGTTGGGCGGAGTCGATTTTGATTATGACACTGGCACCCGGTGCGTAGTCGTAGAGAAACTTGGTTAGCTTTGGCTTGCCCTTGTCTCGGGGTGCTTTCTTCATGAGGCTGCGGGTTCCCGCACAATATCCTTTTGAGGGTTTCATTCAGTTTTCACCTAACTGGGTCATCCATAATCACGTTTAAAACGTCAAGCTTGAGAGTCTTTGCTGGGTTTTTGAGCAATTCTGAAACGCTGGGGGTTGTTCTTCCTTCATCGCCAGACACCAATTCTTTAACGTACAAGCCGCCTTGGGTGCGGACTTGCATCTCAGCCTGTTTAGGTGACACCTTCTTAACTTTAAGCTTATATATGTACCTTTCTCGCGTCAAATCCGCGCGCCGATGCATAACCCGTAAAGGCGTCCGCTGCTGAAGCAGCACGCCGTTTAGCTTCTCCTCCAGCAACTGCATGTCCGCTTCGGAAATTTCGTTTTCGAACTCGATGAGCGCACGGTACTCTTTCTGCGCGGACTCAGAAGTTTTCAGTTTCCGCACCACATCGCGGTTGGTGAAGCGCAGGCGGGAAATCTCCACCTTGCCTTTGGCAACCTCGTTGATGGTTTCTTCGAGTGCCTTCAGGTCCAAACTCCTCTTCTTCGGCTTTGAAACCTCCACCACGAAGGGCCTGCCGTTTCCCAGCATCCTCGCGTCGATGTCTTCTCTGCCTGAAGCGTGAAACGCGGTTTTTTCGCCTTCCGCAGCCTCCAGAAAAGGTTTGGAAACCAGCTCCTCCACGGATTCAGGGTAAAGTTTGCCTGTGCCGCCGCATTTTTCGCAGCCTCTTCCGCGGCAACTGGAGCAGAACCATTTTGACTGCGGGATGTCCCTGACGAGTTTCCGGTATCTGCCCGCGACGAAGAGAGGATTCACCTGAAGCTTGATTGCTTCCGTGAAAGGGTTCACTATGACCATGATTTCGGGTTTTCGGTACTCCGCCTTCTTGCCTGTTTGGGCTTCCATTCTCTTGCCCAGTAAGCGGCCAAACTCGTGTTTGATGCTTTCGCTGTAGCCGACGTCGAACGCCGCTTTGAACTCGTCTTCGCGCTCCCCAACTGCAACGGGCAGCTCCACGCCAACAAGGAAGGTGGAGTACTCGTAGTATGAGAGTCTTTGCAAGGCTTTCTGAAGTACCGTGTCGATTTTTGCAAAGGTGCCGTCGCACAAGAAGCATTGACTCGGAAGGTTTTTTGGAAGCCGCTTCTTCAGGTGACTTAACAGGTTCTTGGCTTCGGCTGAGAAACTGTTTGCAGCGAGGAGCTTCAGCGTTTTGACGCCGTCGGCTTCTTTTGACTGCGCGGATGCGCTGGCTTGCAGCACCATGCTGAGTTTCAGAGCTTGTCCTCGGCGGTCGTTTTCGATTCCGTAGCCGAGAAGCGCGAACTGCCTGCCCAGACAGTTGTCACATAGCGGATACTTCTCAAGCATTTCAGCTGCTTTCTCTAAAACATCCATAGGTGAATCCTACTTGAAATCTGTTGGGAAACCTTGCCCGCCCATGAAAGGCAGTTTTCCCTTTTTCCGCCTCATCATCTTCAGCATCTTCCGCATCATAACATACTGCTTAAGGAGTTCCTTAACGTCTTTTTCTGTGGTTCCCGAACCCCTCGCGATTCTTCGTCCACGTGACGAGTTGATGATTTTTGGGTTCTCTTTTTCTTCGGGGCGCATGGACTGGATGATTACGCGCCACTTTTCAAGGCGACCTTCAGCCGTGTTCAACATCTCGTCAGGGATGCCGCGGGACATTCCAGGCAGCATCTGCAGTACCTTCTTGAAGGGTCCCATGCCCTTGACGGCTTCGAACTGCTCGTACATGTCCGTCAGGGTGAATTTGCCGCTCATGATGGCTTTGGCTTTCTTTTCAGGAACCTTGATTTCGGCTTCCTTGACTTTTTCCAGAAGAGTCTCCATGTCGCCCATGCCGAGGAGGCGTCCGACGAAGCGGGACGGGATGAACTGCTCGATGTCTTCCACTTTTTCGCCTGTGCCGATGAATTTTATGGGGGCTCCTGTGGCTGCCACAGCGGAGAGTGCGCCGCCTCCGCGTGCGGAACCGTCCAGTTTTGTCACGAGTATGGCGCCGATTGGAGTTGCTTCGTGGAAGGTCTTTGCCTGAGCTAAGGCTTGCTGGCCGATGGTGCCGTCGATGACCATCATGATTTCGTTGGGGTGAATGTGTTTCTCAAGGTCCTTCATTTCCTTGATTAGGTTTTGCTCTTCCTTGTGTCGCCCCGCGGTGTCGACAATTACGATGTCTTTGTCGGGGAACTGTTTGAGCCCTTGCTGGACGACCTTCACGGGGTCTTTAGCCTTGGGGTCACCATAAAGGGGAACGTTGATTCTGGCGGCAAGCTGCTGTAGCTGCGCGTAAGCCCCTGGTCTGTAGGTGTCGGCGCAGATCACGGCAACTTTTAAGCCTTTTTTCTGGAAGTACCTCGCGAGTTTGGCTGCTTGAGTGGTTTTTCCAGAGCCTTGGATGCCTACCAGCATGAGTATGAATTTCTTTCCGGACTCCAGTTGGATGGGAACTGGCTTTTCGCCGAGGAAACGAGTTAGTTCTTCGTAGACGACTTTGATGACGTGTTCCCGTCTGGAAATGCCTGGCGGAACTTTTTCGTTGAGCGCTCGCTCTTCGATTCGCTTGGAGATGCCGAGAACCAGTTGGACGTTGACGTCTGCTTGCAGAAGTGCCCTTTGGATGTCCCGCACGAGTTCTTTGACCGTAGCTTCATCTACCACGGAGGACTTGAAAACCTTCTTTATGGCGTCGTAAAGGGACGAGCCCAAACGGTCGAGAGCCATCTGCGTCTCCAGCTTAAAGACATCTTGAGCGCCTTTTAAAAGTGTATTGCGCCCCAAGACTGTTTTTGGAAGTCTCCCGTTACACGCATATCGAGAAGATACGCAAAACGTAGCTGAGTGACTCAAAGCGACACGAGTTTCCTGTTGTTGATTGTAGAAAGTAGGAAGAGCCAATAGTCTTTCTTAAATGTGCACTGCATGATAGTAGAATGCACAGGAGAAGATTCGCACGCTTATCCCAAAATACTGGTGTGGGTCCCCCCTATCGCTTTTAATAAAAAACAGCCTCCAAGACAACGGTTGGTTCATAAAAACAAGAACGGGGTCAAAGCGGATGAATGTAAATAGCTTCAATGAAGCCTATGGAAGCAAAATACGTAAAGACTTTGGCTTAAACGATGTCTTCGCCAGTTCTGCAGAAATCGATGTGTTCGCAACCAGAAACAATGCCTACTTGTGCATCGAGTGCAAGACAAGGATGTATGCTAGAATTAGATTAGAAACCGAGGACTACCAAATTCCCTACAGCTACCTTCACAGTAGATATCATTTTGACAGATACCCCGACGCTGTTAATTCCTTGCTCGAACTGAGAAAAAATCCAGCTCTTGCGGATGACGCTCATGAGACTGTTAAGAGCTCTTGTGAACTTCTTCGGTACTGTTTAGGACTAATTCAAGGAGGGTATACAAGTAGAAATTGTTCAATAGTAGTGTTAATGCCCTTCTACGCTAAGAAAGCTGAATTTGAAACGGTAACGGATTGTTTAGACAGACTGAGAAAATATGTGCGCGAAGAACATAGTTTTGATTTTCCGATGGCTGTCTGGAAGGTCAATACAGACTCATTGGACAACGAAGTGCCACACAACATTTGGATTGAAACATCATATGAGCAGAAAGGATTTAGCATAGAACCGCCCCCCATTACATTTCAGGAAATTCAAAAGTCTCTCACATATTGGCGTAGTTACCGTTACTGGAAGAAATGCGAATCCTGCAAGTATAGGAAGCAATGTGAGCTAATTCTGTTTTCAGTTCTGGACAGAAAGTAGGAAAAGTGAAGCCTCAGTTTCCCCATATTTAGAGTCTTCTTCATCAATCAGACGGCTCTTCATGCATCATCGGCTCCAAAACTATACCGCCACCAAGGAAAATAAACCTTGACGCATAGGAAAATCTTTTATCAACAGCAAGCATACTCAGTGCAAGGTGGAAACTGTGATGACTGCCGAACGCGCCATACACGCAGCTGTATTCGTCCTGTTGATGGTCGGATTGTGTATCATAAGTGGGTACGCCAGTTATACCATTAAAGAGATTCCGCTGATGATAGCCAGCATCGCATTAAGCTGGGGAGTAATCCTCTTAGTCTTATACTTAGTTTTCAAGAAGCTTAACTGGCGCTGGTGGGAATAGCTCCTCAACGCACAAGCGCGTTTTTTCAGAACAAGAAGGCACAGCAAAAGAGCCGAGACGCTATTTTACACGGGTTATCTTGATCTTACCCATGATCTTCCAGTACTCGATTTCAACGCCCGACACAAGCTTAGCTTTGATATCTTCCTCTTCGGGATATGGAGCATCTAAGTACTCGAAGGTTTCCAAATCCATGATTTGGACGCCGTTCGGGTTGACTGCGAAGACTTGCCCAGGACGCTTGTCAATTATAGGGACTTCTGCGCCGCTGTCCACGGGTTTGACGAACTGCCTTTTCTGATTGTCGAAGACGCCTATAGCGACTATTCTTGCTTTGGCGGAACCGTGTTTGCCTGGTTTGGATTTGGTTATGTCCATTATGCGGCAGGGCTCGCCCTCGATAATCATGTAGCCTCCAACGCGTAATTCTCCAACATCCATTGGTTTGGTCATGCTCTCACCAATTGTCTGGTCAATTGAAAGCATTTCTGAACAACACCCATATATAGATTTAGGACTGCCTTTTTGGCACCGTTATTATTGTGTTCAATATTGTGAAAATTGTCGCTCGGGTTTAGACATGTGGCGTGTTTTGGGTTTCGTGATGCTTCTTTCTTAGAGTCTATAGGAGTCGCTGAGTTGGAGGAGTGGACAATTCGGTTTGGACCTGAGCAGATTGATGAAATCTATTCAGAATTGGAAAATGTATTCCGATTTTAGACTCACGCTGTTAGTGAGAGGCTGTAATAACTAAAATGTGTGCTGTAACAGAATATGAAATTAAAAGCTTAAGTAGCTAAACGGAACAGAATGCAAATCTGGTGGCGCAGATTGACTGATGTAACAGTGACTGTTCATTCTCTTTTCGAAGACGCAATAAGGAAGGATGGAACCACTTCCAAAGTTGTATCGCCTGAGAGTGGAGTTCACAGATATAATAAAGGCGAGGCCCAAACATTTTCGGTTAAGAGTCCTTATTTTGAGAATAAAACGTTGGGTGGAAAAACTCTCTACAAAAAGGCTTGGAATTGTACAGGTTACACTGGCACAGGGTCTGTCCCAGCTAAGGGACCTGGTACTATTGTGACTCTTCCTGTGGAGGAAGATTCTACTATTACATGGAATTGGGTAGGGGGTCAGGTAGGTCCCCAGGCTTTGTCTATTTTTGCATTTGCAACAATCTTTGCGATTGCCTTAGTGGCGACATATTGGCTGCCACATGCGTTTATTTTGGCAATATCAGCAGGTGCTTTAGGCGGGTTAGCCCATGAAATAGTCCAAAGCGGAGGAAAGTACATATTGCCAGGCACAGACGAAAAAGGAAACTTCATGTTAGGAGGACTAATTGGCATAGTCACAGGTGGCGTAGCAGGATTGCTAATGTATCAAGGGCTAATGGGGACGGCACCGGTAAACGTCGACATGAAGTTAGTGGTCGAAGCACTCGTAGCGGGTCTTGCCGTGAAAGGAATCGCAGACGCCCCTAATCCAAAATAAGAAAAACATTAGGCCAACGTTGGTCCCCCCTGTTTTCATTTGTTGGCTTAAACACTCCTTCTTTTCTCTTATAACGTGCCTTTTTGGCGACTTGACACATATTGGCGTAACTCAAAGGATTTCTGAGCAAATACGAGCCTTGCCGTTTTTCTCTAGCAGCACCATTTTGGAGGAAGTTCATGAAACTCTTGAAGAAGTTCGTGTGAAGGTCAAATCCTTTTGTTTAGAGTTTTCGGAGCAACCTTTGTTGTTTCGGCTTAATTTTCCAAAGTTGGAACCAATTCTGAACAACACCCATATATAGATTAAGGTACCGCTAAATACTCCACGGTGGAAAAGCGTGTTCAAAAGCGTCGGAATCGTCGCCCGATACGACAAAAAACAAGCGCTACGCCTCGCTGAAGAGCTTGCCGAGTACGCGGCGAAGCGGGGACTAGAGGTTTTTCTGGAAGACACGCTTAAGGCAAAAGTCAAAAACCATGGAAAGATGGTCCCGCTAAAGAACATGAAAACCGACTTCGTCATAACCATCGGCGGAGACGGAACCATCCTGAGAACATGCATAAACATTCCCAAGCCTGAGCCGCCGATACTTGCCATAAACATGGGCGTGCGAGGGTTTCTGACTGAAGTGGACCCGAAAGACGCCTGCGCCGCCATGGACAAAGTGTTGAAAGGCGACTTCACAATTGAAAAATGCGCCAAACTTGCCACGTCCACGGAAGGCGAAGCATTACCTGACGCGTTAAACGACGTTGTCGTCTCCGGCGGGAAACCCTCAAAAATTCTCTACATGCAAATTTACAAAGACGAACAGCCAATCTTGAAGTGCGAAGCAGACGGCTTGATACTCTCAACCCAAACAGGCTCCACAGGCTACTCGCTTTCGGCAGGCGGACCCGTCATCGACCCGGAAGTAAACGCGATTGTCCTAACGCCTATATGTGCGCTAACAGTGTTCCGTTCAATGGTTTTTCCTGCAAACTCCAAAATCAGGATTGAATCCATCCGACCGAAGGACATTGTGGTTACGGTTGACGGGAACTACCGTCGCATCTCCAAGACTGAAAACCCCGCGGTAACTGTTACGTGCTCGAAGAACGTGACTTCATTCATCAAGTTCAAACAGGACTTCTATCATCGACTGCAAAGCAGGCTGCTGTTCACGGGAACGGGATGAAAAATATCGAACTCCCAGTTGAACAGGCGAGTCATGGTTTTGGACACTTCAGCGTTCGTGGCTGGTTATGACCCGTTCTCCGTAAGCGAGGAACAGTTCACCACGCCTAAGGTGGAAGAGGAACTGCATATAGACAACTTGACTTCGATGAGATTCGCCTTGGCGGTTGAAAGCGGAAGAGTGAAGGTGACTGCGCCATCGCAAGAATTCCTTGAAAAGGCAAGAGTTTCCGCATCATCGGTCGGCGATTCGCATTTCTTGTCAGCAACGGACACGGAGATTCTCGCGTTAGCCTTAGAGCTCAAAGCAGGAGGCTGCAGTCCACAGATAGTCACGGATGATTACTCGATTCAGAATGTCGCCACTCAGATGGGGTTGGGATTTGTTTCTCTCGCGACCTTCGGCATTCGCCGTGTTCTGAAGTGGATTAGGTACTGCCCCGCCTGCCGCAAACAGTACCCCGCCGAGTACAGGTCCAACACATGCAGGATATGCGGGACACAGCTAAAGAGAAAACCGCAAAAAACTGGGCAAACGTGAAGCTTCAGCTTTTCAGGTTTCTTTTTCTACTCACACTCGCTCACTGAAGAAACTGAAGCGGCAGGCGTTTACCAGAGTTTTGGCTTACAAGACTGCCAGAAGCAAAACCAAAATTAAGCCTTCCAACCCGAAAATTGGGACAATCATTTGTTTAGCCTTCTGAATGGTCTTGTCAACGAGGAAAGTTAGAGATTCCAGACATTCGCCTCCGATTACCCTGACTTTGGGGACGACGAGGCGGAGGGCGCCTGCTCGGCAACTTTCCATGCGGCTTGCTGCGGTTGACGCGGCTTCTTTGATGTAGCCGATGAGGGCGTCGTGGTTCATGGCTTCTCCGACTGGGTGGTAGCCTCGATGACCCAGCACCACGGCGCTTACCGCGTGCGTGTCCGTGGTGAACACTTCGGCTTCGGTGAATCCTGCTGAGTTCAGGGCTGAGAGGATTTTTTCGCGCAGTCCCGAAACCATGTTGTTTCCGTCTATTACCACGTAAGCGGTTTTCTGGTTAGCTACGTTTACCACGATGGCTGTGATTCCGCCAGCACCCATGCCATCCTTTAGGCTGAACTCTTTCGGGTAAACCGTGGCTGTGCCGACCTCAAATGGGTACGAAGGTTGAGCAACAGCCTTTTCCAGACACTTCGACGCCACGTCCCTAAGCGTCTCCAGAGAGGCTTCGATGTTCACGTTTTCGGTCAGGCTGTTATGGGCATTAACTATGATGGTGTAGTCAAGTCCATGCTTCTCGGCTTCTTCGCGGACAATGCTGCCGAGTTCTTGAGGCAGGTCTTCCGTGGTTTTCGGCGCAAGAGTAAAAGAGAGGAAGGCGTTCTTTCCGAAGACTTGGCAAGAAGCCGTAGCAAAGCCTTCAGTTACTCTTACGAACGGGGTAGCCTTGTTAGTTGATGCGTCGAACTTTGCATGGCGCAGCACGTGGTCGATGATTTTGTGGTTTTGGGCTTGCGAAGCAGCGTCAAGTTCGTGTCCTAAAAGTCCGAGGGGCACGCATGCGTCGCAGCCGTATTTCTCTTCAAATTCGTGTTTCAGCATGGAGGGGAGAAGGCTGCTGCCAATGTTCTTGAATGGTCCAGGATGAACTTGGGGAACGATGATGGCGGCTTTGGGTTTTGAGGAGTCAAACTTCAGGAGGGAGACTTCAACGTCTTCGTCTTCGCCCAGCCGCTCGAAGAATGCTTCTAAGGGTGCGTTGAGGGCGGCTACCCAGTTCAGCATGAAAGCTCTGAAAAGCATGATGGACGATACCCCATAGGTCTTTTGTCCTAAACGGTCTAGAACGCGGATGAATAGGAAGGCGAAACCGCAAGCCACCGCAGGTGAAAGCGCGATGAAAGGCAGAAAATCCATAAGCGCAACGTTAAGTTGCAGCCAAAAGACCGCAAACGGAATGATACATGCGAGTGGCTGAAGCAGGATGGCAGCAAGCCGACGCGGGACGCTGACAGGGGTCGTTGTGAGGAACACCACTGTTCGGAGAGTGATCAACGTAGCAAAGCCTAGCAGGCAAAGCTTGACCCACCAAGCCACTCCAAACAGTACACCAAAGACTACGCCTAGGGCTATGAAGAGAAACCAGAAAATCCATCCGAACAATGAAAGAACCGTTGTTCTCCTCAGCACAAAAATTGGGTCTCTAAGAACGAGCTTGCTTACAACCAAGTCAACGAGTAAGTTTGCAGCAAAGAGGGCTATGCCGAGTATGAGGCCGTTGGTGAGTCCTTCGAATGTGGGGAAAAGGAAGAAGGTGGAGAGTCCCACGGTGACGCAGATTGCAGCGACAATAAGCAGGGCTTTCTTGAAGGATGGGAGAAAGAACAGGGATGAGTAATGCCTCTTCGCGTTACTTATTGACTGGTCAAGAGAGCCCTCAGTCACCAAGTCCATCATCTCAAGTGAATTCACTATGAGATAACGTAACCCTATTAAAGGCTAGCGAACCCGAGGGGTTTCCGCTGCAAGTAAGACACTTTCCCGATAACCATGGACCTGACAGCCCGCGGTTTTAACATAAAATTATTAAAGAACAAGGAGCACAAAGCGTCTTCAGCAGCGAACATAACATGGTTCTGTCACGTCTTACAGGGGCAATTGTTTTATCTATAGAGCGACTATAGTAGTCATTTTGCGAAGCCTATGCCGGAACCAAATTTGCCGCCTTCCATATTCCAGATGCTGGAGAGGAACGTGGGCAAAGCTATCAGAGTTATTCTAGACCCTGCCTACGGTTTCGAGGGCACATTAATAGCGGTAACGAGTGAGCCTGCAGGAATCTGGCTTTCAGAAGCTGAAGCCGTCGTTTTGAGGTCAACATTGGCGCAGCCTATTCCTCAGGTGGCAAGCAGAGAAGAACGAAGCGAGATATTCCTTAACCTCAACTCAGTTCAGAGAATAGAAGTTCTACATCCCCCGAAGCGCTGAGAAAAGAAAGGCGCTTAAATGATTTTGATTACGATGGAAATGACTATCAAACCTACTGAGAAGATCATGAGGAGTTCAGGTCGGATTTTGACTCCTTCAGTTTCTTCCTCGAAGAACCTCAGCAATCCTGCACTTGCAGCGGGCATTGGACCTTTGTTATCTTTCTTTTTCTTCATACCCATACTTTTTTCCTCTCAAGGTGACTTGCAACATGAAGTGCTATAGGCTGCTGCATTATTAATGTTACGCACTCGCCCACGAAAAGCGCAGTCACGCCTTTCCAGCGAAAAACAAGGCAAACGGCGCACAGTTCAACTTGAGGTGGCTCTGTCTCTAAATGTGGGGTTGGGTTTTTGTAGTGGGCATATTTGAAGCCGAGGGGTGTGCACAATTCATTTTTTATAGTTTGTCCGCTCAAGAATCAGTGAGCAGTGCATGGGTTAACCCGGGTGTCACCAAGATTGCCCAATCTTGAACCGTACCATTCAATTCATTCGGGTTAATCCCAGTACTTGCTCACCTGTTTCAGGCTTGAGTCGCCCCTAAGCAAAGCCTCGATAGCGTTCGCTTCCATGCTTACAAGCCCAGCCATAACCATCGAAGTCTTCTTCAACAAGCCTTTGGGCCTAACCCAGCAACCCCTCAAGATGTTATGTTTAGAATGACTGTTGAACTGCTCCGCGGGGTAACGTCTACCCCTGAAGAACTCTGCATTCGTAACCTTGCCTTCCTTGCCTTTTCTTCGAGGGTTAACAGCAATGATGGGTTTAGCGCCCATGTCTCTGACGGCTTTGATGTTCTGCAGGGAGTGGTAACCAGCGTCAGCCAAAACGTACTGCGCCTCAAGGTCCTCGATGAGTTTAGGTAGAAACGGCGAGTCAAAACGGTTCCCCGGCGTAACTATGGCTTTCAATGGTAAGCCGAGTTGGTTGACGACGGCGTGGAGCTTAAAGCCTTTGAAGTGTCCTCTGCACGTGAAGCCGCATTTGGCTTCCATGTCGTAGAGGTCTACCAGCGGTGTCGAGTCAGCGATTAGATGTGTGGTTGGCACTAGCACCTGAATGATATCGGCGGTCTTTTTGAATGTCTCTTCTAGAAGTTTTAGGTAGCGTTTCCACCATCGGCCAATCGTGGTTCTGTCGGGTATTTGGTGTAATCCAAGCTTTTTTGCGTTGATCGGATGTTTCTTGAGGTGCCAGTATATGCGTGTGTCGTTTTGGAGTCCTTTTAGTCTGGCGTAGACGAGGATTCTGATGGCTTTGAGTTGTCCGTAGCCTGGGTTTCCGCGTCTTTTGGGCTCTGCCGGAACGACTGTTTTGTTGACGATAAGCCTGACTAGTTCGCAGGCTTCCATGAAGACAAGAAGGCGTAGCTAGATTTAAAATTATGCACACCCCTCGAAGCCTATTAGCGATTCGTTGCAGAAACCTATAGAGGGAGGTCACTATTGGCGGTTTCCACAGCCAAAAACATGCTGAAAAACAAAAAATAAACCAGACCAAAAATAAAGAAACAGAACCACCTGAACTTCAGGCCATAAATAAGGGAGGGGTAGGCGCCGAGAGCACCAAGCGCAGCCTGAGAAGACATCAGCGTCGATTAGGTTTAAACTCTGAGAAGCATTACGCTTGTCAGGAACCGTGAAAGCATGCACATAGCTGAATTTCAAGAAATGATGAAGCACCTGTACTTCCACCGAGATTCAGAACGCGGAGTAAAAGGCACTTACGAGTGGCTGGTGGACGAAGTAAAAGAACTAGGCGACGCCTTGGAAGAAAACGACAAGGAAGCCGCAGAGAAAGAGTTTGCAGACGTCATCGCTTGGCTCGCCTCCCTCGCCAACATCACAAACGTTGACCTTGAAAAAGCAGCCATCAACAAGTACCCTCACAAATGCCCCAAATGCCACCGCTCACCATGCCAATGCACCTTCTAAACGACCAAGCGCTTCTGCCCAGCACCAGTCACCAACCACGAACAGGGGCGCTTTCCCACTCTGCGAACCGTGCCTTCCGCCTCAAGCAGCCGCAGATGGTGAATCACGGCAGCATAGGACATCGAGATACCATTGCCTACTGCTCCAGCGTTTGCGGCTTGCTTGTCCAGGAAATTTAGGATTTTGGTCCTGGCTGTTACACCACTTTTAACATTTCTCACATGTTGCAGGAAAGCATTCGGGTGATAGGTTTCTTTGATGGCACTTCACCAGTCATAGAATTGTGGTTCAAGTTGAAAAGCTTTAGTCCTAACCAAAGTCGAAAAGACTCGCCTGCTTGGGTTTCTTGTTGTCAAACGTGGAGGCAATCTCCTGCTTAATCAGAATGAGCCGCTGAGTGTAGTACTTCGGAAGCCCATACTTGTCAACAAGCTGTTGAGCCGCTTCAAGATATTTCTCGATGCCGCCGCGGTAAACCGTCAAAGTCAACTTGCCACCGCAAAAAGGACACTTACCCCGCAAAGGTACCCGACGAAAACGCTTGTTGCAAGACTTGCACCTGAAAGCCTGAGTTGAGAACGCACGCAAATTCCCAGATATGTCCCTCATGAAATGCGTCGTCAAAACCTTCAACGCCACACGCCTGACATCAACAGCGTCAATTCGCTCTCCCAGCGCAAGCTGCAGATTCAACTTTTCAACCATCGACTTAAGCTTCTTGTAACTGCTTTCAGAGTTGCCCATGTTAATGTTGGAAACGGGCGTCGTAAAGTGGAACCCTTCAAACTGGGCTTCAGTTCCAAGCCTGTGACTAATCACATCCATAACGGGACCAAGCTGCTTAGCCTCAGCCTTCTCCAGAGTCCGCTCATAAAACTCCAGAGGATAATCCGCATCAACATCAAAATCATGCGCTTGCCGCTGAACCTCCTTCGTGTTCACAAACGGAATCAGCAGCAAAGGAGCATCCATAATTCCGCCAATTTGCGCAGGCAGATAACGCCGCGAAAAATTCAAAAGAATATCCAAAGCCAGCATGATTGCGTCCTCGTCACCGTCGCAGTCGCGCCGCTTAGCCGAATGCCAAATCGGATGGGCATAAATGACTTTGAGGTTCGTGAAGCCAATCACGCGCCCAAGAATGCAGGCGCATGTGTGAGGAGCTAACCCCATGATCAAGTGCCCCACAAGCTCGTCAGGGCTTTTCAGGTTATAGAAGCTTGGAAGACCGTAAACTTTGGTCAGAAGTTCATCGATGAAATCCGCCACTTGTATGAAGTACTCCGCAGCATTTCTGGGAACAACCACATCCTGAATCTTCAGCTCAAGAACTTGACCAGGATCAGTCAAGGGCACCCCGAAAATGTCATGTGTATAACCAAGTTGCCGCAGCTTCTCCACGGGCACTCCAATTTCCCCTGGCTTGATATGCGTCAACGGCGCGTTCGTGGCGTCAAAGCGGATGGTGCCATCCTTGTACACTGACAAGTCATGCCGCGCGCGCAAGATGCCCTTCTCGATGATCTCAGGAGTCTTATCCTCATTCGTCAACCCCTTAACGCCTCGAAGCTGCTTTGGAGCGGGAACGCCGAGATTGCGAGATGCCACGTCAAGCAGGTCCTTGAAGTTAAGTGACTGCCGCTGGTAAGGCACAGCGTCGGCCTTGCAGGTCGGACAGCGACCATTTTCCTTCAGAAGTCGCCCACATCTTGGACAACTCTTTTCAGCTACAGTCTCGCAACCACATTCGCTGCACTTAACTCTGAAGGTGTAATTCTTGCAGTTAGGACACTTCCGTTTGACAACGTCAACGAACACAGGTCCCTTCTTGCCAGCTTCCACGATGTCTCTGTGGGAACCTCCAGCCAAGCTGACTGGAAAAAGAACATGCACCAACGGCTTCATTTCACGCCGCTTTGCCTTCTCAGGACGCCCCATGCGAGCCCCCACATAAGTAGGCGCTTTATCCTTCACGTCTACGCCAGACAAGAAACAGACAGCCTTCAACACAGAATCCGACGAAGAATCATCAATAGCCCTCAGAGAACCATAGCCAAGAGACATAGCCATAGCAAAGGCATCGTCCCCTTCGATAACAATTTTGCCTTCGGAAATTCTGTGCGGCGCAAACAGTTTTCTCAAAACCTGAGACACGCTTTCATCCATTTTCCCCGCAATCATGCTGACGCTGCCATCAGACTGCGTTACTTCAGCGTTTGTCAGCCAGTCCTTAAGCAACTTTACGTCTTGAACTGACGAGAGGTTCCCCCAGAAGAAAGCGAACTTCGGATGCAGCGGCACATGGAGACTCTGCGATAACGCAAAAGCCTCTCTGGCGGTGAGGTCACCATTGAAAGGATTCTCCAGCAGATCCCTCAACTTTGCAGGCGAAACTTGTGCGGCTTCTGCCGCTTTCTCAAAATTTCCGCCGAACCCATCTTCAAGTGCCCTCTTAAAATCCTTAGCCCACCATTCTTCAACGTATCCCGAAGGTGGAAGCTGTTTGCTCGTGTACAGGAAATCGCCAAAACTAATCAGGATATCACCGAGAAACAGAATCTTCGCCACATTACCCTTAATGTCTTTGAAGCTTTCAACCGAAACCCGCACCACACTGCCATCCTTCAACAAAACCACAGGAGGCTCAAGCGAATCCACGGGTAATGTAACTCCGCCTTTTCCGGGAAGCTCCAACCTCAGCTGCGTCCCTGCCGCAAGAAAGCTTTCCAGCACAAGCATGGTTGCAGGATGAATCCCCACACCGGACAATCCAGTGTTCCTGGACCTGCCGTACCTAAGCCTGAAACCTCCTCGTCTGGACGGAAAAGAGAAGATGGGGCGCCCAGCGATGACATCATCCATGAAGCCCGCGGACTTTTTTTCCGATTTCTTCTTCAGTTCACGCAGCCAGTCCCATCCCTGAAAGCCAAGCTTTTCAATGATTGTTAAGACTTTGAGCGCGCGGCCTACGATGCCGTCGTTGACTACTCGGAGGGCTCCGCCTCTCACCCGGTTTGTCTCTATCCTGGGTAGGTTTCTGAACGTGGAGACCTCTATGGGGTCAGATTCTGTGCCTGTGACTTCCACTGGCAGGTAGTCAAAAGCCTTCTTCAGCTCCTCATCGGGAATGTGATATTGAAAGCGACCCACCGACCGTTCATACAGTCGTAGCTCTTCTATGAAGCGGGAAACTTCCTCCGAGGTGGGCTTGTAACGGTCTAAGCCGAGCAGGCGCCGCACAAAATCCCCAACCACAAGGGTCAACGCTTGGTCTGTTCCGCCTGCAGAGCGGATGGGTCCTGCGAAGTAAATGGCGAGGTACCGCGTCCTGTCAAGGTTAGTTTTGATTTTCACCTGCGCCACACCCTGTATAGGAGCAGCAGTTAAGCCCTCGGTGAAAATTGCCAACGCCGTGCGGATGGCTTGCTCAGCAGCAGGCTCAGGCTCCAAATGCTCAAATTTGCCGTAGACAATTTGTTCTGCGATTTTGAAGGCGATTTCTTCCCGCCCCAGCTTGGTGCTTAGCTCTCGGATGCTGGCAGCCACGCCTTTCGGTCCAACGAGCCCTTCCACGAGGTCGGCGATGTCTTGCGCTATGATGCATTCCGTCTTCAGAGAAGGGTCAAGACCTTTCTGCCGTGCGCTGTCGCTTAATGCGTACAGTTGGCTGAGCTGGCGCTCCATGGTCTCCACGTAGTTCTGGTAGGCTATGCTCATTTTGCTGGTCAAGCGCGTTGCCCCTCCAAGCCACAGTGGGAGTGGAGTCTATTTTGGCTTTCTAACATAAAAACGCAAAAAACGGTGCCAGTTGCTGTCGGCTTCAGGCGGATTCAACTCAAAGAAACGCTAGGGCTTGACGCTTCTGATGCCGTTGATGATTTCAGTCACTTTCTGCTTGGAATCTATGCTTTCTATAATGTTGCCCGTGACGATTATGTCGGCGCCTGCCGAGGCAGCAGCTAACGCCTGCTCCTTGGTCCTTATTCCGCCCCCAACTATAAGCGGCGCATCAACGAGGTGCTTCACGACATGAATCATTTCTGGAGGCACAGGATTCTTCGCTCCCGAGCCGCCTTCAAGATAAATGAAGTGCATGCCTAGGTACTGCCCTGCGAGAGCGTGAGCCGCCGCAAGTTCAGGCTTGTTGTAGGGGACGGGGATGGCTTTGCCAACTATGCCTGCGGTGCCGCCTTCGCCTACTATCACGTAGCCCATGGAAATGGGTTCTAAACCGTACTTCCTCACCAGAGGAGCGCCTAGGATTTGGGCGCCTACGAGAAAATAGGGGTCGACAGAGTTTAGCAGAGACATGAACCAGATTGCGTCAGCGTAGCGGCTGATTCCGGTGATGTTGTTCGGAAATAGAATGGTGGGGATTTTTACGGCGCGCTTAATTGCTTTGACAACTGCGTCAAGGTGTGTTTGCGAAACGAAGGTTGAGCCTCCGATCATTATGGCGGCAGTTCCGCTGGTCTTGGCGTTTTCAGCAATTTTGGAGGCTTGTGGAGGCGTTATCTTCTCTGGATCCACGAGGGTCATGTGGATTGAGCCTTCAGCCTTGATTCTTTCGAGCAAGTATCCTTCAACGCGCTGAACCATGCGTACAACCTTACCTTTCTATGCACCTTTAACGCTTACAGAGGAACCTTCGGGAAGAACCGTAGACTTTGTCGGTGAACATGCAGTAAACATCAACCTCGCCCTGCGCAGGTTTTATGGGAAATTCTTCCTGCAAGCCACAGCTGCTGCAACCTACGATGGCTCGGCCTTCCTCCCTCAGAATCTCCACTCTAACCGTTTCTTTTCCACATTTTGGGCAGGAGAAGAACTTGGGTAAACGTTTTTTTGGAATGTGAACAACTTTTTTCCTTCTTCGCCCCATCTGCATCCTCTGCATCGTAAGCTTTATTCGTGTTTAGTATTTATCCTTGTCCTTAAATACTTGCCGACAACCATACAACAATAGGGATACGTGAGCCTCTTGGAACTTACGCCTTCAGTTCTAGATTTTGACCTGCCTGAAGTTGCGAAACGCATCAAACGCTTCATCAAAGAATACGTGGACAATTCACACGCAAACGGAGTTATCTTGGGACTCTCAGGAGGAGTTGACAGCAACACCATAGCGGCACTCTGCGCTTCAGCCCTAGGCGGAGACCGCGTGCTGGGGCTTATGCTTCCTGAAAAAGAAACCTACAACGCCAAAGACATCGAAGACGCCAAGGTCGTGGCTGAAAAATTCGGGTTAAAAACCCAAGTCTGTGACATCACCCCTGCTCTCGAAGGCTTCTACAACTCAATTCCCATTTTCGACGCTGTAGACAGGCTTTGCAAGGGCAACATCAAAGCGAGAACCCGCATGATCTACATTTACTACTACGCGAACAAGCAGAACAGGATTGTCTGTGGAAGCTCGGACAAATCCGAAACCATGATGGGCTACTTCACCAAATGGGGAGACGTAGCAGCAGACATATCACCCATAATGGACCTGTACAAGACCCAAGTGCGGAAACTAGCCGCGCATCTTGGTGTGCCGCGTGAGCTGGCGGAAAAGCCCTCGACCCCCGCTTTGTGGCCGAACCAATCCGCTGAAGGGGAACTGGGCATAAAATACGAGACGCTTGACCTCATATTGTATGGGCTTGAGCGGTTCATGGCGCCGAAAGAAATAGCAGACCAACTGGAAATCGAACAGAGCCAAGTCGAGAAAGTGAAAGCGCGATGGCTTGCCGTTGAGCATAAAAGGAGGATGCCGCTGACGGCAAAACTTGAATACCGAACGGTGGGCACAGATTTCAGGCTCCCCCACAACACCTACTGAAACAGGAAGGAAAAAGCATGAAAGAAAAAATCAGGCTATCTCTGGCGCAAATAAGCAGCAAACGCGGAGACAAAACAGAAAACCTGCGCAAAATCGAAGAATTAACCAAAAAGGCAAAGAGGCAGTCGGCGGATTTGGTGATTTTTCCTGAACTCGCCCTAACAGGATATGTTATCAGAGATCAGATTTATGAGTTAGCTGAGACAGTTCCTGGACCTTCCACCCAAAGGGTTGAGGAGATTGCCAAACAGTCAGGCATGCACGTTGTCTTCGGAATGCCGGAAGTAAGCGAGAAAACGAAAGCCACATTGTTTAACACTGCAGTTTTTGTGGGACCAGACGGCTACATCGGGAAGTACAGGAAAATGTATTTGCCTACGCACAGCGTTTTTGAGGAGAAGCGGTACTTCCGCCCTGGGTACCAAACTGAGGTTTATGATACGCCTCTTGGAAAAATTGGGTTCTGCATATGTTACGACCTTTTCTTCCCAGAAGTTACCCGCCTAGCTCGCCTGAAAGGTGCACAGCTAATTGTATCCATATCGGCTTCACCCGCAGTCCGCAGAAGCTACTTCGAAATTCTAACGGCTGCACGGGCGCTGGAAAACACAGTTTTCCTTGCCTACGTCAACCTGGTAGGTGTGCAGGATGGACTGCAGTTCTGGGGCGGAAGCCGACTTGTCAGCCCAACCGGCGATGTGGTTGCGAAAGCGAAGTACGATGAAGAAGACTTTGTGATTTGTGACGTGAACTATAACGACATGAGATCTGCAGAAACGTTTATTCCGACACTCAGAGACCTGCGTCCAGAGTTGTTTGACGAGCTGAAGAAAAGCTCAGAATCACTCTGAAATCGTCAGATACGCCCAAATTAGCCATATTCTTTTCTGACGTGTGCTTAAACTCCAAAGCTGTGACAAGGAACGTCACGAATCACAGTTGCATCACAAGGCTTTGACATCACAGGATTTTTGGGGTAATCACGCGTGATTCTGTTGTGATTAGTGATGTCACGACCTCACAAGTCGATATAGAAAGGGCATCTCTGTGAAAGCAACCTCCGAGAAGACAACCTTAGAAATGCATTATGAAACAGTGAATTAGAGTGGAATAGTTGAGGCTTATGACGCGATTCCTAAGCGACACCTATCAGTTGTTCACAGGAACAAGTATAATCACCCCACAAAACGGATTATTGAGCAAAACTAATTCGACTGATTTGCGAACCAATTAGCATTTAAAGGCTAATTTCAGACAATAAACATTAATCAGCAAAGGGTTATCGTGTTTATCAGCGTTAAGCCAAGATTAGCAGTTTTTCGGGGTTTTTGTCGTGGTGATTTTCCGAGGATACATTAAAAAACCGTAGACAGTATACAAAACTGTATCCATTTACAACATCCCGAGGAACATAAAAGTGAAGCTTAAAGACAGCGTCCAAATATGGCTAAACAGTGCATTAAACGACCCCATTGTCAAAATACTCTCCAAAAACAGCCAATTAACAAAAACACAGCTTGAAACATTGTTAATAGACATTTTAGCCGAAAATATATCAGGCAAACAGCTAAATTACGATGAAAAAGCCAGCTTACGCCTAACCAAGGCAAAATTAAGCCGCGGCGCCTTCAACAGGACACTAAAACAGTCCAAAGAAAACGTCATAAAATCGATCTACACAGTGCTGCTTTTAGGTTATCTAGGAGTCTTTGAGACCACAACTCTCGACCCCTACCTTGAAATAGCGAATAAACTGAAGGAGTATACGGAGGCACACCAGGAGATGCCTGAAGGGCATGACGAGCTGAAAGACCATCTAAAACTCATCGATATAATCAGAGAAGAGCTCGAAACAAGCCTAAAACGCTTTTCTAGTCCATCAGAAGGGCAATTGTGACGTCACAAATCACATGTATCCAGGGAAAATCACGTGTGAGAAAGTGTGTCACAGAGGAAGTATAAAGAAGCTCGGCAAATAGCCTCAAAAACCAAGTTAAAACAGTAAATAGCCCCAAAATAGCGTTTTTTGTTCAAGACAAAGTTCAAAACAGAAGTAGGCTATCAATAGTAAAAACTGTGATGTGTGACGTCATAGAACGTGACATAAGGCGAAATACCGAAAAACTTAAATTTCCCATGGGAATCTGTGATGTGTGATGCAACACCTTAAATCACGCGTGGGTCACGGTCAAATCACAAGAGGGAAGTACAGTTGATAGATGTCTTGTTGGCAGTTGTAATAGGGTTACTTGCACTTTTGGCGTCGGCAACTGCGTATGCCGCAGTGGAGTATCACAAGCAGCTAAGGCGGGCACAGAAGGAGTATGAGAAAGCCCGGGACATAGTGGAAAGCGTCGTGTTAAGTTTCAACAGGGAACTCAAAAGAGAAGCTGAAAACATACAGTTGGTCGCTTTCAAGGTGGAGGGAACTTCAGCCAAAGCGGACACGGGACTCAGGAAGGCTGAAAGCGTTGAAAAAAGAGTTTCGCCGCTGGAAAGCCAAGTCAGTCAGCTAAGCACTCAACTGAACACTATGAGTGCATCTTCCGAAAGCAGCGTCCAGGCGATGGAAAAGATTTCAGGCGTAGACGCCAAACTGCACGATTTTGAGACCTCTCAGGAAGCTATGCGGAACAAGCTTTCAGGACTCGCAGAACAAGTGCAAAAACTTTCCACCGCGCCTGAGGCAAGAAACGAGACGCTAGGATCAGCAATGTCGGTGATGCCTATCAGAAGAGACAAAGCTATGGCGGCATTGACCGACACAGAAGTCGCTGTCTTGGAATTCCTTTCGGCTGAAGGACCGAAGACGGCGCCTGAAATTAAGGAGAAGGTGCATCTTAGCAGAGAGCATACCGCGAGGCTTATGAAAAAACTTTACGAGGAAGGCTATCTGGAGCGAGAGACAGGCAAGTTGCCGTTCAAGTACAGCGTCAAAAAGGAAATGGAGAAGTTCCTCAAGAAGTCAGAAAACCCTCCTGCCACCTAAGCAGACTCCGCGTTTCTATGCAGCCAGCTATAAATAAGGGGGCTATAGACTGCCCCGAGCAGCAGAGCACACATACTCGTAGTATTCAAAGGCGGATTCTTCCGCAAATTCAAACCAAGAAATAGGGTTCCTTGCGAAATGCGGATTATAGAGAAACGTTTGCTTGCCCATTCAGCCGCTTCAGCCGTTCATCCATTTCTGAAAGCTTCGGAGAATCCGGAAGCCCATAGTCGCGTTTGCCCAGCTTTTCCAAGTACTCAGGATAATGTGCCACTTTTACGGGAACAGCGAATTTTATCTTCGGCTCCGAAATCAGCAAAGCCTCACCCACATCCAGCATCTTAATCTCGGTTTCACTGTACTCCATGTAAGGCGTATTCTCCGTCAAGTAAATCCTGTCCTTCTTCAACTCAGTCTTCATAATAACCTTCGTCCAGAGCTCCGCGAAAACGTCAAAGTTAATCCTAGAAGGCCTAGGAGTCACAGCGTTAAGCCCCACACGGTACTTCCGGTAAGTCAAGGCAATATCCGAAAAGATAGTTTTGGACTTGTTCGGATCCAGAAACTCATGTGCCTCTTCAAGCGTGATAAGCAAAGTGGGAAGCTTCTGCCACTCATCATACTGCTCCTCCCACAACTGCTTATAATGCTCCGCAATCGCCATGGCCGACAGACAAACAATCCTGTTCTGGTCTTCGGAACGCAAGCCCGAAATGTCAACCAGACACGTTACGCCTTTGCACACGTTCTGCAAGGCACTTTCAATGAAAGTGTAGCTGGAAGCAGGAAATAGTTCATGCGAAAGGGACGAAAGTTTCTGCAACAACGCCTCAGCAGCAGACTTGTTTGCCTTAATTCCCACCCCGCCTTCAGCACGGTAAATTTCTCGAACCTTCTCAATCCAATCTGCTCCAAAATGCCTGTACAATTCCCAGGCTAATCGCTTTTGGGGTGGCTGAATGTCGGGAAACAAAGTGTCCAACTTCGCAGGCGTTAGAGTCCGCAAACCAACCGCAATCTTTCCATCTCGCGCAGAGTAATACTGCACCTTGCTGTGGAACAACGGGTGATCCCGCAAACCCTTCTGCGGCTTGATTTCCTTACCGTCCAGAAGCTGCCCAGCAAAATCGTAGATCAAAGCCACAGTTTTAGGGCTGTGATCAATTATCTGAGCATTCAAGATCAACTCGGTGTTCGTTTTTCCCGAACCAGTCATTCCGAACATTCCCATCATTCTGGGAACAGCTTCGACGTTGATGCCTACAGACCCAAGAAGCTGATCTTCAGAACGCAGCCGCCCCACCTCCAATTCCCCTGAAAGCTTCAGGATGGCACAGTCTTCTTCACTTGCAGCGTACACCTTGTCCCTATAATTGGGGTTAAACGTTGGAGAACGAACCCTGTCACCCCTCTTCTCCAAGAACAGCATCGCATCAACCCGCCTGAAAGCAGAATAAGGTCCAAAAGCCTCCTTGCCCTCAGCCTCACGCAGCTGCTCGATAGTTTCAAGCGTGGAGCTGCTCTCGGAATTCACTACTCGTGCATAGAAACGTCTTTCACCTGAGTCAATTCGCACAATCTGCCCGAAAGACAAGGCAACATCCTTGTTGACTAAGAAGGAGACAGAGTCTCCTTTTGTTCCGCATACAAACCCTAAAGAGTCAATACTGGTCATTCCAATACTCCCATTCAAACGCGTGTTTTACCCCGTGAATTTCATCTGCAAAGCTGCAGGAACGCTCTTCCCTGTGCAGCATTTCCAGCAAGCCTGCAGTCGACAGCTTCTCCTCAATCTGATCTACATATGAAAGCAGCATGGAATCGGAAGGACCCGAAAACTCGTGCGCCAGAAAAAGCGTAATCGGGTAACCTACACACCGTGGATCTTCAGAAATACACGTTAAAGGTGAAAGCAATTCACTCACATCCTGCCCAGCAAGATAATCCATAATGTCGCAACGGAAAACGTGCAAGCTCTCCCTACACAGTTTCACAACTGCGATGTCGCCGTACAAGGCTTTGTCTTTATCCGCCTTCCGAACAGGATAATACACCCACAAGTCATCCGTAGCCAACGCGCTCGCCACAGACACGAAATCGCGCCCTCTGTCATCGTGCAGCGAAGGCGAATTCTTGCAGATCGCCAAGAGACTCAACCCATCCTTTGAGCACCTGTCGTAGAGGGAAACACGAAATTTCCTCTCGCCGCCAAAATAGGCGCCACCATCAAGCAGCAAGTAGTTACTACGAGGATCCCTATGCTCGTAGTACAAGGTCTTCTCCTGAAGACTCAGCAGCTCTAAGGCCATCTGGCTCTCAAGTTCAATCCGAATGTCCGTGAGGTAGTTACTACGAGTACGAGCATCTCCCACAACTGTGCATATTCTCTCTTTGAAACCCCAGTCGACAACGCGGTTCTTGACGAAGGCATATGAAGGGCGCATAAGGTAAATCCCCCAATTGTTGGCACGCTTCAAAGTCCGCGTTGAACAATCCACAGCCATGAAACAGCCATCAAACGCGCTTAGCCTTTTCAGCGGCTTAATCAAGGAAGCATCTGGCTTCACCGCTATCAAAGGCTGCTCGTGCACTTCCGAAGCGCCTGCCACTCTTCCCTTGTCAACGTAGCATCTGAGCTTCCGCTCCATATCAGCGAAATCTGTGTCTATGTGAAGACTCATGCGCAATTCCTCAGGCAGGAAGACAATTCTAATTGTGAAGTACAGCTTTATATTTTGTGAGTCCCAACGAGCAAGAAGAACTTCAGCTTGTGAAAAGGAAACTTCCACTGCATCCCAGAAGTTTACGGATAACTATTTGAGCTTCTGCTTAATGACAGCCTGAGGAGTTGAAGTGCTAATCTTGTACTTCAAACTGTTGGCTCCTCCCGTCCTCAAAAGCAACCCTCTGGTTGCCAACCTTGAAAGGTAAGTCGATACCGTACTCAAACTTATGGGCTCCTTGAGCTCTTGTTCGTAGACAGACTGAATATCCCTTGACGAAAACCAAACAAGCGGAAAACTCTTCTGGACAACTGAACGCACTTTCTCAAGCCTCGAAGAAGTGTTAACCGCTGAAACGTTTCCAGCTCCAGGAGACTGCGCTCCACCAGGCATGCCCCCAAGCAATTCGACGAGATCCAAAAGACGCAAAGCTTTATCTCTAGTAATTTGCCCTTCGAAGGCCACTGTATACCGATTGCCTTCACTATCGAATAGCTCCACGCGCATTTTACGAGCTGGCATCTACGGAGTACACCCAAACGGAGTTCACAACTTTACACTTCACAGCTTATAGCTGTATTGGTGAAATAGACGAATCCTAAAAACTGCTTACAACGTGCATTTTGAGAAAAAGGCAGGAAATGCAGAGTTACTGGAATTACAGGCTTCACAGGTTTTCAGAATTTGAAAAGAGTTCTCGCACCAGCTTAGATAGGTATTTCCAGTAGAAGCGGAGGGGTGCCTCTTTCACAGTATACAGACAAGAAAAACGTAATTCAGCAGAAAAGGACGGCATTGGTGAGACATTTCCATTGTAATTTCACAAGGTCTTCACAGAAATGTGAAGCGAATTAGTAACTTAGAAAATTGACATCTAAGCAGTTAGAGAAGAAGGAGTATACTCGTAGTATCGTGAACGCATTTTGTGTTTGTTGGGAAAGAATCATTTGGGAAAAACGGAAAAAGTAATGGAAAAGACAGGCACCCCTGCATTTCCTCTCGAAAAAGCATTAGTTCAAAACTGGAAAGAGTAACAATAAAAAATTGCACTTAACTTATCTAAAATCTTGGACAATAATTATTAATATATTTACATACGTGTTTACCTATCAGAGTATATTTCTTCTTAAAAGAAATCATACATACTTTTTAAAATGTACTATAGAGTTTCCAGTAGAAATTTTGGGGTGTGTGCGTATGATGCTTGCACCTCTGTCACAATGAATTATCTTCTGATTTTAGGAATGTTATGCTCTGGAACTACTTTTCTGTACTACATGCTTTATCTTCTCCACTCGAAATAACGGTGTTGCCTCTGAAACTAACTGGGGAACGAAAATGGGGAACCCAAACATACTTGACGACGTATTCGAGAAGTTCGTAAACGACGCAAAGCTGTTCAAGGACCGGGAAGTTTTGAGACATGACTACTTACCTGAAAAACTTCCCCATCGAGAAGACCAAATAAGGATGCTCGGTCAAGCAGTTGCCCCAGTCCTTAAAGATGCACGGTGTTCAAACATTTTCATATATGGAAAATCTGGAACAGGAAAAACAGCAGTCACCAAATACGTTCTGAGTCATCTTGAGGCTAAGTCAAAGGAATATGGTTCACCCATCAAGTTCTGTTACGTTAACTGCAGAATGATTGGTTCGGAGTATAGAATATTCGCAAGTCTCAGTCAAAGTTTAGGACTAGCTATACCTTTCACTGGGTTGTCTGTTGGCGAAGTGTTTGATAGATTCCGAACTAATTTGGAAAACTCGCGCACGATTTTCATAGTTGTACTGGATGAGATAGATGCGCTCATCAAGGAACGTGGTGACAGCCTTCTTTACGAGTTAACGCGGATAAATGAAGCCCTGCACAAAAGCAAAGTCGCCATCATCGGCATATCAAACGACCTGCGGCTTAAGGAGTTTCTTGACCCACGCGTTTTCAGTTCACTTAGCGAGGAAGAAATGGTCTTCCGCCCCTATGATGCGAGCGAGTTGCGCAATATTCTTCTTGAACGTTCAAAACTGGGCTTTTTCGATGGCTGCCTTTCGGAAGCAGCATTAAGCATATGCTCTGCCCTGGCAGCTGCGGAGCACGGCGATGCAAGACGCGCTTTGAACCTTCTTAGAGTTGCAGGAGAAGTCGCGGAACGTACTGGTTCGGCTGTGATCCTTGAAGAGCACGTGCGAGAAGCTGAAAAAAACATCGAACATAACCGTGTGGTTGAAGCTCTCAATAACCTGACCTTACATTCCAAGTTGGTTCTCCTCAGCATTTACCATTTGAGCAAAGTAAACAGCGGCAGCGGCACCACAGGAGAAATTTATGACGTTTACAACGAGCTATGCGGAGAAATCGGCACAAACCTTCTAACACAAAGGCGCCTTGGGACACTAGTCAACGAGCTTGACGCTATGGGCCTGCTGAACTCAAAAGTGGTAAGCATGGGACGCTACGGACGCACAAAGAAAATTCGCATGGAAATCTCCCGCACAATTATCCAAGACGTATTCGGAAACGACCCTAGACTCGGGCGTATGGTAAATTATGAACCTCGATTTCTCAGCAGAAACACACGGAGCCGAACTTGAAATAATCCATCCATACTACGAACAAGGTATACTCGTAGTAACGTTTGCAATAAATCAAAGAAAGGCCATTACATTGACTTGATCTCAGTTTCCAAAATTCATTAAAAACACTTGCATGGTCTGTAGATTGACAACCGGTACTACGTTCTCTTTTGGAACTATCCCACTTTTCTCTTGATATTCGGTTTGCGCTTGCCAACATCCAGAGTTAACCATTAGGACTCCTCGATAAATTTCATGCTTTAGCAGGTGAAGGTGACCTGTATGAAGAATGTCTGGTACCCTATCTATAACCAAACAGTCATGTTCGATGGGGACAATTAGCGTTCGCTGCCCATAGGTAGGAGCTAAATGTCTGCTTTGTACAAGAACCTTCATTGCTTTGTAAGCTTCATTCATACTAATCCCTGGAACGCACGAAGCAACATCGATTAGACTTCTCCCATGATACATCAATACCTCAACACCATGAATACTTACCATACATGGATCTGGAAGCAAATGGACACGTTTTGATTCAGACAGTTCGCCGGCGTATTCTTTTGAGATGGCAGGTTGTGGTAACGCTTTGGGTGCTGCATCGTGGTCTCCAGGAATAATCAGGACTTCTATATACTCTGGAATTCTTCTGATATAACCGGCTAATGCTCGATACTGAGTATAAATGTCCATTATGGCGAGCTCTTTTGCCTGACCCGGGTAAACACCAATGCCATCAACAACATCTCCTGCTATCAAGACATATTTGACGTGACTTGCGATTTCTCGCATTCCTTCATCGCCATATTTACCTTGAAGCCAGAGTATGAAACGTTTGAAAGCATCTTTATTGAATTTCTTGCTGCCGACGTGGATGTCTGAGGTTAATACTGCGTAAACAGGTTCCGATGCTCGGTGGGAGGGTTTCTGTCCGACTTCTGGGAAGATGATGTCTTCGGCGAGGAAGAGGTGGCTGCGGGTTTTGGTTACTGCTACGCAGATGACTTGGTCCGTGAGGAGGGCTTGGGCTTTTTTATGCACTTCCTCAGATGCCTTGGTGGACACGAGGATGGTGGCGCTTGCTTGGAGGTCTTCAATGGTTATCACCGTTTGCTGTTTTGCTTCTCTTTTTTCGGTGACCATGCCGATTATTTTGAGCTTTGTTTTTGGTTGTGATTTTAAGGCTTCGATTATGGGTGTTGCGGCTTTAACGTCCATTCTTTGCCTTAGCAGTCTTTCCATGCGTTTAAATCTGTCTTGAAAGTACAGCAGATACTCTTCCATTGTCCCGTTGGAGCTAAGCTTGCCTGTGGGGTCTTCTATGATGTTGATTTTGGCGTCTACGTCTTTTGCGTAAGGATGGAAAGGGCTGCTTGCAACTGGGGTTTGGGGTTCTTGCGTCTGTTCGAGTTTTTCTTCTAAAAGTTCAGGCTGGGTTCGTATCTCTTTTTCCTCTGGTTCTGGCTGTGTCAAGAGTGCTTCCAGAAAGCTTTTGTTGATGAAAAGGGGTTTTTCTTCCAGTTCTTCCATTTTCTGCAGTGCTTTGCCCATCACTGCTGTTGGGTCATCTGTGGCTGCTATGATGCTTAGAAATTCGAAGGCTTCTCTATCCAGTTGGTACCCTGCGGCAATTGTTTTTTCAACAGCTCTTTGAAGCCTTCCTGATTCAATCATATTACCGACGTTCTTTATTTTGGATGCGTTGCGATTGCTCTATGTGTTTTCTCCTCTATTAGTTTATTCGATTTTGCTGCCCGCGAAGTGCTGGGTTCTTTTGAGGAAAAACGCGAATGCCTTATCTTTTCGTTCCAAAGTTTATACCCATTATACATTCAACCTTTCTGTTCTAACATCACGGTTTACGTTTATATTTGTCCTTGGATATGTCCTTTCCATAGCAACTTGAGAATTGAGTGTGACACTTGATGGCTGATTTGCGTAAGGTGCAACGTACTCCCACAGGCACGTTCTTCGTTTGTTTGCCACGAGCATGGTCTGAAGCTCATGGCTTGAAGAAAGGGATCTTGGTGGCTCTTAACGAAACCAGCGACGGAAGACTTTTCGTTGACCCGAAATATGATGAGGAGCCGATACCAAGAGTTGCTGTTTTGAGTGTTGGGCCGTTTTTGAGTCGTGAGATTGTGGGTCGCTATCTTCTTGGTTCGGACATTATTCGCGTTGAAGCTAAGGAGCGTATTGATTTTGAGGTTAGAAACTCTGTGAAGGAGACTGTTGGTTCCTTGGTTGGGTTGGAGATTGTTGAGGAGAGTCACTCGCAGATTGTTCTTCAGTGTTTGTTGGAGCCTTCTGGTTTTCCTCCGGAGAAGATTCTGCGGCGCAATTACGCTATCGTGGCTGGGATGCACCGTGACGCGGTTAACTCGTTTATTGATGGTGATTCTCAGCTTGCGAAGAGCGTTATTGCTCGCGATGACGAGAACAACAGGCTCTATTTCCTCCTGGTTAGGATTCTGCGAACGATTATCCAGAATTCACGGTTAGGCGAGAAACTGGGTTTGACTAGTATAGACTGCTTGGATTATCGTTTGGCTGCTAGTCTCATTGAGACTATGGGGGATGCGTGTGCTCGTTTGGCTTCTAAAACTCTGGAGTTGAAGGGGGCGAGACCTTCGGAAGAACTGAGGAAACTGCTCGCTGATTTGCAGGCTCTTTGTTATGAGGCTCATGAGAAAGCGTTGAAGTCTTTTGTGAACAAGGACATTGGTTTGGCTGAGAATGTGCGGCAGATGCGCCAGAAGGTTGAAGCGTTGAATAGTGGGATAGAGGCAGAAGCGAGGGAGCAGTCGGTTGAGGTTATGCCTCAGACTTTGGCAGTTACTGCCTTCTTGAAGCAGATTTACGAGCACAGCGTGGACTTGGCTGACCTTGTCGTGTGATTTCCGCTGATTGTTGTGTTCGGTGGGGTTTGGAGAGCTGTGAAACACAAATTGATAACTTTTGGTTACTGAGAGTTACGGTTTGTGTTTTCTGATGTTTGCGGAGAGTTCCGTGAGGCTTGGCGACTGGCTGCTCGGAGCAGTCTATAGCCCCCTTATTTTAAGGAACCAACATGTTTTTGGCTTGTTTTTCAGCCAATAGTGACCTCTCCCTATTGGTTTCTGCAACGAATCCCTAACGGCATCCAAATATGACGGCTAACTCCTGCTACTCTCGGAGCCTACCCCAATCCCTTATTTGTAGGCTGAAGACCTGTTGAATCAGGCTTGGCTTTCTATTACTACGAGTATCCTTAGTCTTCTGAACATCCGCATTACTGAAAACGTTTTTAGACTGCAGAAGCCATCTTCTATTCGAGCCGGGGTGGCGGAGTGGTTATCGCGCTGGCCTCGATATCCAAGGTTGCACAGCAGTGGGCAAGCCAGCCAGTGGGCCTTGTGCTCGCAGGGGTTCGAGTCCCTTCCCCGGCGCCAATCTCGTTGATTTGAGCTTATTTTTACAAAAGAAGCACGTTTTGTGTCTATTGGATTTCTTTCCACAGTGTCGCGCGCGCTATTGTCTTCGCCTTCTCAAAAGAGAATCCGAGTGGGGCATGAGGAGGGCTCTAATCGCCTGGAGACATCACTCCAGTCTTTCCCTGTTCAGAATCAACTCATCTTCCAAATGTTTTTGATTGTACAGTTTTCTGATTCTCAGAACCTGCTGCCGACCCTTCGCGGTTTCTTTCTCGGATATGTTTATTTCTCCTTCGAACAAACCCAGAATTGCCTGGACTTCCTCGGGCGGGTGCATTTTTGGGTTGACGGTTACAAGTGTAGTGAATTCTTTTGCGCGTAGGTCTGCGAGAAGTCCGCTGAGCCATTTCCGTGTGGTTACCGCATGGTGCTGCAGTAGAATGTCGGATGTTACGTCGATGCACGCCCTTTTCGGCGCAGGATTTGACTGGTCTATGATGCGGAGGACTTTGGTGAGTGCGATGTCAATTTCCGTCAGGTTCTCTACTCCTTTGAATTTGAAGACGTTGGGCAAGGTTTCGATGATGGAATCGGCTCGGGGATTGCAGACGAAAACGTACAAATCTGACGGATAACTCTTTGCCAAGGCTTTCGCGCTACCGGCTTCGGTTGTAAGGAATATTGTTGTAGCGTGTGCCGTGGTTCCTGCTTCAAGGAAGCGCTTGATGAGTTGTTCTCTTTCGTCGCTGGGCGGAGATGAGAGTATGACTGCGTAGTTTTGGGGGATGCCTCCGAAAAGCAGGGCGTCCAAATCAGCGACTCCCGTGCTAACTCGGTCAGGTAATATGGGCACTGAGATGGTTTCTTCTCCGATTTTGGCGTGAAGCGTCGGGCGGACAGTTATAGTGACTGGTTTAGGGTTGTATGTTTTGGTCTCTCCCATGTCATCTACGTACATCACTTTTGGGCTTAGGGTGAAAACGCCTGCCTTCGTAGCTTGTAAACTGAGTCTTACAGGTTGGACCTCCAAAGAATCAATTTTTCTTTCTTTCATTTCTACAGAACCGTTTTGCACGCTGAAATAGGGGGGCAGTTTAGAGACTCTGAACTCTGGAGGGATTAGTCCTTCAACTCTGACTAGTGTAGCGTTTTTCTTGGTAAAGTTGACCAAGTCGAGTCTTAGGTTTACTTCTTCCCCAACCCCAATCTCTCTTTGTACCATAAGATATGCTTGAACGTTGGCGTGTTCGAGTCTCTCGAGTCTTCCCATGAGCTTTTCTCGAATTTGTTTTGCCTGTTTGAGTTGCATCTCTGCTTCTTCAGTTCGCCCTTGTTTTGCGAGTATCAAAGCGTAGCCTTTTTTCCACGTGGCCATAACTCCTGAACCGTAAACATGTTTCTTCTGGTCAAAGAATTTTTCGAAAATCTCGGCCGCTTCTTTCCACTGACCTTTGGCCGAAAACAGAAAAGCTTTGCTGAGATTGACCGACTCAAGTGCATTCTTGCTCCTTGTAAAACCGACTGCTTTGTCGAATAACTTGTCGAGTTTTTTGGCGAATTCTTCTGAGTGTTCTATTTCTCCAAGCAGTGCGTATTCTCTAACAAGACTCCCGTAAGAACGAGTCAGGGCGAAGTATGCCTCTGTTCTTTCTGCGTACTCTGTCGCTTTCAGGTTCTGTGCAACCGCTCCTCTAAGATCCCCGCCGTGTTCACGACTCATGCCTCTGTTTCCGAACCCAATGGCCACTATGTTGTAGTCGCCTACTTTCTCAGCGATTTTCATGGCTTCTTCACCGTAGCGTTGCGCCTCCTGAGGAAGTTCGCCTGCGCCGAAAGCCAGTCCCAAACGGTCATATGCAAGCATTTGCCCACGCAAATCTTCAAGCTCCTGATAAAGAGTTAGCGAACGTAGTCCCGCGGCAAGTTCGTCCTCCAGTCGGTCTTCATCCAGATATAACATGAGAATTTCAACCAGTGCACTTGCTACATCTCTGAGAGAATACTCTTCCTCAAAAACCTTCAAGGCTTCTTCCATATCTTCAAAGGCCTCTTTGGTTTTTCCTTCGCGACCCGCGACGAATCCTCTGTACAGGCGAAGTCGAGCATACTCCAGACGGTCAAACTGCGCATATTCCTCAGCTTTAGTCGCTAGCTCCAGCGAATGTGCACGGTCATCCCTCCAGTAGGAAGAAACCACTGCTTTTCTCAAGGCTCGAAGTTTCACCGCGCCAGATTCAGCGATGCTGCTGAGTTGCTCAAACGTCTTCATAGCCTCCGCGAAAAGACCATGGGCGCTGAGTGCGTCACCGAGACCTTCCAGCGCTGCGGTCTTCTCGTTAGCGAATTCTGGTGTTTCGCCGACGGTGTTAAGTACGTACGTGAATTGTTTTGCGGCTTCTGCGTTGCTAAACCTTGCGAGCGAGTCTTCGCCTGCGGCTAACGCGTATTCAACTGCTTTTTCCTTGTTCCCAGCCTGCGCATAATGATAAGCCAAATCATTCACAGGTAAGTCCTTGGTGTCCTTGCCTTTGGCCTCCATTTTCTCCGCGATTCTTTCGTGATATCCCTTTTTCAGCGGTGGAGAAATCTCCTGGTAGATGGCTTCTCGGGACTTGGCGTGGTCAAACTCGTATATGCTTCCTTCGCAGCAAACCAGAGATGAGGACTGGCCAACGGCGTTCAGCGTTTCAAGCACTTCAAGGCTGTCCTGACCAAGCACCGCGCCGAGCAATTCCACATCAAATTTGTCTCCTATCACTGAAGCTAAATCAAGGATTCTTCGCTGGTTCGGCTTCAACATGCTTACTCTTCGAAGAATAATGTCCTTAATCTTGGTGGGGATTCCTACCTCGTCAATTGAGAGCCGCCAACGACCGCTATCCTGAACTAGACTTTCGTGTTCAGAAAGCATCCTTAAAGACTCAACAACGAAAAGTGGGTTTCCGCCGCTCTCTTCCGCGAGCTTCCTAGTGAGTTCTGAGTGAAGGCTGCCTCCAACCATTTTTTCGGCGAGAGCGGCAACATTAGCCCGGTCTAGATTGGGCAGCTTGAGCTCTCTGATTAGTTCTTCGCGCCTCATTAAACGCAGAGTTTCAAGAAGTGGATGTGGACGCCCTTCAGCGTCAGGGCTTAGTTCTTCGCATCTGTAAGTAGCCAAAATGAGAACCCGGGTTGAGTTTATGGAGCGCGAGATGTAGTGGAGCAGCGACAGGGAAGCGGAATCAGCCCACTGCAAATCATCAACAAACAGAACTACAGGTTTCCTATTAGAGATAGAAAGCAACGCTTTGGTGACAGCTGCAACCGCTAAGTCTTTCCACGCTTGAGGCGTCAGGTTCTGGAGTTTCTCTGATTTTCCAGGCTGCTTGGGGCCCGCTAGCCAAGCCTTGATTTCTGCTTCCTCATCTTCAACCTGCTCTGCACGGACCCCAGATTGCTGAAGATTTGTAGCTTCTTTTTCTCCGCTTTTCTTGGCTGAGAAGTAGCTGTTAAATGCTTCCATGAACGGGAAATAAGGAACTGCTACGTCGCCGAGACACCAGCTAGACAGCACGGCAATATCTTTTTCTTTTACGGTTCTCAGAAATTCGCTGACAAGTCTTGTCTTTCCGCTTCCTGCTTCGCCTGAAACGAAAACAGTTGTTCCTTTTCCCTCGATAGCCGAATTTAGGTAACGCTCGAGTTCACGAAGTTCTTGTTCCCTTCCAACGAGAACTGGTTCAGCCAGAATTCCAGCTTTCAACCCAGTCCACCAAGGCTTAACATTGAGGAACTCTCTCGTATCCTAATATGTGAGGGAAAGCGCTGAAAAGGCTTTTGATTAGCGCGCGCGACTGTTTGATGAACGCATATTTGTGAGGATCCAAAAAATGATTTTTACCGGTAAAGTGGGGTTCGAATCCCTTCCCCGGCGCCACTTCTCCAAAAGCAATTTGGGCTTATTTTAACAAAAAGCGTCTGTTTTAGCCTTATTGCTGATGCTTCATCGAGTAACGGTATTTGAAGGCGAAAATTTTACCAGTAAAAACTAAGAAAGAATTTAAAAAAAGAAAGCAAGAAATGATGCGGGGAGCGGGGTAGTTGCTCGCGCGCATGGCTGTTCCGAAATTGTTCAAGAATGGTTTTTATTCCTTAGTTTTTGGAATTTGAGGGCAGTTTTCTGGGCTGCAGTTTTTTCGGGCTTTTTTACAGTATTCACCCTAGCGCGCATGTTTGTTCCCAAAATGGTTAAAAGTCTGCTTTTTGCTCATAGGTTCTGCTTTAAAGCATGGGTTCTGAATGGAAACAGAACAAGCGCCGTGGTGTCAAAAGCCGAATTATAACCATTTTTGACCAATATCGAAACAACCACGCGCGCAAAGTCTTTAATAGTTCTTCAACGCTAACGGATAAAATGGTGCTCTACACATGAACAGGTTACGTGTGGTAGCAGCAGTGGCTTGCATAATTTTTCTTTCCAGCTTAGTTTTGCTTCCGTTTGCGAACGCGGACTGGATAATGTTCCACGCCGATACATCTCACAGCGGTGCAGGAACAGGCAATCCGACGCTTACTCCCACGCAGCTTTGGAATTACACAACTAACGGCCGGGTTTGGTCGTGTCCTGCTGTTGTTGGCGGCGTAGTCTACATCGGCTCCGATGATGACAACGTTTATGCTTTGGACGCTTCTAGTGGCACCAAACTCTGGAATTACACCACTGGCAGCTGGGTTGAGTCGTCTCCTGCTGTTGTCAACGGCGTAGTCTACGTCGGCTCCAGTGACGGTAACGTTTATGCTTTGGATGCTTCTAGTGGCGTCCAACTCTGGAATTACACTACCGGCGACACGGTTGCGTCGTCTCCTGCTGTTGTTGGCGGCGTAGTCTACATTGGCTCCTATGACGATAACGTTTATGCTTTGAACGCTGCAAACGGTAACTACCTCTGGAATTACACTACCGGCACCCCTTACGCTGACGGCGGTGTTGATTCGTCTCCTGCTGTTGTTGGCGGAGTAGTCTACGTCGGCTCCGATGACTGGAACGTTTATGCTTTGGACGCTTCTAGTGGCGCCCAACTTTGGAATTACACTACCGACAACCACGTTGAGTCGTCTCCTGCTGTTGTCAACGGCGTAGTCTACGTAGGCTCCGATGACTGGAACGTTTATGCTTTGAACGCTGCAAACGGCGCCAAACTCTGGAATTACACCACTGGTGGCGATGTTGTTTCGTCTCCTGCTGTTGTTGGCGGCGTAGTCTACGTCGGTTCAGATGATGGCAACGTTTATGCGTTTAACGCTGCTAGTGGCGTCCAACTTTGGAATTACCCTAGTGGTGGCGCCATTATCCAGTCCTCTCCTGCTGTTGTTGGCGGCGTAGTCTACATTGGCTCCTATGACGATAACGTTTATGCTTTGAACGCGGCTAACGGCGTCCAACTCTGGAATTACATGACTGGTGACGAGGTTAAGTCGTCTCCTGCTGTTGAGGGCGGAGTCGTCTACGTTGGCTCACACGACAATAACGTTTATGCTTTGGGTGGTTCACCTGCGTCGTCTCCTTTACCTAGTCCAACTTCATCAGCAACAACTGTGTCAGCGACGACAGATAATGGCGGAACAGTTGACCTTGCAATCAGCGGAAGCATAACCAGCTCACAGATGTCCAACGTCAAAATCTCAACAAACCAGTCCGCTATGACGACAACGGTGTCTTTCACCGTAACAGGGGAAAGCGGCACAACAGGCTTCAGCAACATAACCATCCCACAAAGTGTGGTACCCTACGAAGGAATACCAATAATCTATATCGACAACCAAATAGCTCAGGATCAAGACTACACGTTTGATCCCTACAACTACAACTACTACGTATGGTACACAACCCAGTTCAGCACACACCAAGTATCAATCGTGTTTACCACATACCCAAGCTCAACCTTCAACGAATGGTTGAGCCCGAGCCCTACAACCTCACCAGTACAAAATAACACAGTCACGTTCTGGATCATTATTGGAATCATTGCCGCCATAATAGTTGTAGCTATAGTTGTAGTAACCGTTTTGCTGGTGCGTAGAAGAAAGCCTGCAGTTCAGACAATGCCCAGCAGCTTTCCACCACCGCCTCCGCCTTAATTTGCAATCAGCGGGTCGCTACTCTAAAGTTCTCACAGACTTCTTTTCTTCGCGCGCGTCGCCACTAACCAGAACACAGCCATGCGCACGGGTCAGATTCCAGTCAGACCCAAATTCTTAGGACTTATGAACACTTCTTGCCCAAGCCTGTGCGTTTTTACCGGTAAAGTGGGGTTCGAATCCCTTCCCCGTATCACTCAACTACGCCTTGCGTAGAAGTGCCTTTTAGCCCTCCTTGCGGAAAGCCTCCGTTCCACCAGAGGAAACGCACCCTAACTTTCTTTGGTTAACTTTTTATGCTGTCAGAGCCAATAGTGTTCAGTCGTCGTGGGTGATGTGGATGGTTAACTGGCGAGAAGACGTAGAATTCCTTTATGGCTTAATTATGGTGCTCACGGTAGTCCTCACATACTTCAGGCTCTACACATGGACTGGCATGCCCTTCGCACTCGGCGTGAGCATCGCCGTGGGCGCCGTCATGGCAGGCATAGGCTTCGCTGTGTTCGAAAGCGAACAGGCAATAGAAAGATGGAAAGAACTCAAAAAATAGTTCAGGCACCGGTTGATGTCAAATGTTCAAGCGCAAGAAGCAACAACAACCCAAGCAGGAAAAGCCCCTGAAACTGCAAATTCCCACAGTTCCAACGGCAAAAGCCACCGTTAAGACCATGGGCACCGGTGATCTGGAGTTTTCGGAAAACACGTTGAAGTTCACCCTCAAGAAGAGTATCTTGGGAAGGCAAAAAGATGTTGCCATAAAGATTCCCGTTACTGAAATCGAAACCGTGAGGCAAGATGGAAACCGCTTCGTTGTTTTGTGGAACGGTATCACCGACACCTTCACGCTGCAGAAACCCGAATTCTTCAAACCTATCTTAGAGAAGCTGACCGCTGCCCTTGACGAGGTGAAGCGGACGCAGGCGCTAACGGAGGAACAGACGCCTGAACAGAAAGAGAGGGCAGAAGCAGAACAGCAGATGCGCCTGCAAGTTCCAATGCTGCTTAACTCTGCTGAGGAAATCGTTGACCCCTTGTTTGACTTGCTCAGAACTCTGCAGGGCAAAATCAACTGGACCCGCGTCGAAGAACACCTAAAAAAAGCGTTGCAAAGCGTTGAAGTCTTCACGGATCTGAACTCTGGTAAAGTTAATGTAAATTTTGCAAAGCTTTCCGCGGCAGTCAAAGTGCATGTTCCTGTCGAGGCGGGTGAAGAAGTGCTCGGTCTCCTAAGGCAGCTCAGCGAGTATTTTGTTGGTTTGGCTTCGAAACAAGGAGTATCGGCGCAGGTTCACCCCAATTACAGAGACGCTCAGAACGCCCTCCGAGCCTACTATACGCTGAACGACATTATCTTAGGCGTGGAAGTGGGCGACGAGGAAACGGTTAAGGAGAGTTTTGAATTTTCAAGGATACTGGATCAACTGGCGAAGGAAATCCAGGTCACTCCGGATGCTGGCCTCTTGAAGGAAACGGTTAGCAAGATAGCTCGAGCGAAAGGCGCAGAAGACACTGTTGTAGAATGCAGGGCGCTTTTGAGGGCGCATCTGTCTGAACTGACTAAGTCCGCAGCTCCTTCCGTCAACCTGCAAGGGGCGGAGATTCCGAGGGAATCTTGGTAGAAGCGGAGACAAACTCTGCGTTAGTATTTTCTTGCTGCTCTTGAAATCGCCTTGGAAGGTGCACATTGCATAAATTATATATGCTGACCCATTGTAAAAAGAGGGCAGGGAGTTGGAAGATTGAGGAAAAACCTAGTAACATTAGTTGTAGTCACCCTCTTTGCATTAACTATAGTTCTCTCTGCAGTCCCCGCGAAAGCCGCTGTGGGAGATTGGATCACAAACTATACCGTCCGTGACTTGTCCACAGGCGAAATTATAATGCAGAAGAGCAGTGCAGGAGCCACAATCAGTGACAACCTGCTTGAAGGCGCAAAACTGAACGTAACAATAACCATAACGGTGCCCATGACCGTACCTGACTCCACATTGAAGCTTTCAACAAGCATGCTGCACAGTACAACTCAGGACAGTTACTGGCAACTGAAAACCTTGGATTATCCGGTGGAAGGTTACAACCCGAATAATTCCACGGTGACTTTCAGCCAGAGCCAAGGCGAACTCACAATCTCATGCTACGGAAACATACCCACAGGCTTGACGACAGGTTCGTCTACAGGCAGCGGAACTCAAATCCACCTGCCAAAAGCGTTCTCGCTAATCAGTCTAACAGACTCAACCGGTCAAATCATAGACCAAATCAAGCCCTGGATTGTCGACTCAAAGATTGCTGAGTACCAAGTCCTTCATGACCAAAGCGTAAATGCCCTGCAAGGTCTAGAAGACCAGAATGCTGCTCCAGCGTACATTGCGCTTTACTCGAACGTCATCAACGGGTCCGAATCAGCAGCGAACGAAGGCTTCGTCGACACCGCCATATCACAGCTAAACCAACTTGCTATCTCTGAACAGCCTCCTGTAGCAGTAGGCTCATCCATGTTCGACACGCTCTTCCTACCCGTAGCAGGAGCCCTTGCAGCTGTAGCAGTCATAGGTCTCGTCTTATTCATGAGAGCTAGAGGTAAAGCAGGCTATGTTTCACAGGTAGTTGAAGACCAAATCCGTGACCTCGAAGGCTTAACTCTCAGGGCGTCAAGAATAGACAAAAACCTCTCGCAAGGCTTAGAGACCATCGAAGACAGGCTGAAACGCGCAGTTGGGGCGTGAAACTACGAAAATTTACCAGAACGCCGTCCAACTCATAGGTCTCGGTTCAGCAGGAACTAACATAGTCGAAGCTTTCCTCAGCGACAAGAAAACTCTGGACCTCCTCAATAATGACATAACACGCATCGGTCTCCTCGCTATAGATATAGCTGACCCAGAAATCCGAAGCCTGCTGGAAACCAACGAGAAAGTTACAAAGGCACTCATCAAAGCAGGCATTCCCAAAGAGAGAATGCGGCTGATTGCGCAGTCCATCAAGTTCCCAACTGCCGAGACTATGTTCGACTTCATCAACAAGAAGTACAACGAGTACCTAATCAACGAAGGAGCCAAACTCGACAACTACACGCCCTGGCTTAACTCAACGATGGCTATACCGCCCATGGCTGGAGGCGCAGGCAGAAGACGCGCGCTGGCAAAGGCAATCTACGGGCTAAACTATTATCAGCTGGGCATCATCAGAAACTTCATCAACACATTCAAGGAACAAGCGCTTTCCTCCATAATTACGCCGACAGTGGTTCTTATCTACGGCTTGGGCGGCGGCACGGGAAGCGGCATATTCTTCGATTTCGTCAGACACCTGCGCAAGGTCCTCGGCTCCAGCATTCCGATAATTACTTTTGTGATTGCACCCTGCAACGGGGACGACCCGCCTGCGAAGGGCTGTTCTGCCTTCGTAGCGATGAACGAACTCGCGCTGTTGCTGAACAAGGACTACAATGAGCACGTCATCACAAACTTTGGCGACTGCTACAGGAACCCGTTGAACGCGCTCATCTATCTGCCGTTGCTGCCTGCCTACACCAAGGTCGGCAACATAGTGACTGCCCGAAAAGAAATGGATGAAATGGTCGTAGACATGCTTTACACGCTTATGGACTTCGACTTGGCTGACCTCTTGGGCGGTATAGGCACGGAAGTAGGGCTCACAAACAACTTTGTCCACACGCTGGGCACGGTCAAAGTAATCTACCCGATAGACGAGTACATTATGGCTATGAGGTTGTACTTTGAGAAACTGGAGCTGCTGCATGATCACCGAGCCGAAAAACTTGACATACTGGACGCCATAAACGGCGTTATCATAGCCAACAACGACGAAATCAGGAAACTTCTCAAGCAGTACCAGATAAGGACAGGCACATATGTGGAAGAGCAGTTTGAGGAGAGCCTCAAGTCGATTACTTACAACAACCCGAGGCTTGAAGAAGACTACGCGTTGCATGTCAGAGCCATCGAAGACCAAGTGAAGACTTGGGTCAGCGAACTCACGAAGTTCTTGGCCACAATCAAGATGATGCCCAAGACTGGACCCATCGAGGAAGCTATAATTAACTTCACACTTCGCAAAGAGGGCTCCCGAAAAGTTGACAATCTCGAAATTCTACTTACCACGCTCACGAAGAATCATAGAGACTATAGCTATAAGAAAGCCTACATATTCGAACGCCTGAAGCACCTCATTCCAAGCTCGCAAATCTTCACTGTGCGACAGAAAAAAATACTCGAAGACTACCTGAATTTAGCCGAACTCGCTGAGAAAGCGCTGGACATACTGAAGTTCTACGACGAGAACCGATACTTGACTGAAGGAATCATCGCCTACTACGAAACCTTGCCCGAATCAGAGAACGAACTGCAAACTCTAAGAAACATCCGAGCGGAACTTAACACGATCTACCTTCTCGTGCAACTGATGCTACGTACACCTTCGGACGAAGCGAAGATGATTGATGAGCACCTAACTTACCTGAACGAAATCGCATCAAGATTCATGAGCAAGAAAAGCGAAGTCGACAATGAACTCACAAGGATACAGGAGAACAAGAAACGCAAAGAATACGACAAGTCCAAGCTGGAAAAACAACTGAGGAAATTCCTCAGCTCGAAGAAGTACTCCAGAGAACGCTTAACCATGCTGGAACGCGACTTGAAACGCATCAACGAAGAGGAAGCCCTTACGCTTGAGGACCTTGGAAAGTTCGACTCCACCATCCAACTCTATGACCAACTGTCCAAGAAGATTGAAGTAACCTCCGATTACCGCAAGAGGCTGAACAAAATCGTGGACCTGAACAAAGAGTACGATGAAAAACTCGCCGAGATACTCCAACCCAAGAAGTTCTACGAAAGATCAACTGAGATTACGGAAAACGAGCAGATCAGGATAATCTTTAAGATACTGACGGAGCAAGAAGACTCCCTCACAAGAGAAATAATCGCCAAAGACATACTCGACTTGTCACACTACAGGGACTACATGAAGAGCCTGATACGAATTTTCAAGACACCAAGCGTCATGGGATTCAAACCAACCTACAGAACCGACTACCTTTGGGTCACTGTTTCCTCACCGCCCAACATGTGGACCGAAGACCTCACGCAGGAACTGTACACTGTGCTAGCTGGCTACGTCACAAGCGAAGTATCCAGAACCATCACCGTGCGCGTTATCGAGTCAAGGGACGACTGGATAACAAGAATCCTCGTAGTCGCAGGCAGAGGAAAACCCGAAGACATGGAAGCCTTCGACGAGATGCAACTCCTCTACAGCAAGTCAAACGACTTTGAAAGACACCTCAGCCGAAGCTACCTCATCGAGCATGGCATCGCAGCCATACACATAGTCAACGGACTAAACCACAACAATAGCAACAGTCCGAAGAAAAACCTGCAGTAAAAACTGGGACACTACGCCAAACAGTTGACGATAGCCTGCCACTCTTCTTTCTTTACTAAATTATTTTCAACTGCATGATTCTTGATTATAGCTATTTCTTTTTCCATAGCGGCAAACATCCTGGTCGTGTTAAAGCCACCTACAATCATTACTATATCAATTCGGTCCAGAGCGTCGTCCACGTAGATGGGTTCGCTGACGTAGACGGACCGCAGTTTTGCTTTGTCGCTGAACCAGTCAGCCACGGCTAACTCAATTTTGCCTTTCGGAATCTTGTCCCTAAGCCGGATGGGCATGCGGGCAAGGACGTAGACGAGTGAGGCACTTGCCAAGTCAAACTCAGTCAACGGCTTAACCAAAGTCGTGCTGAAAACATTGTCCAAAGAACCATAAACCTTGAAGCTGGCACCCGTGACAGCGAGGACTCCGCAAATTCTGGCGTTGAATGTCTTGAGTAAGTCGAACATTTCTTCCACAAAAGTGTTCTTCGCCGAAGCCATATCCAGAACATAGTCTAGGACAGCGTTTCCCTTTATGATGGAGCCTTGGCGGTCAACGCCCACGTAGTTCTCAAGCTGGTCCCTGTTCAGGAGCAGAAGCGGCGCAAAATCCTTAGCTACGCACATGCCTAGACAGCAGAAAGTGTTGAACTTAGCGTCCGGCGGCTGCACTTCCGAAGGCAGAATGGCAAAAACCGCAGAGTTCAGGCTCCACGCCTTGGATTTGGCGAGCAAAGTTGGCAACAGGGCACTACTGAAACTGTCCCACGTTGACGAGACCACCACCGCCTCGTGGACTTTGTCGATGGACGTGTTTTTCAGCCGCTTGATGAATCCTTCTTGTGTGATTTTGGGGAGGACGTCAAACCAGAAGTGCGTTTCAACATCCGTATCCAAGCCCAGATAACTGTGCTCGTCCAAGGGGCGCGGGCTCCATTTGGCGAGGTCTTTGCTGGACTTGTCCACGAACACTGGCAGGGCTTCCTCGATTTTTTCTGCAATCTGCCCCTTCAGAAGAATCCTGATGGGATATTCGCCGATGCAGACGACAGCGCGTTTAGGAAACCAAGGCTTCAACATCACGATGTGTTTTTGGATGCTTGAGTTGACATCAAAAGGCGCTTCGTTGCTCTCCGTAGTCCGTCCCCCTGTTTATGACAAACCTTAAGAACAGTTTGTGAAGATAAAGCTTTAGACGATCCATGTTGAAGTCCATCAGACAGAAGTTAGCCAACCGAAAACTTCGCCGACCGTCAGCTTCCTCCTTGAAAGAATACCTTAAGAAACGCAAGCAACGCCTTCAGGGAGAAGAGCGGGAAAGACGTGCTCGGGAATCTTCTTCGCTGAGGCTTCTCACGTGTGGCATAACGTTTGCGAGCATGGCACTTGGGCTTTCATTTATCCCGCTTTTTCCTCAACCGCTACCAGTGCTCATCGCTTTTCTAATAGCCTTTGGGGCTTACGAGAAGCCGCAGTTCGCTATGCCCGTCGGCGGATTAATGATTGGCTTAAGCATGCTGTACCACTTGTCCTCGATGAACTTCGTCGCCATGTTGGGCGCGCCTGAAGTGCGAGTCGGTTTCGTTGCCGCGCTCCTGTACTTCTTCGTGGCGCTTCCTATCCGCTTCCGCACCTGCGAAGACGCCATAGCTATCAACATTGGTATCATGGCAGCAACGCTGCTGTTCTTCAGTCAAACGTACATATTCGCTGTGCCTTTGCTGCTGACGGTTGCGGTGCTCTTCAAGAAGACGCAAGGTGTCCTGGCTTTGTCGTATTATGCCATGATTTCGGTGCCGCTCCAGATCATGCAGTTCTCCCAAATTATCCCCACCATAAGACGGACTGATTGGTGGATGGACCCCATGGGCGTTCCACCGCTCTACGTTCCGCTCAACGGAGTCTTCAAGGGCATGCAGGATGCAATGACTCAGTTCAGACTGTTTGACCAGTCCCATGTCGTCTACATCATATCTACACAGTTCACGGCACCGCCGCCCGCTTCCGCCAGCGTCGTCGGTTCAGCCTTATCTCAGTACATAGACTCGTTCCCAGGCATAATCCTCTTTCTTGCTTTGGTCCTCTGCCTCATCTTCATCGTTTCCACCTTTGCTGGGGAATTGAACAGGAAAAGCTTTGCGATGCGGGCAGAAGTCCTCTTCCCAGCTTTCGGCGCCGCTGCCATAACAGCTCTCTTCTACCTCCTAGCTACCCTGATGCAGCAGCCTCTGGCTTTCCGTGCACAGCTGAACACTGCTCAGATGGCAGTTGGCATATTCACGACCTTGCTGTTTGCATTGCCCATATCCTACGTCAACTATGCGCCTAAGAAACGTGCCTTAATTGAAGAGCGCTCCAAGAGAGTCGTGGCGAAAACGCAGGAGCTCTCGGCGAGGCTGCAGACTTTCGAAGCGTTGCTTGCCAAAGCCAAAACCATACCCATCGACGCCAGCCGACCCGAAGGCCAAATGCTCATCATCAAAGACAAACTCAACGATATAATCACAAAGACCGCCGCCAAACTTTACGAGCCAACGGAGATGGAGGAGAAATTCAAAGAATTGGACACAAATATGAGCATTGCCATCGACAACTTGGCACCTGACCTGGGCAAAGTCGTGGAAGAATACCAACTGCAGGTTAACTACGAGTTCACGGTGTGGCTTAAGAAAGTTCGGGCACTCGGGTTCGAAGCCAAAACCGATGTGAAAGCCGACTTCCAGAAAGACATGCCTCTGGAAGCGAGAGTGGAGAATATTCGGCAAATTCTGGACACCAGCCGAGTCCTCGCCGACAAAGTCAGCCAAACAGTCGAGGAAACCTACGACATCATAAGGGCACTCTACGACCAGACGCTTCCAGAACAGAGCCGAACGATAACCTTTACGAAGCAACAGTTGGAAAAGAAAATTGCTCCATGGTTCGCCACAGATGCCCTCTTCACGGCGCTGACTAATTGGAAGGCGCTCTACGGCAAAGACGTCTCCAAATCGGTAGAGTACCTCCAGAACTCACTCGCCGAGCTTACCAGCCTCAACATGCAGACTGAGACGCTTCAGCCCACATTGGGCGACCAATACGCAAAAATCAGGGATTGCATTGAACGCGCTCAAGGCATAGAACGCAGCTTGGGAATCAAGGCGCTCTCCGTCACCAACTTGCCCTTCATACGCGATGCGCTTGAAACGTCGCTGGCCATAGGCAAAGACGTGCTCTCCACTCTCCACGAGTTGATGGAGCGCAAAGAAGCCTCTATCGAGAGACTGTTGCCCGTGAAAGAGGACTTCTGGGAGAAAAACGAAGCTCTAAAGGAGCAAACAGCGTCCGCCATGAAAGCAATCACCGAAGCGCCCAATCAAGAACTCAACAAAACCCTCGCAGTGCTTCCAAAGGCACTGTCACAAATAAACATGTGCATTGACACGTTAACCATATACGCAGACAAAGAGGAACTTCTCCTGAACTACCCAGTGGCCAAAACAGCCATCGAGGATCTGCTCAAACAGAAAAAACGAGTCAGCCCCAGAGACCTACCGTTCGACACCAGATACGCACAAGAATACCTCAGGCTCTTCTATACTAGCCAAGGCGTAAGAAACCGCGAGTTCAACTACGATGAAGAAAACCTAACGCTTTCAAAGAAAACCTGAGAAAGGCCCTATTGCTCAGAAGCATCAACTCTCTTCCCGTCATGAAGAGACCAACCCAAGAAATAGAAACTTTGGCTGTTTGGAGCTGAGACTGCGTGCTCTACTTTAGCCTTTTGTCGCAGTATGGACAGAGGTTATAGTCATCCCTGACAACTCGTTTGCACTGAGGGCAAATCTTCGTAAAAGGCGCCTGATGGCCATAACCAGAGGGCTGCCGATAATAACTTGAGGGTTGACCAGAACGCGGGGTTACAGGAGGCCTTGACAACTGCTGGCGATAGCTCGGTGGCTGACTGTATCGGGTGCTAGCTGGATACCTCGAAGGTTGCTGGCCGTAATATGAGGGCTGATTATACTGCGAAGCCGCGGCGGGCTCCCCTGCCTGAGCAGACGGCTCCGGTCTGTAAGGCGGAGCCTTCTCATTAAGCAACGTTTCTCTATTCCCGCGTCTTCTAAGTAAGAAAGTTGTTGGAACAAGGAAGGCTACCACTGCAACCGCAACCAGACCTATTATCAGGGGCGGAGACCAAAATCCACCTGCCTCGGCTGCTGGGCTCGGGCTGGGTCGGTGGGTGGGGTATAACCATGTTTCTTCTGTAGGAGTGGGTTCCTCGCTAGGGGAGGTCCCTGGGGATGAGGTTGGACCAGCGGAAGATGTGGGTGTAGGTTGGGCTTGAGTAGCAGTGGGGGTTGGAGTCGAGACTTGTGAGGTAACTGTGAAAGTTGCTGTAGCAAAGCCGCCTGCTTCATCCGTAGCAGTAACAATGTACGTGCCCGGGAGAACAGATGGCACTGAGAATCCTACGGCTATTCTTCCAAACGTAGTACTCACATATGCGCCTGCAACCTGTGATTCGCCGAACCTGATTCCCGCCCAAGTGTCTGAAGCGAATCCCATTCCAACGACGTACACAGTTGTGCCCACAGGACCTTGGTTAGGACCGAGAGTCAAAGTTTGATCCTCGGCATTCGCCAGTGGGGTTAACACTATCCCTGAAGTCAAAGTACTCAGAACAAACACTACAAGAGTTACTCTAGCTAGCCTTTGGTTCAAACTCTCAGAAGCCTTTTCCAACTGGAGCCTCCGCCATACTATTGGCGTCTTTGCAATTTAACACTTTGCAAGAAAACACAGAGCACAAATTTGGTGGGGCATATTTGAACCCACCCTTCAAGCGTATGGTTTTTACCGGTAAATTGGGGTTCGAATCCCTTCCCCGGCGCCAATTTTCCTTTCAGCTCTTGAACTTATTTCGCCAAAAAACCTGCAGCTGAACTCAACAAAAATGAATCCATAACCCTGAACGGGCAGGGAAGCATGCACTAAGGTTAATCTTATATCTAAATCCGAAGAATACTGCTAATGAGGCGATTTAGCAAAATGGAGAAGATTGCCGAAGGCATTAGTGACTTTGGTGATTTTAAGGCCATTTTGTTTAAGACTTCTGATGGGCGTCATTTTTTGCGGATTGTGCCTTTGGATAGTTCAGAAAAACCCCATATTGAGTGGCTTTGCGGAGACGACCATTTAGAATGGCTCAGATGCTTGAGTGCAGCCGCTTACTACTGAAATACTTGCAGCGGGCAGTCGTCAACAGAGAAAACCGCTAGCACGCGCCAATCGCTGGGTTCTCAGACACGCTTATTCCATCATGTAGGCAATGTCGTCCCACGGGTGTCTGTAAAGTCCCTGCTTGAGCCGCTTCTGGTCCAGGAAGTGTGCCGTCATGCCGATGGTTCTGCCCACCACGAACAATCCGTTTAGGGCACCCATCTGGATGTATTCATCGGCTTCCTTCTTCGGCATCTCGTTCCTCAGCAAGTCGACGAAGCAAATCCCGATGCAGCCGTCCACGTTAAGGATGAGGTTGTCTTTTTTGGCTGTCGTGATCTTCTCCACCTCGAGGGCGTAGTCCAGGAGTGGAGTTGTCTTGAAGTGCTTCTTAGCGTACTCCTTCATGATGGTCACGCGCATGTCAGGGTTATTTATGCTCTTGACCAGGTGCCCGATGCCCTGAATGTTCTCGCCCTTCTTCTTCATTTCCTCAACAAACTGGATTGGGGTTAGTCCCCTGTCATAGGCGTCGGAGAACATCTGGGCTGCGCCGTCGATGGCTCCTCCGAACCTCGGGCCAATCGTCAGCATGCCGCTCGCGACCGAGGAAATCAGGTCTTTGCCTGCCCTGGCCGCGACTATGGCGTTATGGGCGCCCGATACTGCAGGTCCGTGGTCTGCCGTGACCATGATGGTCATCTCTATGAATTTGGTCGCGTATGCCGGGAACTGGCGTTTGAACCATAGGATGCTGAGTACCCCGCCGATTCCTATTTCCTTTCTGAAGACCTCGGAAATCGGCATCTTGCCGTAAAGCAGCTCTTCTCCTCGGTCGTCTGATATCGTGCAGATGAAGTTGGAGGGCTTCCTGATGAGACCTTCCTTCACCGCCTTAGCGTAATCCATTGGGAACTTCGGCACTGGAGGTTCCGGTTTTGGCTTGATTATGCCCTTCTTGACTAAACTCTCGTATGTGGATTTTATCTTCTGGTCGTAATCGTCATACGAGTTCGGAACTATTGCCCCGGCATTCTTGAGAGCCGCATTCTTTGCGTCAGCGGTTTCCGCGTCACAGCCCGCTTTTGCGCCCGCGTGGCCGAACTGAACTTCGGTCTTGAAGGCCTTGGTGCAGGTTCCGGTGACCCAAATCACCAGCGGCTTTGTTAACTTCTTGCTCTTGAGCGCCTCGGCAATCTCGTACTCGCCGCTGCCGCCTACCTCGCCCAAGCACACCAGCATCTTAACCTCAGGCATCTTCTCGAACCTGAGCAGATGGTCCAGCAGTGTAGAGCCCGGGTACGTGTCCCCGCCGATAGCTATACCCTCGTACAAGCCGTCCGTGTTCCTAGCGATGATGTTGTACGCCTCGTTGCTCAAACCGCCGGATTTAGAAACGAAACCCACGGAACCGGGCCTGTGAAGCTTGGAGTCAATGATGTTTTCGATAGTGCCGCCTGCGTTGCCGATTTTGAAGCAGCCGGCTTTTATTCCTCCCACGGTTGCGGGACCGATTATGACTTTTCCAAGAGCTTTGGCCTTGGCGGTGAGCAGTTTCATTCTTCTCTCTGGCACTCCCTCCGCGATTATCACAATGGTACGAATCTGCGGTATAGCCAGTGCTTCCTCAGTTGAGGGCGCAGCCGACCTGAAGGATGCGAAGTTTATCATCACATCAGCGTTAGGGTGCATCTTCGCGGCGTTCTCGATTGTCTTGTACACGGGTATCAGGATCTCGCGCTTGCCGAAGAAAAACTTCGCGAAGCTGTCCGCGCCGGTGGGGTTGATTATTGCCGCGACTGAAGGTGTCTCGCGGCATGACGCATAGTCGAAGTCCAGCATCCTCTGCGTTGCGTTGACTTGGTTGTTGTAGATGAAGGACTGGGTGTTTCGGTCGAACAGTTCATATGCGCTGGTTTTCTTGGCTGACTTTGCCCTTGCCATGTTACTTTCCTCCCTTCAGGGCCATGGAAACAATCTTGGTCATGTGGGTTTCCGGTCCATACACCTCAATCGGCACACCTAGCTTCTCGCCGAGCTCCCTCATCCGACACAGGCCTTCTTGGTAGTTTGGTCCGCCTCTTCGGACGTAGATCTTGACCTTGTTCTCCTGAAGGTTCTTCTCATACTCCTTGAGGGCTTTGATTATGCCTTTGAAGGTGTTGGCTACGTCAGTGAAATTCGCTATGCCGCCGCCTATGAGCAGGAATTTGCCTTTCGGGTTCTTCTTCCGGGTCATGAGGTCGAGTATTGTTTTGGCATAGAGATAAGTGAACTCCTCGCTCGGGTCTCCTGAGTATTCGCCGTAATTAGCCAATTCGTTCATGTAGCCTATGTCGGTGATTGTGTCTGCGTATATGACTGATGCGCCGCCGCCCGCCACCATTGTCCAGACCCTTCCTTCGGCATTGAGGACAGTGAGCTTGAGAGAAGCTCCAGTCTGGGAGTCCAACTCCTCGATGTATGCCTCTTCTTTACAGAGGGTTCTGCCGAAGGGCGCGGGGAACTCTATGTTGCCCCATTTGCTGCCGCTGTCGAACTCGGCAGTGCTGTCCAGTTTGGCTGCAAGGTCCAGAGGGATGACCGACTTATTTGTCACTACAATTGGGTTTATTTCGAGGTAGGTGAAGTTCAGGTCTGCGTAGAATTTGAACAAAGTCTCGATGAAACCGGAAAGGCGCTTCTTGCGGTCAGCCGTGACTTTTCCTAGAAGCCTCTTCTCGATATCTACCTGCGTCGGGAAGGTACCGATGGGCACTTCCAGCCGTGCTGCTTTGGTGTCCACGTCCCCGACGTTCACACCGCCTTCGTGGTGGAACATGATGGTGTCGCCGTCCTTGGTTGACATTATTGCGAGGTAGCATTCGTCCGAATCCTTGTGGGGTACCATTGGCTCGATGATGAAGTGCGTGAGTTGTCCAACCGTTCCCTTGTCCGCGGGCTTTCCGTCGGCGCCGAACTTGCCATAGATGGTTATCGGAGCCTTGGACTTTTCTTTTATCCATTCTTTGGCTTGGTCGTAGTTCGCGCCGACAAGGATTAGCTTGTTCTTTCCCCTGCGCTTTATGAGCTGGTCGGGTTTGACGACCAACTTCTCCGTGGTCAGCCACTTGTGTTGATTCTGCAGCTTCGTCATGTCGGTATCTGGTCCGACGGTGACAATTTTATCCGGGATGTCGTACTTTCCGTTGGAGTAGTCTTTGAACAGACGGGCGAGCATGCGCTTGCCGTCAGCTTCCCTGATCGCTTTGTGAGCCATTTTTTATCCTTCTATTCAAGCTTTTTCTTGAGCCTTTTTGCCACTTCGCCAATGAACTCCTCGGTATAGACCTTCTTGTTCTTCGGGTCCGGTGTGGCTACGACCATTAAATCGCCGGTCATGATGCCGCTCTCTACGGTTTCGAGAGCCGCTTCTTCCAGCTTCTTCGCGAATTCCACGACTTCTGGTGTCTGGTCCAGTTCGCCCCTCTTTCTGAGGCAGCCGGTCCACGCAAATATTAGAGCCATGCTGTTGCTGGAGGTCTTTTCACCCTTCAGGTACTTGTAATAGTGCTTTTGAACCGTTCCGTGAGAAGCTTCAAACTCGTAATATCCCTGAGGGCTGACAAGGACGGAGGTCATCATCGCTAGGCTACCGTAGGCTGAACCCAGCATGTCGCTCATAACGTCGCCATCGTAGTTCTTGCAGGCCCAGAGCATTCCGCCTTCGGTCTTCATTATCCTGGCGACGGCGTCATCGATCAGGGTGAAGAAATATTCGAGCCCGGCTTCCTCGTATTTTGCCTTCCAGTTCTTCTCGTATTCCTCTGCGAATATCTTGCGGAACTGCGCGTCATAAGTCTTGGAAATCGTGTCCTTTACACCTAGCCACACGTGAAGCTTTTGGTCATAGGCGTAGGTGAAGCAGGCTTTGGCGAAGCTGGATATGGATTTGTCGGTGTTGTGAATGCCCTGGATTACGCCCGGACCTTGGAAGTCCTGAATGGTTCCGCGCCACAGTTCCTTGCCGGCGCTGTTCGTGAACAGCAACTCGGCCTTCCCGGCTTCTGGGACTCTGTACTCGCAGTTCTTGTAGACATCACCGTAGGCGTGCCTTCCGATGTGGATGGGTTTCTTCCAGGACCGGACTGCAGGCAGAATGTTCTTCACCAAAATGGGCGCTCTGAAGACCGTGCCGTCCAGCGCTGCTCTTATGGTTCCGTTGGGGCTCTTCCATTCCTGCTTCAGGTTATATTCTTTAACTCGGTTCTTGTCCGGGGTGATGGTGGCGCATTTCACGCCGACGCCGTATTTCTTTATGGCTTCCGCTGCCTCGAGGGTTATTTTGTCTTCGGTCTCGTCTCTTTTCTTCAGTTGAAGGTCGTAGTAGGCAAAGTTCATGTCCAAATATGGCAAAAGGAGCTGTTCTTTCACCATCTGCCACATTATTCTGGTCATTTCGTCTCCGTCTATCTCGACGATTGTTGTCTTCACCTTTATTTTGCTCATCCAGATTCCTCCTTTTCACATCACTTGACTGTGTACGAGAGCAAGCCGCCCTCGTAGAGGATGTCTTTCTGTCTTTGGGAGAGGTTGTACCCGAGTTCGATTTTCAGGTTCTTGGTCTTGTTCACCAAGATGACTGGCTCGTTGTTCTGCAGTTTCTTTTTGATGTCCGGTATTTCAATCTCGTCACCCTGCTCTATCTTGTCGTAGTCAGCCATGTTCTTGAAGGACAGCGAAATTATGCCGAAGTTCACAAGGTTGGCAGCGTGAATTCGCTCCACTGACTTGGCTATGATTGCCTTGACGCCGAGGTACATCGGGCACAGAGCGGCATGTTCTCTGGAGCTTCCTTGGCCGTAAGACTCTCCCGCAACGACGACGGTGTGCAGACCTTTCTTCTTCGCTTCCATAGCTCTCTTGGGGAATGCCGGGTCAATGGGTTCGAAGACGAATTCCGAGTACTTAGGCACGTTGGACCTGTACTTGAGCCTGGCTCCGGCGGGCATTATGTGGTCCGTTGTGATTTTGTCGCCGACCTTTATCCCGACAATGCCTTTTATGTGCTCAGGCATCTTGTCGTTGACCGGAGGTGTGCCAATGTTCGGACCCCTGGCAACTTCGACGTTCCTGTCTGCGTCTTTCGGGAAGATGAACATCGAGTCGTCAATGAGAAATTCCGTTGGCATACTGACCTTTGGGTACTCTATGCCTGCTTTGCGGGGGTCAGTGAATTTCCCTGTGATTGCTGCCACAGCCGCAACTTCCGGGCTTACAAGGTAGACCTGCGCGTCCGCGGTGCCGCTTCTTCCCTCGAAGTTCCTGTTGCTTGTCCTGAGAGATACGCCGGACGTCATGGGGCTCTGGCTGTTGCCGATGCAGAATCCACACGCCGCTTCGAGCAGTCTAGCGCCCGAATCCAACAGGTCAACGATATAACCGTCCCGTGCCGCCATCTGCAGGACCTGTCTCGAGCCTGGCGCAACCCCGAATGACACGTCCGGATGAACCTTCTTGCCCTTCATGATCTTGGCTACGGTGGCTATTTCTTTGTAGGAAGAATTAGTGCAGGAACCGAGCATCACTTGGTCCACTTTTATTTCTTTCATGTCACTGACTCGTACTATGTTGCCTGGGCTGTGTGGGGCCGCTGCAAGGGGTTCTAGCTCGCTGAGGTCAAGGTCTATGACCCTGTCATACTCCGCATCATCGTCAGCCTTCAGCTCGACCCAATCTGCCTCCCTGCCCTGGGCTTTGAGGAACTTTCTGGTCTCTTCATCCGAGGGGAATATGGAGGTGGTGACACCCATCTCCGCGCCCATGTTCGTGATTGTCGCTCTCTCTGGGACAGTGAGGTTCTTTACGCCGGGTCCTGCATATTCCATCACAACGCCGACATTGCCTTTCACCGTGAACATCTCCAGCATCTTCAGAACCACGTCTTTGGCGCTGACCCAGGGCCGGAGACTGCCCTTCAGGTTTATCTTGTAGACTTTCGGGCACGTTATGTAGAACTCACCCCCGCCCATGGCAACAGCGACGTCCAGTCCACCGGCTCCGATGGCTATCATGCCGATGCCGCCTCCGGTGGTTGTGTGGCTGTCGGAACCGAGAAGGGTCTTTCCGGGCTTGCCGAACCGCTCTAGGTGGACTTGGTGGCATATTCCGTTTCCCGCCTTCGAGTAAACGATGCCGTACTTGGCGGCCACTGTCTGAAGGTACCTGTGGTCGTCGGCGTTCTCGAAACCCACTTGGATGGTGTTGTGGTCTACGTAGCTCACTGAAAGCTCGGTCTTCACCTGCTTTAGACCCATTACCTCGAACTGCAGGTACGCCATCGTTCCTGTGGCGTCCTGAGTCAGGGTTTGATCAATTTTTATGCCTATCTCTTTGCCGGGTACGTATTCGCCCACTACCAGGTGTTTTTCCAGTATCTTTCGAGTGAGGGACTTGCCCATTATATCGCATCCTTTAGAAAGACTTTTGTATTTTCTATGCGTATTTAAACGTTGCCAATTTACGCGGTGAACAGTTATTCTCGTATTTGTTTGACAATGAATTGGGTTAATTTCGCAATACTATGAATGCCAAACAATTGTCTTAATAAAAGACAAAGATGGGAGAGAATTTGCTTATCCACACACTATTCGGGATCGATAATTGAATGAAATTTGCTACTTTCCATGAACCAAGCCATGAGGAGACATTTTCATCGTTGGGTGCTCAGAAAAAGTATCGGAATCCAGAAACGGTGCAAGTGCTTAGTCGAGTTATCTTCCTCTTTTTCCTGACCCCTTATTTGAGATAAGATTTTTTTCTTCTTGTTTTGGATAAGTTCTGAACATAGGTGGGTTCAGGGAAGCTGTGATTTGAACCGGAACTGTTTTGTAGGGAATATTTGTGATGACTTGAAAAAATCTTACCCGTAAATTGGGGTTCGAGTCCCTTCCTCGGCGCCACTTTACAGTTTGGAGCCACTTTTCGGCATATTTCGGAAGAACAAACGGTACATTTCTGAGAGTTTTAAGGCGTTTTTGGCAAAAGGAGCCCATCTGCAGCTTTTATGAGAATAGTCCACGAAGGAATGAATTTTGTGAATGTTTTTTACTGGTTACAATTTGGCGTGAGGGGAGCGTTCTAAAACTGAAGCGTTGCAAATGTGGTCTTCGGATTCAGATTCTGAATTCATAATTGTTTTAAGCAGTTCCCATTCATATCGACCCTCAGCGCCAAAATACTGTTAAGGGTTTTGAGACTATGAAAAATCTAAAAGTTGTCCGAGTACAATCTTCTGATGGCGAGCTTCACTTTGTCTTGAAGGAGTCTGAGACCTACGAGGGTTCTTTGAAGTTCAAAAAATATGATGCTGCTGAGGTTAAGGAAGCAACCATGAGAGAAGCCTCTAGGCCCCTTCTTTTGATACGTGAAGAGTGAAGTTACCATGCCTAAACGGCTCGCCTACCGTTAAGTACATCACCGATCTTATCGGGGGCGTACTTGCCTTAACCTGTTTTTCAAACTTGGTTGAGAGGGGGGACTTAGTTTACTGGTGAGTTGATGCTGAAATCCTTTCCCTGGTGCAATTTGCTTTAAGACATCAGAAGCCAAATATTGACTTTTGTTCGTGCTTTGACCCTGCTTCCTCGTCATGGTCTTCTTCCGAGATGTGATGAGCCACATGGATGGCTAAGCCTGTGGCGGCGCCTGCGGAGAGCCCCAGCAGCAGGTTTGTGAGCCAGACCAAGTCTGCCGCGGCAACTAAGGCTAATACTACGAGTATGTCGAAGATCACGGAGATGCCTAAGTAGCCATAGCACCATTGTTTAACGCTTAAACCTCGGGGTTTGTTGATGCCGATGCCGACCAGCATGCCGAACATAACGAGAAAGCCGACCAAAGCGTAAACCCAATCGAATGTCAAGTCACTTCACCCGTTCGAATTAGTTTATGTCTTGTCCGCGCGGCTTTAATAGCTTATCGAATCTTCCCGCCCTTTCGTTTTTCAAGATTGCTGGGCAACTTCGGGGAGGCATGAACCGTTACCTTTTTTTAGTAAACCCCATGTGTAGTTAGCTTCTGAGTGGGTGGTTGCTGTAACACACTTCGACGAGGGGCACTGTCACAAGTGGGCGCTTCTCCTGAACCAGAGGCGCATAAAACTCAACGAAACCCTCGCCAACCTCGCCAGCGGGAACCACCCTGCGGCACAGCGCCTTTTCCAAGAAATCTTCTATGGCACATCAGGCAAGAACGCTGACCCTGGAATGATGGGGTCACTTCTGTATCACATGGCTATGGTAACCAAGATGGAAGGAGAAACCCGCGTCCTCCTCGAAGAACTGCAGCTGAAGGCGCCAGACGTAAGCGAAAACCTGACGTGTTTCTATCGAGAGTTCGCATCGGACATGAACGAACTCACAAAAACAAACGTGAGCATCAACCTCGACAGCGCAAAGGTTGCCTCCAAAGGGGGTCTAACCAAAGAGGAAAAAATCGCGCTGTTCACTGCCCTCAATGAGAAAACACGTACAACTTCAAGAATGCTCAGCGACAAGAATGCCGCGGCTTCCGCTGTGGAAAGCCTGTTCCAAGAGTGGTCCACGAACGTGGCAGAAATGCGCCTGCGACAGGAACACGAGACCATAAAAGGGCTGCTTACACTTGCAGAACTTGCAAAAACCCTCGGCGTTCCCCGCCTCAAAGCGGCAATGGAGAAGGTGCAGGAGAAATTCGGCGAAGAAACCGTCAGCATCGCCTTGGAAGTCACGCTTAAAGTTGGATTTCGAAGAGAGAAACTGCAGTCAATCATGCTCAGCGACCACTTCATCAACTACACCATGGACATGGACCGACTTGACGGGCGAATGGAGTTCCTGAACTGTCCCATCTTCGGAGGACACAAACACATCGGTGGGCAGCTGGACATAAACGAGGAGGTGGCGTCGCTTTTTTGCACGCATTTCTGCTTCGCCCACGCCAACGCTATGCTGGAAACTGTTTTGCCTTTTACGTTTGCTTTGTCGCATCCCCAGCGCATGGCGACGCATGGCAAATGCGGGTTCTACTTGAAACTCGGCTACTCTCCCGATGCAAAACAGTCAGAGAAGTTCATTCCGCTGGTCGTCTCTTGGAACGTTACTCGTAAATGCAACCTGAAATGTTCCCACTGCTACATAAACGCCGCCACAGGCGAGTACAACGATGAACTTACAACTGCAGAGTCAAAGAGGCTGATTGACCAACTTTCAGAGGTCAGCCGACCACTGCTTATACTCAGCGGCGGGGAACCTCTCTTGCGAAAAGACATATTCGAACTCGTCCGCTACGGCACCCAAAAAGGCTTACGAATGGGTTTAGGCAGCAACGGAGCACTAATCGACGGCGAAGTTGCCAAGAAGCTGAAAGACGCAGGCATAAAAACAGTTTCCATCAGCCTAGACTCCAGCATCTCTGAGCGCCATGACGACTTCCGAGGCGTCAAAGGCTCATGGCAAAAAGCAGTTGACGCCATCAAGGCTCTGAGGAAAAACGGTGTACTCGTTCAAGTCAACACGACGCTTACGCAGCAAAACTACGGTGACATCGACAACATCATGTCCCTTGCAGAAAACCTTGGCGTGGAAAACTTCCACCTGTTCTTCCTCGTGCCGACTGGACGGGGCGCAAAAATGGCAGACATTTCACCCGCCATGTACGAAAACATGATTAAGACCACCTTTGCGAAAACTGCCAAACACAGGCTCAACGTGCGACCTTCATGTGCCCCGCAGTTCATGCGCATAGCCAAGGACATGCACTTGGACATGAGGCAGTGGATTCGCGGCTGCCTCGCTGGGATGTACTACTGCCGCGTTTTCCCCAACGGCGAAGTCACCCCTTGCCCATATCTTCCGGTGAAGCTGGGAAACATAAGAGAAAAATCTTTCAAAGACATCTGGTTCGGCTCAGAAATCTTCAAGTCCCTGCGTGACCCTGCCACTCTTAAAGGCAAATGCGGCGCATGCAACTACCGCAGTCTGTGCGGAGGCTGCCGCGCCCGCGCTTATGGACTCTCAAGTGACTTCATAGATTACTGTGGCGACCTGCACGAACCAGGAGACCTCAAGGGAGACTACTTGGCTGAAGACCCTTGGTGCGTTTACCAGCCGAAAAACCCGCAGAGCTGACCCCTTTTTCTCGCCTTCAGCAAAAACGCTTTTTCTCCGAGCGTTTGCTAGAAACCTATTTAAACCATGCCACTTGACCAGATAGAAAATTGAGTGCGCATTAGTGACGCTTGTCTAACAGCTTTCAAGCAACTCACACTCAGTTCGCGTGTTAATCCCGCAAAGGGAGGCAAAATGAATGACCCACGCTGGCAGTACGGCAAGTTTCTCAAGAACTCTAAGAGAAACTCTGACAGCTTTCGCATTCAATATTGGTGGCTTGGTTGCGGGGTTCCTGATTGCTTCTCAACTTGGCGTTTTCAGCCGCTCAAATGGCCAGTGGGCATTAGCTCTTTACCCCGCCGTTATCGCTGCGCAAGGCATAATCCAAGGGTTGCTCAGCGGTCGCCTAAGCACGGCACTGCACCTTGGCGTTATTTACCCACGTTTTTCTGGCAATAACAAGAGCTTCTACAGGCTGATTGAAGCGGCAATTGTCTTGACTCTGATAACGAGCGTGGCGATGAGCGCTATTTCATTGGTTTTCGGGAACCTGTTTTGGGGCATAACCTTTGCAGACTTCCCCGCTATTCTCTCAGTCATGGTTGCGACCATGGCGATAGGGTTAGTTCTCTTGGTGGTTACCGTTCAAGTGGCTTTCACCTCTTTCACATGGGGCTTAGACCCCGACATTGTGGTGTACCCTGTAATGTCGACAGTCGCCACAATTTTCATAACCTTCTGCTATGTTGGGACGCTAAACTTGTTCTTTTTCTACAATGACATAGGCAAATGGACCGTTGTTCTTCTCGGGTTGACGCACGTGTTACTCATAGCATATTTCCTTCCAAAAAACCTTGGCGACTCTGACTTCAAAAAAACCATAAAGGAATCATTGGCTGCTTTGATGATTGTAGCCATAATCGTCAACTTAACTGGAACAATTCTGAGAAGCATCGGCAACTACGCGAACGAGCGAAGAGAATTCTACACGGTTTATCCTGCCCTGATTGGATTGGTAAGCGACGTTGGCTCCGTGGTCGGCTCAACCGCAACAACCAAACTTGCTCTTGGAATGCTCAAACCCAAATTTTCCTCCATAGCGAACCACGCCAAAAACATACTCAGCGCTTGGATTGCTTCAATCGTGATGTTCGCGTTGCTTGGTTTCTTAGCCTTGATTATACACGGGCAACTTTCGCCAGCCGCTTTCTACAGTCACATCTCCGTTTTGTTGGTTGCAAACGTCATAGCAATCGCCTTAATTGTCACCGTATCCTTTGCAGTTTCAATTCTGACTTTCCAGAAGGGCTTGGATCCTGGAAACTTTGTTATCCCAATTGAAAATGCTTTTGCAGCCAGCATAACTTCAGTAGCGTTGCTTGCCGCTCTGGTCCTGTCAAGCTTAGGGGTAGTGTAACGTATGGTTAAAATATTTAGTAATCAATATCTAACGAAGGAGCAACTCTGACCTTAATGCCGCCCTTTGGAAAAATAGGATACAAACCCATCCCTGTCCGAGAGCTTCTGGTAGAAATGAAGAACCTTTCCGAACTCATGATAGATTTAGCCTACTCTTCCGCGCTGTTCAATGATAAAGAGCTTGCCGAAGACGTTTTAACCCTTGAAAAGCACATCGACAATTTAGCATACCTCTTGGACATGGAAATCATGGTCGCGTCAAGAGGCGACCCCAAGGATGCAGAAGCTCTCATAGGCGTTTCAACAGTCGCTGCGGCAACAGACAAAATTTCAGATGCTGCTGCTGACATTGCTGCCATAGTAACACGCAACATAGGAGTTCATCCCATCGTAGGCGCAATTTTTGAGAAAGTTGAAGAACGCTTAATGAAAGCAACCGTGAAAGAAGGTTCAACCATTTCAGGCAAGCGCATAGGCAAACTTGACCTAGCGGCAAGAATGGGCATAGACATAATCGCTATACGCCGAAACAAAGATTGGATAATAAACCCAAACAAAGCCGAACGGATTCTCGCCGGTGACACTCTCATAACGCGAGGAGCCCCCCAAGGCAGCAAGGAATTCAAAGACCTCGCCGAAGGCAGAACAAGCCACTTGGAGGAACAATATTGACCGAGCAGAAACAGTTTGAAGAAATTGTTGCCCGCTTCGTGGAGCTAAAGGACACCTCAGAGTTAATGATGGACCTAGCCTATTCATCACTTTTGCTGAACAGCAGGGAATTGGCTGAAGAAGTGCAGCGACTAGAGGAGTACATGGACAAACTGCATACGGCTTTTGAACTTCTGGCTTTAACAAGCGACTTCAAAAAAGAAGAAGCCTCAGGCTTCCTAGGACTGATTCGACTGGGCGTAGCCACTGAGAAGATTGCGGACGCCGCGGCTGAAATGGCTGAAGTTGTCCTCAGAGGAATCGAACCCCATCCAGTTCTTAAACTGACCATAAAAGAAGCTGAGGAAACAGTCACTCAAGCCTGCGTGACCGATGATTCGCCTTTGGCAAACAAGACTTTGAAAGAAGCCCGCGTGCATGAACAGACAGGCATGTGGATTTTAGCCATACGAAGAGGAGAAAAAACCTTGCGCCCCAAAGGTGACTCAAAAATCCAGTCCGGTGACATACTGATAGCTTCAGGATACTCTGAAGGCGTCAACGACCTCAAGAAACTTGCTTCACCAGCACAGGCTTGCCGCATCGATTAGTCTGGCTACTTATTCTGAATTCATCAATACTATAAACATAGACGTGCGTCTAATTCTTGAAGGAGGGCTATCTATATCGGAAACGACCGAATCTGCGAAAACATCTGACTGCTTCAAGTGCCCAAATCGTTCATGCCGCAAAGTTTTCCCGAAGCCTCTAAAGGCAACTAACCTGCAAAAAGAATCTTCGGAACCTAACGATGCGTGTCCATTTTGCTTAACCGAGATAACAGCTGAAAACGCCCTAACATTCTCCGACGCAGATGCAGAGAAAGATGCGGAGCAAAACGGCTCCCCACACCAAACCCAAACTTGGATTTCACCCACATGCAAAAACCATTTTGGCTACCTGAGCGAAAGACCTTCAAAAGAGCAAATTCCTGAGGAATGCCTGACCTACAGAGAAATCGTGCAATGCATGCCCAAGAAAACATTAGAGTAGTCGGTGCGTCATGATACACACACGTCTTTTTAAAGCAACACTCAGTTTTCTACAAACCAGATAGGAGACAGTATAGTTGTCCGAGACTGCTCAAGAAACTCTGCCAAGCGTCCTCACCGACGCCGTTCCACAGGAAAAAGAACTAAACGCAGAAGCAGTCACAACTATGTCTGCTGCCTTCTTGAAGAGAATTGGACACAAGGGCGGCTTAAAGCCTAAGCGGGTTTCCCTTGAAGGAGACCTATACACCGTCGAGGTGGAAATGAAACGGTTCACCGCCACTGTGAAAGTCGACGTGAAAACACATGAAATTAAAGAATATGATGTCCAGCCTAGGAGCGAGGAAAGCTCTTTCGGCTCGTTTTCTCCAAAATTTCTCTTGACAGTGCTGGCTGTCTCAGGCGCTGTTTACGTGGGGTTTTATTTCGGCTTCAAAATGCTCGGTTTCTAAACAGTTGACTATTAACTGAGACGCTGCCTTAGCTGTAATTAGAAAAAAGAAAAACTTTAGAATAGGAATATTGGAAAAATTCGGGGTTACCGTTTATTTTTCTTTCTTTTTCTTTTCAGGAGCTGGACTTGCGGCTGGTGCAGGTTCTGGCGCTGGAGCTGCTGGTTCTTCTGGCTTTATTTCTTCCTTCTTCTCTTCCATCTCAGTTGTGATTTCCTCGATTGGCTTCGGCGGCGGTGTGGTTGCCATTGTCCAACCTATCCATGCGCCTATTAGCAGTATCGCGACGAAGGCGACAAGTACCGGCACAGCAATGAGCCAGTATCTGACATCTCCTAAGGAGCCTATGTTTAGCCATGGCTGAATTAGTTGTTCGTAACCGAAGAGTGCGACTAAATAGACTACCGCGACGAGTGCGCAGACGACAAGTATCGCTCCACCTATAGCTTGATCTTTACTCATTATTGTTCACCACTTTATTGAACCATCTTTATGGTCTTAGTCCATTTAAAGTTTGCCGTGTCTTTCGATATATACCTGTTCAGGTGGTTCCCATTTCCCATGTTGACAGGTATTTCTGCTGTTCAGGCGTCAGCTTGTCAATGCTTATACCCATGGCTTTCAGCTTCAGTTCGGCAACCTTTTCGTCTATTTCTTTTGGAACAGTGAAAACTTTCGGCTGCATCTTTGCTGCTTTGGCAATGGTTTCTGCGCACAGTGCTTGGTTCGCGAAGGACATGTCCATAACCTCGGATGGATGTCCCTCCGCAGCTGCGAGATTCACTAGCCTGCCTTCTGCGAGGAGGTAGATTTTTCTCCCGTCTGTCAACGTGTACTCTTCCATGTTGGGGCGGATTGTTCTCTTTGCCTTTGACAGCGATTCCAGGTCTGGTATGCTTATTTCGACGTTGAAGTGTCCGCTGTTGGCGAGTATGGCGCCGTCTTTCATCTTTTTCATGTGCTCTTTTCTTATGACGTTTAGGTCGCCTGTGGCGGTGACGAAGAAGTCTCCAATCGGGGCGGCTTCAGACATAGTCATGACGCGTAATCCGTTCATCGCGGCTTCAAGGGCTCGGGTAGGCTGAACTTCGGTGACTATGACGTTTGCGCCAAGTCCCTGTGCCCGCATAGCTATGCCTCGGCTGCACCATCCGTAGCCTGCGACGACGAAGTTTTTGCCTGCGAGGAGCACGCTTGTTGCTCGTAGTATTCCGTCGATGGTGCTTTGTCCTGTTCCGTAGCGGTTATCAAACAGGTACTTGGTGTAAGCGTCGTTTACTGCAATTATGGCGTATTTCAGGCTGCCGTCCTTCTCCATGGCTCTCAGGCGCACCACGCCTGTAGTTGTTTCTTCGGTGCCGCCTTTAACGTTCTTCAGCAGTTCGGTTCTTTTGCTGTGAAGCGTGCCGACGAGGTCTGCGCCGTCGTCAAGCGTCACCGCAGGTGCATAGTCTAGGGCTTTGTCTATGCACTTGTAGTATTCTTCCGTGGTTTGCCCCCGCCAAGCGAAGACGTGCACGCCTTCTTCAGCCAATGCCGCGGCAACGTCGTCCTGTGTGGAGAGCGGGTTGGAGCCGCAGAGCGCGATTTTGGCGCCTCCAGCCATTAGTGTTTCAACCAGCACGGCTGTTTCCTTGGTTACGTGGAGGCATGCACCTAGCATTAAGCCTTTAAGCGGTTTCTCTTTGGTGAATCTGCTTTTGACTTGGTTAAGAACTGGCATGTGCGCTGAAGCCCACTCAATCTGTAAGCGGCCTTGCGGCGCGAGAGTTTTGTCTTTAACTTGGAATTCTTCCATTGTAGGTTCCTTCTTTTTAGGAAGAATGTGTCTTCGACTATTTAGAATTTGCTTCAGCTCCGCATTAAGTCCTGCCGAGTGTTTTTCCATTTGAAATGGCTGCTTTCTTTCGGCTTTTGCCTTGAGTTTGGAGGCTTTGTGTCTGAAAATTTAGAAGCGTTTTCGCCTTTAAGCTGGTGTGAAAGAGGAGAAGACATGGTTTGAGTGGTTCAAACGATTTAACGATATCTAAAACTGCGTCACCTGCAAATTGTGGGCTCAACTTGTTTATAAAATGAGCTGGCGCGCGCTCGGGAAATCAAAGAGAAAGCATAGGTGAGAACGTTTTGAGATAATTGGTGTTGGGAGCGTGCGCGCTATAACTTCAGTGTGCCCTTCCATGTGTCATTAAGCTTTGTAGGTTGAACTAGCGTAATCTTCGTGAAGACTGATACTCCATAAAGAAAACAACTATAAAGCTAGCCTCAGCATTTTAGATTAGGCGAAAAACAGTTGGTTAGCAAAAGGCGGAGAGGTACAGTCATTATTGATACTCCAAATGGAATTCTTGTGGTTAGCCATGATAATCGAACGTTCTTTTTGCCTGGGGGCGGAGCAGAAAGGGGAGAAAGTAGAAGAGATGCGGCAATTAGGGAGCTGAGGGAAGAAACCACCTTGTTAGCGGTGGATTGCTTTTTCCTCTTTGAGTACACTTCTTTTACTGACAGTCATAAAGTGTTTTTGGTGGAAAGTACTGGAGTTCCCAAACCAGGAAACGAAATAAAATATTTGGATTTCTTTAATGGGTCAAACTTGAAGGTATCTAACACAACTTGGGAAATAATCAAGCTGTACAATCTAAGCAAAAAGGCTGAAAAAGAGGCTGCTTTTGCGAGGACCAAGTCAGCAAATGAGCCTTTAAAATGATTTTTACTGTTTAATTATGATTATTACTGTTGAGTTATCTCTTTGTCAGAGTTTTTCTAGTCCCTAATGCCTCAAATTTAGCGCGATGGTATCGGAAGTCAACGAAGTCACTAAATAACAATATCAACACTAAAAAGACACTTTTCCATCTACTGGTATTACAGATATGTCTATATTTCTCCTTGAAGGAGATTCATAACAGAAAAGGCCGTACAAGCCCAAAGGATTAGATTTGACAATGCAGGTTCAGGAGCAAGTTGTGGAAGCCTTACTGAAGTCTGAAGCTTATGAGGAAGAACCAGGCCATGTTGAAATGGTCCAGACCCATATATCCTACATTTTCCTAACGCGTAATTTCGTTTACAAGGTAAAGAAGTCGGTGAACTTCGGATTTCTTGACTTCACAAGTCTTGAAAAGCGGCGTTTTTTTTGTGAAAAAGAGTTGGAGCTCAACAGACGGCTTTGCGGAGACATGTACCTCAAGGTCGTGCCCATCAATAAATCAAGGGCAATTCAGATAAACGGCCAAGGCGAAACGGTTGAATACGCCTTAAAAATGAAACGCATGCCTCAAGAAAAAATAATGACCAAACTTCTTGAGGAAAAGAAAGTAGACGATGTACTCATCGGTCAAATAGCCAAGATTATATCAGACTTTCATGCAAAGGCAGAAACCAACAAAAGAATAAGTGATATTGGCTCTTTTGCGACCGTGAAAACCAATTGGGACGAGAATTTTGAGCAGACTAAAGAGTTCATTGGCAGGACGGTATCCGCATCGGATTTTGATTTAATACGTGAAAAAATCGGGTCCTTCATGGACAAGAATAAAGCACTTTTTGATAAGAGAGTGTTTGAAGGTCGAGTTAGAGATTGCCATGGAGATATTCATTCAGGCAACATTTTCGTAACTGATCGTATATACATTTTTGACGCCATTGAGTTTAACGAAAGGTTTAGGTATTCTGACGTCGCTGCAGACGTGGCTTTCTTGGCAATGGATCTAGACTTCAAGAACAGAACTGACCTTTCCGACTTCTTTGTCAAGAAGTATGTTGAATACTCAGAAGATCAAGAGTTAATGAAACTTCTGGTTTTCTACAAATGCTATAGAGCATATGTGCGAGGAAAAGTTGTCGGATTCAAAATCAAGGATCCTTGTGTATGCGACAAAGAAAAGAACGAAGCAATCGAACAAGCAAAAGAATACCTAAAACTTGCAGCCGACTATGCCAAAAAATTATGACAACGAATTTTGTTCACTGAAAAAAAGGTTAACTACAAAATCGGGGATCTGAACTGTGCCCATGAGGATTGGCTTTTGATGGCAGTCGCTTCCTCCAGTCATGATTAATCCATGTTCTTTCGCAAACTTCACGTAATGATTCGTTGTTGTGGCGTCGTTTCTGGAGTGCCAACACTCCACGCCATCAATGTATCCTAACATTGACTCTTCTATTATCGCGGTCTGCTCAGGCAACGATTTAGTCAGCGTCACAAGTGAGGTTCCATGAGGGTCGTTGGGATGAGCCAGCACTAGTTTTCCGCTAGCGGTCCTCACCAGCCTCGAGGCTTCTTCAAGGTAAAGCGGATACTTGGGGGCATCACACTTTACTAGGTACTTGTCGAAAGCTTCTTGCCTATTTCCCACTATTTTCTTTTTCACTAGATAGTCTGCTATGTGAGGTCTCCCAAGGACTCCGTCAACTGAGCCTTCAATCTCTTTGAAGTCGTTTGTCGTTAATTTTTCGAGACCTTCATTTTCAAACTCGGCGTTAAGATTATTCAGGATTTTTGCTGCCCTTTCCTCTCGATACTTCGCAACAACAACTAGCTTATCCATTAGTGCCTCATTTGTTAAGTCAAATTGGTAACCTAAGAAATCCAGCGAAATCTGTTTACCTTCGTGATATTCAGGGTGAGAGAAAGTAACGTTTAATTCAACCCCGGTAACATAACGGATTCCTGCTTTTTTTGTCAGCAAAACGGCTTGTTCTTGGCTATCAATCGAGTCGTGATCCGTAATAGACATGAACCCGATATTTCTGTGGGCAGCTTCTTTAACGATTTCTTCAACAGAAAATTTTCCATCAGAGCTTTTTGAGTGAATATGCATATCTGTTATCATTACGGGACTGGTCCAGCTATCTTTTTTCAATTCCGACTATGTACCAATCATTCGAGTTATCATGGCAAGTGTCTACCGTTAAGTGTATAACTCTAAGCTGTGGATAACGCTTCTTTAGGTCATCAATATCTACGGGTTCAAATTTGTTTTTGTTGGCAAAATAAGCCTCCTCGGTTAAAGCGTTCGACTCGTACTTCTCTTTAGTCCTGCGTTTAATTCGAGTAAGAGATATTTCTTGGGGACAATTTGTCTGGAGAATTACAAGAGTCAAATCGTGCTTAGCTGCAATTTCAGCAGCCCGTCTTCGCAAATCCTGCGTGACAAAAGTAGCATCCAAAATTACTCCGTTTTTGCTTTTTCCAGCGGTTTCATCTGCCCTGCGAAATACCTCATCATAAACGGACAGACGCTTATTCATGTTTCCCGCGACTTTTACATCAAATACATCTTCATTCTTGAGCACTTCCAATCGAATTAAATCGCTTCGAAGAATATCATAACCTTTGATTTTTGACACTTCCTCAGAAGTTTCAGTCTTATAACTAGCAGGTAACCCGCATGTTATGAGAAGAGTTCTTGGTCCTAACTCAGTTTTAACGAACGCTGCAAAGGGTTCCTTCAAATTGATAACCTCTTTCGATTAGGTTCAGGTTAGGCATAATTTAAGCTTTTCCAGCAAGAAAACTTTTAGCAAGACCGATTCTATTTGGCGGATGTGGACTCTTATCTTAAGCCGTATGAGTAGGGTTTCGGACATATTCCGATACAGGAATTAACCATTAAATACAAACCCAGACTACACTGATTCGGTGGCAAGGATGGAAATTGAGAAAATTCAAGATTTGAAGAAGGCACTTAAGAAAATAGGGTACTCGAATAGAGCCATAAGAGCCATAGTTAAGTGGTATGTCTAAACTGCCCACAGCCAGCATTCAGCATATTAGACGCCATAATTAAGCTTCAGCAGCGCTGACCTGGCGGCTTCTTGATGTAGTTTAAGACGGCGTCTGCCTGCGGCTTCGAAATTTTCTTCGAGCGGCAAAGTGAATCTACCACTTCGGAAATCTTTGCCAAAGCATGCACTTCGAAGCCTGCTTTTTCCAGGTTTTCTTTGCCGCCTTGCTCTCGGTTCACCACGACCAGCAAGTGCTTCACGTTTGCGCCGAGCGCCTGCAGAGGTTTTATGCCCTCCAGCTTGGATAAGCCTTCGCTGACGACGTCGTCAAAAAACAGCACGTTGTCTCCTTTGGCGACGTCGGCGCCTGCGATTCTGCCTGTGACGCCGTAGGCTTTCTCCTCCTTCCTGATGATGATGCATGGCAGGTTCAGTCTGCACGCTATGCTTGGCGCTATTAGTGCGCCCTTAAGTTCGATGGAGGCTAATTTGTCGATGTGGTCGGAAGCGTTGATTTCTCGGATTTTGTCTGCTGCAAGATCCGCTATGACGCAGAGTTCTTTGGGCGATGAAAGCAACCGCGCGAGGTCGATGTAGTACGGGCTTTCTGCGCCTGACTTGATTTTGAAGGTGCCGAACTTTATGCATCCAGAATTGTAAAGTGCATCTGCAACTTTCTTTACAACTGTAGACATTGTGTTCCCTCAGGGGTGAGTATGGGCTCGTGAATTTAACCCTTATCTGTTCACTCTTTGAACCAAACCTTCTGCAGGCAGACACTGGAGACTTAGTTCCGCATCCGAAACCGCGACAGCTAAATTTCCAACCGTTACTCTCAAATGCCTCGAACACAACCAGTACCATGAAAATGTCCCCTTCCAACCAAACCACATACGTGTTCGTTTCAGGCAAAAACTGGAAACTCTCCCTAGCAGAGCTCACCTCCTACTTAGAAGCCAGAAACTGCACGTTCAAAGTCACTGATTTCTCGCGCACGTTCTTCACAGTCAAAACCGAAAATCCACTGCACCCTTCGGTGATAGACGATTTAGGCGGAACACTGAAAATAGCCGAAACATCGGCATTCCTGCCAACATCCCTTCTGGAAGAAGCCTTCCTCAAAGAAAACAAACAAGCCAAACAACAAATCCAAACGAGCCTTCCACTTTCCGATTTAGCCGACAAAATGCCTGCAGCTTCTTCGGGAAAATCCGTCTTCGGCGTAAGCGTGTACTGGGCAGCAGAAACCCCATTCAATTCCGCCGCAAGCGCAATCCAACGGTTTCTCGGCAGCAGACTCAAAGAAGAACTGAGGGCACAAGGCAAAAAAACCCGCTTCATGGGCTTCCCGAGAGACAGAACCCAGCCTCAGCTTACTCCTGTTGAGGTGCTCAAGAAAGGCTTGGTTGAAACCCACGCAGAAATCCTCCTCTGCATAGGCAAAACCCAAACGTCGATAAGCACAACCATCGCAGTCCACAACCCATTTGAATTCCAGAGACGCGATGTGGAAAAACCAGTGCAAAGGAAAATCTTCGGCATACCCCCACGAATCGCCAAAATCATGGTGAACCTCTCGCAATGCGCAGAAGGCAAAGTGTTCCTCGACCCCTTCTGCGGAGTAGGAAACATTTTCCTAGAAGCGCTGCTGGCGAAAGCGAGAGTAATCGGGTTGGACATTAACCGTTGGTGCGTGGAAGCTGCCCGAAGAAACCTTGAGTGGCTGACAGCCGAATACTCACTTAAAGACGCAGACTACGGCGTGCTGCAGGGAGACACAAGACGATTAACAAGCAAAATCCGCGAAGAAGTGGACTGCATAGCCACAGAACCCGATTTGGGTCCAGCCCTGCGGCAGATTCCCACAGCCCCCTACGCCGAAAAAATAGTTGAAAACCTCAAACCCCTCTTCGACGATTTTCTACGCGAAGCGTACGAAGTCTTGAGGGAAAACGGCTTCTTGGTACTTGTGACCCCTTACGTCAAAACACGCACAGGAAAACCCGTAAGAATGAACATAATGGAAATAGCCATGAAAGCTGGCTTCCAACCCGTAAAGCCCTATCAGAAACCCTTTTTCGAAGAAAACAAACCTGTGCCACCTTTAAGCGAAGCCTCTTCCTTCATCGACGTTGACGAGAGACACAAAATAGGCCGAGAAATCAGCATCTTCCAAAAATCAGCTTAAAGCCTTTCTTCACTGCTTGTCATACTGCTCCACTTCATCCGTAACAATCGTAAGCTCGACACAAGCCTGCTTAAACATATCCCGCGTATCAGCATCAGCGTGGTACCGCTTCTCGCAAACCACCCGCTTGATTCCTGCGTTAATTATCATCATCGCGCAAGTTCTGCACGGCGTCATCTTGCAAAAAAGCGTCGCGCCCTCCAAGGGTATGCCGAATCTTGCTGCTTGGATAATCGCGTTTTGCTCAGCGTGCAGCGTCCGCACACAATGCTGGCTTATGTTGTCGTTGTAATCAATCACCTTGCGCAAGTCATGTCCCACATCATCGCAGTGAGGCAAACCTGCAGGTGCCCCCACGTAGCCTGTCGTCATGATTCGCTTGTCCTTGACAATGACGCAGCCTGCTCTTCCGCGGTCGCAAGTAGCGCGTTTAGAAACTGCCTCACAGAGGTCCAAGAAGTATCGGTCCCAATCAGGTCTTTCAATTTTGCCCAAACGTTTCCCCGTCCTTCACAATTCGGAACTATCTATGAAACAAATTAATAAATATAGAGAATTCGGAAGCACATTAAACTGCCGTTTGCCAGCGCAAAATTTTCTGCTCCTTTTTTCCCGTTTTGATAATTAAGTGAAATCGAAGTTTCTTCATTAAACAGGTTTACAAATCGTTTAAATACCGCTTGAAAGTATCCCTAAAAAGGGATTATCAGATGAAGGCACGCAATTACGGGCCTGTCAAAGGACAGGCTTACACACGTAAGGAATACGTCAAAGGCTTCCCCCCGCCAAAGATTGTGAAGTTCACCATGGGGGACACCAAGGGCACTTGGGATTACGAAGCAAGACTCATCGCCCTTGAAAGAAAACAAATCCGCCACGTAGCCTTAGAAGCGACAAGAGTGGCAACAAACCGCATCCTGATGGACAAACTTATCAACGATTACTATATGCAAGTTCTCCCATTTCCACACATCATTCTCAGAGAAAACAAAATGATCTTCGGAGCTCACGCAGACCGACTCCAACAGGGCATGCGCCGCTCCTTCGGAAGAACCATCGGCACAGCCGCCCGAATAGAACCCGGCCAAACGCTCATAATCGTCAGAGTTAAAGCCAGCGCCCTTGAGACCGCCAAGCTATCCCTGAAACGCGGAACCGCAAAACTCCCCATGCCCTGCAGAATAGTTGTCGAGAAAATCGAACATACTACGGAAGCAGCAGACAAGGTGGGTGCCGAGTGAACAGCCAAAAAAAGGAACTTGTTAGTTGGTTTGAGACCCTCAGAGTAACAGACATTCCTGTTGTCGGCGGCAAAAACGCCAGCCTCGGGGAAATGATTAATGCGGGTTTGCCCGTCCCTCCTGGTTTTGCAGTAACAGCTTATGCTTATGAGAAGTATCTTGATGAGACACATCTGGTTGATAAGATTTACAAAGTAATTGACGAAACTGTCACGGACAAGAATGATCCAAAACAGTACGATGTCGCATCAAAGAAGATACGCGCAATCATCGAAAAAACTCCCATGCCGAACGACATCAAGACAGCCATAGTTGCAGCTTACAAAGAAACGAACAAGCGCCTCAAAATGAAAGACGCTTTTGTAGCTGTCAGGTCAAGCGCCACGGCTGAAGACCTTCCTGATGCCTCCTTCGCTGGACAACAGGAAACCTACCTGAACGTGAAAGGCATCGAAGACCTCTTGGACAAAGTTGTGATGTGCTGGTCCAGCCTGTTCACCCCGCGCGCCATCTTTTACCGCAACGAAAAAGGCTTCGCACATGAGAAGGTCTTCATCAGCGTCGGCGTGCAAAAAATGGTAAACTCCCGAGCCGCAGGAGTCATATTCACTATTAACCCTGTGACGGGAGACCCCGACGAAATCATCATTGACGCCAATTATGGCTTAGGCGAAACTGTGGTTTCTGGTATAGTTAACCCTGATGATTTTATTGTGGACAAAAAGACGGTGACAATAAAAGACCGTAGACTCGCCAGAAAAACAATCAAGTACGTTCGCGACCCGAAGACAGGAAAGACAATTCATCTGGATGTGCCTGAAGCCGAGCAGAAAGTGCCTTGTGTAAGCGACGAAGAAATTTTGAAGCTTGCGGAGTTCGCTATGCGAATTGAGCGGCATTATGGCAAAGCCATGGACATCGAGTGGGCAATTGACCAAGACTTGGCTTTTCCGCAAAACATGTTTATCGTTCAAGCCCGTCCAGAAACAGTTTGGAGTGGCAAACCCATGGAAACAATTGTTGAGGAGAAGAAACCTGAGGAACAGTTGAAAGTGGCGGTTAAAGGAATTTCAGCAGGCAGAAAAGGCTACGGTGTAGGCGTAGCAAAAGTGGTGTTGAACCCTGAAGAAGCAGGGAACGAGATGAAGAAAGGCGATATTCTCGTCACCGACATGACTAACCCTGACTTCGTGCCTTTCATGAAAATCGCGAGCGCCATCGTGACGGATAAAGGCGGAGTTACTTCTCACGCGGCAATTGTCAGCCGTGAGCTAAGTATTCCCTGCATTGTGGGGACTGAAACAGCCACGCAAGTCATGAAAACGGGTAAAGCGTACACCGTTGACTCTAGAAACGGCATAGTCTACGAAGGCGTTCTGGCTCAGGCGGTTCAGCCAGCCGTGACTGCGCAAAGCCCAACGGCGGCAGCGGCTGTTGTCGCTCAGATGGTGGAGTCCGTGCCCGTAACAGCCACCAAGATTTACATGAACTTAGGTGTACCTGAAAAAATCGACGATTACAAGAACCTGCCTTTCGAAGGCATCGGATTAATGCGCACTGAATTCATTTTGGCGAGTTACATCGGTCAGCATCCGATGATGTTCGTTGAAACAGGCGAAAGCCAGAAGTTCGTGGACAAGCTTGCGGACGGTATTTCAGCAGTTGCCAGAGCTATCCAGCCGCGTCCTGTGGTGGTGCGGTTGAGCGACTTCAAAACTAACGAGTACCGTGAGTTGAAAGGCGGCAGCAAATACGAAATTGTTGAAGAAAACCCGATGCTGGGCTGGAGAGGCTGCAGCCGCTACATAAGCAAATGGTACATAGAGGCTTTCAAGCTGGAATGTCAAGCCATCAAGAAGTGCCGCACCGAGTGGGGCTTGAAGAATGTTTACGTGATGCTTCCGATGGTTCGCACGCTCTGGGAAGCCAGGAGAGTCCTTGAAATCATGAAGGAAGAGGGCTTGGAGCGTGGCAGGGACTTTAAGGTTTGGTTCATGGCTGAAACGCCTTCAATCGCGATTATGGCGGATGAGTTCAGCAAGATGGTTGACGGCTTCAGCATAGGCTCCAACGACATGACGCAGGGAGTACTGATGATTGACCGAGACTCTGAGCGTCTGGGTCAGATGGGCTACTTCGACGAAAGAGACCCCGCCGTAAAACGAATCATAGCGCATCTTATCAAGGTGGCTCACGAAAACGGCTGCACCGTCTCCATATGCGGGGAAGGTCCCTCGAACCTGCCTGACTTCGCAGAGTTCCTCGTCCGCGTAGGCATAGACAGCATATCCGTAAACAACGACGCCGTGGCCAGTACGAAGACGTTTGTTGCCAGTATTGAGCAGAAGATTATGCTTGAACGCCTCGCTGAGCAAGCTGCCTTAGCCGCTGGGAAACCGCTGAAGAAGCCTACGCCTGACTGGGTCTGGAACCCATAGCCGAAGCAGCAGCCTTGGACAGCGGGGCAAGTGAACCTTTTTTCTCTTTTCACCTATTCTTTAGGTAATAATGAGGGCGTGTAGAATGAAGGGTTTTGATTTTGAAGAGGAACGCATAAAACAGGAAATTGCCCGCCTTGGCGCAAAGCGTGTCTTGCTGCAGTTGCCTGAAGGCTTGAAGCCTGAGGCTCCGCGTTTGGCAAAAATTGTGGAAAAGGCAGGTGCCTTAGCCATCGTTTCAGCTGACCCCTGCTATGGTGCCTGTGACCTTGCCACATCGGAGGCGGAAGCCTTAGGCGTTGACTTGCTTATTCACTATGGGCATGCGAAGCTTCTGAAGCATGAGAAGGTGCCGACCGTCTATCTGGAAGCCCGAGCAACTGTGACGGTGGAAGCAGCAATCGAGGAAGCTCTGAAACTGTTGACCGCGTACAGCAAAATCGGGTTGGCAACTACGGTTCAGCACGTGCAGACCATTGACGTTGTCAGGGAAATTCTTGTGCGCGCGGGAAAAGCAGTTTTTGTTGGCGATGCGGGGCGGCTGTTTTATCCTGGGCAGGTGATGGGCTGCGACTTCAGTAACGCCAAATCCATAGCTGGCGAGGTAGATGCGTTTCTTTTTGTCGGCGGCGGAAAATTCCACGCTTTGGGCGTTGCCCTCGTCACCTCTAAGCCCACTGTTGTCGCTGACCCTTATGGCAGAATTGCTTACTCGGTGGATGCAGAGGCGCAGAAAATCCTGAAGCAGCGATACGCAAGCATCGAAGAAGCAGGGCACGCGAAGACTTTCGGCGTGTTAATCAGCTTGAAACCTGGGCAGAAGCGCCTAGAGGAAGCGGTAAGAATCAAGGAGGCAGTGGAGAAAACAGGGAAAACCGCCTGCTTATTCGCGCTCAAAGAAATTTTGCCTGAAGCGCTCACGGAGTTTCCCACGGTGGACGCTTATGTGAATACGGCGTGTCCGCGAATTTCGCTTGACGACGCCTCCAAGTTCCGCAAGCCCGTGTTGACGGTGAGCGAGTTTATGGTGGTTTCGGGGGAGTCTTCATGGGAGAACCTGCTCAAAAAAGGCTTGTTCGAAAACTAGACCTGGAACGGTTCCTGTCCACGGTTAAGCCGCATCCTTCGCCACGGGCAAGCCTTGAGCAGTACACAACTTCTGAATCTGTGGCGGCGACGTTGCTATACTTGGCTGCGTACACGTATGGCGACATAGAAGGCAAGAGGGTTCTGGACTTGGGCTGCGGCACAGGTAGGCTATCTTTGGGCGCTGCTTTCTTAGGCGCTAAGTCGGTTGTAGGTATTGACATCGATGAAACCGCCGTGAAGACTGCTGCCGAAAACGCCGCTAGGGCCGATTTAGACGCTGATGTTGAATGGGTCAGAGGTGACATCTCCGCGGTCGTGGGCAAGTTTGACACTGTGCTGCAGAATCCTCCCTTCGGCGTCCAAAAACGCTCCGCAGACAGAAGATTTCTGGAGAAGGCGCTGGAAGTGGGCAAGAGCGTGTACTCACTGCATAATCATCCTTACGACGACAAGGCACTTGCAAGCAAACTGCGAGCGGCGCCCAGCGGGTTGGTGCAGGTTGCTCCTTCTCCATTCTTGACAGGGTTCGTCGAAGAACTTGGAGGCAAAATCGAAGCTGTTTATGCGTTGCCTCTTGTTATCCCTCGCATGTTTGACTTCCATACAAAAGCAAAACACGAAATCATCATCGACCTGTACGTTATAAGAAGAAAAGAATGAATGATGGGAACGTCACCAACTGGTGTGGATGGGGTGTAAGTACTTACGGGACGTAAGTTCATTTACTCTTTTTTGAGTAGCTATCATTGCAAACGTTGCAGCTATAAATAGAGGGGGGATAGACTGCTCAGAGCAACAGCCCAGACCAGCCCAATCCCCGCAACAGCAACACAACAAAACCAACACGGGGTCACAAAAAGTTACCAAAAGTTATCAATTTGTGTTTCCAATAGGTCACATCCAACCCAACCAACCACATCATGTTGCATAACAGCCAATCAAAAGGTTTATTGCACAGCTCAGAATCTATGAAATGTACTCGTTTAACGAACATCTCCACAGCTTATGCTTCAAGGCAAAAGGGAACCAACATGACTTTAAAATCACCTGAACAAAAAAGCGGCCAAATAATACTGCCAGGCGAACGCCTCGGCGTAATCGAAGAGTTCATCCCCGATTCCGGTACATACGTCAAAGACGGCGTAATCTACTCTAAGATTGTGGGTCGCGCACTGATGGACATGCTGAACAGGCGCGTTTCGGTCTACCCGCTGGTTGAGGGCGCAGTTGTTCCAAAACTCGGAGCAACCGTAATTGGTCAAATCGGTAACGCTCAATCCGACAACGTCCTCGTCCGCATAGTCAAAGTGGGCACCACAAAGAAGAAACTTTCAGGGGTCTTCAGCGGCATCCTCCACATCTCCGACGTAGCAGACAGGTACGTTGACTCCATGAACGAAGTCTGCAAGCCTGGCGACATAATCCGCGCCAAGGTCATCAGTGAAAAGAACCAGATTTTCCACCTGAACACCGTTGACAAGAACCTGGGCGTCATCTACGGCTTCTGCTCTTTGTGCAGCACTCTGCTTGAGCAAAGACGGCACGAAATGGTCTGTCCAAAATGCGGAAACGTAGAAACACGCAAGACAGCGTTTGACTACGGAAAAGAGCCGATTTAACCAAAGAGGAAGCATGAAAGATTGAAAGTTAAAGTGATAAAGAAAACCGAAAACGAACTAAAGATAGAAATCGAAGGCGCAGGACACGGCATCTGCAACCTGCTCCAGAAGAAACTTTTAGAAGACAAAAGCGTGGATCAGGCTGGCTACGACGTGCCGCATCCGTTGGCTTCTAACCCAGTTATCTACGTCAGGATGAAAGGAACAGCAAAACCTGAAGATGCTCTAATCCAAGCTGCGGAGAAAGCCCGAGAATCAAACGAGGCTTTCGGAAAAGCGTTGGAAGCAGCTCTCAAGGCCTAATTTTTCCATTCTGCACACCCCAGCACACCCTTCTCAGACTGAACTAGACACTCACTTTCCCTTTCACTAAGCACAGAAGGTAATTTGTAATCCGCAGAAATCCAGAATGTGTGCCAGTTAGACTTATACGCGCTGTCCGCCATAGTTTTTCCAGTATCTCCGAGGGAGCCTCTTGAGCAGCAGAAGCATTCGCGTCATCAAGCCGGAAATCCGTGTCTTAGGAGTCGACGACGGCCAATTCACCCCTCACTCCAAAGAACAAGTGCCAGTGGTTGGTGTGGTTTTCAGAGGAGGAAGCTGGCTCGACGGCGTAATGCACACCCTTTTAACAGTGGACGGATTCGACGCCACCGAAAAGATAACAAAAATGGTAACATGCTCGCCGCACTACAAACAACTGCGCGTGATTATGCTCAACGGAGTTACTTTCGCAGGCTTCAACATCGTCGACATCAAAGCGCTCAACGCTCAGACAGGGCTCCCCGTCATCGCAGTGACCCAGAAGAAACCCGACTTAGCCAAGGTCCACCAAGCACTGACAAACCTGCCTGACAGTGAAGACCGCTGGAAAGCCATCCTTAACGCAGGAGAAATTTTTCCAGTAACGACCCGAAACAGCAAACAGAAAATATACGTCGAACTCGCAGGCATAGCCAAAGACACTGCGCAGGCGTTGCTGAGGTTAACTTCAACCCGAAGCAACATACCTGAAGCTCTCCGCGTAGCCCACCTCATAGCCTCAGGAATAACAACGCCTTAGGCGCAGACTTTTGGAGTATGAGATACTGTTCGATTAAGGTACATGACTTTTCAAGGGTTAATTCTGATTACAAAGTCACAAAAAGTTAAAACATAATTCTCTAAGAGCCATATGCTTCATCATGTGAGCATACTCTAAGAAAATGAATCTCATTTTTGACTGGTTCCACTAAATAGAGTATCCTATTATGAAAGTCTATATCATGACCGTAACATCCTCGTAACTTGCCTTGTTTGGGGCGACCTAAGGTTCGGGGGTCTTTACAGCCCACAAGTCGCCTAATACCTTCATCAACTAGTGTTTGTTGCTTTGGTGTTTTTTCTTTGTAGCGCTCTTTGAATCTGTCTGACCGCACAATGGTCCAGGGCATTGCATGGCACTTATCCTACTCTTTTAGTTCTTTGAGAAACGCATCAACATTTTCAAACTTCTTTGCATGACCTGCTCTTATTTCCGCGAGACTTGTCTCAACGTCATTCAATTCACAAAAAGTTAGATAATCAGGCGAGTTTGGAACTTGCAGTGATGTTACTCCAAAGTCAATTAAGAAACGGTGAAAAACCTTTTTCTCAATTACTCTTGGCAAGGATACGTAATTCTGCCCATTTAGCAACTTGTACCTGTATGCTTCATGCCCGAGTTTAGTGACCTTCTCCTGAGTTTTAGGATTTTGTATTAAGAGGGTAAAATTCTGAGTATTGCAGTTTCCCATAGGTTTTCCACTCAAGTACTTTTCTTTTCGATTTCCACTTTCACTTCAGGAGTTTTCAATTCCTTTTGCTGATGCACCGCGTCGGTTAGACTTTTTGCTAAATGTTCAAGCAATCTAGGTGGGAGTAGCATACGAGCAACTATGTATGGTTTATCTGCGCGAGGTGGAGCAACTATTCCTTCCAATATGACATAATCACTACTCAACCCAAGCCCAATGCCATCAACCCAAACACCCCTTTGCACTTCTTCACTGATTGGCTGTGGCTTTATTGCGGGTTTATCTTTTATTTTCTCTTTTTCTCCCATTATTCCACATACCTTAGTATTTTAACGATAATATTCTTGTTGCCTATTATGTTATTTAAGTTAATGACTTATTCACCCTTATGAATTTGAACTCAATAGATTTCGTAGAACCCTATATGAAACGCCCTTAAGTTAAGTCTTTCCATTCGAGATACTGTTAAGTTACCCAACAAAGAAGGACTCGCTTTGGATGTTTTGGTTTTTCCTTAAGCTGCTATTGTTGGAAATACTGCCAAATGCGCCGTACAGCAACTTTAATAAGCAACTTCCACAGATATTATTGCAGGTGTATGAATGGCAAAAATAGGAACCTATAGTTATCCTGACATTTCAGTACCTGAAGCGGTCAGAATAGCCAAACTAATTTACGATTTTCCCAGTCATTCAATGAGCGTAAAAATGCTTGCAGAGAAGCTCGGCATTTCGGCACGTGGTGGTTGGACAGGAATGATTCTGTTCTCGTTGAAGAAATACGGCTTTGTGGAAGGCAGAGGAACCTTGAGAACCACAGAAATAGCTGCAAAACTCGTTAATCCAATAAGTGACCAAGAGTTTGTATCCGCCAGAGAACTTGTATTTAACAAAATAGAACTCTGGGTCAAAATGAAAAAGGACTATGGAGAAAAAGTGCCTTCTAGTGAGTTTTGTGGTTATTTGGTTGAAAAGTTGCCAATTGATAGGGAAATAGCACAATCAAAGTTTGAAAAGATTGCCAAGCTATATACTGAGTCTGTCACATTCTGTTTTCCGCCCACGACCTCCATTCCTAGAGAAGAGGACGGCAAGGGGGCAAAAACACCAATGGAAAGTCCACAACCTCAAACCTCAACCGATCACGCGCCAAAAACGCCAAGCGGAACTGTTAGCTACGGGTCTTCAGATGACTACAGTATATGGGTAAAAAAAGACCTTGTCGCAATCGAATTTGCTGAATCACAAATCGAAGCCATAAAAGCATGGCTCAAAGTTCAGAAGACAAAGCTCGCAAACGAAAAAGCATCATAGTCATCCCATGACGGGAATTGGGAAAGGGTAGTGGTGAGGGCAGCAGCGCACTCAAGTTGGAACACCCGTCCTAAGGGGTTAGGAGCAAAAGTGCGTTCCTTGCCACTATCCCTCAACGCCTATTTTATTTAAGGGCTACTTGTTCTTTAATTTTCTGTTCCCACTCTTCCTGTTTCAATATCCCTTTTCGCACCAACACTTCAACCAACGAGGTAATCATAGCATCGTGTACGTCCAGTTCGCCTGCAACCTGGTCTATCGAAGTTGACTTTTCCTTTGGCTTCATCAGATAACCGCGTTCCATGAGGTAGGATAAGACTATGTTGCGAATGACCTCTGAATCTCCGTTGCCTAACTTGCCTTTTAGTTGGTTGTCGATTACTTCCCAAACTCCTTCTGGGAGAGAAACCAAAGCTCTTCTTGCTTTCTTGTATTTCGTCATGGTTGAATTATTACCTCCAAAACTTCTTTTTCCTCTGCTTTTCCTCCTGACTTCTTAACTATGGCAGCTTCGATCAATTGTTTCCAACCTTTGACCTTTATCCCTGCTGCCTCTGCTGGTGTCTTGCTTAAGCTTTGGTGTTTTCGGCAGTAGTTGTAATTTATTATGTAGCCGTTGAGTAAGCTTTCGGCTCTTTTATCGTTCTTTAAACCTCTCATTGGTTTGGTTCTGTCTTTGAGTGTGCCATGTAACCTCTCGACCATGTTGTTGGTTTTTCGTGACTTGATCCCTACTCTTCTGACCCATTCAACTTTCTCTGTTTTGAAGTGGGAGTAGAAAACTTTGTTGTATGCATCGTCATAGGCAAAAGAGCCATCCGTGTATAGTGTTGTCGGTCTTTGTACGGCTAAAGCTTGTTTGAATACTGCTTTTGCATCTTCGCTTGTTCTGGATTGCGTAAGTAGGTGTGCGACTATGAATCTTGTGCCTTCGTCAATTGTCTCCCAGAAGTATCGGCCCTGTCCTCCAACTGCTATTTCTGTTTCATCATGGTGGTACTTTCCTGAGACTGTTGGCTTCAGAGTTTCTATGAAGTCTCCTACTAATTCGCTGTATTGGTGAATCCAGTACCATACGGTGGTCTGTGAGATATGCTCACCGAAAATATTGGCTATTTGTTCGACTACCTTTCTTGTGGATAAACCACCATAGAACATGTTTAGAGAAGTTACGATTACTTGTGAATCGACTCTCATTCTTGGAAAGGCAATCGCGTTATCATAGAAGTGGTGATGGCAACTTTTACAGAGGTATCTCTGGATTCCAGCTCTCACACCATGCTTCACGGTTTGATCGCTGTGGCAGTATTTGCAAGTTTGCATTTTCGTGACACCTGTATATCTATAATATATCACTCAGATATAAGTATATCGTTTCTATATCAGCATTATATCAAACAGAAAGGTTATGTACCTTAATCGAACAGTATCGAGTATGAAAAAGTTTAAAAGACACCACGTAGAGGGAGAACAAAACGGATACGGAGTCATGTGTCATGGAATTCTGCCCTAAATGCGGCTCCCGTATGGAACCACGGAAATCAAAGACTGGCAAAGAAGCCTCACTGGCGCTTGTTTGCCCTAAATGCGGCTACAAGAAGTCAGAGGCAGGCAAGAAAATTGAGCCCAAAATCGGGAAGGTTATCCAGCATAATCCGCAGCAACTCGTAGCCGTGATAGGGAAAGAAGAGCAGAAGCTGCGAACGCTTCCGACCGTGAGAATTGAATGCCCCAAATGCGGAAACAACACCGCTTACGTTTGGCAGGTTCAAACCAGAGGCGCTGACGAATCCTCGACTCAGTTCTTGCGTTGCACAAAATGCAGCTTCACTTTCAGAGAATACAGTTAGCCTGCTGATTTCTTCTCTGCAAAACCTTTTTTAGTTCAAACACCAAAAAGCCTCTCAGCAGTGCTTAAGTCTTTATAGCACCACCGCGTATGCAATAAAAGAGGCAAACTGGAATGTTTAAGCTCAAAGTAGCTGACTCAAAACTCCTAAGAGACATGGCTACGGCCATCTCAATTCTCGTAGATGAAGCTACCTTCAAAATTGAACCCGACGGCTTGAAACTTAGAGCCATGGATCCGTCCCGCGTTGCCATGATAGACTTCGAATGGCCCAAAACAATCTTCGAGGAATACGTCGCCAACGAGCCTGCAAAAATGTGCATAAACATAAGCGAACTCCTGAAACTTCTCAAAAGGGCTGGAAAGGACGAAGCCGTGGAGTTGTCGCTTGATGAAAAAACTGGGCGCTTGCTGGTCAAAATAACCGGTAAATATGCTCGCAACTTCACTATGCCCACGCTGGAGGCATCTGAGGAGGAAGTGCCTACGCCGAAGATAACCTTCAACGTGAAAGCCAAAACCACCACGCAGGGCTTGAGTCAAGCCATTGAAGACGCGCAGCTGGTAAGCGACCACGTCAGAATTGAAGCTGACCCTGAAAAGCTGGTTCTTAACGCTTCGGGCGACTTGATGGGTGCAACCATAACTCTGCTGAAAGGAAGCGATGCGCTGCTGGATTTGGAAGCGAAGGAAGCTTCGAAGGCAACTTTCAGCTTGAGCTACTTGTCTGAAATAATAAAAGCAGCTGCTGCCACATCGGACATAGCTACGTTAGAGTTTTCTACGGATATGCCTGTGCGGATTGATTTTCAGCAGGTGAAAGAGGGAAAACTGACTTTCTTCCTGGCGCCTAGAATCGAAACCGAATGAGAGCCGCAGCATGCAGGAAACGGTGAAGTTCACCCCGAGTGACTTGGCGAAGTACCCTTTCCTGAAAGAAACAGCTGAATACATGAAAAAACTGGGCTTAGACATAGACGAATTAGCCAGCCCAGAACTGGGCGCAATTCTCAACCGCGCCGAAGACCGAATTGAAAAAGCAGTTTTATCCGTTTCCACGGGAGAAAAACGTGAAGACGACGTGGAAATTCCCTCGTTCCCAGTCGCCATCATGCTTGCTATCGCCACTAAGAACAGCTTCATCAAGAAGCGGTATGCTTTAGCAGAAGCAAAGCAAGCTTTTTTCGAACTCCAATTTGAGCCAGCTGAAAGGCTTATGGCGATTGCACAGAATTTCAACTGGAATCTCACGGTAAATAAGGATTCTCAGATTCCTTTCGAGTTCGCCCTCAGCTTCGCCGACTACCTCAGAAACGTAACCCACCTGAGGGATGAAAAATGGAAACTTGTAAACCGCCTCCTAACCGAAGGAAAGGTCTACCTCAACAAGCACGACGCGGCGAGGCTGCTGCAGGAAGAAATCCAAAGGCGCATCGAAAAACGTTTAGAAGCCGCAGAGCTTCCGGCGTTTCCACAGAAAATTACAGACATCGCGGAAAGAATGAACGCTCTGGCGAAGGACAAAATTGGAGAAGCCGAAATGGAGGGCTTCCCTAAGGTCGTGGCGCAGTCCGCTTTCCCGCCCTGCATCGTGGCTCTTTTTGAGGCGGCGACTAAGGGGCGGCACCTTTCACACATTGGCAGATTCACCTTAACTTCGTTTCTCGTCACCGTTGGCATGGAGCCAGAAAAAGTTGCGGAGGTGTTCAAGACGTTTTCCGACTACAACGAACGCTTAACACGGTATCAGGTTGAGCACATCGCAGGGTCGCGAGGTTCTGGGACTCGCTATACCCCGCCTAGTTGTTCGACGCTTCAGACTCATGGAGTCTGCGTGAATGTTGATAGTCTGTGCCAGCGGGTTCATCATCCTTTGGCTTACTATCGAAGGAAACAGGGAATGGCTCGTTAGCATGTTCCGAAAGATTCTCTATAAACTTTATTAATCATTCGAGACTGCTATTTGGTGAAGGTCTCCATGGTTTATCACGTGACTGGCGACGCAGACATCGATTCGCAAATCGGCGTGGTTCTTCCCACTTACTGTGAAGCGCAGAACATCGCAAAACTCATCCCTGAAATCGAAGCTCTCCCCTTGAACACATCCATACTTGTCGTGGATGATTCCAGTCCTGATGGAACAGCTGAGGCGGTGAAAAAACTGCAGTTACAGTATCCCAACATTCTCCTTCTGGTCAGATCAGAAAAGCTTGGATTGGGAACCGCCATAACGGACGGCTTCAAAGTCTTCTTGTCGTTGAAGAACGTGCCTGAATTTGTAGTCACGATGGATGCCGACTACTCGCATCATCCTAAAGATCTGCCGCGCTTGGTTTCAAACGTGCGCAGCGGATGTGGCTTGGTCATCGGTAGCAGATACTGCCATGGCGGCAAGACTGCAGGCTGGTCATTTGCGAGAAAGGTAATCAGCCGAGGCGCCAACTTCTTGGCAAGGTCGCTGCTGAATTTGCAACTTAATGATTGTACCAGCGGTTTCCGCTGCTACTCGACGGGCTTTTTGAAGGAAGCCATCGACTGCCTGCACAGCCACACGTACGAGATTCAGATTGAAACAATTAAGCAAGCGCATGCAAAGGGATTCCAAACTGCAGAAATCCCAATTTTGTTCGTTAACCGAAAGCGCGGGGAATCAAAACTGACCTCAATGGAAATCAAAAGTTTTGTCTCCTACATTGTAAAAACTCTGGCACACTGAGATTTTCTTGTAACATAGTTCGTTTGGATTGCTGAGGTGATACCTTTAAGTGTCTTCCAGAGCCAAATATTGCAACAATGTTCGCGCTTTCAGGCGGGGTTTGCGGGGTCTTCATGCGTCGAGGGAAGCTTAGATGAAACGGCGGGCACTGGGCAGATTCTTTCTTGTTGCCGCTTTACTCTTGCTGGTGTTAAGCGTTGTCTTCGCTGTCCTAAGTTTGTATCCCGTTTCTGGAACCACTGCAGCGACCCGCGTTATCGTAGATGATTCTTTCACTTTAACGTCGCAGGAGACCTATCGGCAGGGTTTGGGCTCTTTTCACGGCGACGAAAACATCTCCATTTCCGTCAGCGAGGAGCAAAACCTTCCCGTAAACTTTACTATTCTGACTTATGGCGGACCACGTTTCTCTAACCTCACAACGAGGAGCATCAGTTATTCGTTTCCTGCAGGCGCTGATTACTATGACGCCGTTTTCCTCGCAAACTCAACTTTGCCCAGCGTTGTTCATTTTCAAGTTTCCGTTCAGAGGCTAAGTGTTGTTTATCCGTTTTCGTGGCTCAACTTCCCCTCAAAAATTCTGTTTCTCATAAGCTGGAGTTCCGTGACGCTTGTGTTGCTGCTGACTAGAAACGCTGTTAACAGTGGCTCTCCCTCTGAGGCTAAGCCTGCTCCAGCCGTTCTTTCCCTAAAAGGTCGCCGAACGCTGAAACTGCTGGTTTTGGTGTCTTTGGTGTTTTGGCTTTTGCTACTGGTAGCTAACACTTTTCCCTTGGCAACCTTCGAGAATTGGTATACTGATAATGCGCGGAATCCTTACTCTGCAAACTTGTTCACCAAAGTCGGCTTCTCGGTTTTTAACACGCCGCTTGGAACACTTTCAAGCAGTGACAGTTCTTTCTTCAAGTTTGTGACGTGGCCTGAGATGCCTCACCTTTACCCGTTGGGAAGCATCTTCATTTTTCTTCCCTTTGGTGTGCTGCTTGAGAATGGTGTCGCGCAGGGGCTGGTTTTCAAGATGGAAATAACCTTCTTGTTAGCGGTTTCTAGTGTTTGCCTGTACTTTTTCCTTAAGCGTTTCTGGAAGTTAGACATGAGTTTCTTGTGGAAGGCTTTGGCTGTTTACGCTTTCTACGTTACGCTCGTGGTTTACTCGGCTAACGGCCAGTTTGACGCTGTTGCCTTCTTGTTCTCAGTTGGAGCCATAGCAATGTTCCTGAAAAACCGCTACGACATATTCCTTCTATTGGCGGCAGTTTCTGCAACTTTCAAATATCAAGCGGGAATTTTCCTTCTGCCGCTCGTATTGGTTGGTTTGGTGAAGGTTTTCCAGCAGCCAAGCTCTCGAACCCTCCTTAGGAACAAGGCAGTCATAGCCGCAATTGGATTAACTGCTCTTAACCTGTACACGGCGTTTTTAAGCGCGCCTTATTTGTTGAACGCGCGACCCGAACTCGTGATGAACGGCGTGAACGCTTTTAGTCCTCACGCGCAGGTGCCGTGGGTGCTGCAGGCTTTTGCTGTTCTTTTGACCTTGGCGGTCACTCTGGGGTCGGCGGCTTACCTTTTCAACAAAAGTCGTTTGGTTTCGCTGTTTGCGGTGTTTTCGCTTTTGCCCAGCTTCATGCTGCCTTACTTTCAGCCGTGGTACCTTCCCTTCTTCTTCGTCTACATGCTTTTTCCTATGCAGAAACGTGCGCGGGATGTGGCTTTGTTTTGGCTTCTTTTCATGACGGTTGTGCTTTCCTTCGGCGGACTTGCTTACAATCCAGTTCAGATTCTTGATAATATCAGAAAAGTACTCAACATTTAGAAAAGAGCTTAATTGTTAAATCACTGGAAGTAACATTCACTCTCTGACTAACGAAAGAAGGCTGGGCTGGCGGTGTCTTCACGCGATTTCGTCTACAACAAATTCGTCGACTTCTACTGCAACCCCTCCATCACTATTCCGTCTCCTATCGCGTTCAACCAGAGAGAGTTTGCTTTTCTTCTCTTCAAAGAAAGAGTCATGGTAAGACACAAAGGCTTCGCGAACCCGCAGGCTCTCCGCTCATTCATCAAAGAAAGAATTCCTTCAGACATTTACCATTCCTGCGCATACTACGAGTATCCTGAGGCTGAGATGGAGAAGAAAGGCTGGCAGGGCGCGGACTTGGTTTTCGACATAGACGCCGACCACATACCCACAAAATGCAACAAAATCCACGACGAGTGGACATGCGGCAACAAGCAGTGCGGCTTCAGCGGCAAAGGCATCACACCCGAAACCTGCCCAATCTGCGGAGGAGTAAAATTTGAAACCAAAACCTGGCCATGCGACCAATGTCTAGACTCCGCAAAGGAAGAAACAGTTAAACTCGTTGACATGCTGGAAAACGACTTCGGCTTCTCCGAAGACGAAATCCACGTTTTCTTTTCAGGTCACCGCGGCTACCACATTCACGTGGAAGAGGCCGCTGTAAGAGACTTGGATGCCATGGGGCGCAAGGAAATCGTCGACTACGTTTCAGGAATAGGCTTAGCCCTGCTTGAGAGAGCCAAAAAAGAGCAGACACAGCGGAAGCGAGCTCCGCAGGCGTTCAGCCTGAACAACTACGGGTGGAACAGGCGGCTGAAGAACGGTATGCGAAAATTTCTCCTCAATGCATCAAAAGAAGACTTGATGGACCTCGGAATCAAAGGCAAAGCCAACTTAATCTTGAAGAGCAAGGACGAGATTCTGAAGCGCTGTCTGGAGGAAAATCTCTGGGGCAGCGTAAAGGGTGTCAGCGTGGAAACCTGGACTAAACTGGCTGAACACGTGAAAGACTTGGAATCAGCTAAAATCGACACGGTCGTCACCACCGACATTCACCGTCTAATCAGGGCAAACGGCACGTTACACGGCAAGACTGGCTTGCTGAAGGCAGGGTTCCCCGTTTCGCGGCTTAACAGTTTCGACCCGTTCAAGGAAGCAGTAGCCTTTAAAGAGGGCGAAGCAGAAATCTTCGTCTCAGACGCGCCAGAGTTCAGGTTAGGCGGAGAAACCTTTGGTCCCTACAAAAACCAGAAAGTCACGCTGCCGACAGCTGCAGCTGTGCTGCTTATCTGCAAAGGCAGAGCGGAGGTGCTGAAGTAAAAATGTATGATGAACTGTACGCTGCTTGGCGAGTAGAAATCGAGAGCGCAGACCTTGGCAGCTTGTCGGCTGATTTTTACGCGCGGGCAGGAGAATACCTGAGAAAAATCAAAGAAGAAAACCGAATGCTTGACAAAAAAAGCGTCAAAACAAGCCTCCTGGAACATGAGATGTCGAACGCCAGGCGCATGGTTCAAGAAATAGTTCAGACACGTTTCAGGAAAATCTCCAAAAAAATCCTTGAAGGCGGAAAGATACCCACAGAGTTCTTGGCGGCTGAAGAAGCAAAGCTTTGCAGCGACGTTGCGCCTTCGGCAGACGCGTTTAACCGGTTTGTCCAGAGCCTTCTGCAGGGGCAGGTCACGAAAGTGGAGGCGGAGGCGGTTGTTCATAAGCGGGTTGCTTTGCGGTTCCTCAAGGCGGTTCCTTCGATCATCGGCGCGGACATGCAGACTTATGGGCCTTTCCTTGTTGAGGATGTGGCTTCGGTGCCTGTGGAGAACGCGAAGATTTTGGTGAAGCAGGGTCTGGCTAAGCAGGTTGAGATTTCGTAGGTTTTGAGGTGTGGATTTTGTGCCAGAGGCTCTGGCTTGCGAGGATGATCAGCGGGTACGTTACTATCCAGGCGATGGAGACCAGAGGCGCGTAGTAGAAGTGGAGCAGATCCACCTGCAGCGAGCTGCCGCCGTAGGTCATGCCAGTCAAGAAGATTTCCACTATCCTCAGCGCATTTATGATGTAGGTGACTGCGGCGCCGAAGATGAAGTAGCCGATTTTTGCTCTCCAGGAGATGTGCATGCGTTTCAGGAAAAGCAAAGCGACGACGGTGAAGATGAGGAAGCTTTCGATGCCCGCGCACGGCCACGCTATGCCGAAAGTCGTCGGTGCAGCTGCGGGGTTGTTTGGGTTTGAAGCGGTGAGGTAGGGGATGTTGCCTTGGAAGCTGCCGTAGCTTATGCTCGTAGTATACCCCATGAAGTTGAGGAAGACTGCTGCCAGCGCGGTTGTGGTTGGGACGAAGATCTGGAAGGGCGTGAACTGCCCGTAGGGGAAAACGTTGTCTATGGTGTAGATGACGCCGACTAGCGCGAGGAAGAAGGCTGGGAGCGCGAAGGCTTTGAGCCCTTTGAAGCCGAACTGCAGGAGCACTATGGCGCAGAACAGCGCAGTGAAGGCGAGGTACTCGGTGGAGAGGGGCATGGAGCTTGCCCAGGTGACGCCGCTTTGGGCTGCCCAGTTGGCGATGGCTCCGTTCAGACCCCAGTAATATGACGCTGCAACATACAGCATGGGGAGCGCCATGGCGGCGAGGAAGGCGAAGGTTCGGGCGGAAACCAACTTGCCTATTTTGTTGATGTGGAGGTTTTCCCAGCCCAGAATCATCTCCAGCGCGAGGAGCCAGATGAAGAAGAGCTGGAAGGTTCTGCCTTTCCACATCAGTTCAAACGATGCGGCATCCAGCGTGTACAGCCACAGGAGCGGGATGGCAAACGCCACGAGCGGCAGGAGATTCAGCAGTAGATTCTTGTGTTTTTTGAGGACTTGCAGGGAGCGTTGCATCGTGGTTTACCGCTTTTGGTGGTGCCATTATTACGGGAATCTTTGTTTAAAAACAGTTTGCATTTCGGATAGTTCTATGAGAGCGCAAAGTTTTTTCAGAAACGGGAACGTAGGGTTCACGGTTTGGAGGGCAATTCTTAAATCGCTCCTGCCCTGCCTAGGTACTGAAGTTTTGGAGGATGTTTTTGTGGCGGAAGAACACACCGCTTTGACCGTGGCGCAGGCGCAGTTGAAGCTTGCGGCGAAGAAGCTTAACCTTGACCCTGGAATCCACAAGCTGCTCAGCCAGCCTAAACGCAGCATACTTGTGAGCATCGACATCCGCATGGACAACGGAAGCATCGGCGTTTTCAACGGGGTGCGCGTGCAGCACTGGGATGTGCGTGGTCCCTTCAAGGGCGGGATTCGCTTTTACCCGAACATCACGATTAATGAGGTTACGGCTTTGGCGATGTTGATGACGTGGAAGTGCGCCATCGCCGACATCCCTTTTGGCGGCGCGAAGGGAGGCATCTGCGTGGACAGCAAGAAGATGAGTAAAACCGAGTTGGAGCGGTTGACGAGGCGGTACGTGAGCCTCATCGTGGACTATATTGGACCGCAAAGAGACATACCCGCGCCCGACATGTACACGGACGCGCAGACCATGGCGTGGATAATGGACACCTACAGCCAGCTCAAAGGCTACAGCGTACCCGAATGCGTCACGGGGAAACCCGTGGAGGTTGGCGGTTCCGAAGGCAGAACCGAAGCCACGGGCAAAGGCGTGATTCACTGCACCAAAGCAGCCGCAGAAAACATGCACCTGAAACTGAAAGGCGCCACCGTGGCGGTTCAGGGGTTCGGCAACGTCGGGTATCATGCGGCGCAGGCTGCGTTTGACTTGGGCTTGAAGGTGGTGGCTGTGAGCGATTCGTCAGGCGCCATCTGCTGCCAGAAAGGACTCAACCCCGCTGCGGTGCTGGCGCACAAAGAGAAAACGGGCTCCGTTTTGAACTACCGAGGCTGCATCAACCTGACCAACGAGGAGCTCCTCGAGACAGAATGCGACGTGCTGATCCCAGCGGCTATGGAGAACCAGCTGAAGCAGAGCAACGCGGACAAAGTCAAAGCCAAACTGGTCGTGGAAGCCGCCAACGGACCAACCACGCCTGACGCCGACAGGATTCTCGGCGAGAAAGGCATCTGCCTTGTCCCCGACATACTCGCCAACAGCGGCGGCGTAACCGTAAGCTACTTCGAATGGGTCCAAAACCTGACGCGGGAGCACTGGACGCTGGAAGAAGTCAACAGGAAACTGGAGACCAAGATGACCAAAGCGTTCGACGACGTGTACGCGCTGAGTCAGAAAGAGGAGAGCGACATGCGCACGACGGCGCTGATGCTGGGCGTGGGAAGAGTAGCCAACGCCATAAAAGTCCTAGGACTCTGGCCATGATGTGCCTTCTTTTACTTTCCTAACGGCACGGATAATAACACCGTTTTGATTACCATGTATCCAGCTAAGAGGCGGCGATACGAGTGAAAGTGACTTACGACGGCGTGGGCGACACCCTGAGCATACTTTTGAGCAAGAAACAGGTAGCCTACGCTGAAGAACATGAAGGAGTCATAGTTAATTACAGCCGCGACGACAAACCAGTGGAAATCGAGATACTGAACGCCAGCAAATTCATGGGTGAACTCCTATCCACAATGAATAAGGGGGCTATAGCCTTTTTCGAGCAACAGCGTGCCCTCAATCATACCTGTCCTAGAAAAGCATTTTCCGTGCTTTCCCGTAACCTCCTGTGACAGAAAGCTGTCAATTTGTGTTTCCAAGCGAAAAAAGTATAAGAGTGACGCATGTTTTCTATTTGAAAGCTGGTCGTGAAATACAGTGAATGTTCCCAAAGAAGTAACCACGTACTGCCCAAAATGCAAAGTTCATCAAGCTCACGCAGTTACCCTGTACAAACCAGGAAAACGCAGAGCCATGGCAAAAGGCGAACGCCACCACGCACGAGAAAAAGAAGGCTACGGCGGACAAAAATATCCGCTGCAGAAAGAATTCGCCAAAACCACCAAGAAACAGACTCTCCGCCTAAAATGCAAAGTCTGCGGCTACATGAGGCACAAAGACGGCATACGACTAAGAAAACTAACCATAGCATAGGAGGAAAATTTGAAAATGAGTGAATGGAACAAACTTATCCCGAAACCAAGCAGCACGTTCCTGCGCGTAAAATGCCCAAAATGCGGCAACGAACAGCTCGTGTTCAGCAACGCCGTCAACAAAGTCACCTGCAACGTCTGCAGCAACGAACTGGCGGAACCGACAGGCGGAAAAGCCAAAATCAAAGGCGACGTGCAAGCAGTTTTAGAGTAGAAGGCTTGTTATGGCTGAGCGGAAGCCCCAGCGACCCGAAAACGGCGACTCTTTTAAGAGGGAGAAGTAGCCGTGGTCTGGCTTCTGCGAAGGTGCAGCAGATGCGGCGCTTACACGTTGCAGGTTGATGTGTGTCCTCGCTGCGGCGGAAAAGTTCACACGGCGCACCCAGCGAAGTTTTCGCCTGATGATAAATATTTGAAGTATCGGAGGGCGCCGCAGAAGGAGGAGGCTGCAAAGTGAAAACGACGTACGTGAAGGAGTTTGCGCCGGTCCAGGCGAATAATCCCGTGTTGATTGAGGGTTTGCCGGGGTTGGGTTTGGTGGGGAAAATTGCAATACGCTACCTGATTAAGCAGTTGAAGGCGCAGAAATTCGCTTACCTGTATTCGCCGCATTTCCCGTACTTCGTGTTGGTGAACAAGAAGGGCAACGTCAGGCTGCTCCGCGGCGCATTCTACTACGTGAAGACCGCTGGGGCGAATGATATTTTGCTTTTCACGGGCGACAGCCAGTCGCAGACCATTGAGGGGCAGTACGAAATCGCTGACAGCATGCTTGGGTTCGCGAAGAAGCACGGCGTCGGAACCATCGTGACCATCGGCGGCTACCGCATGGAAGCCACGGAGAAACCCAAGGTCATCGTTGCGGGCACCAGCCAGGAAATTTTGGGCAAAGCGCTGGGCGCTGGGGCGACGTTGAGTCCGTCGGGTAGCCCGATTGTAGGCACGGCTGGGTTGATTCTTGGATTGGCGCGGTTCAAGAAGATCAGCGCTTTATGCCTTCTCGGTGAGACACGGGGTTATTTGCCTGATCCGCAGGCTGCCCGAAGCGTGCTGGAAGTGCTCCGCGCCATGTTTAACTTCAACATAGACCTCGCAGGCCTAGACGAAGACATCGTCAAAGCAGAAAAAATGGTGACGCGGCTCCAGAAAATCGAGGAGAAGCGGGTTTTGCAGGCTGAGGAAACGCGGAAAGAAGAAGACAAAAAAACAACCTACATCTCCTGAGATTCGTCGCGTTGTGCGTTAAGTTTAAATGTTCAGTGTAGTATAATTACTACATATGTTGTATAAATACCACATTAACCAGACTACACTTAAGATATTGGGTCTTTTCCGAAGCGACTACAAGGCTTCTTTTCACCTGAGAGAAATAGCGCGGAGAATCCAAGTTGACACAAAGGCAGTCAGAGTTCAGCTCAACAGACTGGAAAAAGCCAACATCCTGATAAGCGCGGTTAAGGGAAGAAACAAGGAATACCGCCTCAACCTCGAAAACTACCTCACGCATTACCATCTAACGCTCGCAGAAACCTACACGGCAGTAGACTACCTGAGCAGGAATTTTGAGATAAAGAAACTTGTCAGCGAGACAGTCGACAATCTAGGAGATTCGGCTCTGCTTTTCGGCAGCTTCGCAAAAGGTGAAGCAACAAAAGAAAGTGACATCGACATCCTAATCATAGATGACAAAAAGCCCGATTTGACCGCTTTCAGGGAAGTCAGCAATCTACTGGGCAGAGAAGTCAGCGTCAAATCCGTGCCCGAGGCACAATTTTTGAATGGCTTGGTCAGAAACGACCCGCTGATATTGGAAGTTGTAGCCCATCACATCATTCTTAAGGGCATAGACAACATATGTAGCATTCTGTGGCGATACTATGCGAGACCAGGAGAAATACTTGCACTGGTGCCTCAAACAAAGCAAAGGCATAAGACTCGTTAAGTCTTCCGAGAACCTGGTGAACGCTTACCTCCAAAAATCGAGAAATGCCTTGAAATCCATGGAGGTAAACGCACAGGCTGGCCTTGTCGAATGGGTCGTCTCCGCCAGTTACTACGCAAAGTACTTTGCAGTCTACTCGCTGCTTTCCAAAATCGGGGCGAAGTGCGAAATACACGACTGCACTATAACCCTGTTCGAATATCTCTTCAGCGACAGTGTCCCCAAGGAGTTCCTCGAGGAGCCTTAGAAAGTCCAAGGAAGACCGCGTTGAATTTCAGTACTACACGAAAGAAACCACCATTGACTTGCAGCAAGTTATTGCGAAAACTAAGCAATTCGTGCTCGAAATAGAAAAGACGATCGATAGTTTGAACGCTGAGAAAATTTCAGAACTGCAGAAAAAACTGAAGGTTTTAACGCTCAAGTGAAAGGCAACACTTTTCTTACTAACAAAACAACCAATTCTGGTATCCTGAGTGCGGAAAGACTACATGTTACCCAATTAGTTGCACCTCTGAAAACACCATAGCTCTTGTTTTAAGAAGGTGGCGGAGTTATTACTCGTGAGTGTGGTTTGATTTAGCGACAAAATATTATTAGTAGCTAGCTTAAGTACTAACTATGACCCAACAGGAGTATTGTCCACTAAAAAATTCCGAATGCACTATTAAAAGTAAGGTAATAGGAAAAAAAAGCGCAATCACCTCTTTTATAGCGATTCCGTACAAAGAAGAGATGACAACAACTACAGCCACGATTGCCAAAGTCCTTCAGAAATACGGAATCGAGAATTACATAGCGAAAGGAGAAGTTACAGCAGGTAGAGAGATTCTGTGTAAAATTTGTCAAAGGATTCGTAGCTGCGACTTTGGAATTGTTGAGGCAACATACATCAATCCGAATGTCATGCTTGAGTTTGGCATGCTTCTCGGTCAACGAAAGCCCGTATTTCTTTTGTTCGACAACAGCAGGACTCGAAATTACCGTCTACCCTCGGATATCATAGGTTTAGAGAGAATACAGTATAAGAATCAAGAAACGCTTTGCGAAAAGTTAGATAAAGGTATTGAGGGTTTTATCCAACAGTTCAATGTTGACGAGCGAATTATTAGCAATTTGATTGAGATGACACTGTATTACGTGAAAAAGAAGGATCTTAGCTCGGTCGATTCTTTGCTTCAAACAATTTACGAAAAGTCAGACACCGATTTGAAACGCTCAGAGGATTTTGTGGAGTTGCTTGAAAAAGTGATTATGGAATTCATTTATCAAAAAGACCTAGCGACAGCTCTTCGATTTGGACTTGCCGGCGTCAGGGTTTTTTTCCAGAAAAAGGAAAACAAAAAAGCTATGCTGTTCTATGACAAGGTGATGGTTAGATTAAGGGATTCTGCGTTCGTAACTGAAGATGAAGCAGACAAACTCTTTAGTTCTCTTTCCAATTTTCGTGGTTTGTCAAATGACCCGCTGGAGTTTTTGGAGTTTTGGAACGAAAATTTCACGATTAAAGATTTCAAAAATCCTGAAGTTGCGAATTTTTTCTATGCGAGCCTCTGGGACGGGTTATACAAATCTAATGACCCGCGTAAGTTGATGAAGAAATGGACACAAGAGATTGTCGAGTTCTTGATGCCTGCAAATATTCTCCCATGGTACGATTATGTTCGAACACCTTGGCTGGGGTACTTCAATGATAAGATTTTCTTGATATTGTGGTTGGAGTCCGTTTTTTCGAAATATGGTCGCGGTAAGAAAGTAGTTCAGATAGTCAATGATGCACTTTACGAGATACGAAGATCTTTGGAAGAGTTTACGACACAAACTTTCCAAGGCTCTGAGGTTGACGGATTTGATGAATATATAGAACCCGCGAGAAGTCTGAAAGGGATCCTTGAACATTCAGTTGATGATGACAACAAAAAAGAACCTGTATGAAGAAGCAGTGAACTCGCCTTAGAAAAGGCATAAGCCTTTTTCAAGCGGGGAATATTCTACTCGCCAATAGCAACTCTTGGGTGCAAAAACATTGGAGGTTACATTGAAGTATAGCACTAATTATTAAAAAACTTGTCGCAAACAAATTTTTTGAGTTTAACATATTTAGTCCATTTTCTGGAACACACAGAATCCTAAGTTTCGCTAAACTTTTCGATTATTTCAACCATTCTTTTTCCTGCGTGCCCATCTCCGAAAGGTGACTTTTCCGGAAGCTGCTTTTCCTCTACCGCTGTTCCTATCCCTGTGAGGATTTCCTGTTTCCCTATTCCTACAACTTTGGCGAATCCTGCTTCTACCGCTTCTTGGCGTTCAGTTGATAGCCGCATTACTATGACTGGTTTGTGGATGGCTGGTGCGGTGGCTTCTTCTTGGATTCCGCCTGAGTCTGTGACTATCAACTCGCATCGTCGCATGAGAACAAGGAAGTCTAAGTAACCTAGGGGCGGGAAAACCTGTACGTTCTTCATCCGCTTTACCTCGGCAAGCAAACCCGCTTGCAGAAGGCGCTTCCGCGTGCGTGGATGCATCGGATAGACTACAGGCAAGGGCGACTCAGCAAATGCGCCGATGAAGTTTTTGAGCACCTGCAAGTCGTCCACGTTTTCAGCTCTGTGTGCTGTGGCTAAAATGAACTTGTCGAACTTGACTTGCTTGAGGATTTCAGATTTTCTCTCGGCTATGGGCAAATGCTGGTTCACAGCGTCAATCACCGTGTTGCCAGTCACGAAGATTTTGCCCCAGACGTTCTCCTTCAGCAGGTTTGTTTTTGCGCGTTCTGTTGGGGCGAACAGGTAGTTTGAGATGTGGTCTGTTAGGCGTCTGTTGTGTTCTTCGGGCATGCGGAGGTCGTAGCTTCGCAGTCCTGCTTCCACGTGACCCACAGGAACAGCGAGTTTGTTTGCCGCCAGTGCAGCCGCAAGCACGGTGTTCGTGTCGCCCTCCACCAAGACAACTGAAGGCGCAACTTCCTTCAGCAACTTGTCCATATTCGCGATTATCCTCGCCATCTGCACGTTAGCTGAAGCGCCACGGAGCTTGAAGGAGTAGTCTGGCTGCGGCAACTCCAGGTCTTCGATGAACTTCTGCGCCATGTTATAGTCGTAGTGCTGTCCGCAGTGGACAAAAATGTGCGGCATCTTCCGCTTCTTCAGCTCCCGCAGAACAGGCGCCATCTTTATGATTTCAGGGCGAGTTCCCGTAACCACAACCACAGGCTTCATCGCTAATCACCTGTCTCATTATGATGCGTCGCCAATTAAACCTTAGGACGGAAACGCAAAAACAAGCCATCGCCCACCAGCGCAACTGGAGAGGACCTAACCTGCAAGAACCACGAACATATTTGGAGCCTGATAGCCAATTTATGCAGAAAACCTATAGAGAGAGGTCGCTATTGGCTGAAAAACCAACCAAAAGCATGTTGAATCCTATAAATAAGGGGGCTAAAGACAGCACCGAGCAGCTATTCCCTAAGTCTTCTTCAAACGCCCTTCACCAGGCTCATACAAAGTGCCTTCACGCAGCAACTGCCCAATCATCCGCTCAATATCAGAACGCCCAAGCTTATGCTTCTCCTCCAACTCAGCCACCAACGCATCCTTCTCCACAGTCCCAGTTTCACGCTCCATCGCAATCACCGTAGACAAAACCACCTGCAACTTATCACGAACGCTCTTCGGCTTACCCGTCATGATAATATCAATATCCATCTTATACGAAGACATATCAATCCCAACCTCCTCCAACGACCTGCGCATCAAAGAAATCGCCGCTTCTGCGTCCTCACCCGTAACCTCCTTCCGCAAAGCAACCTTCGCACGAGCCTCAGCCACACGCACCAAACTCTCCAACTGCCTCGCAGTAATCGCAACCGGTGAACCTTCCGTCTCGCTGGCACCGCGCATAGCCAAATAAAAATCACGCAACCGCCGCGAAGCCTCCTCACCCAACTCAGGCTTAACCGACTTCGCATAACTAATATACTTCCGCAAAAACTCCGCCTCAACAGGAGCCTCCACAGGACTCACACCACGCCTATGAATCTCCAAAATATGCTCCGACATCTTCCCATCCGCCTCACGATCAGGCACATCACGCAACACAAAAATAATATCAAACCGCGAAAGAATCGTCACCGGCAATGAGATATTCTCCGCAACCGTTCTGTGAGGTTCATACCTGCCCAACGCAGGATTCGCCGCAGCCAAAACCGCAGTCCGCGCATTCAAAGTCGCCACAATCCCACCCTTCGCCACACTCACCGTATGCTGCTCCATCGCCTCATGAATCGCCACACGATCCTCAGGACGCATCTTATCCATCTCATCAATGCAGGCAATGCCTTTGTCAGCCAACACCAACGCTCCAGCCTCCAAACTCATGCTTCCACCTTTCTCGCGGATAACCGCAGCAGTCAAACCCGCAGCCGTTGTTCCCCTCCCGGAAGTGTACAATCCTCTTGGAGCAATCCGCGCAACGTACTGCAGCAACTGCGACTTCGCCGTACCAGGATCACCAATAAGCAACGCGTTCATTTCGCCCCTCACGGTGATGTCTGGCAGCGATTTGCTGACGCCGCCGAAAAGCAGGTACATGATGGCTTCTTTGATGTGTTCGTAGCCGTAGATGCTGGGTGCGATGCTGCTTATGATTTTTCGGTGTACAAACGGGTCTTTGCTGAGGGCTAAAATCTTTTCTTCTTCTTCTGCTGAGGTTAAGGCGGTTTCGGGTTCTTTGCCTAGAACCTCGATGCTGTTTGCGTCCAGTTGCAGGATGAAGGTGCGGAGTTTGCCGATTCCTGGGCGTGAAGGTGCGAAGGCGCGGACGATGCCGACGATGCTGACGTGGTCTCCTGGTCTTGCTACGTCGACGATTTCTCCTCCGATGAGTTTGACGTTTAGGGTGCGTGGGAGTTGTCCTGGTGGGAGGTCTTCGGGTCTTTCCTGTAAGCGTAAATCCTGTGAGTCGATGAATGTTGATTGTTCTTGGTTGAATTCGAAGGGTCCTTTTTGTCTGCAGCTGGGGTCGCTGCATTCGAAGGGTGCTTTCATGAAGGGTCCTGTTTGTTCGACTTTGGTGTGGGTGCCGCATCGTTTGCATTTGAAGGTGGCTTGCATGACCATGGGTCTGACTGGTGTGGCGCGGATAACGATGGCTTCTATCATGATGAGTTTGCCCATCTGTTTGCTGCCGAGTTTTCGGAGTTGTTCTGAGCTGAGGAGGTTTGTGATGCGTGCGGTGGTTTTTTCTGTTTTTTGCTGGTATTCGTTGTCTTCTATGCCGAGTTGTGCGTAGGCTGCGTTGTTGGCGTGTGTGAGGTATTCGTCTGGTTTTTCGAGGAGGGTTTCGGCGAGTTTTTGGTCGTAGTTGAAGAGTTCTTCGAATTCTATGGTTATGGATTCTTTGCCTTGGATGGCCATTTGGCTGATTTTTTGGCGGTATTTTGTTTTTTTGAAGAATTCGAGGAAGCGTTCTTGTGGGTCGGTTGTGTCTTCTCTGGTCATGGTGGTTGGCCTTCGTTTTGGAGGATTTTGGTTCTGTATTGGTTTACGTTTTTGCTGAGTTGGAGGTAGATTTGTTTTTCTTCTTTGGTGAGTTTTTTGGTGATTTGGTCGGTTTGTGTGGGTCCTGAGCTGAGGGTGACTATTTTTTTGAGGCGGCTGTTGACGATGTCGCGTGCGGTTTGTTTTGCTCTTTCGTATTCTTGGACTTTTGTGGGTTCGGGGTGTTTTATTATTTCTTCTTTGGCGGTTTGGAGGTATCTGCGGAGTTTGGGGTAGAAGTCTTCTGGGAGTTCGCTGATTTGTCCTGCGACTTGGATGCGTTCTTTCCATTGGATTTTGTTGAGTTTTGTGGCGTCTAGTGTGTCTTCTTCGCGGAAGTGTATGATGCCTTGTTGGGCGAGTTCTTGTGCTATCCAGTAGTGGAGTTCGTATTCGTTTCCTTCTTGGAGTGGTCCGATGGTGATTCCTGCGAGTTTGATTTCGGGGTGGTTGCGGTTGGCTATGATTTTTATGGGTGTGTTTTCGAAGCGGAAGTCGAGGTTTTTGAGTTTCATCGGCAAGTTTTTTTCACTCTCAGGACTGTGAGCTTGTTTTTTGTGGGGTTCAAGAGATATAAGAAGAGTGGTTTTAAAGCGTTTGTATTATCGGAACAACATGAAAGCAAAAAAGTTCTGGGTTGTTTGGCTGGAAGACTTGGAAACACAAATTGATAACTTTCTATCACAAAGGGTCACGGAAAAGCACGGAAAATGCTTTTCTAGCACATGCTGGTTGAGGGCACGCTACTGCTCGGAGGAGACTATAGCCCCCTTATTTATAGTCTGAGTGTTTGAGGCTGCTTGTTGGGGCGCTACGCGTTCATAAGGAGAACAACTGGTTACGGTCTGCAGGTGTGCGGTGCGGCTGGTGTTTCGGTGTGCGTTGCCGCGGACTCCGCAGAACCATGCAGATGACGCAGACCTGTATATAGGACTCTCACAGAAGCAGCCTCAGCTAAAAAGAATCTCCGCTCCAGGCTTTCACCTCCCCAAACATCAAACAGGCATTACACTCCCGCAAGACGAAAACAAAACAACCCCCAATAACAACCCTCACGAAGTCTGCAAAAGTTCTCAGAGGAATTTTTTAGAAGTACTTTACGGAAAACAAAAAATCTGGAAGGGTGGGGGGATTTGGGATAGGATTTAGTTAAAATTGCTATTTCCTTCGACAACATAGACATATTTTAAATACTTAACGGTTCGAAGCATATCATATGGCTGTCAAGGAGATAATCCGCCGCAAAGATAACAGAATTGGCAGTCGCAAAAACAAAAAACGAGATATTTTGATTTGGTCATTAATTCTTATGGCTTTGTTTGACATGATACTTCTTGGTTCCAGCTTTCAGTTCACCAATTCCAGCTTTCAGTTTACTTATAATGGACATCCGTCAAATCCTTTTCGTGAATCTGCTGAGCCGTACTACCTCGATATAAAAACAAACTACACAGGTCCCAACTACTTCTTCCCTTCTGCAACCCTTGCCTTTGCTGTCGCCAATGAATACTCTGATGAAATTAAGGAATTCCATTTTTTCATTTCTTTCGATAACTCTTCATGGGTTGAAATTCCGTTGACTAAACCACTTCATATTATCCCTGACCCTTTTCCCGAACTAAACTACACCCTTACGTATGTTGGCAGATTACCCTTGAATGGCTTTTCGAATGAGTTTTATGCAAAATGCGTTTTTCCACCGCAAGGACTAAACGATACCGCTAATGCAAGAATTATGGACGCTTTTGGAGCTTACATGCTGGTTTCACCTTTGTGGACTCCGCAATCGACAGCTACGGTGGTTTTGGTCTCGGTGGCTTTATTGTCGTTTATTATTCAGATTTTGGACTTCTGTTTTAAGGAGCGGTCTTAGTTATTCGAATAATGTTTTTAGGTTCTGCAATGGTGTGACCGCACTTAGCGCCCGCCATAGTCTTTGGCATGGAATAGTACGCCACACTCGGGACAAATCCTTGCGTATAGAACTTCTTGGTTGGGATGGCTCTCACGAGGATTGAGAAAGGCTGACATTAACGAAACTAACCTGAATTGCGTGTAGTGAAATGATTTTCCACAACAAGGGCATTCAATTTTTTCTTCTCGTGCCATGCTTACTGACTATTCCAGCTTCAGTTTTAAGTTTTTGCATTGCCTAAATGTCATCGCCAACAAATCTGTCGTTGCTAAGGTGTTTTTTCGGATTATCTTTAGTCCTCCTTAGAATTTCACTCCAATGTCCAAGTAAACCAAACAAAGTGGCAAAAAAGATTGACCTAAATACTTTGAAGGTATAGATAGCAGGAAAGATATAGTCCCCGATTAATACCTCGGGATGGTTCCTTCCTGTTCCAAAGTAGTAGAGGACAGATACTTCAACTAAAGTTCCCATAGCGAACAATAACGAAGTAAGGCTTGCTCCAAAGAAAAACCAAGTTGATTTGGGGCTTTTAAAAGATTTCTTTGTTAGGTAAATCAGAAAAAGAAATAGGCAAATTGGACCTATGACATACTGAAGTGTAATTAGCGAAAATGGAATTAACCATATTATCAGCACGAATTCTGGTGTCACCAATGAATTAAGCCAAGTTGCAATTGTTATGCCTAAAATGAACAGAGCAACATTACCTGATATTAAGAAGTTGACAATTGTTCCGAGGTATGACTTAAACTTTGTTTTAACCACTCCAAGAAATGACTTAAACTTTATTTGTACTAATTTCGTAATATGCTTGCTCATTTTTTCAACGTTCGCTCTGCTTTTTTGTATTTGATTTACCATAAATAGTGTATTCGTTTCAACTTTTAGTTTTTGCGTCTCTGCAATAAATCTCATAATGGCAAAAGTTAAAAGCGGAACAGCATAACATCAAAACGAACACAATGACCGAAAAGAAGAATGAAACTCAAAAGGTCGAAAAAAGTCTTAGCGTTTCATACAGCGTGAAACCTCTGAGTAAAAAACGAATAATTGGAACGTTCTTAGTCTATTTCTTTGTTTCAATACTTCTCGTAGTCGCCATATTCTATTTTTGTTATCAATGGATTGGTGTTTTTCCTGACTATGTGCCAATATCAAACGCAAACGAACTCCTGAACATTCTGATTAGCGTAGATGGAATTTTGTTAGGTTTTGTTGGAATCGTTTTTGCTCAATTATTGTCTTCAATAATGGACCAGCAAAATGTCTTATTTCAGCGCGTTCTTGAGAAACCTGAAGAAGCTTCCAATAGAGTCATGACTCTTCGATTTCTTGACCTTAGAAGAAATGCTTTGTTACTGATTGCAGTATCAACTTTTGCTTTCTTATTACTATCCATCTTAACTTCTATGGTGAGCATTGCGAAAAATTCAAAGCTTCAGCCCACCGACACATTTGCGCCTTTTGGTTTCTTGTTTTTGCCTTTACTATTTACAGTGGTGGGTGTTGTGTTACTGTCTCTTTCGTTAACAGCTTTACCCATGAGACCGCCGTTAGAAGAGAAAAAATAAACCTACTCTCGTTAAGCTAAATGTCTAAGGTCTAAATTTATCAAGCTCGCATTCTCTGTATTAACCGTTCTTCATATTGTGTATATACTTTAGTGCGCTTGTAGCAATTTGAACTCGTTCTCAGTTGTCTCGTCGTCTTAAAATGTATGTGGTTCAGTTGGTGAGGGCGATACCATTTGAAGCTTTTTTTTCAAACATTTATTGGTGTGTAGCTAAGGTTTTTATGGTGCCCGCACTCTCCATTGTGTTCATGTTTGTAAGACAACAATGTTTTTAAGTTTTAAAACAATAATGTATTTGCAGGGTGAAAACATTTGTCGGCAACGTTTACGATACGCATACCTCTGGAGCTTAAGAAGAAAATGAAGAAAAACCCTGCCGAATGGAGCCAAGAAATCCGCGGTTTCCTTGAAGAAAGAGTCAAGCAGATGGAACTCATGAAAACACTTCAGGAGATTGAGCCGAGAGCAGAACAAAGAAAAACCAAGGTCGACTCCGCCACCCTCATCAGGGAGGACCGAGAACGCCAAAACTAATCTTAGACTCAAACATACTTGCAAAACTTGTCCTGAACGAACCAGGCTCCAAAGACGCCAGAGCAAACATCACTAACGCCCTTGGAAAAGGCCACACTCTCCACACAGTGGACATCGCCTTACCTGAAAGCTTAAACGTTATATGGAAACACGTAAATCTACTCAAAGACCTAAAACCAGAAGAAGCAACCCCAGCAATCGAAGACCTCACCAGAATATATGACGGACTAAACATAGTCACGACGCGCGAAATCATACAGGAAACAGCCGAGATAGCCTTAACCCAAAACATAACCATCTACGACGCCCTCTTCATTGCAGCCGCCCAGAAACTGAACGGAACATTATACACGGCAGACCAAAAACTCTGCACCGCAGCGAACAAAACCACAAAATCAAAACTCCTAAAACCCAAACCTTAGACATGGATTCTCACCGAGGCGCAGGCAGAATTTTCCTGAAAAAATCACCTCTCACCTATTCTGGGCTACGAAAGCTTGCTTCTCGCAGAATTTCAGATATTCTCTATCGTTGCGTGATGGCGCCTGCGTCTTTCAGCAGCCTCGTCACCTCAGCCGTGTCAAGGCTCTTGAGGTTTGTCACCTGCACGTGCTTCGGGTCTATGATGGTTCCCTGCCCCTTCAGATGCGGCGAGCTCAGTCGGTCTCCGCCTGAAAAAAGCAAGTCCACATGAGCCTTCGTGAGCCTGATGGCTGCGAAGTCCTTCCCGTTCAAGGTGTACGTGATTCTTCCGCGTCTGACGGTTTCAACCGCCTTCGGCACCGTGCCTTTGACTATGGTGCGGAGTTTTTCGGCGGTTTCTTTTCTTTCAGCCTCAACTTTGCTGAAGATTTCTTCAACGGTTTTTGGTTTGGTTTTTACCATAAAAATTGCTCCAACCTGAAAAGGGTCTGCAAGAGAAAGTAGGCTGCGGGTTTTAATTAATTTTCCTATAGTCGCCTTCTCGAAAAACACTGATCGGCTGCAACTGCAAAAGAGATACGGAACGTTTAGTGTAGGTTTAGAAGAAAAAGAAAGAAGAAAGAAGTTTTTACTCCAAGATTTTTTCTATGGCGTCTTTCTCAACTTCGTCTGCCATCGGGATGCCCGTGACTTTCGTGGCGCGTTCTGATAGGCTCATGAGGTCGTTTCTGGTGAGGAGGTCCAGCTTCCACTTTCTGTTGCCAGCCATCAGCTGCTTCAATCCAACGCCGACTCTGTCGGTCAAGTACGTGTAGACGCCTATGCCTTCCAACGGGATTTCGCTGAACTGCTTCTTGTACTTCGCCTTCAACTCTGGCGTCGCGATGAAGAACTTGTCTGGGGTGGCGCCGAAGCGGTCTGCAAAAGTCTTGGGCAGTTTGCCTTCTGCAGCGAGTTGCTTGAAGTAGCTTGCCTTCATCGCGGCTGTTATCGGTGAGCGTCCCATGAGGACTGCTTTTATGAAGGGTCCTTGTCCGAAGTTGCTCATCGCGAGTGTCTTGAATATGCTGGTTTCTTCGATGAATCCGCCTGCCATGACGAGGTCAGGAACATGCCTGCCCTTCTTCTTGAGTATCTGCGCGCAACGCAACACTATAGCTTGCAGGTAAATCGTTGGGATGCTCATCTCATCCATCATCGGGACTGGGCTCATACCTGTTCCGCCGCCCGCACCGTCAAAGCTTAAGGCTTCAATTTTTGCTTCTGAAGCCCACTTCATAGTGTAAGCCACGGCTGAAGGCCTGTACGCGCCTGTCTTCAAGAAAACTTTCTTTGCACCTTGCTTGCGCAGCCACTCAATGTCTTCGACGAACGGTTTCTCTTTGGGTATGCCGACTCTGCTATGACGCTCAAAAGTGTTGAACACGCCTTCCTTGAATGCCTGCTGCACCACGGGGTCTTCAGGGTCTGGAATCACGATGTAGCCGCGTTTCTTAAGCAGAATTGCCTTCTTCAGGTCCTTCAGCCGCACTTCGCCGCCTATGGCTTTCGCTCCCTGCCCCCACTTCCGCTCGATTACGTTAACTTCAAGCTTGCTTAATGCGTAAGCGTCTATGCCGAGTTTCTGGTCTTCCACGTTGGTCTGGATGATGACGTCGCCGTATTTTCCATCCCAGAACTTCCTGAACAGATCCACTCTGCGTTTCAGTTCTGGCGACTGCGTGACTTTGCCATTGGTTATTTTTGCTTCTACGTCCATGCCTACTACGTTTTCGCCGACCGTGATTGAGACGCCTGAGAGCGCCGCGCCCGTCGCGAGTCCTTCCCAGTTTATCCGAGCCACGTCTGTGGAGCCGAATGCGCCGGTGAGGATTGGCAGTTTCAGAGGCATGCCGCCGACTTTGGTTTCAACGTTCACGTTTGGGAATATGGCTTCTTCGCTGCTTTCTTTGATGCCTTGGGCGTCGAAAAGTCCCGCTTGGATGCTGAAATGTGACCAGTCAAGCCCGAAGTTCTTGAGGGCGCCGGCGGTGCTGGTGCCGAACTGCCCTGGCTCCGGGTAAAGCGCTTCTCTTCCCCGGAAGGCTGAGAGGCTGATTTCGCAGAGGACGGGGCAGTCGCGGATGCATATTGGGCACATGCCGCTTATGGTGCTTGTGTCCTTGACTCTTGTGGTTGTTCCAACTGTTGATTTGCCATTTAGGTACGAACCATTTTTCTGTACACGTTCACTCATTCTCCATAACTCTCCTAAACAATTGTACATTTTTCCCTGTTTTTTAAGTGGGAAACCTGTACACTTGTTTCCATATTTAATTCTATTCCCCATTAAATGCGTGCATGAAAACGAATTTTAAGCCTGATAAATGAAACATATGTTTAAAGGCATACGTGCCAGAAAAAACGTTTTCGCGAAAACACCATAGCCGATTTGAAGCTTTGAACAGCACTACTCCGCGGACGCTTTTCCTTCTTTGAGGCATTGCGGGCACACGCAGTGAAACGGAAGATTCTTCGTCGGGCACATCTCAATGTACTTGCAGCCTTGGCACGGAAAGTTCTTGCCGCAGATCGTGCAGGTCTGCGTGAAGCTCACGTTGCTGTCGTTGAGGATCTCTGCGATGGTATCCCTGAGTTTCTCAATGTTGTTGTAGCTGCCTACGCAGAAAGTGCCCTTCACTCGGTCATATTCGAGACCCAGCCTCAACAGAAGAATAAACTTTTCTTTCTCAACACGGGGCAGGCGGAAACCGTCTTTGTTCAAAACCACCATTTTCTCATCTCTCCAGCTACATCTTGTTCATTTTCGCCAGAAAGTCAACTTCCTCAGGCTTCAGCTCAAGCCAAGAAACCACGTCTGCAGCTTTCTGCTTCGCCAGCATAATTTTTATGTAGGGAACGAAATCGTCCTTGGCGGTTTTTCTGGAAACGTGGCATTGCTCTCCTATTTTCGCGCAGATCCCTTCCAGCATGGTTCTCTTGCCTTTTGTCCAGAACAGCGTGATGACTCTGATGGGCGGCGAAATAAACGTAAACGGCTTATAAGATTCAGGCGAGACGGCTGCGGCTTGAGCCAAGGAATTGTAGAAGTACCTCAGCAGGTGCCAGTTCTCCGTGCCAATTCTGCCTCTGAAGATGTCTGCTTGCGAAACAAAATCATACGCCTCAGCAAGTTCCGCAGGGTCAGAGTATCTGAGGGGCAGGTTATCGCCTACAGCCATCAGCAAATCGTCGTAATCTACGCTTGACCAACTCAACAACGTCGAAACTTCAACTATAGATTTCGCCGAAAAGTAGGCTCTCAGCGTCTCGTCCATGCTGATGTCCTTGTTTCTCGCGCTCAACGCCATGGTATCCTGCAGTGTAAGGGTCTTGGTTGTCTCGGCGAGGCTTTGCAGGTCATTTATGGCTGAACGCACGTCTCCGCGGCTGTTCTGCGCGATTCGCTCCAGCGCCTCGAACTCGGCTTTGATGTGCTCTTTCAGGCATATCTTCTGAAGCATAGCTATTATCAGCGGTATGCGCACCTGCTGGAACCGCACAAGCGCCGAGACTTTTTTCAGAGGCCTAAGTTTCTCCAGGTCTGGGTCGTTGGCAGCCATGATTACTGGTACTCGCGATTCTTCAACGATTTTTATGATGGCGCCGACGCCTCCGCGGTCCTCATTGCCCGCGATGCCGTCGACTTCGTCCATGAATACGATGTTGCCTTTACTCTCAGTTGAAAAGGTTTCCAGAGCAACGAAGGAGGTTGCGGGTCCAGCCACGGCGTTTATGGCTTTTTCGGACCTCGTATCGCTTGCGTTCATTTCTATGACTCTGAAGCCGAGCTCGTTTGCCGCGGCATTCACCAACGTGGTTTTGCCGACTCCTGGCGGTCCATAGAGCAGCACCGCTTTTTTTGTGTGGTGCTTGTTTTTAAGCCAATCCACGAAGGCGGCTTTGGTTTCTTCGTTGCCTATGATGTCAGCTATTTTTTTCGGTCGGTACTTCTCAACCCACAGCAGATCCTCTTTCAACTGCCTTCCCCTTTTGCCTTGCCAACTTTGGCAAATTGGGCAAGCAACGCCGACAGTTGGACGTCGCTGTTCGCGCCCTGCGTGAGGCGGTAGTCGTATTCGCCGATGATGTTGGCTAAGTCGGCTTTTTGCTCTGGCGTCAAGGTGGACATTTTGAACAGTTCCCGCTGCATCTGGCGGACGATTTCGGAGCCTGAGAACCCGTAGGAACCGATAAGTTCGTACATCCTTTTGCGAGCGTCGATGAAGTCGCCACTGAGTGCCTTGTTAATCATTACTTGAACCTGCATGGGGCTGGCTTCACCTATTACTTGAGAAACAACCTTCTCGTCCACAACGCCGTCCCTGTAAACTGAGGCGGTTTGAAGCGCGTTTATGGCGTGACGCAAGTCCCCTTCAGAGTAGTCCACAATTCTCTCTGCCGCAACAGGCGCCAACGTAACGTTCTCCTTCTTTGCTATGCAATGCAGGTGCTCAACCATGGCTTTTCGGTCAAGCTTGGAAAAGCGGAATACGGCGCAGCGGCTCTGGATAGGCTCAATGATCTTGCCTGACTGGTTACAGATGAGGATGAACCTGCAGGTGCGTGAGCTCGTCTCCATGATCCTTCTCAATGCGGTCTGGGCGGGGCCTGTCATCTGGTCGCTTTCATCAAGAATCACAAGCGCAAAGGGCACATTCCCAAACGCTGCCCGACTGTAACGAGAGAAATCTTTAATGCGGTCGCGAACAGTGTCAATGCCCCTCTCATCTGAAGCGTTAAGCTCCAACGTGAAAGTCTTCCAGTTCTGCCCAAAAAGTTCCCTGGCGATGCAGAGGGCAACCGTGGTTTTCCCAGTTCCCGGTATGCCCGCCAAAAGCAGATGCGGCATCGTCTTCGGGTTCCGCATGAAAGCCTTCAGGCTGTCCACTATGTCCTTTAAATCCACAACTGCATCCAAGTTCTTCGGTCGGTACTTCTCGACCCACATAACGGCTTCATCAAGTGCCATAAACAACCCTCAAACTGAGTGACAGTTAACGTGTTTTCTGGATTAATTTACTTTTCCATAAGGAGTCTAACAACGAAAAATGAAAAGCTTAAAAGTGAATGGCTAAAAATAAGCGCCATAGAGCAGTTATCCATTCACCCGACCAGAATGAAGGCACTTACAGGGAAATTGAAAGTCAGGATGACGTAAAAGAAACGGAGATGTATGAACTGCCTATCATAATAGTTCGAATCCCAAAGAAAGTCGAAAAACAATGGGTACTGAGGCATGAGAAAAATGGACTTGATGAATATAGGATTTCATTTTTCTTGAAACTTCAATATGAACTCAATAATTACGAAAGAACACCTGAGCAACTACTTTTGTTCAACATGAGGTTCCAGAAGCGGGGTGGACAACCAATGAAAGCGGATTTATGGGTCAGAGAAGGGAAAATTGATAACTTGGTAGAGCTAATATTGATAAGGGCTCATGCAGAGCCTATATGAGGAGCAAAACCATGCAAAAACTCCTTGAATCACCAACCATAGAAATAGATGCTAAAGTTACAAAGGGTGTAAAGCTACCTGCAAAAATGATTCTATATGCAGTGGCTGCAGACCGCTTCGTCATAGCGGCAAAACCAATCAAGGATCTGGAGGAAAACGCCCTAGCAAAAACCCGTGTTGCAGTAGTCACTAAGGAAGGTAAAATCACAATCAGGTTGGGTTCAAAAATATACAGTTTCTATCATCTGGACGAAAATGACTACACAGTTATGCTGTCCAATAAGGACCCTTCGACTATCCTCGTAGCAGTCTGATAATCATTGAAGATTAAAAAATAATAGCAAAGTTACGGATTAACCGATTTTGCTTCCTTCCGCGATGTCTTTTTCAGGCTGCAGTACCACAACGTTGCCCGTCTCGTCCTCCGCGGCGAGAATCATGCACTGCGACTCCACGCCCATCATCACTCGCCGCTGCAGGTTAAGCACAAACACGCATTTCTTGCCCACAAGGTCTTCAGGCTTGTACCACTGCAGGAGCCCGGCAACTGCCTGCTTTTTCTCGGCGCCAAAATCCACCATGATCCGAATGAGTTTCTTCGAACCTGGAATCTGGTTTGCTTCGAGGATTTTGCCGATTCGTAGGTCGAGTTTTTGGAATTCTTGAAAGGGAATGAGAGGAATTTGAGGGGTTTCCGGAGCCTTGTCTGGTTGTTGTGGTTCAGGAGCTTTCTCTGGTTGAGGTTTCTCGGGTTGTTGTGGTTCCAAGATGTGCTTCACCGTCTGCACTTTTTCGCGGAGGAGGTATTAAGTTTTCTGCGTCTCGCGGTCTTGCTTTATCTTCTCCACGGTTTTTTCCACGCCTTGCCATCCTTCGGTTGCCTTCGAACGGACAATTTCGAACGCCTCCTTCGAAGTCAGGTCAGCAAGCGCTTCGCCTGTGGCTTTTCGAGTCAAGAACGCTGCAGCATCCATCACTTGCCCGTTCAGCTGCGAGTCCACGTTATCCGCCAAATGCACAACCAACGCCTCAATAGTCCTCGGTCTCACAGGTCCATAGCTCCCATAATGTGCAGTCACGATGTGGATCAGCTCCAACGGAAAATCTCTCCTAACAAGCTCTGCTGTCGCCAGAGAAATGTGGTCCAGGTAGTCTGCAAGGGCTGAGGAAGTGAACTCGCCCCCTTCGTCCAAAGCGTAAGTTACTGGCTTGAAGATGTCATGCAGCAAAATCCCCGCGGTCACAAGGTCACGGTCCACCTTTCCGCCGTAGACATCCTCCACCGCATCACACAGCGCCGACGCGAGTTTTGCTGTGGAGACAACGTGCTCAATGTACCCGCCTCGGTAGGTGTGGTGATGAGACAGCCCACCAGGCGAAACGTCAAAAGAAGGACCTGAATACTCTTTGCCGTTCAGCTTGAACGTGGGGTTCTCTAGGAAATCTGTGACTTTGCGTCGAAGTTTTTCGCTTTGAATCTTGTCGGATAGCTCCTTCAGTTTCGGGTTCAACATAGGTTCTTCGCCTGTCACCTATTTGTCGGCGCTGCAATTTGTGCTTTCCTTTTCTCCGACGCAAAGCGATGCGCCTGCAGAATCGGCTCGGGAACTCGGCTGCTTCGTGTGCAGTGCTTGACGATTTTTATCGCTGTCTCGAGCGATATTAAGTGACCTACGCTCACGTAAACGGGCTTCGCGCCGCTTCGCGTCGGAACCACGGCACCTATGATTTCGCCACCCTGAACCAAAAAGACATCTTCTCCTTTTTTCTTGGGTTCTCCGACGAGCCTGTTCTTTGCCACGCCAACAGTAGGCTTCCCCAAAACAAGTCCAAGGTGGCTGGCAAACCCGCAGCCGAAGGGATGCGCCTTCCCATGGGCATCCACGAGGAAGACATCGGGCTTCAACTTCAACTTCCGAATGCAGGCAACCGCAACTGGGAGCTCTCTGAAAGAAAGCAACGTTGAAACATAAGGAAACTTTACGGGCTGCACGGCGGTCTGAGTTTCCAAAACCTGCAGAGACTCGTAGTTCAACACTGTGGCGGCGCCGAAAGCTAAGTCTCCCGCGTAAGCTGAATCGACGCCTGCCACGAGTTTAATCTCTTTGGGCAGTTTGTCTTGACTGATGATTTTCTGTGCCATGCACGTTTGCGCGTGATGAGCTTTGCTGATTGAAAACTGTGCAGTGGCATCCGCTTTCTTCATCAGTTTTCAGCGTTGCCCGCTTTTTGGCTTTTTCTCTGCGTCCGCTCAAAGCGTCGCAGATAGTCTTCTAGTGCTTTTCTTCGGACTTCCTGCGTTATGTCGCCGCGTGTGGCTTCTATTATTCTTCTTGAGACATCGCTTTTTCTCCTCAGCCCAGGTACAAGCATGTAGGCTTCGTCAAGGTCCATCAGTTCGATGTAGATTTCATCCATGGTTTCAAGGCATTTTTCGCCTTTCTTAACGTCGCCCTCCCGAAGAGCATCCAACGCCAGACGCCTGTATTCTCCAATCACATCAGCCAATCCAAGAACGTAATCGACTGAAGGCACGCTGATTTCCTCCGGCGCCACGAATCTTGATTCTTCAATTAGTTTGACGAAAATGTTGGCTTCTGCGTATTCCTGAAGCGCCGCGCTGAACATGCCTCCATAGATGATTGCAGGGTGCTCTTTCGCTGAGGCTTCGAGTTCGGCAATGAGTTGCTTGGCTTTTTCGATGTGCTCATTGGCTTCTGCCAGCCTTTTCTGGTGACTGAGAAGTATCGCCCGTTTGGAGAGGCTGGTTGCTTTGCGCATGTTTTCATGGGCGTTTTCTCGGAATTTTTCTTTTTGGTTGAGCTCTTTTTTCACTTCTTTCAATATTGTTTTCAGAGAGGGCAAAACATCACGCTCTAAATGAGTAAACGCATTTAGTTATTTGATTCCTAAAAAATAGAAGTGAAAACCTGTGCTTATAGGTCTTCTTTATTCTTCCTCTGTGGGTTTTTCGGGTTCTTGCCATTTCTCCACTACGAGTTTCGTGTCTCCAAGCTTGAAGTTTACATTGACGAAGATTGAGTCGGCTCCTTTGAACGGGAACATGCTGTCCTCGGCAAGGTCCTTTGGCAAATAGACGAGATACTTGCCATCTTTTCTTCTGAATAACCTCCCTCTTCCTTCGCTGACCATATTTCAACCCCCTTTAAATTCAATTTTCAGTTCAAGAATGGGTAAGCACAAAATTCGTATTTAAGGCTTACATTCACCCTTATCATTGCCTGCCTATTGGGTTTCACTGAAAACTTAAAAACCCTGAATGATTTGCGACTTACTCTACATTTGCCTCAAGAAGAATTAAATTGCTTGGGTTTGCCTTTTTTGCTAAGCAAAACCACCCTGCTCTCAAGCGATTCATCAACAATCTGGTATCCTGTTCTCTCAGCTAACTGAAGCCCAAAAGCGCGGACTTCTTTGCAATTAGGCATGTTTTCAAAACCCAAACGGAGACATGAGAAGCCAATATGCATGTAAGCCTTAACTTCAATGCAGGTTGGATTAGCTTTCTCGACAAGTCTGGCATATCCCTCCACATCCTCCATGTTATGGCCCTTCACCAAAGTTGTCCGAATTACAGTGCGGCATCTGAAGCTCGGCAAAATCGCCAGCGTCTCATTCAATTTGTCCCATGCTTTCTGTATCTGGGGTCGGCAAACTCGCCTGTACACTTCTTCATTTGGGGCACAGACAGAAACGTACAACTGAGTTGGTTCCTCTTTCAGTTTCGAAAGTTTCTCGGGCAACGTGCCATTGGAAACCAAGAAAGTTGTAAAACCCTTCGTGTGCAGTAAACTGATTAGCTCTCCGAGAGGCTCGTAAAGGGTCGGCTCCCCTGCTAAGCTAATAGCCACGTGCTTAGGCGTTAAAGCTTCGCGGAACTTCTGAACATCTGCCTTAGGATGCTCCTTGTAACCGCTCAGGATCCTGCCCTGTGCCTTCAACATGCCACGGATAATTTCTTCAGGAGAATCCCACTCTGGCAGTTTCATTTCGTCCCATGCTATCTGCAGGTCCCTGTTCTGCGCTCTCCAACAGAAAGAGCATTGTTGGGTGCAGTAGAAAGCCGCAGGCGACATCTGAATGCACTGGTGGCTTTTTATGCCGTAAAACTTCTGCTTGTAACATGGTCTGCCGTTGATCAGTGATTCGTAAAACCATTTGCATCTTTTCACGGCTGAGTGTCTGCCGACGAGATGGTACTTCTGCTTCTTTAGTGCCTGCAAGAGAAGAGACGGAACAAGATTCTCCATTTGCTTCCCAATTCCATGTCCAGTTTGTTTGGGAAAATAGGCGAGGGGTTTTATAAAACGGTACGCTTTGGAAACGTGTTTTTTCACATTAATGTCGTGATCTGTTTTGCAATTTGCGCTAATTTGCTGGCGCAAAAACAAGTAGATTAAGGAAATTTCTTTTCGTTTGTTTTGTCAAAGAATTTGCAGTTTGCACGCCTGCAGCATAACCTGCTCCATCAGCGAAAGCCGTATTCGAATTGCCGTTCGATACTCTTTGATTGGTTCCGTTTTCAGCTGTTCTCGGTGACATTGGATGTGGTTCTCAATGGCTTTGCTCATGTATTTGAGTGAGGGAATCAAGAGGATTTCTTCGGAACAGTCGGGGCATTTTATGAGTCCTTTTTTTTGCTGTTCATTGTTTGGTGCTTCAACCACTCTTTCGTAAATTTGTTTCAGTTTTTCGGTGTCGTTTGATATTTGTTCCATCATTTGTCTCCCTTTTTGTGGGCTTGGTGAACGTTGAATCTAACTTGGTGATTCATGTTTTATGTGTTCATAATATGCTGGTATAGTTTAGAGAAGTATGTATGACGTCTTAACACTTGTAACTTAACTATTAACCTAGCCTAGACTTGTTTACTCGCAACAAAAAAACTATAGAAATTGCACTATTCCTGTCTATTTTTCCATAGCAAACGCAAGAAGACAAAATCGTTTCTGAACCCACTTTGGCGGAAATGAATGCCCAGACTACACGAGGGTTTTAATCTGAAAACAAAAGCTCAAACAAAATAAAATCCAGATAGGTTTGCGGCATTGAGAAATTCCACGCAGCGTTTGCTAAGACCATTGATGGGCAAAAAGAATCTTTGTCACAGACTCGAACATCCTCAGAAATCGACGGACTCAAGGTTTTTCCGAAACCGAAGGAAAAGGCGACAGCAGAAATTAAAAGGCAAAGTTTAGAATCATTCCGACTGGAGACGTCACCCGCAAAACCCTCTTTTTTCTCTTTGAAGTCAATTAGCAGTGGTTAGAACGAGGTATTTTAGGTCAAAGTGGCGATGTTTCCCACAAACCTCTTTTTTAAATTTTAATTCTCGAAGCTTAGGTTGCCACGGTCGTATGTTGACTGGCGGTTTCGGACAAGCCATCCGTTCGAAAGAGTCGAATTTGCAGTAATAGTTATTATCACGGTTGTTTCGATTATGTTTGTTGCATTGGCGTTTAAGAGGAGAAAGCAGCAGTAACATATAGGGCGCATTCACCAAAAAGCGAAAACTTTCCTCAATACGCGCTTGTTGGGTACCATTGTTGTGCTTCTTGTTCTGGCGAAGGCGGTGGCGGTTCAAGAGTCTCTATTTGTTTTGGTGGCTTCTTAAAAATGGATATTATTATGATGAGTAGGGATCCAATTATTCCAAGGTACACGCCGATGCCGATGTAGGATACGGCTTCAAGTTGAATGAGCGCTGCTAAAATGCTTCCTGAGCATGCTAATGCCAATATCCCAGACGCCAATGCAATCCTCTTTCTGAACAAAGAGGTAAATCCCAGAATAATCGCGAGGGGGTAAAGTAGCATCGCCAACAAGATACCGGGTATAGCAATATCAACTGACACTGAGCCTGCGGCTCGTCCGTTTTGAGCTAATTGAACATATAATCCGACGAGGTTCACGTAGCCTTCCATATTTAGTAGACCCAATGAGATGAAGGGTGCTACCGCTGACAATAGGAACAAGATTAATCCAATAAAGATGACGGTTTTTCTTAGGTCCATTTATTGTGTCTCCTAATCAATCTTAAACGTATCTTCCCGGTCCGGATGGATCGGATAGGCGTATACGCCGTCTAGTTTTATTCCGAATTGGACGCCACCTACCATGTTTTGAGCGTCTGCAAGAACAAAACAATATTGGAGGAGCCCGTTTGCTTCAACTCTGACCCAGGCTTTCATTACGTAATTGTGATTGTTCACAAGGGTCGCCACTCCCCCTCCGTTAAAGTCCGCATTGCAGTCAGCGGAACCCGCAACGGCTTTGTACAATTGACATTTCATATCATAAAGAATATCATACCCTAAATCTGTGTCTGTTAGTGCCCATCCGAATGTGATTTTTGCGAAAGCTAAACCAGTTATGGTTATATGCGCAGCGTAATGACCATAACATCCAATTATGGTGCGCCCATTGCCGCCTGAGACGAAAGATTTGCCTATTTCTGCGTATGCATAAGGTGTAGATGATCCGGCTAGTGGGATGGTTGCTTGAGCCCATGCTCTTTGTGTGGCAAAGTCGAAGCCTGCGGCTGGGCTGTGCTGGGCATCGGTCCATGAGTAACCTCCAGATGTTGCTTTTGAACCGTAGTCTGTAGTTGTGTAAGTTACGCTTGTGCCAGGGACGAACTTAGGTTGCGGGGTAAATGATATATTCCCTGAATTGTCTGGCGTAAGGTGGGTGACATTAGGGGTTATGCCGAAAACGTTGCCTCCTTGTTCCTTAGAAGAGAAATATGAACCTAAAGCTACTCCTAGGAGAGTGTAAATTAATATGATTGTTGCCGAGACTACTAGTGTGCTTTTTCGGATGCTTTTGCGCATGTCTGGTACCCGTTTCTTTTATGTGTCTTTTTAGTATTTATGTTCTTGCAAGTTGTACATTGAAAGATTTTTATATTCTAGATTTTCATTCTTTCATTTTTTGGCATTTTTTGGTCACTGACTTTTGGAAAAGTTTTTTATTTGGAGACAGCCATATGTTATTTGTTGTCTTGTTTTGTGTTGTCTTGCAGAGTAATCTTGGTTTAGCCTCTGTTTTGGTGTCTCCGGTGAAGCAGTTAGAGGGGAAAGCGTAGCTATTGAGTGAAACTGAGCAGGAAACCGACCAAAAACCAACATCAAACCCTGATCCAGCGGAGCGCAGAAACAGCCAAAGAATCTTCGGAAACGGCAGCATAACCTCTTTAGAAACCGGCTTCTGGAAACAACGCAAACAAGCAGCCAGAAAACTCCAAAACCCACGCCTACTATCCATAACATACCACACCTTTAGACACTGGAAAGCCACTATGGAATACCACAAAACCCACGATATCTACCACGTCCAAAGATTGCTCGGTCACAAAAATATCCAAAACACTTCAATCTACATAACCCTTGAAAATAGCCTCTTTCAAACAGAAAACGCCGAGTTTCACACCGCCGTCGCAAAGACAGTAGATGAAGCAAGAAAACTGCTAGAGGTCGGCTTCGAATATTCCTTGGAAATCGACGGAAACAAAATCTTCCGAAAGCGAAAGTAAATGATTATGGTGGATAGTTAAAGGCAAAGTTTAAAATGTTCTCCTAATAGTAAGTGTTCAACCGCAACGAGAAAACTATCACAATAAGGAGCCGTTTGGTTTGAAACAAAAAGCTATCACAGTTGCTCTCCTAGTCGTAATGAGCATTGCTCTCGTAGTTTTGCCTTTTACAAATGTTCTCGGGCAGGCCCCAACTGGCTTCGCCATTCTACAAGTTACTAAACAGGGAACCATTAGTCCTACCTTAATTGAAGGGTATGTTGATGAACCCATAAACGTTGTCGCCACCCAGATCACTTCCAATGGTCCATACATGATGTATTTCGGCAACGTTCTTGTGGACAACAACACTTCACTAGGGTATTACATAAGCTCCAACTTCACCATCCCTCAACTTCCCGCAGGCAACTACAACATATCACTTATAGACGTCAATTCAAACCAAGGCACCACTATGTTGTTCGGAGTGACCATAAATTACATCGCGCAACTAATTGTTCCGCCTGAACCTGCACAACTGCAAGAAGGAAGTAGCGTAGGCTTGAATGTTAGCGTGACTGGAGGACAACCGGACACGGCGTATTCCGGAGAAATCGTGGTCATGTTGCCTGCTCCTCTCTTATCAAACTATTCACAAACCATTTCGTTTAACAGCTCAACTTTGGGAACGGCAAACACTATGCTGACTTTCCCTGATGCAAGTTTCCAACCTGCAGACTCCACAACTATCTACGCGGGACAATACACTGTGATTCTCACTGTTGGACAGAATGTAACGCAGTACCAGTTCAGCATAGGGCTGACTGACCAGTCGTCCTACCATAGGGGCGACACGGTGGAAATACTTGCTGCAGGTTATCAAGCAAGCCAAACCGCGACGTTAACTATAACATCGCCAAATGGCAGTACAGTTTTCTCCCAATCGGTAACCGCTGACGACCTAGGCTCGATAAATGCCAGCTGGCCTGTTCCAACTTCAGTAGTCTTGGGACAGTACAACGCCACCATAACTCCACAAACCAACCCTAAAGCCGTGCCTGACACCCAACTTTTCAGCATACTAGGTCTTCCAGTTCAGTTCCGAGCGCTGAACTTGGCTGGCGAGCCAGTTCCTAACATAGCGATTGAAGCTCTTGACCAAGCATCAAATGCCACATACAACGGCACAACAGGTACCGCTGGAATAGCCTCCATCAGCATTGAGGACGGTAATTACACAGTAGACGCTTACTGGAACGATGTCAATGTGGCCGAAACTCAAATTTCAGTCAGCGGAAACAGCACCTACGACATACAATGCAGTTTAACAGACTTAATAGTCAGCGTTCAAGGCAAAAACGGAGCGCTGATACCTTTCGTCAACCTCAACTTCAACTTCCAATACACCACGAGGACAGGCACTGTGCAACCTGATGTCTTGTCCGCTCAAACAGATATTTTAGGCGTTTATGTGGTGAATTCGACGCTTCCAAGGATAAGCTACGTCGTTGAGGCTTCCAAATACGACGTCTTGTTCAACGTCGGCAACAACACCGTCAGCAATTTGCCCGCGCAGCCAACCTTCCAAGCTGTCATAATTTGTCCTGATGAGACCTTGAGTTTGAAAACGCTTGATTCCAACTTGGCGGCTCTTCCCAATGTTCGCGTTGAACTCGTTGAGCAGGCAGGCGGCATATTCTACAGCGTGTCCACCGACAACGCGGGGTCAGCAACGGCACAGGTGACTTTTGGGCAGTATAAACTGCAAGTCTACACGGCAGACAACATACCGCTGAACGAAACCGTCGTAAACGTCTTAAGCAACACGCAGACCCAAATCATCTGCTCCCTCTACAACCTGCGCGTCACAGTGAAAGTTGTGGACTACTTCGGAAACCCAATCTCCAACGCCAACGTTGACCTGAGCAGGTCTGGAGTGAGTACGCAGTCAGTCACCACGCAAGGCGACGGAACCGCAACGTTCAACAACATCATCGGCGGCTCTATTGAAATCACTGCTTACCCGTCTGGTAGCCCGAACAGCTTTGTGGCTGCAAACGTCCAGGTAACTGCGCCCACAACTGTGCAAATCACCATGGGAAAGTACGTTATGGTTGGTCCATTCCTGATGGAGACGACCCTGCTGGTAGCCCTCATCATAATCTTGGTCGCAGTGGTTCTGTTTCTGGTCATAGAACTCTACAAGTGGAAAGGGTTCAAGCTGAGGCGCAAAGCTGAAGTTAAGATGGACAATAAGGAGCCTTGAGCAAAAAAGTTTATATTGAAACTGCCTGAATACCCTAGTGATAATGTCGTTGCAACAATAAATTCTACCAATTGAACACAAGAGGTGTATGCCTGTTGGCTCAATCAAAACCTTGTTCTCCAATATGTCCCTCCTTTAAATGCGCCAAAAACTCCGCTTTCTACCGACGCGACACCGTATGGTGCAGGTGGACTGAAGAAGTTTGCAACGTTGCAAACTGCACCTACTCTATGTGCATGAAGCGGCGTCTGCTTCCGGGAGGCATCTGCGGGGAAACCGTCAAGCGCCAAACCGTTGAAAGAGAGCCTGAAGACCTTATAGATGAACCTGTGAGGCTTAAGGGAAAGGCACTTCGCAAGCTGGGAGAACGAGACTTCTACTAGTCGCCTTCTACAGAACCAAAAGACAAGTACTGCAAAGTTTGCAGAATAAAGGAGCGTTAATGCTCCATCTCATTTGGCTTGGACGCGTTTAACCACTGGCGGCTTTATTTTTTTCAGAATTCTGTAGCCGCAGATGATGCATTTTGTTTCTCCGCCGCGCATTTCCAGTTCTTCAGCGGGAACTCGTGCGCCGCAGCGCATGCATTCGTAGACGATTCCTGTTTTCTCCATATAAGTTACCTGCTTCTACAAAGGAAAAGTATTTTGCTTTTAAACGTTTCCAGTCCACGGTGAATTACTGAAGGTTATTACTTGAGGAAGAGACTGAGGAGAGCCTTGGCAGAGTCGCTTTCGGCAGAGGGCGCAGCTGGAGTTTGCAGCGCGTTCGACATCATAGGCGACATAGCCATAACCAAGCTGCCCACCCCCTCCACCGTTAACGCCCGAGTTGTTGCGGAAGCAATAATGAACCGCCACAAAAAAGTAAAAGCCGTATTTGTCCAGGAAGGTGCAGTAACTGGCAACTTCAGGCTGCGCAGCCTCATCCACGTGGCAGGCGAAAACCGAACCCGAACCGTCCACAAGGAGTCAGGTTGCATCTTCGCGGTTGACGTGGAAAAATGCTACTTTTCCCCGAAGCTGTCAGGCGAGAGAACGCGCATCGCCCAACTCGTAAAACCAAACGAAACTATAATCAACATGTTCGCGGGCGTTGGCTGCTTCTCCATAATAATCGCCAAGCGCCAGCCAACCGCAAAAATCTACTCCATCGACATAAACCCCGCAGCTGTAGAGTTCATGCGGGAAAACGTCAGGCTCAACCGAGTCTACGGCAAAGTGGTTCCACTGCTGGGCGACGCCAAAGAAATCATCCAAAACCACCTGCTGCACTGCGCCGACCGCGTCCTGATGCCGCTCCCTGAGAAAGCCTTCGAGTACCTGCCCTTCGCCGTCTCTGCCCTTAAGCCATCAGGCGGCTGGATACACCTCCACGCCTTCGAACATGCCACCAAAACCGAGGACCTCGCTGAGAAAGTCAAACAGAAAGTGAAAGAAACCTTAGTTGGCTTAGGCGTGAAGTTTGAAATTCCCTTTGCTCGGGTCGTGAGGAGTACTGGTCCAAACTGGTGGCAGCTTGTTGCCGATGTGCATGTATCAGCTTGATGCTGGCGTTTCCCGCTTTCTTCGTCGGATTGTGTAAGCAGCGACGGCAGCCGTAACAAAAACCACTACAGCAGCAACAATTAGCAAAGGCTCAATGGATGCGGACGGCGCCGATGGAATTGCAGCGGAAATATCTACTGGATTCACGAGCGGATAATAGTCCACGTTCTTTTCGTCTATTACGTATGGTGTGTTTTCTGTTCCTGAAGTGCCGACTTCCTTGGCGTCAGGGTACCTAGTGTTGTAGTCGCTCCAGTAGTTACCTTCTTCGCCATTTTCCCAAGTAACGATGTCTGTGCCGTTCTTGTAGTCGTACCAGTTGGGTCCGTACGAATTCTCTCTTTGAACCAGTACCTGTTGCGAATTGTTAACGATATTGTTTCGATAGAAGGTATTTTTCGACCCAATGACGTTTGAGCCGAACAGTGGGAAGTTGAGCAGTTTAACGCCGATGCCGTTGCGCTCCACGTTGTTTTGGTAGACTGTTGCGTTGCTGCAGCCTTCTCCGAAGGTAATGCCTGCATTCGGATTGCTGGTTATGTTGTTTCCGTAAACGTTTAAGGGTCCGTCGTTGCGGAGACTTATCCCGTCGGTGGTGTTTGAGACGTTGTTGCCATATATGGCTACATTTTTTCCTCCAGCATTTATTCCCCCTCCGTTTCCTGTTACGTTATTCCAAGAAATGGTTGTGTTTGACGTGCTGGCCCGAATTCCCCCACCCGTGTTTCCAGCAATATAGTTTTCCGAAATCAAGATGTCGTCACCGCCCTCCGCCCAGATTCCCTCTTGGACGTTGACGATGTTGTTACCGATTATCTTGCAGTGCGAAGGTGAAGGGCCGTTGTAGCCTGCCTTGATGTATACACCCTCTAATGCATGTGTTATCGTGAAACCTGTAATCGTCACGTTGTCTCCATCCACAGTAATCGTTGCCCAAGTCCCCATGAAGCTAGGCTGTCCACCTGCCATTATCACGGTGTCATAGCGGTCTTCGCCCATTAATGTAATGGGTTCGTCTCCGAGGAAAATCGTCTCACGATAGGTACCCTTTCTCACGAAGACCGTGCCTCCAGATGGAGCGTGGCTAAGCCCCTCAGTGATTGAGGGATAATCATCGGGAACAACAATTGAACTAGGCGGTGGGGTCGAGACGGGATGTGGCGTGGTCGGTTGTGGGGTCGGCGTTGGGGCGACAGTGACTAGTTTCAACGCGTAGACGGCTGCGTCGTCTTCATAGCCAGGGTTGTCAATCGAAATGTATCCAGTGCCCAAATAGATTGTGTCGCCCTCGACAACAAGGGCACCGATGTTGCCACTGATAACGTAACTCCATATTTTGGTGCCTGTCAGGGCATCGAGCGCATACAAAGTGTGGTTTGCCAAATAATCTGCCTCAAAATGATAAATTGACGAAGGGCCTGAACACCCGAAATAGATTTGGTCGTCAACCACGATTGGCAAAGAATTCGCTGGTTCCAATGTTCTGTAGTTCCAGATTCTCTCCCCTGTTGAAGCATCAAAACAGTACATTGTGCCAGCAGAGCCAACGTAAACGCGGTCGTTCTCGACCACTGGCGAATCCACTGGACGCTGAGTTGTGTAATTCCAAATCTTATTACCGCTGGATGCATTGAGAGCGTAAAGATAGTCATCGCCAGAACCAACAAACACCTTGTCATCGCTGACCGCGGGAACGCTGACAGACACATCGGTTGCAAAGGTCCATTTTTCTGAGCCCGTGGCAGCATCCAGACAATAAAGCGTGCCAGAAACATGTCGAAGTTCAGATGCGTTGTATTCGTTGTAAACCATGTAGAAGTTACCGTTCCCAAAGACCGGAGCAAAAGTTGGTTGAGAGAAGTTGGCAGTTTGGTTCCAAATCTTGGTTCCAGCAGACGCGCTGAGAGCATAGATGGCGGAATCCGCAAAAGCATAACCCCGCTCGTGGTCGATAACGAGAAAACCGACAGCGCTCTCAGCCGTGAAGTTCCACACCTGCGTTCCAGTGGCAGCGTCAAGGCAGCGAACAACTTCCTGATGATACACGTAGAGATAACCTCCAACAAGCACTGGAGGACCGTCCGCAAAGTCCGTATCGTTTCTGATAGCAACTCCGGTGGACGCGTTCAAAGCCAGCAGATTGCCAACAAGACTCGTGTAAAGAACACCGTTGAAGGCAACCGGTTGTGTGTAGTCACGGGCTGCCGATTCCAAATAGTTCTCAGCCTTAGCTACAGCCGTGTAATTCCACACCAATTCCCCGCTGGATGCGTTCAGGCAGTAGATACCATTGCCTATGTCGTAGGCTTGCCGCGAGGAAACAGCGTATAGATAGCCGTCAGCAAGGACAGGCGTGGCACGCACAGACCCGTAGGTCGTGAAGTTCCACAGTTGAACAGCGCTGTTTGTTGAAGCCGTGCTGTTTGAGGCGTCAGGGCTCGCGAGGTCAGGGTGAAATGTCTGTCCATTATCGGCGCTGGAAGTGGTCTTTGCACGTAGAACTTGCGATGCGTCGCAAAACTCGGTCGCAAGCAATAAGGCTAAGATTAGCAGAGCTAAGCCTTTTTTCATGTCTTCACTCTGAATACTACAACTGCGGTTTAGGCTTATTACTCTGATTGCAGAACAAAACGTTCTCCCAAAAGAACCATGCAAAAAAATTGTATAAAGCAAAACCACGTATGGACCAAAATCCGCCAAAACAGACCATTCCGAACCATCCCACGCCTTTCTGCGCCTTTTCAAGCCGCGGAAAAAACCCAAAACACAAACCAATTTGCAAAACAAACCCGAAACACAAACTGTTCTGCGATAGGGGGTATAGAAGAAAAATCGCAGCAGAGCAACTTTCCTTCCTCAACCACAATCCCAGCGCTGAGCAAATCTTAATAGTCCGACAAACCGTTACTCTCCACAAGTGAACCCCAAATGAAACGGAAACTCATGGACATACTTGCATGCCCAATCGACAAGTATTACCCGCTTGAACTCCACGTCTTCGAAGAAAAAGACGAAATCGTCGAAGGCTTAATCGTCTGCCCCAAATGCCTCAGATGGTACCCCATCCGCGAAGAAATCCCCGAAATGCTCCCAGACGAACTCAGAAAAGAAACTGAAGATTTGCCGTTTCTGAAAAAGTGGAAAGAAAAAATCCCCAAAAACATAGTAACCGAAGGCAAACCCTTCAGCCTAAAAGGCTAAAAACCCACTTTTCGCAGGCTGCTACTTCAGTTTAATCGCGGCATTCTTGGCAGAAGACTTAAGCGCTGCCTCAGCAACCCGCAAAGCCTTCAATCCATCAACACCCGTCACCAACGGCTTTTTCTTTTCAACCACGCATTCCGCGAAGTGCTGAAGCTCCAGCTTCAAAGGCTCCTGAAACGCATATCTCGGCTGCACAGACTCCTTCTTGCTCTCAATCCACAACTCCTGCGAAATGTAATCCAGCCGCATTAACGCATCGCTCCCAGTAACAGTCAACGTCCTCGTCTTGTAAGGCGTCAACCAATTCGACTCGATAAACGCGCTTTTCCCGCCTTCAAAAGTGAGCATAATCTGAGCGTAATCCTCAAACTTCCTATGACGCATGCTCCCCATCTTCGCGTAAACGCTAATGGGGTCTTCACCCGAAATGTACCTCATAACATCTATGTCATGAATAGCAGTATCCTTGACCACGCCAACATCGCCAATCCTCTCAGGCCACTCCGAAACCCTCTTCGCCGTAGCAGAAACAAACTCTCCGATTTTCTTGGTTGCAACGGCTTCACGGATATGCTGCAGCCCAGGAATAAACCGCATCAAGAAACCAACCGTCAAATGCAAACCGTTCTCCTCAGCCGTTTTCAACAGCTTCTCCGCCTGCTTCGTGTTGGTAGCCATAGGTTTCTCCACCAGCACATGCTTCCCAGCATGCAACGCTTTAAGCGCCTCCTTAGCAAGCATAGTTGACCATGTGCACACGCTCACAGCTTCAACTTCCTCGTTCTTCAACATCCGCGAGCTGCTCGTGTAAGCTTTCACGCCGAACTGATCCGCTATGGCTTTGGCTCTTTCAGCGTTGGTGTCGCATATGGCGATGAGGTTGGTCCCTGCGGATTCCTTGTAGACTCTGGCGTGGTTTTTTCCCCAGAATCCTGTCCCAATTACTGCAACACCTAATTTTTTCATTTTTTCCAAATCCCTCTTCCCAACCCGCGGTACGCAAACCCTTCGGTTTCAGCCTTGGATGGCTCGATCACCCCAGCTAAATCGATGAGCGCCGCAGGTGACCTCATTACTGCACGTAACTTCTTAAGGTTTAAGTGCTTAAACTGCTCTTGCCCAGTCAAAATCACTATGCAGTCTGCGCCCTCCGCAGTTTCATTCAAAGTCCTCCTAAACGACTGCACAACGCCCGCTTGCTCGACTTCAGCGCCCTCAGGATCATAACGCGTAATCTTCGCCCCTTTCGCCGCCAGCATTTCCACAAACGCAGCCGCTGCCGTGTCCGCCGCTACGGTGCCCAGCAAGGCTATCCTGGCTCTTCTCAGCGCCTTTCCACAACTCCGCAGCGCATTCTGGGTCAGGTTGGCGGCATGCTTAATCATCTCCTCGTTTATCTGTCGGGCAAGCGCCGTGACCCGTAGTTTAGAAGCGAAGTTCTCAGCACTCTCAAGCAGCAAATACGCCTCATTTCGGTTGTCTTCCTCGGCAATCGTAGGCGCATAACTCACGCAGACATCGTCGTCTGCCAACTCCATTGTTCCCTTGTAGTCTACTCCTGCATTTTCGCAGAAAACTGCCAACTCATTAGCCAAAGCCAGATTCGCGTCGCGCTTTGCGCTGGCGAAGAGCGCAGCCAACTCGGCTACCTTCACATCCGAAATTCTTTTGACTCCTTTTTTGGCTATGGTTCCGAAAACCAAGCAGACTGCATTTAAGCTTAACTTATCCGCAGCAGCAACTCTCAACTCCAAATCCCCGATGTGCCCATTTCCAAAAACCACCGGAATCTGGAAAATGTTGTAGGCAAAGCCAAAATCTTCTCCCACCTTCAACCCTGAAGTGTTTTCAATCGTTTCCTTAACCACTCCATCAACGAAGCCAAACCCAGCAACGCCTCCGTAAACCACTAGACATCCTTTGGGAAGCGCCGCCCCGATTTGTTTGGAGACATTTTCAATTTCTGAATATTCAGGAGCCTTTTTCGCGTCGATTTTGGCGCCCACCGTCAAGATGATCACGTCGCTACTGGAAACTGCAGCTTTCAAGTCACTTGTCGCGGTTAACTGCCCTTTCCTCACAAAGCCTCTAAGTTTGGTTTCAGTTTCCTCTCGGTTAGCGATTTTCACATTTCCTTTGGATAGGCGTCTGATCACGCTTTGGTCTGCGTCTGCGCATATGACTTTGAAGCCTGCTTCCGCGAAAGCTTCAGCGTACAAAACGCCCCTTAGCCCGCATCCTATGACACTTACCGTGTATCTTTCCCGTTTTTCGGGCGTGTCAACTTCATCAGATTTTAGTTGCAGGATTGCAGGCAATGGTTTCGTCACTTCCACAAGCTCTCGGTCTTTCTTAAATGGTTTCAAGTATTTTCTCTAGTTTCGAAGTGTACTCTTGAACCAGCTTGGTTGCTCGCTGCTGGGTTTTTGCTTCCGCATACATCCTGTACGCGGGTTCCGTTCCGCTGGGTCTCACCAAAATGGCGCTTTTGTCGTCGAACCAGATTTTCACTCCATCCAGCGTGTTTATGTTCAATCCCTTCACTTGCTCCTGCAGTTTATCCAGAACTTTTTGTTTCTTTTCATCTGGGCATTCCACTTTGCCTTTCTCTATGAAATACTGCGGCTGCTCGGCGATTAGCTGTGAAAGCTTCTTCCCTGTTTCAGCCATGATATCCAAAATGAGTGCTGTAGTCATGGCTCCGTCGCGCACTGCTTGATGCGGACCGTAAAAGATTCCGCCGTTTTCTTCTCCGCCCAGTTTGGCTTTGATTTCCTTCATCTTCTGCGAAACTGTGACGCTTCCCACTTTGGTCCATACGATTTCGCCCTTGTAGGCGTCTGCGGTGTCTTTGATGAGTGTGGAAGAGCTGACGGGCGTAACTATCTGCGCGTTAGGGTTTTTTATCAAGAACTGCTTTTCCACCACGGCGAAAGTTTTGTCTCCCATGTGAATCTGCCCGGTCTCATCCACGAATATGGAGCGGTCAGCGTCGCCGTCGAAGGCTACGCCGAGGTCAGCGCCAACTGCCTTAACCGTTTGGGCTAATTCTTCCAGGTTTTCTGGGCGTGGTTCGGGCATTCTTCCAGGAAACGTCCCGTCGATGTTGGCGTTCAAGCTTGTGAGTTTGCATCCTAAGTCTCGCAGAAGAATTGGGGCTGTTAGTCCGCCGACGCTGTTGGCTGCGTCGATGACGACGTGAAAGTGTTTCCCCGCAATCTTAGCCAAGCTTACGTGCTTTTTTATGGCTTCTACGTACTCGTCGTTTATTCCAGGCAGCTCATGGGTCGCGCCGAGTTTGTTCCATTCCGCAAACTTCACTTTCTCGTTGAAGTAGATGTTTTCTATTTCAGTTTCCTGTTCGTGGCTGGTCTCTATTCCGTCGCTCCAGATGACCTTTATGCCGTTGTATTCAGGCGGGTTATGTGAGGCTGTTATTATGACTCCGCCGTCCATCTTGTGGTTCTTAACCGCGAACTGAAGGGCGGGTGTCGGTGCCATTCCCGCGAAGAACACGTTGCATCCAGTGGCGGTCAGTCCCGAGGTGACTGCTTTCGAAAACATTGGACCGCTGGTTCTAGCGTCATAGCCGATGAGCAGGTTTTTCTTTCCGAAGAAGGTTCCAATTGCCGCGCCTGCTTTAACTGCCATTTCAGGAGTTAATTCTTTGTTAACGAGTCCGCGGATGCCGTTTGTTCCGAAAAGTTTTTTTTGGCTCATATCTTTCAGTCTCCACTGTTTAACAGATGTTCTTTGATTTTAATTTTAGCGTTTCTTCAGATACTTCTTTGGCGGGGCAGATTGATACTTTCTCGTTTAGCGAGACGCCGTCTTTGATTTTTGCTTGGTCACCAACAATGCAGCCGTCAGGCACCTTAACTTTCTTTCCTATCACTGCGTCTTCACCGATGAGTGAACCTCTTACGATGGCGAAGTCATCTATTGTTGCATCGGGGAAAATCACGGAGTTGCTTATCTGCACGTTTTTGCCCACGGACACGTTTTTTCCGAGAACCGCATACGGTCCGATAACCGAGCTCTCTCCTATGGTGACGCCTTGGTCGAAGATGACGGGGCTCTTCAGTGTGAGATTCTTCAGCTCAAACCTGCCTTTTCCAAGGATTATCCGTTCACTGCCCAGACTGTCAAGCAGCAGCCTGTTGGTTGCCAGATATTCCTCTGGCTTGCCTATGTCAATCCACAATCCGCCTATTTTATGCCCGTAAAGTGCTCCTTCCGCTGCGAGTTGTGGAAACACTTCCCTTTCCATCGACACTGCTCTGTCAGCTGGGATGTACTGGAAGATTTTTGGGCTTAGAACGTAGACGCCTGCGTTGATGAGATTTGTTGGTGCAGTTTCTTTTGGCGGTTTCTCTATGAACCGTTTGATACGGTTGTTCTCTGCTAATTCGGCTACGCCGTACCTGCTGGGGTCCTCTGCTTCTTGAAGCGCGATGGTAGCCACCGCTTTTTCTTCCACGTGGCTCTCAAACATGTCTTTGCAGCTTATGTCGGTGAATAAGTCGCCGTTCAAAACCAGAAAAGGCTCATCTTGCCCAAGAAGTTTCTCTGCCTTCTTTATGGGTCCTGCTGTCCCGAGAGGCTTCTTCGGCGGATCATGCGAGTACTTCACGGTTAACCCACATTTTGAAAGCCGCTGCTGCTTAATGTAAAACTCCGTCAAAACGTTAGCTGCCAAGATTACCTCTTCAACGCCGTTTTGGGCTAGGCGTTCGTAGGTCCATTGAAGCAGAGGTTTGTTAATTATGGGAAAAAGAGCCTTAGGTCTCGTGCAGGTTAAGGGCCTTAGTCTGGTGCCGAACCCACCGATGAGGATTAACGCTTTCACTCGCTTCACACCCACTTCAATTAATGAGCTTAGTATTTGCCGTTTTCGGTTATAAACAGTTTGAAGAAAAAAGCCTTTAGCTATTCCCACTCTATGGTTGCTGGCGGCTTGTGCGTTATGTCGTAAACGACTCGGGTTACTTCCGGAATCTCGTTGGTGATTCTCGTTGAGATTTTTTCGAGAACTGAGTAGGGAATCTGAGCGAAGTTGGCGGTCATGGCTTCACGGCTCTCTGCAGCTCTAACTGCCACAACGTAACCGTACGCTCTGGAGTCGCCTTTGACGCCTGTGGCTTTGGTGTCCGTCAAGACAGCGAAGTACTGCCAAAGGTTCTCTGCCAAGCCGTTCTTTTCGATTTCCTCTCGGACGATAGCATCGGCTTTCTTCGCCACATTGACTTTTTCCTCTGTCAACTCGCCAATTATCCTCACTGCCAATCCGGTCCCGGAAACGGCTGTCTGTTGACTATTTCCATAGGTAACCCGAGCATTCTGGCGACTTTTCTCACTTCATCCTTGTACAGGTCGCGGAGGGGTTCAACAATTTTCTTGAACTTGATTTTCTGCGGCAGTCCCGCAACGTTGTGGTGTGTTTTTATCTTATCCGAGTGCTTTCTGAAGCCCGATTCGATTCTGTCTGGGTAAATTGTTCCTTGTATCAGGTACTCGGCGCCCGAGTTTTCGGCTATTTCCTCGAAAACTCGTATGAACTCTTCCCCGATGACCTTGCGCTTTTTCTCTGGGTCAACAACGCTCTTGAGTTTCTCCATGAACCGTTTCTGCGCGTTTGCTATGACAAAGTTGATTTTGTACTTCTGGAACGTGTCTCTGATGGCTTCGGGTTCGCCTTCCCGCATGAAACCGTGGTCAACGAAGACGGCTGTGAGCTTGTCGCCTAGCGCTTGGGCTGCGAGGGCTGTGGCGACGCTGGAGTCTATGCCTCCGCTTAAGCCGATTATTGCTTTGGCTTCGCCCACGTCTGATTTTATTTCTTCAATCATTTTTTCGATGAGGTCTTCCATTTTCCAGTTGGCTTCGCACTTGCAGACGTTAAAGATGAAGTTGCTGAGCATGCGCTCGCCGTTCTTGGTGTGGATGACCTCAGGATGCCACTGCAGTCCATAGATAGGCTTTTTCTTATGCTTATATGCGGCTACAGGGCAGCTTTCTGTGTGCGCCAAAGCCTCGAATTCAGGCGGCAACGCGAAGACAGTGTCTCCGTGGCTCATCCAGACGGTTTCTTTGCTGCCTAAGCCTTTAAGCACACCCGCGGCTTTGTCGATGTTGACTTCTGCGATGCCGTATTCTCGGCATGCGGCTGGCTTCACTTTTCCATTGACTATTTGGGCGATAAGTTGGTGTCCGTAGCATAAGCCTAAAACTGGCAGGTTCATCTCCAAAATTTCGGGGTCGATTCGGGGCGCGTTTGGTTCGTAAACGCTTGCAGGTCCCCCTGAAAGAATTAAGCCTTTAACGTTGAGTTTCTTGCTTAGAACGTTGATTTCGTTTGGTGTGATGTCGTGTGAGACAATCTCGGAGTAGACACCGTGTTCTCTGATTCTTCTGCCGATGAGGTGGCAGTATTGTCCTCCGAAGTCCAGCACAAGTATGGTGTCGTATTTTGCTTGCATGTTGCTGTTGCTCACGGTTATTAGTGGTGGCTTGGTCTGGTAATTTAACATTGTTGTTTGGTTTGTTTGTGGTTGTGGGTGGTTGGTGTGGTTGTTTCTTTTTTGTTTGGTTTGGGGTTGTTTTTGGTTGTTTGGTTGGTTTTTTGGTTTGTGTCGGGTTGTGGTTGTGGCGGGTTTGATGTTGGTTTTTGGGTGCATGATGTTGGGGTGAGTTATTTTCTGAGATGCCTGTGCTCTGTTGCTCGGAGCAGACTATAGCCCCCCTTATTTAAAGGCTGAAACGCGGAGGGAACTGCAGGTTCAGCATTTCTGCTTTGTTTGACTATTGGCATTTTTTCTGCTGTGTGGAAAGAATTCTTACTGGTTTAAAGAAGGTGTGCGAATTGGTCCAAATGGAGAGCGCCATTTATTTGTAGGCTGTTTCTCTCGGCTTAATCAGGAGTATGCGTATTTCTCGTTCGTTCCAGTTGACTTTGTAGATTATCCTGAAGTTGCCTTTTCTTACCCTGAACGTGTCTCTGCGTCCCCTGAGTTTTGTTATGTCGTATTGCTCCGCAGGAACAGGGTTCTCCTGCAAAACTAATAGGAGCTCGGCAATATCGCGTTTAGAATAGTCGGGAAGTTTTTTCTGGCTTTTTCTAGCCTTTGACGAGACTGTGACCTCGAACAAAGGGAGTTCAGCAACCTAACTCTTTGAGGAATTCCTTTAGGCTTATCTTTGAGCCTTTTTCCATTTCTTTTTCAGCTGCCTCAATCTCCTTCTTCTCTTCTTCAGTCACTTCCTCTTCGGGCAGAAGCATGGCTCTTAACCGCAAGATTTCAAGTTTTACTGTGTCGAGCTTTTCGAGAACCAGTTTAAGTTCATTTTCGCCGATTGTCACAGTCATTTGTCAGTCCACCTTGCGTTAATATAATGTGGAAAGGCGCTAAATAAGATATTGCCCCTTCAGCTATCCACGCGGAACCAGAACTCACCTTCAAACAATACCTCTACCTTAACGCACAAATCGAACTAGAACTCAGAGTACCCGTAAACCTCGTGGAAATAGCCAAAGCCCCAACAACACTCAAAGAGAACATGCTCAAAAACGGCACCAAAATAAAAAGCAAGTAATATCCAAACTAAACGATGGGCTACAAGCGCAACTACTGGTTCTTGCAAAGAAGTTACGCAATAGAAAGAAAAGAAAGGGCTAAGATTAAATTTATAGCTGAGAATATACGATAGCAGAACTGGTGGCTATGGTCACAAAGATATTGAGGAGAAAAGAAGTCGAACTAGGGTTCGTTCAAATCCCGACAAAATACAGATCAGAACTAATAGGTGAAAATTCAGATTCCTTTGAAACAATGTTGAACGGGGAACCCGCAAAAGTTGATAAATACGGTAGAATTAGGTCAAAATATCTTAAAAACAAATATTCCACAAACACCGAAGTGAATATAACGAAGGATAAAACAGGCTTCCAAGTAACTTTAAGTGAATGCAAAAATGATAGCCTGCTAATTAACGATGCAAAACCATTGCCCAAAACAACCGCAAATACAAGCACTAGAGAACTGGTTTCCTTGGACTACGATAAAATGTACTTAGGTGATTGTGCTGAGATACTTAGAACAATCCCTTCAAACTCTATTAACCTTATAGTGACTTCGCCACCGTACGCCGATAACAGAAAATCGACTTACGGCGGAGTCCCGATTAAGAAATATGTCGAGTGGTTTCTTCCTATTTCACTTGAACTAAAAAGAGTGTTAAGTCCGACAGGTTCTTTTATTTTAAACATTAAAGAACGCGCAGTAAATGGAGAACGACAAACCTACGTTATCGAACTTATTCTAGGAATGAAGAAGCAAGGTTGGCTTTGGACTGAAGAATACATTTGGCACAAGAAGAATTGCTATCCTGGCAAATGGAATAACCGTTTTCGAGACGCATGGGAACGCTGTCTTCAATTCAACAAGCAAAAAAAATTCAAGATGCTCCAAGAAGCAGTCATGGTACCAATGGGAAAGTGGAAGGAAAGAAGACTCTTAAGACTAAGCGAAACCGACAAAATAAGAGATGTCTCTAAAGTCGGTAGCGGCTTTGGGAAGAATATTTCAAACTGGCTTGGGAAAGACCAAGCGTATCCAACAAACGTACTACACTTAGCGACCGAATGCTCAAATCGACAGCACAGTGCCACTTTTCCAGTAGACTTGCCTAAATGGTTTATCAAATTGTTTACGGAACAAGGTGATATTGTACTTGACCCTTTCATGGGTTCAGGCACAACAGCCATTGCGGCACTTGAGTTAGGAAGACACTATGTGGGTATAGAAAAAATGGATCAGTATCATAAATTGGCGATAAAACGAATCGCGGATTTCTATAGAAAAAATGGCCATCAAATAGAAGTAATGAAGGAGGAAGAAAAAATTGGCAATTCTTGATCCGGAAAAACTCGAATCACTAATCAAGCAATGCTTAAATGACTTTCATGAAAGACGAATAAAGACACTTGAAAAATTAAATCTTAGGAGAGTTTTGAGGAGGAAAAACCCATACCTCTTTAGGGCTCTAGGAACAGAACAAGCAGCAGAGATTGTAAAGAAAATTCTAGAAGCGTACGTTAGTTCCTCAGACGAAACAATATTCGGGGATGCATATTTTGAGCAAATAGCGCGCAATCTTCCGAAAATTCAGGTGTCAGATGGCAAAGGTTGCGACTTAATTCTACATGAGGAAAAGGTTATTCATGCGTATGCGCTCAAATCGGGTCCAAACCCGTTTAATTCAAGTGCCAAAGAAAAGCAACATAACGAGTTCATGGAACTAAAAGGCCGTCTAATGAAACTGCAAAAACAATTTGACCCTGTACTTGCTTACGCTTATGGCAGGAAAAACAAACCATCAAGTGGAAAATACTTATACCGTGAAAGTTCAGGACAGGAGTTTTGGAAAGAAATCACGGGTGATGAAAACTTCTATCTCAAACTAATTACTTTAATGAAGGACGAGCCACTAAAGAGAATAGACCAATACCAACATGATTGGGACGCAACCATAAACAAATTCACGAAAGAGTTTATGGAAGATTTTTGTCTCCCTGACGGTCACATTGATTGGGAAAAGCTAACCAAGTTTGTTAGCGCTCGTGAACCCTTAAAGCTCCCAAAACGCAAGAAAAATGAAGAACTAAGTCGCCTCAAATAACAACATTATCCAACTTTTCTGGATATAGTCAAGCCCTTGGTTTTCCGATAGAGATAAACAGCAGAACCTGCTTTCCTATATAACGTGCCATATTTGACCATAAGATGTTCAACACACTCTTTGGGGGATTTTTTCGCACCTATAAAGTTGTCAAGTATTGCATTCCATTCAGTTTGGCTTCGTCTAATGCTTTTTTTGCTTCCACCTTTCAAATAAACATGAACCGCATTTCTTGCTTGATTGCTAGTGTAGCCCTTGCTCAGGAGAAAACTTCACGTTTTCTATAAAAGGTTTTGAAGCCGCTCTAAACTCGGACAATAGGTTATCATAAGTTGTTTGTTCTGTTCGCATTGCGGTCAATTAATCTATTAGAAATTATGATAGTTAAATGGTTTCTCACTTTTGTATTGCTACAAATGAACGGCAGTCTGAAGAAATTTCTGGATTGCGCCTTCAAGAACAGAGTAGAACCTTGTTTTAGTAGTAACTTTTATTTGTGTAAGCTTTCATCTCATGGTGAATAACTGGGCAGACAGAGGGTGCCTCGATAGCTCGTTTCCCCTTGGTCGTCTTTTCGCCATCTCCAAAAAACTAAACTTTTATAAACACAATCGATTGATATTTAAAAGAACGTTTCAAAAACCCCAACATATTTGGAAAAACGTACAGGAGACATCAACGATGGAAATAAAGGAAGTTGACAACAAAATATTGAAAGCACTGTTAGAAGATGCTCGATTTTCAAGCAGGCAAATAGCGAAGAACGTAGGCGTTTCCGTAGGCACGGTGCTTTCAAGAATCAAAAGAATGGAAGATGAAGGGCTCATTAAAGGCTACTCAGTCATGCTGGACCATGAGAAACTCGGGTACGAGTTAACTGTCGTCACGGAAATTACCGTCGCCAAAGGCAAGCTGGTTGAGACAGAAAACGATATAGCCAAAATTTCCAACGTGTGCAGCGTCTACGACGTGACAGGCTTAACAGACGCAATCATCATTGCAAAATTCAAAAGCCGCGAAGATTTGGGTGCGTTCACCAAGCGCTTGTTGACTTTGCCGTATGTTGAGCGGACAAATACGCACGTGGTTTTGAATACGGTTAAGGAGAACTTCCGCCTCATCTGAAAACAACTTTTTTCTTGCGTTCCTCGAGAAATCCATTCTCTTTGAATCAAAAAAAGAAGAAAAAGGGAATTGTTTAGTTTCTTATGGAATTGATACAGTTGCGAGCTTCGCTGTTCTTTGTCGTTTGCCTAGAAGCACTGCTCCAACTATGGCGACAGAAGACACCACTAGTGCAACAAAGATGCCTATGTTTTCAGGAACGTCTGGAGTGGGATTCGCCTCAAATGCGTATGGGACGTATCCCCAGCTGTCTGGAACGTTTGGGCTACCGGGCGGGGTTGCGGATGCGGGTGGCCATGATTGAAGTCCATTTCCTCCAGCATGTGCATCATAGTAAGCGACGTAACTGGCCCAATCATAACCCATAATGACAGTTCCGAGATCAGTATTTGTCTTTTCAATGAACATTTCCAGACCGTAGTGTGCCGCGCCTATTTTCGGTGAGGATGCCAATGCTTGCGCCCATTGGAAATTTCCCGCAGATGGTGAAGCTACAGGAACCCAACCTGTTCCATTTCCTTTGTACCATTGACAAGTCGCAGTAACACCATGCCCTGTGACTTTTACCATATAGTCGTCAGTTTGGGGAGCGGCACCTCCGTTAGGCTCGGTCGCACCGCCATCAGCAGTCGAGTCAAAGGTCACTTGCCAATAGTCTCCTGCGTCATTTGTGGCGTCAGTAGTTTCAATGAACATGCAGTAAGCAACAGGCGAAAAAGTCCATTCGTCTCTGAAAATGCCGTTCGTTCCAAAAGTTTGTGTTCCGCTGGCAATCCAATCATCGCCCTGAGCATACGTTCCATCAATCGTTGGTACAGTTGAAGACAGGTAATTGGTGTGTGAATAGGCGGCGTTGTAAGCTATGGCCTTCCCTGCAAGTGATAGCATGAATAGTGAGAGCATACAAAATATAACGATTCGTGTTTTTTTCATTGTTCTTTTCCCCTTTTAGTTTCCCTGCTTTGTCTTATTGTGTTAAACTGCTTAAGAATTTTTTCATCTTTTTGTGCTTGAAGCCAATAAGTTGCAAAATTAAAGGTTATAGGATTACTTTTTCGTATTTATCGCTGATAGCTCATGACTGTTCGCTGCTTGGATATCTCCACTGGGATACAAGCGGATTTGCGGCATTTTTTGCGATGGCAATTTCTCTGCTTTCTTCTCAGCATCAACAATCATGGGCGGGTTGTTTGGTGGCTTGCCTCGACGATGTTGCTGAAACCTGCTCCAGAGTACTCGACTCGCCACTATTAGCAAGATGTATGACACAATCCAGATGGCCGAGTACAGTTGACCGTAGTAGTTATGGAAAGGCGCAATGTCGCCGTGGTTTAATCCAATCATGCAGATGGTGTAGACTCTGAGGATGTTTATGAAGAAGGTGACTGCCGCGCCGAACACAAAATAGACAATCCGGTGCCACCACGGAATCCTCGCCTTGGCCAGAAACATCAAAATCACCACGGTGTAAATCAGCAGACTGTCGATGCCTGCGCAGGGCCACCCTATGTTGACCAAGTAAGTTGACTGCGAACTCTTCACTAACAAAGTCGGCACGAAGTTGCTCTGATTCACCATAACCATCGTATGATACCCCATTAGATTTAGAAAGCCAGCTGTCGCCTGTGCAGTGGCTGGGGTCAAAATCTGGAATGGTGCGAATTCTCCGAGGGGGTAAAGAATTGTGACAAGGTTGATGAGTCCAACCGTAGCCAGCAGCGCCACGGCAGGCAAGAAATCCTTCAGACCTTTCCACCTGTATGCAAGTAGAAAAATGACTCCGAACAGTACCGCGAAAACCATCAACTCCGTTGCGAGAGTCAGGTCCCGCAACCGGTCGGGCCACATCGAACCTGTGATGTAGGGTGTGGCGAATTCCATGAGTGCATTGTTCAGGCCGAGAAAATTTGCGACCAGAACATAAACCGAGGGAAGTGCCAGAGCGATACCAAAGGCCACTTTGCGTTTAATCCGCATAGAGGGCGCTTTGTTGCTGCCGTATTTGTCCCAGTCGAACGCAAACCCTAGCATGATGAGCCAGACGAAGAAAAGGTAGTATGCTCTGCCGTTGTATGTATGATTGAAAGATTCCGCATTAATCGCGTAGAGCAACGCTATTGGGACGAGGGCGCTGAGGAAAACAAAGACGACTTTGACGATGCGACCGTGTGTTCTCAGGTAGGAGAAGGTCGAAGCCATTTTTTGCTTGAGCATTTCTGAACCTATTCTGAGCAGGCGCATCTGAGGATTCAAGGTTGCGACTTGAGAAGTCTCCTGAAGTCTGCGCGTATTTTCTCCCCTCATATGTGATGAGCCCCGTTTTCTGCTTCTACTCGTGCGTCGTTTTGCTTTTTATGCTTTGTTGAGAAGAGTCACCAAGGTTATCCTACTCCTGACGGAGAGACTCACTCTCGCCTTTTTTTCTAATAGAACACGAACTTCCGACTAATCTAAAGCAAACGCCACCGCGCTTCCTGATTACTTCAACTCCAGGCAACTTCTCTTACGTTTTCCTCTGCGAAATACGTCACTGTACAGTTTTGTCTCTTCTGCTTATGACTGCGGGGCACGAGTGACGCAACCCGAACCGACTGCGAAGCTGCAACGGTGACTGTGGATACGCTGAATTTTCTGCGGCGTGTTTGGGGTCGTGTTATACTTCTCGTGTCGGGAGTCTTATCCACAGAAAAACTTTTAAGCCGTTCCCTCAAATAGAGACAACAGCTTCCAAATACGGGAGATTTAAGGAAAATGAATAGAAAACTATCAGTGATATTCTGCCTATTGGCACTATTCGGCGCAGTTTTCGTTTCATCCGCAGGAATGGCTATCGCATTTAAACCTGATGAGGTTCAGATAGGCGCGCTCGCAAATGCAGTAACTATTAACGGACAGTGGTCTCCTGCCGACGAATGGTACGACGCAGCTCAGGCTAACCTAGCTGGTGGACTCAACGCGATTTTCCGCGACAAACTCGACATGTCAGGCTTTATGTCCGGCGGAACTATCTACGAATACTTCCTCATCGACATTCTGGGCGACACAACAGCTAACGCAGCAGACTCCGCTGTAATATGCTTCACAGCGCCAGCTACGTATGGCGAAACCCCAACCGGTGGAACCACTCCTCAGGCAGACTGCGTTAAATTTGTAATAAATGGAACCGGTGCATCAACGACGCTTACACTATATAGAGGAAATGGCACAGGCTGGGAACTCTTAACAGGCTGGACCGCCGCCCAAGTCAGCGCTGCAAGCACAATAAGCGCATCTGAATTGTCTTCCACGCCGCACCGCATAGTCGAGATCATGTGGGACCAAATAGCCTTCAACTTTGCCCCCGAATTTTATGGACTGGTAGGGGCATACGATGCAAATCAGCCTGGTCTCGGATGGAACACATGGCCAAGTTCGTCATCAATGAATAAGCCAGACGACTATGGACATATTGCTTTTGTTATGAGCACTGTCCCAGAAGGCATAGACGTGGGGATCATGGTAGCGCTGTCGTCTATTGCAGCAATTGTCGGCGTTCGGTATTTCCGCAAACAACCAAAAATCAAAAACTAAAAAGGCAAACCAAACTGCAGAACGAACAGACCTCCAAAAATAGGGCAGTACCCTCTCCTCTTTTTTTGTTGGGACTGAAACTATTGGGAGAAATGTGGCTTGCTGTCATCGCACACTCAGTCAAAGATATACATTCGATGAATAGGTTCGGTTAAAGTGGAAGCTGGTGCTTACTTCTTGCTTCATTTGGCTTTGGCTTACGAGCTTTCAGCTTAATCCAGAGGCTTCGACTTCCAACAATGATTAGCATGTAAGCTACAATCCAAACCGCAGAATACAATTGCCCGTAGTAGTTGTGGAAGGGCCTGTAGTCGCCGCCGCTCAGCCCAATCAAAGCGATGGTGACAACTCTCAGAACGTTGATGAAGTCATGTGTCAGCCTTCTTTCTCGGTGAACCTAGCTTCTGGCTAGTTTTCCGTGAGAGAGTGTTGTTTCTTCTCTACGCTTATCCTCTGTCCTCATCCCAGCGAAGCCCCGTTCTTGGCTTCATTACGAACCTTTTTCCTCTTTTTTGTATTTCTGCTCAGGCGGCGCGATTGTTATCCTGATGTTGCGTTCCACTGGCTGGGTTATCCAGGCGTTTCCGCCTATGACCACGTTGTCGCTTATTATGGCGTCTGCTCCAAGCAGCGTGGCGCCTGAGTAGATTATCACGTTGTTTCCGATTGTTGGGTGTCTCTTTCTTCCTTTGATGATTCGTCCTTTCTCGTCTTTGGGAAAGCTCACAGCGCCCAAAGTAACGCCCTGGTAGATTTTGACGTTGTCGCCGATCACGGTGGTTTCTCCGATGACTACGCCTGTTCCGTGGTCGATGAAGAAGTTTTTGCCGATTTTGGCTCCTGGGTGGATATCTATGCCTGTTCGTGAGTGGACGTGTTCGCTCATTATCCTCGGGATGAGCGGGACTGCTTGCAGGTAAAGTTCGTGCGCTATCCTGTACGTTGAAATGGCTAGGACGCATGGGTAGCTTAGGATGACCTCATCTGTGCTCATAGCTGCTGGGTCTCCGTTGTACGCAGCCTCGATGTCTCCGCTAAGGAGTGATCTTATTTCTGGTATCTTTTCCAGAAGGTTTTTCACGACCAGTTGGGCTCTTCGGTGGCAGACATCTTGCGGGCATTTTTTGATTTTTCGGCAGATTTGTTTGAGGCTTTTCTCCACTTCCACGGTTAACCTGTCGTAAACTGAAGTTAAGATGTTGCCGAGGACGTATTTCACGTTGGCTTTGGTGATTTCTGCGTTTCCGATGTACCCTGGAAAAAGCACGGTCAGTAAGTCTTCGAGTACTTCGATGACGACTTTTTTGGATGGAAGGTCTTTTCCTTCAAGGTGGTCCATGCCTCCGAAGGTTTCATAGTTCTTAACTACGCAGTCAACGAGCTTGGGTAAGCCTTTCTCGACCCAATTGTTCTCCATTTTCTCTTGGCCTTTCAGAAGGGCGTTTAGCATTTTTTCTGGGTTCCAAGCGTAGATTTGGTCGTCTTGTTTGTTTTTGGGTTTGGGTCGATTCGAGTTTGTGCTCATCTGCGTTCCCTTCCTTTCTGTATGTGGAAAAAGAGGAATATAAGAGAAGCGTCGTTTCTCGTGGCAGTTATATGTTTGGGGCGGGTGCTGGAGTTTCCTGGAAAAGCGGTGTGCTCAAGTAACGTTCTCCGGTGTCAGGCAGGATGACAACGACGAGTTTGCCTTCGTTTTCAGGTCTTTTGGCAATTTCCAATGCTGCCCATGCTGCTGCTCCTGAGGATATGCCTACGAGTAAGCCTTCTTTTTTGGCGAGGAGCCTTGCGGTTTGCATTGCATCTTCATCTTTGACTTTCACTATTTCATCAACCAAGTCACGTTTTAAGACGTCTGGGATGAAGCCTGCGCCGATGCCTTGGATTTTGTGCGGACCTTTTGCGCCTCCGCTCAGGACTGGCGAAGCCGCTGGTTCCACGGCTACTGCTTTGAACTGGGGTTTGAGTGGTTTGATGTATTGTGCTACGCCTGTTATGGTGCCGCCTGTGCCGACACCCGCGACGAGTATGTCGATTTTTCCTTCTGTGTCGTTCCAGATTTCTGGACCCGTGGTTTCCTTGTGGATTTTTGGGTTAGCCAAATTCTTGAACTGCTGGGGGACAAAGGATTTAGGCGTGTTTGCGGCGAGTTCTTCGGCTTTTTTGATGGCTCCTCCCATGCCTTCGGGTCCTGGAGTTAGGACGAGTTCGGCGCCGTAGGCTTTCAGCAGTTTTCGCCTCTCTATGCTCATGGTTTCGGGCATGGTCAGGATGAGGCGGTAGCCTTTCACTGCAGCGACCATGGCTAAGCCTATGCCTGTGTTTCCGCTTGTCGGCTCGATGATGACGCTGTCGGGTTTGATGAGTTTCTGCTTTTCAGCTTCTTTGATCATGCTGAGGCATATGCGGTCTTTGACGCTTCCTCCGGGGTTGCGGGATTCTGTTTTGGCGACTACGGTGCATTTTAGGCCCGCGGTAAGTTTGTTTAGGCGTATGAGGGGGGTTTTGCCTATGGTTTCTATGACGTTGTTGTAGATTTGTTTCGTCTTTTCACCAACCTGTTATAACGGCGTTATAATGCGGAAGCCGTATAAAAACTTACCCTTCTCAACCACAAGTAAACACGGCTTTCCAACATACAAACACCAAACCACGTTTATAAATTTTGAAGAGAGCACAGCCGCAGCCACCAATCGAAACGCAAAACTCCCACGGCACCAGAAAGCGTCAAGTGAAGTAAAGCCTTTTAATACGATACTTGTCTATTATCTGCCACGCAACCACTCCAGAAAGAAAACATTGGGTTGGCGGAAGCGGGGGTCGCCCAGCATGGCCAAAGGCGTAGGCCTGAGGCGCCTATCCTGCAGAGGTTCGTGGGTTCAAATCCCACCCCCCGCACCATATTTTCGGTTAAGCTGTTCAAAACGGGGTTTTTTACTTCCACGGTTTTACTTCCATTTACTTCCATTAGTTCTATTGTGTTTTTATCGATAGAGTGATAGGTGTAAGCTCGCTTACCATCTCGGAACCCCGCATAGTGTTGAACTCTATAACTGTTGCCTCTTCTTTGCAAAACTCCGACGGTTCGACAAGTTGGACATTCAATTTTCATTTTAGTATGCCTCCGCAAGTATAGCTTGTAATCCGATAGGAACCCGCTTAAGCAACAGGTTCATACTATTGGGCGCTAATTTCCAAGCATTCTCTTCATAGCCCATCCATGTCAAAAGCTCGTAGCACAGTTTTAAAAGGCGTTGTCGTCGTCTTTCCAATTCTTCCTTTGGAATTCCTTGCTTATAATCAACCTTGAACAACGTTTTGAAGAATGGAATCAAATTCTCTTGATTGAAAATTTGAGATTGCATGTCTTCGTCCAAACGCTCAGCAAGTAACGGGAGGTCATATCTCAGCGAGCGTGCAGCGTAATCAATGAGACGTGTGTTATACATTGATTGATTATAGCCGCTCTTGTCGTCGGATTTAACGTATTTTACCATGCCTTTTTTCAGGATGCCTTGATGTATCGTTTTTTGTGATAAATTTCCTTTCTTCATGATTTTCACTTCACTGTTTTTGTTACTTTATGTATAAAACATAACCGAACTTGAGATATAAGCGTTTCTACAGATACTACTCAGTGAACTCAATGGCAAAAGAAGAATTGAAATCTATCAAGGTCAAAGCTTCTACGCACAAGCGCCTTGCAGCATTAGGCTCTAAGGAACAAACTTTTGACGACATAATACGACAGATATTGGACGGGAGACCATGACGCTAACCCACGACGAGCAGGTTCGCGCCTCAAATGGTGCTCGTAACGCTCTTCCCGTTAGGTGCCAACAACCATCAAACCACGATACCGTTCAAACAACTAAACGAATGAACCTTATCGAAGCCTTCATGATTGAAAAATTCGGCTACGACCCAAACGAAGCGGAACAGATACTTGCCGAGCAGTATAAAGCAATCTTTTACAAAAATCTCGCAGAGGAAGAGCGCAACATCTTAGAGCAAAAGCAGTTTCGCGGGGATGCCAAAGAAGCCGCATTCAAAATATTCACCGAGACGTTCTCGCCATACGTTTTAGAGAAGCAACTCAATTGGAGTGATAAACTAACCGACGAGCTAACTGGGAAAAAATCTCCGACAATTCGAGAGCTTCTCGAAGAGACAGCTCCAGCAATCGCGGACGCCCTTGCCATCAAAGACCCTCACGCATTTAAAAATGCGATAGCGGACAAATATGCAAAATCCGATTTTGTTATTATCTGGAGGTTTGACCGATTAACATTGCCCGACGGCAAATTCAAGTATGGCAACCTAAACCGATGGCTGGAGATAGCAATCCGATTCAAGGTAAAAGTTTAAGGGATATGCGAAAAATGCGGAGGTTATATTTCGGGAGGTCAACTTTCGGCGTGTGGTTTGAGCAACGCAGCTATTCCCCCCTCCCGACCTCCAACCCCAATACTGCTTAACAATGGTGCCAACCATGACCGAAAAAACTGAAACTCTGCAAGAATACGAATGCGAGTTGTGTAACATCATCGAAGCTATTAGAGAAACCGACGCGGACGGGGAAATAGCAGGGGTCAAAGACAGATGCATAAAGCATCTTGAGCAAGGCGACCGCACGATGCAACGGTTGCTATCAGAGCTTGGAAAAAAAGGAAAAGTGAGGTGACAAAAGCAATGGAAAAACTGTTTGATAAGGGCAAGCTTCGTTTAAGGGATTATCAACGGGTTACTGAGGAGACGCTCTGGAAAGACGTGAAACTCGAAGAGAAAGAAGTTAACGGTCACGTCGTTGTTGATGTGACGCTAAACAATGAGGCTCTCACATTAACTGTATGCCTTGGAACGTATATTAGGCAAAGGGCAAGGCGGGAAAAGCTTGTGGAAATTTTTGAAGGCAATTATAGCCGAGACATAATTGGCATGGAAGGAAATTTAGCTGTAGCAGCGTATATTTACGGTAATTACTTGGAAGCATTGGGTTATATTTCATTTGGAAAAGGCGACAGTTGCGATATAGAAATTGGAGCAGAAAAGGCAGACGTAAAAACAGGAACCAAACCGAGTTTTCGCATGCTTATGATAGGCAAGAAGCAATGGTTGAATCCTGAAAAACGCATCGACCTTTACATTGGATGTACAGAGATGAAAGAGGATACAATTCGTATCTGGGGTTATGCCACTCGGCAAGATGTAGAACAGTTCATAGATAAGTGCGGTTGGAACTTCAAAAACGTGGCATTGCAGATTCCGCTCCAAGACCTTCGGGATATTCGAGAATTGAAAGATAACAAGGGCAAGTGAGGCGATTCCGTGATTGGACGCCACCGATTAGACGCCGAGGCATAAGGGGATAGCCCTATTACTATCCTTATAAAAAGGCGTCTTAACAGATACAGTATCACAGCCATGCATATCTGTGAGTGCAAAAGGAGTTTTGCCTTTATACCTCTGCGTCCAATTGCTGGCGTCCAATCTTTTACTGTGAGTTCAACCATGCATTAAGCCTCCCGTAAGGTGTTAATGGGAACAGGTGAACATCTCTTATTTATGACGTATGTAATTGAACCACACAGAAACAGGTTTCATGTGGTCTAATTCGACACAAAAAGAAGCTCAAAACAAGGCGGAGACATGAAAAGAATGAAGAAACAGGCTGATTCGGCAACAGACGCGTCACCCCCTATATAATAGAGGTGCCCACATTGGTCGATTTCCAGAAGACGGGCGTCCATTGGAAGATAAGATTTGGGGCTTCGAGCGGGTGCTATACTGTCGGCGTCCAATTCTCAGCGTCCAATTAATAGGGCGCTTTTGTCATAGAAGCTCAATTTATGAAACACGCCTTTTCTAACGCCATTCGTAAAAACCTCGCTTAAGCTCCGCTATTTCAGACTTAGAGCCTCGGAATGAAGCTGTTGTACTTCTACTGGAGAAGTAAAGGTTTTTTCAAATTAGCCCTGAAAATGGGTTTTTTCGGCAAAATCGGCAAGAATCGGGCGAAGCATTAACGAACAACTTGAGCTTAGCCTTCCGATGGAGATTTTCGCAGGTACTTTAACGGGGTCGTGGTAATTCCCATGTGAGTTTAGAATCATGCTGCTATAGGCTTCATTTAAGGCTTTAATTGATAAAATAAGGCTGATTCAAAGAGATAGTTTTATCGTAGCTGATAAAAACTGTAGCCAAATCCAAACCTTAACAACTTCGACTAAAAACGACTAATTCCATAACATCAACTAACCAAACAGAGCACAATTTATCGCCCTTTTGCCGAATTCCACCCGCCGAAATCTTGAAACATTATGTCGGCGCCTAATATCATAGCTCATATAACGGATAACTCAATTTTAAAAAGTTGTCGTGAAAGTTGCGATACTGCTAAATTATGCCGAGCATCTTTAACGATATTATTAACCCTCCAAGCGATAAGCAGAGAGTAAAAAGTGACCATATTGCACCGTTCTTAGCGTTATGGATGCATGATTGACAATAACCACCAGCATTTAAATCGTCTCGTTCAACATGACATTTCTTACATTTCATCCAATTCACCCACTCCTTAATTAATTAACCAATATCACTACTGATTTAAAAGTTGTGGCATAGCTTGTGATATAAACCAAAAAAATGAGGGTTAGTTTGAGAGCGCTAATAATTCGTTAGCGTTCTTGAGTGCTCTCTTTTTTAGGTCGCTTATCCACGTTGGGTTAAAGTAGTTCCGCATAAAGACCGACGCTGAAACCCGTCCTTGCAGAAAATCTATTTCCACTTGCTTAAGATGCTTTACCGAACAACTCGCGTACAATTCTCTTAGGTCTGCAAAACGCAGTTTCTTCAAATGCCACTCAGCAAGGCTTTGCACTCTATCGTAATTCACGGGTTCCGCGTCGGCGATTCTCTGAACGACCTCTGAGGGTATGAAAGTGATAAACACTTTTTTGCTGTTTCGGATGAAAATCTCTCTGAAACGGAAATGCTCTAAAACTTGCCGCTCATCGTTGTAATAGCTGTTCAATCTGCCTTCTTTGCTCAACTTAATTATCAAGTTATAACTTTCAACGGCTTCAATTAGCCTTAGCCCCGTCGCAGCCATGAAATCCAAAAAAACCTTTAACTCTGGAATTCTTTCCTTAGCATCACTTACCCATTTAAAGAGTTCTTTGCTGTCAACGTTCTTTGTCAAACGGTCAATAATGATGTCGTCGCTACTTCGACCCCGCCATTTTAGACCGTAATTTTTGACAAGTGCCTTAAACTCTTCATGCATGCCTAAGAACTTGCTTAATGCACAAAGCGCCTTCATAACGCTCGCACGCTTGCCGTCGCTAAAGGATTTTAGAAGGCTTAAGTTTCGGGTTTGAATGCAACTTGCATATTTTTTGGCGTAGTAATACACGGGTCGAGCGGTGAACGGTCTATAGCTCTGAAATAGCCATTTTTTGAACAAATCGAAATCTATTGAGGTGCAATCGCCAAAAGGAGGCACGAAGTGCCCTGAGGCGCCTATCCTGCAGAGGTTCGTGGGTTCAAATCCCACCCCCCGCACCAGCATACAAATACTATTACCAAGAGGTTAGCTTGTGATTCTTTCGTCGCCCGAAATCATAACATTTTTAGATTCATCTGCACTATAAGGAGAACTGTCTATGAAAACGCTTGAAGAAATAAAAACCCAGTTGGAAGAGCTTAAACCAGTTCTCCGCGAGAGATTTCAAGTGGAAACCATAGGGATATTCGGCTCTCTTTCCCGTCGGGAACAGAAAAAGAAAAGCGACGTGGACATTCTCGTTATATTCACCGAGCCAAACGACATTGACCTTTTGGATTTTATTGCGCTTAAACAATTCTTAAGCCGGAAATTGAAAGTAAGGGTAGACATAGTTGAGAAAGATGCTTTGAAGCACAGAATAAAAGACAAAATCCTGCAAGAGACGGTTTACGTATGACAAGAGACTTTAAGCTCTACATAGATGATATTTTTAACTCCATAAAAGAAGTGGAAGATTTTACGAAAGGGCTTTCATTTGATGATTTCTGCGAAGACACAAAAGTGATAAGGGCTGTGGCGATGGATTTCATAATAATTGGTGAAGCTGCCAAGCACGTTCCCGCAGAAGTACGTAGAAGATACCCGCAAATTCCTTGGTCAAAAATAGTAGGGATGAGGAATATTCTCACTCATGAGTATCCAGAAACGAAAGCTGAAATATTGTGGAAAACCGCTAAGAAACGCCTGCCTGCATTAAAGCCTGTAATCCAAGAACTTCTAAATGAAAAATAGAAATTTCGCAACTCGTTTTTTCCAAGCCACATAGAAAAGTAACTTGCTCAGCATCTTCGAAATTCAGTTGCCCAAAAAAATGGAAAATTCCCGAAGGCGTATGGCTTAGGACCATGTCGCGTAGGCGTTCGTGGGTTCAAATCCCACCCCCCCGCACCATCTTGGAACTATGAGATTCGTTTATTTTTTGCTCGTTTTTGGCTTGGACAGCGGAGAAACGGCGTTAGATACTGAGCAGGTTTTGATTTCATGTGAGCTTTCAAACCGTTATCATCTGCGCGGGGTGTTAAGTGCAAGCATAATTGAAGGAAGGTTTCTCATGGTAAGCGTTTGATTTTTGGTTGAAGCAATGAGGCGTATGCCTTGAGTTTAAATGCCAGAGTAAAATTTGGTTAAAAACAAAAAAAGGGAAAGGTTGTTTGTTTTTGCTGTGTTTATTTGCGTCTTCTTAGGATGAGCGCTATGGCTGCGACTATGGCTATGATGATGACTGCTGCGATTGCGACGTAGGCTTCAGTTGATATTCCGGGGTTTGTTGGTGGTGTTGGCTGTATTGGCGAGGGTGAAGCGGTTGGAGCTTCGGTTGGTGGCGGCGTTGTGGTTGGTTGTTGAGTTGGTGCTGCAGTTTGTACTGGAGCTGGTGAGATTGCTGCTACTGCTGCAAAGTATGTTCCTGCGCTGGAAGGATAGTAGGATTCAGTGCCTTGGAAGTTGGCTGTGACCTTGTAGGTTCCTGCTGTTGGTGCGAACCAGGTGGTGGCAAAGTTGCCTTCGTCGTCGCTAGTTGCTTCTGCACCGTAGTTAGTGCCGTCCGGTCCAGTTATTGTCAGTACCACCTTAACGCCTGTGACATTGGTGGGTCTTGGTTTCTGCATGTAGACGTACTGCATCCATTTGCCCATGTCAGCGTCAGAAACGGCTGGAACCCCGTGTGGAAAGCGTGCTGCCTGCTCGTCTTGCTGTGTGCCAGCGGCAATGTCAGTTACTGTGCCTTTTATGAGTATGGTGGTTCCTTGTGTGACTACGTCATTTTGGACTGAAACTGTCGTGGCGCTTGGTCCTTTGCCAACGCTGTAGATTTGCATGTCGTACATGTTAGCGAATGCAAGGTAACCGTCTGCGACCGCGTCAGTGCCGCCATACATGTTTGTCGCGTATCCCATCAGAGTCCATAATTCTTTGCCAGTTTCTGCGTCAATAGCGCGGAAGAGTGTGTCTTTGTAGAGTGGCGAGTTCGGAGAGTGCTCACAGGTGGATAGGTAGAGTTTTCCGTCAGCAATGACGTCGATAAAGATTGGATAAAAGCCCCAAGGTGTTTCTAAGCCGCTGTCTGTGCTGTTGCCCACGCCGCCGTTGCCGTAACTCCATAATAGCATTCCGGTCTTAATGTCATAGGCATAGGCTATACCGTTATAGCCAGTGACGAACAGTTTGCCATAAGCAACCATGTCTGTGCACGGCAGATAGTTGAAGTCCCAGCTAGAGTCAGTTGGACGGGCAGTTGGTCCCCACAAGTAGGATCCATCAGCTAGACTATAGCCCCAGCGCACCATATCCTCTTTATCCCAGAAGACAAAGACTCCGGCGTCTACATCCCAGCCTGAAATAGATCGGGTTTGGTTGCCTGGTGCTGGTGGGTAGTACTGAGTCCATAGTACGTTTCCTTTCAAGTTTGGCGCCAGACTTATCGCTGAAATGTTTGCTCCTGTTAAAGCGGTGTTTGCCATGTAGTCGCCTATTCTTCCTCCGAAACTGCCTTGTGTCACTAGCATCATGTTGTCCAAGCTAACGTATTTGAAGACTCCGTTGAGGTCGTTAGAGATGGCCCATCCTGTTCCCTTCAGTGATACTGATACGTTCCAGTCGTAAGCTGGCGTTGTCACTGCTACATAGCCCCCTGCTGATCGTTGTGAGCTGGTTACCCACATTGAGCCGTTCCAGTTCGTGTTGGTTGAATTTGGGGGTCCTGGAGTTATTGGGCAGTTTGCGGGGACGTTGCCTGAGTACCAGTTTGCTGGGCTTAAGCCTGAACCGCCGCCGAATACGTTAGAGGAGTTCCACTGCATTAGATACCAGTTGGGATTTGCAGATGTTCCATAGTTCGTGAGAATTATTCTCAGGTATTCTCCTGATGGTCCTGCCACTGCTGCGCCGCCTGTGGGAACGTTGGTAAGGTTCATGGTTGTGAGTACTCCTGTTCTAGGGTCATATCCTCTCCAAGCTGTACCTAAACCCGAAACGCTTTGAGTTGCAATTAACAAGCCGTTAGGTAGGACTCCGTGTTGGTTGGGGCTATCGTAAGCGTAGTTGTAGCCAAATGATGGCACAAGACTGACACCTGTCGCTGTAGTGTTAATGCGCCATTTTTCTTGTCCAGTCCTTAAGTCTACTGCAACGTAGGCTCCGCCACCGCCACCATTACCGTAAGGTTCAGCGTAAAAGAGTGTTCCGTACATAATTAGTGGATTGCTGTATCTTGCGTTGTATGAACTACCTGTGTAGTACATTTCTCCAGGAATGTAGCTGTTATCGGAACCTGCGTATACTCCTCCGAACTGAAGTGGCTTCGTCCACATTATGTGCGCGCTGTTAGGTCCTGGACTTCCGGCTGTATGTTGCCTGGAATGCCATAGACTGCGCCTGCTCCAGAAATGTAGGGCTGTCCAAGGAAGTTTGATGAAACACTGAACCAATAGGTGTTCTGGCCTTCAATTGGGTAGGTCCAGTACTCAGTTGGAAGTGGATAGCTGTCTATTGCTGGAGGTAGTTGTGCTGCCGTTACAGTTAGTGTGGTTACTTGGGTGTCGGCTTCGTAAGTGTCGTTTTGGTATGAACCACTAACCCAGGTAAATGTCTGCTTAGGATAGTAGAACGTGAAAGTGTAGGTACCGACCTGAGTGGGAGTATATTGCCAGAACTGCAATCCTGTTGTGTCCTGAACGACAGCCCACTTCTGCGTTACGTTCTTTCCGTCAGGCGGAGTAATGGTCAGGGTATAATCATGGCGTCTAATGTCATTGCCTACAACCGCACCGGGCAGAGGCGTATCCACCCACATAGTAACTGATACTTTTTGATTGACACCGACAGGGTCAGGTGCCACAACAATGTAGGCGTAGGATACTTCATCCCATGGTGGTGTGTGAGCGTTAGCAACCTGCATAGCCGTAAGCGGAAGAGCCATAGTGAACATCAGAAGCAAAGCAAGTGCTGACAATAGTTTTTTGTTTCTTGAAATTTTAGATTTCTCTATAAAGTTGTTTGGCATTTTTTCTCTCTCCTAATTTTTCTGAGTAGTCCGTATGCATTCAGGATATATTTATAAGTTTTCCATATTTTGTGTTACAATTAAGAAAAATACATACGCAACGCTTCCATATTATGAAAAAGAAAATGCAGGGGAAACATTAATTTGCAAAGTTTCATCTAAAAGTCTTTTGGCAATACACCAAGCGATCAGGGCTTCAAACATCCAAGCGCAGAATTTCCTGGCTAATTTCATCTTCACAAACTGATTTGCGCTATGCAAAAGAAACAGAAAGGGAAGGCTACACGGGAGACGTCATCCTATAGTTAAGTCTAAAAGCTTATTCGCGTCGAAAAGCTCTAACTTTTACGAACAAAAATAGCAGGCGAAGAGATAATTATTAAATACTCCGCTGAGAAAACTGAATACAAAAAGGTGGGCGGTATAGTGAGTTTTTTCAAACTAGGCATGGATAACGTTCAAGAAATCTTGGTTTTAGCCCTCATGTTAGTGTTCATTTTTGCTGTCATATACTCCAACATGGACCTTGTTTACAAAATCGGCACTGGCGCACTGGTTTTCGCCGTGATCTTCGCAACAGGGTTAGCAAGTCAAGCGCTGAAGCAGCAGAAAGAAGAAGACAAGAAACGGCTAAAATAAAACCAATGTAGTCTCGTCCTCAGAGATTATAGCCTCGCATTCTAAAGACTGAAATACCAACTAGACTTCTACTTGAATCGCCGTTAGCCTGTGTCCTGATCTGAGGTAATTAAAACTTCAAAGGGTGCGTCAGTGTTTTTCCTCAGGAACAGTGAACGTTCCAGCAGAATGCTGTTTCACTGTTTTGCGCCGAAGTATCGGGGTAAGTTGAACGCTCGCTTCTTTGGAAAGTCATTACACTTGTAAATCCGCAGTTGCCTTTGAGGCTCTATGCGGCACCTTTTTCGCGCGTTCTTGCGTCTGAGTTTTGGGGCTAGTTGAAAGAAAGGGCATCTTGAACAAAGAGTGCTCAAGGTTCTTCCTCCAAAGGTCAGCATCTCGTTTTGGCGGTTTCCTTTATCTTGTCATCATCCTTCTGAAAACTGGCACGGCAATGGCTGTCATGACGGCTCCGAACACTATCAGCACAATCAGCTCCGTGGAAATTGCGGGAACCCCTGCGCCCAGCACCATGACTTTTCTGAGAGCCTGCGAAGCGTAAGTCAGCGGCAGGAACTTGGAGATGTCTTGCATGTACCATGGCATCTGCTGAATCGGGAAGAACACGCCGCTGAGGAACATCATCGGAAACATCAGCGTCATCATGAGCATCTGCGCGGTTTCTTGGTCTTTTGTGAAGGAAGTTATCACTATGCCTAATCCGACGAAGGAGAATATGCCCAGCAGGAGCAGCCCGAACACGAGCAGGATGCTGCCGTGAATGGTAACACCGAACAATCCAACTGCAAGCACAAGTATGATGACTCCTTGGATGAGCCCTCTGGCAACCTGACCCATGGTTTTCCCCAGAATGATGGAGAGCCTGTTAATCGGCGCCACCATCATACCATCCATCGTGCCGATTTCCTTCTCCTGAGAAATAGCCACAGGCAACCCAGTCATGACGCTCATCATAACCGTCATAGCCATGATGCCTGGGGCGATGAAGTCGAAGTAACTGGGACTTCCTGAAACGACACCTTCGGTCTGGATGTTGTAGGGCTTGACGATGGGCAGAGAATTATTTGCGTTGACTCCAGGGTTGAGCATTTGAACTGTCTGCTGAGCTATCACCGTGCCCATTTGGTCAAAAACCGTGTGCAGAACACCCTGAATCTGAGCTGATATCTGCGGGTTAGACTCGTCAGTTACGATGATTATGGTGCCCTGCTGCCCAGTCATGAGGCTTTCAGAGAAGTTGCTAGGAATCACTATCCCGCCGTCAAGGTCACCCTTCTGCACCATGTCCTTGATGTCAGATACGCTTGAAGCGTTCGAAAGCACCATCATGCCGGTCTGCTGGTTGATTCCCTGCAGCATCGTAACGAAGGTCTGGCTTGGAACGTAGGAATTGTTGAATCCGTTGTCTTCATTTACGAGTGCAACGGGCAAGTTGCTTACGGTGGTGCCGTTGGATGGGTAGATGAAGCCAACCATAACCATCATGAACAGCGGCATGACTATGAGCAAAACAAGCCCCAGTCGGTTTCTGAATAGTTCAGTTAAGTCTTTCTTGGCTATTCTGAAGCTGTGCGAAAGTAGAGTTTTTGCGCCCATGTTAATTCACCTTGTTAGCGTCCTCTCGCCTGCGGTGTTTGTCCGAACCGCCGCCTTGTCTGCAGAGGAATCTTCTGGTCCGCCGCGTCTCTCACCTGGTGACCAGTGACGTGTAGGAACACATCCTCCAGTGTCGGCTGAAGGTTCTGCATGGAGTTGATTTTTCCGTTCTGTGCGCGCACCGTGTCAATCACAGAGTCGAAGGCTTCGGAGCCGTGCACGATAATGCGAAGGTGCATAGAGTTTTCCTGTGAAACAGAATCCACGCAGTCTAGGCTCCGAATCGCAGTGATCAGTTCTTGGGTGAGGTTGCCAATTTCCAGACTAATTATTGTGGTATCCGCTCCTGAAATTGTCTTCTTCAAATTGGTCGAAGTGTCAAGCGCAACGATTTTGCCATGGTCCACAATGGCTATTCGGTCACATAACAGGTCAGCGTCAACCATCATGTGCGTCGTGATGAGGACGGTTGTGCCGTTTTCTCGGTTAAGTTTCTTTATGAACTCTCTTATCTCAACTGAGGATTGAGGGTCCAACCCCAACGTGGGCTCATCTAAGAACAGAACTTGAGGCATGTTAAGCAGGGCGCGCACCACGTTTATTCTCTGGCGCATGCCTGTGGAGAAAGTGCCTACCTGCGAGTTCTTCCACTTGGTAAGCTGAACCAGCTCCAACAGGTCGTCGATTCTCTTGTTTAAGACAGCCTTGGGCATATTGAAGAGGTTGCCGAAGAACAACAGGTTCTCGCGCGCTGTCAAGCGGTTGTACATTATCATTTTTTCGGAAACGATGCCGATTAACTTGCGGACTTCATTGTCGTTTTTCACTATGTCGTAACCGCCTATAGTGGCAGTTCCTTTAGTAGGTCTAGCCAACGTGGAGAGCACGCGCAGGGTTGTGCTTTTGCCCGCGCCGTTTGGACCTAGGAGACCGAAGATTTCGCCTTTCTTCACAGTGAAGGAGATGTCGTCGACCGCTGTGAATTTGCCGAATGCCTTCGTCAGGTTCTGAACTTCGATTATGGACTCGTTTTCCATATGGGACCACTTTTAGCCAAATATATTTTAGTGCAATATATAGAAGCAAAATATAAGTATTCCTACTGCATCATTCAGGTTTGAAACAACATGCTCATCGACACAGACGACAAAACAACCACAAACTGGATGAAGGAAGCCCAGAAAGGCTACATACGCATCGGAGTCCTCATCCTCCTCAACAAAAAACCCTCCCACGGCTACGAAATCATGAAGGAAATCAAAAACCGAACAGGAGGATTCTGGAAACCCACTGCAGGCGGCGTTTACCCCACCCTTCGAAGCCTAGAAGAAGCCAAGTACATCGAGGGCGCATGGCAGACCCAGAAAAACAGAAGAGTAAGAGTCTACAAAATCACCGAATCCGGCAAAGCCATCCTCAAACAAGCCATCATAAAACAAAGCGAAATCACAAACAACATCGGCGCCCTCTTCCAAGAATTCGCCAGAGAAGTCCTCAAAATAGAACCAGAAACTCTATCCATGCCAAACGTGCCCTCTCTGTTTTCCGTTTTCCTAGACGAAGAAGAAAAAACTGAAGACGACATTAAAAAACTGGAGCAACAGCGACTGCACATCCGAGACGGAATCAAAATGCTCCAGAAAAACCTGAAAGTCATCGACCAAAAAATCGCAGAAAAGAAACAGCTTGAACCAAAGAAAACGTAAAAAAAGGGTTACTGCTGCTGTCTCGGCGACAACAACTCGGCAAATTCAGCGTTCACTTTGCCGTATCGGTCTTGCATTGCCCTGTTTATTTTCAGCCAGTCTTCAAATATCATAGGCCACGTTTCGCTTGCAATCACGCGTTTAGTAACGTATTCCTTCAGCGGTCCCTCGCGTTTGATTGTCCTCTGATGCCAGTCTACACTCACTAGACCGCCGCGGCGGAGATGCTGCAGATTTTGCAGAACTTGGTCGGAGTCGATGGGGAAACTTAAGCTTCTTGCGAGGTCTTCAAGGAGAGAGTCGAAGGAGATTTCGTTTTCTATGCGGAGACACACGACTGCCACTATGTCTTGTACAAGGCGTGCGTTTCGGCTGACATAGAGCGCCCGACGTTTCGGCATCAAAACCTGCTCAATGCGGTACGAGTGATGCTTGTAGAACCATTTCTTGACGAACTCAGCACATACAAGGTAAGCTCCAACAAGCAACGCCAAGAACAGGAAGAACTCAGCTGGAGGTCGCACGAAATGGAAGTAACTGTCGCCCAAAACCGTGAAGGGTATTGCCAGCGCGAAGCCAACGATGCTCAGACTGCTCAACGTCAGGAGTTTTCCGGGTTTGCTCTTCCAGAACGGTGATTTCCGTGTTCTTATCACGAAGATGACTAGTGTTTGCGTGCACAAGGATTCAAGGAACCAGGCGGTCTGAAACAGTTCGGGATGGTCTGCAGGAACTTGAAAAACCAGCAGCATTATGAAGAAGGTTAGGAAGTCGAAAACCGAACTCACAGGTCCCAAAGAAATCATAAACTGACGTATGAAACCGATATCCCATCTCTTCGGCTTCTCAACGTACTCAGGGTCAACATTGTCCGTGGTTATGGTTGATTGAGAAACGTCGTACAACAGATTATTCAGCAATATCTGAATAGGAAGCATCGGCAAAAATGGCAAAAACAATGAAGCGCCAGCAACGCTGAACATGTTGCCGAAGTTTGAGCTGACACCCATCATGACGTACTTCATGGTGTTGCCGAATGTCTTTCTTCCTTCAAGCACACCTTCAGCTAGAACAGTCAAATCGCTTTTCAAAAGGATGATGTCAGCAGATTCCTTCGCAACGTCCACCGCGTTGTTAACCGACACACCCACATCCGAAGTCTTCAAGGAAGGCGCGTCGTTGATGCCGTCGCCCATGAACCCGACGACGTGCCCGTTGCCCTTCAACAAATTAATTATCCTGTCTTTCTGAACTGGAGTCACCCGCGCGAAAACGTTGGCTTCTTCGACAACTCGGGCTAAGGCGTCATCATGCATCTGAACGATTTCGCTGCCAAGCGCAACTCCTTTGACCTCAAAGCCAAGCTGCTCGCATGTTTTTCGAGCAACCAGTTCGTTGTCGCCAGTGAGGATTTTCAGCTCAATTCCTGCTCTGCCAAGCAGTTTCAGCGATTCTTTTGCTGTTTCCTTCGGCGGGTCGAGAAACGCGACGAACCCCAGGAACACCATCTCATTTTCGTCGTTCACGGAGTAGACAGTTTTCTCTTCTCTGAGCTTTTTGTACGCTACACCGAGGACTCTGAAGCCTTCGGAGCTCAAATCATAGTATTTCTGCTCGGCTCTCTTACGCAGTTCGTCGGTCAGGTCCGCTATCAAGCCCCCGATTTCGCAGTAAGTAGAAACCTTGAGGATTTCTTCGGGAGCGCCTTTGCCTATGAAAAACCTTTGCCGGTCTTTTTCCACGGCGACGCTAACTCGTCTGCGGACGAAGTCAAAGGGAACTTCATCGATTTTCTGAAAATCAGTTACGCCTATTTTTTCATGGACCAATATTGCCTCATCCAGAGGACTCTTCAGCCCAGTTTGGTAATAGCTGTTCAAATAGGAATACAGCAGCACTTTGTCATCGTCCTTTCCTTCCGCATCAACGTGAAGCACAAGCGTAATGCGGTTCTCGGTGAGCGTGCCGGTCTTGTCGGTGCACAAGACGTTCATGCTGCCGAAATTCTCAATTGACGATAGCCTCTTCACGATGACGCCTTTCTTAGACATGGATATGGCGCCTCTGGAAAGATTTACCGTTATGATCATGGGTAAAAGCTCAGGAGTCAAACCCACCGCAAGCGCAACTGAGAAAAGCAGAGCCTGCAGGATACCGCTGGTGTTTGGGTTGCGCAAGGCGTTTATCAAGAAGACGAACAGCACCAGCAAAATTGTGACTTGCATGATGAGGAAGCCGAAACTCTTTATTCCTCTTTCGAACTCAGTTTCAGGAACCTTCTCCACAAGCCTCTTGGCGATTTTGCCGTACTCCGTTGAGCCCCCCGTCCTAACTGCAACGGCTGTGGCTGTTCCGCTAACGATGGATGTGCCCATGAAAAGGTAGTTATTCCATTCTGTGATTGACGCGTCTTGAACCTTAACCTGTGAAGGCATTTTCTCGACGGGGAAAGATTCGCCTGTTAAAGCAGACTGGTTAACGAAGAGGTCTTTGGCGCTGATTACACGCGCGTCTGCAGGGGTTATGTCGCCTGCCGACAGGAATACGATGTCGCCTGGAACTATCTCAGGAAGCTTCACTTCCTTCCTGACGCCGTCTCTCAACACGGTGGCAGTGGTTGTCACTTTTTCCTTCAGTGCTTCAGCCGCTCTTTCAGCCTTGGATTCTTGATAGTAGTCGAGAATTACGCTGAGAAAAACTATGACGAAAATTATTATCATGTTTGCGTATTCCTGAAGAATCCCAGAAATCAAACCCGCAACCAACAAAATAATTATCAACGGACTCTTGAAGTTCATGAGGAATTCGACGATGGCGGCGCGCTTCTTTTTCCTGGCAAATTCATTGCGACCATAAACCTCAAGCCGTTTAGCCACTTCCTCAGAAGCGAGACCTGACTGAGAGGTTTCCAAACGGGAAAGAAGCTCTTCAATCGGCAACCCAAGAAGTTCCTCTGCGCTTAGCATCGGCTGCACTTTGGAAGCTTCGCCTGAGGAGCCATTGTTTTCCTTAGCCATTGCCATTCCTCGTCTGCGCCGTGGTGAACTTGCAGAGTCTAGAGCATACGGACTGCGTCATTCTTAAATCGGTTTCTAGCCACTTGTCCAAGAAACCTGCCCAAAACGACACCAAACACGAAAATCGCCAGGAGGCTTCTTTCGCAAGTAGTAAATTTAGTGCTCCGGCCGGGATTCGAACCCGGGTCCGCGACTCGAGAGGCCGCTATACTTGACCGGACTATACTACCGGAGCGTTCTATTCATGCGTAGCGAACATACTCAAATCGTTTTTCATTAATTTACTTTCCCCTTCCAAAAAAGACTGACACACCTTACAAAACAGGGGCAACATCAAAAATAACAGAAAATAACAAACCCGAACAAAAAACAATCAATTTAGCTTTCCAATAGTAGGCAACAAAAAAGAAAGTTGGGGAAATTTATTCTTCGCCTTCGCCGCCCGGCATTCCACCCGGACCGCCAGGACCACCTTTCGGCTTCGAGCTGGATATGACGTCGTCTATGCGAAGTATCATGCACGCGGATTCAGCTGCCGATTTTATTGCCTGTTCTTTGACTACCGCTGGTTCGAGGACTCCGTTGTCGATGCTGTTCTCCACTTTGCCAGTGAATACGTTTACGCCTTTGTATTTGCCGTCCTCTTTATCATGGGCTGCTCTCAGTTCCACCAAGATGTCTATGGGTTCGAGCCCTCCGTTCTCCGCGAGCGCCCGAGGGATTACTTCCATTGCCGCTGCGAAAGCTTCTATTGCGAGTTGTTCCCTGCCGCCGACTTTGTTGGCGTATTTCCGCAGTTCTTTGGCAACCTCGATTTCTACTGCTCCGCCGCCTGCAACGATCTTGCTGTTCTCTATAACGTCTGAAACCACTGACAACGCGTCGATCATGGCTCTTTCAGCTTCATCCACCATGCGTTCTAGTCCTGCGCGGATGAGTATAGCCACGCTGTGGGGGTCTTTGCATTTTTCCACGAAGATCATTTTGTCGTCGCCGATTTTGCGTTCTTCCACTACGCCTGCCATGCCTAGGTCTTTTGCTTTGAGGTCGTCGAGGTCGCTGATTATGCGTCCGCCTGTGGCGCGTGAGAGTTTCTCCATGTCTGATTCTTTGACGCGTCTGGCGGCGATTATGCCTTCTTTTGCAAGGAAGTGTTGCACCATGTCGTCGACGCCTTTTTGGCAGAACACGACGTCTGCGCCTGACTTTTTGATTTTCTGCGCCATTTCCTGCATCATGGTGTTTTCTTGGTCTAGGAATGCTTTCATCTGGCTTGGGTCTTTGATGCGGATTTCGGCGCTGATTTCGGTTTTCTCGATTTCCAGCGCTGAGTCTAGAAGTGCGATTTTGGCGTTTTCTTTCTTACGGGGCATGCCTGGGTGAATGACTTCTTTGTCAACGATTATTCCGCGGACAAGTTGGGTTTCCAGGAGGCTTTTGCCCGTTTTCTTTATGAGTTGGATGTTGTCTATGTCGGCGATTGTTTTGTCTCCGCGCTGTTCAGCAATCAGGGCTACTGCGTCTATGGCTATTTCTGCGAGGTGTTCTCTTGCTGCGCCGACGGCTTTGCTGCTCATTGATGTCAATGCGACTTTAAGCATTGTTTTTTTGTCTTTGACGTCTATTGGAACGGCGGTTTTTCCGACGACTTCGATGGCTTTTTGGGCTGCTTTGCGGTAGCCGCTTACGAGTATGGTGGGGTGGATGTTTTGGTCGAGGAGTTCTTCTGCTTTTTTCAGTAACTCGCTTGCAAGGACGACTGCGGTTGTTGTTCCGTCTCCGACCATGTCGTCTTGGGTTTTGGCGATTTCAACCATCATCTTTGCTGCTGGGTGTTCAACTTCGATTTCGTTGAGGATGGCTGCGCCGTCGTTGGTTATGGTGATGTCGCCGAGGTTGTCGATGAGCATTTTGTCCATGCCGCGTGGGCCGAGTGTGGTTTTGAGGACTTCGCCGATTACGCGGGCTGCCATGATGTTGTTTCTTTGGGCTTCTTTGCCTCTGCTTCTTGTTGTGCCTTCTTTTAGGATGAGGACGGGTTGTCCTGATCCTGTTGTTGTTAAGTATGCCATATCATTAACCTACTTTTTGAGTGTAGAACCTGTTTTCTGTCGGATTTATGCAAAATTCAAACGTGAATATAAACCTTAAGGCTTTGGTGGGTGGTTGTGATGTGTTGGTGTGGTTGTTGATGGAGATTTGGCTGGTTGGGTTTGGAGTTTTGTAGTTTGTGACCTTTGGGAACACAAATTGGTGACTTTTGGTGATTTTTTTGTTTTTTGTGTGGTTGTGGGTGATTGCTATGGTCACTTCTTTTTGGTTTGTGTTGGGATTGTTTTTTGGTGTTTGGGTTTGTTTGCGTTTGCTATTGGGTTGTGGTTGTGGCGGGCTTGATGGTGGTTTTGGTGTTTGGATTGTTGAAGAAGCTTGGAAGGTTGGCTTCGTGAATTAGAGGCGGAGCCGCCGAAATTTGCAAAACTGGGAGAAGCTGTTCGGGAGAGACTATGCCCCCTTATATATAGTACCCGACTATCCATAGCAAAATTTAAATGTTTATATTAATGAAATCATTAGCTTACTTACTCCAACTTGGTGATGTTATGAGCCTGGGATGGAAAGAATGGAATCGAAGCGACATAATCTACGGGATAATCGCTCCTATTGTTGTGGTCTTACTGATCGTAGCAATCTCTAAGTTGGGGTCGCTAACTGGAGGTGGATTTGGCATAGCCACCGGAATAACGATGGAGCTTCAAGAGCTAGTTATGATAGCTGTGGTTCCCTTACTGCTTGGCTTAGTTTGGAACAAGTGGGCGGGCGGCGCATCAGGTTTCTTGCTAGGTACCCTATACGCATTATATTGGGCGGACAGTTATCACTCTTCCTTTGCTGGGGCTCGCATGAGTGGCTTTGGGACAATTCTGTTGGCCTATATCATTAGCGCCATGCTAATTGGCTACATGGCTGGAGCCTTGAACAAGCGTTCAGATAATTTCCGCAGAATGATAATCTCGGGAATAATCGCCTCAACCATCGGGGGACTCGTGCTTTTCGGGGTCATGCAGCTTTCACCCATTAACGTAGTAACTGGAACCTACGGTTTCTTACTCACTGTGCTTTCCCGCACGGCTTGCGGAGCAATAATACCCATAATAGCTAAGGTTTTCATGTGGTACGGAGTCTCAATGACCAAGAAGACTGATACATAACGCTTAGTTTTTCATCTGGCAAGAAGACCTGCCCATTGACTTTTCCTCTTTGTGAACGAAAAAACTGCATAAATTGGAAGGAAGGACACTGTTCACTAAAAGAACCAGAGAAAAATGGCGAGTCTTGTTTGGGTTTTGAAGATGCAATGGATGCTCTGAGACTGAGAGCAGACGCAATAAAAGGAACTCTTGGCTAAAAGTTGATGACAGGTTTTCAGTTTAAGGGCGGGATTTTTCGCAGTCAAAGCAAATATCTTTTTCTCTGTTTGTCCAGAATTGTTTGCCGCATATTCTGCATGAGGTTTTCCGAATCAAATCCTTGTCTTCTTGCACAATTTGTGAGTACGCAGCATTCCTTCCTGGGAAACTTATCGCCTTATTATGGCAAAGAGGCGCACAGGCTGAACAACGAAGCGTACTACAACCACCCCCACATTTAGCAGGATACGAAACCACCGCCTTTTCGTTTTGAAATGTCAAGACGCCGTTTGGGCAGAATTCCACACAGCGTGGTTTTCCAGTTTTAGCGCAGCCATCGCATTTATCAGAAAAAATTACGGGAAACCAAGGGCTATCTAAGTTAGCCAAGAGCATTCACCTTTGAATTTTGCGAATTTCTTGAAATACTGTGCAACGGTAAGATTTGAAAATCACCCTTGAGTAGTCTTGAATTTGCGTATTAAATATACCTTAATTGGATCGTTGATTAGGAAAGTCACTAGCAGCGTATAACCGAGGATCGCGAGTACAGGCACGTAGTCGAGTGGAGCAAGCTCCAAGACACCTAAGATGGAGATAGCAATCACCAACAAGACTTCCGCCAAAACTGTAATGCTCAAGAACTTACTAGGCCGCGACTTCCAGAAATGATTCCTCTCACGAACAATCATGAGAGTGAATACCCCTGAAAGATTCAGATAAGCAAACCCGAAAGTATAGATCTTCTCCACATTTCCGACTATCCCAAAAAACGACAAACCAGCCACCGCAAAGATCGCACTTTCAATCGTCATCAGTACACCAAGTGATCCGCTAACTCCAAACAGCCTTGAAACATCGAAGGAATCGGGCTTAAGAGAAGACCGAACGTTATCTGTTGATATAGACATCGAGACAAAGTCACCTAGAAAAAGCAGCAGCACCGTGCCCGTTATTGATAACTAGGGGTGTGCACAATTCGTTTTCGTGTACTTTTAGGTGTTTAACTTTTCTGGTGAATGACTTGGTTCTGACAGGAAAAGCGCAAGAAACTCCCAAAAAATGGAATACTGCACACCCCTCGGCTCCAAATATGTTCGCGCTTTTGGGGTGTTCTTGTGGGAGAACACTTTGTTCTTCAGAGAGAGCTAAAAAGCCTTTTCGGCGGGTCAGTGTTGGTTTGGCTTTTTTTTCACAGCCCCCGAAGAGGCTCGAAGCCGTCGCCTCACATCATCCCCACTGAAAATTCCCTGCCGAGAATTTATCGGTTTTGCCGAGTGGCGAATTTTCTGTGAAAAGCACGCTCTGCGTCGGAACTTGTGCGATAACCTACGACAGTTGACGTATAATAACCTTTAAACCGTTCAAGCGCAAGGTAGACTATGCCGCCAGAAAAGCGGAGGTGAAAAAAATATGGTGTTCATCGAAGAAGACGAGGAATGGGAAGAGGGCGAAGAGGAAGAGTGGGAAGAAGAAGAATGGTAAACTCGCCAAGCAACGAAATTAAAAACGTTTTTTCTTATAACTTTTAAAAACTCATTTTAACCTCAATTCTTCCCGATTTTGCAGGTCAAAAACAATCAGCTTGCTCGACAATTTCCGTCAAGTAAACCTTAGGGCTGCGTTCTAGGTGGTTCTTTTTCAAACAGGCACAGCTTCCTCCAAAACTTGGTCCTTGATGTACTTGTTCAGAAACTCTTTCGAAACAACATCCACTTTCAGGTGGAGTTTTCGTCTAAGGTACCTTCTCAATCCCGCGACTAAAAGTAAGTCAACCATCTCAGAATACGTAACTAAAATATCTAAATCGCTTTTTTCGGTCTGCTCGTTTCGGGAGTAAGACCCAAAAATGTCAATTGTTTCCACTTTGAATCGCTTCTTAAGTGTAGGCTTCAACACTTGGAGTTGTTGCCTTACTTCTTCAAGTGACCTTTGCGTTCCTTCGAAACACTCCATTCTCAGCTCTTCGCATTGTATAATCGTGGGATTTCTTTAAAAGGTTTCATTTTGCTTCGTGTGGTTATGGAAACCTGCTACTTAAGCTCAGGCTCTGGAAGACAACATGAAAACCCTGCTGGATATTCAAAAAACTGAAAACATGCGCAGGTTATTGTTTATAACCCACCCTTTTCCTTCATATCTGCGAACAATCATGACCCGCATCGCCGTAATGGACTACGACAAATGCAAACCAAAAAAGTGCAACCAGCTATGCATAAAATTCTGCCCCATGGTCCGAAGCCGCGTGGAAGCTATACGCTTCGAAGACAACAAAATCGTAATCAGCGAGAAACTCTGCAGCGGCTGCGGCATATGCGTCAAGAAATGTCCATTCAAAGCCATCAGCATCGTAAACCTCCCCGACGAGCTGGAGAAGGACTGCAGCCACCGCTTCGGAGAAAACACCTTCAAGCTTTTCCGTTTACCCATGCCTTCCCCTGGCACGGTTCTGGGGTTGCTGGGACAGAACGGCATCGGCAAGACAACTACCCTCAAGGTTCTTTCAGGCGAAATCAAGCCGAACCTCGGCAAATTCCAAAGCCCGCCCGAGTGGACCGAAGTAATCCAGTTTTACCGCGGCTCATCGCTGCAAGATTACTTCCAGAAGATGAGTGAAGGCAACCTCAAAATCAGCCATAAACCCCAGTACGTGGACAAAATTCCGAAAGCTATCAGCGGCAAAGTCAGCGAGCTTCTCGAAAAAGTCGACCAAAGAAAAGTCTTGGGCAAACTCGCAGAAGATCTTGAACTTAAGACGGTCTGGGAACGAAACTTGGATGTGCTCAGCGGAGGCGAGCTTCAACGCGTAGCCGTAACCGCGGCGTTGTGCCGAGAAGCAGACGTGTACCTCTTCGACGAGCCCAGCAGCTACTTGGATGTGAAGCAGCGGCTGCAGGTTGCCAAAGCCATCCGCAGTCTCAAGGAACAGCAGAAAATCGTGGTCGTCGCCGAGCATGACTTGGCAATTATTGATTATTTGTCGGACCAAATCTGCGTCTTCTACGGGGAACCAGGAGTCTACGGAGTCGTCAGCCACGTTCACGGCGTCCGCACAGGCATCAACATCTACCTGCAAGGCTACATTCCAGACGAAAACATCATGTTCCGCAAGGAAAGCATCGTTTTCCACGAGAAACCTCCAGCCGTAACTATATTCGGCGGGGAACCCCTCTTGAAGTGGGGCGAAATTCAGAAAACCTTCTCAGGCTTCAGGCTCTCCGTGCAGCCTGGCGAAATCCGCCGCGGCGAAATCGTCGGCATCCTCGGACCCAACGGCATCGGCAAAACTACCTTCGTCAAAATCCTCGCTGGACTCGAGGAAGCTGATGACAAACAGAAGTTCGGAGAATTAACTGTCAGCTACAAGCCCCAGTACATCGCAGCAGACTATACGGGCACGGTGCTGGAACTGCTCATGGGCGTAGCGAAGGAGAACTACACCAGCAGCTGGTACAAAACCGAAATCCTCCAGCCACTCAGAGTCGAGCCTCTGCTGGACCACAACGTCATGGAACTGAGCGGCGGCGAACTGCAGAAAGTCGCCATAGCCGCAGCTCTGAGCCGCAAATCTGACCTGTTCCTGCTGGACGAGCCCAGCGCCTACTTGGACGTTGAGGAACGCTTGAACATGGCGAAAGCGCTCAGGCGCATAGTTGAAGCCCACGGCATCCCCGCCTTCGTAGTTGAGCATGACGTGGTGACTCAGGATTTCATCGCCGACAGCCTCATGGTTTTCAGCGGAAACCCCGGAGTAGAGGGCACAGCGAATCCGCCGACAACGCTGCGAAAAGGCATGAACCTGTTCCTGAAGGAGATGGATGTGACTTTCCGCAGGGACTCCGTCACCAGACGCCCGCGCGTAAACAAGGAAGGCTCAAGGCTGGATAACATGCAGAAGGAAATAGGCGAATACTACTACACGCGCATACTGCGCCAGAAGAAAGACTGAGGCAACGCAATGGTTAAGCTTGGAGAAACCGAAACAAAACTGCTCGAAGCCGCCCTGAAAGGGATGCAGAAAGCGCACGTGCTGTGGAGCTTTTCAGTAGGCGCGGCTGTTCAAGGCGAAGATGGACAAACCTATGAAGGCTGCAACATCGAGAGCTGGATTTCAGGGCTTGGCATCTGCGCTGAACGCGCCGCAATTAATCACGCCGTGCTGCATGGCAACGGCAAAATTCGCGAAGTCGCTGTCGTCATAAGTGCTGCGCACAAAGCAGAGCCGACACCCTGCGGCGCATGTCGGCAGTACATCAATGATTTTGCCGAAAACCCCCAGATTAAGATTATTATGGCAAAAGCAGACAATGGCAAGGTTCTTTTTGGAACTGTTCAAGTGAAAACTTTGGAGGAACTTCTGCCTTTCCCCTTCAGGAAGTAACCGCTTTTCCCCCGAATTGCGTAGTTAAGTTAAAGAATAAGCGCAGACATATCCATAGGAAATTGAATATTAAACGGGACTTTACTGGTGGAGGCTAGTGGCAACAGCAACCTTCGAAGAAATAAGCGCATCCGACTTTTTCTACCGCAACCGAGACATCGCAGGCTTCTCAAATCCATCCAGAGCAATCTTCGTCGCAATTCGAGAAGTTGTGGAGAACTCGTTGGACGCAGCGGAAAGCCACAGGATGCCTCCTGACATTTACGTGCGCTTGTCCTTTGAATCTGAGGCAACCAAAGACACACAGATCTACAAGCTACGCATCGAGGACAACGGCTCTGGCATTCAGCCGAGATTCATTCCCTCAGCTTTTGGTCAAATCCTCTACGGTTCAAAGTACAAGCTGAAGCAAACGCGTGGAACCTTCGGCTTAGGCGGTAAGATGGCGCTGCTCTATGGACAGATTACCACGCATCAGCCTGCTTCGGTGAGTTCGAGCACTGGGAACTCGTCTAAGATTTACTCGTTCAAGTTGATGATTGACATCCAGCGGAACCGCCCCATAATCCTTGACCGCAAAGTGCTCATCAACAAGGACAACTGGCGGGGCACCATCATCGAGTTTACGCTTGAAGGGGACTACCTGCGAGCGATGCCGAAGATACTGGAGTACTTCAAGCAGACCGCCATGGTGAATCCCTACGCGAACCTGACGTTCGTAGACCCGAAAGGGAGGCTCTATAAGTTTACCCGTGCCACAACAGAGATGCCTGAACCGCCCAAGGAAACTTTGCCTCACCCCTACGGCGTAGACGTGGAGCTTCTGCAACGGCTCATCACGATTACCCAATGCACCAACATGCAGATGTTCTTGAGGAGCCATTTTCACCGCGTCGGCGAGATTACAGCCCAAAAGTTCCTGGAGTTCGCAGGCATAAGTCCTTCGAAGAATCCGAAGAAGCTTTCCCACGAAGAAATCGTAAAGCTGATGCAGAACCTGAAAAGATACAAGGATTTCCTGCCGCCTGACGCCAGTTGCCTTTCTCCATTGGGGGAGGAGTTGCTTCGGGCAGGCATCATGAAGGAGCTGAACCCAGAGTACCTTGTTGTTCACCAGCGGAAACCTTCCACCTACGCGGGTCACCCGTTCATAGTTGAGATGGGCATAGCCTACGGCGGCGGCGTGCCTAAAACAGGCAACTTCATGGTTTACCGGTTTGCCAACAGGATTCCGCTGCTTTACGACGAAGCCAGCGACGTTTCATACCGCGTCATAACCGCCATGAACTGGCGCAGATACAAAGTGTCACCAGAAATGCCCATCGCCATCGTCGTGCACATCTGCAGCACCAAAATCCCCTACAAAACCGTCGGCAAAGAATTTTTGGCGGACCGTGCAGAACTGCGCCGCGAAGTGGCAAATGAACTGCGTGAAGTTGCACGCCAACTGGGGCATTTCTTGACGAGACAGGAGCATGTGGACCGAGAGAAGAAGCGCATCGGCATATTCTCCAAGTATCTACCTCGGATTGCTCAGTTTTCGGCGAAGTTAGCCGGCAAAGAGCGGATTCCTGATATTGAAAAGTTGTTGAAGAGTGTGCAGAAGTATGGTGCAGAAGAAGACTAAAACCAGCGTAGTTGAAAAACAGCATGAAGTGATCGGCAGCCTGAAAAAACTAGGCACGGACATTTACAATCAGCTAGACAAGGGCATTTTCCCCACCATTAACATGCCTAGCCGCAGCACAGAAAACATAAACTACGACCCCACCGTGCGCCAGTACGTTCTCGGCGACAAAGTCGTCAGCCGAAGCGCCCGAAACATCCGCCACGTCAAGCCTTTCACACAGCTGGCGTGGGCAGCCATGTTCAGCAACGAACTCACGACTCAGCGCAAAACCAGCACACTGAGAGATGTGTACTATTCCGCGCAGGCGTACGAGATGACCTTTACGGACCAGCAGGAATCCAACAACATAATCACCGACTTAGAAACAGTCACAGGCTTCTCAAGGGAAGACTTCCACATTTTCCCCGAAGAACGGTCAGCAATTTTCGGCGACCTCACCATAGGCTACACCGTTCCCGGATACGAAGGGAAACAGTTGAACCTGACCAGCCACCCCGACGGCGTCCTCATCGGGCCCGCCCTCACCTCATCCGAGTTCATTGACACAAAAGCCGACAAAGTCATAGCCATCGAGAAAGGCGCCCTCTTCACGAGGTTCATCGAAGAAAACGTCCACAACAAGCACAAGTCGCTGCTGATTTCCTGCGGCGGGCAAGCGCCAAGGCAAACCCGCAGCTTCATCCGCCGATTACATGACGAGCTGAACTTGCCAGTTTACATATTCACCGACGGCGACCCATGGGGAATGCACATCGCCCAAGTCATCATCTCAGGCTCAGCCAACGCCGCGCACCTCCGCGAACTGAACACGCCTGACGCGGTGTGGAGTGGAGTATGGGCCAGCGACATCATCGATTACAAGTTGCCGACGGACCCGCTGGACGAAGTAGACATCAAGCGGCTTTACGAGTTGCAGAGGGACCCGCGGTACCAGAACGACCCGCTGTGGCAACGCGAAATCAAGATTTTCCTGAAAATCAAGCGCAAAGCGGAGCAAGAGGCGTTCAGCAGATACGGCTTAACCTACATAGTAGACGAATACCTGCCAGCAAAACTGAAAGAAAACAAGTGACAAAAGAAAAAGAGAAGATTACTGCAGAGTCGTTCCGCATTTTCCGCAGAATTTCGAATCGGGTGGTAGGTTAGCTCCGCAATTGGGGCAAACACTGTGCTTTTTCGATGTTGCAACACTTGCGGCGGCTTTGAGTTCCCTCAGCTTTGAGGCATTTTTTTGACTGCGTATCGCCATTAATGCTGAGAGAATTGCCGTAACACTTAGAACCAGAGATATTGTTGTCCAGAACCACCATTGCATCCAGAACGGATTTTCAGTAGATGTCTGTGTTGGAGTGGGTGTTGATGTTAAAGTGGGCGTAGGTGTTGGTGTTGTGGTAGGTGTAGGCGTTGCAGTCGGTGTTTGTGTCGGGGTAGGTGTAGGAGTTGCGATAACTATATAGTCGTTTTCTATTTGTTCTGGTGTTCTTGCATAATTGTAGATTTTGACTTCGTCAATGGTTCCACTGAAATATGTCCATGACCACGTTCCATGTCTTCCAATTTGAACATCAAGTGTGTTGCTCCGTGTGCTCTGCGGGGTGCAACTTCCAGATGCGACCAAAGCACCATTAACATAAATAGAATAAGTGTTTCCAGCCCAAGTTCCTGCCAGAAGATACCATGTTCCAGCGTCATTTATCAACTCTGGAGACTGAGCACTGAAAATTGCATTAGTGTTGTCTGTTTCAAAAAAGGCTTTATGATTTAATGTGCCTAGAAAATATTCTGCATTCACGGGAGGAGCGTTGCCGTCACATTTGCTGATTATGCCTACGGGTCGGTCTATGAAGTTATCGACTTTTATCCATGCCTCCAATGTAATCTGGGACAAGCTGGAAAGCTTGGGATTATTCGAAACATCGACCCAGCTATCGGCACCATTAAAATGCAGTGCCTTGCCCACCTTTCCATCGACCCAAGTCGCAGTGTAAATCGTTCCATCTAGTCCGTTTCCAGAAGAATCGTGGGCAACGCTGCCAGAACCTTCATCAAACTTCCAATAGCCAACAAGACCGGAATCTGCTGCTTTTGATTGCGGTGTAAATATTGAAAGCATTGAAAATACTAGCAATCCAATTAGCAATAAAAGAAATATTTTTTTCTTTTTTGTTTTCATCTTGTTTTTCCCCGAGATTCCGTTTGGTTGTTAGAAGTATAAATAACCTTTTTTCCGTGATGTGATGGTTACGTTATCTGGTTGGGGAAAAACTAATATTACGAGATGCCGTAATTATCAAAAGGATACAATGTCAGAGTCTTTCTACCGGCTCTTGAAGCCGTTCATCTGGCCGAGGTACTACGAAGAAGGTCCTCCACGCTACGTAGATATGGCTTTTATGAGCAAAGAGTTGTTTGACGATGAAGGACGAATTAAGGAACCTGTCAAATCCATAATAGACCTCGTAATCATCGGCTATCGCCCAGTAACGAGTCTCTCCATCTTGGCTTTGCTGGTGGAGAACCAGAACAAACCGATGTACGGCGCACAAATTGGAGCACAGCTGGAAAGACGCTTCGAACTTCCAAAAGGATGGTTTACAAAAACCCGGTACTATGATACCAGAGTAGCAAAACTTCTGAAAATACTTCAGAGGCAAGGTATCATGGAGGAAGTACCTGTCAGAGACATCAGGGCAAACAAAGGATACGTTGGCTACCGGGTTGCGGAACCCCTTTATCCCTCAGTTAAAGAAGCAATGCTGTCTTTTCTGAAGGGCGAAAGCCTGTCAATTTTCATTCAGCAAAAACGAGACCGCATCTCGGTATCAAAACCCAGCGGTTCACAAAAGCGCTGCTCAAAATGCAACTTCCTCGCATGTTCATCCTCAGCCAAATATTGTGAGCTCTGCGGCGCGCCCTTAACCACGAATTGTCCTAGCTGTCAAAAAGAAATGAGTCTAGAGTATTCATTCTGCCTAAACTGCGGCAATAAGCTCGCATAATCTTAACGTCTCCTCCTTCATGCAAGACAAACAAGGCGGAGAAAGAGGCTTTCAGCAGATACGGCTTAACCTACATCGTGGACGAGTACCTGCCAGCAAAGCTGGAAGGGAAGAAGTAGCAGGGAAAGTCTGTAAAAATTTGTGTTGCTCAAGTCGAAGAAAAACCCGTTTTGGGTGTCGCGAAGTTAATAAGAATGTACTCCAAATATGATTCTAAGGTGCTAACGTTGAAGATCGGCGTCACAGTACACAAAGAAGGCAAATGGTACGTTGCTGCAGACCCAGTGACTGGAGTCGCGAGCCAAGGCAAGAGTTGTGATGAAGCTTTGAAGAATTTTCAAGAAGCTTTTGAGCTTTGGTTCGAGAACGCTGAAGACTGGGAGAAGGAACGAGTAATAAAAGGCGAACCAGTCGCAACCATGATTTTGGATATGCCAGTTTAATTTTCCTCTGATGGAGTAAAGTCAAGAAATAACTTCGGAGCTTATAGTTTTAGCCGCACTTTTTCAGTAGCCAATCGCATCCAAAAAGACCCAATTTGCTTCTGCAAGAAGAGAAACTTAAATACCCACCGCTGTTTAATGTAGCTGAAATGAGGCATGGTATGGCATGAGCGAAACGGGTTCATTCTGGATAAACCTAGCCGAAAAATTCTTCGGACTAATCCTAGTCGTTATAGGGTTAGTGCTAATCTACTTCACAGCTACGAGCGCGGACCTCGGCGCGTATATGGGGTTCTTCGGGTTCCTGAGCATGGTAGTCGTTGTAGCAGGCGCATTCCTGATCATAGTCAAACCGCCCGAATAGGCAAGCGCTTTATTCTCTTCTTTCAACGACAATTTTGCATTTCGTTGCCAAAGCAGCGATGACGCCTAGAACCGCCAACCAAGGCGCCACAACCGTTCCGATGACGCCAACCGTTGCAGGAATCTCCACCAAAATGTTCCCTTTCTCATCCTTGACAATGACCCTTGTCACGTTTCCCTCATGCAGCAGCTCCTTAACCCTGTCCACCAAGTTGCTCCCAGAAACCGTGAACTCCTCACGAGTCACCCGCGTTGCGGCAGCACCGCAAACGGAGCAAAACTTATCCTCATCTTTCAGCGGACTCCCGCACTTCGTACAGTAAGGCATAAGCTGTTTCACTCTCCCGAAGACAGAAGCAAAGAAGAAAATAGGCAAACATAAACATAACGATACCTAAACGCTGAAGAAGACTTTCTAGCTGAATTTAATAACCTCTTCACACATTGGCGAAGTAACATACGGGAAAAACATGTTTGCCATCGGCCACTTCGCACTTGGATACCTGTTCGGAAAAGGCTCCTCCAAACTGCTCAAAACAAAACTAAACATGCCCCTGCTCCTCGTAGCATCAGTCATACCTGACATTGACTTAGTCTTGGAGCTTGTGAACCCCGCGTTCATGCACAGGGGACCAACACACTCAATAATAACCTTCACCGCAATCGCAATCCCTTTCTTCATCGTTTACAGGAAACGAGCAATTCCATATTACGCGGCGCTGCTCTCGCACTCGCTTATCGGCGACTTCTTCACAGGAGGAATCGAGCTGTTCTGGCCCGTAAACCATGGCTGGTATGGCATCGAAAGCATCGACGTCAGAAGCTTGCAGAATATCAGTACAGAAATCATACTTTTTGCAGTTGCTTTGGTAATTATGTTTAGAACTAGAGATTTGCACGCCCTTCTGAAGCCCAGCAAGTATAATTGGACGTTGCTCATCGCTTTCGGGGCAGTTTTGGGACCATTAATTAACGTCGGGAAAAGCTACGAAAGCTCTCTTCCGTTCCTGCTCTGGATCCCCAGCATATTCTGCCTATTGCTTTTTGCTTACTCGATATTCGTCGAAATGCGTCATGAACTGGTTGAAACCGCAACCTGCAAAAAATAAAGAACACCTGCACCTCGCAGCGCGTAACATGCAAATCAGCTTCACTGACCATTAGCCTTATTATTTTTGGTGCCTTCACTCTTTTACCACACAAACGGAGAACTGCGCCTTCAAATGCCCATCCGACAACCTATCGTATGCGTTCTCGGTCACGTAGACAGCGGCAAGACTTTGCTCTTGGACAAAATCCGAAAGACAAGCGTGGGCGCAAGGGAAGTCGGCGGGATAACCCAGCACATCGGCGCCAGCTTCTTCCCCGTTGAAACCCTCAAGCAACTCATCGGACCACAAATCGCTTCCATCAAGAGCGGAATCGAAATTCCAGGATTGCTTGTCATCGACACGCCTGGGCATGAGGCTTTTACGAATCTTCGGCGCAGAGGCGGAAGCGTGGCTGACATAGCTATCCTCGTCATCGATGTGCTGCGAGGTTTTGAAGCGCAAACCTACGAGTGCATAGACATCTTGAAGGCGCGCAAAACCCCGTTTATCGTGGCGGTGAACAAAATTGACCGCGTTCCAGGATGGAAATCCCAGCCTGACATGCCCTTCCTGAAATCCTACGCCAAGCAGGATCACTACGTCAAAGAGGACATGGACAATAAGCTCTACGAAATCATGGGCACCTTCTCCCGCTTGACCCTGAGAACTGACCGTTTTGACAAGATAAAAGACTTCACCTCCACCGTCGCGTTGGTGCCTGTGAGCGCTAAATCAGGCGAAGGCATAACCGAGCTCCTCATGGTCCTCATCGGGTTAACGCAGCAGTACCTGAAGAAGCAGCTGCAGACAACTGAAGGACCCGCGAAAGGCTCAGTTCTGGAAGTGAAAGACGAACCTGGATTGGGCTTGACGCTAAACACCATAATCTACGATGGCACCCTGCAGAAAGATGACCTCATCGTGGTAGGCGCCAGAGACAAACCCATCGTGACCCGCATAAAGGCAATTTTGGTGCCTAAACCGCTGGACGAAATGCGTGACCCCCGCGACAAGTTTTCGCCTGTTGACTCGGTTTTCGCCGCGGCGGGAGTAAAAATCGTTGCCTCAGGCTTGGAAGGCGCTCTTGCTGGCGCGCCGCTGTACGCTGTTGGAGCTGGAGAGACGCCTGAGAAATACGCCAAGATAATTGAAGATGAAATTAAGAAAATACGCATAGCCAAGGAAATTGAAGGCGTAATTCTTAAGGCTGACACGCTGGGTTCGTTGGAAGCCATTGCAGAAATTTTGAAGCAGAATAACGTGCAAATCCGAATTGCCGATGTCGGCGACGTTTCAAAAAGGGATGTGATAGAGGCTGCCGCAGTCAAATCCCGTAATCCTCTGCAGGGCGTTATCTTGGCTTTCGGGGTCAAGATGCTGCCTGATACAGAAGAAGAAGCCTCATCAAGAGGCGTTCAGGTATTCAGGGAGCAAATCATCTATCATATGATTGAAAAGTATCTGGAATGGGTTAAATCAAAGAGCGAAGCCAAAATAGAGGCGGAACTTGAGAAACTGGTTAAGCCTGGAAAAATCCAGATCATAGCGGGCTACATCTTCCACAGAGCAAAACCCGCCATATTCGGCGTCGAAGTCTTGGCGGGAACGCTTAAGCCTAAAGTCTCCTTGGTGAGAAAGGAGGATGGCGAGGACGTGGGCGAAGTGCAGCAGGTCCAAGACAAAGGCAAAGGAATACCTGAAGCCACGCAAGGCATGCAGGTCGCCGTGTCCATGGACAAACCCACCGTGGGCAGGCACATCTTCGAGAAAGACATACTATACGTGAGGGTACCTGAGCCAGACGTGAAAGCCTGGCAGATCACATACGCCGACAAGCTTTCCGCAGAAGAGCAAGAGATACTGAAAGAGTTTGTGTTGGCGGTTCGGAAGAAGTCTCCGTTCTTCGCCTTTTAGTCAGGCTTGTCAGCCGCCGCCCACAGGCGGAACAATCGCCACCAGGTCCCCGTCATGCAGTTCAGTTTGGAGCCCGTTGAGGGTGGAGGCGCTTTTTCCGTTAACGAAAAACTGGAGAAACCCCTTCACTTCCCCGCTGTTGGGGTCGTAGATGTATCGGGTGAAGTTTTTGCCGTATTGTTGTGCCAGTTTTTTTAGCATTTTGTCCACTGTGATTTTCTTGTTTTGGGGGAACTGGAGCGTTTCTTCTTTTTTGCCAGTTGTTTCTCTCAGGATTGTGAAGAAGCGAACTGAAACCTGCATCGTTCAGGCACCCTTTTAGAGTATTAACGGTTAGCTGGCAGGATTAAACTGTTGTGCATCGTGCTGACGAAAAAGGGTGATTTGGTCGTGTTGGAACTTAAGGCGCACTATAGGTTAAGAATCTTAACGGATACTTGGCATGCTTGCATTTGGCGACTTCTGTCATTATGCGCCTATTGGGGGTTCATAATGTTCACGTATGTGAGAATGCAGTTCTTTGTTGTTTTCAAAAGTTGAGCTACATCGTGGGCACTCAAAATTATCCTTCATAAATCCATCAAACAAACTATGACTTATTTTGTTGTTTAAACTTATGTGAGTGACTATTTGATACAACAATTCTTCAATGTAAGAATGGAAGAGAAAAACTGAGAAAGCAAAGTTTTCTCATAGTTTCTCTCTGTGGCTAAGATTTGTTTTCTTGGAATGTTTGTGAAGTGAAAAGAAAACCAAAAAAAATCTACCAAGCGACACTGAAAAATACTAGGAAGTACATAGTTGTTGTTTTGAGGAGATTTGAGTGCCAACAGCCTTTGTTTTCATAACCACAAAACCTGACTCGATGCCAGAGGTGCTGAAGGAAGTTAGAGCAGTATCGTGTGTGGAAGAAGCTGAAATGGTGTATGGAGTCTATGATATTGTTGTTAAGGTGAAAACAGAAACTATGGACCAACTAAAACAAATCATTTCTTTCAACATAAGGAGACTTGATAACGTGAGTTCAACACAAACCTTGCTGGTTGTCCCTCAAGAATATCCTGTTGAATAGTGTTTGGAAAAGAGACAGGAATTGCTAGTGCTTTCTGGAGTGTTTGTGAAGTAAAAAAAGTAGAAAGTGGCAAAAGTAATTTGTGAACCAAAAAACAGGTGAGGGAAAGAGTTTATTTTGAATTACGTTGTGTTTTTTGTGCTTAATATGTTGATAGCAACGCACTCATTGCTATTTGCGTGAGTTTGAACCCCTGTCATTTAGCTTCGCGTTAGGTAATTTCTGTCTGGCTGAAGCTTTAGGTGTTTTCGGGATAGACTTCTTGACTCTTTCCCTCGGTTAAATAATAGGCTTAAAACGTATTTAAGAATTATGTACTTTGGATACAACTAGTACATTGTGTCATGCAATTTGGAATGTTTGTGAAGTGAAAAGCTGTTAGACTTTTTGACATATTAAGTTTGAAACAGGGCTTTTATTTTATTTACAACTCTTATGTAACTGTAGATGGAGAAAGAGAAGGCTTCACCTACCCTTAAGGATAGGAATATTCTTCCTAATTCCCTGAGTAAGATTTTTTCTGAGGAACCAAAACTATTAACTTGACCTATTTTTGCTTCTGCATGCATCGCAGATTCTCTGCAAAAAACGTCCAAACTTCTTGGGCTCAAAAGTACAGCCGCAACTAACGCATCTAACTTTTATTATTGGCTTGGGTTGCAGAGCTTTCAAGCGCCTTTCAATCTCACTTATTACTGCAAGGTCACTTTCTCTTCTGAGAGCATTAGTCAGAAGTTTAGTGGCTATTTGATTGCTTTCTTTTCCATAGATTTTAAAAAACTTGTTGCTGTGTTTATATCTTTTTTCAAGGTTTTTTGGCAAAAGGCAAACAAAATTGGAAGGATAACTCTCTGCCTTGTCCAAATCAATTACTGTAAAAAGGGGTTCTTCTATAGGACCTGAAAGTCTGGCAACGTGCCTTTTTGAAACTGAAAGCTTCAATTTCATGACATCACACAAGATAGCTGAAACAAACAGTCTAATCAACTAAACTAACTGTTGATTACCACTAGAGTGCGTCATGCCTTAAATTGGTTTTGCAACGCCAGAGTTTCTTTGGTAAAAATCTATTGGAATGTTTGAGAAGTGAAAATAAGGGGAGTAGGCAGTCGTGCTTGCTTGAGGGAGAGAGGAGAATGGAGAAGGAAATAATGAAGCAAGCACTACTTTGCTCTCACCCTTAACTGATATAGCCTTCATGGTGCGAATTAATATTTTTTCAAAATCTCACTCAAATCTATCCCAAATCTTTGAAGCAGCGTTGGTCTTGGAATGTTTGTGAAGTGAAAAAAGGATAGCGTTAACTGTTTCTTTTGTTCAAAAACTGGCAACGCCCTTCTTTTCTGAGGAATCATACCATTTCCAGAGTTCATCAACCATCTTATCCGAATAACCTTGTTTTTTGAGCTGAGTCTTCAAAAAGGCAGGTGAAAACTCATTCACCGCACAGCACTTCTCATTTGCTCTGTTCTTTATTTAGTGCATAGATTAAACTAGAAAAACATTCATCACAAGGATGAGTTCTGAAATAGAAATAGCTCTTCTTGAATGACTCATCCGGTTCCTTTTGCTCCTCGCCACATTTTGGACGTTTTGCCATCTTAGACAACTCTCACTCAAATATCTCTAAGAGGTTTAAGAACTGATGTGACTTCAAAAAGTTACAACAATCCATTTCTTCTATCTCAATCAAGGTCTTACGGCTCAATGTCTGTTTATGACACTTTTTTCATTTGACCCAGAGTCTAGAAAATGGGTAGCACCACAAAATCTTAAAACTATAACCAACAGTTATTTCCCGGGGAGGAAAGAAGGGTGAGCGCCGGGAAGAAGCAGTTATCCGTGAGATACTGGAAGAACATAGGATTGTTTGTAACAGGGGTTGTTATGGCAATAGCGGGTTTAGAGTTGTTTTATTATCAGTCAGTTCCTATTAGTGGTCTTTTTAGTCAGGCTGTTTATCCATATGGCGTGGCAGGCGTAATCATTGGGCTAATGGGACTAGCATGTATCGCAATTGGTGCCAATATGCTATTCTCAGCCCCAGAACTAGCAATAAAGCACTCGCGCAAGGAATCATGAAGCAGCTGAATACAATGCTTTTACAGGGATTATCAGCTAAGCGTTAAATAGAGGAACTAAGAAAGCAAAGTTTCCAGTCTAGGCAACAACTCCAAGATTCTTTCACTCAGCACTCGTGGATTCTGTTTAAAGTAATGTTGCATAAAGATAGACAAGAGGCTAAGAGAGCAAAGTTTTCTAAGTTTTTCTATCTGAATGTAGTGAGTGTTGTTCTAAACAATGGAATTAAAAAGCATCACCATTTACTATGGTAATGAAGGATGGCTTTGAAAAAAAGAACAGTTCTGTTAATTCTAGGATTAGTTATCTTAGCGATATCTTTTGCATGGATAGGGTATGATTGGCTTAGAAACAATTCAGTTGATACTTCTTGGGTAGAAACAGCAGACAATCTGATGGGAAACTATCACTCTTGCATCAATGATACAGGGGGGTGGAATTCACCAATTACCATGTCATTCATTAGAATGTATTATAGGGTTGAAAATGGAACAGACGGACTTCTCTATTATGGTGATGGAGACACACTCAGCATCTACTTAACAAATCTGTTGAAACAAGCAAATATACAAAAGGGTACTATGAATTGGAATCAAGTGCATGAAATTCTGTCATTTAGCAAAGCATTGATATTAACTTATAGAGCAGGTTCAGCACCAGGAACCTTCAGTGACGTAATGCGCAAATATAATGTTGCTTACTTTATCGTAGATAGTCAAAATGAAGACATGAAAGGAACCATAATAGCAGAATGGTCTACTGATAGATATGACATTTTGGCAGTAAGCAAATTGCCTTAACGTACTTTGCATTGGTTTATTCTAGATAAGACTAAGAAAGCAAAGTTTTCTTATGTTCTTTTAGGAGAACGGTTCTGTTCTTCAGTGAGAGTTAAATTCAAACCTAAACCAATATAGCACTGAGAGAAAATGAAGAAACTAGCTCTAGCAGCACTTATCGTCTTTGCTCTCTTATTTTCACTAGCTGCTGGAATGCAGTTTGTAGAGATGGCTAAGGCTAATCCATATCCGACTCCTTCGGAGTCAGGGTCCCCGTTGGGGATATTGAGCTTTGAGGAGGCGGTCGCAGCCTCGGAGAGCTACGGACCCGGAAAGTGGAATTGGGGTGGGTACCGGCTCAGTAGCAGTTTTGAAACGCCGCCTTTAGTAACGCCTGATGGACTAGTTGCAGGCCAATTGGAATGGAACCAAAATGGGACGCTATTTGAAGCCGTTTACCCAAGCGGGCAAGTGAAGACAATGATAGAACAGTTTGAAGGACTAAACGATTCTGCAGAATACTATGTTTGGGCTCTCACGCTAATTGACCACACTCGAGTGTGGATTGACGCCCGAAACGGGAACTTCCTAGCTGGACTGTTCCCCAGAGTCCCCGGTCTTTTGCAGTTTGATGTCGCAGTTAGAGTAACTGAAGCGGCTCAGCCTAAGACGAATTTATGGGATGTCATAACTTACGAGCCATTGGCAAACTACACTGGGCGCTCTGGTTCATACCAGACAGACGGAACTAACGTGGGGCACTTTCTTTTGAGGAGCCCAGACGGTACGTTCACGGAGGACCTCATTCCCATCGGACCTGTTCCAACCATCGGTCCAACGCCAACACCAGTTCTCCGGATTAAAGTCTCCAACGATACGGAAGCGTACAATGTTTGGGAAATAAGAACAACGACCAAAACATACTATGTAGACGAACGAGACGGAGCTATCCGATACGTCATTGCGAACGTTGACATCCCAAACGCAACGTCCACGTTGAATCCATCTCCGTCAATTCCAGAGTTTCCATCCTTCATGGTTGTTTCCATCGTGATGGCAGCAATATTGGCAGGGCTAATAATCTCCAAGAGAAAACAGTTCAAGAGAACATAGTTTTGGATTCGTTTCTCTTTTCCTGGGAATGTGTGGAGTTGAAAACAAAAAAAGGCTGGCTGGCTACAATCCCCAGCTTTGGGCAGCGGTTTGGTGCTGCGGTTCTTTCTTAGCTTTTTCTTTTTTCTTCTTAGTTTCCTTGAACCTGTTGATTTTCACGGTTTTTCCTTCAATTGAGACCCAGTGTGTGCCGTTGAGGTTTCTGTGGTAAACAAACTTGGTGACTGCATGCTGCAGTTCCTGCGCAGACAGCTTTTCTGAATTCACGGTCAGTTTGTTCTCAACTGGCGTAACAGTAACTTTGAGTTTTGACTGCAGAAAGCTGGATAAGTTTTCTTTTTCGTTCTGCAAATCGCCCAAGTCCACTTGGAGGTCCATTTGGCGTCTGTTTTTGTGTCCAAAGAGCAAAAGAGGCTCCCCCTTAAGAGTAGGCTGTTCTGATATTAAAAAACTGCGAATTTGGAACCAAAAACGAATACGTTGTTATAAAAGCGGAAAATAGTCTTTCCCGCCCAGTTTTTTCCAGCTTGTGAACTTTTGATTGCTTTTCACGAACTGAACATTCCAACCCCCTCAAACATTCCAAACACGGTCTTTTTCACTTTGTTATCATCCATACAAATCGCCTCTTCATGCAGCCTGTACTTTAATCTTGGCAAACGCTTTTGGCTTACTCAATAGCAGTAACGCGGAATTGATTACCACTGAAATGCACCCAGCTTCTGCAAGAACAACAGCTAAGACAGGATTCAAGATGCCAAAGGCGGCTAAACTCAATGCAACTATGTTCCAGACAAAAGCGTAAACTATGTTCCCCTTCATTCTGGTAAACGCCTTTCGGCTTAGACTAATCGCATATTCAACCTTTGTCAAGTCGTCTCCAAGCAGAGCCACATCAGCAGTCTCAATCGCTACATCGCTGCCAGCTGCTCCCATCGCGAATCCAACATCAGCAGTTGCCAGCGCTGGAGCATCATTCACACCGTCACCCACCATAGCAACAACATTGCCCTTTTTTATTTCTCCAATAACAGCAACTTTCTGTTCAGGCAAAAGCTCAGAACGGTACTCATCAACACCGACCTGTTCAGCGATGGATTTAGCAGTCCGCATATTGTCGCCTGTTAACATAGCAGTTTTGATTCCTAAACGCTTAAGCCTCTGTATTGCTTCTAAAGAATTCTCCCTAACCGTGTCAGCCACAACGATTATGCCTATAACATTTTTGTCTAGCGCTACAGGAATAGCAGTTTTCCCCTCGCTTTCAACCTTGCTCATCAATTGATTCGCTTCTTCTGTAATCATCGTTTCTATCATCTTTCTTCCAATCAGGATATGTTTATTTCCAAAGTGGGCGTCCACGCCTTGTCCTGGAATAGTCTTGAAGTCTGCGGGGTCAGGAATTTTCAAGTTCATCTCAGTTGCCTTAGCAGTGATGGCTTTGGATAGGGGGTGTTCTGAGAATTTCTCAGCAATTGCTGCATACTTGATCGTATCCGCTTCAGAGTAATTACTGAAGGTTTTGATTTCAACAACCCTAGGTTCGCCGATGGTTAACGTGCCAGTTTTGTCAAATGCGACCAGCGTAACATCCTTTAGCTTTTCGATATGTGTGCCGCCCTTGATTATTATGGCGTTCATGCTAGCATTACCAATCGTTGCGGCTACAGCGACGGGAACAGCTATTGAAAGTGCGCAAGGGCATGCGACTAGGAGAACAGTTACGGTTCTGGCGAGCGCTGCATCAAAACCAAGTGTGAAATAACTGGCTGCAAAGACAGAAGATGACAAAACAGCCATGATTGGCAAGAAATAAGTGGTGAATCGGTCTGCAACGTTTTGTATGGGTGCTTTTTTCTCTTGAGCCTCTTCAACTAGTTGAATGAGGTGCGCAAGCGTAGTGTCTTCAGCGATTTTTTCGACTTTAATTTCTAATGCTCCATGTTCATTGAGTGTACCAGCAAATGTATGGTCGCCCACTGTCTTTTCTACAGGAATTGATTCACCCGTTATTGTTGCCTGGTTAACGCTACTGTGTCCAGAAAGCACTGTTCCGTCAACGGGTATTTTGTCGCCTGGTTTGACTAGTACGATTTCGCCTTTCTTGACTTCGTCTATGGGTACTTCAACTTCTGCGCCGTCTCGTCGTACGCGAGCGGTGGTGGGGCTCATGTTTATGAGCTTCTCAAGTGCGCCTCTTGTTCTATGGATTATGTATTCTTCAAGTGTCATGCCTGCGAGTATTATGAAAGCCACTATTGCTGCTGCTGTGAGGTAACCGACTGCTTCTGCTGTGCCAGTGGCTGATGCTGAAGGTAGGACGAGACCAGCTATTACGGAAATAAAGATGGCAATGGTTGCGAACAATTGGGCTGTAACGTTCTTATGAAGCAAGGATCGAATGCCGTGCAGATAAATGCGGTAGCCCAAGGCAACGGCGATTAACGTCAAAACGACGCTAATTTCATGCGTGTAAGCTATTTGGGTTCCAGGTATTAGGGCGCCTGCTAAAGCGAATAGCCCAAGTAAAATTACTAGAATTACGCCTTTGAAATGTTCTCTCATTGGATTTCCTCTCTTGATACTATTTCAACTTGGTAGCCGAGTTTTTCTATGCGTTCGGTGATCTTGGGGAGACTGATTTTTTGTGGGTCGTATTCTATTGTGACCTTGCCGGTTATCTCATCAACTTTGACTTTTGAGACTCCGTTTAATCTATCTATTGCGTGTCGAAGGTTGTCTGCTTTAAAATCTGCACATGTACTGCAGCCAGTGCAGTCTGTTTTTAAGGCGTTCAGGATAACTTTCTCTTCTTTCGTAACATTTTTTTCTTTTGTTTCCAAATTGTTCATCCTTCTATCTACAGGTCATTTGATCCAGAACCTCTTTTGTTAGTGTGCTAACAAGTTCTGGTGTTAAATCATCAACGATATTGTGTATCCTGGGATCAACAATTGAGTACATGCGTTTAGTTCCGTCCTTTCGACACCTTACTATTCCAGTATCTTTGAGTATTTTCAAGTGGCGCGAAACGAGCGGTTGAATAAGGTTTAAGCGTGGAACTATTTCGCAGACACATTTTTCTCCGTCGCGTAAGTATGATATTATTTCGAGTCTGATTGGGTCGGAGAGTGCATGGAAAACTGTTGATTTGAACCGGTTCTGGTTTTTCTCTGTTGCGGACATGGTTTGGTTTAGTGTCTATAACAATATTTAAAAGTTGCTATTGATATGAGTTCAAAACAATATGCAATAAAAAAGGCGAAAACAAGATGTCTGAAGAAACGTGGCATGGAATTCCCCGAAGCGAAATACCTTGGTACCCAACGATAGACTATGAAAAATGCATCAGCTGCGGAAAATGCGTAGAATACTGCAAACTAGGCACGTTCGAATTTGAGGAAAAAGACGGAAAAAAGAGAACCATCGTCAAAAACCCAAACAACTGCGTAGTACTCTGCACGGGCTGCGATGGAATATGCCCTGCCGGCGCAATCACACACCCTTCCAAAAAAGAAACCAGTAAAATAATTAGAAACTTAAGAATAAGCCACGATTTGCATAAAGAAAACCGCGAAAAAATTGGAAACTTACAAAAAGCCCATGAATTGCACCTTCAAAAAGAGAAATGAGACTGGGAGGACATCAAAAGGTGAAAAAAATCCTCTTTGTCTGCGTCGAGAACGCAGGCAGAAGCCAAATGGCAGAAGCTTTCGCCAAAAAATATGGAAAAGACAAATTTACTGTTTTCAGTGCTGGCAACAAGCCAGCAGATAAAGTCAACCTCGTAGTAGTTGAAGTTTTGAAGGAGAAGGGCATCGACATTTCAATGAATAAGCCAAAACTGCTCACTTTTCAGATGACCCAAGACGCTGATTTGATTGTTACCATGGGTTGCAATGACCAAGGAATCTGCCCAGGACCCTTCTTTAAGCCAACAATCGATTGGAAACTTGAAGACCCGAAGGGAAAGGCAATCGAGAAAGTCAGAGAGATCAGAGATGATATTGAGCGAAGAGTCCAGAAGTTAATAACGGACGAAAGTAAGAGCAACTGAAAACTCGAAGGGAAAAATTTGAAAACATACGTCGGACTAAAAGAAAAAACTAAACCTGCAATATTTGAGTCGAAAACAGAACCGAACAAAGAGACTTACCCTCAATACGACATCATCTACGGTCCCTTCAAATTGAGGGCAGAGGCAGAAAGATACGTTAAAGCCATGGGCGAACTCGCATGCGGCGACGGCTAGAAATCTGAAAAGAACTATTTTTGAAGATGAAACTTGATGAACGAGGGTCACGTAAGGGTTAGAAGTTGGGAAGAATTCAAACGCTTAGTCAGCGAAAGGAAACCTGGCTCAATAGTTTTCATTCTTGAGCAAAATGGCTTCTCACCAAACAAATAGCTCACAACCCTAAAAATAATAATGCTACACGACAGACGCTACTTTATTTTCTTCGATTTTCCAAAGGGAGAAGCCCTCAGAGAAACGGGAATTCCTTTTCATAGAGATAAAAAAGGAATCCCAAACTTAGATGAGGACGAAGTCAAAGCTTTCCTCAAAAAACAGTTCGAAAAAGAAAACTTGGAAGTATATTCATTTTGGACAGCCTAACCGTTCAAGATGCTTTGCCATTAGCGTAAAAGGTGTCACCAAAGTAACTTAATTCTGCTTTAATTGACAGCAAGGCAATAGAATATGAAAAAAGTTAACAAAGCATTGCTTGCGTAAAATAAAGCAAGCAATTACTTCCTTAGTTATGTTATTATAGAGCCGATTTATCTAATGCGGGTCCTGAATACCTAATAGTGTCAGTCGTTCAACGCTTTTTATTCCTCGTGCCTCACCCGCTGGTGCAAAAACCATGTTTCCGTCTGTCATTTCAACTTTCTCATTGCCAACTGAAAAGGCACCTTTTCCGCTAATAACGTAGAAACATACACCATAAGGTTCAGGGCGTGAGGGAATCTCTTGCCCCGTCTCAAGGCAAATTAATACTATGTTGAAGTTACTAGTTTTCAGTAAATCTTTTTTCACTTGCCGTCGATCTTCCATAGAACTTAGCAAACCTTGCGTCCGAGAAAAACTAACCAGTTCATTTACATTTACAATTGTTGGTATCCGTATCACCTCCTGAAATGTCACAGTGCTCCTTTAGCATAAAGTGCGTAAATGCTCTTTTCTCTAACCGCTTTCATTGCTTTCTTGGACAATGCTTCTAAGGATTCTACAATTTCAGGTAACAGTTTTGCTGGAATTCCTATGAACATGTGTTCGGGCGGGGTATCGGTAGCTTGTCGGCATCCATAACAGCCAGGCGTCATATTCACTTCGCCAGTTAAGTAAGGCACCGTTGTCACATCAACACATTCAGCTTGGAAAATAGACGAATTAAAGTTGAGCCTTCCGCCTTCCCTGAAGTTTCTGGCTAAACCAAGCCACATAATATGCTCTGGAACGCTCTCAATAATAACAACATCAGGCTCCATTGGGAAATCTCTGAGAGGTCCAGCCACAATGGCTTTTGTCGAGCTTTCCTTTATTCGCGGTATCATGCGCATTGTCTTAGCTGCCGCCTCTTTGCTTGCGAATAATCCGAGAGTGCACAGCATTTCTCCTGTTGAGATTTTTTCTGCCAATGGTCCTAATCCTAATGCCGCTTTTGCTGCTGGGCATGCTATCTTTTCAGCATTTAACATCAGAGTTTGTCCTTTTCTGGCTAGCATGAGGAGCTGGCAGTAACGACTATTTTGAGTTGGCAATTTGATGTCGGGTATGGATTCTTCTGCTTTTACGATTTTTACGGCTATTGGAGGAGAGTCTAAGCCCAAAATTTCTTCGAGTTTTTGACTGAGAGTTCTGTTTTCCATCTTGCTTCACCATTACGCATAAAGTACATAACAATATTTAAATATTGTTACTTTTTATAATAGAATAAAAACAAGGTGAAAAAAGCGTGTCTGAAGAATCTTACGATGGCATTCCTCGAGAAAAAATCCCTTGGAACCCAAAAATCGATTATGATAAATGCATAACTTGCGGAAAATGCGTTGACTATTGTCATGTAGGCGCCTTCAAATTTGAAGAAAAAGAGGGCCAAAAAAGAACCGTAGTAAACCCAAACAAATGCATTGTATTCTGTAGAGGTTGTGAGGACGTCTGCCCTGTTGGCGCCATTACGCATCCATCGGAAGAGGAAACCCAAAAGATAATTGATGAACTAAAAAAATCAAAAGCCTAATGTCCGAGCACGCGCCGTTTATCCTTTGCAATAAATCCTTTTTATTTAAGATAATTTCAACCCCAATTAACCAGTCACTGAAGTGAGAAAATGGAAAAAGAAACAAAAGAGTTTCAAGAAACAAATTTAGAAACTGGATTAAAAAACCAAGAGGTTCTGGGAAGAATAGCCACTTATGGGTACAATGAGGTCCCAGAGAAAAAAGTAAGCTTTCTTTCAAGGCTGGGAAAACGTTTCTGGGGGATTGTGCCTTGGATGCTTGAAGCCACAGCCATCGTTACTTTGATACTGGGCAAGTATCCACAGGCACTTGTCATAATCTTCCTGCTTTTCTTCAATGCAGGAATGTCACTTTGGCGTGAAGGCAGGGCAAAAGCAGCGATGGCTAAACTAAAGCAAAGATTACGAATCCAAAGCCGGGTCAAAAGAGAGGGAAAATGGTTCACTATCCCCGCTAGGGAGCTTGTCCCAGGAGACGTTGTCAGGGTCAGAATAGGCGACCTTCTGCCAGCGGACGTGAAGATAGTTGATGGATCTCTCGGTTTAGACCAGTCGGTGCTCACTGGCGAATCAGGAATCGTGGATAAGTTGCCCTCAGAAATAGCATATTCGGGGTCAGCTGTAAAACGTGGTGAAGCCACAGGCATAGTGGATGCTACTGGAATTAAGACTTATTTTGGAAAAACTATTTCCCTACTTGAACTTGCCAAACCAAAACTCCACATGGAAGAAGTCACAGTAAAAGTTGCACGCCAACTCGCCATAATAGTCCTCGCATCCCTCTTAATCGTCTTTATATATGCAGTATTGACAGGATTCGACCTTGCAGTGCTGTTACCTCTCGCGGGCGTGTTGCTCATAGCCTCCGTTCCAGTTGCAATGCCAACAATGTTCACCATAAACATGGCGCTTGGCTCAGCAGTGCTTGCAAAACAAGGAGTTTTAGTTACAAGACTCAGCGCGAGCGAGGATGCAGCCACCATGGACGTGTTATGCGCAGACAAGACAGGCACAATTACAATGAACAAACTCTTCTTCGAAGAAGAAGTACCCCTTAACGGATTCAGCGAAAGTGATGTTTTGCTTTACGGAACACTCGCATCAAAAGAAGCCGACCAAGACCCAATTGACATAGCATTCTTAACCGCCGCAGCAGACGCGCACATATCATTGAACGCTTACTCGCAGATGGAATTCGTGCCCTTTGACCCAAAAACTAGAATGACAGAAGCAACAATTGATAGAGCTGGTGAAAAGTTCTTTGTGGGAAAAGGTTCTTTTGACACAATATGTACAGCCTGCAACGTTTCGGAAGAAAACGCAAAAACTCTGTTCAAGCTTGCTGAAGCACTCTCGGCGAAAGGGCTAAGAGTAATCGCCGTCGCTAAGGGAACTTACCGGAGCAAACTGGAATTTGTTGGTATTGCAGGCATAGCCGACAGGATAAGGGAAGATTCGCGTGAGATACTAGACCAGATTCGTGAATTAGGCGTAGCTGTGAAGATGCTTACGGGTGATTCGCTTCCGATTGCTAAAAACATTGCCCAGCAGGTAGGATTGGGCGACCAAGTCACCACTATGTCAGTGATTCAGGAAGCTGAAACCCAAGCGAAAGCTTTTGATTCAACAATCGAAGACAGTGACGGCATCACCCAGATTTACCCTGAAGACAAGTTTACAATAGTCAAAACTCTTCAACGCATAGGACATGTGGTCGGAATGACTGGAGATGGCGTAAACGACGCCCCCGCCTTGGGACAGGCGGAAGTGGGGATCGCGGTGAAGAATGCCACAGACATCGCCAAAGATTCTGCAAGTGCCGTACTCACTGTTGAAGGACTCGGAGGGATAATAGCTTTGATCAAGACGTCTAGGACGATTTACCAGAGGATCTATAGTTGGGCGTTGATGATGGTTGCCCGAAAGTTGCATATCGCCGGGTTCATTGTTGTGATGCTGTTTCTTACTCACTCATTAATGTTATCGAGGGGTGTGCAGTATTCCATTTTTTGGGAGTTTCTTGCGCTTTTCCTGTCAGAACCAAGTCATTCACCAGAAAAGTTAAACACCTAAAAGTACACGAAAACGAATTGTGCACACCCCTAGGAGCCTAGTAGCCAACCGATGCAGAAAACCTATAGAGGGAGGTCACTATTGGCGGATTCTCAACTCAATAGCATGTTGGAATTATCAAGAAGAGGAAGGGAGCAAACAGAGATAAATTTCGCCGTTACACTTCAGTTAATGGAGCGCTTAGAGTTGCTGTCAGACTTTAACCTTTTAGCCTCAACCATGCGGGGAAACGAACGCCAAATGTGCTACGAACTCGCCTTCCTCCTCAAGCAAGCAGGCGACGAAATGCCCCAAGTGGACAAGACTGGAATCAGAGGCTTAGTCGTTGCAAAAACCGCTTTGAACCCGGTGGAAGCCATCGCCAAGTTCCGCAGCATCCTGCAGGAAAAGCCGTACGAGTTCCGCTACGCACTAAGAATCCTCCCCATCCAGAAAGTCTTCCGCACCAACCTGGACGAAGTGAAACGCGTAGGCAAGGAACTCGCCGCGGAAATGGGTGAAAACGAGACTTTCCGCGTCACAGTTGAAAAACGCTTCACCAGCATCCACAGCCAAGCCCTAATCGAGGCAGTAGCCACAGACGTGAAAAACAAAGTGAACCTGGACAACCCAGACAAGGTTTTGCTGATTGAGGTGCTCGGCGGCTTCACGGGCATGTCGCTTCTGAAGCCCAGCGACCTTCTGAGCGTGCAGAAAGAGAAAATGCTCTAGCCTAAAGCTGAGTGGAAAGCAAAGCCACCCGTTCAACAACCAAGTCAACCAGAGCCTGAACAGCGCCACCTTCAGTCGCCACGGTTTCAAGCTCCAAATCTGAAACCGCGAAGGCTTGCCTTATCCGCTGAATTTTTCGAGTTGACAGTTCAAGCACCGTGTCGTCAGGTTCTGCGCCGACGCAGTTTGCGATTGCAGCAAGCCCTCTCTTGACTGACTCAGCTTTTCCGCTGACAACGACGGTAGCCACGTTTGCAGTGGTTTTTTTGACGCCTATGAGTTCAATGGCTTTTTTGATTTGCCGCTGCGCTGAAGCGTAAAGCATAACCTCCACCGCAACGCTTTTGGAAATGTTGCGCCCTGTACGGAAAGCCATCAGCGCATTCAAAACCGCGAAGTACAAGTGCTGCCAAGAAGCAACTAAATCGGCGTCAAACAGCTGAACCTCGGCATCTGCAGGCATCCCGTCGCGAACAGCCCTCAGAAGGTCCTCTGCGTCCTTGATTTGCACGTTTCTGAAACCTGTAATTTCCACGTATTTCCCATCTTCTTGCAGATGCTTCAGCATTTTTTCGCCTCGGAGAACTCCTTGAGGAATCGGTTTATTAGTCGTTTGGGCACTCCAGCGGCTGCCAGCTTGGAGATTTCCCTTTGGACGCCTGCAGCGTTGGCTTTGTTGGCTTCAAAGATTTTTCGAACAGTTTCCTTCAGTTCCCAAGGGAAAACTATCCAGCGCGAGGTTTCTTTTTCGTGGTAGTCGGGTTTGACTTTGCTTTGAGGCTTGCAGTATAAGGTGGCAACTTTGACTTCTGAAGCACCTTCCGCATGGATGTGGTTTACTACGAGTTTGAGGCTTCTGCCCGTGTCGGCAACCTCGTCCACAACAAGCACTTTCTTACCCGCCACGCTTGTGGACACGGGCTGCGTTAGGATGGGCTGACTTCGGGCGACGCCAATTCCGACATAGCACTCAGCCTTGACGCTGGCAAGATTCGAGTTTTCCAGCAAATCCGACAACACGCGGGCGGGAAGCCAGCCACCTCGGGAAACGCCTACGATGACGTCGGGTTTGAAGCCGCTCCTGCAGATTTGCTCTGCCTGAGCTAAAAGCATCCGGTGTATTTGCGTCCAGGAAGGGACTTCGTATTCAGCTTCCGTTTTCACGTTGTTTCCTCTCGGTACTGATGTTTGCTGCTGAAAACTTAAAAGTTCACCGTTGGATTTGGCTCTTCTGTATTTGTGTTGGTTTGCTCAAGCGCATCTATAGTCCTGTGGCAACCTATATTACTGCGAGCGCACAAAAATAGAATCCGTTGATTTAGCGAGGTAAAGCTTGCCTGACTGCGGGCAGGGTAAATCGACACAGCACAGTTTGAATTGAACGGAACGCGAAAGAAAAACTTGGCAAGCAACTTTGCAGTGTTGTGGAAAAAATGGGCGAAAGGTGATGGTTTTGAATAAACCTTCCAGAGCGAGGACGAGAGAAAGCGCCGACATCGTCATAGTGAACGCTGAGGAACTGTTAACTCTCGCTGGAAGCAGCCAGAAACCGCGCATTGGCAAGCAGATGAGTGAACTGGAAATCGTCACCGACGGCGCCCTCGCCATCCGCGAAGGAAAAATTTTGGCTGTTGGAAAAACCCGTGAAATCGCAAAAGCCTTCAGAGGCGAAATGGTGATAAACGCCAAAGGCAAAACTGTTCTCCCAGGCTTCGTTGACCCGCACACTCACCTGGTTTTTGCGGGTTCGCGTGAGGACGAGTTTCAGATGCGGGTTGAAGGCGCATCGTATATGGAGATTCTCAATTCCGGCGGCGGCATCTTGAAAACGGTTAAGGATACTCGCCGAGCTGGAGTTGAGAAGCTTGTGGAGCTGGGCTTGGAAAGGTTGGACTCCATGCTTGCCCATGGAACAACCACGGTTGAAGCTAAGAGCGGGTACGGCTTAACCACGGAAGACGAGGTGAAGATTCTGGAAGCCACGCGACGCCTCAACCAGTTGCACTGTTCGAACGTTGTCTCCACATTCATGGGCGCGCACGTGGTTCCTGTTGAGTTCCGCAACAGCACAGAGCAGTACGTTGAAATGATTGTCAAGGAAACTATGCAGAAGGTGGCGCAGCATGGGCTTGCAGAGTTCTGCGATGTCTTCTGCGAAAGAGGAGCCTTCAGCCTAGAGCAGGCGAAGCGGGTGCTTGCGAACGGCAAGAAACTAGGGTTGAAACCGAAGATTCACGCAGACCAGATGAGCATGCTGGGAGGGGCGGAAATCGCCGCTGACGTTGGCGCCGTTTCGGCGGAGCACCTGAATTTCTCCTCTGCCAACGGCACAAAAGCCATGGCTCAGAAAGGCGTCGTTGCAGTGCTGCTTCCCGCTGCCGCATTCAGCTTGATGATGGGCAGGTACGCGGATGCACGGATGATGATTGACTGCGGTTTGCCTGTGGCGTTGGGCACGGATTTTAACGCGGGCTGCCGCGTGGAAAACCAGCAACTTGTCATTGCCATGGCGTGCCATTTCATGCGCATGACTCCTGCAGAAGCTGTTACGGCTGCCACGATTAATGCCGCTCACGCCGTCTGTCGCGCGGACGAAGTGGGCAGTCTGGAGGTGGGCAAGCGGGCGGACGTGGCGATTTTGAACGCGCCGAATCACAAGTTTCTTGGTTACAGCTTTGGGGTCAACTTGGCTGAAAAAGTGATTGCTGACGGAAGACTGGTTATTGACAGGGAAAAGCGTGACGAACCTGTTTTTATGAGCAAAAATGAGTAGAAGCAGTTAGATTCTGCTAGCTATGTTCTTGGCGTCTTGGGTAATTTTCTGCAAGTCTTCTGCGTTGGGTTTTCCTCTGATGTCGCCCATCCTGCCCTGTGTGCTGTTTTCCAGTGAGCCTATGTATTCGCTAAGAATGTACCATTCGCCTATCACTGCAAAGCCTAAGTGCTCGAAGAATTGGCGCATGTATTTGCCTGCAGGTGTAGCCTCCTCTATTCCTGTGTGAGGACCAGAGTAGGTGACGAAAATCAACGCATTCTTCCCAGAGATTTTTGGAGCAGAAGGCATGATTCGGCCCTGCTTGCGGTAGACAGCAAGTTTGCTCTTGAGAAAGTCATCCAATGTTTTCGCTGGATGCCATTGAATGCTGGGAGAACCTACACAGACTAAGTCGTAGCCAAAGAGGTCTATGTCCTCTGCTTCGTTCGCTTTTTTTAGTGTGACCTGCACGCTGGCTTCTACTAAGCCCACTCGGATGGCGTTGGCTACCTTTTCTGTGTTTCCAGTCGAGGACCAGTAGACTATCAGGGCGGTTTTCGTCGGCGTCACGGCTGTAGATTGGTTTATTCGGTCTTGCTCTCGAACTCGACCTTTACAGGAGTTGGTTGTTCAAAGATTACCTTCACGGGACAGTTTGCTTCTGTACGTCTCCACGCAGCTTCCAGGAACTCTTTTCGGGCTTTAGAAACAACGTTGATTTTCATGGTTACACCTGTTACTACGGGGGCGTCTGGGGATTTGTCGGCTTCTACGGTTACTTCGACCTTGTTGAGTTGAATGTTGCTTTTTTTGCAGACGTCAGCGAATATTGTTACGCCGCAATCAGCCAGAGCCATCATGCTGAGCTCAAGTGCTGTGGGGCCGCTGTCGTTTCCTCCCGCGGGTGTGGAGAGGTCGCAGACGACGCTGTGGGTTCTTTGGTTGTCGACTATTGAGCGGACGTTTTCCACCCAAGTTGCTTTTGCTTTGATTTTTGGCATTCTGTTTCACCGCTAAGTCTTTTTCTTCAGGTTGAGATTTAAGACTAACTGTTAGTGCGTGTGGTGGTGGGCGTGTTCGCATCCGCTTGCCAATTCGCTTAGTTTGCCCTCTTTGAATAGTTCAGTTATTTCCTTGACTGTGGTCCCAGTAGATTTGAGCACAGTCACTCCGGCATTCTGAAGGCTCCCTAAGCAGCCAGGCCCCATACCTTGCACCACAAAAATGTTCGGCTTTAAGGCCAAGAGATGCTCATGTGGATGCCCAGAGCCCCCAATATGTTCACCCTTGTTGACTTCTGTTCTTACGCCTACAATTTTGTGGCTTTCGTCTAAATCTACAACTGTGTAGTATGGCGCTCTTCCAAAGTGTTGCGCCAAATTAGCCTCTAAACCCGATTTGTCTTCTGTTGGAATTACGATTCTTTGAGCCATTGTTTTTTTACCTCATTTTTCCTTTACGAATTTGCATAGGTTTCAGTTTAAGTACTAAACCATATTAATAGTTTATGTTTATAAAACAATCAAACATATGTATGATAGTTTGGTGAAGCACGTCGCGCGCGCTATTCTGAGCCCCGCCCAAACCGCAATCGAGGAAAAAACATCCGAGAATGAGTCGATTGCACCCGCCAAGAGAGCGACGCTGCCACTAACAATAGCCACGATTCCTTTCAAGATGCCAAGTGCTAGAAGAATAATAGTGGAAAGCTTTGCTGCTTTCTCTCCCTTTTTAAAGGATATTCTATTCTCATCCATTTCCGACTCGCCTAGTTTTCCAAGGCTTCACCTTATTTCCTGCTTAAACGCTCTTATTGTCTTTCAAAAGACGATAACTTATCCATCCGAAGCTTAATTGCTATCCAAAAAAGGGGAAAAACGCGCTTGGAAAAGTCACGCCTATGCGCCAATTTGACTAATAGATTCTTCAACTTCTTTTTTACCTTCAGCTAATTCTTTTTCCTGTTGCTTGTCCTTCATTAGCAGTAGAGCTTGGAATTCTCCAACATGTGTCTTTTCTTCCTTGGCTATGTCCAATAGGATAGTTTTTATGTGTGAATTGTCAGTCAACGCTGCCATCTGTTCGTAAAGGTTCACAGCATCAAACTCAGCGATTATTGCTGCTCTGAGTATTTCCTTGTCCAAGTCTCCTTTTGAGATTCTTTCAAGGTTTATTGGAATTTTTGACATCAAGTTTTCTCGGTCTCCAATTCTTCGTTCGCAGTCTTGAAATGTTGGGAAACATTCGGCTAATAAACTTACATTGTCATTGTCCTGCAGGTTGCTTTTTCTCCGTTTCAAGCTTGGATTTTAGCTCTTTTAGGTGCGTTTCGATGTCGTTGATTTCTTGCTCTATGCTGGCTTTCTCTTCTCCAAGTTCCTTTCTGCAGTCTTCCAATGCGGCTAGTTCATCTTGTGGAGCAGGCGTTGGAAGCTGATACGCGTATGTTGGGTTCGCCCACCACCATCTTGGAAGCCCCGGAAACCTTGCACATACCTGCGGATTAGCGCCCCAGCCTCTGCCATAGCCTCTGCCGCCGTATGCACGTCCTGGTCTTTGCCAGGGTGGGAGGTGGCTGAAGGGTCCATTGCTTGGCCATTGATTAAAATATGCTCTTCTTCGATATCCCATTTTTTTATTTCACCTCTTCATGATTATTTTTGTGTTTATGCACACAATTAATTATGTGATAATGCACAGAAATATATAAAAGTTCTGCACAACATAAGATTAACGAGCCGAACGGAACCTGGCAAGGCATCGGGATGGAAGATCATGAGAACAGAGCAAGAAATCAGAAAGAGTTTGAGGGATCTTGAAAATGAGACACGAGTCGACGGACCATTCACCGAGTGGCAAAGCATCGCTAGAAAAGCAGCGAAGCAAGCCTTGCAGTGGGTTCTCGAAGAGACAGAAAGCCCATTAACGTACTAAGCTAAGGCAAACAATCTGAAAAAGGAGAAAATCTATAATGTGGCGAGGAAGACACAGATGTGGTGGAAGAGGGCGATTTCCTAAACCCGTTACCTTAGGAACCATTCCGCACATAACCAGCTTTACTCCTAACCCACCAAGGAATTTTGAACCAGTATTTATTGAATTTGCGGAAGTTGAAGCTTTCAGGCTGGTAGATATGGAGGGCTTGTCACAGGAGGAGGCTGGACAAAGAATGAGTATATCAAGAGGAACCATCTGGAGACTTGTTCAAAGCGCAAGAAGGAAGGCTTCGCAAGCCCTCAGTGAAGGACGCCCAATCTACATAGTCACATCTACTCCAAACAAAGATGTCCAAAAAGATAACGAAACGAAATAGCTTATCGTTTTCGCTGGTTTTTCCCAGCTGGCAGTAGACACATGAATAGGAACACGCTTTTGGTGGAATATTGTTTACTCCCAAACTTTTCCCTAGACGCCTAGAAGGGACAGGACCGAAAGTAAGTGAGTTCAAATCCTGCAATTCGTCATTTCCAACTATATGGCTTCTTGTTTCTCTTGCAGCAATGCTCTCTCTACTGGAGCTTGTACATTTCGGAGATTTCTTTGCGGCGTATGCACTCTCTTAATGATGTTCGGATGGTTTCGATCCAGTCTACATATGGGTATTTGCCCATTTCCCTCTCCAATTCATCATCTATAATCACAATCAGTTCGCGCGCCAAATTAGTCCATCTCCAAGTTAATTATGTGTGATAGCACAAAATTAGTCTTGCGGTCAAGGTACATTTCAAAGAAAACCTTCCCTCACTTCATAGAGGAATTTTCCATTGTCTACCTTGATGGCATCAAAATTCCGAGCCCAAAGCGAAGGAAGGTACTGGTATACTTTGACCAGCGGCATTCGAGCAGCGGGACTGCAAAAGCTTTCCGAAATAACGCGCTGACTTGTCCATAAAGTGAAATGTTTAGTTTGAGAAGAGGGGTCTCGTATTTGTGTATTACCTCCAGACTTAGGCGGTGATTGTTCGATAGCAAATATTCCGACATCCCAATTTGAAAAATACAAACAGATTTAGACAAGGTATAAAAAAGTTTGCTCTTCTCATTTCTCTCCAGCAATAATAGCCATTGTTCCCAGAAGTAATGGCAATCTTAAAGCCCATGGAATAAAATCTGCGTGTCGGGTTTGAACAAACTCCACCTTGCTAATCCCCCAACTTTTGATAACAGCAATTAAATCCTCTGGGTTGCCGTAGAACTGCTTGACTAGGAACTCGTCCTGAAACGCAAATGCTCCTCCCTTCCTAACCACACGCAACGCTTCACGAATAACTTCCCGCTTATCCTTGGCATCGCTGACCTCGTGGAACACGAAATTGCTCACAGCCGCATCGAAATGCCCATCATCAAACGGCAACGACACAGCACTGGCTTTCTGGAACGTAACACGCTCACTTACCCCCTCAATATCTGCATTCCTTTCACAAGTGTTCTTCGAGTACGCCCACCTTTTCCCCCAATAATCAATTCCGATAACTCTTGCCTTTGTGCACTTCTGAGCAAGTTTGATGGTGAGGGCACCGTTTCCGCACCCTATATCCAAGGCTTGCCCTTCACCATTCCAATCCAAATGTGCTAACACTAACTCCCAGACATGGCCCTGCACATTTCCTCCTGCCGGAGAGAACTTATAGCGAGCATATGCAAAAAATGCAGCAACCAAAAAAAACAACACAGCGGGAATCACCAAAAAAAGAAACAAAAAAGTCGATGCCAAAAATAATAGGCCTATCGCAAATGGTACAGAGATAAGTCTCTTTGTAACCCAATTCCCATAATCTGGCTTTTGCGCCATTCATCCATCCGTTCCTTTTCTTCTTATTAAGCGACCATTCATCCAACTGTGCATATAAACTAATTTTGGGACAAACCGACGCGCTCTAATGGGCACAAAAAGGCGGGCTGCAAAGATATGGATTCTACTTTTTATGGCTCGCATGTTTTCCGTTCTTTGCAGATACAAAAACAGCTGCGGCCACAGTCGTTGTCCACAAGCCGTTCTTGTCTCCCGTCGCTGACTGCGTGATGTTTGCTGTTTTGATAATCATCCCGCTGGTTTTAAAAAGCTGTTTTCGTTCATCCCAGGCGGTTTCAGGGTCGAACTGAATACCCATGGTTGTCGCCAACATCGTAGCAGCCAAGTCTTTCGCGTAATCTCCCGCTGCCTCATCTGTCTGTCCAAAGGAGTGGTGCTCCGACAGGTAGCCGTGCTGGTTTTTGCCTGAGGGGATAGCCACGCCTATTGATGCAGCTACGAGCCTGTGCGGTTCATTGGTAGCGTTGCGGGCGATGACTACGAACGTAATTTCGCCGGGCTGCAACATCTTCAAGCCTTTCTCTCGTGTCAAAAGTTCGCATCCAGGCGGTACAATGCTTGAAACGCTAACCAAGTTGCACATTTGTATACCTGCATCTCTTAGTGCCAACTCAAAAGACTGTAGCTGTTCTCTGTGTTTGCCGACGCCTTTCGTTAGGAAAAAGAATTTGGGTATCATGGTTCACTGCACCAAGGACAGGTACATCTTCTTCCACATGCTCACAATTTCTTCGGCAACGCTGCTTTCAGGAGAGTATTCAACAATGGTTTTCCCGTTAACCATCGCCTTAGTAACTTCAGAGCTAAAAGGAATAATACCCACAACTTCAATTCCGTTTTCTTTGCAGAAACTCAAAATCTTGTTAGTGTTGCCTGCGTTTACATCATACATGTTTATGCAAACAAGGGGAGCAACGTTGAAGTGGTCTAGCAGTTTTAGGACTCTTTCAAGATCATGGATACCCGACAGGGTCGGCTCAGTAACCACCAGCGCAGCATCTACCCCAGTAATCGAAGCTATAACGGGACAGCCGATTCCTGGCGAACCGTCGATAATAATCAGATCGCAGTTTTCTTTCTCAGCCAAAATTTTGGCGTTCTGGCGAACCAACGTAACGAGTTTTCCCGAATTCGACTCGCCTGGATGAAGCAGGGCATGAGACATGAAGCCGTATTTCGTCTTTGAAATGAAGGCGTTTCCAGAGATTCTCGGAGTCAAAGCTATAGCATCAGCTGGACAAACGACAACACAGACGCCGCATCCCTCGCAAGCAATAGCGTCAACTCTGAAATCGTTGGTTATGGCGTCAAAATGGCAGTTTTCTCTGCACAATCCGCACTCAGTACATTTCGTTTTGTCAATTACAGCCACCTTTGAACCTATGAACTCCTGCGTTTTAATTATCTCGGGATGCAGAAGCATGTGAAGGTCAGGCGCGTCCACATCACAATCTGCCACAACAGCGTTTTTCGCCAGAACAGCAAAGGAGGCAGTTATCGATGTTTTGCCAGTACCACCCTTGCCGCTTAAAATCGTCAACTGCTTCATCGACTGACAGACCTCCTTATTTCGCTATAGAGCGTTTGAAACTTCTCGTCCCATTCAGGCATTTCCAAGCTGAATGGAACGCCTCTTGAATAGAGCTCCGCTATTCTTCTTTGATAGGGAATTTCCAGCAGTACGCGGATGTTCTCTTCTCTTGCAGTAATCGTAAACCTTATTGTCGCCTACGCCCGCACGGTTAACGACGACACCAAAGGGAACAGCCATTTTTTTCAGAACTTGAACAGCTATCTTTAGGTCATGTAGACCAAAAGGAGTAGGTTCCGTCACGAGAACACAGAAATCACTGCCTCTAACAGTCTCCACAAAAGGACAAGAGGTTCCAGGTGGAGAATCAAGAATCACATCCTCGCCCTCTTTAATCTGGTTCTTAACGGCCTTTATAACGGGAACCGCCATAGGCTTGCCTATTTCAAGTTCCCCATAAACAAGCGCCACGTCTCCAACTGAACCAAACTTCAGAGCGCCAATTCTATGCTTCTCCCAACTGATTGCTTTTTTTGGACAGACTATGGCGCATCCGCCGCAGCTGTGACATAGGTCGGGGAAGACGAGGGTTTTTTCTGAGGTTGCAAATATTGCGTTGTACTGGCAGAATTTGGAGCATTCCCCGCAATGACTGCACAGTTCTTCGTTTACAAGCGGAATCAAACTATAAACAGGTTCCATTTTGCCCAAATCTGGGTGCAAGAGTAAATGGGCATTCGGCTCTTCAACGTCACAGTCTAGAAGTTGAACGTTGCCTACTGAAAGAGCCGTATTCACGGCTACTGAGGTTTTTCCAGTTCCTCCCTTCCCACTAGCAACAGACACTATCATTCGGATTTTCCTTCATTAAAGATTTGTGAAAAACGTTGGAAACTTTTTGCCAGCTATATTTCTGAGCGCCCCTTTAGTTTCTCATACTCAGCAATTGCTTTTCGCAGAGTTTTTATAGACAGTTTTGCGCAGTCAAGCTTTGACTTTGGTAAACCTCCAAGTTCCATCAATAAGTCATCTTCCGTCATCTTCTTTGCCTGAGTAACAGTCTTACCCTTCAGGAGCGTAGTCATTGCAGATGCCGAAGCCGCTGAACCTGGACAGCCTAGGTAGTAGAACTTGGCTTCTTGTATAATGTTCCTTCCGCTAATTCTTAGGTATAGCTTTATGAGGTCGCCGCATGGACCAAGAAAAGTTGTAACAACGCTTGGGGTCTTCAATGTTCTCACGTTAACGTTGTTCACATATAACTCAATTGCTTTCTTGGAATACCCTGACTCTATCATCAGTTTTAGTTCTTCTTCTGAAAGATTTCTTGACACTATTCTGCCTCCCGAACATTCTTTCGCTAATGGTGATGCGTATGGTGATCGGTGTGGTCATCGGTATGATGCTGTGCATGCTCGCAGCCCTCTGTAAGCTCTTCGAGCTTGTCTCCTTTATACGCGGCAACCACTTCGCTGACCGTATTTGCATTGGCTTTTAACACTGTGACTCCAGTGCTTTGGAAAGTGTTCAATCCCCTCGGTCCCATTCCGTAAACGATGATGGCGTTTGGCTTCAACTCAACGATGTGATCATGTGCGTATCCAGCTCCACCAGCATGCTCGCTAACGTTTGGAACAGTCTTAACGTTTGAAACTTCACCATTCTCATCAAAGTCAACAACGGTATAGTATGGAGCTCTTCCAAAATGCTCTGCTAAACGAGCGTTCAAGCCTTCTTGATCTTCTGTAGGGATTATTATTCTATCTGTCAATTACCTCACCTCCACTTCTGTTAACCCGAAAGACGCTCTTAGTTTGCTTGGTCGAACCACGTTCAATTTGTTTATGCGCTCCATCTTCCTCCACCTCGCCCTCTACCCATTCCAAAATGGCCGCCTACAGTAGGCGCGCCAGTTTTTCCCAACTCGCCTCTCTTGAACTTCTCAACAACCTCTTTGATAGTCCCAGAGGCTCCAGTCACAATTTCTATGCCAGCTGCCGACAACGCTCCGAAGGCGTTAGGTCCAACATTTCCGGTTATGACTACTTTGACGCCTTTGTTCGCAATGGTTTGAGCTGCTTGGATTCCTGCACCGCCTGTCGCGCCCGCTGCCATGTTCGGAATTGCTTCAAACTGCATGGTTTCAGAGTCCACAATTAACAGGTAGGCGCATCTGCCGAATCGAGGGTCTACTTGGGCTTCTAAATTGTTTCCTGTTGCACTTACACATATTTTCATTTTTTTATCTCCTTATGATTATAAGTATCCGTGTTTTCTAAGAATTGATCAATCTTCTGGACAATCTCCATGAACGCCTTAGCTGCAGGAGAGGTTTTGTTTTCAGCTATGAAAGCCAATCCATTATCTGAGTCGCTGCAGATATTAGGGTCTATTGGAATACTGCCCAGGAGAGGAACTGATAAGTCTTCGGCTATCTTTTTGCCTCCACCAGTTTTGAAAATGTTAACTTTGGCTCCGCATTCTGGACAGACAAAACCGCTCATGTTCTCGACTATGCCGATTATGGGAACGCCTATTTGCTTGGCAAACATGACGGCCTTTTTAACTACGCCTTGCGAAACTTCGGAAGGCATAGTCACAATAACTACGCCATCCATGTCTGGAATCAACTGCGTAACGCTCAATGGTTCATCTCCAGTTCCAGGCGGAAGGTCTATGAACAAATAGTCTAGTTCTCCCCATGTTACGTCAGACAAAAATTGTTGAATGGCTCTCATTTTCAACGGGCCACGCCAAATAACTGGCGCCTCATCGTTTGGAAGAAAAAAATCCATTGATACAACTTTTATCCCAAGTTTGCCAATAACTGGAAACATCATTCCCCCTGGCCCCCCTATAAGCGTCTGCCCTTTAAGGCCTAGCATCTTTGGAATACACGGACCGTGAATATCCGCGTCGAGTACACCGACTTTGTCTTTGTGCCCATGCATCGCAAAAGCCATGGCAAGATTTACAGTTAAGGTGCTCTTGCCAACACCGCCCTTACCGCTGATAATTGCTATTTTATGCTTAATTTTGCTCAGTTTCAATTTCAGCTTCTGTTCTTGTTCATACTGTTGCTTTCTCTGATCATTACAACTATCAGATGTTGAGCATAAACCGCATTTCCCGTCGCATTCCTCAGCGACGCTTACCTGCTTCGTCGTACTTGTCATTTTTTTACCATCCAATGGTGATGTAGTTTATTAGATAAATAATATTAATACTTTTTGTTTACAAAATAAACGAAATGTGGCAAGTGAAGTAACATACATACAAACCTCAATGACATGCTTGCTAGGTACAAACCTAGTGTATACAACATCAAGCGTATCGAAGAAAAACCAATAAGCAAACCCAAAACCCTACTTACAGGTTAAGAATTTATGATGCCCAATATTCACCATTTAGTCAGATAAACCGTGTATCCTTCCTTAAATGAACGGATCAGCTCACAGTGGCGAAGAATAGCAAATTGCAGTTCCAGTTCTTCCGGCTTAACGTTAATTATCTCCAACAACTCTTCCTTGGTAACTTTTCTTATTTGCTCGATTATACTGTAAATTTGTCTCTGCAATTCTGTCAATCCATTGGTTCCCGATTGCCCCAACTGTTTTCTGACTGACATGGCGGATGCCACCGCCAGCGGATCACATGTTTTAGGCGGATTTGTTTCATACATGTAGCAATCTTCACAGAACTTTCCCATGGTAATCATAAGGTTTCTTCATCCTTGATTATCAAACCACAACGTTGACACTTTATCATAGCAAACCTCTGTAGTGCTTATTTCCACTTGCCTATCTTATTTCTCCATTTCGCAAACTGGATTTTGTGGAGGACTGTTATATAAGGTCGCCATATTTTTCTATCCAAAGTTCCTGTTCAGTTTTTCCTAAAGAGGCGGGTTTTACATTTTCGGGCAAAAGTGATTTAACCAATTCGGTGTCTTCTAAGAGACAATATTTAGCCACATCAATTTTAACGCTGTTCAGCACATCCAGCAATAATTCATATGCTTGATTTACAACCATAACTTTCTTTTCGCATTCTCTCATTTCACTGGCATTACCTCTTAGTTTCGGATGCCTATCTGGATGGTATTCAAATATTCTTTTTTTATAGGAGCTTTTAATGTCAGATTCAATGGGATACCTCAAGTTCAGTATCTGTAACGCTCTTTCTTTAAGGGAATCTTCCTTCGTAACTATCGGCGTATTAGTCATAAAAACTGCCTACCTCTGCTTCTACATGCGAATAACGCATGAAGAAATTTTGATTCGTTTATGCAATACTCAAATTTCTTGTTTTTTGGCATTCGTTTAAAAGGCGTTGTTAGCCCTTCCTTTTGGTTTGTAAGTGCACCATGGTTCCTCTGCTAAGTAGTCACCGTGTAGTTCAGTCGGTTCATGTAAATCGCCACAGAAATCTATGAAATCACTGGACAAACCATAAGCCCGAGCTCGGCAACCGCCGCAAACCTCATTATACTCACATTTACCGCATTTGCCTTTCAGTTTCTTGAAATCTCGCAGGTTTCGAAGAATCTCTGAGTTGAACCATATTTCCTTGAAGGATTTTTGGCGTATGTTACCTAGCGCAATCGGCAGATAAGGACAAGGGGTGACTTCTCCAGTGGGATAGATGCGACAGTAATATAGCCCAGCCATGCAGCCTCTTACCCACCGGGTCATGTCAATTCCAGTTTCCTGTGCAATACGCATGAACTGGGGTGCACAAGACGGTTTAACGTTAAGATTGTACTGCATACTCTTTGCGAATGAAGAAGTGATTATCTTTTCGTACATTTCAGGAGTTATATCTTCAATTCTTGCTCCTCTGCCCGTAGGAACTAAAAAGAACAAATGAAAATTCTCTGCTCCCAATTTTTCAGCTAAGGCGAAGATATCTCCAATTTGGTTGTAATTCTGCTGCGTCACAGTTGTGTTTACTTGAACAATTACTCCATTTCTTTTAAGTGCCTTAATTGCTTCTACTGCCCGTTGCCAAGAGCCCGTTACTCCTCGAAATTGATCATGCAGTGCAGGCACGCTTGAGTCGAGACTGATTGACACTGTAGTTATCCCTGCATCTTTCAATTTTTGCGCCACAACATCGTCAATCAGCATGCCGTTGCTTCCCATAGCCATCTTCAGACCACGCTCTTTACCATATCGAATGAGTTCAAAAATGTCCTTTCTGAGGAGAGGTTCCCCACCACTTAGTATAAGCAAAGGTTTGCTGACTTCCGCAATCTGATGCATAAGCAGTTTTGCAGCGTCAGTACTAAGTTCATCAATGTCTTTCTTTTCACCTGCATTTATGTAGCAGTGCGCACATTTCAAGTTGCACTTTACTGTCACGTTCCAAGAAACCACCAGAGGAATGAATTTCGCGTTAGTCTCGTTTGATGGTTGGGCAAGTTTAAGGTGAAATTCGCATTTTCCATCAGAGGACATTCGTTTGGGTCGCGACATTTCAAACGTGAAAGGCAGAACAGTTTCAAACATAGCCTTTGCGTGGGCAACACAGAAATAACGACAAAACAGTTCAGCCGTCCCAGCCTCTGCCTTGAGTCTATCCAATATGTAATGATGACTTCCAAAGATAGGGCAATTCAAAAATCGCATAGAACCCTCTAGCTCAGACATATTCATTTTATATTCAATATAATGGTCACTTAGCATGATTGTCTGCAGTTTTTGTCTCGAGATTCCAACTTTAAGAGTCACGTTGAGGGCGGCAGTTGCAGTTGCCTTTCCAAATTTTTCTTGGACGCTATCCATAATCTTGCTTACGCGTTCGATTCCAAGATTCCTTGTCAAATCAGCCAGTATCAAGAAGCCCCTTATTGTCTCGTATTCTTGCCTCATACGCATATCAATGACATTTGTTGCCCATTCTAAGAACGTTCTTTGCAGCTCAAGTTCAGCGTTAAAATCTTCTTTTTTAAGCATGGCTTCAACGGTTTGGGTCTTTTCTGTAAGTTTTTCGAATAGGGCGATTTTTTCTTCTTCGTCCAGAGCGGCTTTGCATAATGTCGGTTTAGAGTTGGCTTCTATTTCCAGCTTTTTGGTGAGTTCGTTAACATCCGAAACAAACGCGTCGAAGAAAGTCAACTCGCGAGCGGTGACACCAGGTTCATCAAGTCCAAGTTCCTCCAATACCAATTTGGGCTCTGCCTCCATTTTAGTCACCATCGCCATATGATAAAGCAATGATCCTTCCATACCAGGATCTGTGTCTTTGCTGTTTTGCGATTCTTCACCATGAAAAATTTCAGAGACAAACATTTGGGCTGTTTCAAAGTTTCCAGAGTGTATTGCTGCTATTGCTTGCTCCATCTTGCGCCTTCTTTTTTCTAACAAGACAGCCCATTTGTGGCAATGTGTCTCATTGTATCTCGTCAGTTCCAGCGCCCTCCTGCTGAAGTTTCCTGTAAATTTATGTCAAGTGTTTTGAACTTGACACTTGAGCTGCCCAGAACCCTTTCCTTCAGCGGCTTTTCGCAGTAATGCTGCTTTGTCGGTTCTTTCCCATGTGAAGTCAGGATCGTTTCTTCCGAAATGCCCAAACACAGCGGTTTTTCTATATATCGGTCTTTGGAGATCTAAGAGATCTATGATTGCTTTGGGTCTCATGTCAAAATGTTTCTTTACCAATTCAAGAATTTTCTCATCAGGTATCTTGCCCGTGCCGAACGTGTTTACCATAACTGAGACTGGTTGGGCAACGCCTATTGCGTAGGATATTTGGGTTTCGCATTGGTCTGCCAATCCCGCTGCAACAATGTTTTTGGCGATGTATCTTGCCATGTAGCAACCTGAGCGGTCAACTTTTGAAGGGTCTTTGCCTGAGAAACATCCTCCGCCGTGCCTTCCGACGCCACCGTACGTGTCAACGATGATTTTTCGCCCCGTCAAGCCTGAATCTGCTAAGGTTCCTCCGACCACGAATCTTCCTGTTCCATTGACTATGTACTTTGTCTCTGAATCCAGCAGGTTGGCAGGTATAACTTTCTTTATCACCTGATTTATGATGTCTTCCCGTATCTTCTCTGCATCAATCCCGGGAGCATGTTGAGCAGCAATTACGACGGTATCCACCCTCTTTGGTTTTCCATCAGCATATTCAACGGTAGCCTGAGATTTGCCATCCGGTCGTAAATAGGGCAATATTCCTTTTTTTCTGCATTCAGATAGTCTTTCAACAAGTTTGTGTGCAAGCATAATGGGCAGAGGCATCAACTCTTTTGTCTCATTTGTGGCATAGCCGAATACCATGCCTTGGTCTCCAGCCCCCTGTTCATGTTCATTGCTTTCGTTCACACCTACTGCGATGTCTGGTGACTGCTCCGTAAAAGAAACCAGGACACCGCAGGTTTCGCAGTCCAAACCGTCTTTGGCGTTGTCAAAGCCTATTTCCTTCAACGTCTTTCTAACAACGTTTGGGATTGATACATAACAGGAGGTTGTGATTTGGCCTGTGACTATAACATTGCCTTGCCTGATTAGTGTTTCACAATCTACCCTTGCTTTAGGGTCTTTGCTAAGTATGGCATCTACGACGCTGTCCGATATTTGGTCCGCGACTTTATCGGGATGACCCTCTGCCACGGATTCAGAGGAAAACATGTGCCGCTCATTTATTGTCGAAGCCATGTGTAACCCTTCAGCTTCACTTTTTCACCTTTCAAGGTAGACCTGAACTCTTTTCTTAGTTTTTCATGCAA
>CAWDXS010000002.1:0-7096 GCA_963806385.1 Candidatus Bathyarchaeota archaeon | reverse complement strand
AGAACCACCGCAACCATGAGCTTCCTCCTCGCCCTGCAGCAGCACGTGCGGTCTCCGTTCCGCGCAGTCGACGAATACGACATCCACATGGACCCACGCAACCGCGAAATGATAGCCAAAATCCTCATCTCCACCATAAAAGACGCGAACTCGCAGTACGTCGTCATCACGCCAAGCCAAGTCACCTTCGCACAGGAAAACGCCAACATAATCACCGTGCAGAACGTGGAAGGCAAATCAGTAGTCCGAGAGGTCGTCGCCTAATGCAAACCCAGAAACCACAGCGAGAACAGAAGAAGCTCGGCAAAGACAAACTGGAACGCATAATAGACATGATGAAAGCCATCGAAGACCACACCGTCGACCCCTTCCTGCTAAACGTAGACGAAATCATCCGAATCGTGCAGGAGTATTTTCCGCAGTGGAACGAACCTGAAGAACTCAACTTGGACGCAGAAGCAATCCACCACCTAGCCTCAGTCATAAAACTCCAAAGCGAATGGGTAAAACAACGCAGCACATCCCTCTACACCGACCCGTTTCTGCTGGAAGAAAAAATCATGCAGAAAAACAAAACAGAAATCACCAACGCATTCCTCAAAGCATGGCACCCCACAGTTGAGCAGGAACAGATCAGCCTCCACAGCCTCGCCGAAGCCCTGCGGTACTGGGACGCGCTTGTGCCGCTGAAGGACAGGTGGCCAGAACTCTACGCGCCAGAAGTTGCCACAGGAACCGCAAGCCGAGAAGAACTATTGGACGAGCGAATTCTGCGGGATGAAGCGTTCAGCACTGAGCTGGACCGCTACTGGCAGCAGCTGAAGGATTTGGCAAAACAGAAAGGCGTGGACGGAAAAATCTTCTACATGGATTTCGTCGGCGCCGAAACTTACGAGGAAACCGTGCAGCGAGCTTACCTCACAAGCTTCCTCATCACATACGGCTACGCAACGCTGGAGATTATCACGTTGGAAGATGAAATATTCATCAAACCCCTCGAAGAGCCATCAGCCAAGCTGAGCAAGCAGGCAGTTTCCATACCCATCACGCTCACGTTTGAAAGCTGGCAAAAGTGGAAGCGAGGCGAAAAAGAATGAGCATCGGCAAACGGAAAGGCGTCTACGCAGCCAAGATGAAACGAGCCACACACATGCTGTTCTTCCGAAGGCACATGAAACCAGGCGTTAAAGGCTGGGAACTCCACAAAACCTTGGGCGCAGACTACCCCAAAGTGCTGGACGTGCTGGATGATTACTTGAAGTCTCTGGACTTGCAGGTTAAAACCGTTTTTGAAGAAGAAAAAACGCCTGAAAAACCAACCTTGGAGGAGCTGGACAAAGCACGGTTTTACGTGACGTTGCGGGGTGACCTGCAGCCGAAAGAAGCGAAGATGATTGGGTGGCGCATTGACGACCTTGCAGGCTTAGCAATTACCATCTCGTACATCATCAGCAAGAAAGGGCAAGCAGCGCGACGTGACGTTGAAGAGCTTCTGGGCGAGAAAATTCCAGGCTGGAAAGTCGGCTTAAACATAGACCGATACATCAGATACGGCTACCTGCAACAGGACGAAAACGAACAGCTGTACCTGGATTGGCGCACACGCGCGGAAGTGGACCAGAAAGCACTCATAGACATGCTGCTACGGGCGGGAGAAGAAAAAACCTCTGACGCACCCGCGAAAGCTGAAGAAGGCAATGACGAGGAAGTTGCTGAAGAGGAAAGCGAAAACAGCAAAGAATAACTAAGCGCTTTTGTGTCGGGGCAGACCATAGCCCGATTTGGGCGGGAGATACCGAAGGTTACAGTGTGCTTTGATTTCGTGTGGATGTGGCTGCCGTTGGTTTTTTCGGTTCAACATGAATAGTGAGATTCGCATTGGGAAGCTCGCCCTTCAACTCATTTTCCAAATGGTCAGTTAGCTCATGCGCCTCGTTGACGCTCAGGGAACCGTCAACTGAAAGGTGAAGCTCGGCGAAAACCAAGTTGCCGTTTCGGCGCGTTTTCATGTCGTGGAAGTCGATGAAGCGGAACTTGTGGCGGAGCAGGACCTCACGTATCTTGGCTTCTTCCTCTTTGCAGGACTTGTCCATGAGGCGCTGAGACGACTTGAACATTAAGCCAAAACCCATTCTGCCAACCAACGCTGCAACGGCAAACGCGAGGATGGCATCCATCGGAATCCACCCTGTGAATTCGACTATGAAGAGACCTATCCAGACTGCAGCGGAAGAAATCACGTCGGAAAGCAGGTGTTTGGCGTCTCCTTCGAGGGCCATGGAGCCGCTCTGTTTGGCTGTGCGCGCTAAGAACCACGAGAGTCCCCCGTTCAAGGCTGTGGCTGCCACGGAAATCCCAATAGCTAGGTTCAACTCAACAGGCAATACATCTGAGAACAGGCGCCCCGCGGCAGCGTACACGATGAGCAGCGCAGCGGCAACTATGAAAATTCCTTCAAGCATGCAGGATATTTCCTCGATTTTCTGGTGCCCATAGTTGTGGCTGTCATCTGGAGGCTTCTCTGAAACCCACACCGAGAACAGCATCAGCCCAGAGGCGAGGATGTTAACTATGGATTCAAGTGCGTCCGAGAGCAAAGCCACGGAGTTGGAAACAAAAAACGCCAGCAGCTTTATGAAAAGGATACCTACCCCGCCGAATATTGCTATGAATGCAGCTTGTCTCTTTCGCATATAACTTAGCTCTGCGTACAGTTGCTTTTAGGAGTTTTCATCCAGGGAAGGGGAAAGCTGCTTCAAAACTCCATCCAAGAAGGCGATTAGTTTTCCACAATAGATTTAACGGACAAACGAGACCTAAAGTCAACAACTAACTCAACATAACCATAGGCGGAAAGCATTGAACAGCCGACGAATCGCACGAATCGCACTTCAGATAGCCGTCATGGTGGCAATTTTCGCTGCCTTGCTCTGGTACGTGGGAATAGGCTCTCTGTACAACGCTCTAGTCAACATTAAAGTGGAATACCTTATTCTTGCGTTTGCAGCCTATTTTGGGATAAACCTGCTCTTCACTGTTCGGCTTAGGCGCGTTTTGGGGAAAGAAGGAATAAAAACGTCCTTCGGCAAAACCTTGCTCGCCCAATACGCAGGCATGCTCACCAGCGACGTCACGCCTGGGCGGTCAGGATACATTCTGACTCCTCTCTACCTTAGGGACCAGAAAGTGCCAACGTCAAAAGCCCTGTCAGGAATTCTTGGAATCCAAACCATCGAGTTCCTTATCAAAGTAGTTGGGGGCGTCGGAGCCATAATCTTCCTCATCGAAATGGTGCCACCTGCAAACTGGCTGAAGTTCGGCACGTTCGCAGGAATAAACCTAGGGCTCCTCGTCGCAATCCTAGGCGTCGCGCTAATGCTCACCGGTGCAATCATACTAGCAGCATTCACCTGGTCCGAACGCGCAATCTCACTCTTCAACCGCATTGCAAACTGGAGATTCCTTAAAAGATTCACGGGCGGCTTAATGGGTAAACTTGAAGAATACAAGGAAAGCTCGCAGAAAAACCGAAGGGCAATTCCAGAAATCATCGGTCTAACCTTGGCGTGCTGGATCCTGAAAGGTTTCGAATGGTACTTCTTGTCTTTAGCATTGGGAATAACGCTTGGCTTAAGCCCCGTTCTTACCTGGCTTGCGTTCTTCCTTATTCATCCGCTAGTGACAGCTCTGGGCTTTGTGCCCATCACCCCAGCCGGTGCAGGTGTTCAAGAATTCGGCATTGTTGGAATCTTTGGATTGTTAATCATTGATCCTGCAATGTCGGGAGCAATAGTCGCCTTCGCCATCCTCGCCAGAGGCTTGCTGATAATTGAAGACCTTGCGGGTGTTCCTCAGATTGTGAAGTCAACTTCGGGGTTGGCTTTTTCGCGGAAAAAGCTTGAGGAACCAGCCGCACAATAGCATATCAGAAAAGTTGTCTTCTGAGAGCTCGTAAAAGTAAGCTTAGAGCATATTTGGCAGTAACTTTCATGCTGAGGGTTAGTTTTCGCGGTTTTGCGTATTCGGAATCTGAAGCCGTAATGTTTATTAAGAGTTAATACTCAATATACTGCTTGCATTACGCCCAAAAAGCGCAATGAATCGAAAGAAGGAACAAAAAAATGAAAAAAAACGTAACAAATCCAACCGACCCGCTCTATTATGTTGCCCTCGTGCTGAAAGGCACCGAACAGCAGTACCTGAACCTTCTAAAATACATTAACAAACGCAACGGCGCCCAGGTAATATACCAGTGCAAATCCCTAACCTACCTGCACGTGACCAGAGAAGACGGCATCAAAATCAAGACAACAGCTTCAGAGCTTCCCTTTGAAGTTGCGCAGCAAGGAGGCGACACGCAATGAGAAAAATAACCAAAAGTACTCGCGCTCTTGGAACGCCCGTAGCCAACATAATCGTGCTGACAGCCGCGGTGCTATTAACAACCACGGTTGTGTTTTTCGCCGTCAACGTCACCAACTCACAAGTCCAAAAGGAAAGCATGTACATTTCTAAAACCCACCTGTGGTACGTCAACAGCACCAACTCCATCGCAGCCATCACCATAATCAACACTGGTCCAACAGACATCGTTCTGAACAGAATAGTCATAAAAGGACTAGACATCTCCTGGAACAGCACGGCGAACTTCATAATCTATAACAAAACCGCCGGAGTCCCGCAGGGCGATCTGCCATTTGTCTCCAACTTCACCAACACTGAACCCGCCACCATAACGGTAGGCAGTGTTGACTACGAATTCGTGGTTGCAGAAGAAGGAATCACCCTCAAATCAGGAGATACAATGATGTTTTACATCGCCCTCCCAGACCGCCTGATGGTCTACGACCTAGGCCAACCAGTCCGCATAGTTATTTCGACAACACAAGCAGCCTACGCCACCGAAGCCCTCGTGCAAGCAACATAAAATCTCCCAACCTTTTTCATTTTTAGTACACTCTCAACAGCAAATATTCTATAGAATTGAAGCTACTGTGTATGTCCTAAATGTTCTTTCAGAAAGCTCTTGGTCGGCGAGCTAGGTTCACGAAGTCATTTAGACCGTCGTTTCATTTTTACTTGTTTAAGTTTAAGATGGAGGATTTTTTGACTTGCCGACTGCTAATTCGTGAGGCTTGGTTTTATTGGGTCGTGCAGCAAAATTTGAAGCATCCTGAACAAAATGCTTATGTATGCAACTGACACCTATTGTATACTGTGGACAGCATGACCCTTAAGCCACTTGCAGTAAGAATACCAGCAAACGTGGAAAAAGAAATCAGAGAAATCACCGAACATGAAAAACAGGATAAGGCCACCATCGTGCGAAACCTCCTTGAACTGGGAGTAGCAGAATGGCGGAAACAAACCGCGCTGGACCTTCTACAGAAGGGCAAAGTAACGTTCATGAAGGCAGCAGAAATCGCAAAGCTACCTCTCTGGGAATTCGCCGACTTACTGAAACAAAGCAGCGTGGAGTGGGTAGCAATTAAGCCCGAAGAACTTGAAGCGGAATTCAAGGAAGCACACGCGGCGAAGTGCAAGTGAAACCCCTAATCTTCAATTCCACCCCATTGATCTATCTGACAAAAGCAGGGCTGATTGAAGTTCTTGAAGGCTTAGAAGGCGAGAAACTAACGCCTCCCACGGTGAAGCGAGAGGTCGTGGATGAGGGTAAACGGAAAGGCATCCCCGACGCCGTTGCCTTGGGAGAACTTTTCGAAAAAGGCGTTTTCAAAATTTGCAAACCCCTGAATTCAAGTCTGCTTTCACGCCTCATGGAGACGAAAGGTCTTCATACGGCAGATGCTGAAGTACTTACACTCGCCAAAGAACGCGAAGGTTTGGCAGTCGTGGATGATGCGGTTGCTAGGAAAACAGCCAAAGTCTATGGAATCCCATACGTGGGCACTCCCTACATTCTGATTCATTGTGTTTGCGAAGGGTTTCTCTCGAAGGACAGCGCGAAACAAGCCTTGAACAGCATGATTTCTGCAGGCTGGCGATGCAGCGTGGAGAGCTATGCCAAAATAATCGAAATTTTGGATAAGACACAGAAAATATGAAACAATAATTGGTCGGGAGAGCTAGCTTGACGCCGTCGTAGACCGTCGCTACACGTTTAACAAATTCCTGTCAATTCATTACTCAGCGCTTAATGGTAACGAGGGAGAGGCTGCGTACACGTTAATTTATCAGATTGAAGCTTATGCATAAGCTTGGCGCAGACAAATTGCCGTGATAGTCCAACGGGAATCACCCCAAATTGGGTCGGAACCTACACTTGGAGAGAAAGCCATCTTTTGAGGCGTTGAGAGGTGGCGTCAGGGAAGGGATTCGAACCCTAATTTACCAGTATTCTAGGGGTGTGCATTATTCTGTTTTTTGTTGTTTTGGATAGAACAGTGGTTTGTTGCGTTTTTTCTGTCAGCCTAAACTTACCCATCGAACGAGTTATAAACCAAAAAGTGAACGAAATCGAATTGTGCACACCCCTCGTATTCAAATAAGAGAAGTGGATGTGAGTAAGTTAAGCATTGATCTGGGGAAGTGGGTGTATCATGGGAAGAGAATCGTTTGATGCTGAGAAAACTGCAATGGAATTGGTCATGAACGATAATGTGGCGAAAAAGAGACAATTAGCCAAAAAGATCTTTGACGCTGCATACGAAGAGGGGATTTATCCCTCAAGCATCCATGAATTTTATATGGCCCGCGGCAGGGGCGAATTCAGCGGTTTCACAGTCCCTGCGATAAACCTGAGAAGCATGACATATGATCTGGCCCGAGCGATATTTAGAGTGGCGAAGAAAAATGGTTCGGGGGCATTTGTCTTTGAGATTGCCCGGTCTGAGATTGGATATACCGATCAGCCGCCGATTGAATACGCAAGCACGGTTCTGGCAGCAGCTATAAGGGAAAGCTATTCCGGGCCAGTCTTCATCCAAGGAGACCATTTTCAGGTCAACGCCGCCAAGTTTAAAGAGAATCCTGAGAAGGAAATTGAAGGTTTGCAGGCTTTAATCGGGGATGCGATTAGTTCGGGTTTCTATAATATCGATATTGACTCGTCAACGCTTGTCGATTTGTCCAAATC
>CAWDXS010000001.1:0-14050 GCA_963806385.1 Candidatus Bathyarchaeota archaeon | reverse complement strand
ATCAAGCTACTTGTAGGCGATTACCTTTAAATCAGCTGCGATGTAGAGTTTGTTATCTGCGAAGATTGGTGGAAGAGTCCAGTAATTGAAAGTTTGGCTCGCTTGAATGTTACCAGAGGATAAGTCAATAGTGTAGAGGTTAGTTCCAGATGCTCCTGAAGTCGCAAAAAGTTCATTGTTGCCTATGACTAAGCTTTTCACGTTGCCTGAGACAGGTGTTCGCCAAACAAGTTTTCCATCCGCTAGATTTAGCGAGGTAACGTATCCTGCTTCGTGCCCGATGATCACAGTGTTGTTGAAGATTATGGGTGCTGGGTAGTTGGATGTTTCATGCCTACTCGGGAAAGTCCAGATTATTGAGCCAGCTTCAGTCATGGCGTAGAAGTTGCCGTTGGCATCCCCAAACAGCAGCACTCCGTTGTTGAAGGTGGGTTGGAAAACTGTGTTGCCGTCATCGAACTGCCAGTAGGGCAATCCTGTAAGTTCATCGAGACTTATTATGGAAGTACCGTTATCGTAATTCCACACAAATACGTGACCATTGCTTATTATTGGTGGACTATTAACTTCCATACCATACTGCCAAAGAATTGAACCAGTACCAGAATCAAAACAGTACAATTTGTTACCATTATCCCAGCCGCCTGCAAAAACGCGGTCTCCAGCAACTGCCCAATTTCCGTTAGTTCCAACAAAATCGGGAAGAGAAGCGTAATCTAGATATTCCCACAACAGTTTTCCGTCCGTGGCGTTCAGCGCGTAGAATCCGTCTCCCGTCATGAACACTTTTCCATCTGCCACCGAGAATCCTGGAGGACTCTTGAATGCGATACTTGAACTCACATTCGCACCGAACTGCCACAATATGTTTCCGTTGTCTTCGCTAAGGCAGTTTAAGATGGATCCCCGAGAACCCGTGAAAACTCGACCATTCTCAACGATAATTTGGGCAGACATTATATAACCGCCCAAACTCTGGCTCCACAGGGTTTGACCGCTCTGCCGGTCAAAGCAGTACAGGTCCCCGTCGAAAGTCACAGTGAACGTTTTTCCATCGGCAACCGTGAAGCCTGCAATGTTAACACCGAGGTCATGCGTCCAAGCCACATTGGCTCCACTTGATTGACTCTTAAGCCCTGCCTGCAACTGAGTGTACTCAAACGCAGCTACAGAAGAAACCACTATCAAAGCGACGGCAAGCAACACGGAGACCAACTTCAAAAACCGTTTGCTTTTCCAACCACGACCGCTCCTCCGCTTCTCCCGCTGCCGAACCAGCTGCTTTCTCCACGGTCTGCACGCTGAGCAAAGCGTCCTTGCCTTGGTCTGAAAGGCAGTATTTTCCCTGGTCATCAGTTTTTATCAAACCGTCCAGCTTGTTCAAGTGGTGCTGAAGATGCCCGCTGCTGTCGATGCCTACCTTTTTCTTCAAGTCACCGAAACCCAAAGGCTCTTCGTTCAAGGCTTTCAGGATGATTATTCGCGTCGGGTGCCCTAAAGCATCGAAAATCTCAGCCCGTTGCCTGGTCTTCTTGCGAGTCCCCATCCTGGTTTCCTCAGAATACCAATAGTTTCCATGTTATTTAATGCCTCGTTCATAGACTTAAAAAGCGTTTAATAGTCTATTTTTCTGGACTTGTATCAAAAGGCAAAACCCAACTTGACTATAGAGAATGAATGAAGTTTTTAAATAGAAGCCACCCAACGGAAGTAGAGTGGACAAGATGGCTTACCTGCGGAGAGAAAAAGAAACGATGGAAATAGACTACCCCATAAGCAAAGTGTGGAAAGCTACCTCAAAAGTGCTCGCCAGCTTAGAATGGACCACTGAGCAAATTGACGACAACGCGCATCAGGTTAAAGTGAAAACCAAGTCGGGTTTCATGGCTTACGGCTCAATCCTCATAATTACCGCAGTGGAAGTAGATGCGAAAACCACGAGGGTTTCAATTACGGCTGAAACGCCCGTGACAACCATTACGGGAATAGTAAGCTTTGGGCAAACAAGCCGAAGAATCAGCCAGTTCTTCGAGAACCTGGCTAAAGAATTAACCGCTTACAAAAACGCTTAAAAGCGCCCTCAACCGCCAACACTGATAAACAGCACGCGCAAACAGGAAAACGAGTAACCCATGGCACCCAAAAAAGAAAAACCCGAAAAACCGCTTCTCAAGATTAAGGTAAGCAAAAACGGTCCTTACATTGTTTCTGACGGAATCCCGTACAAAAAAAGACAATCATAGCCGACAAGGATGGAACAGCCACAGAATGGCGCACAGGCACCCAGTACCCCGCAACAAAATGCGCTCTTTGCCGTTGCGGGCAATCCCAGAACAAGCCATACTGCGACGGAACACATACAAAAATCAAATTCGACGGCACCGAAACCGCCAACCAAGAAGCCTATCTTAACCATCCTGAAGAGATTGAGGGCCCGACCGTAAAACTAACTGACGCCAAAGAATTATGCGCTTCAGCGCGTTTCTGCCACCGCGCCGGAGGAATCTGGCATCTTATCCAGAAATCAGGTGACCCAGAAAAAAAGCGGGTAATCCTCGAGGAGGCTTGCGACTGCCCCTCAGGGCGACTGGTGGTTTATGATAAAAAAGCCCAGAAGATAATTGAGCCCAATCTTAAACCGCAATCGGGTTGATTGAAGACCCAGCGGTGGGCGTGAGCGGGCCGATTTGGGTGCGCGGCGGCATCCCAGTGGAATCCGCGGATGGCAAAACCTATAAAACTCGAAATCGGGTTACTCTTTGTCGATGTGGCAAGTCAGCCAATAAGCCTTTCTGTGACAGCAGCCACTATCCTGAATAGCGCAACGTGAAATGAGGAAGAATCATGAGTAAAATCGATGTTGAGATTTGAACTTGATGAAGTGTTGAAGACCAAAGGCAAAGTCTTTGTTCTTTTTTATGCTTCTTGGTGCCCGTTCTCCCAAAGGTTCCTACCAGTATTCAACAAGTACGCCCAAGCTAACCCCGAAAAATGTCTACGCGTCAAGATAGACGATAAAGAACAACTCTGCGAGAAATACTACGTGGAATATTATCCCACAGTGATCCTGTTCGAGAGGGGAACGGTTAAGAAACGGTTAGACGCAACGCCAGGAGCTGGACTTGAAGAAAAACAATTGAACAAACTAGTTAACGATAGCTGAGATTCAGTTTTTTTGAAGGAAGTTACCCTTGTGCTGATTGCAGGTGTGGATGAAGCGGGTCGCGGCTGCGTAATCGGTCCCTTAGTCGTGGGCTGGGGTTTTGGTGAAGGAGGAAACGCTGCCTCTTTTTGTGCGGTTAGGCGTGAAGGATTCCAAACTTCTGTCGCCGAAAAAACGCGAAGCCCTTGCTGTGGAGATTGCGCGTTTGGCAGTGAAGCAGGTGACGGTGAAGGTGTCGCCCAGGGAAATTGACCCGGTGGTGGAGAGCGGGAGAAAACTGCATAAGCTGAACAGGCTGGAAGCCCATGTTATGGCGCAGGTGATTACGTGGCTTAAGCCAGATGTGGTTTACGTGGATGCTGCTGACGTGGTTGAAGACCGCTTTAAACATCACATTCAAGAGAGGCTTGGCCTTCAACGTGAGGATTATCTCGAAGCATAAGGCTGACAGGATTTTCCCCGTTGTTTCCGCGGCTTCAATAATTGCGAAGGTGGAGAGGGACAGGGAAATCGAGGTTTTGAAGAAGTCAGTACGGCGACTTCGGCAGTGGGTACTTGACAGACTCGAAGACCATGAGTTTTCTGAAGCTTTGGCTGCAAGACCACGGGGATTACCCTGACTGTGTCAGAAAATCTTGGAAGCCTGCGAAGCAAGCCAAAAACGAGAAAGGCGTAGTGCAGAGGAAGCTTGGTTAAACCTATTTGAATAGGTCTTCGGGATTTCGCATGACGGATAAATCGTCCATGCAGACGCAGAGCATGTCTTTGTTGCAGGGTTTTGATTTTTCGGTGATTAATATTGGTTGAGCATGGATTACTCTGCTTATGCTGAGGATTTCTTCCATCCTGTCGTCCAAATTTTCTTCACCAGCAATGGAGACACTGCCTATGATGACGCATTTCTTGCTGGGCACTTTCATGATGAAGTCGAAGGGCGCTTTTTGGACGGGGGAAATGTCGCAGAAACTGAATTTTCGGAAAATCTTCCTGAGAAGCGCTTGCCCAACGAGGGCGTGTTTAGCTTTCACGAGGAGACACTGGTGCTGCTTGAGGGTTTTTTCAAGTATGTTTATGGGTTTTGCAACTGGAAGCCCGAGAGTTTTGGCTAGCTTGTAGGCTGAGGCTACGGATGCTTTAGCCATGCCTCTTTCGTAGCCGTAAAGCGTTCTGCGGGAAACGCCTATCATTTCCGCGAGCTTGCCCACGGAGAGGCCGAGTTCTTTTCGTCTTTTTTCAACTAGTTTGCCGTTGATTTGGACGGAGTATCCGCCAGGACCAGCATATACCAATGGGTCTCCTGTGTGGAAGGCTATGTTTTTGAGGGTTTTCTCGGTGACTACGAAAACTGAGTATCGTGAGTATACAGTGTCGTCTTCTAGGGGTTTGCAGTGGGTTTGTTGGCTGATTAGTAGGGATGCGGCGGAAACGCGGCCTGCTATGATTTTGAGTTCTCGAGAGTCTTGAGGAGAGAAAATGTCCACGTCGGAAGCGAGTTTTATGAGGACTGTTTTGCCTTTTTTTTCGGCTGCGAAGTCGAAGCAGCTTGGGCGTGAACAGCATATTTGGGAAACCTGGAAGCCTGTTTCTTTTAACGCGGTTTCGAGTGAGACGGCGTTTTCTCTTTCCCAAAGATTCATTCTGCTGTCCCTTGAGTATACCCGCAGTGAAAAATATAAACAATACTTTTCAAATCTTACCAGATGAACTTAAATCTCGTTGAGCAACTATCATGGCGTGTGCCTTGTCGTAAGGCTCCAAATGGATGAGTTCTCGTACGTCGAAGCCTCGGTTCTTCAAGATTCGGGCTTCCTGCTGATAAACCTCCGCCGGGTCCTTCGTAACGTCGATGCTCTGCGACTTCACAGCCAGCATAACCCAGCCATTCGGCTTAAGAAAAACGTCAGCGTTATCCGCCAGCACCTTCGCCTGCTCAGGCTGAGCAATGTCACAGTAAATCACGTCCACTTTCCCAGGAATGAACATGGCGTACTTCTCGGGGCACCGCGCATCCTCAAGGAACGGTGACATATTTGCCCTGTAAGCAGCCACGTTGTCGACTAAATCCCTGATTGACCTCGACGCGAACTCCACGCAGTACACGTGCCCCTTCTCGCCCACGATGTCAGAGACGTGGCTCGGCGTAGTCCCAGACGCAGCACCCAAGTAAAGCACAAGGTTACCAGGTACAATAGGCACCTTCTGCACGCCCTTCACGATGACGGCTGCAAGCTTGCTCCGAAACGCGTCCCAAACACGGTACTCCACACCCTTAAAATGGATAAGCCGTTCGCCGTAGACGCTTCTGCCAGGCGCCAAGTTCCGCGTGGCTAACCGCAAAGCGCCGTCCTCAAGAGTAACCTGATAAATCTCCGTGAACTGCGGGTGAGGCTTAACCTTTACGTGCACGCCTGTCCTTACTCCAGTTACGGTCCCGCCTGTCCCCACCGCCTCGCCATCTCTGCTGATCCCGCCTCTCGTCGCGCCGTTCAGGACGCTGCTCGTACCGCTCGGGTCTCGGTTTCTTCTCCTTAATCGGTGGCGGCTCCTTGTACTTTTCACGAATCTCCTCAATCCGCTTGTCAATATCCGCCTTCAACCTGTCGCCGATGAACCTGCCTTCTCCGAAAGCGTCAGCCCTCGCTGCAATGGCGAGTTTCCCCGCGATTACTCTGGCTATTTTTCCCCGTTGCCACCGCTTAGCATCATGCAACAGCGCATGCTGGAAAATCAAGCCGTGCTTAGGCGGTCTGGCTCCAGTCTTCAAGGAGCGGAACAAAGCTTTCTCAGCGCCCAAAACCTGAATCGTGCTCGCAGGTCGCATAGCCAAGTTCCGCAAGCTACCCGCGATGGCGATTAGACGCGCGCCCAACAAGCGCCCCAGCGATTGCTCGGGTGTTCGGCGCCACCTCTTCCATGGTTCGGTCAACGTAGTTTTCCATGTTCTTTCCGCAGCTCGTACATTTGAAGCACGTCCCTGCTTAACGCCTTGGATTTCAGCCAAATCCTTCTCCGCCACATCCGCGCCCATCGAAGATACCGCCGCTTTCGCCATTATCTCAGCCCGTTCCTTCGGAATACCGTCTTTCTCAAGAGCCTCGAAACTAAAGTTTTCCCTGCCGCCCAAGTTCATGACGAGCCGCGCGTAAGTCTCGTGCTTCTCGACCAGTCGGTCAAGCTCGGGAAAGTGCACGCCATACCATTCCCTGAGCCGCCCCATGAACAAGTTAACCGTGCGGTCTAAATCATCAAGAGTCTGGATTGCCTGAGCAATAATCAAATCCCTCTTTTCAGCCGCGCCCTTGACCCTCAGCTTGGCAAGTTCCATGCTCACGTTGCGGTTCCAGACGCTGAGCTGCTGCGCGTCCCCAGCAAAACCCGCTTCAACCCCAACCTGCTCCATCCTGGACCGCAACGTTTCAGCCTCGGAGGGCTTTGCAACTTCCACGTTAACGTTCAATTTGGCTTGAGCGGCTTGTGCCAAGTTAGCGTTTTCAAAAACGAAAGTATCATATCCCGCTTTCTGAAGCAAAGCAACCAAACTCCGCAATCTCATCTGAAACTTTTCCTGCTTCAGCCTTCATGATGCTCTTGGCTGCTGCCTGCGGCTTCTTCGGAAACAACGCTTTCTCAACGAAGTTGCCCTGCTCGTCAAACGCCACAACCCCGTAGGGAAACTGAATTAACATTGCTTTCATGGTCTGAACCCCGTTACAACCTAACTATTCGCCGTCTCAATAAATAGTTGTTGCCACTGGCAAAAATGAACGCGATAGCTAACGTTTAAACTGTTGCCCCGAGTAATAGTTATGCACAATCTGGGAGAGGACAAGCATGGTTAATCATTCCGCATCGCGCACGCGGCGTAAAAGTCCTGAAAGCCGTTTCCTCACCGCATCAGGCTGCAAATCCTAAACCTGCTCTTCGACAAGGGCGCCCTCTCCTACACTGAACTGATGACCTCGTTAAAGATGAACCCAAGCCAAGACGCGGGAAGATTCGCGTACCACCTGAAGTTCCTGCTTAAAGCAGACCTGCTGGAGGTGGATTCGGAAGCCAAAAAGTACTATCTAACCGACCTAGGCAAAATGGTCCTCGACGTAGCGGACAGGGTGGAGAAAAAAGCCGTTAAACCCCGCGGAATGCTCGTCCGCACCTCACATTTCACCCTGGAAGAGTTCGACGCCAACAAAATCGCTAACTCGCTCATAAAAGAAGCAAAAATGCCCGCGGAAATAGCGCAAAAAGCCGCCAAAGAAGCCGAAAAACGCCTGATGAAATCAAAAACAAAGTACGTAACCGCCCCTCTTGATCAGAGAAGTCGTGAACGCCATTTTAGTGGAGAAGGGACTGGAGGAGTACCGCCACAAACTCACGCGGCTGGGCATGCCAGTCCACGAAGTAACCGCCCTGCTAGACGCAAAAGAAAACGCTCAAGATTCAGCCGCCATGCTTTCACAAAGCGGGAACAACAGTCTTCGGAGAATACACACTCCTGAACGTTTTCCCAAGAGACATCGCCGACGCCCACGTCTCCGGCGCAATCCACATAAACGGGTTGGGCACATGGATTCTAAAGCCGAACGAAGCAATGCATGACCTAAGATTTTTCTTCCAAAACGGCATCCGGACTGGACAACCCCCTTCAACTCGCCGCTAAGCCCCCTCAAAACTTTGAATCCGCATTATCAATCGTCTTCAACGCTCTTTTGCACGCCACCGCGAGAAATAAACGAAACGCAAACTTGCGATTACTTCAACGTGTTCCTCGCGCCGTTCATAAAGGGGCTGGAAACCGCGAGAGTGAAAGAAAACCTGCGCTTTTCCTGCTAAACGTGAACCAACATGCAGACGCTGCCTTGGGGATTGAGTTTTCAACCCCAAAATTCATCGCCGACAAACCAGCAGTGGGACCTGAAGGAAAAACCACCGGCAAATACGGAGACTTCACTGAAGAAACTCGCCTACTGGCGTCACTTATACTCGAAGTATTCGCAGAAGAAAGCTCTCCAAAACCATTACTCAACCCGAAACTCATCATTAAAATCAACAACGAAACAATGTCAGACGAAAACGCAAAAGCACTCCTGCTAAAAGCACACAGTCTGGCAGCTGAAAGAGGAACACCCTACTTTGCAAACATGCTGCAGAAAGAAGGCAAATACGCGGTTTTCTCATCCTCAGGATGCAAACTTGAAGCGGATTTGACGGGGGACTGGGAAACGGACACTCTGCGGACAGGCTGCCTAGGATACGTAACGGTTAATCTACCCCGAATCGTCCATGAAAGCGAGAATGACATGAACAAGTTTCTTGAAATCCTAAAGGAACGATGCGAGCTGGCAGCACGAGCCTTAGGAATCAAGTACAGCGTGCTCAAACAACACGGAAAAAACTCACTTCCTTTCCTAACGCAGAGTTCAAGCGGCGACACCTACTTCAGACTTGAAAATTGTTCCCGCATAATAAATTTCGCCGGTTTCCCAGAGGCTGTAGAGACTTTCTGCGAGAAAAACCCCAGCCCAGAAAATAAAGTCAAGTTCACCGAAGAAATAGTTCAAAACGTACTGGCTTTCAAGCACAAAATCGGAAGAAAACACGGAAAACGATTGTTAACAGCCATGCTGCGCAGTCCCGAAGCGTCTGAAAGACTAGCTCAATTAGACATTGAAAAATATGGAGTCGCCAAAGTGAAGTTTTCAGGAACCAGAGACAAACCCTTCTACTCGACCACGAAACGATTGTCCCTGAAAACCAGCAGTTTTCCCCAAATTCCGCCTGAATCGCTGGAAACAGAACAGAAACTGAAAAACCTCAACGTCGGTGGAAACTTGACTGTAATAGAATTAGAAGCGGCTGAATATCAAACCAGAAGAACTCATGAGCCTGACGAAGCAATTAATCGAGACTCAAGCTACCGAATTCTTCACTTACAACCGCGTAATCACGTACTGCGGCAACTGCAAGAAAAGCTGGTTCGGAATCATGCACAAATGCCCCTCCTGCGGCTCAATGAGCTCGCTGACAACATTTGACCGGTTTGCTTCCACTTGAGCACGCTATTTAACGGCGCCCAAGATCAATGCCAGAAGCGCCATTCGGACCACAACCCCGTTCCGAACCTGCTGGAAGTAACGCGCCTGCAGGCGTGCTATCAACTTCAGCCGCGATTTCGTCAACTCGTGGAAGAGGATGAAGAATTATCGAATCTTTTTTTGCGCTCTTCAAAGTTTTGAGGTCTATCTTGTAGACGCCCTTGACTTTTGCGTACTCCGCAACATCTGGGAAACGCTCTTTCTGTATCCGCGTGACGTATAAAACGTCTATTTGCGGAATTATATTTTCCAAGTTCGCGTCCTCGGACACTTTGATTCTGGTTTGTATCGTTCTCAGGACTTCCCGCCGCATTCTCAGGGATTCGGGCGAAATTAAACACAATTCGATGTTATAGAGCGAAAGCGCATACGCAAGCGAGTGCACAGTGCGACCATAACGCAAGTCGCCGACCAAAGCGATTTTTAACCCGTCGATTTTTCCTTTCTCTTTTTGTATCGTGTACAGGTCTATGAGCGCCTGCGTGGGATGTTCTTCTCCCCCACTGCCCGCGTTAATCACGGGAACTTTGGAGAATTCTGCAGCCAATTTCGCGGCGCCTTCGAGAGGATGCCTTAACGCTATTATGTCGGCGTAGTTTTCCACGGTGCGAACCGTGTCCGCGAGATTCTCTCCCTTCTTGACCGAGGCAATTTCGGCTTCAGCGAAGCCTATGGTGGAACCGCCTAGTTTGAGCATTGCGGTCTCGAAGCTTAATCGTGTGCGAGTGCTGGGTTCGAAGAATAGGGTGGCGAGGATTTTTCCTCGAAGCAGGTCTGAACCCTTCGAGGCGAGGGGTTCCATAGTGCGGCTGATAGTCAGGATGTAGTTGATTTCTTCGCGGGAGAAGTCTTCGATTGATATTATGTCTCTTCCCTGGAACTCCAAGCTGGACACCTGAAACAAGAAGGTTGCCAACTGCTAAATAACATTTTTTATCGGCGAACCCGGTCAACTAATGCCCTCACAGTTTTTGCACATTATTTTCACGCGGTTTCCATCAAACTAACAGATTTGCCAATCAGGCTTCAGCCCAGTACTGGAATGCGAAGCCATCGCTCGGCGTAGCTTTTATCGTCAAGGATGAGCCGCTAACAAAGGAGTAGGTTCCTGCCTCAGGGCTAACGGTTCCGCATATTGAATCCGCTGTCATGTATTGACTACATTTTTGATGTGAAAACCAGACTTGTCCGATTGGAGTTGTGCGTGAACGATTATTTTTTCCCAATTTACGTTAAACTTGCGCAGAAAACATGATGCATGTTATCAAAGTTAATTAGCCTCTTGAAGTAACAAGCGTTTAAGGAGAGATGAGCTATGCTGCACAAAGAGGTTATTGATTTGAGAAGCGACACAGTGACGTTGCCGACCGAGGAGATGCTGGAAGCGATTCGGCACGCAGAACTCGGAGACGACGTTTACCGCGAAGACCCAACAGTCAACAAATTCGAGGAGATGGCTGCCTCAAAAATGGGCAAGGAAGCAGCGCTCCTCGTTGCAAGCGGAACACAAGCAAACTTGGTTTCCTTAATGAGCAACACGGGACGCGGGGAATTGGTGATACTTGAATCGGAAAGCCACATGTACTGGTACGAGGTGGGCGGAATCTCCGTCATAGCAGGGCTACTGCCATGGCCAGTAAAGAGCCAAAATGGGGCACTCGACCCAAACGATGTTGACGCAGCCATAAGACCTCGGAACATCCATTTTCCAGAGCCTGCCCTTGTCTGCCTTGAAAACACGCATAACCGACACGGCGGAACAGTAGTCACCCCCGAGCAAATAAGCGCAGTAAGCCAAGTTGCCCGAGCTCACGGCTTAAAACTCTACATGGACGGCGCGAGAGTTTTCAACGCTGCTGTGGCGCTGAAAACTGATGTTAAAGAGTTTACGCGGCACGTGGACAACATGATGTTCTGCCTTTCCAAGGGCTTAAGCTGCCCCCTCGGCTCGGTGGTGGTGGGCACAAGAGAATTCGTTGAGAAAGCGCGAAAGTTCAGGAAGGTGCTGGGCGGTGGAATGCGCCAAGCCGGCGTAATCGCAGCGCCTGGAATTATTGCGTTGGAAAAGATGATTGACAGGCTGGAAGAGGATCACAGGAACGCGAGGCGTTTGGCTGAAGGAATAGCCAAGATACACGGCGTCTCCGTAAACTTGGAGCGCGTCCAAACGAATATGGTTCGCTTCAGCATTGGCGGCTTAGGCGGCGAAGATGAGTTATTCCTCTCGGAACTCAAAGAAAACGGTGTACTCGCCTCAACATTGGCTAAGAATAATATCCGAATGGTGACGCACCGAGGAATAGAAGCGGAACATGTGGAAAAAGCAATCAGTGCAGTGGAAGCAGCCGCGAGAGCGTTGCGCCGCAAGCGTTAATTGTTTATTCTTTCAATGCGGCTATTGCCTCTTTAATCAACGCGACTGACTTCTCAAAGCGCCTGCTTGTCCGGGTTGATAACTCGAGTTCTATGATTTTTTCAACCCCATCCTTGCCCAAGACAACAGGTACGCCTATAGAAATGTTTGAAACGCCGTATTCTCCCTTCAGAAGGGTGGAGACGCTCATGACTCTGTTTCTTCCCGTGATGATAGCGTCAGCCATTATTGCGATGACGGCTGCTGGCGCGTAGACTGTGGAGCCCTTGAGTTTGATGACGTCTGAGCCTGAAGACACGGTTTGATGGACTACTTTTTCGATTTGTTCCGGTGTGAGCAAGTCTGCGATTGGAATTCCTGAAACACAAGCGTATTCAACGAGGGGAACCATGGAGTCCCCATGCTCGCCTATTACCAGTGCGCGGGTGTCTTCTCTTGAAACGTTCAGTTCTGAGGCGATGTACGAGCGAAAACGCAGCGTGTCAAGTATGTTGCCCATGCCGAAAACGCGGTTTCTCGGCAATCCAGATTCTCGGCAGGCGATGTAGGTCATGATGTCAACGGGGTTTGTTACCATCATGAGTTTGCAGTCTGGCGCGTACTTGACAACTTCCTTGACTACGGATTTGACGATTTTAGCGTTGTTGTTCATAAGGTCGATGCGGGTCATGTCGGGCTTCCGTGCTTGGCCAGCGATGACGATAACGAGTTCAGAGCCTTCCATCTCTTTGAAGTCGCTTGCGCCTCGGATTTTCCCGTCAAACTCGATGGCTGGGGCTGCCTGCATCATGTCAAGGGCTTCGCCTTTCGCCAAATCCTCGAAAACATCGATTAGGACAACATCGCTTATTCTGTATCTTAGGATGTCGAAGGCGGCTGCGGCTCCAACTTTTCCTGCGCCTATTATGGTTATCATAAGCTTGGATATGGCGGGTTTGTTAGATATAATTAACGCATTTGCCGGAGTTTGCAGCGCTAGCGCGTGGAGAGGCTATGCCCCCTCCCTTATAAGTAGGCTGAATCTTTTTCTGCATGCCTTTGGCAGTGAAAAGCGCCATTACGGACCTACCCCCTATAGGTTTCTGCATACAACTGCTAATAGGCTCCAAATATGCTTGGCTTTTATCTCCTCGTGAGATTTGGAAGCAGAAGCACATGCGTTGGTGGGATAAGCAGCAAGCGAATTTTACGGTTCTAAAGATTAGACATATTAGTGCATTCAAATTATGTAATTATTATGTTGTGGGACCTTCTAAAGGTGTTTCCCTTTCGTTCGTTCTGGGAATACTTCTGGCCAATAAACTACTTTTGGGTAATATGGATAGTTTCATCCCTTTCACTCGTGAGGTTTTACGTTTACGTTGCAGCTTACTTGCCTAAATTGATGGCAAAACCTGAAAAAACCCGATTTAACACACCAAGAATAATTTTCCAAATCACAACTAAAGGCAATATTCCAATAGTTCAAGAAACAGTTGATCAAGTTAATTCCGTCTGCAGAGAAATCGAGTACAAGAAGTATGAAGTGTGGGTGGTCACGGATGCTGAAGAAACATTTGAGAGTTGCCGAACAATCACCGTCCCAACAGACTATTCATGCAACGCAGTTTACAAGGGCAGAGCCTTACAATACGCAGTGGAAACCCGAAAAAACGAGAACAAGAACACCGAAGACATTTACGTATTCCACCTTGACGACGAGAGCCGAATCACAAAACAAACCCTATGCAGCATCTTAACGTTCCTCGAGGATAACCCTTCACCCATAAGCGAGGGACTAATAGTTTATCCTCTACAGGAAGATGAGAAATTCAAAATCACGAATCTCATTGACAACATAAGACCATTTTGCTGTTTTGAATGCGTAAAATTCATGAACAGAGGAAAACCAGCTTACATACACGGGTCAAACCTTCTAGTGCGAAGCGACATCGAAGAGGAAGTAGGCTGGAACAACGGAAAAACCATCGCTGAAGACAGTCTTTTCGCTGTGGTTGCTCAAAAAAAGTTCGGGTCAGAAGTTTTTGCCTGGCACGGAGGAGTAATCGAGGAAAAAAGCCCCTGTACACTCAAGGACCTGATTAAGCAGCGCAAGAGATGGTGGCACGGCTTAATGCAAAATCTGGGGTACTTTACTCTGGGGGAGCAGGTTTCACAGGTGGCGAGAGCGTTGATTTGGTCTTCTGGTTTTCTTTCAGGAATGGCTTCAATTATCGCCGCGTTTATTCCCCAATATATACCAGATAACCTTGGGATTCTAAGGATTATTTTTCCTATAACAACCGTCCTATGGCTGCTCACTTACCAAATCGGCGCGTCACTGAACAGTAAGTACATGGCCCGTCGGAAGCGAGTTTGGTTTCACTTCCTGACTCTCGTGTCATCTCCTTTGGTCGGGTTAATCGAATGCACAGCGCCCCT